>NZ_LJGU01000135.1:0-23412 GCF_001751245.1 Streptomyces oceani
CGGGGGGCACGGGCGAGCCTACGCCGTGCGGAAGGGTGGTACGGACCGGCCGGACTGATCGACGGCGACCGGGAGGCCGGGGTGTCAGTGCCCCAGCCGCTCGCCCGCCGCGATCCGCGCGCCGCGCGCCCAGTCCGCCGCCCGCATGGGCTTCTTGCCCTGCGGCTGCACCCACCGCAGCTCGACGGCGTGCGAACCGGTGCCGGCGTACACGGCGTTCTTCGCCGGGAGCAGTTCGCCCGGCGCCTGCCCGACCCGATCGGGGGCGAGCGTCACCGCACGCACCTTGAGCCGCTCCCCCCGGAAGGTCGTCCACGCTCCGGGGGCCGGCGAGCAGCCGCGTACCAGCCGGTCGACGCGCAGAGCGGGGGTGTTCCAGTCGACGCTGGCGTCCTCGACGGCCAGCTTGGGGGCGTAGCTGACGCCCTCCTCGCTCTGCGGTACGGCCTGCAGCGAACCGTCCTCGATGCCGTCCATGGTCGCGGCCAACAGGCCACCGCCGGCGAAGGCCAGCCGGGTCAACAGGTCACCGCTGGTGTCGGTGTGCCGCACCTCCTCGGTGACCACGCCGTAGACCGGACCGGAGTCCAGGCCCTCCTCGATCTGGAAGGTGCTGGCCCCGGTCATCTCGTCGCCGGCGAGCACCGCGTGCTGTACCGGAGCGGCGCCACGCCAGGCGGGCAGCAGCGAGAAGTGCAGGTTGACCCAGCCGTGTGCGGGAATATCCAGCGCCGCGGGGGGCAACAGGGCGCCGTAGGCGACGACCGGGCAGCAGTCCGGGGCGATCTCGCGCAGCCGCGCCAGGAAGTCCGGATCGCGCGGCTTCTCGGGGCGCAACACCTCGATCCCGGCTTCCTGGGCACGTTCGGCGACGGGGCTGGCGATCAGGTGCCTGCCCCGGCCGGCGGGAGCGTCGGGACGGGTGACGACGGCCACGACCTCGTGCCGCTCGGAGGTGAGCAGGGCGTCCAGGGCTGGTACGGCGACCTCGGGGGTCCCGGCGAAGACAAGCCTCATCGGCGGGCAACTACCTCTCGCGAACGGGTGGAACGGGGAAACGGTGGGGCTGGCGACGGGTGACACGGGTTACGCGAGTTGCGCAGCGACCCAGTCTAGGACCTGCACCGGGTACGGTCGGTCACCGCCCGCGACAGCCGGCCGCACCGCCCGACCTGCACCGCCCGCACGGCGCCGTCGGCAGCGCGCCGCCCCACGTCGGGCGTACGCCCACGGCCCCCGCGGCCACGGTCCGGATGCCAGCGGCGTACCGCCCGGGCGTGACCAGAAGGGCCGGTCACGCGTTGGTCAAGAGGGATTGACCGAAGGCGGGCCGCTTGCCGGACCGCAGCTCGTACGTCCCCCTTCCATCCGTTACCGCAGGTTCGAGAGGCTTCTCCATGGCCGACAACGCAACCCACGACGCCCAGGCGAGGGCCAGCCTGCAGCTGCTGGTGCGAGACATCGAGCGGGTCCGCCGCCAGGTGGACTCGCTGCGCACCCTGACCTCACAACTGGGCAACGTATACCGGCCCCGACGCAGTGGCCCCGCCGCGGGCTTCGTCGTCTACGGACGGGCGCCCGCTCCCACCGTGCGGCTCGCCCAAGAGCTCCGTGAGAACGTGGAAACGCTGGTCACCTCGGCCGTGGAGTTCGACCGCTCGCTGGGCTTCTCCTGGGACGCGGTCGGCTCGGCCCTCGGCGTCACCAAGCAGGCGGTGCACCGACGTTACGGTGCCGGGCGCGCCTCTCGGGGCGCCGCCGAGCGGCGGGAGGCGGAGAGCGGGCCCCGGCACGCCGCGGAGGCCACCGCGAGCACGCGCGGGGTCTCCACCCCACCGGGCGGCGCCACACCGGTGGTGCCGAACGCGCGCACCGTATCCGGAAGGTCCGGGTCCGGGCCCGGAGCTGGTCCCGGGTCCGCATCCTCCGGATCTGGGACTGGCTCTCGGTCCAGGCCCGGGACTGGGTCCCAGTCGGGTCAGGAGCCGCGTCCGGGGAGCTTTCCCGGGCCCCGCAACGGGTAGGACGGGCGCGGTGGACTGGGCGCGACCTCAGGACGGAATCCCGTGGCGAGGCCGGCAGCGCGGCGGACGGGCCGCGCGTACCGCCCCGGCGAGCGGTCGGTACGCGCCCCGGCCCGCTCACCGAAGCACCAGTCCGGCTCCGGCGCGTATCCGTCGCCGGCGTCCGCCGAACGCCCTTGTTCCCACCCGCGGTTCGCCCCCAGTGCCGTCTTCACCGGGTCGCCGACCGGCGCGGTGCCGGGCCGTCAGCCGATGTCCGGCGGGTCGACGCGCAGTCGCACCGGAGCACCGGCACGACCGGCCAACCACCGGGCCTGCGCGGCCTTCAGGGCCGCCGCGAGCGCGGCCCCCCGGCCCGCGGGGACCCGGATCAGCGCACGCTCCTCCCCTACTCCAGGCCGGCCCCGCTCCTGGGCGTCCGGGCCGGACTGAGCGCTAGGACTCGTACGACCGCCGCGCCACGGGGAGTTCCGTGCCCGGGGGTCCAACGGCACCGGGCCGAGCGTTTCCGCGTCCGCGGGCAGTTCCGCTTCCCGCAGGAAGCCGGCCACGGAGTCCACAGGACCGCTGACGGCGGCCATCCGGGAGGCCGGTGGGAACCCCAACTCCGCACGCTCGGCCAGTTCCCTGGCCGCGTGCCCCGCCGGGTCCCAGCGCACCAGGGCCTGCACCGGTCGCAGCGTGGGATCCGCCATCAGCACGACCGTGCCGCCGTCCCGCTGGCCACGCACCAGCGCCGCAGCGCCCATCCAGCGTCGCAGCGCCTCCTCGTCGGCCCGCAGATCGGCACGGCCGAGCAACGCCCAACCGTCCAGCAGGAGCGCCGCGGCGTAACCGGGGTCCGGAGCCGGCGGCTCCGCGCCCGGCGTCGACACCACCAGTGCGGGCCCCTCCGGTACGGCGTCCAGCACCCGGTCCCGCCCGGAGGTGCGCACTGGTACGGACGGGAACGCCCGACCCAACTCCTCGGCCGTGCGCCGGGTGCCGAACGCCTGGCCACGCAGCCCCACGCCACCGCACTCCGCGCACCGCCAGTTCGTGGTCGTACGGGCGCACCAGCCGCAGCGCAGCGGCTCGTCGGCGGCGACCACCTCCAACGGCCCGTGGCAGTGGCCGCAGCGCGCGGGCGCCCGGCAGCGTTGGCAGGCCAGCCGGGGCACGTAACCCCGACGCGGCACCTGCACCAGCACCGGACCGTGCTCGAGTGCCGCGCGCACCGTCTCCCAGGCCACGCTGGGCAGTCGGGCGGCACGCGCCGCCGGGTCCCTGGCCTCGTCGGCCTCCTCGGCCGTACGCACCCGGGGGGCCGCCGCGCGCACCATTTCCCTGGTCGCGGTGAGCGGGCGGGCCCAGCCCGACTCGACCAGTTGCGCCGCCTCCACCGTGCGTGCGTGCGCGCCCAGCAGCAGGCCGGCCCGCTCGTGCGCCGCGCGCAGCAGCAACACCTCGCGGGCGTGTGGCCGGGGAGCGTGCTCGTCGCTGTGTGCGGCGTCCCCGTCATCCCAGAGGGCCGCGAGACCGAGATCCCGTACCGGAGCGAACATCGCGGCCCTGGTGCCGACCACTCCCCGCACGGCCCCTCTGCTAACGGCCAGCCAGCGGCGGTACCGGGACTCCCGGCCGGCGTCGGCGGTGAGCAGGACGTGCCGCCCGGTGCCGACCAGCATGGTGAGCGCGGCGTCGACGCGCTCGGCGGCGCGACCGTCCGGCAGCACCGCGAGCGCGCCCCGGCCACCGGCCAGCGTGGCCGCGAGGGCGCGGGCGAGCTCCTCCGGCCACCCGGGGCCAGGCAGCGCCGTCCACACGGCGCGGGGCGCGTCGCCGTCGGCGAGTGCGTGCAGGAAGGCCGACCCGTGCGGGTAGCGGGTCCAGCCGCCGGGCTCCGGTATGCGTGGGGGCTCCGCCGGCTCCGTACGAGACGCCCGCTCAGCGCGCGCCATCCGGGGTGGTACGGCCAGCTGGACCACGTCGGCCAGCGAACCGGCGTACCGGTCGGCTACCGCGCGGCACAGCCGCAGCAGCTCCGGGGTGAGCACCCGCTCGGTGGAGAGCACCTGGGCCAGCGGGGCCAGCGTGCCCGGGAAGTCGCTTCGTGCCACTCGCTCCACGATGAAGCCGTTCCGCAGGCCGCCGCCCTCCCGGCGACCGTCCCGCTCGCCCGCACCGAACCGTACCCGCACCCGCACGCCCGGCTGGGCGTCCTCGTGCATGGCGGCCGGCACCGCGTAGTCGAAGTACCGGTCCAAGTGCGGTGGGGTCTTGTCCACCAGCACCCGCGCGACGGGGAGTTCGGGGGCCGGTGCCGCGCCCCGCCAGGTGCGCGGCCTGGCACGCGGCTCCTGGTGGCGGCGCACGGTCTCGCGCAGCAGCGCGAGCTGCTCCGGCGGTTGCGCGCCGGAGTGCTCTGACCGTTCGTCGCCCTGGGCGTTGTCACTGCTCACTACCGCAAGTCTTAGCAGAGCCGACTGACAGCGCCGCACGGGACGGTCAGTGCCCTCGCGGCCGGTGGCTCACGGCGCTCGATCCGACGCGGTCGCGGTGGGGCGCTCCGGCGTACGGCCTGGTCGCTCTCCGGAGCGTGCGGTAGGAAGATCGGATGCTTCCCGTTCATGGCCCCGAGGGTCCGATCCGTACCGTTGTCGGCACCGAGAGGACACCGGCTCCCGTACGGGCCGCACTGTTCGACTTCTCCGGCACGTTGTTCCAGATCGGGACATACGCGGAACGGATACGCTCGGCATTGGCGCGGCCGGTGGACGAGGCCACGATGGACGCGCTGTTGGGCGGACTCGAGACCGGCCTGTCGGACCACCGAGTGGTGGCCGCCCAGCAGGGCCGGGACGTCTCCGCCGAAGCTCATCGCCACGCCTTCACCACGTGGTACGCCTCGGTCCCGGAGCTGGCGCCGGTGGCGGACGTGCTCTACGAACAGCTGCGGACTCCCGAACACTGGGTGCCGTACGCCGACAGCGAGTCCGTACTGCGCCAACTGACACAAGCTGGCGTCGCGCTGGGTCTGGTCAGCGACGTGGGGAGGGCGTCGAGGCCCAAGTCCGACAAGGCGGAGGAGGGAGGCAGCCGGGAGGCGCTGTCGACCGACGACAACGCAGCCGGGCGCCGGGCGTCGGCGGCCGACGCCGCTCACCTACCGCCGGACGCTCTAAGGACGGTGGCGCGGTACACGCCGGGCTACGGGCGCATCTGCTCCCGGCCGGCGCCGCTCCCGGTCAGACGCGGGGACTTGACGCGGTGCTCCGGCTCGCCGGCCTGGTGCCAGGAGCACCGCGACGCACGAGGCTGCCAGTACGGGCATGCCTCGGGCCCGGCCCCCGTGGAGGGACCGGGCCCGAGGCGGTGGTGCCGTGCTCGTTACTTGCCGACGGCCTTCCGCAGCGCGTCGACCCGGTCGGTGCGCTCCCAGGTGAAGTCCGGCAGCTCCCGGCCGAAGTGACCGTACGCAGCGGTCTGCGAGTAGATCGGCCGCAGCAGGTCGAGGTCACGGATAATCGCGGCCGGACGCAGGTCGAAGACCTCCGAGATGGCGCTCTCGATCTTGCTGACGTCGGCCTTGGCCGTGCCGAAGGTCTCCACGAACAGACCCACCGGCTCGGCCTTGCCGATGGCGTACGCGACCTGCACCTCGCACCGGCCGGCCAGCCCGGCGGCGACCACGTTCTTCGCCACCCAGCGCATGGCGTAGGCGGCGGAACGGTCCACCTTGGACGGGTCCTTGCCGGAGAACGCGCCACCGCCGTGCCGCGCCATGCCGCCGTAGGTGTCGATGATGATCTTCCGGCCGGTGAGTCCGGCGTCGCCCATCGGGCCGCCGATCTCGAAGCGGCCGGTCGGGTTGACCAGCAGCCGGTAACCGTCGGTCTCCAGGTTGATGCCGCGCTCGACCAGCGCCTTCATCTCCGGCTCGACCACGAACTCCCGGATGTCGGGCGCGAGCAGCGAGTCGAGATCGATGTCCGCGGCGTGCTGCGAGGACACCACGACGGTGTCCAGGCGCACCGGCTTGTCACCGTCGTACTCGATGGTGACCTGCGTCTTGCCGTCCGGCCGCAGGTACGGAATGGTGCCGTTCTTGCGGACCGTGGAGAGCCGCTCGGACAGGCGCTGCGCCATCATGATGGGCAGCGGCATCAGCTCCGGCGTCTCGTCGCTGGCGTAGCCGAACATCAGGCCCTGGTCGCCCGCGCCCTGCTCGTCGAGCTCGTCCTCGTCGCCTTCGACGCGCTTCTCGTACGCCGTGTCGACGCCCTGCGCGATGTCCGGGGACTGCGCGCCGATGGACTCGGATACGCCGCAGGAGGCGCCGTCGAAGCCCTTCTTGGAGGAGTCGTAGCCGATGTCGAGAATCTTGTTGCGCACGAGAGAGGAGATCGGCGCGTACGCCTTGGTCGTCACCTCACCGGCCACGTGCACCAAGCCGGTGGTGATGAGCGTTTCGACGGCCACCCGCGAGTGCGGGTCCTCCTTGAGGAGGGCGTCGAGAATCGTGTCGCTGACCTGGTCAGCGATCTTGTCAGGGTGACCCTCGGTCACTGATTCCGAGGTGAACAAGCGGCGGGACACATCGCTCCCTGTGGTTGCAGCGGCTGCTGGCTGAACATGGCGGACCGGTCGGGGGCTGCGCCCAAGGACGGTCCGCGGCCAGTTTATCCATCTCCAGGGGCATCCAATCATGTCGTCTCGAACTCCGACACAACTGTGACCTGCATAACCCCTTTCGGCACCTTCCCCGGGCAGCCGGAAAAACCGGGTGATGTCAGCTTGTGTCCGATCGGCGACAAAGCCCCTCCGCGCCCTACGAGAAGCGACGTATGACCAGGTCCCACAGCGTGTCGGCCAGCGCTTCCTTCGGCCCGAAGGGCACCGGCGTGACCGTCCCGTCGGAGTCCAGGATCACGGCCTCGCTCTCGTCCGATCCGAAGGTCTTGTGCTCGCCCACCTCGTTCACGACGAGAAGATCGCAGCCCTTGCGAGCGAGCTTCGCCCGACCGTTCACGAGCGCGTCATCGGTCTCGGCGGCGAAACCCACCACGATCTGGCGTGAATTGTCCCGATTCTCGGAAATCTCAGCCAGAATATCTGGATTCTTACGGAGAGTTATCGGCGCCTGCTCCTCGCCCTCCCGTTTCTTGATCTTGCCCGAGGCGTACTCCGCGGGCCGGAAGTCGGCCACCGCCGCCGCCATCACCACCGCGTCGGCATCCGTCGCCGCGTCCCGTACGGCGTCCCGCAACTGCGTCGCCGTGCCCACCCGCAGCACGTCCACGCCGGCTGGCTCGGGCAGCTCGCTGTTGGCCGCCACCAGAGTCACACGGGCACCGCGTGCGGCCGCCGTACGGGCGAGGGCGTACCCCTGTCGGCCGGAGGAACGGTTCCCGAGGAACCGCACGGGGTCGAGGGGCTCCCGGGTGCCTCCGGCACTGATCACCACGTGCCGCCCGGCGAGGTCGGCCGGCGCGCCCGGCCCTCGGGAGAGCACCGCGCGACCGGCCGCGAAGATCCCCTCGGGCTCCGGGAAGCGGCCCTTCCCGGTGTCCGCGCCGGTGAGCCGGCCCACCGCCGGCTCGAGCACGACGCAGCCCCGGCGCCGCAGCGTCGCGACGTTCTCCTGGGTAGCCGGATGCTCCCACATCTCCGTGTGCATCGCGGGCGCGAAGAGCACCGGGCAGCGGGCGGTCAGCAGGGTGTTGGTCAGCAGGTCGTCGGCAAGGCCGTGGGCGGCACGCGCCAGCAGGTCGGCGGTCGCGGGCGCCACCACGACCAGGTCGGCGGCCTGGCCGAGACGCACGTGCGGCACGTCCTCGACGCTCTCCCACACCCCGGTGGCCACCGGCTGGCCGGACAACGCGGCCCAGGTGGCCTCTCCCACGAACCGCAACGCGGAGTCGGTGGGGACGACCCGCACCTCGTGCCCGCTCTCCACGAAGCGGCGCAGCAGCTCGCAGGCCTTGTACGCGGCGATGCCGCCGCTGACGCCCAACACCACCCTGGGCCCGACCGAGTCCGCCGCCTGTGCTGTGCCCTGTCTCTGCACGGTCTCTCCACCTGGGTCACCCGGCCGCACGCCGGCGACCGGTCCGTGTCGTTGTGCGGATGCCCGTGGACGTACGCGCTCGCGTGCCGTCGCACTCCCCCATCACACACCACGGGTCCGACAGCCGCGCTGCCGGACCCGTAATCAGAGCTTCGGGGCGTTACTGCGGTGGTGCCTCCACCGCCTCGGAGGTCAGCATGCCCGCGTTGATCTCGCGCAGCGAGATGGAGAGCGGCTTCTCGTGCACGTGGGTGTCCACGAGCGGGCCGACGTACTCCAACAGGCCCTCGCCCAGCTGGGAGTAGTACGCGTTGATCTGCCGGGCCCGCTTGGCCGCGTAGATCACCAGGCTGTACTTCGAGTCGGTGGCCTCGAGCAGCTCATCAATCGGAGGGTTGATGATGCCCTCGGGCGTCGTGATGGAAGAGGACACGCTCTGCCTTCCGGAGGGTGGTGTTGACCAGTCAACTGACGTTCATCAAGGCTAGCAGTTCCGCGCTGACCTCTTCGACGGAGGTGTTCACCAGGGTCGTGTCGAACTCCGCCTCGGCGGCCAGCTCCGTACGGGCCGCGGCGAGCCGGCGCTCCACGACCTCCGGGGCCTCGGTGCCCCGGCCGGTGAGCCGCCGCACGAGTTCGTCCCAGTCGGGCGGGGCGAGGAAGACCAGGCGCGCGTCCGGCATGGACTCACGGACCAGTCGCGCACCCTGCAGGTCGATCTCGAGGAGCACCGGCTCGCCCGCCTCCAGACGCTCCAGCACCGCCTGCCGCGGGGTGCCGTAGCGGTTGCCGGCGAACTCCGCCCACTCCAGCAGCTCGCCATTGGCGATCAGCTTGTCGAACTCCTCGCTCTCGGTGAAGAAGTACTGCACACCGTGTCGTTCGCCGGGGCGGGGCCTGCGCGTGGTCACGGAGACGGAGAGCCAGACCTCGGGATGCTCCTTGCGCAAATGAGCGACGACCGTGCTCTTGCCGACCCCTGAGGGGCCGGAGAGCACGGTCAGTCGCGTGCGTCCTTCCGGGGATGTGGGGGTCGCCCCCCGGGAGTCAGCGGTAGTCATGGAGCGATTATCCAGGTTTCCGCGCCGAGTCGGAAACCGCGACGGGTCCACTCCGGGCCGAAACCCCGCGACGGCCACACGGCGCCGGTCAGGCCATGCCGCGACGAGCGGCCCCACCGCCGAAGCAGACCCCCCGGCCGACGGTCGCCGACGCCGCGCGCGTACGCACGGACCGCCGGAGGGACCGCGACCGGTCGAACCGACGCCGGCCGGACCGCCGTCGAAGGCCTCTACGCGGAGGCGCCGCCGAACTCCCGCTCCAGCGCGGCGATCTGGTTGGAGCCGAGACCGCGCACCCGGCGGCTCTCGGAGATGCCGAGCCGCTCCATGATCTGCTTGGCCCGGACCTTGCCGACGCCGGGCAGCGCCTCGAGCAGTGCGGAGACCTTCATCTTGCCGATGACGTCGTTCTCCTGGCCCTGCTTGATGACTTCGTGCAGGGTCGCGCCGGAGTGCTTGAGTCGATTCTTGACCTCGGCGCGCTCCCGGCGAGCCGCGGCGGCCTTCTCGAGCGCGGCTGCGCGCTGTTCAGGGGTAAGGGGCGGAAGAGCCACGCCTACGTCACCTCGGATGTCGAACTGTCGGATACGGATCGGTGAGGAACCTAGTGGCCCCCCACCAGCGGAGCAATGAGCAACGCGCTGTTCACGCCGCTCTTGTCGGAGACTAGCGGTCCTGCGGCGCTGAGTCAGCGAGAACAGCGGAAAAGTCCTGGTCAGCCTCCACCGAATCGGACATTCAAGGTCAAAACTTCTCAGTTGTGCTGGCCATCCATCAGCCAAGGGCCTTCCGGAGCGCGGTAGTCCGGTCCCGTACGGCCGCTCGCAGCCCCTCCGGTGACGGCCCGGCCCGCAGCACGTCCCGGCTCACGCTGGGCAGTACGTTCCCCACCACGCCCCCGAACACCCGCACCAGATCCGCCGGAGTGGCCCCCTGCGCCCCGAGCCCCGGGGCGAGCAACGGGCCGTTGATCGCGAGCGAGTCCACGGGATCGTCCACGGTCGCGCCGACCACCGCGCCGAACGAACCCAGGGGCGCCGCCTCGGCGTTCCGCCGGGACAACTCGTCCAGCACCGCCCCGGCGACCGTACGGCCGTCCGCGGTCTGGGCCCGCTGCACCGCGGCGCCCTCGGGATTGGAGGTGAGCGCGAGCACGAACACCCCGGCGCCCGCGGCCCGGGCGGCGTCCAGGGCCGGCGCGAGCGAACCGACGCCCAGATACGGGCTCAGTGTCACCGCGTCCGCGAAGAGCGGGGCCGCGGGGTCCAGATAAGCGCCGGCGTACGCCGCCATGGTTGACCCGATGTCCCCGCGCTTGACGTCCAGCAGCACCAGCGCGCCGGCG
Organism: Streptomyces oceani; assembly: GCF_001751245.1. GTDB lineage: Bacteria > Actinomycetota > Actinomycetes > Streptomycetales > Streptomycetaceae > Streptomyces > Streptomyces oceani. The sequence goes on from NZ_LJGU01000135.1 coordinate 10,480, forward strand.
CCCCGCGCCTCGGCGACCGTACGCTCCAGCACGGCCACGCCCCGCCAGCCGAACCGTTCGAAGAAGGCCGACTGCGGCTTGAGAACCGCGACCTGGTCCGCGAGCGCGCCCACCACGGTGCCACAGAAGCGTTCCAGGCCGGCGACGTCGTCCCCCAGTCCCCAGTCGGCCAGCAGCTCCGGATGCGGATCGATGCCGACGCACAACGGCCCGCGTGCGTCCATGGCGCGACGCAACCGGGCGCCGAACGGCTCCGTCGCTGCCGCCGGCGCCGCCTTCGGCGCGGGGTCCGGCGCCGGGTCCGCCACCGGCACGCTCCCGTCCCGCTTCGGTGTCATGTGTCCGCCTTCCTGAGGTCCGTGCCGACCGCGTCGGCGAGCGTGCCGTACGGGCTGGCCCGTAGCCGCGCGACCAACCCACGGTGCAGCGCACGGCACCAGAGCGGACCCGCGTACACGAACGCGCTGTAGCCCTGTACGAGGGTCGCACCGGCACGGATGCGCTGCCAGGCGTCCTCGGCGTCCGCGATGCCGCCGACACCGACCAACACCAGATCATCGCCGACCCGGGCGTACAACCGCCGCAGCACCTCCAGCGAGCGCTCCCGCAGCGGCGCGCCGGACAGCCCGCCGGCCTCTCCCGCGGTGCTCGCCTCGGCACCGCCGCTCGAGGGGGAAGAGCTGAGGCCGTCCCGCTTGATGGTCGTGTTGGTCGCGATGATCCCGTCCAGGCCCGACTCCACGGCCAGGTCGGCGACCTCGTCGATGTCCGCGTCCGCCAGGTCCGGGGCGATCTTCACCAGCAGCGGCACCCGGCGCCCCGGCACCGCCTGGTCGGCGGCCTCCCGTACGGCACCCAGCAGCGGACGCAGCCGGTCCACCGCCTGCAGGTCCCGCAGCCCGGGGGTGTTCGGCGAGGACACGTTGACCACGAGGTAGTCCGCGTACGGGGCGAGCCGGCGTGCCGAGGTGACGTAGTCGGCGACCGCGTCCGCCTCCGGGGTGAGCTTGGTCTTGCCGATGTTGACGCCGACCGTCGTACGGAACGCGGGATCGGCGCTCCGGCGGGCGAGCCGGGCGGCGACGGCGGCGGAGCCCTCGTTGTTGAAGCCCATCCGGTTGATCAGCGCACGGTCGGCCGCGAGCCGGAACAGCCTGGTCGGAGGATTCCCGGGCTGCGCCCGTGCCGTGACCGTACCCACCTCGACATGATCGAAGCCGAGCATGGCCAGGCCGTCCACGCCCTCTGCGTTCTTGTCGAAGCCGGCGGCCATCCCGAACGGTCCGTGCATGCGCAACCCCAGGGCGTGAGTGCGCAGTTCCGGATAGCGCGGAGCGAGGAAGGCCGCCACGAAGGTACGCAGCACCGGCACCCGCGCGGTCGCCCGGATCAGCCGGAACGCCAACCGGTGCGCGGCCTCCGGGTCCATGCGGGACAGCAGCAGTCGGAACAGCAGCGCGTACGTCACGTCCCCACCACGCATGACCCGAGCACGCCGCGTCCGAGTGCGCACGGCCGCCCGCGCCCGTAGGTCCGGCGCACCCGCCCGGCCTGCCTCATACCCGCTCCCCCGCGCCACGCGCCACCGTCAGTTGCTCGGCGTGCTCCTGCAGGGAGCGGACACCGACCTCACCGCGTCCCAGGGCCTCGATGCCCTGCACGGCGGCGGCGAGCGCCTGCACCGTGGTCAGGCAGGGCACCGAACGCGCCACGGCGGCGGTGCGGATGTCGTAGCCGTCGAGCCGACCACCGGTGCCGTACGGAGTGTTGACGATCAGGTCGACCTGACCGTCGTGGATCAGTTGCACGATGGTCCGTTCGCCCTGCTCGCCCTCGCCCTGGCTCTGCTTGCGTACCACCGTGGCCGCTATGCCGTTGCGCCGCAGGACCTCGGCGGTGCCGGAGGTGGCGAGCAGTTCGAAGCCCATCGCCACCAACTCCCGCGCGGGGAAGATCATCGAGCGCTTGTCCCGGTTGGCGACCGAGACGAACGCGCGGCCCTTGGTGGGCAACGGACCGTACGCCGCGGACTGCGACTTGGCGTAGGCCGTGCCGAACACCGAGTCGATGCCCATCACCTCGCCGGTGGAGCGCATCTCCGGGCCGAGCACGGTGTCCACGCCGCGACCGTGCACGTCCCGGAAGCGGGTCCAGGGCAGGACGGCCTCCTTGACCGAGATCGGCGCGTCCATCGGCAGGTCGCCACCGTCGCCAGCCGCCGGCAGCAGGCCCTCGCCGCGCAGTTCGGCGATCGTGGCGCCCAGCGAGATCCGGGCGGCGGCCTTGGCCAGCGGCACCGCCGTGGCCTTCGAGGTGAACGGAACCGTGCGCGAGGCGCGCGGGTTGGCCTCGAGTACGTACAGGACGTCGCCGGACATCGCGAACTGGATGTTGATCAGCCCGCGCACTCCAACCCCGGCGGCGATCGCGGCGGTGGAGGCGCGCAGCCGCTTCACGTCGTAGCCGCCCAGCGTGATCGGGGGCAACGCGCAGGCGGAGTCGCCGGAGTGGATGCCGGCCTCCTCGATGTGCTCCATGACGCCGCCGAGGTACAGCTCGTGACCGTCGTAGAGCGCGTCCACGTCGATCTCGATGGCGTCGTCCAGGAAGCGGTCGACGAGCACGGGATGTTCGGAGATCAGCCCGGCGTGCCGGGTGAGGTACTCCTGCAGCGACTGCTCGTCGTAGACGATCTCCATGCCTCGCCCGCCGAGGACGTACGAGGGGCGGACCATCACCGGGTAGCCGATCGAGGCGGCGATGTTCCGTGCCTCCTCGAAGGAGTAGGCCGTGCCGTACTTCGGAGCAGGGAGACCCGCCTCCGTGAGGACCCGGCCGAAGGCGCCACGCTCTTCGGCGAGATTGATCGCCTCCGGGGAGGTGCCGACGATCGGTACCCCGGCGTCCTTGAGCGCCTGCGCCAGACCGAGCGGCGTCTGGCCGCCCAACTGGACGAGGACGCCGGCCAGGGGACCGGCCTGCTGTTCGGCGTGCACGATCTCCAGTACGTCCTCCAGGTCCAGCGGCTCGAAGTAGAGCCGGTCGGAGGTGTCGTAGTCGGTGGAGACCGTCTCCGGGTTGCAGTTGACCATCACCGTCTCGTACCCGGCCGCACTCAGCGCCAGCGAGGCGTGCACACAGGAGTAGTCGAACTCGATGCCCTGGCCGATGCGGTTCGGGCCGGAGCCGAGGATGATCACCGCCGGCCGCTGCCGGGGGGCCACCTCGGTCTCCTGGTCGTAGGAGGAGTAGAAGTACGGCGTGCGCGCGGCGAACTCGGCGGCGCAGGTGTCCACGGTCTTGTAGACGGGGCGTACGCCCAGCGCGTGCCGCACCTCGCGTACGACGTCCTCGCGCAGGCCGCGGATGTCGGCGAGTTGGGCGTCGGACAGGCCGTACCGTTTGGCCTCGGCCAGCACGTCAGCGCTCAGCTCCGGTGCCTCGGCGACCTCGTCGGCGATCTCCCGGATGGCGAAGAGCTGGTCGACGAACCAGGGATCGATCCGGGTGGCCTCGAAGACCTGCTCGGGCGTGGCGCCCGCGCGGATCGCCGCCATCACCGTGTTGATCCGGCCGTCGGTGGGCCGCGCGGCCTCGGCGAGCAGGACGTCCCGGTCTCCCGGCGGGGCGACGAAGTCGAACTGCGAGCCCATCTTCTCCAGCGAGCGCAGGGCCTTGTTCAGCGCCTCCGGGAAGTTACGGCCGATGGCCATCGCCTCGCCGACCGACTTCATCGTGGTGGTCAGTCCGGAGTCCGCCGCCGGGAACTTCTCGAAGGCGAACCGTGGTGCCTTGACCACCACGTAGTCCAGGGTTGGCTCGAAGGACGCGGGGGTCTGCTCCGTGATGTCGTTCGGAATCTCGTCCAGGGTGTATCCGACGGCCAGCCGGGCCGCGATCTTCGCGATCGGGAAACCGGTGGCCTTCGAGGCCAGTGCCGAGGAACGGGACACCCGGGGGTTCATCTCGATGACGACGACGCGACCGTCCTCCGGGTTGACTGCGAACTGGATGTTGCAGCCGCCGGTGTCCACGCCCACCTCCCGGATGATCTCGATGCCGATGTCCCGGAGCAGCTGGTACTCCCGGTCGGTGAGCGTCATCGCCGGGGCGACGGTAACGGAGTCACCGGTGTGCACGCCCATCGGATCGACGTTCTCGATGGAGCAGACGACCACCACGTTGTCGTTGCGGTCCCGCATCAACTCGAGTTCGTACTCCTTCCAGCCGAGGATGGACTCCTCCAGGAGCACCTCGGTGGTCGGGGAGAGCGTCAGGCCCTGCCCCGCGATACGGCGCAGCTCGCCCTCGTCGTGCGCGAAGCCGGAGCCGGCGCCGCCCATCGTGAAGGAGGGGCGTACGACGACGGGGTAGCCGCCGAGGCCGTCGACGCCGGCCAGCACCTCGTCCATGGTGTGACAGATCACCGAGCGGGCGGACTCGCCGTGCCCGGTCCGGGCCCCCACCGCCGCCACGACCTCCTTGAACTGGTCGCGGTCCTCACCCTTGTTGATCGCCTCGACATGGGCGCCGATCAGCTCCACGTCGTACGTGTCCAGGGTGCCGGCGTCGTGCAGCGCGATGGCGGTGTTGAGCGCGGTCTGGCCGCCCAGGGTCGGCAGCAGGGCGTCCGGACGTTCCCGGTCGATGATGCGTTCCACGAACTCCGGGGTGATCGGCTCGACGTAGGTGGCGTCGGCGATCTCCGGGTCGGTCATGATCGTGGCCGGGTTGGAGTTGACCAGGATCACCCGCAGGCCCTCGGACTTGAGGACCCGGCAGGCCTGCGTCCCGGAGTAGTCGAACTCGGCTGCCTGCCCGATGACGATCGGGCCGGAGCCGATGACGAGGACGGACTGGATGTCGCTGCGCTTAGGCACGCTGGCCCTCCAACGAAGATGCGCCCTGCGGGGAGCCGCCCTGCATGAGCGCGGTGAAACGGTCGAACAGGTAGCCGGCGTCGTGCGGGCCGGCGGCCGCCTCGGGGTGGTACTGGACGCTGAACCCGGGCCGGTCCAGCAGCCGCAGGCCCTCCACCACGTCGTCGTTGAGGCACACGTGCGAGACCTCGACCCGGCCGTACGGGGTGTCGCTGGCCTCGTGGAGAGGCGCGTCCACCGCGAAGCCGTGGTTGTGCGCGGTGATCTCGACCTTGCCGGTCGCGCGGTCCTGGACCGGTTGGTTGATGCCACGGTGGCCGTACTTCAGCTTGAAGGTGCCGAAGCCGAGCGCGCGGCCCAGGATCTGGTTGCCGAAGCAGATGCCGAACAGCGGCAGCCGGCGGTCCAACACGCCGCGCATCAGCTCGACGGCGTGCTCCGCTGTAGCGGGGTCACCGGGACCGTTGGAGAAGAACACCCCGTCCGGGGCGACCGCCTCGATGTCCGCCAGAGTGGCGGTGGCCGGCAGGACGTGCACCTCGGCGCCACGCTCCGCGAGCCGCCGTGGTGTCATGCCCTTGATGCCCAGGTCGATCGCCGCGACGGTGAAGCGGCGCTCGCCGACCGCCGGGACGACGTACGACTCGCTCGTGGCGACCTCTCCGCACAGGTCGGCGCCGGACATCTCCGGCGCCGCACGCACCCGTTCCAGCAGCGCGGACTCGTCGACGCCCCGCCCGCCGGCGGCCTCCTCCAGCGCCGCCCCGGAGAAGATCCCGGCGCGCATGGCGCCCCGCTCACGCAGATGCCGGGTGAGTGCCCGGGTGTCCACGCCGCTGATCCCGACGACACCCTGGTCGGCGAGGTCGTCGTCCAGCGTGCGCACCGCGCGCCAGTTCGACGGCCGGCGCGCGGGGTCGCGTACGACATATCCGGCCACCCAGATGCGGGCGGACTCCGGGTCCTCGTCGTTGACTCCGGTGTTGCCGACGTGCGGGGCCGTCATGACCACTACCTGGCGGTGGTAGGAGGGGTCGGTCAGGGTCTCCTGGTAGCCGGTCATGCCGGTGTTGAAGACCGCTTCACCCACGGTGGCGCCACGAGCCCCGTAGGCGTGGCCGTGGAACGTACGCCCGTCCTCCAGGACGAGCAGTGCCGGTGTCCTGCCGGCTCGGGCGACGGTCGTCATCGTGCGCCTTCCTGATGGTGCGGGGCGACGACACCGGTGTCGTCTGCCGTGGATTCGAGGGTCTCGCCGGCGTCGGAGGAGGGGGCGGGTTCGCGGGCCGCACCACCGTCCTCGGAAGCCTCGGCGGTGCCAGCCGCGTCGGCGGTGCCAGCCGCGTCGGCGAGCAGAGCGCGTACGGCAGTGACCCACTCGGAGTGCTCCGCCGCGTAATCCGAGCGGAACCCGGAGTCGAGCTGGCGGGTGCCGTGCTCCCAGGTGAGCACCAGCAGTCCACCCTCGGTCAGCACCTTGCCGGCGATCCCGGTGTCCAGTCGCGCGTCACGCAGCCGTGCCCGTGGCACGAAGAAGTCCGTGGCCCCCGGCCGCCGGACGTCCACGCCCTCGTCGGTGAGGGTGAGCTCCGCCCGGCTGCGGGTGCCCAGGCCCTGAGCGACCACCCGGTCCAGCCACTGCCCGGCCGTGGTGGACCCGTGGTAGCGCCCGGCCATACGCAGTCGTACGGGCCCGGTCGCGGCCGGCGGACCGGGCAGCTCCGGAAGGTCGCCCTGGAGGGTGCCGCGCCACTTCCAGCCCTGGCGCATCAGCCAGTACAGCAACACGACGAACAGGAGCAGTCCGATGACCCAGCCGATGCGCTCGGCCCAGTCGGTGACCTCCTGGGACCTGCGTTCGGCGGCGAGTGTGATGAGGTGCTTCACGCCAGTTTTCCGTCCATGACCGTTGCCACTCCCCGCAGGAAGGTGTGTGTGACCCGTCCCGGCAGCGCACGTCCGGCGTAGGGGCTGTTACGGCTGCGCGAGGCGAAGTCCGCGGGGTTCACCTGTCCACGGTAGGCCGGATCGACCAGCACCAGGTTGGCGGGCTCGCCTGGCGAGACGGGACGGCCGTGGCCGGCGAGCCGTCCGATGGCGGCCGGCCGGGCCGACATCCGGTCCGCGACCTGGGCCCAGTCCAGCAGTCCGCTGTCCACCATCGTCCGCTGTACGACGGACAACGCGGTCTCCAGGCCCAGCATGCCCATCGCCGCGGCGCCCCACTCGCAGTCCTTGTCCTCGTGCGGGTGCGGGGCGTGGTCGGTGGCGACGCAGTCGATGGTGCCGTCCGCGAGAGCCTCCCGCAGCGCGGTCACGTCGTACTCCGTACGCAGCGGGGGGTTCACCTTGTAGACCGGGTCCCAGGAGCGTACGAGTTCGTCGGTGAGAAGCAGGTGATGCGGCGTGACCTCGGCAGTGACGGCCCAGCCCTTGGACTTCGCCCAGCGGATGATCTCCACCGAGCCGGCGGTGGACACGTGGCAGACGTGCAGACGCGAGCCGACATGCGCGGCGAGCAGCACGTCACGGGCGATGACCGACTCCTCGGCGACGGCCGGCCAGCCGCCCAGGCCGAGCGCCGCGGAGACGGTGCCCTCGTTCATCTGCGCGTGCTCGGTCAGCCGCGGTTCCTGCGCGTGCTGCGCGACGATGCCGTCGAACGCCTTCACGTACTCCAGGGCACGGCGCATGATCACGGCGTCGTCGACGCACTTGCCGTCGTCCGAGAAGACGCGTACGCCCGCCGCGGAGTCGTGCATGGCGCCCAACTCGGCCAGTTGCCGGCCCTCCAGCCCCACGGTGACGGCGCCGACGGGCTGGACGTCGCACCAGCCGTACTCGGCGCCCAGCCGCCACACCTGCTCGACGACCCCGGCGGTGTCCGCGACCGGGAAGGTGTTCGCCATGGCGTGCACCGCGGTGAAGCCGCCCCGGGCCGCGGCCATGGTGCCCGTGCGGACCGTCTCGGCGTCCTCCCGGCCCGGCTCGCGCAGGTGCGTGTGCAGGTCGACGAGGCCGGGCAGCAGGATCTGCCCGTCGCCGTCGACGGTCCGTGCGCCGACCGCGTCGAGTCCGGAACCCACCTCCGCGACGACGCCGTCCTCGATCAGTACGTCCTGTGGCTGGCCGCCGAGGATCCGGGCGCCACGGATCAGGGTCTTCGTCACAACGGGCTCTCCTGTGCGTTCTGGTCGGCTCGCCCGGTGGTCCGCGGGCTGGGATTCGGGTGGCGCGGATTCGGTACGTCCCGAGCCGGGCGCTCGGGGCGTACCTCGGCGCCGGGCGCCGCTCATGACTCGTCCCGGAGAGCGGTCTGACCCTCGGTGCCGGGGAGCGTCCCGGCCGGGGTGGCGGGCTCGCTGCCGCCCAGCAGCAGGTACAGCACGGCCATGCGGATGCTGACGCCGTTCGTCACCTGCTCCACCGCGGTGCACCGGGCCGAGTCGGCCACCTCGGCGGTGATCTCCATGCCACGGTTCATCGGGCCCGGGTGCATCACCAGCGCGTGCTCGGGCATCCGGGCCATGCGCTCGCCGTCCAGGCCGTATCGTCGCGCGTACTCCCGCTCGGTGGGGAAGTACGCGTCCCGCATCCGTTCGCGCTGCACGCGGAGCATCATCACCGCGTCCGTGCGGCCGAGGACGGCGTCCAGGTCGTAGCTCACCTCGCAGGGCCAGCCGTCCACCCCGACCGGTACGAGCGTGGGAGGAGCGACGAGGGTGACCCGGGCACCGAGGGTGCTCAACAGCTGCACGTTGGAACGCGCGACCCTGCTGTGCAGGATGTCCCCCACCACCGTGACGTGCAGGCCGGACAGGTCGTGGCCGGTGCCGGGGGCCAGCCGGCGGCGCATGGTGAAGGCGTCGAGCAGCGCCTGCGTGGGGTGCTGGTGCGTGCCGTCCCCGGCGTTGAGGACGGACCCGCCGATCCAGCCGGAGGTGGCCAGCCGATGGGGCGCTCCGGAGTCATGGTGCCGGATGATCACCGCGTCGGCGCCCATCGCCTCCAGCGTGAGCGCGGTGTCCTTGAGCGACTCGCCCTTCGAGAGGGAGGAGCCCTTGGCGGAGAAGTTGATGACGTCGGCGGACAACCGCTTGGCCGCCGCCTCGAAGGAGATCCGGGTCCGCGTGGAGTCCTCGAAGAACAAGTTGACGACAGTACGTCCGCGCAGTGTGGGCAGCTTCTTGACCGGACGGTCCGCTACCTGGGCCAGCTCCTCGGCGGTGTCCAGGACGAGCACGGCGTCGTCCCTGGTGAGGTCGTCGGCGGAGATGAGGTGACGCTGCATCTGATGCCTTACGTGGGTGCGTTGGGGTCGGTCGTACGGGCGGCAACCGCCGTGCCCCGGGGTGTGGCGCGCGGCCGGGCGCGGCGGGCCGGTCCGGCCGGCCGCAACACTGCGGCCTCCCGGGTGGCGGGTCCTGGGCGCGGCCCCGGGGTCGTCTAGGCCGTGTCGTTCGGATCCCCTGGATCAGGGGCGAGGGCCGCCGGAGCGGTCCCCGCGGCCGATCCGAACTACACGGGCCTAGCGCTCGTCGGGGATGACGGCCGCACGGCTGCCGAGCAGCACGTCGTCCCGGCCGTCCTCCTCGGACAGTCGGACCTTGACCGTCTCCCGGAGCGAGGTGGGGAGGTTCTTGCCGACGTAGTCGGCCCGGATCGGCAGCTCCCGGTGACCGCGGTCGACGAGGACCGCGAGCTGCACCGCCCGGGGGCGTCCGATGTCACCCAGTGCGTCGAGGGCGGCACGGATGGTGCGACCGGAGAACAGCACATCGTCGACCAGCACGACGAGTCGCCCGTCCACCCCCTCGGTGGGGATGTCCGTACGGGCCAGCGCCCGAGCCGGCTTCAGGCGCAGGTCATCGCGATACATGGTGATGTCGAGGGAACCGACCGGCACGCTGCGCGCGGTGATCTCGTCCAGCTTGGCCGCCAGCCGGCGCGCGAGATACACGCCCCGGGTGGGGACGCCCAGCAGCAGCACATCATCGGCGCCCTTGGCCCGCTCGACGATCTCGTGTGCGATCCGGGTGAGCACCCGCGCGATGTCCGGCCCCTCCAGCACGGGTCGGGGCGGATCGGTGGTCGGGTTGTGGTGGGCGTCGCCGCCCCTGTCGTTGTCCATACGTAACGGACCCCCTTCGCCGTCTCACGGGACGGTGTTAAAGGACGTCGGGCTTGCGAGACCCGATGTTAGCAGCGCCGTCCCCGCGCGACCTCGGCCGGGTTCGCGCATCATGGGGAGAACCGGGGCCGGCCGTGCGTCGGCCCGCGGCCGGAGGGCGGCCGCAGCAAGTCGAGGGCCGTTCGCAACCTGATCGGACGCAGGAGACAGCGTTCGGCTTGACGGCGGACATTACGCTGCGTAATCTCACAGTGAGTTACCACGAAATCGTCCGGGGAGCCTTATGTCCAGCGAATACGCCAAACAGCTCGGAGCCAAGCTTCGTGCCATCCGCACTCAGCAGGGGCTGTCTCTGCACGGCGTTGAGGAGAAGTCCCAGGGCCGGTGGAAGGCAGTGGTGGTCGGTTCGTACGAGCGCGGCGACCGCGCCGTGACCGTGCAGCGCCTCGCGGAGCTGGCGGACTTCTACGGCGTTCCGGTGCAGGAGCTGCTGCCGGGCACCACGCCCGGCGGCGCCGCGGAGCCACCGCCGAAGCTCGTGCTCGACCTCGAGCGCCTGGCGCACGTACCACCGGAGAAGGCCGGGCCGCTCCAGCGGTACGCCGCCACCATCCAGAGCCAGCGCGGTGACTACAACGGCAAGGTGCTGTCGATCCGCCAGGACGACCTCCGCACTCTCGCCGTCATCTACGACCAGTCGCCGTCGGTTCTCACCGAGCAGCTGATCAGCTGGGGCGTCCTGGACGCCGACGCCCGCCGCGCGGTGGCGCACGAGGACGCCTGACGTCGCTCGGCACACCACCCGCGCAACCGCGGGGCCCGGGCACGCGACTCGCTGAGCGAGCCGGTGCCCGGGCCCCGGGTTGGCAACAGGCCGGCTCGGGTCCGCGCTCGGCACGCTGATGCGTACCGAGCCGTACCGAGGGTCGCGCCGCTGCTCGCGTCACCGACGCAGGCTGGGCTTCATCTCCTTCAGGCGGCCGAGCAGACCGTTCACGAACGACGGAGAGTCGTCGGTGGAGAACTCCTTAGTGAGTTGCACCGCCTCGTCGAGCACCACCGCGTCCGGGGTCTCGTCCTCCCACAGCAGCTCGTAGGCACCGAGCCGCAGCACACAGCGGTCCACCGCCGGCATCCGGTCGAGGGGCCAGTCCACCGCGTACGTCGCCAACAGCTCGTCAATGCGCACCGCGTGCTCGGCGTACCCCTCCACCAACTGCATGGTGAACTCGCCGACCGGCGGCTGGCGCTGATCCGTCCGCGCGTGCCGTATCCAGTCAGCGAGGACGACCGCCACCGAGGTACCGCGCTGGTCAGCCTCGAAGAGGATCTGGAAGGCGCGTTTGCGCGCCTTGCTGCGAGCGGCCACGGTTAGCTGTTCACCCGGCCAAGATACTCGCCGGTCCGGGTGTCGACCTTGATCTTCTCGCCGGTGGTCATGAAGAGGGGCACCCCCACCTCGTAGCCCGTCTCCAGCTTGGCCGGCTTGGAGCCGCCGGTGGACCGGTCGCCCTGGACGCCCGGTTCGGTGTGCTCGATGACCAGCTCCACAGCCGCGGGCAACTCGACCGAGAGCGGGTTGCCCTGGTACATCGCGACGGTGGCGGTGAAGCCCTCGACCAGGTAGTTGGCCATGTCACCCACCACCTCGGGCGTGATGGGGATCTGGTCGTAGGTGTCCATGTCCATGAAGACGAACAACTCGCCGTCCATGTACGAGAACTGCATTTCGCGTCGGTCTACGGTGGCCGTCTCGACCTTGGTGCCTGCGTTGAAGGTCTTGTCCACGGTCTTTCCGGACAGCACGTTCTTCAGCTTGGTCCGGACGAATGCGGGGCCCTTGCCGGGCTTGACGTGCTGGAACTCCACGACGGACCAGAGTTGGTCGCCGTCGAGCTTGAGCACCATGCCGTTCTTGAGGTCGTTCGTGGAAGCCACGGTTGCGGAATCTCCTGAAACTGCTGCTGCGCGAGCCAGGGATCCGCAGCCCCTGGTCAGAGTGCGAGCAGCTCCTTGGTCGTGATGGTGAGTAGCTCTGGACCGCCGTCCGCCTGCGGGCGCACGACGAGTGTGTCGTCGATCCGAACACCGCCTCTGCCAGGGAGGTGTACTCCCGGCTCGACGGTGACCGGCACACGACTCTCAAGCTTACCCATGGCATCGGGTGCCAGCCGAGGGTCCTCGCGGATTTCCAGCCCCACGCCGTGTCCCATACAGTCCCCCAAGCCTTCCGCGTACCCTGACGCGTCCAGCACGTGCCGAGTCGCGTGGTCGACATCGCGGTATCCGACACCGGGGGCGAGGGTCTCCCGTCCCGCCCGCTGGGCCGCGAACACCAGGTCGTACAACTCGATCTGCCAACTCTGCGGCGCGGAACCGATCACGAAGGTGCGGCCGATCTGGCAGCGGTAGCCGCGATACCGGGCACCGAGGCAGACGCTGAGGAAGTCGCCCTCCTCCACACGTCGGTCGCTGGGCTGGTGGTGCGGGATGCCGGCGTGGCTGCCGGTGGCGACGGAGGTGGGAAACGCCGGGCCCTCGGCTCCGTGGTCGATCAGTCGACGCTCCAGCTCCAGGGCGAGATGCCGCTCCGTGCGCCCCACCAGGATCGACTCCAGAAGTTCGCCGAGAGCCTGATCGGTGACCTGGGCGGCGACCCGCAGCGCGGCGATCTCCTCCTCGTCCTTGACCACCCGCTGTTCCTCGACCGCGCATGCCAGGGCGATGAGTTGAAGCGTGGGCACGGCCGCGTCCAGTGCGCGGTACCGGTCGACCGTCAACTGGTGTTCTTCCACGGCCAGGGTGCACCCGCCGGTCGTCCGCGCGGCGGCGGATCGCGCGGCGGCCAGGGCCGGATCGCCACCCCCACCGCCGTCCCGGCGCAGCCCGTCGTCCGCCACCGGAGCGGCCAACATCCGGTAT
>NZ_LJGU01000135.1:23648-76675 GCF_001751245.1 Streptomyces oceani
GGGGCCGGTCAGATACCGGATGTTGGCCGCTCCGGTGAGCAGGAGCGCGCCCGTCGCGCCACCCTGCGCGGCGCAGCGCTCGCGCAGGGTGGCGCGTCGGGAAACGTGCACGTCGGACATAGCGTGAGCGTACGGCTACGGGCGCCACGAGGCCGTCCGGGCAGGGCCATGCGGGCGAGCCGGAACCGCGAGGAGGTCCACCTTGAGGGGCCGGGGCCCCGGGCAGCGGCCACCGCGGGCCGCGGGTGGCCGCGGAGCTGCCGACGCCGTCGCCACTACCAGTTCGGCGGACTGGTCAGACTGCGGGCCACGACGTCGTCGAGCATGCGCGCGGTGGTGGCCACGTCCTGTCGGGAATTGTCGATGATCGGCAGTCCCGAGCTGTACCAGCCGGCCATCCGGCCGTGGATGCTCGCCACTTCCTCGTCGGCCAGCCTCCGGTTGCCCGTACGGGCGGCGTTTCGCTCCAGGACGATCTCCAGCCCCGGCAGCAGCACCACCGGGATCAGTCCGGGCCCCACGTGCCGTTTCCAGCCGCCCAGGCCGATCACGGGACGGTCGGGGAAGACCGCGTCGTCCAGGATGCAGGAGATGCCGTTGGCGAGGAAGTTACGGGCGGCGAATCCGCACGTCCGACGGGCCAGGCGGTACTGGGCCTCGGAGTGGTCGTTCCACCCGGACTGCGGGTCCGCGAAGCCGGACCTGACCCATTCCCGTACGTCATCGAGGCTGATGTGCGCGGTGGGTACGGCCCGCCGCGCCGCCCAGTGCTTCGCGACGGTCGTCTTGCCCGCGCCAGCGGCACCGATCAGCAACACCGCCACGGCCGCGTGCGTAGCGTCCAGGGCTCCCGTGTCCGCCGTCGGATCGGGAACCTGTACGGGCGCCCCGGGGGGTAGCTGCACGTGTCCGGTCGAGTCGCCGGGCGCCGGACGGCCACCACCGGGTGCTCCCGGGGGCACCGCGCCGGGGGCGGACGGCGGTGCCGTCGGCGGCGCCTGGGGTGCGGGCACCGCGCCCCTGCTGTACCGTACATCCGCCCCCGGCGCGGTGCCCCCGGGAGCACCCGGTGGTGGCCGTCCGGCGCCCGGCGACTCGACCGGACACGTGCAGCTACCCCCCGGGGCGCCCGTACAGGTTCCCGATCCGACGGCGGACACGGGAGCCCTGGACGCTACGCACGCGGCCGTGGCGGTGTTGCTGATCGGTGCCGCTGGCGCGGGCAAGACGACCGTCGCGAAGCACTGGGCGGCGCGGCGGGCCGTACCCACCGCGCACATCAGCCTCGATGACGTACGGGAATGGGTCAGGTCCGGCTTCGCGGNGGGCCGACCATCGGGCGGAGGCACCTGCGGGCCGGGCGCCTGTCCGGCGAATCGCCCCGGGGGGAACGGTCGCTGAGCCCCGTACTCCTGCATCCGCGCCCCGATCCGTCTCGTGTGATTGTCAGAACCGAACGGTACCTTCCCCGCAGGGCTTCCGCCGCACGGGCCTGACCGGTCCACCAGGCTCGTCCCGACGAGTCGGCCCGCCCCAGGCCGTCCTCAGTCCGCTGGTGAGGGTTCGGTCAGGTCAGCCAGCGCACGCAGCGCGAGGGTGTACGAACCGATGCCGAAGCCGGCGACCGTACCGCTGGCGACCGCCGCCACCACCGAGGTGTGCCGGAACTCCTCGCGGGCGCTCGGGTTGGAGATGTGCACCTCGATGGCCGGTGCCGTGCGCTGCGCCAGGGCGTCTCGTAGGGCGTACGAGTAGTGGGTGAAGGCACCGGGGTTGAGCACCACCGGGATCGCACCGTCCGCCGCCTCGTGCAGCCAACCGACCAGCTCAGCCTCGTCGTTGGTCTCCCGCACGTCCACCGCCATGCCCAGTTCGGCACCGAGCGCGGTGCACCGCCGGACCAGTCCGGGATAGCTGGTGGCGCCGTAGACGTCCGGCTCGCGGGAGCCGAGCCGGCCCAGGTTCGGCCCGTTCAGTACGAGCACCCGTTGGGCGCTCACGCGGCGATCTCCGCGTGCGCCGCGAGCAGCATCGCCGGATCGGGCCCTTCCAGCACGGCCGGCCTGGCCAGTCCGTCGAGCACGATGAAGCGCAGCAGGTCCCCACGGGACTTCTTGTCCACCTTCATGGTCTCCAGCAGCTTCGGCCACTGGTCGCCGCGGTATGTCACCGGGAGTCCGACGGCCTGGAGCACGCTCCGGTGCCGCTGCGCGGTGGCGTCGTCGAGACGGCCGGCGATACGGCCGAGTTCCGCGGCGAAGACCATACCGACGGCGACCGCGGCACCGTGCCGCCAGTTGTAGCGCTCGTTTCGCTCGATGGCGTGCGCGAGGGTGTGCCCGTAGTTGAGGATCTCCCGTCGACCGGACTCCCGCAGGTCGCCGGCGACCACGTCGGCCTTGACCCGGATGGAGCGCTCGATCAGCTCGGCGGTGTACGGACCGTCCGGCCGGCACGCCGCCTCCGGGTCCTTCTCGATCACCTCCAGGATGGCCGGGTCGGCGATGAACCCGGCCTTGATGACCTCCGCCAGCCCGCTGACGTAGTCGTGCGCGGACAGCGACTCCAACGCGGCCAGATCGCACAGCACGCCGGCCGGCGGGTGGAAGGCGCCGACGAGGTTCTTGCCCTCGGCGGTGTTGATGCCGGTCTTGCCGCCGACCGCGGCGTCCACCATGCCCAGCACGGTGGTCGGTACGGCGATCCAACGCACTCCGCGCAGCCAGCAGGCCGCGACGAAACCGGCCACGTCGGTGGTGGCGCCGCCCCCGACGCCGACGAGCACGTCGCCGCGGGTGAACCCGGTCTGGCCGAGGGCCTTCCAACAGTACGCGGCCACCTCGACCGTCTTGGCCTCCTCGGCGTTCGGCAGCTGCACCGCGATCGCCTCGTAGCCCTGGGCCTCGAGGTCCTCACGCACCACCTGCCCGGTCTCGGCGAGCGCCTCCGGGTGGAGTACGGCGACCCGCTTGGCCTGGGGGCCGATGAGTTCCGGCAGTTCCCCGAGCAGTCGGTGCCCGACGAGCACGTCGTACGACGGGCCGCCACCGCTGTCCTCGACGGTGATCCGGGTGTGCGTGGGACTGGTCATGCCTGCTCGAACTCCAATGACTCCAGGACCGCCTGGGCGACCTGCTCGGGGGTACGCCCCTCCGTACTGACGACCGCGCGGGCGACCTCGGTGTAGAGCGGTCGTCGTTCCTCCATGAGGGCGCGCCACTGCTGCCGTGGGTTGATGGTCAGCAGCGGGCGCGGGGCGTCCAGCCCGACCCGCTTGACCGCGTCGGCGAGGGGCAGGTCGAGGAAGACCACCGGCAGCCCGGCCAGCCGCTCCCGGTTCGGCGCGGAGACGACCGCGCCGCCACCGAGGGCCAGCACTCCCGAGTGGTCCGCGACCGCGGCGTCCACCGCCGTGCGTTCCAGTTGACGGAAGTGCTCCTCGCCCTCGTCGTAGAAGATATCCGCGATGGGCTTGCCGGCCATGGCGACGACATCGGCGTCGGTGTCCCGGAAGGTGCCACCGAGCCGTTCGGCGAGCAGCCGGCCGACCGTGGACTTGCCCGCGCCCGGGGGGCCGACGAGCACTACGGCGGGGGTCACGAGATCTCCAGTCCGTCGAGGTAACCGGTGATGTTGCGCCGGGTCTCGGTCACGCTGTCGCCGCCGAACTTCTCGGCCACGGCGTCCGCGAGCACCAGGGCCGTCATGGCCTCGGCGACGATTCCGGCGGCCGGCACCGCGCAGACGTCGGAGCGCTGGTGGTGTGCCTGGGCCGGCTCCCCGGTGGCGACGTCGACGGTGGCGAGGGCACGGGGCACCGTCGCGATCGGCTTCATGGCCGCCCGTACGCGTAGCGGTTCGCCGGTGCTGAGGCCACCCTCCGTGCCGCCGGAGCGGCCGGAGGCCCGGCGGATGCCGTCCTCGGTGACGAGGATCTCGTCGTGTGCCCGGGACCCGGGCGTCCGGGCCAGTTCGAAGCCGTCCCCGATCTCGACGCCCTTGATCGCCTGGATGCCCATCAGTGCCGCGGCCAGCCGGGAGTCCAGCCGCCGGTCCCAGTGCACGTGCGAGCCGAGCCCCACCGGTACGCCGTACGCCAGCACTTCGACCACACCGCCGAGCGTGTCGCCCTCCTTGTGCGCGCGGTCCACCTCGGCCACCATCGCGGCGCTGGCCTCCGCGTCCAGGCATCGCACCGGGTCCTCGTCCAAGGCGGCGGCGTCCGAGGGCGCCGGAAGCGCTCCGTGCGGCGCGGCGGCCGCGCCCAACCCCACGACGTGCGAGACGAGTTCGATCCCGGCGGTGGCGTGCAGGTAGGACCGCGCGACCGTGCCGAGCGCCACCCGGGCCGCGGTCTCCCGGGCGCTGGCTCGTTCCAGGATCGGCCGGGCCTCGTCGAAGGCGTACTTCTGCATCCCGGCGAGATCAGCGTGCCCGGGGCGGGGGCGGGTCAGTGGCGCGTTACGGGCGAGGCTGGCGAGTTCCTCGGGGTCCACCGGGTCAGCCGCCATCACCCGCTCCCACTTGGGCCACTCGGTGTTTCCCACCTGCACCGCTACCGGCGAGCCGAGCGTACGGCCGTGGCGCACGCCGCCCAGGAAGGTCACCTCGTCGCGCTCGAACTTCATCCGCGCGCCCCGGCCGTATCCCAGCCGGCGCCGGGCCAGTCCGTCCGCCACCATGTCCGTGCTGACCGGCACTCCGGAGGGCAGTCCCTCCAGGGTCGCCACCAGCGCGGGTCCGTGGGACTCCCCCGCGGTCAGCCAGCGCAACCTGCTCAACGGTGCTCCTCGCTCTCGCGCCGTCGACCGGCGCCGTCCTCTGCCTGCCGCCGATCATCCCACGTACGGGACGCGTCCCGCCCCGCCGTCCGACCACCGGACGTCGGGTGCCAAGCCGAGCGGCCGGAACTCAGCCGACTCCGTCCGCGGGCCCGCCGGCCGCCCGCCGGCGGAGCGCGGCCTCCCCGGCCGCACGCATCGCGTGGACGGGCGCGGGGGTCCGCCCGGTCATCCGCTCGACCTGCAGCACCGCCTGGTGCACGAGCAGGTCCAGGCCCCCCAGCACGGCGCCGCCGCGACGGTCCCACACATCGGCCAACGGGGTGGGCCAGGGTTCGTAGAGCACGTCGAAGAGGGCCCCCGGGCCCTGGGGCACCGCCTCCGCGAGGCTGTCGGTGGCACCGGGCGGCGTGGTGGCGACGACCAGGGGCGCCGCCAGCGCCTCGGTGGCCCGCTCCCAGGGCACCGTACGCACGCGTACGCCGAGCCGGTCGCCCCAGCGCCGCATCTCCTGGCCCCGCTCCTCGCCCCGGACGTACGCGGTGACCGTGCCCGTACAGACACGTGCCAACGCGGCGAGCGCCGAGGAGGCGGTCGCGCCGGCGCCGAGCACCGCGGCGCTCTCCACCTGCCGCACGCCGCGCTCACGCAGGGCGGCCAGCATGCCCGGGACGTCGGTGTTGTCGCCGAGGCGACGTCCGTCCGGCGCGCGGAGCACCGTGTTCACGGCCTCCACCGAGGCCGCGGTGGCGCTGATCTCGTCGAGCAGCGGGATGACCGCGCGCTTGAGCGGCATGGTCAGGGACAGGCCCGCCCAGTCCGCGTCCAGCTCGGTGAGGAACGCGGCGATACCGCGCTCGTCCACCTCGAAGCGTTCGTACGTCCAGTCGTCCAGGCCCAGTTCCGCGTACGCGGCCCGGTGCAGCACCGGCGAGAGGGAGTGCGCGATGGGTGAGCCGAGCACCGCCGCGCGCCGTCGTACGGACATCAGCCGGAGTTCCGCTTCTCTCGTTGGTATTCGTTGAACGCCTTGACGTTCCGCAGGTGCTCGTCGTGGTTGTCAGTGAAGCGAGTGTCGCCGGGTTTCACGCTGACGAAGAACAGCCAGTCACCCTTGGTCGGCTCAAGTGCCGCCTCCATGGCCTGTTTTCCGGGATTGTCGATCGGACCGGGTGGTAGTCCCGCGTGCAGATAAGTGTTGTAGGGCGACTCGAACTTCGTGTCCTCGACCGTGGTGTTGAGCTTCGACTCACCCTTGGCGTAGTTGATCGTCGAGTCGAACTCCAGCTTCATGGGTTTCTCCAGGCGGTTGTAGATCACCCGGGCGACCTTGCCGAAGTCGGCGTCCTCCTGTGCCTCGGCCTGGATCAGCGAGGCGACCGTCACGGTCTCCCGTGGGGTCATGTCACGCTTCTTCGCGGCGGACTCCAGACCGAGCTTCTCGTACTCGGACTCGGCGCGCTCCACCATGTCCCGCAGCAGGCCCTTCGGAGTGGTGTTGTCCCCGACGGTGTACTTCGCGGGATAGAGCAGGCCTTCCGGCTTGCCTCTCGCCCACTTCGGCAACCCGAGGCCGCCCGCCTCGGCGGCTTTCTCGGTGGTGCCCTTCTTCTGCTCCAGCTTCTTGTCGATCAGCTCGTAGATCTCGGTGGCCCGCAGTCCCTCCGGCACGATGAGGCCGCTCTGGCTCTTCGGGTCGAGCATCATCTCGATGGCCGCGCTGGCGGACATCTGCTTTTGCAGGGTGTAGACCCCGGCGTGAATTCCAGCGGACTTCGTGTTCTCGTCCGCGGCGTCCACGAAGGCGTCGTGGCTCTTCACCACGCCGGATTTCTTCAGAATGTTCCCCATATCGGACAGTGACGACCCCTTCGGAATCTCCACCTGTACGGTTCCGCTTCCGTTTCCGGAATAGTCCGGCGCCGGGCCGAACCGGGACTCGTAGAACTGGTAGCCGAAGTATCCGAGTGTGCCGACACCGCCCGCGAGCAGCACGGTGACGACGAGGCACGCGCAACCGCTGCGGCGCTTGCCACCCCGCCGGCCACGGCGGTCGTCACCGTCCTCCGCGTCGGCACCACCGTCGTCCGGGTCGTCCCCACCCGCGAAGAACGCGTGCTCTCCCTGGTCGGGCCCCGGGTCCCAACCGGTCTCCGGGTCGGGGAAGCCAGCGCCGCCCGGGCCAGCAGGGCCAGGGCGCGCTGTCTGCCCTGGTTCCCCCGTGGAGTGGTAGCCGGGATGCTGACCCGTGCCGTAGACGTGCGGCTGCGGACCGGTACCGTACGGGTCCGCGCCGCCCTGGGCCTCCCAGCCGGCGTACGGCTGCTGCGCCGGGTGGTAGTGACCGCCACTCTGGTACGCCTGCTGCTGGTGCGGGTCGTGGTACGGCTGGTCCTGGTATCCCCCGCCGGGGAAAGCCTGGCCCTGATAGGAGCTCTGGTAAGGATCCTGGTAGTACGCGTCCGGCGACCCGGCGAAGCCCTGATCCTGGTGCGCGGGGTACTGCTGGTACTGATAGCCCTGGTACTGCTGATCGTACGACTGTTCGTACTGCTGGCCAGTGTACGGCTCCCACCCGCCCTGCTGTGCTGCGGGCTGGCCACCGTCCCATCCCGGGTCCCCGTACAACGGGTCCTCGGGATGCCACGGTTGGGAGCCCGGGCCCCGGCCATACTCAGTCATCGATCCCCTCGCGCCATGGAGCGGCAGCGGTCCTGTGCCGTGCCGCGCGATGCTACGCGGTCGCACGACCCCGAACTGCCCGCCTGTGCGGCAGGTGTTCGAACCGCTGCCATGTCGCGCGGCACGTTACCGCATCGCGATCAGACAACCACTTCGACGCACTGGCCTGGCGGCTGCCCGGAGGTGCGTTCGGTCTCCAGCGCGGAGCGCAGGATGACCACCGCGGCGGCCTGATCGACGCGTGAGCGCCCCTTCTTGCTGCTGACCCCGGAGTCCCGCATCTCCCGCGCCGCCGTGACGGTGCTCATACGCTCGTCCACCAGACGCACCGGCACCGGTACGATGCCACGAGCCAGTCGCTCGGCGAAGGCGCGCACCTTGGCCGCGGCCGGGCCCTCCCCACCGTTCAGCGAGCGGGGCAGGCCGACGAGCACCTCGAGTGGCGCGTACTCCTCCACGAGCGCCGCCAGCCGCCGGTGGGCAGCGGGGAGGTCGCGGCCCGGCACGGTCTCGAGCGGACTCGCCAGGAGCCCGTCGGGGTCGCTGCTGGCGACCCCGATCCGGACATCCCCGACGTCCACCGCCAGGCGTCGACCACGTCGCATCAGGCGCTCTCCGTCACCTGGCGCTCCACCGCCGCCATGGCCTGCTCGACCGCCTCCGGGTCCTGGCCCCCGCCCTGGGCGAGGTCCGGCTTGCCGCCACCACCACCGCCCAGCGCCTTGGCGGCCGTACGCACCAGGTCGCCGGCCTTCAGACCACGGTCACGTGCCGCGTCGTTGGTGGCGATGACCGTCAGCGGACGCCCGTTGGTCACGGTGAACAGCGCCACCACCGCGGGCCGGCCGCCCTGGATACGCCCCCGCACGTCGAGCACCAGGGTACGGAGGTCGTCGGCGGCGGTGCCGTCCGGCACCCGGCCGGCGGCCAGTGCCACGCCCCGTACGTCCTTCGCCTCCTGGGCGAGGCCGGCGGCAGCCTGCAGCACCTTCTCGGCGCGGAACCGCTCGATCTCCCTCTCGGCGTCCTTGAGTCGGCCGAGCATCCCCGAAACCTTCTCCGGCAGCTCCTCCGGCTTACCCTTGATCAACTCGGTGAGCTGAGAGACGACGGTGTGCTCACGCGCCAGGAAGTGATAGGCGTCCATGCCCACCAGCGCTTCCACCCGGCGTACCCCGGAGCCGATGGAGGACTCCCCGAGCAGCTTCACCAGCCCGAGTTGAGCGGTGTTGTGCACGTGGGTGCCGCCACACAGCTCCTTGGAGAAGTCGCCGATGCTCACCACCCGCACCTGCTCGCCGTACTTCTCACCGAACTCCGCGAGCGCGCCCTGCTTCTTCGCGTCGTTGAGGGACATCACCTCGGCGGAGACGTCGAGCTCCCGACCCAGGACCTCGTTGATCCGCTGCTCGACGTCCAGCAGCACCCCGCCCGGCACGGCGGAGGGTGAGCCGAAG
This sequence comes from Streptomyces oceani, assembly GCF_001751245.1. Classification (GTDB taxonomy): domain Bacteria; phylum Actinomycetota; class Actinomycetes; order Streptomycetales; family Streptomycetaceae; genus Streptomyces; species Streptomyces oceani. Next base: position 32,569 of record NZ_LJGU01000135.1, read on the forward strand.
TCGAAACGGAACCGGCCCGGGGCGTTCTCCGAGCCCGCCTGCGCGGCCGTGGGGCCCAGCGCGTCCCGCAACGCCTGGTGCGTGAGGTGCGTGGCGCTGTGCGCCCGGGCGATCGAGCGGCGCCGGTTCAGGTCGATGGAGCAGTACGCGCCCGCGCCCACCGTCACCTCCCCGACCTGGACCACGCCCTTGTGCACGCTCACTCCGGGCACCGGCTGCTGCACGTCCCGCACCTGCACGACCGCGCCGTCGACCAGCCGGATGCGCCCGGTGTCGGCCAGCTGACCGCCGCCCTCGGCGTAGAACGGCGTACGGTCCAGGACCACCTCGACCTCGTCGCCCTCGTGTGCGGCCGGGGCGCTGACGCCGTCGACCAACAGACCGAGGACGGACGCCTCACCCTCGGTGGCGGAGTAGCCGGTGAACTCGGTGGTCCCGGTGGCGTCCGCCACCTGTCGGTAGGCGGACAGGTCGGCGTGCCCCTGCTTCTTGGACTTGGCGTCCGCCTTGGCCCGCTCCCGCTGCTCCCGCATCAACCGCCGAAAGCCCGCCTCGTCCACGGAGAGGCCCTGCTCGGCGGCCATCTCCAGGGTGAGGTCGATCGGGAAGCCCCAGGTGTCGTGCAGCAGGAACGCCTTGTCGCCGGGAAGCACCGTGCCGCCCCCGGAACGGGTCTCGGTGACCGCGCTGTCCAGAATGTTGGTGCCGGCCCTGAGGGTCTTCAGGAACGCGGCCTCCTCGGCGACCGCGACTGTCTCGATACGTTGGTGGTCCTCGACCAACTCCGGGTACTGCGGCCCCATCGCCCGGACCACGGTGTCGGTCAGCTCCGCGACGGTGGGCCCGGCGGCGCCGAGAATGCGGATGTTGCGGATGGCCCGGCGCATGAGGCGGCGCAGGACGTAGCCACGACCCTCGTTGCCCGGTGTGACACCGTCTCCGATGAGCATGATGGCCGTACGAATGTGGTCGGCGGCGACCCGCAGCGAGACGTCGCTGTGGTCACTCGCGCCGTAGCGCACCCCGGTCAGCTCGGTGACCTTGTCGATGACCATCCGAGAGGTGTCGATCTCGAAGAGGTTGGGGACGCCCTGCAGGATCATCGCCAAACGCTCGAGGCCGAGGCCGGTGTCGATGTTCTGCTTGGGCAGATCCCCGAGGATCGGGTAGTCCTTGCCTTCGCCGGCGCCGCGCTCGTACTGCATGAAGACCAGGTTCCAGATCTCCACGTAGCGCTCGTCGTTGACCGCCGGGCCGCCCTCCGGGCCGAGTTCGGGACCGCGGTCGTAGTGCACCTCGGAGCACGGGCCGCAGGGCCCCGGGACGCCCATGTCCCAGTAGTTCTCGTCCTTGCCCATCCGCTGGATGCGCTCCGCCGGGACACCGACGAGGTCCCGCCAGATCCGCTCCGCCTGGTCGTCCTCCTCGTAGACCGTGATCCACAGCCGCTCCGGGTCGAGGCCATAACCGCCGGCCTGCTGGGAGGTGGTGAGCAGCTCCCAGGCGAACTTGGCGGCGCCTTCCTTGAAGTAGTCCCCGAAGGAGAAGTTTCCGCACATCTGGAGGAAGGTGCCGTGCCGCGTGGTCTTGCCGACCTCCTCAATGTCCGGGGTCCGCACGCACTTCTGGACGCTCGTGGCGCGGTCGTACGGAGCCGCGGCCTCGCCCAGGAAATACGGCTTGAACGGCACCATGCCCGCGTTGACCAGCAGCAGCGTCGGGTCGTCCGCGATGAGTGACGCCGACGGCACGACGGTGTGCCCACGCTCCTCGAAGAAGCGCAGCCAGCGGCGGCGGATTTCAGCCGACTCCATCAGTGGTCCTCTTTCCGATCGTACGGGTGTGCTGGGAGTGCCGGATATGTCGTGTCGCCCCGCGCCGGCCCCGGTCCGGGCCGCGCCTCGCCGAGCCCCGGCCGGGGCTGGGGCCGGGCGGGAAGCACGGGGTGCTCGGCGTCCATGGGAGCCTGCAGGCCGAGCGCGTCGTTGAGTTCGTCCTCGCGCTGCACCATGCCGGTGCGCACCTCGAGCGCGAAGTCACGCATCCGGTGACCGGTCTCGACCGCCTTGTCGGCGGCACGCGCGCCGAGCGACTCCGGCGTCAGGCTACGCAGCTTGCGATTGACCTTGGTGGTGGCCCACACTCCGGCGGCGGCGCCGGTGGTGAACCAGAAGGCACGTCGGAACATGGCGCGGATCAGCCCCTTCCCCGGCCGCGTCCGGCACGACGGGCGCCCGGCACCGTACGCCCCGGAACGATCTTACTGCGGCGGCCGGAGTCGGCGGTGCCACCTGTCGGTTGCTGCTCGCGGCCCAGAGCTCGACGCACGCCGTACCCGAAGGACGCCACCTTGACCAAGGGGCCGCCGAAGACGGAGGAGACCGTGGTGGACAGCGCGGAGGCGTTGGAGGTGACCTCCTGGACGTCACTGGCGATGGTGTCCACCTTCTCCAGCTGACTCTGAGCCGACCGCACGGTCGCGGAAGCCTCTCCGAGCAGCGGAACCGCTCGCTCCGTCACGCCGGTCACCAGCTTGGTCGCCGCCCTGAGCGTCTGTGCGAGCCTCACCAGAACCACGGCGAGGAACGACACCAGGATCGCCCAGAAGACGGCCACGAGGAGGCCGGCCACTTCTCCACCGGACACGCTGCACCGCTTCCTTCGGGTCGTACGGGGTTGGTCAGTCGCCGTCTCCCGGTTCGGTCCGCTCCCGGTACGCGGCGGGATACCGACCTTATCGCGCCGGAGGCGGGCATCCGTACCGCGTTTCCGCTCCCGTCCGCACGGGAAGCGGGAGTTCGACCGACCGCTCGGACCGCGCCGTACGACGGAGCGGCCGGGCGCCGTACCGACAGCGGCCTGTCCGTACGGCGCCCGGGTAGCCGCGTGCCGTGCTGGTCAGCGGGCGTAGTACTCCACGACCAACTGCTCGTCACAGACGACCGGGATCTCCTTGCGGTTCGGGTCCCGATCCAGCCGGAACGCCAGCGCCTCGAGGTTCACCTCGAGGTACCGCGGGGTCTCTCCGTCGGGCGCGTACCCGCCCTCCCGGGCGACCAGGAACGGGTGCTTGGCGCGGCTCCGCTCCCGCACCCGCACGACGTCGTCGGGGCGGATCCGCACGGAAGGCTTGTCCACCTTCCGGTCGTTGACGGAGATGTGACCGTGCACCACCATCTGACGCGCCTGGTAGATGGTGCGGGCCAGCCCCGAGCGCAGGACCAGTGCGTCCAAGCGGCGCTCCAGTTCGACGATCAGGGCCTCGCCCGTCTTCCCGTCGACCTTGCGCGCGCGGTCGTAGGCACGCACCATCTGGCGCTCGCTGATGTCGTACTGTGCGCGGAGCCGCTGCTTCTCCAGCAGCCGCACCTTGTAGTCGCTGCTCTGCTTACGGCCACGGCCGTGCTGCCCGGGCGGGTAGGGGCGCTGCTCGAAGTACTTGACGGCCTTCGGGGTCAGCGCGACACCCAGCGCGCGGGACTTCTTGATCTTGGGACGCGACTGGTTCACGGTGAACAGACCTCGCATTCATTAGGTGAGCCTTACCTTAGTTGAGCGTCGCGCATACTTCTACCGGGACCCCCTTGTCCACCGCACCCGACGTGCGGGACCGGGTCAGCCGCGTCCCATGGAAGGCGCCCGACGGCGGAGCGCCGTCGAGCGCGTACGAACACTCGCGCGGTCCAGCGTAACGGGCGCGCCGGTTATTCCGCGTGGCCACGATCACTCGTCCCGGGGACGCTCCCCCGCGGTCCGGCCGCTTCCCCCGGACGTCTCCGACTCGCCACGCAACCGCGCCCGGACCCGCTGGGCGACCTCGGCGTACCGTGCCTCAGCGCCGTGACGGGTCGGGGCGTAGTACCGCTTGCCGTGGACCGCCTCCGGGGCGTACCGCTGCGCGGCGATCCCGCCGGGCAGATCGTGCGGATACTGGTAGCCGCTGCCATGCCCCAGGGAGGCCGAGCCCTTGTAGTGGCTGTCCCGCAGATGCGCGGGCACCGGTCCGGCCAGGCCGGCCCGTACGTCCGCGAGTGCCGCGTCGATCGCCGTGCACGCGGCATTGGACTTGGGCGCCAGAGCCAACGCGATCGTGGCGTGGCCGAGCGTGATCCGAGCCTCCGGGAAGCCGATCATCGCTACCGCCTGGGCCGCCGCGACCGCCGTCTGCAGCGCGGTCGGATCGGCCAACCCGATGTCCTCGCTGGCGGCGATCATCAGTCGGCGTGCGATGAATCTCGGGTCCTCCCCCGCGGCGATCATCCGGGCGAGGTAGTGCAGGGCGGCGTCCGCGTCCGAGCCGCGGATGGACTTGATCAACGCGCTGGCGACGTCGTAGTGCTGGTCACCGTCCCGGTCGTACGTCACCGCCGCGCGGTCCACCGCCTCCTCCAGGGAAGCCAGCGACACGCTCGACTCGCCCTTCGCCAGCGCCGCGCCGGCGCCCGCCTCGAGGGCGGTGAGCGCTCTGCGGGCGTCACCACCGGAGATCCGCAACAGATACGCCTCCGCGTCGGCGGGCAGTTCCACTGCTCCGCCCAGCCCCCGCTCCTGGGAGACCGCGGCGCGCAGCAGCCCACGCACGTCCTCCTCCTCCAGCGGCTCCAGGGTGAGCAGCAGGGAGCGGGACAGCAGCGGGGAGATCACCGAGAAGTACGGATTCTCGGTGGTCGCCGCGATCAGCGTGACCCAGCGGTTCTCCACGGCCGGCAGCAGCGAGTCCTGCTGGGCCTTGCTGAAGCGGTGGATCTCGTCCAGGAAGAGCACGGTCTCGGTGCCGTACGCGCCCGACGACCGCTTGGCGCTCTCGATGACGGCACGGACCTCCTTGACCCCGGCGGTGATCGCCGAAAGCTCGACGAACCGCTTGTCGGTGGCCTGACTGACGACGTACGCCAGGGTCGTCTTGCCGGTGCCGGGCGGTCCCCAGAGCAGCACCGAGGAGGGTCCGGCCGGCCCCTCCCCGCCCGCGGCGACCAGCCGGCGCAGCGGCGAGCCGGCGTGCAGCAGGTGCTCCTGGCCGACCACCTCGTCGAGCGTACGAGGGCGCATCCGCACCGCCAGCGGACTGACGGTCGGATCCTTGGCTCGACGATCCTCGGCGGCTGCGGTGAACAGGTCTGGCTCCACCCGCGTAACCCTAAGTCACAGCACTGACAGTCCGCTCATCGGTCGGCTCACGCGGAACGGACGGTCCCGGTCAGCTCGTCCAGAAGTCCCACCAGCGGGTGAGCACCAGCATGCCGATGACCCCGACGTGCAGCACGGGAACCACCCAGTGGAACTCGCCCACGACGCCTTTCAGTCCCCCGGACGCGGGGAGCATGCCCTGCCGCATGTTGTGACCGGTGACGTACCAGAACGCGAAGATGGTGGCGACCCAGGCGAGGCAGCACCACAGGCAGAGCGAGTTGATCTCGTACAGCGACTGGTACTGCAACCACGTCACGAAGAGCACGCCGAAGAGGCAGCCGGCGTTCAGCGTGAGCCAGTACCAGCGGGGGAAGCGTGCCCCGGCCAGCAGGGTCACCCCGACACAGATCAGGATGCCGTACGCGACCAGGCCCAGGATCGGATTGGAGAAGCCGAAGACCGACGCCTGGTCGCTCTCCATGATGTTGCCGCAGGAGACGACCGGGTTGAGGCTGCACCCGGGGGTGAAGGTGTCACCCTCCGCCTTGGCCTCGAGGATCTTGGTCTTGTCCACCGTGATGACCCAGGAGGCGAGCAGACCGGCCGCGCCACTGACGATCAGCAACCAGGCCAGCCCCGGACGGGCACCCACCGCACCCCCCGGCGGCCGGTCCGGGTGAGCCCGAGCGTTGGCGAGTGGCGCGGTGGTGGTCATGGGTGATTCGTCCCGTCGTACCTCGACAGCAGAGCGGCGTCCATTATGGACCAACCACCCCCGGATTAACCGACCTTCCCGCGCAGTGCGGTAGCCACTCGATCGAGTGGTACGGGGCTCTGTTCCCCGGTCGCCAGGTCCTTGAGTTGGACCAGGCCCTCGGCGAGGTCGCGTTCACCCAGGACGAGCGCGACCGCGGCGCCCGAGCGGTTGGCCGACTTCATGGCGTTCTTCAGGCCCTTGCCACCGTAGGCGAAGTCGGCGGCGATCCCCTCCCGGCGCAGCGCCGTGACGACTCCGAACAGCACCCGCCGCGCCTCGTCACCCAGCGGCACGGCGAACACCCGCGGAGTCGTGGACAGATCCAGCTCGACGTCTTCCTTCCGCAGCGCCAGGACCGTACGGTCCACGCCGAGCGCCCACCCCACCGAGGGCAACGCCGGCCCGCCGATCATCTCGGAGAGACCGTCGTAGCGCCCGCCCCCGCCGATGGCGGACTGCGAACCGAGGCCGTCGTGCACGAACTCGAAGGTGGTTCGGGTGTAGTAGTCGAGCCCGCGCACCAGCCGCGGGTCGTCCTCGAAGGTCACGCCCGCCGCACGCACCAGCTCCCGCACCTGTTCGTGGTATGTCTTGCAGGACTCGCACAGGTAGTCGCCGACCAGCGGGGCGCCGGCCAACTGCTCGCGTACGCTCTCCCGTTTGTCGTCGAGCACCCGCAGCGGGTTGATGTCAATCCGGTGGCGGGTGTCCTCGTCCAGGTCGAGCTGACGCAGGAAGTCCTGCAACGCCGCGCGGTACACGGGCCGGCACTCCCGGTCACCGAGGGAGTTGAGCAGCAGCCGGAAGCCGCGCAGGCCAAGTGAGCGGTACGCGTCATCGGCCAGGATGAGCAACTCGGCGTCCAGCGCGGGGTCCTCAGCCCCCAGGGCTTCCGCGCCGACCTGCGAGAAGTGCCGGTAACGGCCAGCCTGCGGACGCTCGTAGCGGTAGTACGAGCCGGAGTACCACAGCTTCACGGGCAGGGCGCCACGGTGCAGACTGCCCTGCAGCGCGGCACGAAGCACCGAGGCGGTGCCCTCGGGACGCAGCGCCAACTCGGTGCCGCCCCGGGTGGAGAGCGTGTACATCTCCTTGGAGACGATGTCGGTGGACTCCCCGACTCCTCGGGCGAACAGCTCGGCGTGCTCGAAGCCCGGGGTTTCGACGTAGCCGTAGCCGGCCCGCAGCAGCGGCGCGGCCAGGGCCTCGCGCACCGCGAGGAACTCGGCGGAGTTGGGCGGAAGCAGATCGTAGGTGCCCTTAGGGGCGGAGAAAGCGTTCACGGGGTTCTTGGTCACATTCCTCGTCGGGCGGCGCTCGCGTCTCCGCCAGGCCCGCCGCCGGGTTCGCCGGCGGAGACCTCCCGTAGGAAGGGATTGGTGGCGCGCTCACGGCCGATGGTGGTCTGGGGCCCGTGTCCGGCGAGCACCACGGTGGAGTCCTCCAGCGGCAGGCAGACGCGTGCCAGCGAGCCAAGGATCTCGTCGTGGTCACCACCGGGCATGTCGGTACGTCCGATGGAGCCGGCGAACAACAGGTCGCCCGAGAACAGCACCGGCGGAACATCCGCCTGCTCGGGCATCCGGAAGGTCACCGACCCCTTGGTATGCCCGGGCGCGTGCGACACGGTGAGCTCCAGGCCCGCCAGGTCCAGCCGTGCGCCGTCGGTCAGTTCCGCCAGGTCGTCCGGCTCCCCGATGGTCAGCTCGCCCATCAGCGGCTGTCCGATGACGCGACCGATCGCCTTCTCCGGGTCGCTCATCATGTAGCGGTCGGCCGGGTGAATCCAGGCGGGCACGTCGTGTGCGCCGCACACCGGGACCACGGAGGCCACATGGTCGATATGGCCATGGGTGAGGACCACCGCGACCGGCTTGAGCCGGTGCTTGGCGACGGTCTCCGCGACGCCCTCGGTGGCCTGATGGCCCGGATCAATGATCACGCACTCCTCGCCAGCGGCGGGGGCGACCAGATAACAATTGGTCCCCCAGGCCCCGGCGGGGAACCCGGCAACGAGCACGATCGTCCTTCGTCCGACGGTGAAACTGCTGACTGATTGTCCGCGAGCCTACCGGTGCTGGTACGGGCGCCGCGAACCCGTAATACGGTACTCGCCAAGTCAGTCCTCACCCATGTACGTACGCTGTGCCGAAGGAGACGACCCGTGGTCAGCAGTGAGCAGCGCCGCAAGCAGCTCGCACGCGAGAAGTTCCTGCGTCAGCAGGAACGCCGTGCCGACGCCCGGCGCAAGGCCCGGATTCGCAACTCGCTCATCGCCGCCGGAATGGCGCTCGCTCTGGCGGCGGGCGGGGCCTATGCCGCGACCGGCGGTCTGAACGGCGACGAGGAGTCCAAGGAGAACGCCGCGGACAAGCCCAACAAGCCCAGCAAGGCGCCTGATCCGTGTGACGATCCCGCGAAGGGCAAGCCGAACGGCAAGCAGTGGGAGAAGGAACCGAAGCTGGCCATCGACGAGTCGGCGTCGTACGAGATGACCCTGCAGACCACCTGCGGTGACATCCCCATCGAGATGGACGCCGAGAAGGCGCCTCACACGGTGAACTCCTTCCGCTTCCTGGCCGACGAGAAGTTCTTCGACCACACTCCGTGTCACCGCCTGACCACGGACAAGCAGCTCGGTGTGCTGCAGTGCGGCGACCCGACCGGCCGCGGGATGGGCGGCCCGGGCTACACCATCCCGGACGAGAACCTCGATGACCCTCGGTTGAAGGGCGGGGTCTACCCGGCCGGCACGGTGGCTATGGCCAACACCGGGAAGAAGGACAGCGGCGGCAGCCAGTTCTTCCTGGTGCACAAGAAGAGCAAGCTGCCCCCGAAGTACACCCCGTTCGGCACGGTCTCGGAGTCCGGCATGAAGGTGCTGCAGAAGATCGTCAAGGCGGGTACCGCCAACGGCGCCCCGGACGGCCCGCCGAACGCCACCGTGATGATCGACAAGGCGCGGGTCACGAAGGGCTGACCCCCGGCGCCGGGGGTGCCCGTGTCGGGAACGCCCTCGGTGCCGGGTCGGGAATTTCCACCACGCTGGATGCGGACAGCGTGGCCGCCCTTCACCTATCTTGGCCATACGAGACTGTGGACGACGCCAGGGGGCCGCGATCCTCGCTGGACGTCATGTGAGGAGGCGCTGTGAGCGGCGACCCGTGGGGCCGTGTCGACGAGGCGGGCACCGTGTACGTACGCACGGCGGACGGCGAGCAGGTCGTCGGCTCGTGGCAGGCCGGGTCCGCCGAGGAGGCTCTGGCCTACTTCGAGCGCAAGTACGACGGACTGGTCGTCGAGATCAACCTGCTCGAGCGCAGGCTGCAGACCACCGACCTGTCCGCCAAGGACGCCAACACGGCCATCGAGCACCTGCGTGAACAGGTCGACGCGCACCACGCGGTGGGCGACCTGGATGCCCTGCGGACCCGCCTGGATCGGCTCGCGTCGAAGGTGGAGAAGCGCCGCGAGGAGCGCAAGGCGCACCGGGCAAAGCAGACCGAGGAGGCGCAGCAGGCCAAGGAGGAGCTGGTCGCCGAAGCGGAGCAGTTGGCGACAAGCGACCAGTGGCGCCCGACCGGCGAGCGGCTGCGGGCGCTCGTGGACGTCTGGAAGGGCCTGCCACGACTCGACCGGAAGACCGACGACGAGCTGTGGCACCGCTTCTCGCACGCCAGGTCCACTTTCTCCAAGCGCCGCAAGGCCCACTTCGCGCAGTTGGACAACCAGCGGGAGGAGGTACGACAGCGTAAGGAGAAGCTGGTCACCGAGGCCGAGGCGCTCTCCGGGTCCCGGGACTGGGGACCGACCGCTGCGAAGTACCGCGAGCTGATGCGCGAGTGGAAGGCCGCGGGCCGTGCGCAACGCGAGCACGAGGAGGATCTGTGGAGCCGCTTCCGCGGCGCGCAGGACGTCTTCTTCCAGGCTCGGGGCGAGGCGTTCGCCGAGCGGGACAGCGAGCAGCGGGAGAACCTCACGCACAAGGAGGAGCTGGTCGCCGAAGCGGAGAAGCTGCTGCCGATCACCGACCTCCAGGCGGCGCGGCACTCCTTCAGGTCGATCAACGAGCGGTGGGACGCCATCGGCCATGTGCCGCGGGAGAGCAAGGCGAAGATCGAGAGCCGCCTGCACGCCGTCGAACGCGCCCTTCAGGAAGCGGAAGAGGTGGAGTGGCGGCGGAGCAACCCGGAGGCCAGAGCCCGGGCTGCGGGGCTCACCGGACAGCTGCAGGAGGCGGTCGACTCGCTGCGGGCGCGGGTGGAGCAGGCCCGTGCGGCGGGCAACTCCGCCAAGGCCGAGAAGCTGGAGAAGGAGCTGGCGGGGCGACAGGCGCTGCTCGACCAGGCGCAGAAGGGCCTGGAGGAGTTCGGCGGCTGACGGCTCGGCCGAGAACGCGACCCGCCGTACCGGGTGCACACGGCGCTTCCTGCGCCGAGGGGACGCTCAGGGGCGGCGGGTCGACGTCACCCGGTACACGTCGTACACGCCCTCCACCCGACGCACCGCCTTGAGCACGTGGCCGAGATGCTTGGGGTCGCCCATCTCGAAGGTGAAGCGGGAGGTGGCCACCCGGTCACGGGAGGTCTGCACCGCCGCGGACAGGATGTTGACGTGCTGGTCCGAAAGCACCCTGGTGACGTCGGAAAGCAGCCGGGACCGGTCGAGCGCCTCGACCTGGATGGCGACCAGGAAGACCGAGGACTGGGTGGGGGCCCACTCGACCTCGAGAATCCGTTCCGGTTCGCGGGACAACGAGTCGACGTTGACGCAGTCGGCACGGTGCACCGACACTCCGCTGCCCCGGGTGACGAAGCCGATGATCGGGTCGCCGGGCACGGGCGTACAACAGCGGGCGAGCTTGACCCAGACGTCGTCGACGCCTTTGACCACGACGCCCGGGTCCGCGTTGGTCCGACGCTTGCCCTTGTTCAGTGGCGGTGTGGTCTCCGCGATGTCCTCGTTGGCCGCGTCCTCACCGCCGACCGCGTGGACGAGCTTCTCGACGATGCTCTGCGCGGTGACATGTCCCTCGCCGATGGCGGCGTACAACGCGGAGATGTCGGAGTACCGCATCTCATGCGCGAGGGTGACCAGCGAGTCACCGGTCAGGATGCGCTGGATGGGGAGGTTCTGCTTCCGCATCGCTCGCGCGATGGCGTCCTTGCCCTGCTCGATCGCCTCGTCCCGGCGCTCGCGGGTGAACCAGGCGCGGATCTTGTTACGAGCCCTGGGCGACTTGACGAAGTTCAGCCAGTCCCGGGAGGGGCCGGCGCCGGACGCCTTGGAGGTGAACACCTCCACCAAATCGCCGTTGTCCAGGGTGGACTCCAAAGACACCAGGCGACCGTTGACCCGTGCCCCGATGGTGCGATGACCGACCTCCGTGTGCACAGCGTAGGCGAAGTCCACCGGTGTCGCCCCGGCCGGCAACGCGATGACGTCGCCCTTCGGAGTGAAGACGAAGACCTCGTTCCTAGAGAGGTCGAACCGCAGCGACTCCAGAAACTCGCCCGGGTCCTCGGTCTCCTTCTGCCAGTCGAGCAGTTGGCGCAGCCACGTCATGTCGTTGAACGTGTCCCCCTCCGCGCCCTTCCCGGACTTCTTGGGGGCTTCCGTGCGCACCTTGGAGGCTCCCGCGACCGCCTCCTGCTTGTACTTCCAGTGCGCCGCGATGCCGTACTCGGCGCGGCGGTGCATGTCGAACGTGCGGATCTGGAGTTCCACCGGCTTGCCGCCGGGTCCGATCACCGTCGTGTGCAGCGACTGGTACATGTTGAACTTCGGCATCGCGACGTAGTCCTTGAACCGGCCGGGCACCGGGTTCCAGCGGGCGTGCACGGTGCCGAGCGCGGCGTAGCAGTCGCGGACGGTCTCCACCAGGACGCGGATGCCGACCAGGTCGTAGATCTCCGCGAAGTCCCGGCCCCGCACGATCATCTTCTGGTACACGCTGTAGTAGTGCTTGGGTCGTCCGGTGACCGTCGCCTTGATCCGGGCACCGCGCAGGTCCGCCTGCACCTCGTCGGTGACGACGGCGAGGTACTCGTCCCGCTTGGGCGCCCGCTCGGCGACGAGCCTCACGATCTCGTCGTACATCTTCGGGTAGAGGATCGCGAACGCCAGGTCCTCAAGCTCCCACTTGATGGTGTTCATGCCCAGTCGATGGGCCAGCGGGGCGTAGATCTCCAGCGTCTCGCGGGCCTTCTGCTCCTGCTTCGCCCGCTTGAGATAGCGCATCGTGCGCATGTTGTGCAGCCGGTCCGCCAGCTTGATGACCAGCACACGCGGGTCCTTCGCCATGGCGACGACCATTTTGCGTACGGTCTCGGCCTGGGCGGCCTCGCCGAACTTCACCTTGTCCAGCTTGGTGACGCCGTCCACGAGCAGCGCCACCGCGTCGCCGAAGTCCCTGCGCAGGGTCTCGAGGCCGTATTCGGTGTCCTCCACCGTGTCGTGCAGCAGACCCGCCATAAGCGTCGCGGGGTCCATGCCCAGCTCGGCCAGGATCGTCGTCACGGCGAGCGGGTGCGTGATGTACGGGTCGCCGCTCTTGCGCTTCTGGCCCCGGTGCCAGCGCTCGGCCACCTGGTAGGCGCGTTCGATCTGGCGCAGGGTGGCGGACTCGATCTTCGGATCGTTGCTGCGCACTATCCGCAGGAGGGGCTCCAGAACCGGGTTGAACGGACTGGCGCGCTGCATGCCCAACCGGGCCAGCCGCGCGCGTACGCGGTTCGACGAGCCGGAACGACCGGAGACCCCGGACACGGGACGCGCCGAGGAGCCGTGCGACGGGGCGTCCGAGGGCTCGGCTCCCGAGACAGCCGCCGACGCGCCATCCCCGGCGGACGGCTTCTGCTGCTTTCTGGCGCCGCCACCGCTCCCCTCGGTCGGGAGCCCGGATTCCGCGTCCTGGCGCTGGGCGGCGGTGAGTGGCTGGGCCTCGTCTGGCACGTGCACTACTCCTCGGTGGACCCCGTTTGGACTGCCATGGTAACGACCTCACGGGCACGGCAGCCTCTCGCGGGCGATGGAGCGGTTCGGTGGTGCCCGCCCTCCTGGGGAGGCCCCCGGCGGCGGGCACCACCCACGCTCAGACCGTGATCAGCGCTTCCAGCGGAGCCGCCCCCAGCGTGGGGGCCAGACGGGAGCGGCCATCGAGGAAGCCCAGTTCGAGTAGCACGGCGACGCCGACGACCTGCGCCCCCGCCTGCCGGATGAGCTGGAGCGAAGCCTCGGCCGTACCGCCGGTGGCCAGGACGTCGTCGATGACCAGGACCCGGTCGTCCTCGGCGAGATCCTCGGCGTGTATCTCGATCTCGGCGCTGCCGTACTCCAGCTCGTAGGACTCGGCGAGCGTCGCGCCGGGAAGCTTGCCGGCCTTACGGACGGGGATGAAGCCGATCCCGGCTCGCACCGCCGCGGGCGCGGCGAGGATGAATCCCCTGGCTTCCAGACCGACCACCTTGGTCGCGCCGAACTCCACACAGGCGTCGGCCAGCGTCTCGGTCAGTGTGGAGAACGCCTTCGGGTCGGCGAGCAACGGAGTGATGTCCTTGAACTTCACCCCTGGTTTCGGGTAGTCGGGCACGTCCCGGATACGGCTGACCAGCAGCTCCCGCACCTCTGGTGCTACGGCGAATGTCATGCGGTCACCTGCGCTTTCCCGATGGACGGCCACGGTTTCGGTTCCGTGCGGCCGGCTGACGACGTGTCGAGGGCCGGCGCTCCGGGGCGGCGCGCTGACCGCCCACCCCGGCAGGTTCCTCCTGTGCGTCCCTCGGCTCCGCGTCCTCGTCGACCGGTTCGTCGTCGTGCGCGTCCTCCGGTGCCGCGCCGCCCGCGTCGGACGTGCGGCCCGCGCTGGCCTTGGCGCGTCGGCCCAGCACCCGCCGGGTGTGTTCCTGAACGGCGGGATCACGGAACTTGAGATCGACGGTCACCGGGGTTGCGATCATGACCGACGACCAGGTGCCCGCGGTGAGACCGATGAACAGCGAGAGCGAGATGTCCTTGAGCGTCCCGCCGCCGAGCAGTCCGCTGCCGATGAACAGCAGCGCGCCGACCGGCAACAGGGCGACCACGGAGGTGTTGATAGAGCGCACCATCGTGCCGTTCACGCCCATGTTGGCCAGCTCGCCGTAGGTGTGACGCTGCTGCTTCTCGAAGTGCCGCGTGTTGCTCGTGACCCGGTCGAAGACGACCACGGTGTCGTAGAGGGAGTATCCGAGGATCGTGAGGATGCCCACCACCGTCCCGGGCGTCACCTCGAAGCCCACGATGGCGTACACCCCTACGGTGATCGCCAGGTCGTGCAGCAGTGCGACCAGTGCCGCGATGGCCATCCGCCACTCGAACGTGATGGCCAGATAGACGCTCACCAGAGCAAGGAAGATCAGGATGCCCTGGAAGGCCTTCTCGGTCATCTGATCGCCCCAGCTGGGGCCCACCAACTCGGCGTTGATCTTCTCCGCCGCGATGCCCATCTCGTCGGCCAGAGCGGCACGTGTCTCGCCGGACTCCTCGGTGTCCAGGCCGGTCACCTGGATACGCAGCACGTCCCCGCCCAGCTGCTGGACCTCGGCCTCCTGGCCGGAGGTCTTCTCCGCGATGCCGCGGGCGTCCTCCACGGAGAGCTGGGTGGACGGCGTGGTGAAGACCGCACCGCCCTGGAAGTCGATGCCCATCTGCAGCCCGCGCACGCCCAGTCCGGCCAGCGCGATGATGACCAACAGCACCGTGACGGCGTACCAGCGCTTCCGGTTGCCGACGAAGTCGTAGTCCGTCTCGCCGCGGGCGAGCTTGCGGCGAACTTCACCAAGCCGTGACATCTCACGCTTCCTTCGGTTCGGAGGTGGCGGCTGTGGAACGACGGCGCCGCAACGGGGGGTTGCCGAACCGCTTGGGGTCGAGACCGGACCACGGACGACCGCTGGCGAAGAACTTGCGCCCGCCCAGGAACGTCATCAGCGGCTTCGTCAGCAGGAACACGATGATGACGTCCACAACCGTGGTCAACCCGAGCACGAAGGCGAAACCCTGCACCGAGCCGACGGAGACAAGGAACAACACCACCGCGGCGATGACGGACACCACATCGGACACCACGATGGTCCGTCTGGCGTCCGGCCAGGCCCGCGCGATGGCGGGGCGTACCGTACGGCCCCCGCGGAGTTCGTCCCGCACCCGCTCGAAGTAGACGATGAACGAGTCCGCCGTGATCCCGATCGCCACGATCGCGCCGCACACCGCGGGGAGGCTCAGTGCGAAGCCGATGGTCGGGCCGAGCAGGGTCATGATCGTGTACGTGAGGACGGCAGCGACCCCGAGGCTCGCGACAGCGACCAGGCCGAGCAGCCGGTAGTAGAAGACGAGATACAGCACCACCAGGGCGAGACCGATGCCGCCCGCGATCAGCCCCGCGTCCAGCTGGTCACTGCCCAACGACGGGGAGATGGTGGTGACGTTGCTCTCCTCGAAGGTCAGGGGCAACGCGCCGTAGGACAGGATGTTGGCCAGGTCCTCGGCCTCCTCCTGCTTGAAGTCACCGGAGATCTGCGCGTCGCCGGCCAGTCGCTCGCTCACCGACGGGGCCGACATGACCTCGCCGTCCAGGACGATCGCGAACTGGTTCTGCGGCTGCTGCTTCTGCGCGAGCTCGCCCGTGATGTCGGCGAACTGCTTACTGCCCTTGTCCCCGAAGGACATCTGAACGATCCAGCCGCCCTGCTGCTGGTCCAGCGCGGCGCTGGCCTCGTCGACGTTCTTGCCCTGGACAGCGACCGGGCCGAGGGCGTACTTGACCGGCTGCTCCTGGTCACAGGTCAGGACCGGCTCGCTCGCCTTCGTCTGGGCGGCCTCCCGGGCCGCCTCCGAACGGGCCTTCGGTGTGGAGCAGTCGAGCTTCGCGAAGTCCTTCTGCAGGTCCTTGGGGATGCCGGCTCCGGGAGGTGGCGCGTTCGGATTGGGCATCGGCGGCTGCGAGGGCTGCTTCGGCGTCTTCTGCGACCCCTCCGGGTCGTCCTTGTCCGTCAACCCGTCGGTGACGGCCCGGCCCTGACTGTCGGCCCCGGCGGACGGGGTGGCTTCCGAGGCGTCGCCCTGGTCCTGCTTATTGTCCTGGTCCTGCTTCTCGTCCTTCGAGTCACCGGACTTGGAAGGGCTCGGACTCGGCTTCTCGGGTGGCTGGGACTGCGCGATGGTCAGCACCGGCCGGAACTTCAGCTTCGCCGTCGTGCCGACCTGCTCACGAGCCTGCTTCTCGTTCGTCCCCTTGGGGATGTTGACAACGATGTTCTCCTCACCCTGAGTCTGTACCTCGGCCTCCGAGACGCCGAGACCGTTGACCCGGCTGTCGATGATGGAGACCGCGGTGCTCATGTTGGTCGGATTGATCGCGTCCTCGCCCCCGGGCTGTTCCTTGGCCGTGAGCGTGATACTGGTGCCGCCAGCGAGGTCGATGCCCAACCGCGGAGTCGTCTCACCAGAGAGGAACATCCCACCCGTGAGCGCCACCATCAGGGCCAGGAGAGCCAGCAGAGCCCGCCCCGGCTTCCCGTAGCCCCCTTTGGACCTGCGGCCCTTTTTCGGTGCTGCCACCTTGTCGTGTCTCCTGTCCAACCGCCCGCGATGGACCAAGAGCAGGGCCCATCGCGGCGCGGCACGCGAAGTGGTCTACAGGTGTCTCTGCCCGCCGGGGTCGAGAGCCGGCCGGCGGAGCGGGCGCTACTTGGCCTCGGAGTCGCCCTTGCTCTGGCCACCCTTGCCCGGCGTCGGGGCGTCCTCGTCGTCCTCGAGCTCGTCGTCCGCGGCGGAGTCAGCCCGCTTGCCGAGATCGATCTTCCCGTCGTCCTCCCCGTCCTCGGCCTCGGTGAGCTCCGAGGCGTCGTCCGGTACGACCGGGGCGTCAGCGGTCTTGAGATCGCTCGGCTCGCCGTGGACGATGCGGTCGTACTCCTCCGGCTCGAGGACCACGGCTACGGCGTTCTTGGCGTAGAGGGCGTGGGTGCCCTCATCCACCTCAAGAAGCACCGCGTCATCGCGGACCTCCAACACGGTGGCGTACATGCCTCCGATCGTCTTGACACCGGTGCCTGGCTGCATCTGGTCCCGCATCTCGGCGGCCTTCTGCTGCTTCTTCTTGGCGGACCGGGTCATCAGGAACATGGCCCCGATGAGCACGATGAAGGGGAGGAGAGTCACGATATTCACGGCGGAGAGAAGTCCTTCGTACGACCGCGGGTGCGGCCACTTATTCGGGGGCGGAGCGCCGTCCGGGGCGGACGACGTCGGCGGAGTCTAAGCGAGCTGTCGCCAATGGAACAACGTCAAGCATGGCACTCAGGTTCCTGTCCCGGCGAGTCCCCGCACCGTCAAGCTTCGAACAGCCCGCCCTGCCCCGCCCCGCCCGGTGCACCGGAGCCGCTCTGTCGCGGCGGTGCCAGCCCGAGGTGGGCCCAGGCCGCGGGGGTGGCGACCCGTCCTCTGGGCGTCCGGGCGAGCAGCCCCTCCCGTACGAGGAACGGCTCGGCGACCTCCTCCACCGTGTCCCGTTCCTCACCCACCGCCACGGCGAGGGTGGACAGTCCGACCGGGCCTCCCCCGAAGAGTTTGAGCAGGGCGTGGAGCACGCCGCGATCCAGCCGGTCCAGACCGCGCTCGTCCACCTCGTACACCGCCAGGGCCCGGGCCGCGGTGTCCCGGGTCACCAGGCCGTCTGCCTTGACCTGGGCGTAGTCACGGACCCGGCGCAACAGTCGGTTCGCGATCCGCGGCGTGCCCCGGGAACGTCCCGCGATCTCCGCCGCGCCCTCCTCGTCCGTCGTCACCTCGAGCAACCCGGCGGAACGATGCACGACCTTTTCCAGCTCGGGTGGTTCGTAGAACTCCATGTGCGCGGTGAACCCGAAACGGTCCCGCAGCGGCGGAGGCAGCAGTCCCGCCCGGGTGGTGGCGCCCACCAGGGTGAACGGCGGGAGCTCCAGCGGGATGGCGGTCGCTCCCGGTCCCTTGCCGACGATCACGTCGACCCGGAAGTCCTCCATCGCCATGTAGAGCATCTCCTCCGCGGGACGGGACATCCGGTGGATCTCGTCCAGGAAGAGCACCTCGCCCTCCTGCAGTGAGGAGAGGATCGCCGCGAGATCACCGGCGTGCTGGATGGCCGGTCCGGAGGTGATCCGGATCGGTGCCGCCATCTCCGCCGCGATGATCATGGCGAGGGTGGTCTTGCCCAGCCCGGGGGCACCGGAGAGGAGCACATGGTCCGCGGTGGACCCTCGGGCGCGAGCCGCCCGCAGCACCAGGTCCAGCTGCTCGCGGACCTTGCGCTGGCCGATGAACTCCCCCAGGTCCTTGGGGCGCAACGCGGCTTCGACGGCCTGGTCCTCCCCGTCGGCGAAGGCCGCCACCAGACGCTCGTCGCCCGCTGCCGGCACGCCCGCGGCTGGTGCGGCGGTGCTGTCCCCGGTCGATGGGGCTTCGCTGGTCTCATCCCGGTTCATGCTCGTCAGCCTCGGTCGGTCGGGGGCGTGCGGAGGGTTCGTACGGGGCGGGCGGCTCGGCGAGGGCGCTGCGGAGCCGCCCGGGGCGACTCGTGGACCGGCTGCTCACCGCGCGCGGTTCAGTGTCTGCAGCGCGGCCCGCATGAGCTGCTGCATCGACGGTGTGCCGCCGTCCCTGCTGGCTTCGGCCGCCTGTCCCGAGACGGCCTGGACGGCGCCCTCGGCCTCCCGGCGGGCGTATCCCAAGCCCACCAGGGCGGTGAGGAGTTGTTCGTGCCAGGGCTCCGGAGCGGCGGCCGACGGCGCCGGGCGTGCCACGGCGGTGCCGCCGACCGGTTCGCCGAGCCGGTCCCGCAGCTCCAACAGAAGCTTCTGGGCCCCCTTCTTGCCGATCCCGGAGACCGCCGTCAACGCCTTCTCGTCCCCCGTCGAGACCGCCAACCGCAGCGCGTCGGGGTGGTGTACCGCCAGCATGGCCTGGGCGAGTCGCGGGCCTACCCCGCTGGCGGTCTGCAGCACCTCGAAGGTCCGACGCGCGTCGTCGTCCGGGAAGCCGTACAGCGTGAGCGAGTCCTCCCGCACCACCAACGAGGTGGCCAGTCTGGCGTGTTCGCCGACGCGCAGGCCGGCGAGGGTGTCCGGGGTGCACTGCACGGCCATGCCGACACCACCCACCTCGAGCACGGCGGTGTCCGGGCCGAGTGAGGCCACTGGGCCGGCGACGAAGGCGATCATACGGTGCTGCCCTTCGATGAGCCGGCGCCCCTGCCGGAGGCGGGGCCCGGGGTACGGACGGCGGCGTTCGCCCGCTGCAGACGGTGCTGCGCCGGTGCCCGCCAGATGTGGCAGATGGCCAACGCCAGCGCGTCGGCGGCGTCCGCGGGTTTGGGCGGCGACTGCAACCGCAGCAGCCGCGTCACCATGGCGCCGACCTGGTCCTTGCCGGCCCTACCGGTCCCGGTGACGGCGGCCTTGACCTCGCTCGGGGTGTGCAGTGCGACGGGGAGCCCACGACGCGCGGCACAGAGCATGGCGACCGCGCTGGCCTGAGCGGTGCCCATCACCGTGGTGACGTTGTGCTGGCTGAACACCCGCTCCACGGCGACCACTTCGGGCCGTTGCTCGTCCAACCACCCGTCGATGCCCCGCTCGATGTGGACGAGCCGCTCGGCGATCGCCGCGCCGGACTCCGTACGCACCACGCCGACCGCGCACATACTCAGCCGTCGTCCGGCCGTGCCCTCGACCACGCCGACACCGCAACGGGTCAGCCCGGGATCGACCCCAAGAACGCGCACACCACACTCCCCTCGCTTCCGGCGATCTCCGTCCGTCGGCCTCAGCCACCACCGGGGTGGCCCACCTCCGGCACGGTTCCGTCGGCCACGACCTTAGCCGTCGACACTGACAACGCCCCGCGGCAGAGCGGGAGGCCGGGGAGCGTGCGCGCGCCACGGCACCGGCGTCAGGCGTCGACCTTCGCCAGCACGTCGTCCGAGACGTCGAAGTTCGCGAAGACGTTCTGCACGTCGTCGCTGTCCTCCAGCGCGTCGATCAGCTTGAAGATCTTGCGCGCGCCGTCCTCGTCCAACTCGATCTGGACGCTAGGCAGGAAGCTGTTGTCGGCGGACTCGTAGTCGATCCCCCCGTCAACCAGCGCCGTGCGTACCGCCACGAGATCCGTGGCCTCGCTGATGACCTCGAAGTTCTCCCCCAGGTCGTTGACTTCCTCGGCGCCGGCGTCGAGCACCGCGTCCAACACGTCGTCCTCTCCCAGTTCGCCCTTGGGCACCAGGACCACGCCCTTGCGCGTGAACAGGTAGGAGACGGAGCCCGGGTCGGCCATCGAGCCGCCGTTGCGCGTCATGGCGACCCGCACGTCGGAGGCCGCGCGGTTGCGGTTGTCCGTCAGGCACTCGATGAGTACGGCGACGCCGTTCGGTCCGTATCCCTCGTACATGATGGTCTCGTACTCGGCACCGCCCGCCTCGAGCCCGGCGCCGCGCTTCACGGCACTGTCGATGTTCTTGCTCGGGACCGAGTTCTTCTTCGCCTTCTGGATGGCGTCGTAGAGCGTAGGGTTGCCCTCCGGGTCGGCGCCCCCCGTACGGGCCGCAACCTCCACGTTCTTGATCAGTTTGGCGAAGAGCTTGCCGCGCTTGGCATCGATCACGGCCTTCTTGTGCTTGGTGGTTGCCCACTTAGAGTGGCCGGACACAGCCTTGCTCCTTCGACGTCAGCGACAGATCCATCGGCAGATCCTACCGTCCGGGCGTCATCCCGCCGCCCGCACCATGCTCGCGAACAGCGCGTGTACCCGGTGGTCTCCGGTCAGTTCCGGGTGGAACGAGGTCGCCAGCAGCCGGTCCTGGCGCACGGCCACCGGGTGGCCCTCGTAGCGCGCGAGCACCCGCACCCGGGCACCGGTCGACTCGACCCACGGCGCCCGGATGAACACGCCCCGCACCGGCTCCCCGTCCACGTCCGCCAGGTCCAGCGGCGCCTCGAAGGACTCGTTCTGCCGACCGAAGGCGTTGCGCCGCACGATCATGTCGATGCCGCCGACGGTCTCCTGCCCGGAGCGCGGGTCCAGGATCTTGTCCGCCAGCATGATCATGCCGGCACAGGAGCCGTACGCCGGCATCCCCGCCGCGACTCGGGCACGCAGTGGTTCCAGCAGTCCGAAGACGGCGGCCAGCTTGGACATGGTGGTGGACTCGCCACCGGGCAGCACGAGCCCGTCCACCTCGGCCAGTTCCTCCGGACGGCGCACCGGCTCAGCGCGCGCGCCGGCGCCGCTCAGCGCGGCGAGGTGTTCACGTACGTCGCCCTGGAGGGCGAGAACGCCGATGAGGGGCTCGCTCACGGGTGACCTCCCTTGCGGGTACGGATGCGGGTGCGGTTACGGACGCGGGGTTACGCGGTGTGCCGCGCGCGGTTCGCGCCCGTCCGCCGCGACGCCCCGAACGGACCCGGCTCAAGCATGAGCGCAGGGTGATCGGACCAGGTCCGGGCCATCAACCGCCCGAGGCGCGGTACTCCGAATCCGGGAGGACGCCGCGGTTGATGTCGTGGTCCAGGATAACGAATGTCTTGTTCGCTGACCTATGCCGGCACTGCCACAGACGACGAAGACGGGAGGAGTGGTTCCACGCCGCCAAGCAGGCTGGTGGAGAGCTTCACACCGCCTCGGCGGGAAGGTTCTGCTCCGCCCACCGACGTCCCGGCTCGGGATCAACCCCGAAACTCCGCGCGTAGAGTTCGTGGATCTCCCTCCACGACCCGTGCGCCTCCTCGTCTGAAAGGTGGCCACCGGCCAGATGCGGCTCGAGCCGGGAGAGGTAGATCTCCCAACCGGTCGCGGTCTGCGCGGCGGGCAGGTCATCGATGACGTGGGTGAAGGTCAGCCGGCACCCACCCGACTCCTCGACCAGTTCGAAGCTCTGCGACTGACCACCCAGGCTCCAGGTCAACAGGTGGGGGGCATCGACTTCGACGACCTCCAGAACCGCTCCCCGAGGTCGATGGACTCGCCGCTGATCGGCGTCCAGTCGGCCGCCCCCGGGAAGAACTTCCTGAGCTCGGACGGCACGCTGACTGCCTGCCAGACGCGCTCGATCGGGTAAGCGATCAGGCGCTCGAATCGAAGCGCCGGCCTACCGTCGATGCTCTCTAGCGTTCCGTACCCCTGGTCGCCGGACATGGTCGCTCCTGAGTCCTGATCGGGTCAGCGCGCGGAGGCCGCGCGTAACGGCGTGTGATGGAGTGAGGCTCGCGGCAACCGTCTGTGACAGCACTCACGGACCCGGTCGCCTCCAGCGGATCAAGGGTCGCGAACGGCCCGTTGTGGAGAACCCGAGAACATACTCGCCGCCAAGTGACCCCAGGCTCGAACAATGTCTGATCGTCCCGGTCACGGAGTTCACCAAGCACGGCCCTGCAAGCGCCTCGTACGAGCTGTGCACAGCAGCGACGATAGGCAATCTTTTGGTTGCATGTCAATCAACGGGCGGCGAGACGAATCGCCGCGGCCCGGCGGACGAACTGACCCGTCGGACCAGCTCGTCCGCGTACGACAGCGTCGCGGAACCCCGCGATGGCGCTCGGGAAGCCGTCTGCGCTGGCGATGTCGTGCACGACCCCTCGCCGATACCGTGTTCCAGGATCGCCGGGCGGAGGATCAGCCGGCCGCCAGCGTCGGCGGGATCAGCAGACCCCGCCGATCGCGCTGGACGCCGCGGCCAACCGGGGCGGAACCGCGACCGTCACCATCCGCGCGAGGCGTAGCGCTCCGTCTCCGGGAGGGTGTCGCAGTTGATCCCGACCATGGCGTCGCCGAGGCCACGGGAGGCGTCCGCGACCACCTTGGGGTCGTCGTGGAAGGTGGTGGCCCGCACGATCGCCGCGGCGCGCTTGGCCGGGTCGCCGGACTTGAAGATCCCGGAACCCACGAAGACGCCCTCCGCACCCAACTGCCGCATCAGCGCGGCGTCCGCAGGGGTGGCGACGCCGCCGGCGGAGAACAGCACCACCGGCAGCTTGCCCAGTTCGGCGACCTCCCGCACCAGCTCGTACGGCGCCCGCAGCTCCTTGGCGGCGGCGTACAGCTCGTGGTTGTCCAGCGCCCTCAACTGACCGATCTGCGCCTTGATCTGCCGCATGTGCCGCACCGCCTCCACGACGTTGCCGGTGCCGGCCTCACCCTTCGAACGGATCATGGCCGCGCCCTCGGCGATGCGCCGCAGGGCCTCACCGAGGTTCGTGGCGCCGCATACGAAGGGGGTGGTGAAGGACCACTTGTCGCTGTGGTTGACCTCGTCGGCCGGGGTGAGGACCTCCGACTCGTCGATGTAGTCGACCCCGAGCGCCTGCAGCAGCTGCGCCTCCACGAAGTGCCCGATGCGGGACTTGGCCATCACCGGGATGGAGACGGCCGAGATGATGCCGTCGATCATGTCCGGGTCCGACATGCGCGCCACCCCGCCGTCCTGGCGGATGTCCGCGGGGACCCGCTCCAGCGCCATCACCGCGACGGCGCCGGCGTCCTCGGCGATCTTCGCCTGCTCCGGGGTGACGACGTCCATGATCACGCCACCCTTGAGCTGTTCGGCCATGCCGCGCTTGACGCGGGCGGTGCCGGTCTCGGGTGCGCTGCCGGACGGGACGGAGGATGTGCTGGACACGGTTCGACCTCACTCGACGGGGGAAGACGACGGTTCGACACGACCATCGTAAGTTCGCGCGACCAGGTTCCCCGAACGGCCCGGCGGCCGGAAAGGGCCAATCGCGGCACGGTGGCCTGCACAATCGGTCCGCTGGGCCGGTCCTGAGCGCTGCTGTGGCATCCGTCACTCGCCCGGCACCGGCTCAGCGGGACGCGTCATCCGCCCGGTCGGTCAACACCGGCGGTGGCTCGTCGTCCATCTCGAAGGCCAGGGGCGCCGGCGCGTGCCCGGCCAGCCGGAACCAGCGCACCTTGCGGTGTCGCCGCAGCGCCCGGGCCGCTCGTACGGAGTCGTTGTGGAACCTCCGGGCCATCGGCACCCGGCGTACCGCCGCGGCCAGTTCGTCCGCGGTCGTGCCGCCGCCCAGCGCGCCGCGTACGGCCTCGAGTTGGCGCCGCTCCGCGAACACCGCCCGCAGGGCCTGGCTCAGAGCGCTCTCCGCCACCTCCCGCGTCTCCTCCTGCGCCTGCCGCGCGTCATGCGCGGCCTGGTAGAGCACCATCGAGGCGGCGGGATCGAGAATGCCCGCGGTCGCCAGCTCCTGAGCGACCGAGGCGCGCCGCAGCAGTTGGGCGTCCAGGGCGGCCCGCGCGGCGTCTACCCGGGTGTGCAGGCGGTCCAGCCGGCCGGCGGTCCAGCTGAGATAGACGGTGATCAGCAGGAGTACGACGACGATCCAGATCAGGCCGATCAAGGCTGCTCCAGCTTCTGCGCGCGGGCCGGTCAGTCCCGCGCGGCCAGGCCGAGCCGAGCGCGGAATCCGGCGCGTTCGTCGGGGGCGACCGATGCGGCACCATCGGTGACGGTCTCATAGACGGAGAGGATGTCAGCGGCGACCTTCGGCCAGTCGAACCGACTGACGTGGACGCTTCCGCGGCGCCGCAGCTCGGCGCGGGCCTCCGGATCACCCAGCAGCCGGCTGGCGGCGTTCGCGAGCGCGTCGGAGTCCTCGCTGGCGAAGAGGCGGCCGGCCGTGCCCCCGTCCAACACCTGGGCGAACGCGTCCAGGTCGCTGGCGAGCACGGGCGCGCCCGAGGATAGCGCCTCCACCAGGATGATGCCGAACGACTCCCCGCCGGTGTTCGGCGCGACGTACAGATCCACGCTACGCAGCAGCCGCGCCTTGTCCTCGTCACTGATCACCCCGAGGAACTCGACCCGCTCCCGGGACTCCGCCGGGAGATGGGCCATCGCCTCCTCCCGGTCGCCCCTCCCCGCGACCAGCAACCGAATCTCCGGGTGCGCCTCCAGGATGCGCGGCAGGGCACGAAGCAGCACCGGCAGTCCCTTACGGGGTTCGTCGATACGGCCGATGAAACCGATCGTGCCGCCCTGCCACTCCGGTCTCGGTGACGCGTGGGCGAAGAAGTCGACCGACACGCCGTTCGGGATCACGACCGCGTCGCCCCCGAGATGCTCGACGAACGTGCGCCGCGCGTACTCGCTGACCGCTATCCGCGCGCTGATCTTCTCCAGGGCCGGCTGCAGGATCGGATACGCCGCCACCATCGCCCGGGAGCGCGGGTTCGAGGTGTGGAAGGTCGCCACGATGGGTCCCTGGGAGGCCCAGCAGGTCAGCAAGGAGAGCGAGGGGGTCGCCGGCTCGTGGACGTGCAGTACGTCGAAGTCTCCCTCGTGCACCCAGCGTCGTGCCCGGGCCGCGGAAAGGAAGCCGAAGTTCAGCCGGGCCACCGAGCCGTTGTACGGCACCGGCACCGCGCGACCCGCGGAGACGACGTACGAGGGGAGCTGCTGCTCGTCATCGCTGGGCGCCAGCACGGACACCTCGTGTCCCTGCTGGATCAGGTGCCCCGCGAGGTCCCGGATGTGGAACTGGACGCCGCCGGGCACGTCCCAGGAGTACGGGCAGACCATCCCGATCCTCATGTGCCCTCCCTGTCACGTGTACCCGTTTCCTCCCCCGCCGAGCGGTCCGCGACCCACAACGGCTGCAGCATGTGCCAGTCCTGCGGGTGCGCGGAGATCCCGGTGGCGAACACGTCGGCCAGCTGTTGCGTCATCGCTCCCGCCTTCTCCCGTCGGGTGCCCACGTCGGGCACCTCGACCGCCGGATGCACCCGGCCGCGCAGCCGCGGCGTCTCCTCGAACCAGAGGGTGACGGGAAACAGCAGCGCCCCGGTCTGCTGGGCCAGCAGCGCCGGACCGGCCGGCATCCGCGCCGACTCTCCGAAGAAGCTCACCGGCAGCCCGGTATCGGACAGGTCCCGGTCGGCGACCAGGCAGACGAGTCCACCGCCCCGCAGGCGGCGGGCGAGCGTCCCGAGCGCGGAGCGTCCGTCGTGCGGCAGCACCTCCATGCCCAGACCCTCGCGGTAGGCCACGAAGCGGTCGTACAACGGCTCCGGCCGCAGGCGCTCGACGACGGTGGTGAACGGCGTCCGCAGATGGGTGGTGACCCAGGCGGCGGCCAGGTCCCAGTTCGCCAGGTGCGGCAGCGCGAGGATCACGCCCCGCTCGGAGGCGATTCCCTCGGTGAGCCGGTACGCGTCCTCTATGTGGACGTTCCGCGAGATCTGCCCGTCGCTCCACGCGGGCAGCCGGAAGGACTCCATCCAGTACCGCAGATAGGAACGCATGCCGGCCCGCGACAGCTCTCGTAGCCGCGCCGGGCCGGCATGTGGTACGACCCGCGTCAGATTCCGCTCCAACTGCCGGACGCCGACGCCCCGGCGCCGCCAGGCGCCGTCGGCGATCCGCCGGCCCAGCGCCACCGCGACCGGCTCGGGGAGCCGTCGGACCCCGGCCCAGCCGAGGCCGTACAGCGAGCCCGCGAGACGCTCCCGGGCAGCGGACCTCACGCCTCCTTCCCGGCTTCCTCCGAGCCGGGTGGGACATCGGCGTCCTCTGGTGCCCCGGCCTTCCGCGTCGACGTCTCGCCCGTCGGCTCCGCGGACTCCGCGGACTCTGCCGGCTCCGCGGACTCCGTGCCCGTCGTCTCGGCCGCGTCCGCCTCCGCGGCCTCACGGCGCACGGTGACCATCCGCTGTACGAGGGTGATCAGCGAACCGACGGCTACCAGCCACAGCGCGATCGGCAGGAGGACCTCGATGTACGGCACCCCGAAGGCGTGCAGGCCAGCCAGACCTGTCGCCACCAGCGAGATGACCAGCCGCTCCGCCCGTTCGACCAGCCCGTTGACCCGTACCGGCAGACCGATGCTCTCCCCGCGTGCCTTGGTGTACGAGACCACCTGGCCACTGGCGAGGCAGAAGAGCGCGACCGCGCACAGGATCAGGTCGTCGCCCCGGCCCGCGTACCACAGCGCCAGCCCGCCGAACACCGCGGCGTCGGCGACCCGGTCGAGCGTGGAGTCCAGGAAGGCCCCCCACCGGCTGGACCGGCCCAGTCGGCGCGCCATGCTGCCGTCCACCAGGTCCGAGAACACGAAGAGGGTGATCACGACCGTGCCCCAGAAGAACTCTCCGAGGGGGTAGAAGACCAGCGCACCCGCGATCACACCACCCGTGCCCACCAGGGTTACCGTGTCCGGACTCACCCCGAGACGCAGCAGCAGGGTGACGAACGGCGTGAGAACACGCGTGAAGAAGGCACGCGCGTACTTGTTCAGCATGGCTTTCCCGAAGGGTCGATACGTACGGTCACCCCGGCGGGCCACCGGGTGGGGGCCATCGTAGTCAGGCGCCCACCGCGGACCGCGAAGGCGTATGCCCATACTCGCGCCACGGAGCCCGCCGGTCCGCTGGCGGACGGTGCCGTCGCGACGTATGGACGAGCCGTGCGGACGGTGGAAAGCTCGAGGAGTCGCGGTGTTCGCGGCTCCAGTCCAGCACGTGCCACCGAAGGGCGGGACACATGGGCGACAAGACCACCACTCTCCCCGGAGCCGCTGGCCGAGCGCACACGGTTGACCAGCCCGCCGGTCTGCGGAACGTCGTGCTGGTGGGACCGAGTGGTTCCGGCAAGACCACTCTGGTCGAGGCCCTGGCCCAGGCCGCCGGAACGGTGCGCCGGGCCGGCCGGGTGGAGGACGGCGGAAGCCTCTCCGACTACGACGAGATCGAGCACCGGCAGCAGCGTTCGGTACAGCTGTCACTGATACCGGTGGAGTGGGAGGGCGTCCGGATCAACCTGCTGGACGCCCCCGGATACGCCGACTTCGTCGGCGAGCTGCGCGCCGGACTGCGAGCTGCCGACGCGGCGCTGTTCGTGGTCTCGGCCTCCGACGGCATCACCGCGGCCAGCAAGCTGACCTGGGAGGAGTGTGCCGCCGTGGGCATGCCACGGGCCCTGGTCATCACCCATCTGGAGGCATCACGCTCGGACTTCGCCGAGATGACGGAGCGCTGCCGGCAGCTGCTCGGCGACGACGCCCCGGACACCGTGCTGCCGCTCTACCTCCCCACCTCCGGCGAGCCCGACGGGTCCGGGCACGCTCCGGTGACCGGGCTGCTCGGGCTGTTGTCCCGCCGGTCGTTCCAGTACGCCGACGGCGTACGGCAGGAGTACGAGCCGCCCGCTGACCAGCACTCCCGCCTGGAGGAGGCACGCAACGAGCTGATCGAGGCGATCATCGCGCAGAGCGAGGACGAGGCGCTGATGGACCGCTATCTCGCCGGGGAGTCGTGCGAGGTCGGGACGCTGACCAACGACCTGGAGAAGGCCGTCGCACGCGGCACCTTCCATCCGGTGCTGGCCGCCGCGCCCGCGGCGGACGGCGGCCAGCAGGGCATGGGCACCCTGGAGCTGCTGGAGCTGATCACCAGGGGCTTCCCCGACCCACGTGAGCGCGAGGTGCCCGGGGTGCGTACACCCCGGGGAGCGCCACACGCCCCGTTGTCCTGCGACCCCGCGGGGCCCTTGGCCGCCGAGGTGGTGAAGACCTCCTCGGACCCGTACGTCGGCCGGCTTTCTCTGGTCCGGGTCTTCTCCGGCACGCTGCGTCCGGACGAGACGGTGCACGTCTCGGGACACGGTCTGGCGGACCGGGGCCGTCCGGACCACGACGTGGACGAACGGGTGGGAGCCCTCTCGACCCCGTTCGGGAAGCAGCAGCGCTCGCTGAGCAGCGCGATCGCCGGGGACCTGGCCTGCGTCGCGAAGCTCGCCCACGCCGAGACGGGGGACACCCTGTCCGCCCGAGGGGATCCGCTGGTGATGGAACCGTGGGTGATGCCGGAGCCGCTGCTGCCGGTGGCCGTCACGGCACACAGCAAGGCGGACGAGGACAAGCTCTCCCAAGGGCTCTCCCGGCTGGCCGCGGAGGACCCGACTATGCGGATGGAGCAGAATCAGGACACCGGCCAGGTGGTGCTGTGGTGCCTGGGCGAGGCCCATCGGGAGGTCGCGCTGGAGCGGCTGCGCGAGCGGTACGGGGTGGCGGTGGACGCCGTACCGCATCGGGTGCCGTTGCGGGAGACCCTCGCCGGGCCCGCGACGGGGCGTGGTCGGCACGTGAAGCAGTCCGGTGGGCACGGGCAGTTCGCGATCTGCGAGATCAGCGTGGAACCCTTGCCGGGCGGCTCCGGGATCGAGTTCGTCGACAAGGTGGTCGGCGGGGCCGTGCCGCGGCAGTTCGTCCCGTCGGTGGAGAAGGGGGTGCGTGCCCAGGCGGCGAAGGGCGTGGCCACCGGTCACCCCCTGGTGGACGTACGGGTCACGCTGCTGGACGGCAAGGCGCACTCGGTGGACTCCTCGGACGCGGCCTTCCAGACCGCCGGCGCCCTCGCGCTGCGGGAGTGCGCCGCGAACGCCGGGGTCCGGGTGCTGGAGCCGGTGGCGGACCTGCAGGTGACCGTCGCCGACGAGTACGTGGGCCCGGTGATGAGCGATCTCTCCGGTCGGCGCGGCCGAGTCAGCGGCACCGAGCAGACCGAGGGCGGCGACACCCGCGTACGGGCGGAGGTCCCGGAGGCGGAGCTCGGCCGGTACGCGGTGGACCTACGATCGGTCGCGCACGGCACGGGACGGTTCTCCCGGGCGTATCTGCGGCACGAGCCGATGCCGGAACACCTGGCGGAGAGGATCCTCGACGCACGCCGGAACGGCGGCTGACCGACGCTACGCTGTAGGGGCATCGCGCAACGGGTGTGCGTGCCTCGGAGGTTGGGAACAACTCCGGGGGCACATGGCGGACTGAACAACGGGGCGCGCCCGGCGGACGTACACGACATCTCGGCAGCAGGGTGGGGACGCAGTGTTCGACGACCTCAGCAGTGAGGAGAGCGAGGTCCCTTCGCTCGACTTCAGTCCCGGCGCGGAGGTCCCGCTCTCCGGCTCGGCCGGACAGACCGCGGCCACCCAGGCGTTGGCCTCCGCCGCCTACCGGGACGGCCCGGTCTCGGACCTGCTCGCGGCCAACGAGGAGAGCGGCTTCAAGGCCGCGCGGTTCTCCCTCTTCGAGCCGAACCTCGGCGAGGCGTTCGCCCGTGCGGTGCAGGTACGCCTGCTCGGCGGGGCACGCAAGCCCGTCATCCAGTCCTTCGGTACGGAGCCCCAGACGGTGGTGGAGCACTGCCTGGCGGCGACCCGTATCCGCAAGGAGCGGGACACGCGTCTCACCGTCGTGACGGCGATCTTTGGCCTGTTGTTCCTGCCGGGCTCGCTGCTCTGGCTGATCTTCTTCCAACTGCGTCGGACGCTGTCCCGGATCAACGGCAAGCGGGAGAAGTCACTGGCCGTCGCCAAGCTGGCGGCGCTCTCCGGGGCCGGCGGCCTCGCCGCGTCCGTGGGCGCCGTGGTGCTGGCCGTGTTGGCCGCGCTGGTCGTGATCGCGGCGGTGGCGGCGATCCAGCTGCCGATGACCGGGCTCTGGCTGTTGTACCTGCTCGCCATGCCGGTGGCGCCCATCGTGGGCTGGTGGATCGCCAAGCAGGTGTCGGAGCGTTACGCCAAGAGCCTCCGCGGCCACTGGGACGCCCTGCTCGGTGGCAGCGGTGTCGGCCCCAAGGTGCCCGAGACGGTGCCACAGGACCCCGGCGACGAGGGTGCCGAGCGGATTCGGCTGAGTCTGGCGAAGCTGTCCGCCGAGCAACGCAGCAACATCGTCTTCTACGCCGGCCCCAAGGGGATCCTCGGCATGGGCACCCGCTGGGGAAGCTGGCAGCTGGCCGAGGAGCTGGTGCCCAGCGACCCTGGTCGCGAGATCGACGGTTTCCGCAGCTGGGACGTCGTGCGCGCGATCCATGACCAGTTGCGGATGCTGGAGCGTGGCCCGCTGCACACCGGTGGGTTCCCGACCCCGACCGTACGGCACTGGGTCGTCACCCCGATCGGTGAAGGGGCCAAGGAGGTGTCGCGCACGGAGACGGACTCCGAGACGGACGCCTACCGCGTCAAGACCTTCGAGATCCAGCGCATCTGCAACGAACAGCAGTTCGGCAGTGGCAACCGACACTACCTCGGCACCCAGTTCGTCCTGTGGGACGGGCAACTGGTCCTGACGTACCTGATCTCGGTGACCGTCCTGCACCACACCCTGCGCATCGAGGTCACCGGCAACGCCCTCGGTCCGGTGCACCGCTTGTTCACCACCAAGCCCTCGCCGAAGACCAAGACGGTGTCCAAGAGCGTCAAGTTCTGGGAGACCAAGGACGTACAGCTGCCTCTGGTCAGCGCGGCCGAGGTGGTACGGCTCGCGGTGCGGGCACCGTTCACCTGGTTCCCCGCCGTGCTGGACTACCTGGGCGGCAAGCTGACGCTCCCGGAACCGTTCGGAGTGCGGCACACGTGGGCGGAGAAGCCGTGGCGGCACCGCTTCATGGCGGACGACGCGCTCCGGGCCGCGACGCCCGTGCTTCGTGTGGTGCACGCCGCCGCCATCCGGGTGCTGGACGAACACGGCTGTGACACCACGCAGTTCGGCTCCGGTTCGAAGGCTCTCAGCGGATCGATTCCGGGTGCCGAGCCACGTAAGGCGGACAACTACGACGCCTGAGCCGACGTGCCGCCACGCGCCGGCCTGGGTAGCCGCCCGGGTCGGTGCGTGGCGTGCGGCTCAGCTCGCCGGCCAGGCCGAGGCCAGCAACCGGCGGGTGTCCGCCAACAGTTGCGGCAGGATCTTCGTGTGGCCCACCACCGGCATGAAGTTGGTGTCGCCGCCCCAGCGGGGCACGATGTGCTGGTGCAGATGGGCCGCGATACCGGCGCCCGCGACCGCGCCCTGGTTCATGCCGATGTTGAAACCGTGCGCCCCGGATGCGGTCCGCAGTGCCGTCATCGCCCGCTTGGTGAACTCCGCGAGCTCGACCGTCTCCTCGAAGGAGAGGTCCGTGTAGTCCGCCACGTGCCGGAAGGGAACCACCATCAGGTGACCGCCGTTGTACGGATAGAGGTTGAGCACCGCGTAGACCTGCGCGCCACGGGCGAGCACCAGCCCGTCCTCATCGCTCTTGGTCGGGATGGTGCAGAAGGGGCACTCATCCCCCGGGCCCGCCCCGGTTGGCTTGTTCTCACCCTGGATGTACGCCATGCGGTGGGGCGTCCACAGGCGCTGGAACGCGTCCGGCGCCCCGACCCCGAATTGCTGCTCCGGCTCGCTCGTCATACGGCAAGCATATGGCGCCCGCTCGTCGTGAGCTTCGGGGGCCCGAGACCGTCGGCCACGGTCGTATCCGCCGGTGGTCAGGCGAATCGACCGAGGCCGACTCCGTGCGACTCCTCATCGCCGTCCGCGCTAAGCGGGCTGGGGCCCCTGCCGTACGGCCGCCAGCAGCTCCGCCACCGCCTCGTCCCGGGGGACGCCGTTGCGCTGCGAGCCGTCCCGGTACCGGAAGCTCACCGCGCCGTTAGCGACGTCCTCGTCGCCCGCGAGGATCATGAAGGGCACCTTGGCTCGCTGGGCGTTCCGGATCTTCTTCTGCATCCGGTCCGAGGAGGAGTCGACCTCCACCCGAAGCCCCTGGCTCTTCGCCAGCGCGGCGAACTCCTCGAGGTAGGGCACGTGATCGTCCGCGATCGGGATGCACGTCGCCTGAACCGGGGCGAGCCAGGCGGGGAAGACACCGGCGTAGTGCTCCAGCAGCACCGCGAAGAAGCGCTCGATGGAACCGAAGAGCGCACGGTGGATCATCACCGGCTGCTTTCGTGAGCCGTCGGCCGCGGTGTACTCCAGCTGGAACCGCTTGGGCTGCTGGAAGTCCACCTGGATGGTGCTCATCTGCCAGGTGCGTCCGATGGCGTCCCTGGCCTGTACGGAGATCTTCGGCCCGTAGTAGGCCGCGCCGCCCGGGTCCATGACCAGCTCCAGGCCCTGCTTGCCGGCCGCCTGCCGAAGCACCTCGGTGGCCTCCTCCCACTCGGCCGCCGCGCCGATGAACTTCTCGGAGTCGCCCCGGGTGGACAACTCCAGATAGAAGTCGCTCAGGCCGTAGTCGCGCAGCAGGTTCAGCACGAAGGTGAGCAGTTCGTCCAGCTCCTGGGGCATCTGCTCCTTGGTGCAGTAGATGTGCGAGTCGTCCTGTGTGAAGCCACGGGCCCGAGTCAGACCGTGCACCACACCGGACTTCTCGTAACGGTAGACGGTGCCGAACTCGAAGAGGCGCATCGGCAGTTCGCGGTACGACCGGCCACGCGCCCGGAAGATCAGGTTGTGCATCGGGCAGTTCATGGCCTTGAGGTAATAGTCCTGCCCGTCGAACTCCATGGGCGGGAACATCGACTCGGCGTAGTTCGGCAGGTGCCCCGAGGTCTCGAACAGCTTGGCCTTCGAGATGTGCGGCGTGTTGACGAACTCGTACCCCGCCTCCTCGTGCCGCTGGCGCGAGTAGTCCTCCATCACCCGGCGCACGATGCCGCCCTTGGGGTGGAAGACCGCCAGCCCGGACCCGACCTCCTCCGGGATGGAGAAGAGGTCCAGCTCGGCGCCGAGCTTGCGGTGGTCCCGCTTCTCCGCCTCGGCCAGGAACTCCACGTAGGCCTTCAGCTCGTCCTTGGTGGGCCAGGCGGTGCCGTAGATCCGCTGGAGCTGCTTGTTCCGCTCGCTCCCCCGCCAGTACGCGGCGGCGCTCCGCATCAGCTTGAACGCCGGGATGACGCGGGTGCTGGGCAGGTGCGGACCGCGGCACAGGTCCTTCCAGCACAGCTCGCCGGACTTGGCGTCGACGTTGTCGTAGATGGTCAGTTCGCCCGCGCCGACCTCGGCCGAGGCACCCTCGGCCGCGTCGGCGGCGGCACCCTTGAGACCGATCAGCTCCAGCTTGTACGGCTCGGCGGCCAGCTCCTCGCGTGCGTCCTCGTCGGTGGTGACGCGTCGGACGAACCGCTGCCCCCGCTTCTGGATCTCCTGCATCTTCTTCTCGATGCGCTTGAGGTCCTCGGGGGTGAACGGCTCCTCGACGTCGAAGTCGTAGTAGAAGCCGTCCTTGATCGGCGGGCCGATCCCGAGCTTGGCGTCCGGGAACAACTCCTGGACGGCCTGTGCCAGCACGTGCGCGGTGGAATGGCGCAGGATGTTCAGGCCGTCCTCACTCTCCAGCGCGACCGCTTCCACCGTGTCGCCGTCCCCGACCTCGTACGCCAGGTCCTTGAGCTCCCCGGCCACCCGGGCGGCGATCACGGAACGGTCGTCGGCGAAGAGTTCGGCGGCCGTGGTGCCCGTCGTCACCACGCGTTCTTCCCGCTCGGAATCGCGTTGGACGAGCACACGGACATCTGCCACCGGTTTCTCCTGACACTCTGGGTCGGCCCGCGCTGGCACGGCACCGCGGGGTCGCGCCGGCATCCTCGGCGCGCGCTGGAATCGTACCGAGCACCACCCCCGGACCGCGAAACAGCCGGGAGTCGTCGGCGGGGATGGCCGGGGCACGTCAGCGGCACCGACGGCAGCACCGGCGAGGCGCCGCGGGAGCGGTGGCGCACCACGGGAGAACGACCGCGGCCGGCCCGCGAGTTGGCGGACCGGCCGAGTGCTGGTGGGCGATACTGGGTTCGAACCAGTGACCTCTTCGGTGTGAACGAAGCGCTCTCCCGCTGAGCTAATCGCCCCCGTGTGCGCTGGGCACGAGCAGAACCATACCGTGTCGATCAGGCTTCATCCAAACCATGTGCCAGTCTCCGCCGCAGCCCACGCAGTCCGGCCCGCATCATCAGCGCGTGGTTCGCCAGGAACAGGGGTCGTCCGGGCAACGCGAACCACCGCAGTGACCGCTTGCGCACCTCGACGCACTGATCGAACTCCGCCCGGACCAGTCGTGGGTCGGCGGTGTCCCGCGCGATCGTCCAGCGCACGTGCCCCTGAAGGTCACCGGTCATGGCCATCTCCAGGACGCCCGTCGCCTCGTCGCGTCGCAGTGCGCGAGCGGTGACGCGGAGTTCGTAGGGCAGAAACGACCGGAAACATGCCATCCCGGCATCCCCGTCGAGCGGGTACACCTCACGCACCTGGGGCCACCAGGAGGGATACCGCTCGGCGTCCGCCAGCACGGCGTACACCTCGGCAGGCGTGGCCGACAGCCGCCATACCGCGTGAAACTCGTAGTAGTGCCAGCGGATGCCCATGAAGTGCTCCCACGACCGGCGCGGGCGGACGTTCACCCGACCGGACCGGCGGCCACTCACGATCGGATGGCCAGGCTGCGAGTGGGCGATACTGGGTTCGAACCAGTGACCTCTTCGGTGTGAACGAAGCGCTCTCCCGCTGAGCTAATCGCCCTGTCGTGGCTGCTACGTTACCCCATGTCCACGGGTGCTCAAGCCCCCTTGCGCGCCTTACGATCCGCCCGGCGTCGCTTCCACCACTCCGTCCCGGCCGCGAGCTTGCGCCGCGTCCAGCGCATCACCAGCTGTGCCCAGGAGAACTCGGTAGCCCAGATCGCCATCCCGGCGAAGATCGTCAACCACCCGGGGCCAGGAAAGACCAGCATGGCCACGCCGGCGATGACCACGGCGAGCCCTACGACGAAAACCCCGATCTGCCAGCTCAGGTGCAGCGGGCGGCTGGCCTGGACGAATCGCGGCGCTCGTGAGCCCAGCGGCTTATCGCCCTCGTTCGTGTCGACGCTGATGTCAGGGTCCGCACCCTTATCTTTGTCTCCCCCGTCCATGATGTCGTGCTGCACACCTGCGACTTTCGTCTTGGTATCCGTGGCGGCGGTCTCGGCATCCATGCCGGAAACCTACCGGATCGAGGGTGCTTCACTCGTCCGGCCGTACGAAATGACCTTCGACTCGGCCAAATGAGCGACCCGAACCTTCACAAATCGGTCAGAGGGGTTTACAACCGGCTGGTAGGTGGCATGTCGATTTCGCCGACGTGCGAACCCCCGAGCGCACACTGAGCGAAAGGCCCTGGCGCTTATGAACACCACGGTCAGCTGCGAGCTGCACCTGCGCCTCGTTGTATCAAGCGAGTCATCACTGCCTGTACCCGCGGGTCTGCGGTATGACACGGCCGATCCCTATGCCGTGCATGCCACCTTCCACACCGGCGCCGAGGAGACGGTCGAATGGGTCTTCGCCCGCGATCTCCTGGCGGAGGGGCTACACCGACCCACCGGCACCGGAGACGTCCGTGTGTGGCCGTCCCGCAGCCACGGGCAGGGTGTGGTCTGCATCGCCCTCAGTTCCCCGGAGGGTGAGGCTCTGCTCGAGGCGCCAGCGCGCGCCCTCGAATCGTTCCTGAAACGCACCGACGCCGCGGTACCACCGGGCACCGAACACCGTCACTTCGACCTGGACACGGAACTCTCCCACATCCTCGCGGAAAGCTGAGGTAGGGCCGCCCGACTCAGCCGTCCGACTCGGGGCGACGGCTGAGCACCGCGGGCCGCCCGTACGACCAGCGACAACGACGCCACGGCGAAACCGACCACCTCCTCGCCCTCCCGGCAGCATCCACCGGCAAACCAGCGCACTCGCGTCTACTACGCCGCCATCGTCAAGAGGCGATGGCGGCGCTGTCGCGCCCTGAACCGGTTAGGCTCAGAGGCCAGCGGACCCTGAACGCCCGGGAGACCCACGGTGCAGATGAACCACGACACCCGGTGCGCACTCGACGACGTGGTCGACCTCCTCAACACGGCGCCCGAGGGAGACGCACCGGACGCGCTCGTCTCCGTGGCCGACCTGTGCGCGTTCGTGAAACGCAACGCCCTCAGCGACGTCGGCGACCTCACCGAACGGGACGTGGCGGACGTGCGCTCGGTCCGCGAGCGGTTCGCCCGCATCTTCGCGGCCGACTCCGCGCGTACCGCCTCGGAGCTGGTGAACGAACTGGTGGCGGAGGCCGGCACCACGCCCCAGCTCACCAACCACGACGACTACGACTGGCACGTGCACTACTTCGCGCCCGGCGCCTCCGTCGCCCACCATCTGGCCGCCGACGGCGGTATGGCGCTGGCCTTCTTCATCGTCGCCGGGGAACGCGACAGGCTGCGCCGCTGTGAGGCCCCGGACTGCCCCCGTGCCTTCGTCGACCTCTCCCGGAACCGCTCCCGCCGCTACTGCGACAGCCGCACCTGTGGCAACCGTCTGCACGTCGCCGCGTATCGAGCGCGGCAACGCGAGTCCTCGGACAGCGCCAACTGACCGGAGCCCTGGGACGGAGCGGGGCACCGGCTGGGTCACAGCAGGAAGAGATCATGGCCGCCGGTGATGGCCAGCAAGGCACCGATCACCGCCAGGAAAAGCATCAGAGGCGGTTGGGAGAGCGCGAAGAGGCACCCACGGCTCTCGGCTGGCAGCAGCGGTTCGGCGGGTGGCTCGTCCAAACCGCCTGCGCGGTTCTGCGTTGTGTGCGGCATCTCGCGGGTGATGATCGCGCACCCGACTGCCACACCTCACGCAACACGCCAGACCCAGGCGGACCGTTCAGATTCCGTGCTTCTTCAGGATGGCCTCGATATCCGAGAAGTCCTCGTCTCCACCGCCGGACTGGCCGTCCCGCGACTTCTTCGCCGGCTCCGCGCCACCTCGCACGGCGGGGGCGCTCGGGGCGGCGGCCCCAGCGGCGCCGCCCTGCCCGCCGCCGGCTTGCCCGCTTGCGGCACCGCGCTCCTTGCGCGCACCACCGGCGCCCTGGCCGGCCGAGGTCCGGCCGCCGGCCACCCGCGCGATGACGTACAGCAGAACCGCCACCGCGAGCACCGCGAAACCGGTCCACACCGTCGGGTCCAGCACCAGGTCGGCGGCCCAGTCACCGATCGCCGTGCCGACCTTGCCCCCCAGCTTCACCAGACCGGCCATGGCCAGTCCGACGGGCAACAGCGCGAAGGCCGCGATGCGGGTCGCGGCGACGAAGCGACGCCGGTAGGCCGTCAGGAACGCGACAGCCAGTCCGGCGGCGGAGAGCGCAGCGCACACGGTCATGATGAGCATGTCTCCATCGTGCACCGACCGGCACCCCGAGGGCCATGCCAAACGGGAATCTCCGGGATATTCCGGGGTTGTGGCTCCCTCCCGGGTGCGAGAATCACCACCATGACCGACACCTCCGCAGCACCGGTAGTCCTCGACGCCTGGTACGAACTCCAGTGCCCCGACTGCCATCGGGCCCAGGGTGACCTGCGCGCCCTGCGCGAACAGTACGGCCCCGCGCTGGAGATCCGGCTGCGCCATTTCCCGTTGGAGAAGCACCGGCACGCGCACGCCGCGGCGCAGGCCGCCGAGGAGGCGTACGCCCAGGGTGTGGGCGACGCCTACACGGAGGCGGTCCTGGCCCGTACCAGCGATCTCGGCAAACGTGGCGAGCCCGTGCTCCTCGAAGTGGCGCGGGAGCTGGGCATGGACGTCGAGGAGGTGGAGACGGCGCTGATCGACGGTCGCCACCTGTTGGTCGTCGACGCGGACCAGGCGGAGGGGCGGGCCCTCGGGGTGACCGGCACTCCGACGTACGTGATCAACGGCGAGGTGCTGCACGGCGGGAAGAGTCAGGAAGGGCTACGGGAGCGCATCGTGGAGATCGCGGACGGGTTGCTGAAGAGCTGAGGCGCGCTGGCGGGGCTGGCGAGCGCCCGGCAGTCTGGCGGCTGGCACCGGCCCAGCAGGGTCAGTCCAAGCGCTTGTGCAGCACCCGCTCGATCGTGCGGTAGCCCAGCGTGGCGTACAACCGCCGCGCCGGGGCGTTGTTCACCCGCACCTGGAGACCGAGCCGGCGCGGACCGGCCGCGTGGCACTCCCGCTCGGCGAGCAGCATCAGCGTGCGTCCGTGCCCGCGGCCCCGCTGCCCCGCGGGCACCTCGACCGCGTACGCCCAGGCGTCGGCCTCGGGCCGGGGCGCTCCGTCCGTACACAGCCAGAGGCCGCCGACCGCCGCTCCGTCGTGCTCGAGGGTACGCAGCGTCATGCCGCTGGTCGCGGGGCCCTCCGGCAGCAGGGTGTCCAACTCGCGTGAGGCGACGGCACGCGCCCGTTCCGGAGGCACCCCGCGATCGGCGAGCACGTTGGAGTACCCGGCGACGTCCCGAACCCGCCAGGTCGCGTACTCCGCGTCGGTCATCCCCCTGGCCAGGCCGGCCCGCCGGCAGCGGCGGCGGGCCGGCCAACTCCTTCACCATGACGTGGCTGCGTTCCGCGTACCCCAGGGCGGTCGCCAGCGCCAGTGCCGGTGCGGCGGCCTCCGGGAGCGGCTGTTCCGGAAGGGCCGGCTCCGGCAGAGCGAGTTCCACGCGTACGCACCGCCAGTCGCGCAGCACCTCCTCGGCGGCCAGCGCTGCCGCGGTGGCGCGGCCCCGGCGGCGTTGCGCGGGATCGATGGACAGCCGGACGATCCGGCCGAGCGCGACCCCGTACGAGTCGCACGCGGCGAGCCTCACGGTCCCGACGGGGCGAGCGTTGGAGCAGATGTCGTAGGTACGCGCACGGCCGCCGTCCGGGGCGCGTTCCTCCGGCCCGGCGGGCCGCAGCGTGAGCGTCATCAGGCGTCCGGCGTCCGGCGGCCGGCGTCAGGCGTCCGGCTCGGCGGCGGAACGCTCCTCGAAGACCCGCATCGCCTTCGCCGTGACCGGTCCGGGGGTCGCCGGCAGGTCCCGCCCGTCGACACGGTGTACGGCCTGCACATCGCGCATCGACGAGGTCAGGAAGATCTCGTCGGCGCGGTCCAGGACGTCCATCGGGAGCTCGGTCTCCCGGGCTCCGGTCCACTCCGCCACGAGGGCGCGGGTGATGCCGGCCAGGCAGCCCGAGTCGAGCGGCGGAGTGTGGAGTTCGCCGTCCAGGACGACGAAGACGTTCGACCCGGTCCCCTCGCAGAGCGCTCCCTTGGTGTTGCTGAAGAGGGCTTCCGTCGCGGCCTGTTGCCGGGCACGGGCCAGCGCGATGACGTTCTCCGCGTAGGAGGTGCTCTTCAGTCCGGACAGGGCGCCGCGCTCGTTCCGAGTCCAGGGCACGGTGATCACGGAGGTGCTGTCCGGTCGCCGGGTCGCCTCGCCCATCGCGACGACCAACGTCGGGCCGGTGGTGCCCCGGTCGGAGCCCAGCGGCGAGAGCCCTCCGGTGTAGGTGATACGCAGCCGGCCCAGCGGCATCGGGTTCGCCTCGGTCACGGCCGCGCACGCGCGCCGTACCTCCTCGGCGTCCGGCTCGGGCAACCCCAGTCCGCGTGCGGAAGTGGCGAGCCGCCGCAGATGTCGGGTCATCGCGAAGGGGCGCCCGTCGACGGTCTTCAGCGTCTCGAAGACGCCGTCACCCACGGTCAGGCCGTGATCGAGTACGGACACCTGCGCGCTCGTGCTGTCCCGCAGCGCTCCGTCGAGCCAGATCCTCACGTCGTCATCCTCTCGTTCCCGTACACCTCCGACGCTACCGCGAGCAGTCGGGACGCCTTCAGCTCGGTCTCCTCCCACTCACGCTCGGCGTCCGAGTCCCAGGTGATCCCGGCACCGGTGCCGAAACACAACCGGGGCCCGCCGGGCAGGTCCCGCCGTATCCAGAACGTCCGGATACCGACCGCCAGTTCACCGGTGCCTCGGTCCGCGTCCACCCAGCCGACGGCGCCGCAGTACGGACCGCGCGGCGCCGTCTCGAGATCGGCGAGCAACCGCGTGGCGCGCGACTTCGGCGCCCCGGTGATCGATCCGGCC
Source organism: Streptomyces oceani (assembly GCF_001751245.1). Lineage (GTDB taxonomy): Bacteria > Actinomycetota > Actinomycetes > Streptomycetales > Streptomycetaceae > Streptomyces > Streptomyces oceani. Next base: position 73,178 of record NZ_LJGU01000135.1, read on the forward strand.
GGGAAGGTGTCGGCCAACAGCCGCGCCCAGCCCCGTGGTCGGCACGCGTGCGCGATCTCGCCACGCACCGTGGAGACCAGGTGTACCAGCCCGGGGTGCTCCTCGACGGCGCACAACCGCGGCACCGTCACGGTGCCGGTCCCGCACACCCGACCGAGGTCGTTCCGCACGAGGTCGACGATCATCACGTTCTCCGCGTGGTCCTTGGGCAACAGATCCTCGGCCGTACGGCCGGTGCCCTTGATCGGCGAGGAGGTGACGACGGCGCCGTCGCGGCGCAGGTACGACTCCGGCGAGGCCGTGGCGACCTCGACTCCGTGTGCGGGTAGTCGCACGGTGCCCGCGTACGGCGCCGGGTTGCCGCGGGCCAGGCGGGCGGCGAGCTGGTCCACGTCGCTGCTGGCGCGGCTCGCGTCCGGCAGCGGCGCCGTCAGTATCCGGCACAGGTTGGCCTGGTACACCTCGCCGGCGGCGATGTGCTCGCGTACGCGGCGCACTCCGGCCGTGTAGGCGGCGCGATCCAGCGAGGAGGTCCAGTCCGCGGGCGCCGGGCCGCGCCAGCCTCCCGGCAGCACGGCCGGTGGTGCGGCCGGTCGTACGTCTCCGAACCGGGCGCAGGTGAGCCCTCCCTCGTAGTCGGCTACGACCGCCCACCACCCGGAGGAGTCCAGCGCCTCGGGATCGTCGGTGACCTCACGTAGGTCGGTGGCGAGGAGGCCAGCGAAGCGGGCGAGCGGGGCGGGGTCGGACATGCGAGCGAGTCTAGGGATGTCCCGCGGCGACCCCGAGGTCGGCGTACGGGCACCGGGGCGGCAAGTGAATTGGAGCTGGTCCCAGAATCAGCTAAGGTTCAACCCGTCGCCGGGAATGCACCCGGGGGCGCACTGCGGACGTAGCTCAGCTGGTAGAGCACCACCTTGCCAAGGTGGGGGTCGCGAGTTCGAATCTCGTCGTCCGCTCCGGTTGGGGCTATGGTGGCCCCGACCATGGTGGAGTGGCCGAGAGGCGAGGCAACGGCCTGCAAAGCCGTCTACACGGGTTCGAATCCCGTCTCCACCTCGGACGATTAGCTCAGCGGGAGAGCGCTTCCCTGACACGGAAGAGGTCACTGGTTCAAATCCAGTATCGTCCACTGGTTCGCGGTCGCGGACCGTTCCGCGCGATTAGCTCAGCGGGAGAGCGCTTCCCTGACACGGAAGAGGTCACTGGTTCAAATCCAGTATCGCGCACGCTCGGCAGGCGGTCCCGCGCCGTCCCGGACGATTAGCTCAGCGGGAGAGCGCTTCCCTGACACGGAAGAGGTCACTGGTTCAAATCCAGTATCGTCCACTCCCGAACGCGTCCTCGGCGGATACCGCCGGGGACTTCTCGATCTCACGACCCGGCGTTCCAGGCTCGGTGCCTACGCGGTCGTGGCGGCACGTCGCGTGGACCGGGCACTTCGGGACCCGCGTCGTCCGCGGTGTCTCCCTCGTCGGCGAGTTGTGGACGCGCGCCGCCTACGACCGTGCCACGTACGGTGGTTGGGCGATGCGCGAACGCGTCCCCGCGGTCGGCAGCCGGACGTGGGCAGCACGCGGGCACGGCCCGGACAGCTCCCCAGCTGCCCGGGCCTCCTGCCGCCCGCCGCACCCCCGTCCCCACGGGGCTGATGGTCGGATGTCCCCGACTCGGGCCGCTCTCCCGAGCCCGGGGCGTCTGTCAGCGCCCCAGCATGCCGACCACGGACGACGCCTGCATGACCACCGCGTCCACACCACCGAAGCCGATGGCGAGGAGGACGGCCATCGGGAGGACCATGGCGGCGGCGACCAGCGGATGGCGGCTGCCACCCGGCCGGACGCCGAGCGCGGCGAACGATGTCAGCCGCCGCTGCGTCCGCGCGGCCGCTCGATGCGCTGTGTGCGACATGGTCTCTCCCCGTCCGTTGGCAGCGGCGGGCGTATAACCTCGGGGGACGAGTGCCGCGCCCGCCGCTTGATCCACCACACTAGGTGAGCTGTCCGCACCCGGGCGTCATGCCCGCGTACCCACTGCGGGGCCTCCCGCAGGATGACACCTCGCGAGCTCGGATACTCCCAGAGGTGGAGAACCTCGGCCCCGTTCCCAGGGAAATCCACCAGGGGTTCGAGCTAGGGGCCGCCGCTCGCCCCCAGGTCGGTCCGCCGGTGCTGTTCTCGGGCGGCAGCGGGCCGCCGGGTGACTTCACTCACGTACGTCGCCGCCACCGTCCCCTGTGCATGTGCTTCCGGTCACCACCCGTGCCGTGGGCAGGCCCGGCCAGGCCGCCGAGTGGCGGTCCCCCAGCGCCGCCGACTCTCACCTGCCGCCACGTCAAATCCCGGTGATGGCCCGGTTCTTGGCCGCCGCGGCCCTGGCGGGCCAGGGCCGCGCGAGGGCGCCGTGGGTCGTACCCGCTCCGCGATCCGCCGCTGACAATCCGTCTGGCGCCGCGTGTGCCGCCTGTCGTGGCTACCCGCCGGCAGTCCGTAAGCTGTCTTCGTCAGATGGACGGGCGGACCGGGAGGACTTCTCCCCGCCGGCGGCAGGGCGGAACTCTCCCCACCGGAGGTAGGAAGCGACATGGCGATGATGCGGCTCCGGCGCGAGGATCCGCGGGTCGTCGGCTCGTTCCGGCTGCACCGCCGGCTCGGTGCGGGCGGTATGGGAGTCGTCTACCTCGGCTCCGACCGACGTGGCCAGCGGGTGGCGCTGAAGGTGATCCGGCCGGACCTGGCGGAGGACCAGGAGTTCCGTTCCCGCTTCGCCCGGGAGGTCTCGGCCGCCCGACGCATCCGGGGCGGCTGTACGGCCCGGCTGGTGGCCGCCGATCTCGACGCGGACCGGCCATGGTTCGCCACCCAGTACGTCCCCGGACCCTCCCTGCAGGACAAGGTGAACGAGGACGGCCCCCTTCCGCCCTCGCGGGTGGCCTCGATCGGCGCCGCACTGGCGGAGGGCCTGCTGGCCGTACACGACGCCGGGGTGGTGCACCGGGACCTCAAGCCGTCCAACATCCTGCTCTCGCCCAAGGGTCCCCGCATCATCGACTTCGGTATCGCCTGGGCGACCGGGGCGAGCACTCTCACGCACGTCGGGACGGCCGTCGGTTCACCGGGCTTCCTGGCTCCCGAGCAGGTCCGCGGTGCCACGGTGTCGCCGGCGACGGACATCTTCGCGCTGGGTGCCACGCTCGCCTACGCGGCGACGGCCGACTCCCCCTTCGGGCAGGGGAGTTCCGAGGTCATGCTGTACCGCGTCGTACACGAGGAGCCACAGCTGCGCGACGTGCACGCGGCGTTGGCCCCACTCGTCGAAGCATGTCTGGTCAAGGCACCGGAGGAGCGGCCCAGCACGCTGCAACTCTCCCTGCGCCTCAAGGAGATCGCCGCTCGGGAGGCGCGCGGCCTGCCGGACGGCGCCCACCAGCCGCCCGCGGCCCACCCCGCCAAGCCCCCGGGGCAGCGCGGTTCGACCGGTCGGCGCGGCTGCTGTACG
>NZ_LJGU01000135.1:77497-122018 GCF_001751245.1 Streptomyces oceani
GGCTCCCGGCCCGCGGGCGCCGCCCGGCCCAACGGCCGCCGGCCCGGTCCGAACCGGCGGTTGCTGCGGCAACGGGTCGTGGTGTTCGTGGTCGTGACACTGCTCGTCGCGCTCGGCATCGCGGCTGCCCAGGGGTGCGAAAGCAAGGTCCGCGGGGCCGACCGGCCCGACCGGCAGTCTGTGAGCCAGCAAGCGGACGTCCCCGTCAGGGACGGGACGGCGGCCGCCCCCGGCCGGTGACCCGACCCGACCCGAGCCGTCGGCCGGACGGGGCACGTCCTGCGGCGGGCACCTCCCCTCCGTCGATCTCGGGTTCGCCATCGCCCACGGGTTCGGGTGCGAGCGTTGCTGGGTGGGCCTGGGCACCTCGCATGGCACTGGGGGGTGGAGGCCACGATCCAGTGCTGGTCGAACCAGGAGTCACCGTTCCCGGCCAGCTCCCGGGGGTTACCCGCTTGACCAGTGGCGATGCCGCACGCGATCGCTTGTGGTAGCTCGGTCTCCGGGCAGGCACGGAACATGAGCCAGCGGTTCTCGCCGTGGTACCAGGACATGCCCAACCAACGCCCCGAACAGAGGACTTACTCGTCTAGGCTTGCTGCCCCGCACGAGTGCCAGCCGAAGGGGACGTTGTGCCACGGTCCGACGCAGCCGTCAGAGCCAGTACACGCCTGCTGTTGACGTATCACCTCACGCCACAGGTGCGGGTGGCCGACGACATGCTTCGCCCGTTGAGCGAGGCTCTCGACCTCGGCCGGTTCGCCGCCCACGTCGAGGCGTCCGGGCGGCTACTGCCCCGGCTGGTACTGCACGAGCGCGTCCCCGAGATCACGCTCCCGCCGAGCGCGGCCCGGGTCGACGGTGCGGCAGTCATTCTGGCCGTCACGCCTCGCTGGGACCCACTGCTCTTCGTGGACGTCGAAATCCCGGACGGCTCAGACGCGATCGCCGACACCCTCTATGCCACCTGGCAGGACCGCTCCGCCATGCGCGTCGGCGGGGCACCGCTGACCGAGTGGCTCGACGAGCGGCTCCACGCGTACCGCGTCACGGCAGGGCCCGCGGACCAACCGCCGCTCGAGTTCGGCCGGAACGTCCATCAGAGTGTCTTCCCCGGAGCGGCGCACGCACAGCGCCTGCTGGCCGAGCACACGTCTGGCGACGCGGTCAGCCAGGAGGTGGTGGCGATCGTGCTGCGCGGCACGCTGAACGACGGCACCGGGGCAACGCTGGGCATTCGCCGGCCTGAGACGCTGAACAACCCCGGCCAGACCATGGTCGCGCACGGCAGAGGCGTGTCGTTGATAGTCGGCTACGCGCCGCCGGTGGAGAACGCGTTCGCGCTGGCCGCGGCCGGCATCGTCAACGCGGTCGCGGCTGTGCACCGCATCCGGCGGCAGGCGTTCGAGGCGTTGGAGCTCGACCGGACCGCCGTGGTCGAAACGACGGAGGGTGCCCGTGCCCTGGTCACGCAGCTCTCGCGCCGACTTAGCGATCTTCAGCTCGACCTGAGCTTCAGCGTCGAGGCGTACGCCGACACGATCCTCATCCCGGAGCTGTTGATCGAGAGCTTCCACTCGTCGCTGCGCGACGTCTCGGCCTTGGCGGACGCCGTGACCAACACGTCTCGCATCGTCGATCGCGTGAACGCCGTGCTCGCAACGCGGTGCGTCGACCTGGAGACGGCATCCCAGGAGTACGCCGAAGGCCGCGACCGGGTGCTGGCTACCGTGATCGCCGCCGGTTCGGTTATCGCGCTCCCGCCAGCGCTACTGCTCGCGTTCTTCGGCGTCAACAGCAGCGACGTGGACCCGCGCCGGTCGATCCTGGACGTCCAGCACTACGGTGTCGCCTACGCGATCGCCTGGTTACCGTTCGTGCTGCTGATCGCGGTCGGCCTGGTCGCACGCCGCCGCGTATCACTGAGTCTGTCCGCCTCCGAGGCCGTCATTCCCGATCAGCGCCGAACCCGACGTTCCTGGCTCGGACGATCACGGCGAGACGGTCGGTGACGCCGTGTGGGAACCGGGACGCAACTGGGGGGTGCGCCGTACGTGGACCCGGCGGCACACGTGACCAGGATCCTCTCCCGCCTCTCGAATCTCAGGCCTGCAGGCCGATGCCGGCATGGAGAGCCACATCGACCGGGGCCTCGTGAGCGTGAACTCGACTTCCTGTCGCGCTCATCAACGGGCCTACGTGTTCCATGGGTGCGGCCACCCGCGCGGCAATCCGCCGATGGATAGGCGCCTGAACGGCGTCAGGGTGTCAACGTGCCAGCCAGAACGAGGAGTCCGCACTCCTGATCGCCGGTCCAGCTAAAGGCGGCGTCTGAGCTGCACATCCGCCCCCACAGGAGCAGCACGAGTTCTTCCGCTGTCGCGGCGAGTGTGGCCACGGCGGTACCAGGGCCGTACACCCAGGATGTCCCGGTGTCCGTCGCCTGCAGACGCAGGGCGTGCTGCGGATGCTGCGCTCGTCCCCGTGCTATCTGCCGTGGTGCCATCGTGTCGAAGACCTCGGCCACGCCCTCGCCGGCCAGGACCGGGGCGAGTGACCGCGTGACGCCCAGTGCGTTCTCGGCGTCCCAGCGGTGAATGAGCGCCTCCAGTGCACGGCGCCGCTGCCAGAAGCGCACCGTGTGCGGCGGATGGAAAGTCCAGGCGCTCGCACTCGGGTCAGTGTCGAGCGCGTTGAGCAGAATGGTTGAACTTTCCTCAAACCACCGCACCAGCCCTCCAGGATCACGCGGGGACGGCGCGGGCTCGTACTTGCCGTGATGCTCGGTAACTGCGGCTGCCACCCATAGATTTGAGCTGCCCAAGTGCTCAGCCACATCACGGAGCGTCCACTCGCCGCAGTGCTCGATGGATACAGCCAGGTCACCGTCGAGGCACGCGCGAAACGCGTCGAGTTCGTCTCTCAGGTGCTGCAGCAGCGATTCCGAATCCATGACCAGTGAACCTAACTGAACCCACTGACATCGCCCCGGGACCCCACCCATCCATGATCCTCGTCTTCCGGGATCAGCCAGACCTCGGCCGGGTGGCGTAGAAGGCGACAGCTGAGGATGCGGCCACGTTCAACGAGTCGAGACCAGCGTCCATAGGGATGCGTACATGGTTGTCGGCAACCCGTAGCGCTTCAGCCGACAACCCTTCCCCCTCCGTGCCCAGCATCAGGGCGAGTTTCTCGTAGTGGCGATCAGCGAACTCGTCGAGCGTGACGGACCTTGCCGAGGGGCTGAGGGCCGCGAGGACGAAGCCGTGCTTCCGGACGACATCGGCATCGCGCGGCCATGACTCAAACCTGGCGTACGGGACGGCGAACACAGCCCCCATGGACACCTTCACGGCCCGCCTGTAGAGGGGATCGACACAGCGTGGGGTAAGCAGTACGGCGTCCACCCCCAGAGCCGCCGCGTTGCGGAAGGCCGCACCCAGATTGGCGTGATCAACAATATCCTCGAAGATCGCGATCCGACGCTCGCGCGTGTGTGGACCCGAAGTCGACGTCGCGCCGGGGTGGGTGTGGTCGTCCACCGACCCCGTCACCACGCCTCCGCGAGCGTGCGTCAGGAGCGTGTCCGGGCTGGGCAGTGGCGCCCGCCGCATGGAGGCGAGGGCGCCACGGTGCACGTGATAGCCCGTGACGCGTTCGGCCACCTCCGGGCTGACGAGGTACACCGGGGCGGGTGTCTGCGCTATGACGTCCCCCATCACCTCCAGCCACTTGGCGGACAGCAGCATGGACCGCATGCCGTAACCGGCCCGCACGGCCCGGCGGATGACCTTCTCCCCCTCGGCCATGAAGAGCCCCTCGGCGGGCTCCCGGCAACGCCGCAGCGCCACGTCGGTCAGCCCCGAGTAGTCGCCCAACCGTGGGTCGTCCGGGTCCTCCACGGTGATGAGTTCCGCCACCAGACCTTCCTGTCCTGTCCGTGTCTCCCGCCGGCTGCGCGGGGAGGCTCGCGGTTCGACGCTGTCCGCCCGTACGGGCTGTCCGCTCCCTTCGGGCTATCCCCTTCCCAGCGTCACGACCTCGCCCACCACGATCACGGCGGGGGGTCGTAGCGCCTCGGTTCGTACGACCTCCGCGACGCTGTCGAGCGTGGTGTCCACCCGCCGTTCCCCGGCAGTCGTGCCCTCCTGTACGACGGACACCGGGGTGCCCGGGGCTCGGCCGTACCCGATCAGGGTGTGCGCGATCGCCTCGACGTGCTCGACCGCCATCAGCAGCACCAGCGTGCCGCCGAGCCGGGCCACTGCCTCCCAGTCCACGAGCGAGCCGTCCGCGCCCGGCGCGAGGTGCCCGCTGACCACCGTGAACTCGTGCGCGACCCCCCGATGTGTCACTGGAATCCCAGCCGCGCCGGGCACGCTCACCGCGCTCGTGATCCCCGGCACCACCGTCACCGGCACGCCGGCGTCGGCCAGTTGCCGGGCCTCCTCCATGCCGCGTCCGAAGACGAACGGGTCGCCGCCCTTCAGCCGTACGACGGCACGTCCCGCTCTGGCGTGCTCGACGAGTGCCGCGTTGATTCGCTCCTGCGCCATGGCGCGGCCGTACGGGATCTTGGCCGCGTCGATCACCTCGACGTGCGGTGCGAGTTCGTCCAGCAGTTCCCGCGGCCCGAGCCGGTCCGCGACCACGACGTCCGCCTCGGCCAGCAACCGGCGCCCGCGCACGGTGATCAGGTCCGGATCCCCGGGACCGCCGCCGACGAGGGCGACCGTGCCCGTACGCGAGCCGGCGGCGGGCCGGTGACCGCTCGGGCTGCCGCCCAGGGTGCCGTCCCGCAGCCCGGCGACCACCGCGTCCCGTACGCCGGCGGACCGTCGGGGGTCGTGGCCGGTGAGCACCGCGACCGTGACCCCGGCACTGCGCCCGGTCGCCGGGGTCCAGGCCGTGGCCGCCGCGGCGTCGTCGCTGCGTACGGCCCATACACGGCGGGCCTCGGCCTCGTTGGAGGCGGCGGCGTTGGCGGCGGGGTCGTCGGTGGCGATCAGCACGTACCACGCCTCGGCCAGGTCACCCGCGCGGTATCCGCGCCGCTCCCAGGCGAGCTCGCCGGCCGTGGCCATGGCCTCGACGGAGGGCGTCGCCGCCGGGGCCACCAGCGTGACCTCGGCCCCGGCGGCGAGCAGTGCCGGCAGCCGTCGCTGGGCGACCGTACCGCCGCCGAGGACCACGACCCGACGCCCGGTCAGCCGGAGCCCTACGGGGTAGGCGGGGTCTCGGGACATGCGGCGGCTCCTTGTCACGCGGGACCGCTGCGGCGTCGGAGCGGCTGGAGACGGGGCGGTGGCTCCCAGGACACCTTAGGTCGTGTCACGGCGGCCCCGCCCGCGGGGCGGGACCGACCGGCCCGCGGCGTACGGGCGTACGGGCGTACGGCGCGCACCCGGTGGCGTACACACCGCGGAGCGCGCGGAGGGTCCGAGGCGGGCAGACGCCGAACGCCGGTCCTCCTCGAACCCCCGTGTCAGTTCTTCTCGGTGACCCCCGCTGCGTCGAAGGTCGCGACATCGTGCATGGCCCGGGCCGCGCTCTGCACCATCGGCAGAGCCAGCAGCGCCCCGGTGCCCTCCCCCAGACGCAGGTCCAAGTCGATCAACGGACGCAGTCCGAGCTTGGCGAGTGCGGCGAGATGACCCGGTTCGGCGCTGCGGTGCCCGGCGACGCAGGCGGCCAGCGCCTCCGGGGCGATCTGCCGGGCGACCAGCGCCGCGGCGCCCGCGCTGACTCCGTCCAGGATGACCGGTGTACGCAGCGAGGCGGCCCCCAGGATCAGACCGGTCAGCGCGGCGTGCTCCAGGCCGCCGACCGTGGCCAGCAGGGTGACCGGGTCGGCCGGGTCGGGCTGGTGCAGTCGCAACGCACGGCGCACCACGTCGACCTTCCGGTCGTGCGTGTCGTCGCTGATCCCGGCCCCGCGACCGGTGACCTCGGCGGGGTCGCTCTGGGTGCAGACGGCGATCAGGGCGGCCGACGCCGTGGTGTTGGCGATGCCCATCTCCCCGGTGAGCAACGCCTTGTTGCCGGCTGCGACGAGATCACGAGCCGTCTCGATGCCCACTTCGAGCGCGCGCAGCACATCCTCGCGGGAGAGCGCGGGCCCCTCGGTCATGTCGGCCGTACCAGGGCGGATCTTGCGGGGCAGCAGGCCGGGCGTCGCGGGCAGTTCGGCGACCACCCCCACGTCCACGACACACACCTCCGCGCCCACCTGCTGTGCGAAGGCATTGCAGACCGCCCCGCCGGCCAGGAAGTTGGCGACCATCTGGCTGGTCACCTCCTGCGGCCACGGGGTGACGCCCTGCGCGTGCACCCCGTGGTCACCGGCGAACACGGCCACGGCGGCAGGCTCCGGCACCGGCGGCGGGCACTGCCGGGAGAGGCCGCACAGTTGCGCGGAGATGATCTCCAGCATGCCGAGCGCGCCGGCCGGCTTCGTCATCCGCTTCTGCCGCTCCCACGCCTCGCCGAGCGCCTTCGCGTCCAGCGGACGGATGCGTTCCAGCGTCTCGGCCAGCAGGTCGTGCGGCTCGGACCCGGGCAACGCACGCCGGCCGTACGACTCGTCATGCACCACCCAGGACAGCGGACGCCGCTTGGACCAGCCGGCCTGCATCAGCTCGGGATCGGCCGGGAACTCGTCGACGTAGCCGACACAGAGGTAGGCGACGACCTCCAGGTGCTCCGGCAGGTCGAGCGTACGCACCATCTCGCGCTCGTCGAAGAAGCTGACCCAACCGACGCCGAGCCCCTCGGCCCGCGCCGCGAGCCAGAGGTTCTCCACGGCCAACGCCGAGGAGTACGGCGCCATCTGGGGCTGAGTGTGGCGGCCCAGCGTGTGTCGGCCGCCGCGGGTGGGATCGGCGGTGACGACGATGTTCACGGGCGTGTCGAGGATCGCCTCGGTCTTGAGTTCCTTGAACTGCCTCGCCCGAGCCTTCGGCAGGGACTTGGCGTACGCCTCGCGCTGACGCTGGGCCAGTTCCTGCATGCTACGGCGGGTTTCCTCGGAGCGGATGACGACGAAGTCCCACGGCTGCGAGTGGCCCACGCTCGGCGCGGTGTGTGCCGCCTCCAGCACCCGGAGGAGCACCTCGTGCGGCACCGGGTCCGGGCGGAAGCCGTTGCGGATGTCTCGGCGCTCCCGCATGAGCCGGTGTACGGCCGCCCGCTCGGTCTCGTCGAAGCCCGCTGCCGCGGGGCCGTCGGCCGCGGTCCCCGCCTCGGTCCCGGTCCCGTCAGCCACGGTGGCATCGCCGGACTCACCGAACGCACCGGCCTGTTGATCGGCCGGCGTCGCCCCAGCGGGCGTCGGGTCCTGGTCACCCTCCGGTGCGCCCACCATCTCCTCGACCGGCAGCGGCGCCATCGACGGCATGCCCTCGCCGGCCGCCTCGACCGGTTGGTCTGCTCGCTGTCCGGCCGGCTGCGTGCTCCGCTGATCCTCCGGGTCGGCGGTCGACGCTGGGCCGGCCGCTCCCGTGATCTCCTGCGCCACAGCGGGCTCCTCGCGTACGGCATCGGTCCCGACATCCTTCGCTCCCTCGGGAGTCGGGTCCACGGGCTGCGGGCCGGGGCCGGCGCTCGGCTCGGCGCCTGGACCGGCGGCGGCTCCGCCCGGGCCACTCGGTTGCGGCACCGGCTCCGGCACGGCAGACCCGGGATCGTCCGGGCCAGTGCTGGTTCCGGTGTCGGTCGCCACGGCGGACGCCGACCCCGGGCCGTGATCCGGGACGGGCGCGGGCGCGGGTGTCACAGGCGCGGGTGTCACAGGGGCGACAGAGGGGTCTGCGGCCTCGGAGGACTCCGCCGCCACGGCGGTGGGAACCTCTGTGGACGCTGGCACCGCTACCGCCTCACCGGCGGGCACCGCGGACTCGGTCACTGCGGGCACGGGGGTCGGGGAGGTCACCGAGGGTTCCGGCGCGGTCGCCATCTCCCGCTCCGCGACCGGCGCTTCAGCGGCCGGCCCCGCGTCCGGGGCTGCCATGGCGGTGTCGGCGGGGGAACCGTCCGGGCCGCCGGCGCCGTGGTCCGTACCGCTCCGAACGGCGCTGGCCGCCGCGCCTTTCTCGGCGGGCAACGTCGCCGGGCTCGACGCCGCGGCCGATGACGGGCTCTCGGCGGAGTCCGGGACGGGCTGCGCGCCACGGTCCCGCACCTGGGCGTTCGGGTCCTCCGCCGACGCGGGGACGCTGGCCAGATCGGGCCCGGGAAGTGCGGCTTCCGGGAGCTGCTGCCCGGCTGACGGAGCGGTGTGCGGTTGCTCCGCCCGCGAGATCCACCCGTCCTGTTGTGCGGGGATCCCACCGAGTCGCGGGCCACCGAGGGTGTCCGGTCCCTGGTGGGTCACGTCGAGGTACTCCGGATTCGCGGTCGGCGAATCCGCCTGCTGCTGCGGCAGGGTGACGGATGCTTCTGGTACGGGCTGTCCAGCCGGCGGGCCCTGCCCTCCGGCCTCGTTCGAGCGCTGCTCCGGTGCCGGCTGCTGCATGGGGGCCTGCTGCGCCGTCGGCTCCGGCCGCTGCTGCTCTCCGGTCCACGGCTGCTCGGGCTGCTCCGTGAGTTGCTCGGCCGTCCCGGTGCCGGCGGGCGTGCTCGGGCCGCGCTCGGCGAGGGAGCGCACCGTGCCGGACTGTTCGGGTACGGGCGGACCGGGATGCACCGGCCGCCGTACGGCCGGTTTCCCCTGGATCGGCTCGGCAGTGGCGCTGGGGCCACCGCCGGAGCCGGCGGAGTCACCGGGGCCGCCCCCGTCCGCGGCCGGCAAGGCACCGGGGCCCGCGGTCGGTTCGGCCGCCGGCCCGGCATGCCCCCCGCCCGCATGGCGCCCGCCACCCTGGTTCCCGCTCGGCCCGCTGGCGACGGCGGTCTCCGCCACCCGGCTTCGCTGGTCGGTCGAACTCCAGTCGGCGACACCGGCGTCCGACCCGCGCACCGCGCCGTAGTCGATCGAACCGGAGTCGCGTCCGTCCGTCTCGTGCGTGCCCGGCAGCGGGCCCGGCGGCTGCCCGCTCTGCTGCGGTGCCACGGCTGCCTGCGCCTCGCTCCACGCCCCTTGTGTCCCGGGCATCAGCAGGTCCTCTTCCGCTACGGACGTGCCGTGCGCCGCGCCCGGGAAGGTGTACGCGCCGGGTGCGGCCGGAGCCGCCGGCTGTGCGCCTGCGTGAGCCGGCTGTCCCTCACCCGGGATCTGGCCGGTGTCAGTCATGCGTACCCCTCGCCCATCGGTAACTCTCCTTCCAGCCCCGGCGGGTAACCACCGCGTCCCCGGATGGAGAACGAGCGCGCCCGCGTTGCGGCACGTGCCCCCGTCGAACCATCCGGATATTGACCGACGAAGCGACATCCGTCGGGGCGGAACAACAGTCGCTCAGCCTACCGGCAGGAGTACGTCCGACCTGCCACGGCGGAGTGAGAAGTGGCACTTCGTCGGGGTTCGCGCACAGCGGATCGGAAGATCAGTGCCGAACACCCGAAAGGAGGAAAACGACCGCACGTTCGCTTTCCTCCCAGCGATCGGTGTCCAACTCGACCGACTGCAACAGTGAACAACCGACGGAGTAACCGCTCTCCGCCAGCACTCGCCCCGCCGCCTCCGCGCCGTCCCTGGTCGCGGCGTGCGTGACGATCCGTTCGGGCCGCCGGTCGGCCACCGCCTGGAGCGTACGCAGCCCGCTGTAACCGACGCGGACCACGTCCGGCTCCGGGAGGTCCTCGAGGACGTGCGGGGCCGTGCCGGTGAGGGTCTGCAGCTGTGCCCCGAAACGTTGGGCGGCCCGCCCCGCACGGGCGCAGGCGTCCGCGTCCCGGTCCACCGCGATCACCGCCGCGCCGAGTTCGGCGGCCTCCACCGCCAACGCGCCGGAACCGGTGCCGATGTCCCACAGCAGGTCGCCCACGCGGGGACCGAGGCGGGCCAGTTGGGCCGCCCGGAGTTGCTCCGACTCCCCGGCGCGGGGCGGCCCGGCAGGTGCCGCGCCGGCGATGTGGTATTCCGGCAACGGCCGCCCCCAGCCCCGCGGAACGCTCGGCTGGCCCGGTTCCCGGCCGGCGATCCAGGCGCGGTCGTGCGGCGCGCCGCCGCCGGGGCCGCCGATCACCAGCACGACGTTCGGATCGCGCCAGCCGTGGTCGACGACCTTGTCGGGGGTGAGGACCGTGACCTCCTCCCGGTCGGTGCCCAGGGCCTCGCACACGACGAAGGTCCGGGGCAGCCCGGCGAGTAGCAGGGCCAGTTCGGCCGGTCCGGCGCCGGGTGAGGTGAGGACGGCGACCTTGGTGTGCGCGCGGCAGACGTTCACCACCCGGCGCAGCGTACGGCTGTGGGCGACGACGACCTGCGCGTCGTCCCAGGGCATGCCCGCCCTGGCGAAGGCCGCCGAGACGGCGGAGACGGCGGGTGCGACCTCGACCTCCAGCCCGAACTCCGGGGCCCGCAGCGTCCGTACGACCCCGAAGAAACCTGGATCACCGTCCGCCAGGACCACCGCGGTACCACGGTGCGCGGCGATCCGTCGGGCCGCGAGCGCGAGGCTGCCGAGTCGCACGCGCTCCGCGCGCTCCGGCACCTCGGGACGCGACAGGTGGTGGGCGGCACCGGCCACCAGGGTGGCGGCCTCCAGAGCGGCACGGGCGGCGTCGGTCAGGGGTGTGCCATCCCACCCGATCACGGTGACGCGGTCGGCCATCGCAGACTCTCTCCTGGTGGGTCGTCGCAGGTCGGGGCTGTGGAGTACAAGGAGAGTACCGTGACCACGGTGCCGGCCGCCGAACCGAGTGCCCACGCGCCGCGCGCGGCCCGTCCGGGCGCGTCACTCTGGCGTCCGCCCACGGGGTGGGTCCGCTCAGAGCGGAGCGGTTGTGGGTCAGTGCCAGTCGGTGTGCGAGACGAAGTCCCCGGCGTCCGCCATCCGTTCGTGCAGCCCGTCCAGGTCCTCGGGCAGCAGGCTCCAGATGAGCAGGTCGGTGCGGATCTGCGCCCACCCGCCTCCCTCCACCCGGGTGCGGGCGATCCAGGCGTTCCGCAGCACGCCCTCGCTGATGCAGCCCAGCCTCTGGGCGACCTGTTGGGCGGCGGTGTTGTCGGCGGCCGTGCGCAGCTCCGCGCGTTCGAACTTCTGGTCCTGGAAGAGCCACTGCACCGTCGCCAGCACCGCCTCCGAGGCGTAACCCTCGCCGCGGGCCCAGGGGGCGGTGACGTACGACACCTCGGTGGTCAGCAGCTGCCAGTCGGTGTGCTTCAACCGCACGGCGCCCACCAGCCGCTGGGTGAGGAACTCGGTGACCGCGAACACGATTCCCCGGCCCGTCGTCCGCTCGCCCGGGGCACGACGGAGGACCCAGTCGCGTGCGTCGGCCCGGGTGTACGGGACGGGAACCGCCGACCAGACGGTGACCAGGTCGTCGTTCATCATCTCCGTGAGGGAGGGAACGTCCGCCTCCTCGAACGGGCGCAGCACGAGCCGGTCCGTACTGATCGAAACGTCCGGAAAGGTCGATGTCATGCGCCGCTCCATGCAGAAGGCTTGGTGGCCGGGGAGCTTCGAGAACGCTTCCCCGGGAAGGTTGCAGCTGTGCACAGCATGCAGCATGCGCCAGGGGATGTGCAGCGCCGGGCCCGCCGCGAACGCGGGCCCGGCGCGATGAATCAACTTGTCGATATCAGGAGTTGCCAGCGCCGAAGGCGGGCACGATCGCCCCCTCGTACTCCTTCTCGATGTGCTTGCGCACCTTGTCCGAGTGCAGCATGCCGGCGAGCTTCTGCACCCGCGGATCGTCCTGGTTTCCGTCCTTCACGGCGAGGAAGTTGGCGTACGGGTTGTCCTCCGGCTCCTCCAGGGCCAGGGCGTCCTCACGCGGCTCGAGGTCCCCCTCGATCGCGTAGTTGCCGTTGATCACGGCGGCGTCGACGTCGCCGAGGGAGCGGGGCAGGGCCGCGGCCTCCACCTCCTTGAACTTCAGTCCCTTACGGTCCTTGATGTCCGAGAGGGTGGCGTCCTGTCCTGCTCCGGCCTTGAGGTCGATCACCCCGTGGTCCGCGAGCAGTTGCAGTGCCCGACCCTCGTTCGTGGTGTCGTTGGGGACCGCGATGGTCTGGCCGGGCTTCAGCTCGCCCAGCTGGTCGGTGCCCTGGGCGTAGATGCCGAGGGGCTCCAGGTGCACGTTGGCGACCGGCACGATGTGCGTCTGCTGCTTCTCGTTGAAGTCCTCGAGATAGGGCCGGTGCTGGAAGAAGTTCGCGTCGACCTCTCCGCTCTCGGTGGCCCGGTTGGGCGTGACGTAGTCGGTGACCTCGCGGATCTCCAGCTCGAGCCCTTCCTTGGACGCCAGGTGCTTCTCGACGTACTGCAGGATCTCGGCGTGTGGGGTGGGGCTGGCGGCGACGACCAGCGGGCCGTCCGAGTCGGCGGCCTCACCGCCGGAGTCGGGGTCGGAGGCGGTGCCGCAGGCCGACAGGCCCAGGATGAGGGCGGTGCCGGCCGCGGCTGCGGTGATCTTGGTGTGTCTGCGCACGAAAAGTGCCTCCTTCTCTTCTCAGGTGACGGCGCGGTCCCGGCGCGCCAACAGCCGCACGACTCCGTCGCCGAGCAGCTGCACGACTGTGACGAACACGATCAGCACGGCCACGGTGAGCAGCATGAACGTGGTCTCGAAGCGCTGGTATCCGTAGGTCACGGCGATGGAGCCGAGTCCGCCACCGCCTACCGCGCCAGCCATCGCGGAGTAGCCGGTGAGCACGATCACCGTGGTGGTGAGCCCGCCGACGAGGGAGGGCAGCGCCTGCGGCAGCAGCGCCTTGAGCACCACCGTCGGCACCCCGCCGCCCATCGCCTGCACGGCCTCGACCAGTCCGTGGTCGACCTCGCGTACGGCCATCTCCACCAGCCGGGCGAAGAACGGCACGGCGCCGACGACCAGCGGCACGATCATCGCGGTCGGGCCGATGGAGGTGCCGACCAGCAGCCGGGTGAAGGGGATCAGCGCGACCAGGAGCACGATGAACGGCAGTGAGCGTCCGATGTTGACGACTGCCGCCAGGACCCGGTTGATCGGCGCGTTCCGCAGCAGGCCGCCCTGGTCGGTGAGCACCAGCAGCACGCCCAGCGGCAGTCCGCCGACCACCGACCACAGCGAGGACCAGAGCACCATGTAGAGGGTGTCGACGCATCCCTGGGTCAGTAGTGGTTGCATCTCGTTCCAGGTCACTTCGCCACCTCCGGGGCGGGCTCGGATGCACCGGCGGCCGGGGCGAGGCCAGTGGCGGGCGCGGCGGCGGATACGGCTGGTGCGGCGGCGGGTTCGGTCGCGGGCAGCACCTCGATCTGCAGACCCTGTTCGCGCAGGTAGCCGATGGGGACGACGTTGTCCTCGTAGCGTCCCGGCAACTCGATCCGCATCCGGCCGACCTGCTTCCCGGCGGCGGTGTCCATCGCGGCACCGAGGATGGAGACATCGAGGTCGTACGCGCGCGACAGCCTGGAGACCACCGGCTCGGCGGCGGTGTCACCGTGGAAGGTGATGTCCACGGCAGTGCGCTCCGGTCCGCCCACCTCCCCGCCGAGCGGGAAGAGTTCCCGGGCCAGTTCGGAGCCGGGTGTCGCGAGCAGTTCGGGCACGGTACCGGACTCCACGACGCGGCCGTCCCGCATCAGCGCGGCCGAGTCGCACACCGACTTGACCACGTCCATCTCGTGGGTGATCAACAGTACGGTCAGGTCGAGTTGCTGGTTCAGATCGCGCAGCAGGCGCAGTACGGAACGGGTGGTCTCCGGGTCGAGCGCGGACGTCGCCTCGTCCGAGAGCAGCACCTTGGGTTCGCCGGCGAGCGCGCGGGCGATGCCCACACGTTGCTTCTGTCCGCCGGAGAGCCGGGCGGGGTGCACTCCGGCCTTGTCGGCCAGCCCGACCAGGTCGAGCAGTTCGAGCGCCTTGCGGGAGCGCTCGCGCCGGGTCAGACCCAGGATCTCCAGCGGCAGCTCGACGTTGCCCCGGACGGTGCGCGAGGACAGCAGGTTGAAGTGCTGGAAGACCATGCCGATACTGCTGCGCGCCGCCCGCAGTTGAGGTGTGGGGCGCTTGGGACGCCCCCGCGACCCGCGCCGGGCGAGCGCGGTCAACTCCCGGCCGTCCACGGTCACGGAGCCGGAGGTGGGCGTCTCGAGCAGGTTGACGCAGCGGATGAGGGAGGACTTGCCGGCTCCACTCTGGCCGATGACGCCGTACATCTCGCCCTGCGCGACATGCAGGTTCACGCCGTCCAGCGCGGTGATGTCGCGGTCCTTGGTGCGATAGACCTTGCTCAGGTCCGTGGTGGTGATCACTGGCTTTCCATCACTGTCGAGTACCGGGCGCAGGCGTACGGCACCCGGCACGGGAGGTTTCCCATCCGGTGGGGCATGCGGGCAGCGCGGGGCCGCGGTCAGCGGTGCGGCGCTGGGGCGAGCGCGGGGCTCGTCTCAATCAGAGAGACGAAACCGTTCACTTGAGGGCGCTCAGCGGACGCACATTCGGCGACCGCGCAGACAACGAGCGCCGGGCATCACGTCTGCCTCGGTCGACTGGCTGCGGTCGCTCGTTGTGCTCATGGACTCAGTAAAACAGATCTCCCTGCCATTTGTTCGGCATACGAGACAGACGTCCGGATTCTGGAACGCACCACACCGCCACCCGGCTAGCCGGACCCGCCCGGGACGCCACCCGGATACCCCCGAACGACGGCGCTGACCTGCACGGACAACCATCCCGGCACGGTCGGCCGGACCTCCCGGCAGGCGACCGTCCTGTGGCCAACGCCACGACCGACGCCCCGTCGACCAGCCCTGGTCACCCACCATGTCGCCAGGTGCCGTTTCACCGCGTTGAGTCCCGCGACCGGAGTCGCCGTCTCGCCCGGCCCGCGGGCGCCGTCCCCGCCTCGTACACGACCGGGCACGGCATACGGGGTGCCGCGAGCCGACCGTGAGCCCGGTCCTAGAATCGTGGCCATGCTCACCCCGCTGACGGTCACGCTCGCCGTGGCCGCACTCGCGCTGGCCGCCTGGTGCGGCCACGCCGCCTACCGTGACCAGCCGACGAAGGACTGGCACTTCCTCGGGATGGCCGTGGTGACGCTGCTCGCGCTGGTGCAGCTGGTCATCGGGATCGTGCAGTTGGCGCGGGGACAGGAGCCCGCGGACGGCACGCTGCTGTTCGTCTCGTACCAGATCGGCATCGTGTGCTGTGTACCCGTGGTGGCCCTGATGTCCCTGACGGAGCGGACCCGCTGGGGATCGCTGACGGTGGCCGCCGGTGCGCTGGTGCTGGCCGTGCTTCAGGTGCGGTTGTACGACATCTGGGAGGGCGTGGGTGCCTGAGTCGAGCGAGCGCGGGCAGCGACTGGCCGCGCGGTACCAGCAGGGTGGCGACGGTTCGGGGCGTCACAGCGAGATCGCCAGCGGGCCGGGTCGACTGCTGGTGACGCTCTACGGGATCTTCACCGTGGGCGCGTCCTCCCGCTCCCTCTACCAGCTCTCCACCCGGCTCCACGAGGCACCGCTGGCGTACACGCTCTCCGCGGTGGCCGCGGTGGTGTACGCCTTCATCACGCTGGCCCTGGTGCGCGGCGGCGAGGGAGCTCGTAAGGCCGCCGTGGTGTGCTGCTGTCTGGAACTGCTGGGAGTGCTGGGGGTCGGCACCTGGACCCTGCTGGACGCGTCCGCCTTCCCGGACGCGACCGTGTGGTCGCGGTACGGCATGGGCTATCTGTTCCTCCCCCTGGCGCTGCCGGTGACCGGGCTGTGGTGGCTGCGCCGCTCCCGGCGCACCGGCTGACCGGCGCGACCGTACCGCGTGTCCCACAGGTCAGGGCAGCGCGCCGCCGGTACGGGCCGAACGAACCGAAGAGCGCGCCGGTGTCGGTGCTCAAGGTGACGTCATCGATGGGACCTCCCCCAGGTCCCAGGCCGCGGGCCTCAGACCGAGGGGAAGAGCGAGTGCGGTGTCGAGGAGGTCGGCACCGGGCGCGAGCGCCCGGAGGTGAACCGAGCAAAACTCGCGCCCCTACGCGCTGGTGGTGAACGCCGTGGCGCTCGCCTCCTTCTCGAGGGTGACCAACGTGGCCCGCCCGCCGGCCGAGGCGACGGTGTCCACCGGCGTGTAGCCGTTACGGCGGTAGAGGCGCAGCCCGACCTCGTCAGCGTGCCCGGTGGAGAGGCGGTAGCGGGTGGCCGCACGCTCGGTGCGGACGTGCTCCTCGATCCGGGTGAGCAACCGGCTCCCGAGACCGTGCCGGTGCATCCTCGGATGCACGCACAGCATGCTGATTCGAGCGGTGGTGTCCGGCTCCACCGTCGCGCGCACGGAGCCGATGACCTCCGCCCCGAGCCGTGCCACCACGACATATCCCGCGTCGAGTTCCGCGCGCAACTGGTCGAGGGTCTGGACGAGCGGTTCGATGCCGTAGTCGCCGTGTCGCTCGGCCTCCGGTTGGAAACACAGATACTGCAGTTTCAGGATCTGTTCGACGTCATCGTCAGTCGCCGCCGAGATGGTCACGCTCATGGCCATGGGCGTACGCCTCCCCAATTCCCTCGTGTCCGCGCGAGCCGTGCGTGAGGGTGCCGCGCGCGAACTGTCTGCCCTGATGACGCCGGTTGCTTACGGCACCCTTCCCCTCCGCCTGGGCACGGCAACCCCACGTCCCGAGAATTCTGCGTGGCGCGCGCGCCCGTTGGACACGCGACGCGGGTCCGGGGGGTGTGACATTCCCGACCCGGGTCGAACAGGCCGGGACGACCCTCTCGGTACGCACGGCTGGTGACGGACGACGCCGCGCCACCAGCCGCACGTCCCGCGACCCCCCGGGTTGCTTGCCCGCCACCCACCCGGCGGCCGGGAACAACAGCGGGAAGCGACGCCGGAGAGCGCTCAGCGCTCCCGGAAGTCCGCCGCGGCGAGCACCGCCGTGTCCGGGTTGTCGGAGAAGAGACCGTCGATCCCGGTGGCGAAATACGTACGGAAGGCGCCGAACGCGTCCCCGTAGGCGTCCGGTTCGTCCCCCGTCCGGAAGTCGAGCGGCAGGAAGGTGTTCTCGTTGCGCATCGTGTAGGGATGCACGACGAGTCGCTGTGCGTGCGCGTCCCGGACGAGTGTGGTGGGCTCGCCGAGCGCGCCGTCCTCGTCCTTCGGGATGACGATGTCCAGCGTGGGGCCGATCCCCTTCGCGAAGCCGGCGATCCACTTCAGCCCGTCCGGACTGACCAGGTCCGCGACCGTACGGGGATCGCCGGACTCCACGAAGTCCCAGGGGCGGGAGTCGAGTCCGCCGAGGAGCACCACCCCGGGGCAGTCCACCAGGTGCTCCAGCCGCTGGATGCTGCTCGGCTCGAAGGACTGCACGAAGTTCGGCGCGTGCTTGTGGTCGCGCCCGTACTCGCGCAGCAGTCGGGCGAGCGGCTTCTCCAGGGCCAGGCCGATCTCGCGGAAGTAGCTGGGGTGCTTGGTCTCGATGTGCAGCCACACGGGCCGGCCGTCAACCCGGCCCCGTCGGTCGGCCCAGCGCAGGACCTCCTCGAGGGTCGGCACCTGCCAGCGGCCGTCGTAGAGCGTGTTGTGTTGCCGCTCGTCGGGAAGCCGCTCCACCGCGCGCAGGGTCTTGAGTTCGGCGAGCGTGAAGTCCTCGCTGAACCAGCCGGTGAGTTCCTTTCCGTCGATGGACTTGGTGGTCTCGCGGTCGGCGAACTCGGCGTGCTCGGCGACGTCGGTGGTGCCGGTGATGTCGTTCTCGTGCCGGCAGACCAGGTGGCCGTCCTTGGTGGACACCACGTCCTGCTCGATGATGTCCGCGCCCGTGGCGTGCGCCAGTTCGTACGCGCCCATGGTGTGTTCCGGCCGGTAGCCGCTGGCGCCCCGGTGCGCGATCACCGCGGGGACGGGCAGCCTGTGTCGGCCCGAACGGCCGCCTGACTTCCCGTCATCGGCCTGTGCCGCGCCCGCCGGCCCCCAGGCCGCCGCGCCCGCTCCCAGTGCCGCGGCGCCCAGTACGACTCTCCGACCCGGCCCCTGCTGCTGCGCCATGCGCACTCCTCACCTCGTGCTCCGCTGTCCCGTACCTGACACCCGCATCGGACGAATGACGCGCCGATAGTAGGCGTGTGAACCTTTCCTACGGGAGAGACGGGGCGGAACCCGGCACGAACACGCCCGGCCGCGCCGCGCGGCGAGAGCCCCGGTCACGGCGTCACGGCCGCCGCCGGGTAACGTCTTCCAACGCGTAGCCGTGCGCTCGACCACCACCGACGGAGGGCCAGTTGTCCCGTTTCCTGCTGATCAAGGCATCGCTCGGCACGCTGCTGCGCGTGCTGTTCCGGCCCAGGGTCGAGGGTGCGGAGAACATCCCGGGCAGCGGCCCGGTGATCCTGGCCGGCAACCACCTCACGTTCATCGACTCGGTGATCCTGCCGCTGGTCAGCAAGCGCCAGGTGTTCTTCATCGGTAAGGACGAGTACGTCACTGGGAAGGGCCCGAAGGGACGCCTGATGGCCTGGTTCTTCACCGGAGTCGGGATGATCCCGGTGGACCGGGACGGCGGCCGGGGCGGTGTAGCCGCGCTGATGACCGGCCGTCGGGTGCTGGAGGAGGGCCATATCTTCGGCATCTACCCGGAGGGCACCCGCTCCCCCGACGGCCGCCTCTACCGGGGACGTACGGGCATCGCCCGGCTGGCGCTGATGACCGGCGCTCCGGTGGTGCCGTTCGCGATGATCGGCACCGACGAAGTCCAGCCCGACGGCAAGGGCCTGCCGCGCTTCGGCCGCGGGCGCCGCATCACCGTCCGGTTCGGGGAGTCGCTGGACTTCTCCCGCTACGAGGGCATGGACCGGGACCGTTACGTGCTGCGGGCGGTCACGGACGAGGTGATGAGCGAGGTCATGTCGCTGTCCGGGCAGGAGTACGTGGACATGTACGCCACCAAGGCGAAGGCCGCCTGATCCTCACCACCAACAGCGCCCGCCGCTCAGGCGGGCCAACTGCCGGTCGCGCGCCGTACTCCCACGGCCCCGCCCCGGCTCGTCGCCGCCCGCACCAGGCCCGTCACGGCACCCTGGACCGCCGCGGCGAGCAGGATCTCGCGCAGACGGCGCTCCTCGTCGGTAGGAGCCGGAGCGGTGTCGCCACCGACGGGGGCCGCTTTCCAGAGCTTCTTGAACAGCGCCCCGGCCAGCATCCCGCTACCCAGGCTGAGTCCGGTCTGGAACAGCTTGTACATGCGCCCGCTCATGGTCATTCCCCTGCCTGACCGCACCGCTGGGTACGGGAAGCGTGCGGCCTATGGGCGTGCCGGTGCGCCGCGTGCCGGTGCCGGCCCGCGGAGGACCTCGCGGTGTCACCCGAGCGGCGTCGCCGGAGCAGCATGACGACCACACCACCCGCCGCCAGGGCGCCGGCCACCGCCGCGCCCACCTTGGCGAGTTGCGCGGCGCGCTGGTCTCGGGCGGACTTCTCGGACGCGAAGGTCTCCGGGGCGGTTCCGTCACCGGGCGCGCCCTCGGCCGACCGATGGTGGCCGTTGGTGGCCCGGCTTTTGAGCTCGCTGGCCTTGCTGCGGGCCAGCGTCTTCATATCCGCCTTGTGAGCCAGTTCCGAGACGGTGTCCGCGAGTTGCCCACGGGCCTGCTTCACCTCGGCCCGCAACTGCTGTGGCGTGGGGCTCTGACCGTTTCCGCGCTGCGCCTGGGTCATCGCTGCGCCCCTTCCCGGATCGCGTCCATGTCAGCACGTACGCTCCCGATGGTCTCCTGTGGCGTGGCGGGCGTGGCCTGCTTGATCTCCTTCTTGCCCACCAGGGCCAGCACGCCCGCGATCAGCAGCAGGGCCCCGAAGACCACCAGCGCCGCGGCCCAGACGGGGAGTACCAGCGTCACCGCGGCGATCGCGGCGGCCACCAGGGCCTGCAGGGCGAGCAGTCCGGCCAGCGCGGCGCCACCGAACATGCCACCGCCGAGCCCGGCGCGCTTGCCCTTCTCCTTCATCTCCGCCTGTGCCAGCTGTAGCTCACTGCGCACCACCGTGGTGAGCTGTTCGGATGCCTGGGCGACCAGTTCTCCGACGGTGTGTTGGTCCGCTCGCGCCGACTGACGGCTCTCTGTGTCGAGCACGGGATCACCTCACTCCCTGTCACCGACGCCGAGTTCCCCACTCCAGGGGGAGTAACCACCTGGTTCGGCGGACGGCCGGGCTCAGCGGCCGTACGCGTCATGCGCCCGACTGTCCGACACCCCGTTTCCCGCCGTCCAGCGCTCCGCCGCACGGCTCCGCGCCGTCCGGTTCCGCTCCGCCTGGTTCCCCGTCGGCCGACTCCGCGAGTCGCTGACCACGCAACAGCCGCCAGGACAGCGCCGCGGCGGCCAACAGGACGAACGCTCCGCACAACGCCCCGATCCGCAGCCCCTCGGTGAACGTCTGTTGGGCCACGGACAGCAGTTCCGTCCCGAGCGGGTCGGGCAGGCCGCGGGCCGCCTCCACCGCGCCACCCAGCGACTCGCGTGCCTGCTCCACCGCCCGCGGCGGTACGTCCACAGGCGTCACGAAATCCCGGTACGCGCCGGTGACCACCGAGCCCAGCAGGGCGATGCCAAGAGCCGCGCCGAGTTCGTACGCGGTCTCG
The DNA here is from genome assembly GCF_001751245.1 of Streptomyces oceani. GTDB lineage: Bacteria > Actinomycetota > Actinomycetes > Streptomycetales > Streptomycetaceae > Streptomyces > Streptomyces oceani. The sequence continues at coordinate 98,163 of NZ_LJGU01000135.1, forward strand.
GAGACCGCCGAGGCGGCGCCGGCCTGCTCCTTCGGGACGCTGGAGAGGATCACGTCAGCGGTCACCGTGAACGCGAGGCCCGCGCCCACGCCCAGCAACAGAAGCATCGGGCCGAGCAACCAGTAGCCGGTGGAGGCTGTCAGCAGCGTGCTCGAGGCCAGCGCGAGGCCGACCGCGGCCAGGCCACCGGAGACCGCCGCGCGTACGGAGGTGCGACGCGCCAGCGTGCCGGCGGCGAGACCGGCGGCCACGGCGCCGAGTGCGGCGGGCAGTTCGGCCAGTCCAGCCTCCAGCGGCGATCTCGTCTGCACGAGCTGGAGGAACTGCGAGAGGAAGAAGATCATCCCCGAGAGACCGAGGATGGTGAGCAGGTCCGCGAGCACGGCCCCGGAGAAGCCCTTGTTCCGGAACAGTCGCATGTCCAGCAACGGCGACGAGATGCGGAGTTGCCGGCGTACGAAGGCGACCAGGGCCAGTGAGCCGATGAGTCCGGCCGCCGAGACGTCCGGGGTCAGACCGTGCACGGTCAGTTGCTTGACGGCGTAGACCACGGCGATCAGCCCCACCATGGAGAACCCGACGCTCGGCAGGTCCCACGGACCGGGCGCGGGATCGCGGGACTCCGGCAGCAGCTTGCCGCCCACGATCACCAGGAGCACCATCACCGGCAGGTTGATGAGGAAGACCGAGCCCCACCAGAAGTGCTCCAGGAGCACTCCACCGATGACCGGCCCCACCGCCGCGCCGGCCGAGGTCATCGCGCCCCAGACCCCCACGGCGAGACTGCGTTCCCGCGGGTCCGGGAAGATGTTGCGGATCAGCGCGAGGGTGGAGGGCATGAGCGTGGCGCCGGCCACCCCGAGCAGCGCGCGCCAGAGGATCATCGCCTCGGCGCTGTGCGCGTACGCCGTCAGCACGGACCCGGCACCGAACGCCACTGATCCGATGAGCAACAGCTTCTTCCGGCCGATTCGGTCGCCGAGCGAGCCCATCGACACCAGCAGCCCGGCGATGACGAAGGAGTAGATGTCGCCGATCCACAGCAGTTCGGTGCTGGAGGGTTCCAGGTCCTCACTGAGGAACGGCGTCGCGAGGCCGAGCACCGTCGCGTCCACCCCGACCAGCAGTACGGCCAGCACCAGCACGGACAGGGCGAGCCAGCGCTGTCGCGCGGTGGTCGGGGCGGATGAGTTGCCGACCTTCCCGCGGACGGGCGTACGGCGGGTCACGGTCGATCCGCCCGTCGGACACCGCCGAGCAGCAGCTCCACCGTCATCCGACCGGCGTCCCGCGCGGCCACCTTGCCGTCCTGCGCGGCCCAGGCGGACGCCGACACGAGGGCGTAGAGCGCCTCCGCCAGCCAGGCCGTGGTCAGGTCCAGGCGAAAGACGCCCTCCTCCTGGCCACGCCGGAACAAAGCCTCGATCCGGGTGTCGAGGCGCCGCCAGCCGTCGTGCATCGCGTCCGGCTCGAAGAGCTGGTTCTCGGTGACGAGGAAGGCCAGGAACCCGGCGAGCGGTCGGGTCTCCTCCACCAGCCGACGCAGTGCCTCGTCCGCCGAGCCCTCCTCCGGGCGGGCCGCGTCCAGGGCCTCGGTGAGCTGCTGGAGGCCGAGCTCCTCCAGCGAGCGTACGAGCGCCGAGCGGCCGGAGAAGTGCCGGTGCAGCGTGGCTCGGCTGACCCCGGCGGCGCGCGCGACATCGTCCATGGCGGACGTGGGTTTCCTGGTCAGCAGATCAGCGGCGGCGTGCAGGAGCTGCTCTCGACGGACTGTCATGAGACGAGCGTAGCGCGTGTGAAACACTCATGTCTCACACGCGTCAGGTGACGCTCATCTCTTGTCGACCTATCGCACCTCCACCGCGGCCCGCTCGGCGGCCCATTCCCGCTGCCGCTCCAGGTCCGTACGGAATTCCGCCAACTGCCGGGCCACCGCGACCGGAGCGGTGCCACCGCGACCGTCCCGGGCGGCCAGCGCGCCGGAGACGGTCAGCACCTCCCGCACCTGAGGAGTCAGCAGCGGGGAGATCGCGGCGAACTGCTCGTCGGAGAGTTCGTCCAGTTCGACCCCGGTGCTCTCACAGACGCGTACGCACTCCCCAGCCAACTCGTGGGCCACCCGGAACGGCACTCCTCGCTTCACCAGCCACTCGGCCACGTCGGTGGCGAGCGAGAAACCGGCGGGGGCCAGCTCCGCCATCCGCTGCCGGTTGACCGTCAGCGTGGCCATCATCCCGGCGAACGCGGACAGAAGCATCTCCAGTTGGTCACAGGAGTCGAAGACCGGCTCCTTGTCCTCCTGGAGGTCCCGGTTGTAGGCGAGCGGGAGGGCCTTGAGGGTGGCGAGCAGTCCGGTGAGGTTGCCGATGAGCCGGCCGGACTTGCCGCGTGCCAGCTCGGCGATGTCCGGGTTCTTCTTCTGCGGCATGATCGAGGAACCGGTGGAGAAGGCGTCGTGCAGCGTGACGAACGAGAACTCCTTGGTGTTCCACAGGATCACCTCCTCGGCGAGCCGGGAGAGGTCGACGCCGATCATGGCGGTGACGAAGGCGAACTCCGCGGCGAAGTCCCGCGCCGCCGTGCCGTCGATGGAGTTCGCCGCGGAACGCCCCTCGAATCCGAGGTCCCGGGCGACCGCCTCCGGGTCCAGCCCCAGCGACGACCCCGCGAGCGCCCCGGAGCCGTACGGCGACACCGCGGTGCGCTCGTCCCACTGCCGCAGCCGCTCGACGTCCCTGGCCAGGGCTTGGGCGTGGGCGAGCACGTGGTGCCCGAAGAGCACGGGTTGCGCGTGCTGGAGGTGTGTACGGCCGGGCATGGCGACGTCCGGATGCGCCTCGGCGAGGTCGGCCAGCGTCGCCTGGAGGTCGGCCAGTAGCCCGCCGATGACGCGGGCGTGTTCCCGCAGGTACATCCGGAAGAGCGTGGCCACCTGGTCGTTACGGGACCGCCCCGCCCGCAGCTTCCCCCCGAGGTCCGGACCGAGCCGCTCCAGTAGTCCGCGCTCCAGTGCGGTGTGCACGTCCTCGTCCGCCACCGTGCCGACGAACGCCCCGGACCGCACGTCCGCCGCCAGCTGGTCCAGGCCCGCCAGCATCCGCTCCAGTTCGTCCCCGGTCAGCAGCCCCGCCGTGTGCAGCACCCGCGCGTGCGCGCGCGATCCGGCGATGTCGTACGGTGCCAGCCGCCAGTCGAAGTGCACGGACGCGGACAGCTGCTCCAGCGCCTCGGACGGTCCGTCCGCGAACCGGCCACCCCAGAGTCGTACGTCACCCCGCGGCTCGTCCTGGTCCTGCGGTCCGTTGCTCATCGCTGCTTTGCTCCTCGGCTCGGTGTCGGTGTCGGGGACGCGGCGCGTACGGCGTCGGCGAGCGGGGCGGACCCGGCCGCGAGCGGCCTCCCGCGCGGGGCTCATCCGGCCGGCGGTACCGCCGCGAACCGCCCCGCACCCCGCCTGGTCACGGGACGCGGGGCGGCGGGACGCAAGGTTACTGCGCCTGATCACGCTTCGCGGCGATCTTCGACGACATGCCGAAGATCTCGATGAACCCCTTGGACATCGACTGGTCGAAGGTGTCGCCGGTGTCGTAGGTCGCCAGGTTGAAGTCGTAGAGCGAGCGGTCCGAGCGCCGGCCGGTGACGACCGCGCGACCGCCGTGCAGGGTCATCCGGACGTCGCCGCTCACCTGCTCGTTCGCCTCGTTGATGAAACCGTCCAGGGCCCGCTTGAGCGGGGAGAACCACAGCCCGTCGTAGACGAGTTCGGTCCACCGCTGCTCCACCTGACGCTTGTAGCGGGCGAGTTCCCGCTCCACGGTGACGCTCTCCAGTTCCTGGTGCGCGGCGATCAGCGCGATGCCGCCGGGCGACTCGTAGACCTCGCGGGACTTGATGCCCACCAGCCGGTCCTCGACCATGTCGATCCGTCCGACGCCCTGGGCCCCCGCCCGCTCGTTGAGCTGCTGGATCGCCTGCAGCACGGTCACCGGCTTGCCGTCGACGGCGACGGGCACGCCCGCCTCGAAGGTGAGGACGACCTCGTCGGCCTCCCGCGGTGTGGCCGGGTTCTCGGTGTAGTCGTAGACGTCCTCGATGGGCGGGTTCCAGATGTCCTCCAGGAAGCCGGTCTCCACGGCCCGCCCGAAGACGTTCTGGTCGATGGAGTAGGGCGACTTCTTGGAGGTGGTGATCGGCAGCCCCTTCTCCTCGCAGTACGCGATGGCCTTGTCCCGGGTCATCGCGTAGTCCCGCACCGGGGCGATGCACTTGAGGTCGGGAGCGAGCGAGGAGATGCCGGCCTCGAACCGCACCTGGTCGTTCCCCTTGCCGGTGCAGCCGTGCGCCACCGTGGAGGCGCCGTGCTTGCGGGCCGCGGCCACCAGGTGCTTGACGATCGCCGGCCGGGAGAGCGCGGAGACCAGCGGGTACCGGTCCATGTAGAGGGCGTTGGCCTTGACGGCCGGGAGGCAGTACTCGTCGGCGAACTCGTCCTTGGCGTCGGCTACCTCGGCCTCCACCGCCCCGCAGGCGAGCGCGCGCTTGCGGATCACGTCCAGGTCCTCGCCGCCCTGACCGACGTCCACGGCGACGGCGACGACCTCGGCCCCGGTCTCCTCGGCGATCCAGCCGATGCAGACGGATGTGTCCAGGCCGCCGGAATAGGCGAGTACGACGCGCTCGGTCACGGGGATCTCCTTACGAAGCATACGCTGATAGGTATAAGTATGCAGCTACTCGCATGCTCCGTCAACCAGCCCCCGGCGCGGCGGTTCGACGTGTCGTTTCAGCAGGTCAGCGAGGCATGGGGCCACCTCATACGCAAGGCGCGGCCATCCCGTCGCCGCTGGCGCGGTGTCCTGGTTCAGCGTGCCTTCTGGGCCAGCTGCAGCAGATGCTCGGCCAGCGCCTGGCCACCCTCCGGTTCCCGGCTGATCAGCAACAGCGTGTCGTCCCCGGCGATGGTGCCGATGATGTCGTGCACGCCCGTCTGGTCGATGGCCGAGGCGAGGAACTGCGCCGCGCCCGGTGGCGTACGCAGCACGACCAGGTTCGCCGACGCCTCGGCGGAGATCAGCAGCTCGCCGGCCAGCCGCGCCATCCGGGCCTCGCTCGCGGACTCGCCGAGCGGCGCCCGGGGCGTGCGGTCGCCGCCCTCGGCCGGTACGGCGTAGATCAGCTCTCCGACCGTGTTGCGGATCTTGACGGCGCCCAGCTCATCCAGGTCCCGGGACAACGTGGCCTGGGTGACGGAGAGTTCGTCGTCGGCGAGCAGCTTGGCGAGTTGGCTCTGCGAACGGATCGGCTGCCGGTTCAGGATGTCGACAATCCTCCGGTGCCGTGCCGTACGTGTCTGCGGTACGGCCTGCCCGCCCTGCTGCTCGTCGGTCATCGTCCCCGTGTCCCCTGTGCTCGTTTACGTACGTCGGCTGTGTCGAGGACGCCCGGGAAGGCACTGGTGAAGGCGTCGGCCTCAGCCGCCGTGAGGATCAGCGGCGGAGCCAGCCGAATGACGTCCGGCGCGACCGCGTTCACCAGGAATCCCGCGTCCTGAGCCGCCTGTTGCACGGTGTGCGCGACGGGCTCGGTGAGCACGATACCGAGCAACAGCCCCGCGCCGCGGACGTGGTCGACCAACGGGTGCCGCGGATCACCGAGTCCACTCCGCAGTCGGTCACCGACCGCCTTCACCCGGGCGAGCAGCCCCTCCGCCTCGATGGTCTCCAGTACGGCCGCACCCGCCGCGCAGGACACCGGGTTGCCGCCGAAGGTGGAACCGTGCTGCCCCGGCGTCAGCAGCTCGGCCGCCGTGCCGAAGGCCAGGGTCGCGCCGATCGGCAGACCCGCGCCCAAGCCCTTGGCCAGCAGGACGACATCGGGCTCGATCCCCTGGTCCGCCTGGTGGGCGAACCAGTGGCCGGTACGCCCGATACCGGTCTGCACCTCGTCCAGCACCAGCAGCGTCCCGGTGGCCCGGGTGATCTCCCGAGCGGCCCGGAGATATCCCTCCGGCGCGGGCACGACGCCCTTCTCCCCCTGTACGGGCTCCAGGATCACCAGCGCGGTGTCCGTGCTGACCGCGGCCCGCAGCGCCTCCGGGTCGCCGTACGGCACATGGCTGACCTCGCCCGGGAGCGGACGGAAGGGCTCCTGCTTCGCCGGTTGGCCGGTCAGTGCCAGGGCTCCCATCGTCCGACCGTGGAAACCACCCTGGGCCGCCACCATGTGCGTACGGCCCGTGAGCCGACCCAACTTGAACGCGGCCTCGGTGGCCTCCGCACCCGAGTTGCAGAAGAAGACCCGGCCGGGGCGGCCGGCCAGCTCCAGCAACCGTTCGGCGAGCTGGACCGGGGGCTCCGTGGCGAACAGGTTGGACGTGTGCCCGAGCGTCGCCACCTGGTCGGAGACCGCCCGTACGACCGCGGGGTGCGCCACACCGAGCGAGTTGACGGCGATTCCCCCGAGCAGGTCGAGGTACTCCTTCCCGTCGGCGTCCCAGAGTCGGGCGCCCTCGCCGTGGGTGATCGGGACACGGGGCGTGCCGTAGGCGTCCATCAGCGCGTGCTGCCAGCGTGCGGTGAGCTGTGCGTTGCCGTGGCTCATGTCGCGGCTTCCCCTTGCTTCCGTAGGTCCGTGGCCGGCCCGGGACGGCCGACCGGCTCGGAGTTGGTGTGTGTGCCGCCGGGCCCGGGCGGTAGGTCCGCGGGGGCGTCCGGCACGACCATGGTGCCGATCCCCTCGTCGGTGAAGATCTCCAGCAGGATGGCGTGCGGGACACGTCCGTCCAGCACCCGCGCGGTGTGCACGCCGCCGCGCACCGCGTGCAGGCAGCCCTCCATCTTGGGCACCATGCCGCTGGCGAGACCGGGCAGCAGCTTCTCCAGTTCGCCGGCGGTGAGTTCGCTGATGACCTCGTCGCTCTCCGGCCAGTTGGCGTACAGGCCCTCGACGTCGGTGAGTACCATCAGCGTCTCCGCCCCCAGGGCGGCGGCGAGCGCGGCGGCGGCCGTGTCGGCGTTGACGTTGTAGACGTGCTCGTCGTCCACGCTGCGCGCGACGGACGAGACGACCGGAATCCGTCCGTCGTCCAACAGTGCCTGGACGGCGCCTGGTTGGACATCGGTGATGTCGCCGACCCGTCCCAGGTCGACACGCTCGCCGTCGATGTCGGCGAAGCGCTTGGTCGCCGTCAGGGTGTGCGCGTCCTCCCCGGTCATGCCGACCGCGAGCGGGCCGTGTCGGTTGAGGAGCCCGACCAGGTCACGCTGGACCTGCCCGGCGAGCACCATCCGTACGACGTCCATCGCCTCCGGCGTGGTCACCCGCAGCCCGGCCCGGAACTCGGACACCATGCCGAGCCGGTCCAGCTGCGCGCTGATCTGCGGGCCACCACCGTGCACGACCACGGGGCGGAGCCCGGCGTGCCGCAGGAAGACGACGTCCTGGGCGAACGCTTTGGTGAGGTGCTCGTCCACCATGGCGTTGCCGCCGAACTTGATGACCACCGTCTTGCCGTGGTGGCGGGTGAGCCAGGGCAGCGCCTCGATGAGCGTCTGTGCCTTGGGCAGCGCGGTGTGCTTGCGGGCGCTCATGAGGAGTAGGCGCTGTTCTCGTGTACGTACTCGGCGGTCAGGTCGTTGGTCCAGACGACGGCGGAGGCCGGGCCCGCCGCCAGGTCGGCGGTGATGTCGATCTGGCGATACCGCATGTCCACCAGCTCCCGGTCCTCGCCGATCGAGCCGTCCCGGCAGACCCATACGCCGTTGATGGCGACGCTCAACCGGTCCGGCTCGAAGGCCGCGTCGGTGGTGCCGATGGCCGCCAACACCCGGCCCCAGTTCGGGTCCTCGCCGTGCAGCGCGCACTTGAGCAGGTTGTTGCGGGCGATCGAGCGGCCCGCCGTCACCGCGTCGTCCTCCGTCGCGGCGCCCACGACCTCGATCCGGATGTCCTTGGAGGCGCCCTCCGCGTCGCCGATCAGCTGCCGGGCGAGACTCTCGCAGACCTCGTGGACGGCCGCGGCGAACTCGGCGTAGCCGGGCGTGCGCTCGGCGGCGCCGGAGGCCAGCAGCAGCACGGTGTCGTTCGTGGACATGCAGCCGTCGGAGTCGACCCGGTCGAAGGTGCTGCGGGTGGCCTCCCGTAGCGCCTTGTCCAGCTCCGGGGCGGCGAGGTCGGCGTCCGTGGTGAGCACGACCAGCATCGTGGCCAGGCCCGGCGCCAGCATGCCCGCGCCCTTGGCCATGCCCCCGACGGTCCAGCCGTCCCGCTCCGCGACCGCCGTCTTGTGCACGCTGTCGGTGGTCTTGATGGCCAGCGCGGCCTTCTCACCGCCATGCCGGGACAACTGCCGGGCGGCCGTGCCGATGCCGCCCAGCAGGGCGTCCATCGGCAGCCGCGTCCCGATCAGGCCGGTGGAGGCGACCGCCACCTCGCCGGCGCTCTGGTTCAGGAGTTGGGCGACCCGCTCGGCGGTGGCGTGCGTGTCCTGGAAGCCCTCCGGGCCGGTACAGGCGTTGGCCCCTCCGGAGTTGAGCACCACGCTGCCGACCCGGCCGCCCTTGACGACCCGCTCGGACCACAGCACGGGCGCCGCCTTGACCCGGTTCGCGGTGAACACGCCGGCAGCCGCGTCGCGCGGCCCCTCGTTCACCACCAGCGCGAGGTCCGGGGTTCCGCTCTGCTTGATACCGGCGGCGATGCCCGTGGCGGTGAAGCCCCGCGCTGCGGTCACGCTCATGGTGCGACTCCGATCGTGGAAAGTCCCAGCTCCTCGGGAAGACCGAGGGCGATGTTCATGCTCTGCACCGCGCCACCGGCGGTGCCCTTGGTGAGGTTGTCGATCGCCGAGACCACCACGATCCGGCCCGCGGCCTCGTCCAGGGTGACCTGGAGCAGCGCGGTGTTGGAGCCGTACACGGTGGCGGTGGACGGCCACCGGCCCTCTGGGAGGAGGCGCACGAAGGGTTCGTCGCACAGGGTCTTCTCGTACGCCGCGCGCAACGCCTCCGGGGTCACGCCGGGGCGGGCACGCGCCGTGCAGGTCGCCAGGATGCCGCGCGGCATGGGGGCGAGCGTCGGTGTGAAGGACACGGTCACCCGCTCACCGGCGGCCGCGGAGAGGTTCTGGATGATCTCCGGGGTGTGCCGGTGGGCGCCCCCCACGCCGTACGGGCTCATGGCGCCCATCACCTCACTGCCCAGCAGGTGCGGCTTCGGCGACTTGCCGGCCCCGGAGGAGCCGGAAGCCGCCACCACCACCGCGTCCGACTCGGCCAGTCCGGCCGCGTACGCCGGGAAGAGCGCGAGCGAGACGGCTGTCGGGTAGCAGCCCGGGACGGCGATCCTGCGGGTGCCGGCCAGTGACGAGCGGGCACCCGGCAGTTCGGGGAGGCCGTACGGCCAGTGGCCGGCGTACGGGGTGTCGTAGAACCGCTCCCAGTCCGCGGCGTCCGTGAGCCGGAAATCCGCTCCGCAGTCGACCAGCAGCACCTCCGTACCCAGCTCCTCGGCGACGGCGGCCGACTGTCCGTGCGGCAGGGCGAGGAAGACCACGTCGTGGCCGCGCAGCCGGTCGGCGCTGGTGGGCTCGAGCACCCGCTCGGCGAGCGGGGTGAGGTGCGGCTGGAGCGCGCCCAGCTGTTGGCCGGCGTTGGAGTTGCCGGTCAGGACGCCGATCTCGACCTCGGGATGGCTGGCGAGCAGGCGCAGGATCTCGCCTCCGGCGTAGCCGCTGGCCCCTGCCACGGCTGCCCGTACAGTCATGCTGACCTCTTCCTCTCGACAGCATGACTATACGTTTGCAAGAAGAGTTATGCAAGATACCCGTGCCTGAGGGCCCTCCCGTGAGAAGCGGGCGGGCGAGGTGTAGTCCACACGGGTCAGGCGGCGGCGTGGTGGGCCAGAAGTTGGTGCGGGTCCGGCTGTTCGTCCGAGGGGACGGTGTCGGTGTGGATGTGGGCGGCGGACAGCTTCGGGAGCGCGTGCAGCAGGGCGTGCTCGGTCTCGACCGCGACGCGGTGCCCCTCGCTCACGGTCATGCGGCCGTCGACGACGATGGCGACCTCGGCCCGCAGACGGTGACCGATCCAGCGCAACCGCACCTCGCCCACGCTCCACACCCCCGGCACCGTACGCGCGGCGGCTCGCACGGTCTCGACCAGGGCGGGATCGACGGCGTCCAGCACCCGACGGAAGACCTCCCGGGCGGCGGCACGCAGGACCAGCAGGATGGCGGCCGTGATCGCCAGGCCCACGATCGGGTCAGCCAGCCGCCAGCCCGCCGCGGCGCCTGCCGCGCTGAGGAGAACCGCGAGGGAGGTGAAGCCGTCCGTGCGGGCATGCAGCCCGTCGGCCACCAGCGCGGCCGAGCCGATCTCCCGTCCGATCCGAATGCGGTAGCGGGCCACCCATTCGTTGCCGGCGAACCCCACGAGCGCCGCGAGGGCCACCACCCACACATGCTCCATGGCGCGCGGATCGAGCAGACGGTCGATGGCCGCCCAGGCGGCGAAGAGCGCGGACACGCCGATGGTGGCCACGATGGCCAGACCCGCCAGGTCCTCCGCACGTCCGTAGCCGTAGGTGAAGCGGCGGGTCGCGGCTCGCCGGCCCAGCACGAAGGCGATACCCAGCGGGATCGCGGTCAGCGCGTCGGCCACGTTGTGGACGGTGTCGCCTAGCAGGGCCACCGAGCCGGATACGAGAACGATCGCTGCCTGCGCCATGGCCGTGGCCCCGAGGACCGCCAGCGAGACCCACAGCGCCCGCATTCCCCTCGCCGAGGACTCCAACGCCGCGTCGACCTTCTCCGCCGTCTCGTGCGAATGCGGCGTGAGAGCGTGTCCGACCCGGTGTCGGAGGCGGGCCAGGAAACCCGGGCGGCCGGAGCGCTCGTGCTGATGCTCGTGGCCGTGACGTCCCGGATCGGTGCCGTGCCGACCGTGTGAATGAGGGGCCATCGTTCCTCCCGGTGAAGGCGTACGGACATGCGGCGGCACGCCGTGCTGGACACGACGGGACACGAGAACCATTATGTGCGTATGAGCGCACACATGCACCTATCAGATGCACAGGATGCGCACCCGCATGACCGCGGCGAGGAACAGTTCGCCCTCGCCGCGGAACTCCTCGCTCTCCTCGGCGACCGCACGCGCCTGCGCATCCTCGACGCCCTCGCCCGATCGGAAGCGGACGTCACCACGCTGACCGAGAGCTGCGGGGCCCAACGACCGGCCGTCAGCCAGCACCTCGCCCGGCTTCGCCTGAGTGGTCTCATCGTTAGCCGCAAAGAGGGGCGGCGGGTCATCTACGCACTCACCGACGGACACCTTCGACGCGTCGTCGACGAAGCCCTCAACCTCGCCGACCACCGCCTCAGCAACCAGCCCGCCCACGACTGAGTCCGTGGACCGCCGGCCGGCCGTACGGGGGACACGGGGAGCCCGGACCGGGCTAGCCTGGGCCCGTGATCGTATGGCTCAACGGCACCCACGGGGTGGGCAAGACCACGACCAGCGCACTCGTGCGGGAACTGATTCCGGACTCGCGAGTGTTCGATCCGGAGAAGGTCGGCGAGACGCTCACGGACATCACACCGGGGCTGCCCGGGACGGACAACTTCCAGCACTGGCCCCCGTGGCGGCAGCTCGTCGTGGAGACCGCACGCCGCGTACTCGACTACACGGGCGGGACCCTGGTGATGCCCATGACCATCCTGGTCGAGCGGTACTGGCGGGAGATCAGCGCGGGCCTCGCCCAACATGCCATCCCGGTGAGACACTTCGTCCTACACGCCGACGAGCACACGCTCCGCGGTCGCATCGCGAATGACACCGTCCTCGGCCCCGACTCTCCGTTCCGCCTCGCCTACGTCGACCCGTACGCCGAGGCGGCCCGTACGTGGCTGCACGGCGAGGCCGAGGTCGTCGACACCACGAGCCGCACGCCCAGCCAGGTCGCCCATCAGATCGCGGAGGCCGCCAGGCGTTGAGGCCCGCGCGCCACGCGAGGACCCGGACGGAAACACCCATGAGGGAACGCCGCCCCCGCGGCGCGCGCCCCACAGCGAGCGCCCCACGGCGACACCCGCGCCGGACGACGGTCACTCGAAGCTCAGGCACCACTGCCCGGGCCGCCCGGTGAACGTGACCGGGCTCAGCGGATGCGCGTCGATACGCCAGTACGAGTGCGGCGGCGACCGCAGCACGTAGCACAGCGCCGCCCGTACGACGGACGGCTCGGTCACCGCGACCACCCAGTCGTCACCGTCCACCGGCCGGGTGTCCAGCCAGCCCCCGACCCGGGAGATGAACGCCAGCAGCGGTTCCCCGCCGTGCGGGGCGGACCACGGATCGGCGAGCCACGCGTCGACGGTGCGCGGTTCGCGTGCGGCGACCTCCTGGAAGGTACGACCCCGCCAGCGGCCCATGTCGCAGTCCCGCAGCGCGGGTTGCGCGATCGGCGACAGGCCCAGCAGGTCACCGGTCTGCCGGCAGCGCGCGGAGGGCGAGCAGTAGCGAAGCTGCGCCGCGGCGAGCGAGGACAGCACCGGCACCACGCGCTGGACCTCCTGCCACCCGGCCGAGTCCAACGGCCGTTCGTCATCGAAGCGAACGTCCAGCACCGAGGAGCTGCGAGCGGCGGGGAGCAGCGTCACACGGAGGTGCATTGGGTGATCGTAAGGGCGCGGAGAGCTTTTGTTCGATGGTGCGACAACAATCTCTCGACGGCACGGTCGCGCCGCCTCCGCCTCATGTTCACATCCGAGCGCGGCCCCGCGCGGCCCCGCCGCCGCCGAGGACCCGGTCAGGGCGGCGGCGCCGTACGAGCCGCCGCCTGCGGAGCAGGGCCGGTAGAATGTGAGCCACGGCACAACCGTCCCGACGAAACGCCCCGGGAACAGGAGGGCTCCGGATGCATGCGAACACGGGCGACCAGTTGCTGGTGCACGGCCGGACCGTCGGTCAGCACGATCGCGTCGCGCAGATCGTCGAGGTGATGGGCTCCGAGGGAGAGCCGCCCTACCGGGTGCGCTTCGAGGACGGCCACGAAGCGGTGATGTCCCCCGGACCCGACTCGGTCGTGCGGGGACACGACGAAGCGCGCCTGGAGCGGTAACCCCCGCCGCGAAACAAGCGACCCGACTGCCCGAGCGGTTCCCGGTAGTGCCGATCGGGCAGTCGTGCGTGCGGCCGCAACGGACTGGGGCCCCGGAATTCGGCACCGCGGACTTTCGGCGCCAGGGGCTATGGCGGTCACGTCCCCGTACGGCTCCCGCTACCCCTCTCCGCAGCCGGTGCCGCTCGGGTTCCGCCCCCGTGGACCCGCGGTGCCCCCGCCGGGGTAACGTCGGGCGGCGGGGCAGCGCGACCCGGGGAACAGCACGGCCGCGATGCCGGGACACGTAGTTCTGCGAAAGGCACGAAGTGACCGACATCCAACGCGTCGGAGTAGTGGGCTGTGGCCAGATGGGCGCCGGTATCGCCGAGGTGTGCGCGCGATCCGGCCTGGAGGTCAAGGTCGCCGAGACCACCGGCGAGGCTCTGGAGCTGGGCCGCTCCCGCCTGGTGAACTCGCTGGACAAGGCGGCGGAGCGGGGCAAGCTCACTGAGGCGGAGAAGGACGCGACCCTGGGGCGGCTCACCTTCACCACCGATCTCGGCGCCTTCGCCGACCGTGACCTGGTGATAGAAGCGGTCGTGGAGAACGAGCAGGTCAAGACGGAGATCTTCCAGGTCCTCGACCAGGTCGTCACCCGTCCGGACGCCATCCTGGCCTCCAACACCTCGTCCATCCCGCTGGTGCGACTGGCCGTCGCCACGAAGCGTCCCGACCAGGTGATCGGCATCCACTTCTTCAACCCGGCGCCCGTACAGCGTCTGGTGGAACTCATCCCCGCGTTGACCACCAGCGAGAGCACCGTGGAGCGGGCCGAGGCGCTGGTCGGCGGGACGCTGGGCAAGCACGCCATCCGCGCGCAGGACCGGTCCGGCTTCGTGGTCAACGCGCTGCTGATTCCCTATCTGCTGTCCGCCGTGCGGATGTTCGAGTCCGGGATCGCGAGCCGTGAGGACATCGACAACGGCATGGAGATGGGCTGTGCCCACCCGATGGGCCCGCTCAAGCTGACGGACCTCATCGGACTCGACACCGTGGCCTCGGTGGCCGATTCGATGTACGCGGAGTTCAAGGAGCCGTTGTACGCCGCTCCCCCGCTGCTTCAGCGGATGGTGGACGCCGGTCGACTCGGCCGTAAGGCGGGCGCCGGCTTCTACTCGTACGCCTAGCGGGACCGAGCCCGGACCGCCGCCGGACCGGCAAGGCCGGGCCGGAGCTCACTGCTCCGGCCCCACCGTCGGTGTCCGCTCTGGCCTCGACGGCCTACGCCCCGCGCAACTCCGCGCCCGTACGTCCCACCGCTGCGGCCACCGCCTGATCCCTGGCGGCTGACGCCTCCTCGGCGGTGAGCGTGCGGTCCGGCGCCCGGAAACGCAGGGCGTACGCCAGCGACTTGCGGCCCGCGCCGACCTGTTCGCCCGTGAAGACGTCGAAAAGGCGGACCGACTCGAGCAGTTCGCCCGCTCCGGCGCGCAGCGCCTCGGCCACGCCGGCCGCGGGCACCGACTCCTCGACGACCAAGGCGACATCCTGGGTCGCCACCGGATAGCCGGAGACCCGCGGGGCGCGCACCGGTCCCGCCGCGGCTTCCGTCAGCGCGTCCAGGTCGAGTTCCATCGCGCTCGTACGCGCGGGCAACCCGAGTGTCTTGAGGACCCCGGGATGCAGCTCGCCGGCGAAGCCGACCAGCTCCTCCCCGACCGTGAGCCGGGCGCAGCGGCCCGGGTGCCAGGGGCCGTACCGTCCCTGGGAGACGGTCAGCGCCACGCCCACCTCGGCGGCGACCGTACGTGCCGCCTCGACGGCGTCCGCCCAGTCCGCCGGCCGCCCCCGGCCCCACCAACCGGCTGGCTCCCGGTCGCCGGACAGCACCACGGCCACGTGCCGAGGCTGCTCGGGCAGCGCCGCGTCCAGCGCGGCGATCGCCTGCTCGGTGGGACGGGCGTTGACCGACAGCGGCTCGATGCCGGGCTCGGTGCCCGTACGACGGAAGACCAGACCGGTCTCGAACAGGGCGAGTCCGCCCTGGCTTTGACTGCCGCGGTTCTCGTTCCGCCTCAGGGCCGCCAGCAGTCCGGGCAACAGCAGGGGGCGGAGGGCTGGTTCCTCGTCGGAGAGGGGGTTGACCAGGGTGACCGTACGTCGACAGGGGTCGTCGCCCGGCAAGCGCAGCTGGTCCAGAACGCTCTCCGCGAGGAACGGGTAGTTGAGCGCCTCGACATATCCCGCACCGGCAAGTGCTCTGCCGACCCTGCGGTGCGTCCGCTGCCGCTCGGTGAGGCCACGCCCCTCCGGGACACGCGGCAGGGTGGCGGGGAGGTTGCCGTACCCTTCCAGCCGGATGACCTCCTCCGCGAGGTCGTTGGGGTCGGTCAGATCCGGTCGCCACGAGGGCACGGTCACGGTCAGCTCGTCCTGTCCGTAGACATCGCAGCCGACCTGCTGGAGACGCCGGACCACGGTGTCCTTGCCGTACGCCACCCCGGCTACCCGGTCCGGGTGGTCGGCCCCGATCCGGATCGTACGCGGGCCGCCGGGCGTCACCACCTCGGTCACCCCGGCTTCCGCCCTGGCCCCCGCGAGCAGCACCAGCAGATCCACCGTGCGCTGTGCGGCTGCAGCGGCGGCGGCCGGGTCGACCCCGCGCTCCCAGCGCTTGGATGCCTCGCTGGACATCCGGTGGCGACGCGCGGAACGGGCGATGGTGACCGCGTCGAAGTGCGCGGCCTCCACGACGATTTCCGTGCTGCCGTGCCACTCGCCGGTCTCCGGGTCCCGCACCGGGTCGACGACCTCGCTGTGCGCGCCGCCCATCACCCCGGCCAGTCCGATAGGGCCGGAAGCGTCCGCGATCACCAGGTCCTCGGCGTGCAGGGTGCGCTCGACGCCCTCGAGGGTCGTCATCCGCTCGCCGGACTCGGCCCGGCGCACGGTGATGGGGCCGACCAGCCGGTGCCGGTCGTAGGCGTGCAGCGGAGCGCCCAGCTCCAGCATGACGTAGTTGGTGATGTCGACGGGCAGCGAGACGGGCCGCATGCCCCCCTTTTGCAGCCGTCGCTGCAACCACAGCGGCGACCGCGCCTCCGGCCGCACTCCGGTGACGGTGCGCGCGGTGAACCGGTCGCAGGCCTTCGGGTCGAGGACCTCGACCGGATAACCGTGCTCGTTCGGGGTCGGGGCGTCGATCAGCGCGGGGTCCCGCAGCGGGAGACCGTACGCGATGGCCGTCTCCCGGGCGATGCCGCGCATCGACAGGCAGTAGCCCCGATCCGGGTTGACGGCGATGTCCAGCACCTCATCGACCAGCTCCAGCAACTCGACGGCGTCCGTGCCCGGCGCGTGCTCCGGGGGCAGCACGATGATGCCGCTGTGGTCCTCGCCCATGCCCAACTCGGCGGCCGAGCAGATCATGCCCTCGGAGACCCGGCCGTAGGTCTTCCGCGCGCTGATCTCGAAGCCTCCGGGCAGTACGGCTCCGGGAAGGACCGCGACGATCTTGTCCCCGACCTCGAAGTTGGTCGCGCCGCAGATGACACGCTGGCGCTCGCCGGTGCCGTTCGCCTCGCCGACGTCCAGCTCGCAGTACCGGATCGGCTTCTTGAAGTCGGTCAGTTCCTCGATGGCCAGCACTTCGCCGACCACCAGTGGGCCACGGAGCCCCTCGCCGAGCTGCTCGACGGTCTCCACCTCGAGTCCGGCGTCGGTCAGCCGCGCCGCGACGTCCCGACCGGTCTCACCAGCCGGCAGGTCGACGTACTCCCGCAGCCAGGAAAGCGGGGCCCGCATCAGATCTCCATTCCGAACGGCCTGGTGAAGCGCACGTCACCCTCGACCATGTCTCGCATGTCCTCGACGTTGTGGCGGAACATCAGCATCCGCTCGATGCCGAACCCGAAGGCGAAGCCGCTGTACCTCTCCGGATCGACGCCACAGGCGACCAGCACCCGTGGGTTGACCATCCCGCAGCCCCCCAGCTCGATCCAGCCCTCGCTGGAGCAGGTACGGCACGGACGCTCCGGATTCCCCACCGAGTCGCCGTGACAGACGTAGCAGACCATGTCCATCTCGGCGGACGGCTCGGTGAACGGGAAGTGGTCCGGCCGCAGTCGCGTACGCATACCGGGCCCGAACAGCGACTGGACCATGTGGTCCAGGGTGCCCTTCAGGTCGGCCATGGTCAGGCCCTCGTCCACCGCGAGAAGTTCGACCTGGGTGAAGACCGGGGTGTGGGTGGCGTCCAACTCGTCGGTACGGAAGACCCGGCCGGGGCAGATGACGTACACCGGGAGCTCACGCGCCAGCAACGAGCGGATCTGCACCGGCGAGGTGTGGGTCCGCAGCACGATGCCGCTGTCGCCGGCCGCGCTGCCCGAACCGGGCTGCGGAGCACCGGCGTCCGGGGCCGTGGCTGCCGGGGTGGCGGCTGCCGCGCCGTCGTGCTCCCGGACGGCGCCGGGAGCCCGTACGAAGAAAGTGTCCTGCGGGCTACGAGCCGGGTGGTCGGCGTGGATGTTGAGGGCGTCGAAGTTGAACCACTCCGCCTCGGCCTCGGGCCCTTCGGCGACTTCGTAGCCCATCGCCACGAACACGTCCTCGATCCGCTCGGAGAGGGTGGTCAGCGGGTGTCGGGCACCGGCCGGGGCCCGGTCGGCGGGCAGTGTGACGTCGACCGTCTCCTCGACCAGCACCCGCTCGTCCCGCTCCGCCTCCAGCTCCTGCTGGCGTGTGGCGAGCGCCTGCTTCACCGCACCGCGGGCCTGGCCCACGCGTTTGCCGGCCTCTGCCTTGGCTTGCGGCGGAAGCGCGCCGATCTCGCGGTTGGCGAGCGCCAGCGGCGAACGGTCTCCGGCGTGCGCGATCTTCACCGCACGCAGCGCCTCCAGATCCGCTGCCGCCGCGACGGCCGTCAGGGCCTCGTCCCGCGCCAGATCGACGTTTTCCGGTTTCAGTGCCTCGACCTCGACGGGGTCGTACGACTTGTTGGGTGCGGACATCTCTTCCCATGTTTCCGGTTGGGTGGCCACGCGTGCAGCCGTGGACCGAGTCTACGGCGTCGGTGAGACAGCGCCGGTGCCCGCCCGAGCCGAGCCGAGGCGACCGGAGCGGACGCCGGCTGACGCGGGGAGCACGGGGCGGCCCCTGCGGCACGAACACGCGACCACACGGTGTGGTCGGTACGCGGAGAAGCCCATGGGGTCGGCTCAGGAGAGTACGGCCGGGGTGCCCACGGGCAGGATAAATCGGAACTCGGCGCCGCCGGAGGCCGCCCGGGAAACGCTGATGCGGCCGTTGTGCGCCTCGACGATCCCCTTGACGATGTACAACCCCAAGCCCGTGCCACCGCGTCTGCTGCCACGCCAGAACCGGGTGAAGACGCGGCTCATCGACTCCTCGGGGATGCCGGGACCCTCGTCGCTCACGATCACTTCCGTACCTTCCTCCGGTGGGCCCCGGGTGGCCGTCACCTCTATGGTGACGGTCCCCGCGCCGTGCCGCACCGCGTTTTCCAGCAGGTTGCCGAGCACCTGATCGACCTTGTCCGGATCGGCCCACAACTCGGGGAGCGCCGGCGCGACACGGATCTCGAAGCGGTCCGACGGCTCGCCGGCCGCCGTGTGCGCGCGCACGTGCCGACGTACGGCGGCGGCGAGGTCCACCGGCTCGCGACGCACCTCCAGGCGCCCGGAGTCGATCCGGGAGATGTCCAGCAACTCGGCGATCAACCGGGTCACCCGGCTCGCGTCGGCGTCGACGGTCTCCAGCATCAGGCGCTTCTGGTCGTCCGTGAACCGCTCCCACTTCGCCAGCAGAGTGGCCGTGAAGCCCTTCACCGAGGTCAGCGGGGAGCGCAACTCGTGTGCGACGGTCGCGATCAACTCCGCGTCGGAGCGCTCCGAGCGCCGGCGCGCCTCCGTGCCGCGCAGGGTCACCACCAAGCGCTGCACCGGCCCCGTGGGGTACGGACGCACGTACCGCGCCGCGGCGAGCACCTCGCGCCCCTCCAACAGCAGGGCACGCTCGGGCTGACCGCGACGCGTGGCGAGTCCGCCGTACGGATCGGTGAGCTGCCACCACCGACCACCGTCCCAGTCCTGCAGCGGCAGCGCGCTCTGGATCGGGCGACCGAGCACCTGGGCGGGAGCCAGCCCGCAGATGCGGGCCGCGGCGGAGTTGAAGCAGACGACCCGGCCGGTGTGGTCCGCGACGACGAGACCGTCCGGCAGGTCGTCCGGATGCAGCTCGACGCCGCCCAGTGTGGGTACGGCGTCCGCGACGGCGGACCACCCGCCCGCCCCCAGGTCCATCCCGCCCCACCCCCTCGTGGACTCCCGACTGCCGGCTGGCGGGTGGCCACCCTACAAGGCGGATGTGACAGAGCGGCACCCTCCGGCAGCACGCTGCGCACGCGCGGAGGAGTAGAGGCAGACGGCCGCCGCGCTGGCCAGGTTCAGACTCTCGGCCCTGCCGTGGATCGGCACCCGTACGACCGTGTCCGCGAGCGCGCGGGTCTCCTCGGGCAGGCCCCACGCCTCGTTGCCGAAGATCCACGCGGTGGGGCCACCCAGGGCCCGATCATCGAGTTCGGCGTCCAGATCCCGCTCCCCCGCGCCGTCCGCGGCCAGCACGCGTACCGTACCCGCCGCGGACAGGCCGGCCGTCGCCTCGTGCACCGGCACGCCGACCGCCAACGGCACATGGAAGAGCGAACCGACGGACGCCCGTACGCACTTCGGGTTGTACACGTCCACCGAGGCGTCGGTCAGCACGACGGCCTCGGCGCCGGCGGCGTCGGCACAGCGCAGCACGGTGCCGGCGTTGCCGGGATCGCGTACGTGGGCGAGCACGGCGGTCAGTCGGGGCCGCCGCGCCACCAGTTCGTCGAACCCGCGATCCACGAAACGACACACCCCCACCAGGCCCTGCGGGGTGACCGTCTGCGCGATGTCCGTGAGGGTCGCCTCGGGGGTCAGATGGACCGGCGCGTCGATCTTCCGCGCGCGCTCGATGACCTCGGGGTGCCGTTCGGCCGCCTCCGCCGTGCTGAACAGCTCGAGCAGTGCTGGTTCCCGGTCCTCCGCGGGAGCGACAGCCTCCCGTACGGCCTGCGGGCCCTCGGCCAGGAAGCGGCGCTCCCGGCTGCGGAAGGTACGACGGGCGAGCCGCTTGGCGGCGGCGACCCGGGCGGCGGACGGGGGGTGCACGTGGCTGGTTCCTCTCGGGCGGGCCGCGGTGGGGGCTGAGACAGCGTCGGACCCGCAGGCTCGGTGGGCCTGCGGGTCCGAGGGTGACGTACGACCGTGGGCTCAGGCGGCCTTCGGAGCGTTGACGTCACCGGGCAGGGCCTTCTGTGCCACCTCGACGAGGGCGGCGAACGCGTTCGCGTCGTTGACCGCGAGCTCGGCCAGCATCTTCCGGTCCACCTCGATCTCAGCGGCCTTCAGGCCCTGGATGAAGCGGTTGTAGGTCATGCCGTTGGCGCGGGCACCGGCGTTGATCCGCTGAATCCACAGCTGACGGAAGTCGCCCTTCCGCTTCTTCCGGTCGTTGTAGTTGTAGACGTAGGAGTGAGTGACCTGCTCCTTCGCCTTCCGGTACAGACGGGAGCGCTGGCCGCGGTAACCGCTGGCCTGCTCCATGATCGCCCGACGCTTCTTGTGCGCGTTCACTGCCCGCTTGACGCGTGCCACTTGATAACTCCTTGTAACAGGGCCGTGGTTGGCTCACACGGCCGCATCGATCGGTCCCGGTCGCGGGCTTACTTGCCGAGAAGCTTCTTCATCTTCTTGGCGTCGGCCGGAGCCGCCTCGACGTCATTGGCCAGGCGCCGCGTCAGGGTGGACGGCTTGCGCTCGAGATAGTGGCGGCGGCCTGCACGCTGGCGCATCACCTTGCCGGAGCCGGTGACCTTGAAACGCTTACGGGCACCGCTGTGCGTCTTGTTCTTCGGCATGTCGCCGTCTCTCCTCGTCGGTGGCGCTCCCGCCGGTGCGCGTGGCACACACCGGCCCCCGGGAGCGTCAGATTGGTTCGGTCAGTGTCCCGGTCACGTGTCCCGGGAGAGGCTCACGCCTCAGCGGGCTCCTCCGCGGGCTCGTCGGCAGCGGACTGCTCCTGCTGTCGGCCGGCCTTACGGGCAGCCTGCGCCTCGCGGGCTTCGGCCATCGCCTCGGTCTTCTTCTTGTGCGGACCGAGAACCATGATCATGTTGCGACCGTCCTGCTTCGGGTTGGACTCCACGAAGCCCAGGTCCTCCACGTCCTCGGCCAGCCGCTGGAGCAGTCGGAAACCCAGCTCCGGACGGGACTGCTCACGGCCGCGGAACATGATCGTGATCTTGACCTTGTCCCCCTGCTTGAGGAACCGGACGACATGACCCTTCTTGGTGTCATAGTCGTGCGGATCGATCTTCGGCCGGAGCTTCATTTCCTTGATGACCGTGTGCGCCTGGTTCTTGCGCGCCTCACGGGCCTTCATGGCGGACTCGTACTTGTACTTTCCGTAGTCCATGAGCTTGCACACCGGCGGACGTGCGTTCGCCGCGACCTCGACCAGGTCAAGATCGTATTCCTGTGCCAGCTCCAGGGCTTTGGCAAGCGGCACGATGCCGACCTGCTCGCCGCTGGGACCGACGAGTCGCACCTCAGGGACGCGAATCCGGTCGTTGATGCGGGGCTCGGCGCTGATGGGGCCTCCTCGGGTGCACCACACGGCAGTCTGGCGGACAGCCGCGCAAGGGATCTGTATACGGTGTGTGACCACCGCGCCGAGACATACGAAACGCCCCGGTCCACAGCACAGGCAGGGCTCCGCACAGACGGGGAGCACCGCCGCGCAAAGGCGGGGCGCAGCCAGACCGTTGACCCGCGACCGAAGGAGATCACTGGGTGGGAGATCGGAGCCTCCACTTGTGGGCTGAGGCGGTAGCTCTGGTAAGCGCCTACGGGAGAGGAGCCCTCCGTCGCTCACGTCTCAGCCGGTCAGTTGTCAAGCATACCAGGCCCGCACGGTGACGGCGCACGCTGCGAACCGGGCCACCGGACCGGTGGAATCGACCGACCGGACCGGGCGCGGGACGGCCCGGCGCACCCTCTAGGGTGGCAGCCATGAGCGACTCCCCCGACAACGAGGCGCCGGCGCCCGACTTCGACAGCCTGACCCGGGACATCGCCGATGTTCCGGCCGTGGAGGTCATCACCACGGTCGCCGTGCACCTGATGAGTTCGGCCGCGGTCAAGTGCGGTCTGTCCGAGGAGGGGAGTCAGGAGAAGGACCTGGACGAGGCGCGGAAGCTCATCCACGCGCTCGCCGGTCTGATCACCGCGAGTGCCACGGAGATCGGCTCCTACCACGCGGCACCGCTGCGGGACGGGCTCAAGTCACTGCAACTGGCCTTCCGGGAGGCTTCCGAGGTGCCGGACGAGCCGGGCCAGGGGCCGGGGGAGAAGTTCACCGGGCCGGTGCTCGGCTGAAGGGGCCGAACGTACCGGGCGGGTCGGGTCCCCTGCGGACCGACCCGTCCGTGGCGTGGCACGAGTGACCTACGGCCGGTCGCGCCGCGCTTCAGCGGGCGCGGTCGGAACCGTGACCCGCCGCCGCCATGTCGTCGGCGCTGACCGTCGACGGGTGTGTGACCCCGTGTGCCAGTGCCGCCAACACCGCCCCCACCAACGGCGCGATGATGAACAGCCACAGCTGCGTGAGCGCCGAACCGCCCGCGAACAGGGCCGGCCCGATGCTGCGTGCCGGATTGACCGACGTACCGGTGAGCGGGATGCCCACGAGGTGCACCATGGCCAGCGCCAAGCCGGCCGCCAGCGGGCCGAAGCCCGTCATCGCCACCCGATGGGTCACCGACAGCCACACGAACACCAGCAGGAAGGTCAGTACGATCTCCGCGACGAACGCCCCGAAGGTGTTGATCTGCACCGACGAACGGTCGCCGAAACCGTTGCTGCCGAACCTTCCCCCGATCTCCACGCCCGGTACCTGCGTCGCCACCAGGAACAGCAGCAAAGCCCCCAGGATGCCGCCGACCACCTGCGCGACCCAGTAGCGCACCGCGACGTTGAGGTCGATCCGCTTGGCCACGAGCATGCCGAGGGTGACGGCGGGATTCACGTGGCAGCCGGACACCGTCCCGAGCGAGTAGGCCAGCGCGAGAAGTACGAGTCCGAAGCTGAGCGCGATTCCGACACTGCCGATGAAGTCCGGAGCGACCACGGCCGCGCCGACGCCGAAGAACACCAACAGCAGCGTGCCCAGGCACTCGGCCACCAGCGGCTCGTTTCCCTCCAGCGTGCGCGGCACCTGCCAGGGCCGCGGTCCGCCCTGCGGGCTCTCCTTGTCAGCCGCCATTACGCCCTCCTCCGGTGGTCGGAGTCCCGTGTCCCACCGAGTGTCGGGCGGGCCGGGGCCGGTCGCACGCGTAGTCCGCCACACGGGTGACGGGCGCCGGGCAAGCCGAGGCTCAACGGCTGCCGTCCAGCGAACTGCCGTTCAGCGACTGAACAGCGGGGTGCCCGGCAGCGCGCCGTCCGGCGGCAACACCGCCAGCTCAAGGCCCCGTACCAGCCGGGTACGCAGCGTCTCGTCCGCCGCCAGCGCGGCGGCGAGGCGTCGTACGGCCTCCGGACCGCCCGGCTCGGTGCCGACCGCGAGCGCCAGGATGCCGTCCGTGTCGCTCCCGCCGGCCACCAGGTGCGCGGCTCGTACGGCCGGCTCGGCGGCCAGCAGCCTGCT
>NZ_LJGU01000135.1:122814-125337 GCF_001751245.1 Streptomyces oceani
AGGCTGTCCAGGGAGGTGAAGGCGGGCAGCGCGCGCCGTCCGCCCGGAGCGGTCAGGGTGGGCACCGCCATGTCGCTGGACTTCTCCCGGCGGAGTCCGTCCCCACCGGTTTCCACCTGGTCGAGCAGCGCGACCACGGGAATCAGCAACCGTGCCCCGGCGAGCGCGGACAGCAGCCCCGGTTCCGCGCCGGCGTCGGCCTGCCAGGCCGCCAGCGCCGCGGCCAGCGCGGGGTCCGGGGAGCCGTCGTCGTCGGCGAAACCGGAGTCGGGGATGTTCTTCAGCGGCACGCGGCGAGCCTACCTCTCGACCGGGTGCGTGCCGCGTGCCGTCCCCGGACAGCCGAGCGGAGCCCGCGCGTCATCCCCACGTACGCGGGCGTACGCCACGCAGCAGCGCGCACGCGAGCGCTATCAGCGCGACGCCACAGGCACCCACGGTCAGCGCGAGCCAGGTGACGTCGTGCTCCTCCTCCGAGGGTCCGCCGCCGAAGTAGCGCTGCTCGGCGGCTTCCCCTTCCTGCTCATCGTCCTTGTTCCCGCCGCTCCCCTCGCTCCCGTCGTTGTCGCCCTGCTGACTCGCGGAGGCGCCGCGCGTCGCGTGGGAGCCCATCTCGATGGCGGCGGCCGGGTCGACGATGCCGGTACCGAGCGCGTCACTTCGTCCACCCTCCGGAGTGTTCCGGGCGGTGCTCGCGATCAGCTTCTTGACCTGTGCCGGGGCCAGGTCGGGATGCGCGGCCCGGACGAGCGCCACGGCGCCGGAGACGAAGGCCGCCGCGGCGCTGGTGCCCCACCCTTCGTAGTACCGACCGTCCGGTTCGGAGATGATCACGTCCTTGCCCGGGGCGGCCACGGTCGCGTACCAACGGCGTGTGGAGAAGGAGGCGCGGGCGTCCTGGCTATCCACCGCAGTCACCGCGATCACGCCGGGGTAGGCCGCCGGATACGACGCGTGGTCGCCGTCCTCCCCGCCGTTCCCGGCCGAGGCCACGACCACCGAGCCCTTCTTGAGCGCGTAGCGGACGGCCGCGTCCTCCCGGGCCTCAGGGTGGGCGGAGTCGCTGTCGTCACCCAACGAAAGGTTGATCACGTCCGCGCCGTGGTCCGCCGCCCACCTGATCCCCTCGGCCAGTGCGCCACCGCGGGTCTTCCTCGCCTTCTCGTGCCGTGGGTCCTTGCTCTCCAGCAGCACCCGTACCGGCAGGATCGTGGCCTCCGGGGCCACCCCGAGCATGCCCTCAGCACGCTCTTCGCCGTGCCCGTGCCCGGCGATCAGGCCCGCCATGGCGGTCCCGTGCCTGCCGTACTCCGGATCACCCGGGCGCGCGCCGAAGCCGACCAGGTCCTTGCCGGCGCGCACCGACCCCCGGATGTCGGGATGGTCGGGGTCCACGCCGGTGTCCAGGACCGCTACCGTCACGCCCCTCCCCTTGGTCGTCTTCCACGCTTCGGGGGCGTTGACGGACTTCAGACCCCACTGACGGTCCTGGACGCCCTCTCCGTCGGCGGCCCACGCCATGCCTCCGGTACTGGTCACCATGGCGCCCATGGCGCACAGCAGGGCGAGCAGAAGGCCCAGGGCCCGGCGTGGCGCGCGGGCACGACGCCGCTGGGGCACGCGGCTGGCTGTCATGAGGAGCTTTCCGAGTCGGAGTCAGTGTCGGCGGGGTCGGTGCTGGCGGATTCGGGGAACTGCTGCCGGAGGCCGCGTTCGACACGGTCGGCGACGCTCCGCGCCGCGTGCCCCAACCCCGCCTGCGCCGGGCCGGAGGTCTGGCCCTTCGCGGCGGCGTCCGCCGCCGGTTGCGGATCACCGACCGTACGGCCGTCGGCGAAGCCGGAGACGGCGTACACCACCACCGGGGCGTCGGTAAGCACGTCGAGTGTCCAACTCGCCCGCTGGGCGTCACCGAACTCCGCGGCGACGGTCCCCCGGGCCGGGTAGGTCCGGGGCATCAGGTCGGCTCGTTCGCTGAGCTTCTGCTTACGGAAGCGCTGCTGGAGCCCGTGCATCCCGTTCCGGTCCGCCTCGGTGAAGAGCAGTCCGACGGTGGTGACGCTGCTGTGCGTGTCGTCGGTGTAGGTCGCGCGTACCAGCCGCTCGCAGCCCACCGGCGCGAGTGCCTTGCCCAGCAGGGGGTCGAGGGCCCGCGCGCAGGTGCTGTCCGGGGCCACCGCGACGCGCTTCCAGACCCGGTCCGCCTGCCCCGGGCCGTCCCCGTCGGCCTCGATGGTGCGGGGGAAGAGCGTGTCGACCGGTACCTCGTGCCAGAGCTGCCGGGTTTCGTCGTACGCCGCCTCGGACGCCGGTTCGGCGCCCGCGTCGTCGGTGAACCAGAAGCCCGTGCCCACGCCGCCGACGAGTCCGACCCCCAGGACGAGGCACACCACCGCGACGAGCCTGCGCAGAGGCGGGAGTTGACGCCCGGCGGCGGGAACCGGCCGCAACCGGAAGGTCGGTGGCCCGGCCGCGCAGCGCGACGGCCCCGCGCCGCCCAGGGCACCGTGGCCGGCGCTGACG
>NZ_LJGU01000136.1:0-64963 GCF_001751245.1 Streptomyces oceani
GCGCGCTGCCCGCCCGGCGGCTCGGGCGGGCAGCGCTGGGGCGCGCCAGTGGCGCACCTCGGAGGTTACTGCGTGGCGCCGGTGTGCAGGGCGAGCGCGCCCTTCGCCGGGAGGGTGGCCTCAACCGACCCGTCCTCCGCCACGGTCACCGTGTTGTCCGCGCAGTCGTCCGGCGCTGCCTGGGCGACGTTGCAGTAGGTACCCGCCGGCAGGGAGCTGCTGAAGGACTTCTGCAGTTCTCCGTCGCCCGCGTTCAGGGCGACGAAACCCTTGTCCCCACGACTGAAGGAGAGCGCGCCGCCCTCCGCCCACCAGTCCGTCAGCTCGGCGTCGCCCACGGCGTTACGGAAGCCGACCATGCCGGTGATCTTGGGATTGGCGTACATCCTCGTGAATCCCTCGTCGCCACTCGGCGGCCCGGCGTCCTCCTCGGAGAACTCGTAGCCGGAGTAGACGTTCGGGGAGCCGTAGGGGTGGGCCAGCATGAAGGCGTTGGCCAGGGTGTAGAGGTCCCCGTCCTTGTAGGACAGCGTCGAGCCGTTGCGTTCGGTGTCCCAGTTGTCGACGAACGTACGGGCCTTGCCGCTCTCCAGCTTGCCCTCGGCGATGCTCTTCAGTTGTCCGAGGTCCCCGCTCTGGAAGGCGCTCTTCAGGTGGGTGCCGTAGCGGAACTCGTCGACGTCCCCCAAGCCGACGTACTGTTCCGGCGTGATGGGCTCACCAGCGCCGTGGATGACCTCCGAGACCCAGAACCCGGGGTCGGACATCTTGCTCTTGATTCCCTCGAGATCGCCGGGCGTCATGTGCTTCGCCGCGTCGATGCGGAACCCGTCGACACCCATGCCGCGCAGTGTGTCGAGGTACTCGGCGATGGTGGACTGCACCGCGTCACTGCCGGTGTCGAGGTCGGCGAGTCCGACCAGTTCGCAGTTCTGCACCTCCTCGGCGTTCTTGTAGTCCTTGATGTCCTCGCGGCACCCGTGGAAGTCGCCGTCCTGGTAGTAGCCCGGGTAGTTGTACTTGGTGTACTCGGTGCCGCCGGTTCCCGTGCCGGAGCCGGCGGACATGTGGTTGATGACCGCGTCCGCGATCACCTTCACGCCCGCCTCGTGGCAGGCGTTGACCATGGCCTCGAAGTCCTGGGCGTTCCCCAGTCGACCGGCGATCTCGTAGCTGACCGGCTGGTAGGTGGTCCACCACTGGTCACCGGCGATGTGCTCAGTCGCGGGCGAGACCTCGACGTACCCGTAGCCTGAGGGCCCCAGACTGTCCGTGCACGCCTGGCCGACCTTGGCGTACGGGGTCTGGAAGAGGGTTGCGGTGACGGTCTTCTCGCCGGGCGGTTCCGCCTGTGACTGCCAGGGGGCGACGACGTACAGACCGCCGGTGGCCAACACTCCGGCCATCGCTCCGCCCAGCAGACGCTTCCTGTTCCTACGGCTTCGCATACTGCGGCTCCTTCGTCCTGGGACACAGCAGTGCCCTGGGAGGCAGCCACGCGCCAGGCCACCGGGGGGATTTGGGAGTGAGCTTGCGTCAACAGCGGGAGCACGTCAAGACTCGGCGCAAGAGTTTCCGATACCTTGCAGAAAGGAGTTTCATACGCTCGACTCCCGCCCCTTTTGCTCCCTGACCCACGTCCAGGCCGCGGACTTCACTTCCGAAGCGTGTCCCGGTCACCCATCACGACCACCGGGCGCCGGTCCGGGTCGAGGGTGCGTAGCAGTCGCTTCATCCCGGCGCTGGAGATGCTCACACAGCCAGAGGTGCCGCTGCCGTGGTCCACGTGCAGCCAGATGCCACCGCCCTTGGACTGACCGCGCGGTCGAGTGGGATCGAGTGGCGAGGTCCCCCGCACCCGGTTGTAGTCGATGGCGATGACCCGGTCGAAGTCGTGCCTGGTCTTCTTCGGCCAGTACGTCGGCGGGGTGAAGGACTCGGACTGGGTGTACGGAAGTCCACTGCCCGGGTCGGGCAGTACGCCTCCCGCATCCGTGAGGGTGAACACGCCCGTCGGACTCCGCTTGTCGCCCTCTCGGTGATCGGGTGTCCAGCCGCGCCGGCCGTTGTGACCTCGCCATTCGAACTGGCGCCGGAAGCGGTCACCGTCCTTGGTGTACAGCGCGACCGTCGACCGGGCGGAGTCCCTCCCCTGGCCGTACACGGCCACCACCTGCCGGGCGGCCTGGGGAATCCTCGCGTGCATCCGGTCACCCACCCCCGGGACACGCGGGTACGACCTGGACGCTTCCGGACCCTTGTCGGAACTCCCGGGCGAGGAGGGCCCGTTCCCCACGGGGTCCGGGCTCGGGACCTCGCTCCCGCCGACACAGCCACCCAACAGCACTGACAGCGCGGTCACGGCCGCTCCCGAGACCACGATGCGGCGCGTACGACCGCCCGCACGACTCGCACCGGACCGGCCCCTGTTCACCGAGCCATCATCTCACTCGACGCTCGCCTACGCGGGGGCATGCCGGAAAACCTGTTGCGGTCCGGCGGGAATTGTCGAAAGGCTGCCTACCTAGTCCTTTTCGCTCCACATCCACCACATCCGAGGGTCCCGACGGGCCCGACCGCGGCGGCCGGTACACCGGCTCGTCGCCGCCCTCTGCTCGCCGCTCCCCAGATCTCCCGCCAGGGCCCGGAAGGCTGACCTCGCCCGTGCGGGTGCCACCGCTGTGTTTCGTTTCGATGCCGCCCAAGGACGTCATGCTGATTCGTGAACTGCCGTACGCCGACCCGGGGGTACCCGATGCCCGATCCGGCCGTCACTTCCTCTTGTGGTTGGGGAGGATGCAGTGGGCGGGACAGGCGAAGTCCCTGGCCTGGGGGCTGCTGCACATGGGTGGCATCGCGGCGGTCCCCCTGGTGATGGGCATGGCGATCCAGGCAGTGGTGACGGGTTCTGGGGCCCGACTCGCGGTGGCCGGTGGCCTGTTGGCCCTGGTCGGTGTGGCCTCGACGGTGGGTGACACGATGTTGCACCGCACCGCCGTAAGCAACTGGATCACCGCGGCGGCGCGCGTACAGCAGCTGCTGGCCCGTCGTACCGCCGAGTTGGGCGCCACCCTCACCCAACGGGTGGCCGCCGGCGAAGTGGTGGCGGTGTCCACCGGCGACATCGAGAAGATCGGCTGGTGCGTCGAATCGGTCTCCCGGTTCAGCGCGGGACTGCTCGTCGCTCTGGGCGTCGGTATCGGACTGGTCATCTATGAGCCGCAGCTCGGACTGTTGGTCGCGGCCGGGCTGCTGGTCCTGCTGCTCACCATCCTCCCGCTCCTGCCACGGGCTACCAGACGGGCCGACGTCCAACGGGAGGAGGCAGGCCGGGCGACCGAACTGGCCGCGGACACGGTGGCCGGGCTGCGCGTGCTGCGGGGCATCGGTGGCGAGGAACTGTTCCTCGAGCGCTACCGCCGGGCTTCCCAGAGGGTGCGCAGGGCAGCCGTGCGCACCGCCCGCATGTGGGCGGCGATCGAGGCCGTACAGGTGGCTCTGCCGGGGTTGTTGCTGCTCGGGGTCGTCTGGCACGGCACACGGCTGGCGTTGGACGGGCGGATCGCGGTCGGCGAGTTGGTCACCGTCTACGGTGCGGTCACCTTCCTGCTCGTCCCGCTGCGGATGTTCCAGGAGTTCGCGATGGCGTACTCCTTCTCCAGGCCCTCAGCCGCCCGTGCGGCTCGGGTGCTCGCCCTGCGACGTACGGAGGAGGCGCACCCCACCCGCCCGTCCGGCGGGCCACCGGACGGGGACGCTCTCCGCACGCGTGACGA
Source organism: Streptomyces oceani (assembly GCF_001751245.1). GTDB lineage: Bacteria > Actinomycetota > Actinomycetes > Streptomycetales > Streptomycetaceae > Streptomyces > Streptomyces oceani. The sequence continues at coordinate 3,777 of NZ_LJGU01000136.1, forward strand.
CGCGTGGTCCGAGGACCAGGACCAGGAGGACATCGTCGAACCGAACGCGGATCTCTTCGACCCGGAAACCGGACTGTGTGTTACCGCGGGTGGCCTCACGGCGGTGGTGTGCGGCGATCCGGATGTGGCGGGGCGGCTCGCCGCGCGGCTGGGCGGCCACGTCCCCGAACCAGCTTCGGAAGCGGAATCCGAGCCAGGCGGAGACCCGTACGATGCCGAGGCTGGTTCCGAGGACGGCTCTGCCGGGGACTCGAAGGATGGCAGTGCCGGCGCTGCCGTGCGCGACGCTGACGAGGGTAAGGCGCCCCATCCGGTGCTCCGTCAGCCGTCAGTGCGGCTCGGGGACACGCCGTTGGACGAACTGCCGCTGGACACCGCGCGCGGCACGGTACTCGTACAGGACAAGGACCCTGTGCTCCTCTCCGGCACGCTCCGGGAGCTGTTGGACGTCCCCCGCTCGGGTCGCGTCTCGGCTCGGGAGGCCCTGGAGGCGGCCCGGTGCGGCGATGTGCTGGAGGCGCTGGTGCGCAGTTCGCCGGAGAGCGGCGGTGATCCGATGGCCGCGAGTATCACGGAACGGGGCCGGTCGTTGTCCGGTGGCCAACGACAGCGGCTCGCGTTGGCGCGCTCCCTTGTCACCGATCCTCGGGTGCTCGTGCTCGATGATCCGACGAGCGCGGTGGACGCGCACACCGAGGCCCGTATCGCCGAGAGCCTGCGCCGGATCAGGACGGGGCGCACCACGGTGGTGTTCTGCTCCAGCCCGCTCATGCTCGACCGGGCCGACGAGGTTCGGCTGATCAGCGAGGGCAAAGCCGTCGCCTCCGGAAGCCACCAGGAGTTGCTGCGGGACAACCAGGCTTACCGCCGCATCGTCACCCGCGAGACACACGACGGATCCACCGAAGAGGCCGAAGCAGCAGCAGAGGCCGAAGGGACCGTGACGGCATGATCGGCGTACCACCTCCTGGGTACGACCCTTCCGGACCGCAGTCGACCACCACGCTTCCGGTCGGCGGTTCGATGACCGTGCGCGCCTACGTGCGTGAGCTGGTTCGGCGACACCGGCGCGCCTTCACGGTGCTGGTGGTGGTGAACACACTGGCCGTGACCGCGTCCATGGTCGGCCCGTATCTCCTCGGTGGGCTGGTGGAAGACCTCGCGGCGGGGCAGCGGGATCTTCCGCTGGGATGGACCGTGACCGTGTTCGCCTTCGCCCTGGTGGTGCAGACCTATTTCGTACGCCAGGTGCGTATCCGCGGTGCGGTGCTGGGCGAGCACATGCTGGCTGACCTACGCGAGGACTTCCTCGTACGCTCCGTCCAACTGCCGCCCGGCATCCTGGAGCGGGCGGGCACGGGCGACCTGCTGTCCCGTATCACGACCGACATCGACCGGCTCGCCGACGCCATGCGGGAAGCGGTCCCCCAACTCGCCATCGGGGTGGTGTGGGTCGGGCTGTTGCTCGGCGCGCTGACCATCACCGCGCCGCCGCTCGCGCTGGCCGCGCTCATCGCGCTGCCCGTGCTGATGGTCGGCTGCCGTTGGTACTTCCGCCGAGCGCCGGGGGCCTACCGCGCGGAGGCCGCCGGCTACGCCGCGGTGGCGGCGGCACTGGCTGAGACCGTGGACGCCGGACGCACGGTCGAGTCCCACCGCCTGGGTGCGCGGCGGGTCGCGCTGTCCGACCGACGGGTGGGGGAATGGACGGCCTGGGAGCGGTACACGCTCTGGCTCCGCACCATCCTGTTTCCGACGGTCAACCTCAGCAACGTCCTGATCCTCGGCGGGGTGCTCGTGCTCGGTGGCGTGTTCGTGCTGCAGGGATGGATCACGGTGGGGCAGTTGACGACGGGCGCCCTGCTGGCGCAGATGCTCTTCGAACCGGTCGGACTGATCCTGCGCTGGTACGACGAACTCCAGGTTGCTCAGGTGTCGTTGGCACGTCTTGTGGGTGTGCGCGAGATCGAGCCGGAGGACGGAGAGGATCATGTCGCTCCGGATGGTCGCGACATGCGGGCGGACACGGTGCGCTTCGGCTATCACGAGTCCGTGGACGTGCTGCACGGCGTATCGCTGGCGGTGCCCTCGGGGACCAGGATCGCGCTGGTCGGGCCGTCCGGAGCGGGCAAGTCCACCCTCGGCCGCCTGCTGGCCGGCATCTACGCTCCGCGTTCCGGCGACATCACGTTGGGCGGCGCGGAGTTGACCCGAATGCCGGCGGAACGCGTTCGGTCCCATGTCACCCTCGTCAATCAAGAGCACCACGTGTTCGTCGGTTCGCTCCGCGACAACCTGCTCCTGGCACGTACGGACGCGGATGACCACGAACTCTGGTCGGCTCTCCGGGCGGTGGGAGGCGAGGGCTGGGCCCGGGGGCTGAGTGACGGCCTGGACAGCGAGGTGGGCTCCGGCGGACAGGCCGTCACGCCCGCGCAGGCCCAACAGGTGGCGCTGGCCCGGCTCGTACTCGCTGATCCGCACACGCTCGTGCTGGACGAGGCGACATCACTGCTCGACCCACGGGCGGCACGTCATCTGGAACGCTCACTCGCCCAGGTGCTCGAGGGCAGGACGGTGATCGCGATCGCGCACCGGCTGCACACCGCCCACGACGCCGATGTCATCGCGGTCGTTGAGGAGGGCCGGATCAGCGAACTCGGGAGCCACGAGGCCCTGGTGCGCGAGGGCGGTCCGTATGCCGCGCTGTGGCGCTCATGGCACGGCTGAGCGGGCGGAACCCCGACCAGCCTCCGCTCACGCTACCGGCACATCGATCGATGAGCAGGCGGGCGCCAGCGCGTACTAGCCGCGCCATCATCCGAGGACGCGTAGGACCGCGCCCCGGCCTCACGACGGCGCCCGTGTGGCTCAAATGACCCCCAGAGCACTCACGCCGCCTATCCCGCCCAGCACCATGAACAGGGGCATCAGCACCTTGACCTCGACCCAGGACCCGGCCCGGAAGCGCATGAAGCGCGGGGTGCCCAAGGGATACCAACGCCTGCCGGCTATCCGTATCGGCCACAACACCGGACAGCCGGATATGGTCAACGCGTCACCGAGGTTGTGCACCATGGCCCCCAAGACGACCGGCAGGCCCAGCCACATGTACTCCTGCCCTGGGCCGGTGAACAGCCAATTCGCCCCGTTGCCCGAGCGGTCCAGCAGGTCGGCCAGCAGCCACGCGGAGACCGCGCCGAGCAGCCAGACCAGTATGTCGCTGGAAACCCGCGCCATGCGCCACAGCAGTCCCTCCACCGCGAGCACGGCGTGGATGAAAAGTATGACCAGCACTGCCCAACGGTCCCCCAGGACGGCGAGGGCGGAGAACCCGGTGCCGATCAGAACGGCCCAGATCCAGGTGTGAGTGAGAGTCCTGTGTCCGCCGGATCGGCGGCGCTCGCCGCGCCCCCGGGTCGCGTTGAAGACGGTCTCCGAGAGCTTGTCGATCACCCCGCACAGCGCTTTGGACAGCGGCCCGAAGGCCCTCGATATCGTGGCCGACTTCTGATCCAGGTCCGGAGCCAGAGCTGCCCCCGCACAGATCAGCGTGCCGACGAGAAGCACTGGCCATGGCATGCGGTGACCGAGCGCGTCAGCGACTGCGCCCGCCCCGAGCCAGGCAGCCGCCCCGGACAGGGAATGCGCCGGTCCCATCATCGTTGATCCCGCCCCTTTGTCCTTCTTCTACGTGTTGTCCTACCGGGCAAACGGTCCGCCGAACGGCCGGCGACTCAGGGTAGCGCTCCGATGATCACCTCGCGCCACCGGTTCCCGCATACAAGCGGAAGCGAGGCAAGATGGAGGGCGTGACAGCCACCTTGATCGATCAGATTCCATCGAACGCCGATCCGGACCCCCTCTTCGAGGCGTTCGCCGCCTGGACGCAGGATCGAGGCATCACCCTGTATCCGGCCCAGGAAGAGGCACTGATCGAGGTGGTGTCCGGCTCGAACGTGATCCTTTCGACGCCTACCGGCTCCGGAAAGAGCCTCGTCGCCGCGGGGGCTCACTTCGCCGCCCTCGCCCGCGACGAGGTCACCTTCTACACCGCTCCGATCAAGGCGCTGGTCTCGGAGAAGTTCTTCGACCTGTGCAAGCTCTTCGGTACGGAGAACGTCGGGATGCTGACCGGAGACGCCTCGGTCAACGCGGACGCCCCGGTCATCTGCTGCACTGCTGAGGTGTTGGCCTCCATCGCGCTGCGGGACGGCGCCGACGCGGACATCGGCCAAGTCGTGATGGACGAGTTCCACTTCTACGCGGAACCGGACCGCGGCTGGGCCTGGCAGATTCCCCTGCTGGAACTCCCGCGTGCTCAGTTCATTCTGATGTCGGCCACACTGGGCGACGTCAGCAGGTTCGAACGGGATCTGACCCGCCGGACGGGTCGGGACACGGCCGTGGTGCGGTCGGCGTCCCGACCGGTACCCCTGTCCTACGAATACCGCACCACGGGACTGACCGAGACACTGACCGAGCTCCTCGAGACCCACCAGGCTCCGGTGTACATCGTGCACTTCACCCAGGCGCAGGCGGTGGAGCGGGCACAGGCCCTGATGAGCATCAACATGTGCACCCGAACCGAGAAGGACGAGATCTCCGAACTCATCGGCGGCTTCCGGTTCAGCACGAAGTTCGGTCGGAACCTCTCGCGTTACGTGCGGCACGGCATCGGGGTGCACCACGCCGGGATGCTGCCCAAGTATCGGCGACTGGTGGAACGCCTGGCACAGGCCGGGCTGCTCAAGGTCATCTGTGGCACGGACACCCTGGGTGTCGGAGTCAACGTGCCCATTCGCACCGTGCTGTTCACGGCGTTGAGCAAGTACGACGGTAGTCGGGTGCGGATCCTGCGGGCCCGGGAGTTCCACCAGATCGCCGGCCGGGCGGGTCGAGCCGGTTACGACACGTCCGGACTGGTCGTCGCGCAGGCCCCGGAACACGTCGTGGAGAACGAGAAGGCCCTGGCGAAAGCTGGTGACGATCCGAAGAAGCGGCGCAAGATCGTTCGCAAGAAGGCGCCCGAGGGCTTCGTCAACTGGAGCCAGCAGACGTTCGAGAAGCTGATCGCCTCCGATCCCGAACCGCTCAACTCCCGCTTCCGTGTCACCCACGCCATGCTGCTCTCCGTCATCGCGCGGCCGGGTGACACCTTCACCGCCATGCGTCGTCTGCTGGAGGACAACCACGAGGATCGGCGTGCCCAACTGCGGCACATCCGCCGGGCCATCGCCATCTACCGTTCGTTGCTGGACGGCGGGGTGGTGGAGCAGCTGAGTCCCGGCTCCCCGGACTTCGACGGCGGGGATCGTATCCGTCTGACCGTGGACCTCCAGCAGGACTTCGCCCTCAACCAGCCGTTGTCCACCTTCGCGCTCGCGGCCTTCGAGCTGCTGGAACCGGAGTCGCCGTCCTACGCGCTCGACATGGTTTCCGTGGTCGAGTCCACGCTGGACGACCCTCGCCAGATCCTCGCGGCGCAGACCAACAAGGCCAAGGGTGAGGCGGTCGCCCAGATGAAAGCGGACGGGATGGAGTACGAGGAACGGATGGAGCGGCTGATGGACATCAGCTATCCACAGCCGTTGGAAGAGCTGCTCTCGCACGCCTACGACCTGTACCGCAAGTCCCACCCCTGGGTGGGTGATCACCCGCTCTCCCCCAAGTCCGTGATCCGGGACATGTACGAACGAGCGATGACCTTCTCCGAGTTCGTGTCCTTCTACGAACTCGCCCGCACCGAGGGCATCGTGTTGCGGTACCTGGCCAGCGCCTACAAAGCTCTGCAACACACGGTCCCGGATGACCTGAAGTCCGAGGACTTCCAGGACATCATCGAGTGGCTGGGCGAGATGGTACGGCAGGTCGACTCGAGCCTGCTCGATGAGTGGGAGCAGTTGGCGAACCCGGCGGACGAGACAGCTGAGGAGGCGCTGGAGCGAGCCGACGAGGTCAAACCCGTCACCGCCAACAACCGGGCGTTCCGCGTGCTGGTACGCAACGCGCTGTTCCGTCGGGTCGAGCTCGCCGCCCTGGACAAGGTCGAGGAGTTGGGCGAGCTCGACGGAGAGGACGGTTGGGACGCGGCAGCCTGGGCCGCCGCACTGGATGCGTACTGGGAGGAGTACGACGACCTGGGAACCGGGCCAGACGCTCGTGGTCCGGGCCTGCTGCGGATCGAGGAGGTGCCGGAGGAGAGGCTGTGGCGTGTCCGGCAGACTTTCGCCGACCCGAGCGGTGATCATGACTGGGGGATCTCCGCCGAGGTCGACCTCGTCGCCTCCGACTCCGAAGGTCGGGCCGTTCTGAAGGTGACAGATGTCGGTCAGCTCTGAGCGAGCCGCACCGCCATATCCCGTCTCTCCCGCGTCCTTGAAGGAGTACTGACTTTGAACGAGGCCACTCCCGCGGAACGACTCGTGGATCTGCTCGGGTTGGAACGCATCGAACTCGACATCTTCCGTGGCCAGAGCCCGGACGAGTCGCTGCAGCGGGTGTTCGGCGGGCAGGTGGCCGGGCAGGCCTTGGTCGCCGCCGGTCGCACCACCGAGGGGGACCGGCCGGTGCACTCGCTGCACGCCTACTTCCTGCGCCCGGGGAAGCCGGGAATCCCCATCGTCTACCAGGTGGAACGGGTACGCGACGGACGCTCCTTCACCACTCGGCGAGTCGTCGCCGTCCAACAGGGTCGGACGATCTTCCATCTCACTGCCTCCTTTCATCAACCGGAGACCGGCATTGAGCACCAACTGGCCATGCCCGCGGTGCCGGACCCGGAAGACCTGCCGAAGCTGGCCGACGAGATCCGAGCTCGGCTGGGTGTTCTCCCCGAGCCGCTGGAGCGGATGGCACGTCGCCAGGCATTCGACATTCGGTACGTGGATCGGCTGCGCTGGGACGTCCAGGAGCTCCAGGGCGCCGAGCCGCGCAGCGGGGTCTGGATGCGTGCGATCGGCTCGCTGGGCGACGACCCTCTCGTGCACACCTGTGCGCTGACCTACGCCAGTGACATGACTCTGCTCGACGCCGTACGCATCCCCGTGGAACCACTGTGGGGACAGCGTGGCTTCGACATGGCCTCCCTCGATCACGCCATGTGGTTCCATCGGCCGTTTCGTGCCGATGAGTGGTTTCTCTACGAACAGGAGTCGCCTATCGCCACCGGAGCCCGTGGTTTGGCCAGGGGTCAGATCTACGACCGGTCAGGGCAACTCATCGTGTCCGTCATGCAAGAGGGCCTCTTCAGACACCTCGGCCCACGTCGCAACGCATAACGGCGGCCCCTCTCCCCCGAGGCCGGCACCCCGGTCCGCCCACCATCCGCCCGGGGGTCGGGCCCGATCCCCCGGGCCTTCGGGCAGGGCGGGCATGAGGGGCATGGGGGGCATGAGGGGCATGAGGGGCATGGCGGGACCGCCCCACGCGGGCCGTGACCGCCTCGCGAGCGTCCTCCAAGTCCGCGGACAGCAGCAAGCGATGCCACAGCATCTCCTCCCCCGCGTGAGCCACGCTCAGCTCAGCGATGGCGTCACGCATCGCACGCGACGTCGAACGTCCATCGGCGAAGTCCGGTCGGAGCCAGATCAGACGGGCCCGCTCACGAGAATCCGGCACCGCCTGCAGGAGCGTGTCAGCGTCGAGCACCGCTGCTCGTGCCGCCGCACGTGCCCACGGCCCCGGGGCCAATCGACCGAGCTGCGCGATGCGCCTGCTCCGCCAGTGTCGTGGACGGAAATCCGCGCCCTCGCTCAGGACCGCGCGCAGGGGCGCCGGCAACGGACCGCTGAGCAGATCCGGTCGCCGCACGCGGAACAACTCCAGCTCATGCGCCAGGTAACTCCACGTCACCACGCGGTGGCGGTTGATCCGAAATCGCACGGGGCGGAAGCAGCCTCCACGCGCCAGCCGATGGAACCTGGCTGGCCCGGGCACCTCCGACCGCGCTGACCTCTCGCAACCGCCGTCGCAGGTCATCCGGGAATCCCGGGGAACTCTTGACGGCTTCCAGGGCCGCGACGGGCACCCTGCGCTGCTGTCCACCCCCGGCAATCGTGGGCACCTCCAAGAGCTGCACGGCCAGGGCGAACTCCTGAGGCCGCAGCCTCAACTCCTGGGCAGCCTGCCGAGCGGAGACGGTCTCCGGCACATCAATCATCCCCTCGAACTCACCGCATCACTGTGAGTAGTCAAGCTATGCCGGGTCGAGCCCCCCTCCAAGCCCCTGTGGATAACGGCGTCCGGCAGTAGGTGAGTGGGAGAGGGAGTGCGTCGGGGCCCTAGTCCGGCAAGGCGGAGGAGGGAGCGGCCCGAGGCTGGCGCCCGATGACCACGTAGTCGGACGCCGGGCATGAGCGTGCGCCCTGCACAGGGTGCCGCTCACCCACTGCCGGACGCTCCAACCTTTCCGGCAGCTGCCGAGCCCTTCCTCAGGGCGTGTTCCGCGAGCCCACACCCAGGTGTTCGCCGACCCGATTGACCAGCAGCGTCATCTCGTACGCCACCTGTCCGATGTCTGCTTCCGCGTTCGCGAGCACACACAGGCAGCTGCCTTCCCCAGCCGCCGTGACGAAGAGGACACCCTGGTCGAACTCGATCATCGTCTGCCGCACCCGACCCACTCGGAAGTGCTCACCGGAGCCCTTGGCCAGGCTGTGCAGGCCGGAGGAGACAGCCGCCAGGTGCTCGGCGTCCGGCCGGTCCAGCTCCTGGTTCTTCGCCGTCACCAGTCCGTCATTGGAAAGGACCAGCGCGTGCCGGACGGATGAGACCCGCTGTATGAGGTCGTCCAACAACCAGTCGAGCCCAGAGCTCAGTGCCATCTCCCCGTACCCCCTTCTCCGCAGCAGCTGCCGTGCCACCCTTACCCATGACAGTACGGTCGGCAACCTCTTCCCGGGGCCAAAGCGGAACTACGACCCTGGCACAGCCATTCCGCGCATGACAGGAGAGTAACGGACACTACGGGTGTGTCGGGCGGGGCAGTTGGGAAACCGAGCCAAGGCCAAGTCGCCCAGCCATCCACGAGGGCCGCGACCCGAGGGCACGCCCTACCCCGCCGGTGACCCCGGAGTTAGAGTGCTGCGAACCCTGTGCCCAGAAGGGATCGATCCCGCGTGACCACCAACGACGTCGAGACCAACGATGGCCAGCGCGCCGAAACGGAAGACGCGCTCTTCGTACTGACGGCCGTGCTCCTCACTCCCGCGCAGTTCCCGAGCGTGCTGGGGGACGACTATCCGGAAGCCTGCGACGCGCTGGGGCTTGCCCCCCGCCCCGACGGGTACGGCCTGGTGCTGGGGCAGGATCAGGACGGCGCCCGATGGACGGTGGTCACCGAGGACGTCACGCTCGTCGCCTGCGCCGTCGCCGCCTGGGACTGCGGGATGGAGTACGACCTCTCGCCGAACGAGCGCACCGTGACCGGGACTCTCCCCGGCTGGCCGCTCGCTGTGGCGGTCTCCACGCCTGGTGTCCCACCACCTCACGACCCGCCACCGGAAACCGACCCGTGGGGAGAGCCACTCCACGTCCTCACACCTCCGAACGCCGAGGTCTGGGGCCCTGAGCAGCGCCGATTGGGTGCGGACGAGATCGCTCTGCAATGGGCGAGCTGGCGGGCTCAGGTGGAAACCGACGACGTGACCCTCGTCCAGCCCGATCCCGAGCCAGCAGACCCCGAGGCGGCCGGCCCCGATGCCGCTCTCGTCGACAGCCCCGTACGCAAGGTGCTGCGGGAGCTGGCTGGCTACCTGGACGCCCCTCCGCCACCGGGCAGAATCCGCTCCGCCTTCGCCTCCGAGGACTCCCGCACGCTCCGCATCGACGGGCCTGGCTGGAGCGTCGTCGCACGCACCGATGACATAGCGTTCGTGCTCCTGGACGACGAGCCGGGTGAGGTGTTGCCGGTGGGCCGCGGCCCTCAGCTGCCCATGCTTCTACGCTCGCTCGACGACATCGCCGTACGCCCGGCCGCCTGAGTCACCACACGCTCCACCCACTCGTGCCAGGCCGGCCGCAGACCCAGCTGACCGGCACCCCGGCAGGTGACGGACAGCGCACAGGTCAGCGCCCCAACTCCTTGCGCCGGACTCTGCGCAACCGCGCGCGCTGGCTGGGGTCGAGAGTGAGGTACGCCGCCACGGGAACGCCGACGATCACCAGTAGAGCGATCCAGAACGTCGTCAGATACCACAGGAGCAGGCCAACGGCCACGCCTCCCAATGCGACCTTTCCGCTGTTCGTCATCTGGGCTCCTCCTCCGCGACGGCGGGTGTCACCGTTCTTCTTCATTCAACGCCTTCCGCGCTCGTCGCGTTCCTACCCGTTGTCCGGCATGTTTCTCCCGGCTGTTCCGGTCAGGTACTCTCGCCAGCCCACACCGTCTAATCAAATTTGAGGAGTGGAGGAGCGCCGTGCCCCGCCCGTCCGCACCCAGCACGCCACACACATGTCCTGAGCTGGTCCACTGTGCCGCGGTCTTCCTGCCCGGTGAGCAACCCAGCGCCAGTCGTGTCGCCTTCTGGCGTCCGGACGGGGCCCCGCCGGGCTCTGCCGAAAACCTCACGTCACTGCCACTCGCGCTCTCCGACCCGGACGGCACGGTCCGGGTCCGTTCCATGCCCGCCCAGCGCCTGACGGTCCCGGACGCGCTCCCCGTCCTCACCAGAGCTCGCGCCACACGTCCCGAAGGAGCGGCGGGCTTCTGGGGCTTCGCCACGGTGCTGGCACTGCGGTTCGTGGCCCGCGGGCTGTTGCTGCCCGGGCTCACTCCCGAGGGACGCGACTCCTGGCGGCTGGGTCCGCTGACCTCCACCGATCTGGCACAGGTGCGCGACCTGGCGGCGGCGATGCCGCCGCACGCCCACGCCGTACCCCTGCCCGACAGCGATCCCACACGGCTCCCCGAGCCGACGACTCTGCTACGCGGCTTCATGGACGCCGTGGCCGACGGACTGCCCCGCAGTCCCGCGGCGGTGCTGGCCACGGGCAGCTCCCCCTACGCGGGCGCGGCCGACCGACCGCTGCCCGAGCTGCGGGGCTGGGCAACCGAGGTGGCCGCTGGGCACGACACCGGCCTGCGACTCGCCCTACGCGTCGAGGTCGCCGGGCTCACCGGAGACCCGACCGGCAGCGCGACCCAAGCACCGCTCCGGGACGACGACCACGCGGACGGAACCGAAGACGAGCACCCAGCGCACACAGCTGGCCAGGAGAGCCAGGAGCACGAGCCGGCGCTCTTCCGGGCGGTGCTCCAACTGCACAGTCCGCATGACCCGACGCTCGTCGCCGACGCCGCCGAGGTGTGGTCGGGCGGCTCACTCCTGGCGGCGGACCTCGGCCCGCGAGCACGTGCGGACATCCTGCTCACCCTGCGAAGGGCGGCTGGCGTCTGGGAGCCGCTCACACCGCTGCTGTCCAGTCCGGTCCCGGACGCGGTCGAGCTCTCCGAGGAGGAGGCCGCCGAACTCCTGCGTCCCGCGACCCAACAGGCGCTGGAAGCCGCCGGCCTCGCCACGCACTGGCCCACGAAGCTCGTCCACACACTGACGACACGCGCCGTCGTCGGTCCGGAGAGCGACGACGTTTCCACGGCGGGCACGCCCGGGCCCGCCCGTCCCGGCACGCACGGTTCCGGTCACGGATTGCTGTCCGGCTCCTCCCTACTGGCCTTCAGCTGGCGGTTCGCCATCGGCGACCAGGACGTGACCCGGGCCGAGCTGGATCGGCTGGCGGCCGCCGGTCGTCCGCTGGTACGGCTGCGTGGCCAGTGGGTGCTGATCGATCCGGAGTCGCTACGACGTGCCCAGCGGCGTCGCGATCGGCAGCTCAACGTGGTGGAGGCACTCGCTCCGGTACTGACCGGAACGGCCGGGGAGCAGGACGAACAGCTTCCGGTGGAAACCACGGGCTGGCTCAGCGAGCTGCGGGACCAGCTGACGGCGGCACACGCGGGCGCAACGGACGTGGACCAACCGACACCGCAACCCGCCGCTCTCGCCGCCACCCTGCGCGACTACCAACTGCACGGTCTTGACTGGCTGCGCCGCATGACCTCGCTGGGGCTGGGCTGCTGTCTCGCCGACGACATGGGGCTGGGCAAGACGATCACCCTGATCGCGCTCCACCTGCACCGGCAGGGCGAGTGCGACACCGCCGGGCCCACCCTGGTGGTCTGTCCGGCCTCCATGCTCGGCAACTGGCAGCGGGAGATCGAGAGGTTCGCGCCCGGCGTTCCGGTGCGCCGCTACCACGGGCCGACGCGCTCTCCCCAGGACCTCGAGTCCGCCGTGGAGTCGGGAGGCGCGCCGTTCGTACTCACCACCTACGGCACCATGCGGCGCGACGCGGCCACCCTCGCACAACCCCCCGGTGATCGTTGGGGACTCGTCGTCGCGGACGAGGCTCAGCACGTCAAGAACCCGTTCTCCGGCACCGCGAGGCAGCTGCGTACCCTCCCCGCCGGCGCCCGCGTCGCGCTTACCGGCACTCCCGTGGAGAACAACCTCTCCGAACTGTGGGCCATTCTCGACTGGACGACCCCGGGGCTCCTCGGCCAACTCGGTACGTTCCGCCACCGCTACGCCGACGCCGCCGAGAGCGGAACCGACCAGGCCGCGGCGGAGCGGCTGGCACGGATCGTACGACCCTTCCTGCTGCGCCGCCGCAAGACCGACCCCGGCATCGCGCCCGAACTGCCCGCCAAGACAGAGACGGACCGCGCGGTGGCGCTCACCAGGGAACAGGTGGGGCTGTACGAGGCCGTCGTGCGTGACGGGCTCGCCGGGCTGGCCGGCACTGACGGACTCGCCCGACGCGGCCGGGTCGTCAAGCTGTTCACGGCGCTCAAGCAGATCTGCAACCACCCGGCGCAGTACCTCAAGGAGGAACAACCCGCCCTGGACGGTCGTTCCGGCAAGCTCGAGCTGCTGGACGAACTCCTGGACACGCTGCTGGCGGAGGACTCCCGAGTACTGGTCTTCACCCAGTACGTCGAGTTGGCCCGGCTGCTGGAGGAGCACCTGGCCGAGCGGGGAATCCGTACCAGGCTCCTGCACGGCGGTACGCCGGTCGCCAGGCGGGAAAAGTTCGTGAACGAGTTCCAGGACGGCACGGTGCCGGTGTTCCTGCTGTCGCTCAGGGCGGCCGGCACCGGCCTCAACCTGACCCGCGCCGACCATGTCGTGCACTACGACCGTTGGTGGAACCCGGCGGTCGAGGCGCAGGCCACCGATCGGGCGTACCGCATCGGGCAGACCCGCCCGGTACAGGTGCACCGACTGATCACGGAGGGGACCATCGAGGATCGCATCGCCACCATGCTGGAACGGAAGCAGGCGTTGGCCGACGCCGTGCTGGAGACGCCGGAGTCGGCCCTGACCGAACTCTCCGACGCCGCGCTGGCGGAACTCGTCAGCCTGCGCGAATCCCGGCCACTGTCGGAGGGGAGCGCGCGTTGACCGATGACGAGCGCACCTTCGAGGCACTACCGCCCGCCCGTGGCCAGGGCTTCGCGCGTACGTGGTGGGGCCAGGCCTGGCTGCGCGCGCTGGAGGACACCGCCCTGGAGGCGGAACAGCTTCGCCGGGGACGACGCCACGCCCGCCAGGGTGCGGTGGGTGCGGTGACCGTACGCCCGGGGCGGATCACCGCGGTCGTACGTGACCGGGACGGCACACCCCACCGCTCGGACGTGCTCGTCCGGCAACTCCCCGACTCGGACTGGGAGCTGCTGCTGGAAGTGATCACGGGAGAGGCCGGGCATCTGGCGGCGCTTCTCGACCAGGACCTGCCACCCCGATTGATCGAGGACGCCGCGAACGCCGGCGTGGAGCTGTTGCCCGGTATCGGCGAGCTGGAGCCCGAGTGTGCCTGCGATGCCTGGGACCACTGCCCGCACACCGCCGCGCTGAGCTACCAGGTGGCGCGGGTGCTGGACCAGAGTCCGCTGACGCTTCTGCTGCTACGGGGCCGGGGTGAACGGGCCCTGTTGGCCGAGCTGCAGACACGCGCGTCGGCCGAGCCCGGCAAGCGTCCCGACGACCTCGGCGCGGTCGCCGGAGGGGTGAGTGCGTACGCGACCGGCGCGGCTGACTCCTCCGGAAGGGAAACGCCGGCGGACCAACCGGGAGTTCCGGCCGAGGAGGCGTTCGTCCTCGGCGCCATCCTGCCGCCCCTCCCCTCCCTGCCACCGCCCGTGTCCGCACCCGGCAGGCCGCCCGTGCTGAGCGGCGGTTCGCCGCCCCCGTCGGAGGCCGGCGTGGACGTCACGGCGCTCGAGTTCCTGGCCTGGGCCGCCGCCGTACGGGCTCACCGGGCACTCGGTGACGCGCTCACGCCCGAGCATGCCCGGAACCCTCCGGAAGCGCCGCTGACGCCCGCGGAGGACGCCGTACGACTGGCCGCGCTGGACCCCGAGGAACGGATCGCCGCCCGGCTGGCCAGCGGCAGCGGGCGCAGCCGGGTCGGGCTCGACAGGGCCGTGCGTGCGTGGAAGTTCGGCGGGCGCCGAGCACTGGCCGTACTCGAGGGCGACTGGCGGCCGTCGGCGGAGGCCTCGGCTCGGGCCCGTGCCCAGGTGGCCACGGCGTGGCCGGAGGCGGAGGGCCGTCCCGCACTGCGCGTCGACGGCAGTCACTGGACGGTGGTGGGCGAGGAGGTGCAACTGCGCTACGGACCGCGGGGGCGCTGGTGGCCGTACCGCTGGGAGGGAGGCGCGTGGTGGCCGGCCGGGTCCTCCGAGGCGGACCCCGCCACCGCGCTGGCGCTGCTCCGCACGCCTCGCTGAGCGCGACGGGCGACACGTGACGGGGGTCGGGTGCGACACCGTCGGAGCGCGTCGCGCTACCGCGCCGCGACGCGCTCCGGGGTGCCGGCCGGAGTCGGCACTCCACCGACTCCCGGAGGAAACCGCCCGTGGGCGTTACCGGAACTCGCTCGTCCAGCTCAGGCCAGGCCCTCGAGGACCGGGTAGTAGCCGCCGGACTGACCGGCGGCGGTGGGGTGGTAGGAGTCACCGATCGGGAAGGTGACGCTGTGCAGCCACTCGTCCGCGGAACAGATCTCGTGGCCGGTGAAGTTGGTCCGGACGTCGCCGTAGTCGAAGCCATGGTCGGCGGCGCGCTTCGAGGTCACGTCGCTCAGTTGGTCCGCGACACCGTTGATGGCGGCGCGTGACTCCTCGCTGAGGCCCACCGAGCAACTGCCGTTCAGTTCGTACATCCTGGGGTATCCCAGCACGACGACCTGAGCGGAGGGAGCCTTCTCGGAGATGGCGGAGTAGACGGCGTCCAGCTTCCCCGGGAGGGTGTTGGACACGTAGTTGCTGGCTTCGTCCATGCGCGTCAGGCAGGCACTTTCGCCCTGGAGTACGCAGGTCTGCATGGCGTCGGCGAATCCGGCGTCGTTCCCCCCGATGCTGATGCTCACCAGACTGGTGGAACTGTCGAGGGGGCCGAGCTGATTGGCGATCACATCGTCGGTGACGGCGCCGGAGCAAGCGGTGAAGTCGAAGGAGCTGGGAGAGTTCTCGGCACTCCACAACTCCGGGTAGGCGTTGGGACTGCGTTTGCAATCTCCACTGTCGGGATCGTAGTCACCGGCCCCCACGCCGGAGGAGTACGAGTCGCCGAGTGCGACATACGAAGGGGCTGCCTCCGCCGCGTCGGCAGCGACAGCCCCGGTGGTGGTGAGTCCCAGGAAAACGGTCGCGGTGGTCGCTGTGGTAGCCCATCTTTGCAGCTTCACGTGCGCCTCTCATCGGTCACAGGAGAGAGCTTCTGACGTGACGAGTAATAGCAGCACGGCGGCAGTTGGAGAAGTACGCGGACAGCGCGCACACCTAATGTCGGGCTTCTTCCCCGACCGCAGACCGGACAATGCTCCGCAGCGGGTGACAAACCGTCAGAGCGCGTCGTACAGCTTCTGTCCCTCGCCGGCGGTGAGGCTGCACGTGACCGTGCGCATGCCCATCCGCACACCGGATGCCTTCGGGTACTGCACCAAGGTGCCGCCGACCGTGGATTCGCCCTGTGCCGCGTCCCGCATCGGTCCCTCGCACAGTGCGTCCGCCCTTTCCCGCACGGCGGAGTCGGTGTCGTACTCCTTGTCCAACTTCTCCTGGTGCACCACTTCCGCGTCGTGTGCGGCGGAGCACTCCACCGGTTCGCCCTGTCCCTGCCCCTCCGCGATGTCGAAGCAGTCCCCGACGTCCATCTGGAAGGCCGGCCTGGGGCCGTCCGAGGGAGTCGGCATGATGTCCTCGAAGTCCCGAGGACTCTCCTCCTCCGTCGGATAGTCGTCCGTCGGGTAGTCGTCCGGGGGGTAGTCCTCGGGCTCGCCGCTGTCGGTGGGCAGCGGCTCAGCGGAGCTCTCCGTCGTCGTCGGGGTGGGTGAGCCTCCCGCCTCCGTGCTTCCGCCGTCCCCCCGGAAGACCAGCACCGCGCTGGTTATCAGGGCGACGGCCACCACCGCGGAGATCACGATGGCGACCACCGCCCGCCGGCCGTTACCACCCGGCGGCGGAGGGGGTGGTGCGCTGCCCGGAGGCCCGAAACCTCCCGACCCGGGCGGACCGAAACCACCCATGGGACCGGGACCGCCGGGCGGCGGCGGGTAATTGTGGAACGGCGGTTGACCGGGCGGCGGTTGGATGGGTGGTTGACTCGGCGGAGGCGGCAACGACATGAACCCATTCTGTCATGCCTTCCTCACACACTGCGATCAAGGGTGACCCCGGGGCGGAGGGCGTAGCCGCCGGGGCAACCGAGTTCGCGGGCCGGTCGAAACGGGACGACCCCGGCAGGCTTCCGCGCCAACTCCGGCGACTCCTCACCGGGTGATGCCGACACATTCCGCGATCCGATCCACACACGGCGAGTCCGCAGGCGGGAGTAATTCCCACGGGAATTCGTCGGCACGCTGCCCCTTTCCGTCCACCGGGCGGGCCGTGCCACGCCTCGCATCCGGGACGTGCCCTGCACGTTCGTACAAGGGGTCGGATTTCTACCGTAATTTCAGTAATCACTGACCCAGCATCCCGTGTGCAATGAGGGGAGCGGTTCCGCCCGAACGGGTTCACGGTGCCCTCAACGGTCGTCAACTCCCCTCGCACAAAAGGAGTTTGACAGGGCCGCATATGACAACGACAGAGTGCCGGGTATGATTCCGTAATTTGCAACCTGTTCCTTGCCATTCGCCGGCCCCGGGCCGCATAGTGTCCTGGTGGCTTCCCCCCATGAGGCGCTCCCCGTCGAGTGCAGCGTCGCACCGAGCGTCGCGCGCCCGCTCAGGGACGCGTTCCACCTGCCGGCTCTCGACGCCTCGGTCTCCGAGGCGCGTCGCCTGGTGTTGGAGCGGCTGCGTGAGTGGGGCGTCGCCGCGGACTCCCGGGACAACGCGCAGCTGTTGGTTTCCGAGCTGTTCACCAACGCGGTGCGGCACACGGACAGCGAGAAGGTCAGCTGTGAGCTGTGGGTGATCGGGGTGCGGCTGCGCCTGGAGGTGACGGACGAGGGCGGCGGGGAACCACTCCAGCGGCCGTGCGGTGCGAACGCGGTGGACACCGAGGGCGAGAACGGCCGAGGGCTGCTGCTGGTCAGCGTACTGGCGGACGAATGGGGGATAAGGCCCGACGAGCACGCGCAGGGCCACGCCGTGTGGGCCGAGCTGCCGTGCGACCGTACGGTTGACTGACCGAGGGAGGTCTCGCACCGGTAGCACCTACGCACTGCCAGCATGACGGCGTGAGCGCCCGGTCAGCCTGCGACAGCGAGCGGGCGACGCTCAGCCGAAGCTGGCGGACACCTCGGCTCCGACCCGCCTCTTTGCCTGCCTCGCGCAGCCTGAGCTGCGATCTTCCGGCGCGAGCGTTATGCGGTCGCAACCTGCCCGCCCGGGACAGACAGCGGTGCCGATGGCAGTATGCAGCGCAACTTACCGATCTTGTCGGATCGACACCGGTCGGTCGGAAAGCCGAGGCATCCACCCTCTGGAGGAACTGTGTCATCCCCCCGTACGTCACGCAGGTCGCTGTCTCTCGTGGCCGCCGCCCTCTCCGTGGGACTGCTGGCCGCCACCACCGCGTGCACGAGCACCGAGAGCACGGGCGGCGACGGGTCCGAAGTCTCGCTGGTGGAACCCGGCAAGCTGACCACCTGCACGCACCTCCCGTACGAACCGTTCCAGGTCAAGAAGGACGACGAGATCGTCGGCTTCGACGTGGACATCGTCGACCTGGTCGCCAAGTCGCTCGACGTCGAGCAGAAGATCGTGGACACGCCGTTCGAGGGCATTCAGTCCGGTGAGGATCTGAACGCCAACAAGTGCGACCTCGCCGCCGCCGGCATGACGATCACGGACACCAGGAAGAAGAACCTCGACTTCAGCGATCCGTACTTCGACGCCACCCAGGCTCTCCTGGTCAAGAAGGGCAAGAAGTACGACTCCTTCGAGGACCTCAAGGGCAAGAAGCTCGGTGTCCAGCAGGCCACCACGGGAGCGACCTACGCCAAGGAGAACGCCAAGGGCGTCGAGTTGGTGCAGTTCGAGGACCTCGCGCTGCTGCTGACCGCGGTCAAGACGGGGCAGGTGGACGCGGCCATCAACGACAACGGGGTGCTTTTCGACTACGTCAAGCAGAACGACAAGACCGAGGTCACCACCGAGATGGACACCGGCGAGCACTACGGCATCGGCGTCCGCAAGGGCAACGACGCGCTGCGCAAGGAGATCAACTCGGTGCTCAAGAAGTCCAAGAAGGACGGCAGCTACGACAAGATCTACAAGAAGTGGTTCGGCAAGGCCCCCGAGGGAGCGAACAGTGACAAGTAAGCTCTCCCGGCGCCAGCGGGCGAAGCTCATACGCACGGTGCAGTACGGCGTGCTCGCGCTCGTGGTGCTCGTGTTCGCGTTCGCCGCGAACTGGGGCGAGATCCAGCGCGCGTTCTTCGACCTCGAAGTCGCCAAGGACCAGTTCCCGGACATCGTCACCACCGCGCTGCTCAACACCGTCATCTACACCGCGCTCGGCTTCGCCTTCGGGCTAGCCCTCGGCCTGGTGCTGGCACTGATGCGGCTGTCCAAGGTGCCGCCCTACCGGTGGCTGTCGATCGCCTACATCGAGTTCTTCCGTGGCGTCCCCGCGCTGCTCGTCTTCATCGCGCTGGGCTTCGGCGTGCCGCTGGCCTTCCAGGTCGCCATCAACCAGTACGCCACCGTCATGCTCGCCCTGGGTCTGGTCGGCGCGGCCTACATCGCCGAGACGATCCGGGCCGGAATCCAGGCGGTCCCCAAGGGCCAGCTCGAGGCGGCACGTTCGCTCGGGATGTCGCAGGGCCGGGCGATGATCTCCATCGTCATCCCGCAGGCGTTCCGGATCGTGCTCCCGCCGCTGACCAACGAGCTGATCCTGCTGACCAAGGACTCCTCGCTGGTCTACCTGCTGGGCCTGTCGCTGACCCAGTACGAACTCGCCAAGTTCGGCCGGGACGCGCTGAACGAGAATCGCAGCCTGACCCCGATCCTGATCGCCGGGCTGCTGTATCTGGTCATCACCCTCCCGCTGGGGCACCTGGTGCGCCGGCTGGAGGCCCGTACGGCGAAGGCCAGGTGAGGGACATGGCAGAGAACATCACGAAGCTGGACAAGGGCCCGGAGGCGCCGGCCGCCGAGGCCATCCGGCTGGAGGGACTGCACAAGTCCTTCGGCGAGCTGGAGGTGCTGAGCGGCATCGACCTGGACGTCCGGCGCGGCGAGGTCGTCTGTGTCATCGGACCGTCTGGTTCCGGGAAGTCGACCCTGCTGCGCTGCGTGAACCTGCTGGAGGAGCCGACCTCCGGCAAGGTGGTCGTCGCCGGTACCGAGGTCACCGACCCGGACGTGGACATCGACCGGGTACGCCGCCGCATCGGTATGGTCTTCCAGTCCTTCAACCTCTTCCCGCACCTGACCGCGCTGGACAACCTCACGATCGCCCAACGCCGGGTGCTGGGCCGGGACCAGGCGGTGGCGGAACGGACCGCGCGGCACAACCTGGAGCGCGTCGGACTGACCGACAAGGAGTCCGCCTACCCCTCGAAGCTCTCCGGCGGACAGCAGCAGCGGGTGGCGATCGCCCGGGCCCTGTCGATGGAGCCGGAGCTGATGCTCTTCGACGAACCGACCTCGGCGCTCGACCCGGAGCTGGTCGGGGACGTGCTGGCCGTCATGCGCACCCTCGCCCGGGAGGGCATGACCATGTTGGTGGTCACCCACGAGATGAGCTTCGCGCGCGAGGTCGCGGACCGTGTGGTGTTCATGGACGAGGGGGTCATCGTGGAGGAGGGGGCGCCGGCTCAGGTGGTCGGTGATCCGCAGCAGCCGCGTACCAGGGAGTTCCTCTCCCGGGTGCTGGACCCGGCGGCGGCACAGCTCTCCGAGTGATCGTGGCTTAGCGGGTGACCGGCCTCGCGTCACCCGCCCGGCCGGTCCGGTGCCGACGGTTGGCTGGCGGACCGCGGCGTGTCCGCCGGCCAACCGTGGTGGAGGCGTACGGGCGACCCGGGTGGCGTCGCCTGTCAGCCGCGCACACCCAACAGGTGGTCCATCGCCAGCTGATCCAGTCGTTCGAAGCCCATGCCGCGCTCCCCCGCACGTTCCGGGTCGAAGTCCTCGAAGGCCGCGCGATCCGCGCGCAGCGCCGTCGGTGTCTCGCCCACGTCCAGCGTGGGGCGGGCGAGTTCGTCCAGCCCGGACACCCGCAGTGCCTCCCGCACCTCCGGGTCGGCGCGGAAGGCCGCGGCCCGCTCCCGGAGGATCAAGTAGTTGCGCATGCACCCCGCCGCGGAGTCCCACACTCCCTCCGGGCCCTCGGTGCGCGGCGGCTTGAAGTCGAAGTGCCGCGGCCCGTCGTACCCCGCGCTCTCCAGCAGGTCCACCAGCCAGAAGGCTGCCCGCAGGTCACCGGCGCCGAAGCGCAGGTCCTGGTCGTACTTGACACCGGACTGCCCGTTCAGGTCGATGTGGTAGAGCTTGCCGGCCCACAGGGCTTGGGCGATGCCGTGCGGCACGTTCAGCCCCGCCATCTGCTCGTGCCCGACTTCCGGGTTCACCCCGAACAGCGCCGGCCGCTCCAGGCGTTCGATGAATGCCAGCGCGTGCCCGACGGTGGGCAACAGGATGTCACCACGCGGTTCGTTGGGCTTCGGCTCGAGGGCGAAACGCAGGTCGTACCCCCGCTCTGTGACGTACTCGCCGAGCAGGTCGAAGGCTTCCTTCAACCGCGCGAGTGCCGCCCGCACGTCCTTGGCGGCCCCGGACTCGCTGCCCTCGCGACCGCCCCAAGCGACGTACGTACGTGCCCCCAGCTCGGCGGCCAGGTCGATGTTGCGCATGGTCTTGCGCAGGGCGTAGCGCCGCACCGAGCGGTCGTTCGCGGTGAACGCGCCGTCCTTGAACACGGGATGCGTGAAGAGGTTGGTGGTGGCCATCGGCACGGTCATGCCGGCACTGTCCAGCGCCTGGCGGAACTGCCGGACCCGCGCGGTTCGTTCGGCCTCCGTGCTGGAATGCGGGATGAGGTCGTCGTCATGGAAGGTGACGCCGTACGCTCCCAGTTCGCCGAGCCGGCGGACGGCGTCCACCGGGTCGAGGGGCGCGCGGGTGGCGTCGCCGAAGGGGTCTCGGCCCTGCCAACCGACGGTCCACAGACCGAAGCTGAACTTGTCCGCCTGGACGGGTTGGTACGTCATAAGCCCCAACTCCATTAGTCATTAGCCTTTACAAACTAGTATGCGAGCACCACCACGAAGAGGAAAGAGGGGCGAGTAGGCCGTGGCCGTACCCGAGGGACCGTTCGTCGTCGGCGTCGACAGCTCCACCCAGTCCACCAAGGTCCTGATCGTCGATTCCACGACCGGCGAGATCGTCGCCCGGGGCCAGGCGCCGCACACGGTGACTCCCGGCCCCGGCCACGAGTCCGACCCCGAGCAGTGGTGGACGGCACTCCGGGACGCCCTGGACCAGTGCGGCGATCTCGTGCACCGTGTCTCCGCGATCTCCGTAGGAGGCCAGCAGCACGGCCTGGTCACCCTGGACGCCGACGGTCGCCCGGTGCGCCCCGCGCTCTTGTGGAACGACGTGCGCTCCGCGCCCCAACGGGACCGGCTGGTCGAGGAGCTGGGCGGACCCCGGGAATGGGCGGAGCGGATGGGCAGCGTGCCGGCGCCCGCCTTCACCGTCACCAAGTGGGCCTGGCTGCGCGAGCACGAGCCGGAGAGCGTGGCGGCCACCAGAGCCGTGCGTCTGCCGCACGACTACCTCACCGAGCGCCTCACCGGCGAGGCCACGACCGACCGCGGCGACGCCTCGGGCACCGGCTGGTGGGCTTCCCGCTCGCAGACGTACGACGAACGGGTGCTGGAGCATGTCGGGCTCCCCCCGGAGCTGCTGCCGCGGGTGCTGGGACACGG
The DNA here is from genome assembly GCF_001751245.1 of Streptomyces oceani. GTDB lineage: Bacteria > Actinomycetota > Actinomycetes > Streptomycetales > Streptomycetaceae > Streptomyces > Streptomyces oceani. The sequence continues at coordinate 26,228 of NZ_LJGU01000136.1, forward strand.
CGAGGCCGCGGGCACCGTACGTCCCCAACTCCCGCTCCCGGCGGGCACGCTGGTGGCGACCGGGACGGGCGACAACATGGCGGCGGCGGTGGGCCTGGGCCTGCGACCCGGACAGCCCGTGCTCAGCCTCGGCACCTCCGGCACGGTCTACTCCGTGTCCGACCATCGCCCAGCCGACCCGAGCGGCACGGTCTCCGGATTCGCCGACGCCGGCACCGGCTGGCTGCCGCTCGCCTGCACCCTCAACTGCACGCTGGCGGTGGACCGGGTCGCCGCCCTGCTGAACGTGCACCGCGAGGAGGTGTCGACCGGCGGCGAACTGACCATGTTCCCCTTCCTGGACGGCGAGCGCACGCCGAACCTGCCGTACGCCGCCGGGCTGTTGCACGGGCTGCGGCACGACACGGACAGCGGCCAGGTCCTGCAGGCGGCCTACGACGGCGCGGTCTTCGCCCTGCTGCGCGCGTTGGACCAGGTCCTCGGAGAGGACGGCGCCGAGGGCGGCACGTACGACGCCGCCCGCTCCGCGGACAGGAGCGGCGCGGAGACCCCGCTACTACTGATCGGCGGCGGCGCCAAGGGCACCGCCTGGCGACAGACCGTACTGCGGCTGTCCGGACGCCCGGTACAAGTGCCGCGCGCCGAGGAACTGGTCGCGCTGGGCGCCGCGGCACAGGCCGCCGGCCTGCTGCTTGGGGAGGACGCGGCGGCGGTGGCGCGACGCTGGGACACCGCCGCGGGCATGGCCTATCCGGCGGTGCCCCGGGACGAGCCTACTCTGGAGCGGTTGACCAGCGCTCTCGCCGGTGCCGACACACTCCTGCGCGGCGCGCGTCCCTGATGCCACGAACCCGGGTGCGGCAGCCCGCCCGTACGGCGACAGCCCCTGACCACCGCACCCCCACGGAGTGACGAGATGCCGGCCACCGTGCCCAGTTCCGCGCAACCCGGTCCCGCTCAGCCCCACACCCAGCCCAACTCGCAACAGCAGATCCGACGGCACAACCTCACCCGGGTCCTGAACGCCGTCGCCGTACACGAGGGCACGGCGTCCCGTGCGTCGGTCGCCACGCACATCGGCCTGACCCGTGCCGCCGTGTCGACCCTGGTGGACGAACTGCTGCGGGCCGAGCTGCTGGTGGAGCTCGGCCCGGGTCGCCCCGGCGGAGTGGGCCGGCCCGGCAGCGCGCTCGCCCTGACCGCACGCGGCCCGTGCGGCATCGGTGCCGAGATCGGAGTCGACCGACTCACGGTCTGCGCCGTGGACCTCAGCGGCCGGGTACGTGTACGCGCCGAACAGTGCTCCGACAACCGCGGCAGTGACCCGCGCGCGGTGCTACGCCGGCTCTCCGAACTGCTCTGGGAGGCCGCGGAACAGGCCGAGGAGGCGGGTCTGCGGGCCGCGGGGGTGGCGATCGCCGTGCCGGGACTGGTCGATCGGGGCTCCGGGACCGTGGTGCGCGCGCCCAACCTCGGCTGGCCCGCGGTCGCCCCCGCTACGGAGCTTACCGTGCCCCTCCCGGTGACCCTGGACAACGAGGCCAACTACGGCGCGCTCGCGGAGCTGTGGCTGGGCCACAGCCAGGTGCCGAGTGACTTCGTGCATGTCTCCGCCGAGATCGGCATCGGCGGTGCCGTGGTCCTGGACGGGCGACTGCTGCGGGGCGTACGCGGCTTCGCCGGCGAGTTGGGGCATGTCCCCGTACGCCCCAGCGGGCGAGAGTGCCCCTGCGGCGGTCGCGGCTGTCTGGAACAGTACGCCGGCGAGGGAGCGCTGCTACGCGGCGCGGGACTGCCGTACCCCTCGGACGACGACCCGATCGCCCTGCTCGCCGAGCGGGCCGCGGAGGGACACCGGACGACCCGCCGCGCGCTGCGTGAGGCGGGCACCGCGCTGGGTATCGCGCTGTCCGGGGCCGTGAACCTCCTGGACCCCGGGGCGGTGTCGCTGGGTGGCGCGCTGGCGCGGTTGGGCAGCTGGCTGCTGCCGCCCTTGGAGGCCGAACTCGCCGCTCGCTGCACCGCCCCCGAAGGGCCGCCGCAGGTGCTGCTCTCCAGCGCTGGCGACGACGGCCCGGTGCTGGGCGCGGCGCACTCCGTGGTGCGCGTCGTGCGGGCCGATCCGCTGGCCTACGCCCCCGCGACGCTGAGCTCCCTGCCCGCCCGCCGGTGACCTGCGGCCCCCATCCGCCCGCCCGCCACCGGGTGAGAGGCTGGTCCCCGTACGGTTTCCGTGCGGCCCCTACACGTCCCGCCGGGTGCGGGGCGGCCCGACCCGTGGGGCTGTGGGACGGTACGCCTCCGTGGAGTGCGCGGAGTCGTTCGTCTCCTCCCACGTCCCCGTGTCGGTCGTGCCCGGCCCCAGCCGGCGCGTTCGGACCGGAGCCGCGGCCCCACGGCCGGGAAGCACGACGTGACGGTGCCGGCCGGGCACCGTGTCCCCCATCGGCGCCGGCCCCGGCCGGCCGAGAGCGAAGGAGCACGGGTGATCCCGCTCTTCCCCGCACTACGCGAACCCGCACCACACGTCGCGCTCCGGTTCGGCGAGCGCGCCCTCAGCTACGCCGAACTCGCCGGAGCCGCACACGCGGTGGCGGAGCGCGTCGGGTCCGCGCGGCGGGTCGCGGTCTGGGCGACACCCAGCCTGGAGACCTCGGTAGCGGTGGTCGCAGCACTACTCACGGGCGTGCCGGCCGTGCCGATCAACCCCCGCATCGGCGGACGCGAGCTGGCGCACATCGTCTCGGACAGCACCCCGGACCTCGTCCTCGCCGAGGCCGAGGCCGAACTGCCGCCGGAACTCGACGGGTTGCCGCGTACGGACGTGTCGGCAGCGCCCCGTACGCTCAGCGAGCCACTGCCGGCGGAGCCGGCCGCGGACACCACCGCGCTGATCATCTACACCTCGGGCACCACCGGACCGCCCAAGGGTGTCGTGATCTCCCGGACGGCCATCGCGCACACGCTCGACGACCTCGCCGACGCCTGGCGGTGGACCGCTGGGGACGTTCTCGTGCACGCCCTGCCGCTGTTCCACGTGCATGGCCTGGTCCTGGGGATGCTGGGCCCGCTGCGCCGAGGTGGTCGGGTGCACCATGTCGGACGGTTCGACACCGGGACCGTGACCGCGGAACTCGCGGGCGAGGCCAGCATGTTGTTCGGCGTACCGACGATGTACCACCGGCTCGCCGAGGCCGTCGGGGACGATCCGCCGCTGCGTGCGGCGTTGGCCGGCGCCCGGCTGCTGGTCTCCGGCTCGGCCGCGCTGCCGGCGTACGACCACGAGCGGCTCACCCGGGCCACCGGGCAGCGGGTGATCGAGCGCTACGGGATGACCGAGACCCTGATGAACACCAGCGTGCGGCTGGACGACACGGCACCCGCGGGCACGGTGGGCGTGCCGTTGCCGAGCGTGCAGCTGCGGCTCGTGGACGAGGAGGGAGCGCCCGGGGTCCCGTCGGACGGTGCGAGTGTCGGCGAGATCCAGGTACGCGGTCCCGCGGTGTTCACCGAGTACCTGAATCGTCCGGACGCCACCCGGGCGGCCTTCGCGGAAGGCGGCTGGTTCCGTACGGGCGACGTGGCGACGCGGGACGCCGAGGGACGCGTACGGATCGTGGGGCGCAAGTCGACGGATCTGATCAAGAGCGGCGGCTACAAGATCGGCGCCGGCGAGATCGAGAACGTCCTGCTGGAGCTTCCCGAGGTCGGTGAGGCCGCGGTGACCGGCGAGGCGGACCCGGACCTCGGCGAACGCGTCATCGCCTGGATCGTGCCCGCGGACCCGGAACACCGCCCGGACGAGGAGGTGGTGGCCGAGCATGTCGCCAAGCAGCTCGCGCCGCACAAGCGACCGCGTGAGGTGCGGTTCCGGGACCGGCTGCCGCGGAACGACATGGGGAAGGTGCTGAAGCGGTCGCTGTCCGACCCGACGTAGCCGCCACTGTGCCGCCGGCGGACCACGGGCGTTCGCCGGCGGCACAGCAGCGGGTCAGGCGGCGACCGGCGTGTGCTCCTCGTCCTCGACCTCCGCGCGCAACCGGGCACACGTACGTGCCAGCAGCCTGGAGACGTGCATCTGGGAGACGTCGAGCTCCTCGGCGATCTGCGACTGCGTCTGGTCACGGAAGAAGCGCAGGTACAGCATGTGCGCTTCCCGTCGGGGTAGCCTGCGCAACCGCGGCTTGACCGACTCCCGATACACGACGGCGTCCATGCCGGTGTCCGTCGAGCCGAGGGTGTCGACCAGGCTGTAGCCGTCCTCCCCCGTCCCCAACTGAGCGTCCAGGGAAGCGGACTGGTAGCTCTCGAGCGCGCCGAGCCCGGTGCGTACGTCCTCCTCGGACAGGCCGCTGTGCTCGGCGAGCCTCGACACGCTCGGCGAGCCGCCGTCCCCGGCGTCGAGGCTGCGCAGGCTGCGGCGCACCTGGTTTCGGGCCTCCTGGACCCGACGGGGGACGTACACGTCCCAGGTGTTGTCGCGAAAGTGCCGCCGGATCTCGCCCATGATGGTGGGGATGGCGTACGGCTCGAAGGGCTTGCCCAGTTCCGGGTCGTACCGCTCGACCGCCTTGAACAGCCCCAGCGCGGCGACCTGCGCCAGGTCCTCTGGGTTCTCCCCGCGGCCACGGAACTTGCCGGCCAGACGGCGGGCCATGGGCAGCCACGCCTCGACGATCTGCTCGCGGAGCGCGTCCCGGTCCGGGCCCTCGGGCATGGTGGCGAGGCGTTGGAGGTCAGCGGCGGTGTCGGGGGCGTCGTGGTGCGAGTGCCGGGCGTGAGGTGCGCGGGATCGTATGGCGTCCATGGGGTGCTCCTCCCATCGTGCTTCCGTACGACGGGAGCGGCAGCGCAGACACCCGGAACGCGCGGCGCGCATGCGCGCCGACTCCCGTGTGGTGCCTGCTGATCGAAGCACTCACCCACAGCGTAGCCCGCCCGGCCGGGCTCGAAACCTGCCGCAGCGTAGCTCCTGCGGATCGTTCCGTCCGGGCGGCGGGCGACCCAGGGCGACGGGCGACCGGAGCGCCTCAGCCGCCGATCGGATCGTCGAACTCGTGCGCTCGCATGGCTCCCGGTGAGATGCCGGTCTTCGTCACCTGCCGGGCCACCACCCGCAGTTTCACGTTCATGGTCTGCGAGGCGTGCACCAACATGTCGAAGGCCTGTGGAGAGGTGACGCGGTACCGCTCCATGAGGATTCCGGTGGCCTCCCCTATGATCTGCCGACTGTCCATCGCCTTCGCCAGGTTGTCCACCACGGTGGCGTTGGACAGCGCGACCGTGGCGTGCGCGGCGTAGATGGCGGCGACGTTCTGGGCGGACGCGTCGAACGCGAGAGACTTCACGGAGTAGAGGTTCAGCGAACTGATCGTCCCGCTCGGACTGGGCAGGTGGCAGACGAGCATCGAGCCCACGCCCAGTGTCCTGGCCCGCTCGGTGAACCGCGGCCAGCGCAACTCGGCGGACATATCGGATATGTACCGAAGAGAGTCACCATCCGCCATCTCCTGCTGGCAGGGACCCTCACCCAACTTGTACTGCGCCTCGTCGAGCTGCATGACCAGGGTCGCGGTGTACGCCCGGCTGTCGAACCTGCCGTCCTGCCCAAGGAACGTCACACCCGCGAAGTCCGCGCCCTCGACGGTGGTGGCGGCGAGATCCACCACCTCCTGAAGCGTGCGCGCGACGGAGGTCTGGTTCTGCAATGTTTGCGCTCGAGACGCCAGCAGCGCCGCCAGCTCTGTCTCTGACGAGGACGGCATGGTCTCACCCGTTTCGTTTGTCAGCGGCCCCGCGCAGAGCCTACTGCCATCTCACGCGCGCGGGGTCAGGCCGTGCGTGTGGTATTCAGCAAGGGGGGTTGGCCGCAGCACGGGGCAGCCCCGGCACGCAAGCCCCTCTGCCTGAAGGGCGAGGGTGAAGGGCGAGGGCACGGCGTACGAGCCACCGTTCCCCGGGCGGCGGGTGACGCTCGTCGAGGCACGCGAGGGCCTGCCCGCGACCCGGCGAAACCGCCGACCCGGGCGGTCAGGGCGTACGCGCGGCGTTGAGCGCGTCGACAGCGGCCCGCGCGCTGCCGAGGTTGGCGAAGTCCACCGCGACGAAGTTCACCGGCTGTTGGCGCTCGGCTTCACAGCGGCGCGCCCGGTCCAGTACGAAGCCCCGGGAGTTGACCTCCCCGGCGTCGATACGGCTGCCGCCTCCGTGCGTGATGAAGTGGTTGAGCAGGAACAGCTTCTTGTTCCTGCCGCCGCGATGGGGGACACAGCTCATCTGGCCCGGCTCCTTGAAGGCGTACGGCGTCTCCATCCCGTACTGGTAGAAGTTGCGGTACCAGGGGGCGGGGCCGGAGCCGTTCTCGGCGAAGACGACCAGGCGAGAGTTGTCCTCCACCATCTGCCCCAAGGTGGGCCAGTTCGCCCCCGGATCCGAGGCGGGCGTGTACAGCAGGCGTTCGAGGTCGGCTTCGCGGAAGGCGGAAGCCGTCTGATCGCCGCTGATGCGGTCCTGGATGATCATGGTGACGACCTCGCCGGGATTGTCGTCGAGCCACTCGCCCACCTCACTCAGGGTCTCGACGAGCGGTACCGCTCCGGCACGGCAGATCGCGTGGCACAGCCAGAGACCGGGTCTGGCCGGGCTGGCCTCGTCGATGAGCCCGGTGATCCGCTTCCGCATGTCGGGGGCGTACTCGGAGAGCTTCAGGCGCTCGGCGATCTCGTCCTTCCGCTCCCAGGTGTGGGTGTCGACGAGCAACGCCCGCGCGCCGTTGTCGAGTTGGGTGGTGATGTCAGCGTCCTGCAGCGGACTGATGAACTTGTCGGTCGTCGAGGACATCGAGTTGTGCGTAGCGAGGTACGCGGCCTGGTCGTACCGCAGATCGCACAGTTCGGCCGAGCCGTTGCAGTACACCCGCGTCGAACCGGTCGCCGCGGTCGGCACCAGGACGGGTCCCAGGACGGTCGTGGTGGTGACGGCCGCCCCGACCCCACCCAGCAGGAGACGCCGAGTGCGCGGGGCCAGCCGGCGGCTCGCGGCACGCCGTTCCCACAGAGCCGAGACGGCGAGCAGCAGCAGCCCCGCACTCAGCGGAGTGAGCGCGGCGAAGAGGCCGGCCTCGGTGAAAGAGCGGGCGCCGGTCCGTTCCAGGTCCGAGACCAGGTGGGCCAGGGAGGGCGGCCACGAGCCCGGCGGCGTCCATACCCAGGAGTCGGCGCGCCATCGGGCCAGCAGGAAGAGGAGACCGGTCAGGGCACCACCGGTGGTGAGCAGCGTGCCGAGGTTGCGCAGACGGTGTACCCGACGCCGGGCACCGAACAACCACAGGAAGGCCACCGCCGTGGCTCCCGTGACCGCGGCGACGACCTGCACCTGCAGCGTGAGGTGGGTGAAACCGCGAGCGCGCTCCAGCGGTCCGGTTCCCACTCCCGAGTTCTGCAGATCCTCCGCGATGTTCCACCGCCCGCCGTCGGTGATCCTGATCAGGTCCAGGCTGGCCCTGCTGTCACCCTCGCCCGCCGTGGTGCCCGGCAGGTGCGGTCCGACCGCCGCGAGAGCGGTGGCCACGTCCCCGACGGCGAGCGCGCCCTCGACCTGTGGCCGCAGCGTGTCCCGTTCGCTCTTCGGCACGCTGGACAGCAGCAGTCGACTCGCGTCCTCCGCGTCCCGGTCGCTGAGTTCGACCCGCGGCAGGTCGGGCTTACGGCCGGCCGCGAGGTCGTCCAGGGCGTCGTCCAGGTCCTTCAGCGCCGCGTCGAGATCAGCCTCACTGCGCTCCCCTGCGCCGGACGCCAGTCCCCCCAGATGCACCTGCAGCAGGTCGTTCAGATTGGCCAGCACGGGAGTGAGGTCCACCGACAGACTCAGGGCTTCGGTGTCCCCCCGGAGATAGCTGAGCAGCGCGGCAACCTGGCTGTCGGTCAGCTCGCGTACGGTCGCCGGCGGCAGCACCGTCTTGAGGTTGGCCGTCACGACCGCCTCCGGCACCGGCAGCCGCGCCAGCAGGCTCCGTGCCACCGGTTGGGACTCGGGATCGACGAGCACCTCGTCGTACAGCCGGTCGTACGCCCGTTCCTCGTCCAGGACGCCCTGATAGAAGCCGCGGCTCAACACCGTGGCGCGCACCGTGCCCGCGCTCGCGAGGACGATCACGCACAGTACGACCAGCACGCCCGCCATTATGCGGGCGCCACGCAGCAATCGGGCCCGGCGCCAGTCGATAACCTGCGTCGCGGCCGGACTGCGCTCCGCCCGCGGTGTGGCGATGTCGCCCACCTTGCTCCCCTATGCCTGCTACGCCTCGTATCGCAGCGTAGGCGAGCCGCAGCCAGGAAGCCAAGACGGGCCGTCGAGCACCCGCCCCGTACGGAGCACCGGGCCTACCGGCGGTCTCGCCGCTCCCGTGGCTGCGTCAGACGGGCCCGGGAGCCAGCGCCCTAGGAGCCGGGCAGAGGCGGAAGGCCAGTTTCCGGGCGCCGGCGCGAATCCGCATCAAGTGGCCTAGCAGGCTGGGCACTTGACAGTCCTTTCACCCCTCTCTAGGTTCTCAAGAGCAGACATCTGACGTCTCCTGTCTCGCTACGCAACTGCCGGTGCGCCGCGCACGCACCGGCATCCGACCCGTCCAAGCCCGACGATCACGCTGGGAGTCCGTCGTGCGTGCAAGAAGACCCACTCTGCTTCTCTCCACCCTGTGCCTGCTCGGTGCCTCCGTATGGGCCATGGCCCCCGCGCAGGCACAGGAGCCCGCGCCCGAACAAGCCCAGCAGGCGCGGTCCTTCTACGTGGACTGCGGCGCCGACGCCGAGGGCGACGGCAGCGAGGACCAGCCCTGGAACAACCTGGCGCAGGTCAACGCGCACACGTTCCAGCCCGGCGAGTCGATCCTTCTCAAGCGCGGCTCGACCTGCGCCGGACAGCAGCTGTTCCCCAAGGGCTCGGGGACCGAGGGCCAGCCGATCACCGTCGGCACGTACGCCACCGGAGCCAAGCCGAAGCTGGCCGGCGAAGGCAAGGTGACCGACGTGGTCCGGCTCGCGAACCAGCAGTACTGGGAGATTCGCGACCTCGAGATCTCCAACAAGGGGGACACCGCCGACACCCGACGCGGCGTGCACATCACCCGCTCCGACTCCGGCACGGGCAAGCACTACCTGCTCAGCGGTCTGGACATCCACGATGTCAACGGCAACAAGGCCAAGAAGGATGACGACGCCAGCGCCGGCGTCTTCTTCGAGGTGCTCGGCAACACGACACCCACCAAGTTCGACGACGTGGCCATCGTGGACAACACCGTCCGGACCGTTGACCGCTACGGTATCCACTTCTGGACCCGCTGGATGGAACGCCCGGAGTTGGGTAACCCCAACTGCGGTTCGACCTGCGGGAAATGGACGCCACAGACGAACGTCGTGATCCGCGGCAACGATGTCTCCGACATCGGCGGCGACGCGATCGTGCCGCATCACACCGAGGGTGCGCTGGTCGAGTACAACACGGTCGACGGTTTCCGTGAGCGTGAGCCGGAGCACTGCGCCGCTGGCATCTGGGGCTGGAACACCAACGATGCCCTGTACCAGTACAACGAGGTCAGCGGCGGCAAGAGCACCTGCGACGGCCAGGGGATGGACGTCGACGAGTCCAACATCGGCACCATCTACCAGTACAACTACAGCCATGACAACGAGGGAGGTTTCATCCTCCTGTGCAACGGCTCCGGGTCCACGACCGACGGCAACATCGTCCGCTACAACGTCAGCCAGAACGACGGCGGGCAACTCTTCGACATGGTCTGCGGCAAGACCACCAACACGCAGATCCACAACAACACCTTCTACCTGTCGAAGCCGGTCGACATCATCAACAACGCGAACGGCTCGACCGGGGCGAACGCAGCCTTCAGCAACAACATCTTCCATGTGGCCACCTCGGAGGCGAGGTACGTCAACGCGGACACCCTGGACTTCGACTCGAACGTCTTCTACGGCGAGCACCCGCCCGGTGAGCCGGCCGACCCCCACAAGGTGACAAGCGATCCGAAGCTCGCCGCCCCCGGCACCGCGACCTCGCGCACCGATGCCGACGGCTACCACCTCGAGGCCGGTTCCTCCGCCCTGGCCAACGGCAAGGTCATGACGTCGCCCGGGAAACGCGACTACTTCGGCAATCCCGTCCAGGCGGAGTGCGTGCCGGACCGCGGTGCACACCAGTTCTCGACGTCCTGCACCGCTTCGGGTCGCGGCGACGCACGCTGACCGGAAGTCCGAGGCGGGTCCGGCGGCCTGGTTCGCACCGGTACCGCCGGACAGCGGCCCTGGCGCCACCGGCCCGGGCACCACCGGCGGGTCGCCGGGCGGTGGCCGGATCGTCTCGCGGACGGGACGAGAGGCCGCGCCGTGGCGTCCGCCGGACCGGCCGCTGCCCGCGGCGGTCCGGGTAGCCTGTGTCGCGTCCTTCCCAGTGCTCGCCTTCCTCGCGCTCCAGCGGTTCTGGCGCGCGGGCACGACCGTCGGAGCTGTCAGTTGAACTCCCCGGCCTCCCCGACTTCCGTCAGCCACAGCGGTCAAGCCACGGCCGCCCTCACCCACGCCGACGGGACGTTCGTACGCGACGGCCGCCCGCACCACGTGCTGTCCGGCTCGCTGCACTACTTTCGGGTGCACCCCGGGCAGTGGCGGGACCGACTGGAGCGGCTGCTGGCCCTCGGGCTCAACACGGTGGACACCTACATCCCCTGGAACTTCCACGAGCGTCACCCCGGCGACATCCGCTTCGACGGCTGGCGCGACCTACCGCGCTACGTCCGGCTGGCCCAACAGGCGGGGCTGGACGTCATCCTGCGGCCCGGCCCGTACATCTGCGCGGAGTGGGACAACGGCGGACTGCCGAGCTGGCTGACCGGGACGCCGGGCATGCGGCTGCGCACCAGCCATCCGCCGTTCCAGCGCGCGGTCGCCCGCTGGTTCGACGCGCTCGTCCCGGAGATGGCCACGTTGCAGGCCGGGCGGGGCGGTCCGGTCGTGGCCGTACAGATTGAGAACGAGTACGGCAGTTTCGGTGACGACCAGGACTACGTCCGCTGGATTCGCGACGCCCTCGTCGAGCGCGGCATCACCGAGCTTCGCTACACCGCTGACGGACCCACGTCCCTGATGCTCGACGGCGGCACGCTGCCCGACGAGTTGGCGGCGGCGACGTTCGGTTCCCGCCCCGCCGAGGCCGCGGACCTGCTGCGGTCCCGCAGGGCGGACGAGCCCTTCTTCTGCGCGGAGTTCTGGAACGGCTGGTTCGACCACTGGGGCGAGCGGCACCACGTACGGTCGCCCGCGAGCGCCGCGCGGGACGTCCGGGGGATCGTCGAGGCGGGCGGATCGGTCAGCCTCTACATGGCGCACGGCGGTACCAACTTCGGGCTGTGGTCCGGCGCGAACCACGACGGGGAACGTCTGCAGCCGACCGTCACCAGCTACGACTCGGACGCGCCGGTGGCCGAGGACGGCACCCTCACCCCGAAGTTCCACGCCCTGCGGGAGATCCTGGTCACCGCCCAGCAGGAGCGGACACCGTGCCCGCTGCCTCCCGATCCGCCGGTGCTGTCGCCGAGGACGCTGCCGGTGACCCGGCGGGCGGCGCTGCTGGAAGCGCTGCGTACGGTCGCCGAGCCGGTGCACGCGCCGACGCCCCTCAGCTTCGAGGAGCTGGGACAGTCCGCCGGACTGGTGCTCTACACCGCGCACCCGCTCCTTCCGCGGGGCGAGCAGGAGATCACCGTGACCGGCCTGCACGACCGCGCCCAGGTCTTCGTCGACGGCGTCCCGCACGCGGTGCTCGAACGCACCGCCTCCTCGTTCACCGTGCCCGGCAGCGGGCGGCGGGTCCGGCTCGAGCTGCTCGTGGAGAACCAGGGCCGGATCAACTACGGACCGCTGCTGGGCCAGGGCAAGGGCATCCTCGGTGGCGTACGGGTGGAGCGCCGACTCGTCCACGGGTGGACCATGTGCCGCCTCCCGCTGGACGAGTGGGAGCCGCGGGACACCGACCGCGCCGCTTCGGCCGCCCCGCCCGGCGGCCCGGCCGGTTTCGCCCGCGCGGAACTGCGGGTCGACGAACCAGCCGACACCTTCCTCGCGCTGCCCGGCTTCGCCAAGGGGTTCGTGTGGGTCAACGGCGACCTGCTCGGGCGCTACTGGGAGGTCGGCCCGCAACGCACCCTCTACCTTCCCGGGCCCTTCCTGCGCACGGGAGCCAACACGCTCACGATCCTCGAGCTGGAACGGTTCGGGGAGCGCGTGGACCTCCTTGGCCGACCCGAGCTCGGACCGACCGAGGAGTACGTCGAGACGTTCGACTGAGGACCGTCCGGGCGGCCGGCTCCGTCCGAGGCCCCGGTGCGAGTCCGCGTGCATAGCGCGGTCTCCGCTGGCAACCCGGGACCCATGACGGAGACCACTACCAAAGATGTCATTCGCGCTGTCACGGACGTCTCCTTCCCCGCGAACAAGGACGAACTCCTCCGCGTGGCCCGGTCGAACGACGCCTCTCCCGGTGTGCTGGCGGCACTCAGGGAGATGCCGCCGGAGGAGTACGCGAACAGAGACGAGGTGGCTCGGTCCGTCCGTACGGCGCCCGACGCGGACCGGCCGCACAGTGCCGCACAGCGAGCCGAGCAGGCACGCAAGGGCGGCAAGCCGGGACTCAGCGAGCGGCTTCGAGACGCCGAGAGGCCTCCCGTGGAGGAGGAACTCGAGAACTGAGCGACCACCCGGAGACCAGGGGCCACCCACCGGCGAGTGAGACGCGGACGACGCGGTCACTCGGCGACACGGTGGAGTTCCACATGCTGGAGTACGCGCACGCCACGGTGTACGGCTACGCCCACCGCCGTGAGCGCGGACCGCGTCCTGGTCGCCCCCCAGGACGGCGTACGACTCGCGTGACGGCGGCGAGACCTTCACCAAGCGGCTCCCCGTCTCCGAGAACGGCGGCCAGTGAGCCCTCCGCCACCGGGCGGAGGGCCGTAGGACCGCGCGCCCGTCATCAACTACCGTGCGTACGCAGGAGAACGGGCGTCGCCGGACGAGGAGCCGCAGCCATGGCCGCAGCCACTACGAAGACCCGCGTGAGGCATCCGGTGTTCGCACGGATCTACCCACGCGTCAACCGCTTCGCCGAGGCGCACGGCGCCACCGAACACCGACGCGAGCTGCTGGCGGACGCCACCGGATGTGTCGTGGAGGTCGGCGCGGGTGGCGGAGCGACCTTTCGCCACTACCCGCCACAGGTCAGCCGGGTGATCGCGGTAGAACCAGAGCCCAGACTGCGGCGGCTGGCACGGCTGGTGTCCGCCGAGGCGCCCGTTCCGGTGGAGGTGCGCGCCGGCCAGGCCGAGGAACTGCCGCTCGCCGACGGTTCGGCGGACGGGGTGGTGGTCTCCCTCGTCCTGTGTAGCCTCGCGGACGTGCCGCGGGCACTGGCCGAAGCCCGCCGGGTCCTACGGCCGGGCGGCAGTCTGTACTTCTACGAGCATGTCCGGTCCACCCACGCACGCCTCGCCCGTAAGCAACGTCTGCTCGACAGGGTATGGCCGCTGTTCGCCGGGGGCTGCCGCCTCACACGCGACAGCGAGCAGGCAGTCATCGACGCCGGCTTCTCCATCCAGCGGGTGCGCCGCTTCGACTTCGTGATCAACGGCCGCACCACGCCCAGTTCCCCGTGCGTCATCGGCGTCGGCCGTAAACCGTGAACAACCCCGCGCGTCAACGCGCCTGGTCGGTGCGGGCAGGGAGTCGAAGCACCGACCGGCCGACTAACTCCTCCGGCCCACGAGCACGGAGACCGCGACGTCTTCGGTGAAGCACTGGTCCGGTGGCAGCGACCGGCGGACCTCCTCCGCGAACGACGGTCGAGCCTCCGGTTTTGGCAGCTCAGCAGCGGGGATCGCGGAATAGACTCCGCCGATGAGCTGGTCGAAGCTCAGCTGGTCGCTGTACTCGATCAGGGTCTCACGCACCCCTTCGAACCCGGCCGCCCGCAGCGCCTCCGCGTAGCGAAGCCGGTCGGCCGCGCCGGTGCCGCAGGACGCCTCGAGCTTCGTGCCGAAACGGTCTTCCAGGCAGGCTCGCAGGGCACGGGACCACTCGGTGTCCCGCAGCCACAGGGGCGCCCCGTTGGCAACCACCGCGATGCCTCCCGCAGGGCGGAGCAGTGGCGACAGCGCACGGAAGAGTTCTTCGTGCTCCATCCAGTGCAGCGCCTGTCCGATCACCACCATCGCCAACGACCGTTGCCCCAGCAGCTCACCGAGGGCCGGGACGTCGGTGTCGGCACCGAGGACCCATGTCGCGTTGCGCACGTCGTGTCTCGCGGCCGTGTCCCCGGCGAGCCGAAGCATGTCCGGCTCGGGGTCCATGCCGATGACCGAACCGACCCGGGACGCGAGCGGGACGGCCAACTGACCAGTGCCGCACCCGAGATCGAGCACGGTGTCGTCCGTGGTCAGCGCGAAGGTCTCCCGCAGTACGTCGAGGAGCTGAGGGGGATAGCCCCGACGGAACTTCGCGTAATACTCGGCGACATCACCGCTGAACCCCACAGTCATGGCGTTCATCCTGCCCGAATCGCCACGGGGAAGCCGGTTGCGGGCGCACGGATCGCTACCGGCTGAAACCGGATCCGGGGACCTGCCCGCTGGCGCGGTCGTGCGGCTGAATCCAGCCGATCACCGACGTGGCGCTGAGTCGGTCTCCACTATCGTGTCCCAGGTTGACGATGAGCGGGTACGTCAGGCCATTGACGGTGGGCCGGAGCGCGATCCGGGGGCCACCAGGGTGCGCAGGTCGTGGACGTTCTCCAGGTGCCGGTAGCGGCGCGCGCCCGCACGATCAAGAACGGGGCCGACCAGCAGCCGCACCATGTGCGGGACGACCAGGCCGACGAAACCGATCGAGCCGGCCAACGCGACCGCCGCGCCGACCACGAGGGCGGTGGCGAAGATGAGCAGGACGCGGGTGCGCTTGACGTGCAGGCCGACGTGATGTGCCTGACGTTCGCCGAGGGCGAGGACGTCCAGGACCTGGCCGGACCCAGCACCGTGACCACGCCGGTGACGTAGAGCGGCGGTCCGGCCACGAGAGTTCACCAGGAGGCCCGGTTGAGCGAGCCCATCGACCAGTACGTGAGGGACTCCAGCTCGGTGGTGTTGGCGCGTAGGTGAAGAATCCGTTGGCCGATCCGGCGATAGCGGTGATCGCGATGCCCACCAGCGGGGCCTTTGGGGCAAGACGCAGTCTTCGGCACCGACGCCACACGCGAGCCGGCCTACGCCGGTGACCCGGTCACCATAGTGGCGTGACCGGAGTACTACGGCCCGGATGTGCTGGGTGACCCGAATTTCTCGGTCAGTGCTTTCGTCGGGGCGGCGGCGTCCACGGGCGCGGACTTCCCCATCCGCGCCAGGACCCACAGCACCGCGCTCAAGCTGCCGATACTGCGCCGCCTGCCCGACAGCACGTTCCTCTCCCGGATCGGCGGGGTGGTCAGGCTTTACCAGGTGCACTGAGAGCTCGATACAACCTACTGAGCGTTGCCCACCCTGATTCCTGCTGGTCAGTGGTTGTGGCGTGAGCGCTGGAAACAACGCGCCTGATTCGGCCCGTAACCATCCGCCGCGTACGTCGGGCTGTCCCATCGCTCACCGTGAAGACGTTGAAAACCTGCACCGGAGAGGAGCGGTTTTCGCAGTTCAGACCAGTGACCAGTGGACTAGACCATGGGCGTTCGCACCTACTCCTATGCGTCGCCTCCGCGGTCTTGTATTTATGCCATGTATGCATCAAGTCCAACCAAGGAGCACGCATGCGCAGACACCCCCCACGTAGCGTCTATGCGCGTAGGAGCACCATCGCCGCGGGCGTCGTCGGGACGGCGATGGCTCTCACTCTCACTACCGTCGGAGCCTCCCACGCCGCCCCGGACGGCGAGGAGCGGGACGGTTACCGCCTCGGCGAGGGATACATGGGTATCAGTGCCGAGAAGGAGGCGACGGGTCAGGAACGTCGTCAGGTCACCCCGCGGGACACCAGCGGTGTGCAGGGCATCGACGTCTCGCACTACCAGGGCAACATCAACTGGGGCTCGGTCAAGAGCGACGGTGTTCAGTTCGCCTGGATCAAGGCCACCGAGGGCACCACGTACAAGGACCCGAAGTTCAGCGCCAACTACAGCGGTGCCCACAAGAACAAGGTCATCCGTGGCGCGTACCACTTCGCCCGTCCCGGTTCCTCGAGCGGCTCAGCGCAGGCCAACTTCTTCGCCGATAACGGCGGAGCCTGGTCAGCGGACAACCTCACGCTTCCCGGCGTACTGGACATCGAGAACGGTTCCAGCTCACAGTGCCACGGCCTGAGTCAGTCCGCGATGCGCGACTGGATCGCCGACTTCCACAGCACCTACAAGAAGCGGACCTCCCGTGACGTGGTCATCTACACCACGGCCGACTGGTGGAACAACTGCACGGGTGGCTGGAGCGGGATGAGCGACAAGGCGCCGCTGTGGGTCGCGCACTGGACCACCGGCAGCCCGACCATCCCGTCCGGCTTCCCGTTTTGGACGGTCTGGCAGTACACCGACAGCGGGAACATCGGCGGGATCAGTCCGGTGGACCGCAACAAGTTCAACGGTTCACGAGACAGGCTGCTGGCGCTGGCGAACAACACCTCCGCGGCCAAGCCCACGGTCGACGTGCGCTGACCGTATCGCACCACTTCTCTAGCCTCGATGTTTCGTGAGGGTCCTCGTCAGCTGTGCTGACGAGGACTTCTCGCTATCGGGGTCGGTTGCGGTGTCCGGACAGGCTGGTGACCCGACTGTCGTGCCGGGTGGACGCGGGGTTCCACTGCTCCGCTGGGTGCGGCTGCTCGTCGGGGCGGATCGTTTTGGCTGGTCAGCCGGGGTTGGGGAGGAGTTCGAGTCGGTCGTGGGCGGTGAGGAGGGTGTCCGTCCATGGCCAGTGATCGGCGAACCGCAGGAGGCGTTGCCGCCCGCTGTGGGTGAGCCGTGCGGCTGCGGAGAACAGCCGCAGCC
Organism: Streptomyces oceani; assembly: GCF_001751245.1. Taxonomy (GTDB): domain Bacteria; phylum Actinomycetota; class Actinomycetes; order Streptomycetales; family Streptomycetaceae; genus Streptomyces; species Streptomyces oceani. The sequence continues at coordinate 43,310 of NZ_LJGU01000136.1, forward strand.
GGAGCTTTTTGAACTCCCAGCGGCGACTCTCGCCGGCCAGGGCGAGCATGGCTTCTAGGAAATTCCGGCACTCCCCAGCCGGGATGTCGGCACGGCCGGAGGCGGATCGCCTGACGTGATGAATGCGAGTCGGCAACTGCCGGTCCCCAACACGCTGCTGCGCTGGGTAGACCGCGTCGACCTCGCCTCATACCGCGCGGACGACCACTCGTGCCCACTGGTCCACATACCCGACGCGGCCACCACCCTCGTGTGGCGGACTATCACCGACGGCTCCAACGCCCTGCTCGTCGTAGGCCCACGCACCCGCGCCGCCTACTACGACAGCAAGGACATCCCTGCGTGCGCCCGGTTCCCGCTCGCACCAGGCGCCGCCCGCGCGCTCCTCGGCACGCCCATCGACGAGTTGACTGATCACGTCGTGCCACTCAGCGAACTCTGGGGACCGCCCGGCGTCCGGCTCGCCGACCAGCTCACCGGGCTCGCCTCCAGGCCGATGACCGCCGTCAAACACATGGAAGCGGCTCTGTCGGCCCGCGCCGCGCGACCCAGGACAGCACAACAGCGAACCTGGTCCGCCAAGCGTCAATCAAGCTGTCGCCGACGGACGGCCACCCACATCGACGAATCAGCGAGGCGGCACGACACCTGGGCGTCAGCGAACGGCACCTACGCAATGACTTCACCACAACCGTTGGCATCCCGCCGAAACAATTCGCCCGGCTCATCCGGATCCGAATGATCCTCCCCAGGCTGCGCCGCGACCCATAGGCACGTCTCGCCAACAACGTCGGCTACTACGACCAGTCACACATGACTGCCTAGTTCCGAGCGGTCATGCACGAGACGCCAACCGCATTCGCCGCCGGGCGACTGCCCACTGTTCCGTGCTGAGCCACCCAACCCGCGCCGTCTGCCACACCCTCAACTGCGAAGAGCCGGCATGGACACCTTCGACAAGAAGTGCGACTGCAACAAGCGCCCCCTCTTCGCGCCCCCACTCACGTTCACAAATCATTACCTGACCCTGAGTCAAGGATGCAGTACAAGGGGTCGAGCTGGACGCTTTTTGGCCTGCCTTTCAGCCGAGCCGCCTGGGGGGAGTCGAACCCCCGACCTACGCATCACGAGATCGACAAGGACCGTGCTGGACGGTGTTACACGGTGATCCGTGGTGACCCTTTCGCAGGTCAGAGCACACGCTTCAGTCCACTGTGTACGCCCCGTCTTACACCATCCAAAGGCATCCGCGCTCCCCTTGCGCTCCCCTGCTTTCCGCCGGCAATACCCCGACCCTGCCCAGCAATCCGGAAGCGGGGCTTGTCAGATTCGAACAATCCAGCCGGAACATCAGCGAGGTGCTGACCGAACGCATGAAGGTGAAATACAAGGAGACAAGGAGACCGCCCGTGGCGGCCTCGCGGTGAACGTCATCGAGTGCTGAGAGTGTCCCCTCACCGGGTGACTCGCCTCTTTCAGCCCTGTCACGGACTTACCCTTCTGTACGGGCGAAAGTCCTTGAAAAATCCTTGAGATGTCCCCGCAGACCCAGCCGGTCACGTGCGCGGTTGGTCGCCGCTCTGGGGATTCACCTCCCGACCGCGCGTTTGGCGGGTCTGTAAAACGAACGGGTCTGTTCTGTAGTCGATAGTGACGGGGTGTGTGGTCAGTCGGCCTCGACACGGCCCTGGTTGATGTATCGGACGCGCCCTGGCCCAGGCCATGGGCCCTCGGATAGAACCGGCGATCTGGCTCATGGCATGCGACGGACTCCGCATCGGGAAGCTCTCGGAGTGTTCCCCGAGGACTACGGAGACGGCACGTCGCGAATGCGCCGGCAGGTAGTTCGCTACAAGGGTGACGACGGAACATACCTAGCGCGATAGGCACCCTTGAGAAACCGCCAGGAAGGCGAATGGCGCGACATTCCCGTCCCGGAATCCATTGCGATGCTGCGCCAGCACCGCCCGGTACTCAATCAGAACGGCGAGAGACGTACCCCGGCCTCGTTCGTAGATCACGGGATCGGGGCCATCAAGCGGCTCGGATTGCGGGAACACGCACCGCATGACCTACCAGACCAATGGACGACGGTGACCTGACGAGGGGTGCCTCCGCACGAGGCTTTCCGACAACTCGGACACCACTCCTTCAAGATCACCGTCGACCGATTCGGGCATCTGACGACCCAGGAGGGTCAGTACCACCGTGCCGTCGATGGAGGGACAGGCATTCGACGGATTCCTGCCAACCACCTCTGACGCTTTCGCTACATGATCCCCATCTCCTGGAGAACCCTGCGCTGAGTTGGTGCTGGCTCGGCCGGGAAGAAGACGTAACAGACGCCTCCCGTCGCTCCCTTGACCTCGCCCTTCTCGTCCTTCCGCTTGGTGCGGAGCCAGATGTTCTCGAACTGCCGGCGCTTGTAGACGTGTCGGACCGACGGGTTGTCCGGCGACGCCGGGTCGTTGGCGACGACGTCGCCGTCCTCGGTGAAGCCGATCACGGTCATCAGGTGGCCCGCCGTGCCGTATCCGGCGCCGTCCAGTTCGGACTCGATGAACGACTGGGAGGTGATCACCGGAATGCCGGCGGCCACCAGTCGCTCCGCGTCCAGAAGCGATCCGCAGCGGGTCACCACCGCCTGCATGTCCTCGTACGTGGCGGCGTACGCCGTGTTGAAGGGCCAGTTGCCGCAGCCCTCGTACTGGTAGTCGTAGGTGAACCGTGCGGCGTGGCAGACCTGTGGGTCCTGGTAGTCCGGGTTCACCCACTCGAGGTCCTCCGGCGTGGGCTTGCGACCCCAGTACTCGATGATCATCTGCGCGGAGGTGGGGCTGCACCACGCCTCTCCCCCGCCGTCGTACTCCGGGTACTCGCCCTCGTGGATGTTCTGCGAGTAGCGCGGGACCTTCAGCTCCTTCCCGGCGCCCTCTCCCGGTTCGGAGGCGGGGACCTCGAAGCGGTCCTCCACGTCCGAGGACATCGCGCCGACCCGCCGGACGGTGGGTGTGGCGGAGCCGCCCGGCGCGCGATACAGCGTCACGCGCAACTCGTACGAGGACAGCCGCAGTCCGCTGTCCAGGTCGTCGATCACGAAGGTGTCCACGGAGACGCTGCTCTTGCCGTCCGACTGGTCCGCGACCGAGGTGCGGCGCGGCACGTCCTTCCCGTCTCCCGCGGTCCAGATGCCGAGGGTGTACCAGGGGCTGTCGGTGCCATCGGAGTAGCGGCCGCGCAGCTCGACGCGGATCCAGGTGCCCGCCGGGGTGTGCGCGTTCCAGGAGGCGATCGCCTCGCCCGCCGGCGTACGCACGTCGTGCCGCGGGCTGGTCCAGCGCGCGTACTCCCAGGTGGCGGTCTTGCCCGTGTGCGGGTCGGCGTACTCGAACTCGCCGACGGGCTTGCCGATGACGATGCCGGCGCGGGCGTCGTCGGCGGCGCCGGTCCCCTCGTGGCTGCCCCCGCGCCAGTCCTTCCGGGTGCTCCACCCCTGGTACTCGATGGTGTCGTCCTTCCTCGGCTGGTTCGGCCCACGTCGAGGGCTGTTCGGGTCGCTGGAAGCGCCCGCGGGGGCGGTGGTGCCGGCGGCCGCGGTGGCGGTGGTGCCGGCGGCGGCTGCGGCGGCGAGCGCGGCGGCCAGCACGCTGCGGCGGCTGGCTGGTCTGTTGGTCATTCTGGTGGAGCCCCCAGTCGGTCGCTGGTCGAATCGGTACGGGACAACTGCGCTCAACTATTGCCCGTGAGGGGGTGTTCAGACCAGAGACCCGCGTCCCTGGCGTGGCCCCACGGCCCACCGATATTGGCCGCACCATTGGCGGCCGCGGGAGGCCGGCCGCGGCGGACCGTAGGCTGCCCGTATGTGTGGGGTGCTTGACCTGGTGGAACTCGCCTCCCGGCTGGGTCGGCTGGAGGCTCGCTGCGGACCGGTGCGTCTGGTGGCCGTGGACGGTCACGCCGGGTCCGGAAAGTCGACATTCGCTGCTCGGCTGGCGGAGGAGCTGGACGCCGCGCCCGTGCTGCATCTGGACGACCTCGCCAGCCATGACGCCCTCTTCGAGTGGACGGCACGCTTCCGGACGGTCGTCGCCGAGCCACTGTCCGAGGGGAGGACGGCGCACTTCCGCGGCTACGACTGGCGGCACCGCGCGTTCCTCCGGGCGAGTGCGCTGCCACCGCGCCCCGTGGTCCTCGTCGAGGGAGTGGGCGCCGGACGCCGGGCGCTGCGGCCCTGGCTGTCGGCGGTGTTGTGGATGGACCTTCCACGCGGTACGTCCTGGGAGCGCGGCATGCGGCGGGACGGTCCGGAGCAGGCGGCGTTCTGGACAAGGTGGCGGCGTGCGGAGACCCGCCACTTCACGGTCGATCCCTCTCGGCCGTACGCGCACTTCCTCGTACGGGAGCACGGTGTCGGATGGGTGATTCGGGACGGCCCGGCGGGAGGATTCTGGGGCCCCGGACATCCTCACTCTGGGTGAAGTTCGGGTGTCCGCCATATGATCGGGCAGCTCGCTCCAAGGACGGCCTTGACCGGGGCCCGCTCAGCAATTACTTTCTCAATACACGGCCTGTACAGGTCGCCTCTGATCGCGAAGCCCCTGGTTGTTCCCCCGTGACCGGGGGCTTCGTTCTGCCCCCGGGAGCGGGACGCGCGCGGTACGTCATTACCGTCGGTGATTGTAGCTCCTGTCCGACTCGCCCCCACCACTGTCGGTGCCCTCTGCCGCACTCTTCGATTACGCCAGTGTGCGCAGGTACGATGCTTGAGGGCGCGGCAGGACCGGTCGCTCGGCAGTGTGAGCGCCAACTCCCGCCCGTGGTATGGCTTTTCGTTCGAGGCGCGCCGTCGGCGTGCTGGACGGCCGGCCGAAGGGAGCAGCCGGGGAGGATCGCCGTGGGGGACATGATGGACGTCGGTGGGCGGGACGCTCGTGACCTGCCCGCCCCGGCCGACCTCGCCTGGCTACGGGGCGTGGACGCGTACACGGTGGGGGCGTACGGCCGGGCCGAGGAGGAGTTCCGTACGGCCGTGCGCTTCGACCCGGGAATGGCCGACGGTTGGTTGGGGCTGCACGCCCTGCGGGCGGACACGAACACAGCACTGCTGCGCATGTACGAACACCGCGGCCGGTTCACCGAACAGCGGAGGCGGCACGGCCGCCACCTCAACTCCTGGTACTGGCTGGGCTGGTGGGTGCAGCCGGTGCTGGAGACCCGGCGCGACCTGCTGCTCGCGCACGCCTCGCACTGGCTGGACGGCCAGCATGTCGCCCAGCTGGATCAGGCGCTGGCTGAGTGCGCGCCGGTGGAGACCGATCCGCAGGCCCGCTTCCTGCACGCCTGCCGGGCGTATCTGGCGAAGGACTGGGACCGGCTGGTGCGGCACACCGAGGCCCTGGTCGACGATCCGCTGCTGGGCATCGAGGCGGGCCTGTTCGCCGGCATGGCCCGCGTACGGCTGGAGATGTACGCACAGGCCGAGCCGCTGCTGACCACCTCGCTGATGCGCTGCCGCAGCGAGCAGCCGCAACGTAAGGAGTTGCGGTACTGGCTCGCCCGGTCCCGGGAGGGCACCGGGCGCAGCGCGGCGGCGTTGCCGTTGTACCGGGCCGTGCACCACGTCGACCCGGCCTTCATGGATACCGCGGCCCGGCTGGCCGCGATCGCGGACACCGACGGGCCGGGGGACGTGTGGAGTGTCACGGCGGCGATGAGCACCGGGGCGGGCGGCGGCCAGGAGCCGCTGGACAACGGGATCGACCTCGGTACGGACCCGGCCGGACCTCCGGAGGCCACCGGGACGGCCGACCCGGTGGGGCCGGACCCGGAGCCCTGCCTGGGCGGGGACCCGCTGCGGCTGGATGACCCCGGCGACCCGACGCAGCCGTCGCGGATGGGGACCGGGCCGACGCGGGACCGTTCCGTGCTCTTCCCGTACGGCCAGGGGGAGTCGGGCCGGCTGCCCGAGGGCCCGTCTGATCCGCTGCTGTTGGCTCAGGCGCTGGACGAGCTGGAACGAATGGTGGGCCTGGAGCCCGTGAAGCGTCAGGTGCGGGCGGTGTCGGCGCAGTTGCACATGGCGCGGCTGCGTGCCGGCCAGGGGCTGCCGGTCCAGCCGCCCAAGCGGCACTTCGTCTTCTCCGGGCCGTCTGGGACGGGGAAGACGACGGTGGCCCGCATCCTGGGCCGAGCCTTCTACGCGCTCGGCCTGCTGGGTGGCGATCACCTCGTGGAGGCCCAACGGGCCGACCTGGTTGGGGAGTTCCTCGGACAGACCGCGGTCAAGGCGAACGAGCTGATCGACTCCGCGCTGGGCGGGGTGCTGTTCGTGGACGAGGCGTACGCGCTGTCCAACTCCGGCTACAGCAAGGGCGACGCGTACGGCGACGAGGCGCTGCAGGTGCTGCTCAAACGGGCGGAGGACAACCGCGACCGGTTGGTGGTGATCCTTGCGGGCTACCCGGCGGGCATGGACCGCCTGCTCGCCGCCAATCCGGGGCTGGGCTCGCGGTTCACCACCAGGGTGGACTTCCCCAGCTACCGCCCAGCGGAACTGACCGCCATCGGCGAGGTGCTGGCGGCGGAGAACGGCGATGTGTGGGACGAGGAGTCGCTGGAGGAGCTGCACAGCGTCGGCGAGCACGTCGTCGAGCAGGAGTGGATCGACGAGCTGGGCAACGGCCGGTTCCTGCGCACGCTCTACGAGAAGACCTGTGCCTACCGCGATCTGCGCCTGTCCGGTTCCTCCGGGCAGCCCACCCGGGACGACCTGGCGACGCTACGACTGCCCGACCTCATGCAGGCGTACGGCGAGGTGCTGTCCGGGCACGGTCCGCGGCACCGGCCACCGGAGCCGCCGCTGCTGTGAGCGCCAGCGGCCAAGCGGCCCCGCTGTCGCTACGCCCGCTCGGTGCCGCGCTCCTCGACCAGCCCGCGCAACGCCCGGGCGTCGGCGATCGCGCGCTGCCTGGCCATGCCGGGCTGGATGCCCATCGCCGGCAGGCTGGTGCCGTCGGAGAGGTCGAGGTAGACCCACGGGTCTCCGGGACGCAGGTTCACGCGGATGATCTCGGCCCACTCGAGGCGGCGTCGGCTGGTCAGGTTAACGACCGTGACCCCGCTGGCGTCGGCGCTGACCCGCGGTCGGCTGAGCAGCACCAGCACCCCCAGGAACAGCGCGGCGGTGAAGACGAAACTGGTCCGCTCCCCCGGGTTCAGGCTGTCCAGGGTCACCGCGATCCAGGTGATCACGGCGAACGCCAGCGCCCCGACGCTGAGGAGTACGACGCGGGTGGCGGTGGGTCGGAAGGTGACGGGGAGTGCGGGCGGCTGGGGCACGGGTGGTCCGCTTCTCAGAGGCGGCATGCGTGGATGCCGGTGGTCAGGATGGCGCGCGCGCCCAGCTCGTAGAGGTCGTCCATGATCCGCTGGGCCTCGTCCGTGCGCACCATGGAGCGTACGGCTACCCAGCCCTTGTCGTGCAGCGGGGAGATCGTGGGCGACTCCAGCCCGGGGGTGAGGGCGACCGCTGCCTCGAGCCGTTCGGCGCGGATGTCGTAGTCCATCATGACGTACTGTCTGGCCACCAGGACGCCCTGCATGCGCCGGAGGAACTGACCGATCTTGGGGCCCTCGGCGCTGGCCCCGGTGCTGCGGATCACCACGGCCTCGGAGTGCAGCACGGGCGCGCTGATGATCTCCAGACCGGCGTTGCGGAGAGTGGTGCCGGTCTCCACCACGTCCGCGATGATCTCCGCCACGCCCAGTTGGATGGCGGTCTCGACGGCGCCGTCCAGCTCCACCACGGAGGCGTCGACCTGCTGGTCGGACAGGTGCGTGCGGACCAGCCCGGGGAAGGAGGTCGCCACCGTCATGCCCCCGAACTCGCTGACGTCCTTCGCGGTGCCGGGGCGGGTGGCGTAGCGCAGGGTGGAGCCGGCGAAGCCCAACTGCATGATCTCCTCGGCCCCTGCGCCCGAGTCCAGCAGCAGGTCCCGCCCGGTGATGCCGAGGTCCAGCTTGCCGGAGCCGACGTACACGGCGATGTCGCGCGGGCGGAGGAAGAAGAACTCGACGTCGTTCTCGCTGTCCGCGAGCACCAGTTCGCGACGGTCCTTGCGCTGGCGGTAACCGGCCTCATGGAGCATGGCCGACGCAGGCTCGGACAGTGAACCCTTGTTAGGGACGGCGATGCGCAGCATGAACGGTTCCTTCGGGTACGGGGCGCGCGGCGCGCGCGGGAGGTGCTGGACGGGGCGGCGACGCTGCCGCTCGCGGGGGCGGTCCGTTCGCCCGGTCCGGCCGTCGGTACGGCCGGGAGTGCGGACCGGCAGGCGGATCGGGGGACGGCTCAGAGATGAGCGTATACGTCGTCCGGGGAGATGCCGCGGGCGACCATCATGACCTGCAGGTGGTAGAGGAGCTGGGAGATCTCTTCGGCGGTACGGTCCGCGTCCTCGTGCTCAGCGGCCATCCACACCTCGGCCGCCTCCTCGACGACCTTCTTGCCGATCGTGTGCACGCCCTGGGCGACCAGCTCAGCGGTTCGGGAGCTGCCCGGGTCGCCCGTGGCCGCCTTCCGCCGTAGTTCCTCGTAGAGCTCGTCGAATGTCTTGTTCGCCATGGTTCTGCCACTCTACGTGCTGGGGCGGGCGGGTCGACGACCGGCCGGTCACTGGCCCCGTCCGGGGACGCCGGCGGTCAGCAGCGCGCTCGCGGTGGCGAGCGCGGCGGTCGCGACCTCGTGACCCTTGTCCTCCCGGGAATGCGGCAGTCCGGCTCGGTCGAGGGCCTGTTCCTCCGTGTCACAGGTGAGCACGCCGAAGCCCACGGGTACGCCGCTGTCCGTGGCGACCCGGGTCAATCCCTGGGTGACCCCCTGGCAGACGTAGTCGAAGTGTGGGGTGCCGCCCCGGATCACCACGCCCAGCGCGATCACCGCCGCACAGTCCCGGTCGACCAGCGTCCTGGCGGCCACGGGCAGTTCGAAGCTGCCGGGCACCCGGAGCACCGTGGGGTGCGCCACCCCGTGTTGTCCGAGTGCGCGCAGCGCACCCTCGAGGAGCGCGTCCATCACCTGTCGGTGCCACTGGGCGGCGACCACCCCCACCCGCATGCCGGCGCAGTTCGGCACGGTCACCTCGGGGGCTCCCTGACCACTCATGTCCTGTCCCTCTTCCGCTGGTTCGGTGCTGCGGTTCTGCGGTGTTGCGGTTGCGTACGGGGCCGGTGCCCGCCACGGGGTCGGCCCTACTCCCCGTGCGCGGCGACGTCACTGTCCAACCAGGGCAGGTCGTGGCCCATCCGGTCCCGTTTGGTGCGCAGGTAGCGGATGTTGTGTTCGCCGACCCGGGTGGGCAGCGGCTCCCGTCCGGTGACCCGCAGCCCGTGCTCGCGCAGGGCGGCGGTCTTCGCCGGATTGTTCGTCAGCAGCCGGAGGGAGCGCACGCCCAGGTCGCCGAGCATCTGCGCCGCGGCGCGGTAGTCGCGTGCGTCCGCCGGCAGGCCGAGTGCGAGATTGGCGTCCAGGGTGTCGTGCCCGTCCTCCTGGAGTTCGTACGCCCGCAGCTTGGAGAGCAGGCCGATGCCGCGCCCCTCGTGCCCCCGCAGGTACAGCACCACCCCACGGCCCTCGGCCTGGACCCGCTCCAGGGACGCCTGGAGCTGCGGGCCGCAGTCGCAGCGGCGGGACTCGAGGATGTCACCCGTGAGGCACTCGGAGTGGACCCGTACGAGGACGTCCTCGCCGCTCGTCCCGGCGTCCCCGGCGTACGTCCCGTCACCGGCCCCCGGATCGCCGACGACCAGGGCGATGTGCTCCACCCCGTCCGTGCTGGAGCGGTATCCGTAGGCGCGGAAGTCGCCGTACCGGGTGGGCAGTCGGGTGGCGGCCTCACGTCGGACGGCGGGCTCCTTCGCTTCCCGGTACGCCACCAGGTCCGCGATGGAGATGACCGCCAGGCCGTGTTTCCGGGCGAACGGGAGGAGTTGCGGCAGTCGCATCATGCTGCCCCGCTCGTCCGCGATCTCCACGATGGCCGCGGCCGGCCGCAGCCCCGCCAGCCGGGCCAGGTCCACGCCCGCCTCGGTGTGTCCGCGCCGCGCCAGGACGCCGCCGGCGTCGGCCCGCAACGGGAAGACGTGTCCCGGACGTACGAAGTCCGCCGGCTCCGACGTCGGGTCCGCGAGCAACCGGATGGTGGTGGCCCGGTCGCCCGCGGAGATGCCGGTGCCCACGCCGTGCGCCGGGGTCGCGTCCACGGACACCGTGAACGCCGTACGCTGCGACTCGGCGTTGTGCTCGACCATCTGGGGCAGCGCGAGCCGTTCGGTCTCGGTGCCCTCGAGCGGCACGCAGACCAGTCCACGGCACTCGCTCATCATGAAGCCGACGAGCTCCGGTGTGACCTTCTGCGCCGCGACGACGAGGTCACCCTCGTTCTCGCGGTCCGCGTCGTCGACGACCACCACCGGCCGCCCCGCGGCGATGTCGGACACCGCGCGTTCCACCGGGTCCAGGGCGAGGGCGTCCGCGGCCTCGGGACCCTCAGGACCCTCGGACGCCGACGCGCCGAGGGCGCTGAGCGGCGCTTGTCCGTCCTCCCGTGAACTGCGCAGCGCGGTCATACGGCGGCTCCTTCCGATACGGCGTGCGGCTGCCGCTGGGCCGGCCGGCCGCGGGAACGCAGCCACCAGTCCCGCAGTCCCCACAGAACGAGGGCGAGGTAGACGACGTAGACCAGGCCGGAGAACGCCAGGCCGCTGCCGAACGCCAGCGGGACGCCGACGAGGTCGACCAGCAGCCAGGCGAACCAGAACTCCACCAGGCCACGGGCCTGCGCGACCATCGCGGCGAGCGTGCCCACGAAGATGTACGCGTCCGGCCACGGGTTCCAGGAGAGCGTGGGCAGCAGCGTGAACAACGTCCCGGTGGCGAGGGTGCCCACGGCCGTGCCGGCCACCAGCGCGCCACGCTCGCGCCCGGTGGCGAAGCGTACGGCGACGGTGCCGTCGCTGGTCTGCCGCCGACCGCGGTGCCACTGCTGCCAGCCCCACGCGGCCACCAGGATCACCAGCAGTTGCTTCCCGACGCCGCCGGCCAGTTGGGCGGAGGCGTAGGCGCTGATCAGGACCAGCCCGGACAGCAACTGCACGGGCCAGGTGAGCAGCGAGCGGCGCCAGCCCAGTGCGAGGGCGATCAGGCCGAGGACGTTGCCGAGCATGTCGGACCACAGGACGTGCTGACCGAGGACCGCGAACGCCTCTTCGCCGAGCCAGTCGAGACCGGTCACCGGGGGGCCTCCTCGGTGGTCGTGCGCGTCGCTTCCGCGATGCCCACCCGGTCTCCGCCCAGCAGCCGTTCGACGTACTTGGCCAGGATGTCGACCTCGAGGTTCAGCGGGCGCCCCGGCTCGGTGGTGCCGAGGGTGGTGTGCGCGAGCGTGGTGGGGATGAGGCTGACCGTGAAGTGGTCATCGCCGGCGTCGACCACCGTCAACGAGACGCCGTCGACGGTGACGGAGCCCTTCTCCACCACGTAGCGGGCCAGCGACGGGCTCAGGGTGATCCGTACGAGGTCCCAGTGCGCACCGGGGGTACGTTCGGCCAGCGTACCGACGCCGTCGACATGACCCTGCACGAGGTGTCCGCCCAGGCGCCCGCCGAGCGCCATGGGGCGTTCGAGGTTCACCCGGGAGCCCGCGTCCAACCCGCCCAGTGCCGTACGCCGCAGGGTCTCGGCCATCACGTCTGCGGTGAACTCGCCCGTGGCGAGGCCCTCCTGAGAGTCCGCGACGGTGAGGCAGACGCCGTTGACGGCGATCGAGTCACCCGGTCGTACGTCCGAGGTGACCAGTGGTCCGCGTACCCGCAGGCGCGCGGAGTCGCCCTGCTGTCGTACGTCGAGGACCTCCCCGAGCTCCTCGACGATTCCGGTGAACATGGCCTCGGCTCTCCTTGGTGGTGTCGGGTCGGCGTGCTGGACGGACGGGCGGGTCAGGTGGTGCGGGTTCCGACGGGACGACGCACGGCGGTGTGGCTTCCGGCGGTCCGGCTCGCGGCGGCGGGGCTTTCGGGTACGCCCGTCACCCGTAGATCCGCCCCCAGACGTGCGGTCTCGGTCACCGACAGCCTCAACGCCTGCGTGAGGGTGCCGATTCCGGCGTCGGCCAGCGCTGCCGGGCCGGCGCCCAGCAGCACCGGCGCCAGATAGGCGACCACCCGATCCACCAGGCCCGCCGCCAGGAAGGCGCCGGCGAGCCGGGGGCCGCCCTCCAGCAGCACGGCGCGTACGTCGCGCGCGTACAACTCCTCGAGCAGCGGGGCGAGTCGCAGCCCGGTCGCGGCACGCGGCAGTCGGACGACCTGGGTGGTTTCCGGGAGTTGACGGGTGTCGGCGTCCTCGGACACGGCGAGCAGCGTCGGGGCCGTGTCGTCCAGCACCCGGGCGTCCGGCGGGGTACGCGCCCAGGTGTCGCACACCACCCGCAGCGGCTGGACGGCGCCCTCGACCCCGCGGACCGCGAGGTGCGGGTCGTCGGCCCGCCGGGTGCCGGAGCCCACCACCACCGCGTCCGCCTCGACACGCAACCGGTGCACGTCGGCGCGGGACTCGGCGGAGGTGATCCAGCGGCTGGAGCCGTCGGCGGCGGCGCTGCGACCGTCCAGCGTGGCCGCGTACTTCCAGGTGACGTGGGGCCGGCCACGGTTGACCGCGGTCAGCCAGGCGGTGTTGCCGGCGGTGGCCTCCTCGGCGAGGAGACCGACCTCGGTGTCCACACCGGCGGCCCGCAGGACCGCCGCTCCGCCCCGGGCGAGGGGATCGGGGTCACCGACCGCGTACACCACACGGCGGACGCCGGCCTCGACGAGAGCGGTGGCGCAGGGGGCGGTACGGCCGGTGTGGGCGCACGGTTCCAGGGTGACGAGGGCGGTGCCGCCCCGGGCGTGCTCCCCCGCCTCGGACAGCGCGTGGGCCTCCGCGTGCGGCCCGCCGGCGCGCTGGTGCCAGCCCTCGCCGACGACTGCGCCGTCCCGGTCCAGCAGGACACATCCGACGACGGGATTGGGACTGGTGGCACCCAGGCCGCGGGCGGCCAGGTCGATGGCTCGGCGCATCGCGGCCCGTTCGACGGGCGCCGCTGCTGGTGCGACCACCGGGTCCTCCTGCCTCTTCGGGCACGGACTCCGGGGCGTGTGAACGATCGACGGGCACGGGACCGGGGTACGTACGACAGGGAGCCCTCCCTGAGGGAGACCCGCTCCGCGCGGTGCGTATCCGATCTCGGCCGCCGCGCACTGCCTCCCATCCGGACTTTCACCGTCGGTCCAGGAATCTCACCTGGTCAACCGGCCGCTGGCTGCGGTCGGGTCGCGGACTGTAACCGCCGGTTCGGACTTTCACCGACCCCGGAGTGCGCTGACGTCACTGATACGCCCACCAGTCTGCCACGGAAACCGGGGCCCGCACTCGCGGCTCTCTGTGGATCAGGTCACAACGCTCCGCGAGCTTCCCGACCTCCTCTCCGCACGTTCGGACCGTACCTCCGGGGCGGCGAACGGGCGCGCGACGACGCTGAGCCGCTGAGTCGCACGACCGACTACCGTGGACCCGAACACCCGAACACCCGAACACCCGAACACACCGGAAGCCAGGTGATCCGGAACCGGACGCCCGGAGCACCGGAGACCCGAGAAGCCAGCGACACGGACAGGGGCCCAGGTGGCAGCGGAACATCCGGTCAAGCGGATCGCCCTCATCGTGGTGGGCGGCGCGCTCGTCGCGGTGGGCGCCGCCCTGCTCGTCCTCCCCGGCCCCGGGCTGTTGCTCGTCTTCGCCGGGGTGGTGCTGCTCGCCCGCGCGGTGCCGGCGCTGTCCCGCCATGTGGAACCGGTACGGGCTCGGGCCATGCGGGCCGCCGAGGAGAGCGTGTCCTCTGGCTGGCGGATCGCCGGTTCGGTGCTCGTCGGTCTCACGCTGGTCAGCGCGGGTGTCGTGTGGGGCCTCTGTCCCGGGCTGCCGTTCGCCGGCTGGGCCACCGGGACCAGCCTGGTGCTCTCCGGGGTGGTGCTGTTCGCCCTGCTCGGGTGGAGCCATCGGCGTCTTCGCGCCACCCGTTGATCGGCCGTTGTTCGGCCGTTGATCAGCCGTACAACTCGGGCCGCCGGTCGGCGAGGTAGGGGTTCCGCCGCCGGGACGCCGCGAGCGATTCTGGGTCGACGTCCGCGATCAGCAGGTCCTCGCCGGTGCCCGCGCGAGCGCGTACGGTCCCGTCTGGCGCGGCGAGGCAGCTGAGTCCGGCGAAGACGGTGTCCCCTTCCGTTCCGCAGCGGTTGGCGTAGCCGATGTAGAGCTGGCTCTCCCAGGCGCGGGTGGGCACGACCGTGTGGGCGACGCTCTCGTACGGGCGCATCAGTGCCGTCGGGACCAGCAGCAGGTCGGTACCGGCGAGCGCGTGCGCCCGTACGGCCTCGGGGAACTCGACGTCGTAGCAGATCAGCAGACCCACGGTGAGGTCAGTGCCCGGCGGCCGGGCCCGCACGACGAGGGTGTCGCCTGGAGTGAAGTGCGCGGTCTCGTAGGCGCCGTAGAGGTGTGTCTTACGGTAGTTGGCGCGGTGGCCGTCCGGGGTGACCAACTGGACGGAGTTGTACGTCCGTCCGCCGGCCCGCTCCGGATAGCCGTAACCGACGCTCAGGCCCCGGCTGCTGGCGATCTTGGCGACAGCCTCGGCGCCGGGCCCCTCCGCGGGCTCGGCGAGTCCGGGCAACGCGTCGCCGAGGGCGTATCCGCTGAGGAACAACTCGGAGGCGAGCAACACGCGTGCCCCGGCGTCAGCGGAGCGGCCGGCGGCCTCGTCGAGCGCGGCGAGGTTGTGCGCCACGTCCCCCGGACGTCCGGAACTCTGCAGCAGCGCGACACGCGGCGATGGCATGGCGGTCCTTCGGGAGGCGTGGCGGGGACGAGCCTCACCGTACGGTCGGGCGCGACATCCGGACAAGCGGCCACCGCCGTCGGCGGCGCACCGGCAACGGCGCCCCGAACAACGGCGCACCGAGCCCGCGTACGGCCGTTGCGGCGTGGGCCGTCACCGGTCCGCCCCGGCCAGGCGGGAGCGGCGCATCCCGTACGCGAAGTAAACCGCCAGCCCGACCGCCATCCAACTGGCGAACACCACCCAGGTGATCCGGTCCAGGCTGCCCATCATCCACAGGCACAGGCAGAGGCCGATGGCGGGGAAGAGCGGAGCGAGCGGCACCCGGAAGGAGCGGCGCATCCCGGGCCGGGTGCGCCGCAGCACCAGCACCGCCACGTTCACCAGGGCGAAGGCGAACAGGGTGCCGATGCTGGTCGCGTCGGCGAGCCGGCCGAGGGGCACGGCCGCCGCCAGCACGCCGCAGAAGACCGACACCAGCAGCGTGTTGGCGCGCGGGGTGCCGGTGCGCGGATGGACCCGGGAGAAGACCCGGGGCACCAGGCCGTCCCGGGACATGGCGAAGAGGATGCGGGTCTGCCCGTAGAGCACGGTGAGCACGACACTGGCGATGGCCACGACGGCGCCGAAGGCGAGGATGGTCGCCCAGAAGCCCTGCCCGGTCACCTCCTGCATGATGCCGGCCAGGGTGGCCTCGGAGCCCTCGAAGTCCCGCCAGGGCAGCGCGCCGACGGCGGCCACCGCGACCAGACAGTAGAGCGCGGTGACGATCACCAGTGAGAGCAGGATGGCGCGTGGCAGGTCGCGCTGTGCGTCGCGGGCCTCCTCACCGGCGGTGGAGGCGGCGTCGAAGCCGATGTACGAGAAGAAGAGCGTGGCCCCCGCGGCGCTGACCCCGGCCATGCCCAGCGGCATGAACGGTTCGTAGTTCCCCGCCCGAACCCCGGTGAAGGCGACGACGCAGAAGAGCCCCAGGGCGGCGATCTTCACCACCACCATCACCGCGTTCGCCCGGGCGCTCTCCCGGGCGCCGCCGAGCAGGAACGCCATGGCGAGCAGCACGACGAGCAGCGCGGGCAGGTTGAAGACACCGCCTTCGCCGGGTGGCGCGGCGAGTTGTTCCGGGATACCGACACCCAGGGTGCCCTCGATCAGCTCGCCCAGGTACGCGCCCCAGCCCACCGCGACGGCGGATACGGACACGCCGTACTCCAGGATCAGGCACCAGCCGCACACCCAGGCGACCAGTTCGCCGAGGGTGGCGTACGTGTAGGAGTAGGACGAGCCCGCGACGGGGATGGTGCCGGCCAGTTCGGCGTAGGAGAGCGCGGAGAAGAGGGCCGTGAGGCCGGCGATCACGAACGACAGGATGACGGCGGGCCCGGCGTCCGGCACGGCTTCGCCGAGCACGACGAAGATTCCGGTGCCGAGCGTGGCGCCGACGCTGATCATCGTGAGCTGCCACAGCCCGAGCGACCGCCGCAGCGCGCCACCCGCGCCCTGCCCGCCCTCGGCGACCAGCTGTTCGACGGGCTTGCGCCGCGTCAGTCGCGATCCGGTCGCCGCGGTCGGCGCTCCGGGCGGTACTGGGGGCGGCGCTTCACCCTGGTCCGGCACGGGCGGGCTCCTCGCGTTTGGTGCTGTCCGGCGGCTCGGGACTGCACCGGCCCGTGCCGGACGGACGCCGCCGCTCGGTGGGACCGCGAGCAGACGGTCCCCGCCACACTCCACGTACAGCGCCGCAGCTTACGAGGTCGCGGGCGTGCTGGTCACACCGGCCGCCGGGCCGCACCGGCCGCCCCCAGGCGCGTCGTTTGGATCTCCGTGGATCAGGGAGCGGACTCTGGTGTTGCGGTCTCCCCAGGCCAGAGGCCCAGGGGACGAGAGCGCAGCGGCACCGCGTGTGGAGACGACAGCGCAGCGGATGTGTGTGCCAGGCGAGCGCCGTCGGAGTGATCCCCGCAGCCGGTCCGAACGGCACTGGGTCTAGGCCGGCACCGCCCGGAGCCAGGTGTGGTCCTCGGTGAGCCAGCGCTCCAGGGCAAGGCCGACGGCGGCCAGCGCCTCGGTCAGCTCCTCCTCGGGGAGGTAGCGGGAGAGGAAGGTGTGGCTCCACTCGCCGTCCGCGGTGGTGTACTCCATCCGTACCCGCTTGGTCGCGCCGCCCTCCGCGAGCTGTTCCCGGGAGCCCAGCCGGACGGTCGTCCCGTCCTCCCGGGTGCGCTCCCAGCCCGCGGTCGCCGTCGCGTGCCACCCGTTCTCGCACTCGACCAGGACGCATCCGTCGGCGGCGACATGCCGCGCGCAGGCGCGCAGGATCTGGTGCCGCAGTTCGTCGTCGGCGGTGTTCACGAGGAAGGAGGCGAGCAGCACGGCATCGAAGCGTTCCTCCAGCGTGAGTGCCTCGATGGTGGAGTGGATCGTACGAGTCTCTCGGACGCAGGCCAGCATCTCCGGGGACTCGTCGACCGCGGTGACCCGGAAGCCACGCGCCAACAGCGGCCGAGTGACCCGGCCGGCGCCCGCTCCCAGTTCCAGGAGGGTGGCGCCGGCCGGCAGGGCCGCCTCGACGATCCCGGGTCCGGGGCCGACGGGGAGCCGCTGGTACAGCTCGACGGAACAACCGTCCGGGGTGAAAGCGCCCGGTCCGGTGCCGTGGTGCTGTGTCGCGCGCAGTGTCGAATCGCTCATCCGCCCATCCCAGCACCCGCGAGGTGTGCTCGTATCCCGAACGGCATGATCCGCACGAGCGGCACGTTCGCACCGCCGGTGGTCACCAACTCGCGTGCAGTGGCTGCCCCTCGGCGTAACCGGCGGCGCTCTGGACGCCGACGACCGCCTGCTCGGCGAACTCTCGGAGGCTGCTCGCACCGGCGTACGTACAGGAAGAGCGCAGGCCGGCGATGATCGAGTCGATCACGTCCTCCACCCCGGGCCGCAGCGGGTCCACGAACATCCGGCTGGTGGAGATCCCCTCCTCGAAGAGTCCCTTGCGGGCACGGTCGTACGCCGCCTCCTCGCTCGTACGGTTACGCACCGCACGGGCTGAGGCCATCCCGAAGGACTCCTTGTAGTACCTGCCGTCGGTGGACTGCTGAAGATCGCCCGGTGACTCCAGGGTGCCGGCGAACCAGGAGCCGATCATGACGTTCGACGCCCCGGCCGCCAGCGCCATGGCGACGTCCCGGGGGTGGCGTACACCGCCGTCGGCCCAGACGTGCCGGCCGTGCCGGGCGGCCTCCGCCGCGCACTCCAGCACCGCGGAGAACTGCGGGCGCCCGACCCCGGTCATCATGCGGGTGGTGCACATCGCTCCCGGTCCGACGCCGACCTTGACGATGTCGGCGCCGGCCGCGAGCAGGTCGCGTACGCCCTCGGCGGAGACCACGTTTCCCGCGACCAGCGGCACCCCCGGGTCCAGCGCGCGCACCGCCTCGAGCACCTCGATCATCCGCTCCTGGTGGCCATGCGCGGTGTCCACCACGAGGGTGTCCACCCCGGCCTCCAGAAGCGCCTTGGCCTTGCTGGCGACATCGCCGTTGATGCCGAGCGCGGCGGCCACGCGCAGCCCGCCGGCCGCGTCCGTGGCCGGGGTGTACAGCGTGGCGCGCAGCGCGCCCTTGCGGGTGAGGAGGCCCACCAGCCGACCGTCCGCGTCCACCGCCGGGGCGACCTTGCGGTGTGCGGCGTCCAGTCGGTTGAACGCCTCTCGTGGGTCGATGTCCGCGTCCAGCAGGAACACGTCGCGGGACATCACCTCCGACAGCTGCGTGAACCGATCGACCCCCGTCAGGTCCGCCTCGGTGACCACGCCGACCGGCCGGCCGTCCCGTACCACCACTCCCGCGCCGTGCGCCCGCTTGGGCAGCAGGGAGAGGGCGTCGGCGGCGGTCTGGCCGGGGGCCAGCGTGATGGGAGTGTCCAGGACGAGGTGCCGGCGCTTGACCCAGCTGACCACCTCGGCGACGACCTCGCCGGGGATGTCCTGCGGGAGTACGACCAGACCGCCACGACGCGCGACCGTCTCGGCCATCCGGCGACCGGCGATCGCGGTCATGTTCGCGACGACGAGCGGGATGGTGGTGCCCGTCCCGTCGGGCGCGGACAGGTCCACTTCCTGTCGGGAGCCCACGGCCGAACGACGGGGCACCATGAAGACGTCGTCGTAGGTCAGGTCGTGCGCGGGCAACTGGTCATTGAGGAATCGCATACTGGCTCTCTCACCTGCGGATCTGGGGACTGGCGGCGGTGGGAGTCGGCGCTGGACCGGCGGCCGGTGGGCTGTCCGGGGCTGAGGTTCCTGGGCCCATCCTCCATGATGCGCCCCGCGGATCGGGGACCGGGTCCCGCCCCGGAGGAAGGCCCTACTCGCCCGGGCCTCCTCGGCGAGGCCGCCGGGAGAGTACGTGCCGGACCAGCGTACGCGGCTCAGCCGCCGTCCGGGTCCGCGCGCTCCAGCGCCGGTCGGGGCGCCGGCCTGGCACCCAGCAACAGTTGGTCGGCCGCCGCGGTGTCGGTGACCAGGCTGGTCACCAGGCCCGAGCGGAGCACCGCGTCGATCGCCGCCGCCTTGCGCTGGCCGCCCGCGATGGCGACCACCTCGGGCACCCGACGCAGCCGGTCGGCCTCCACCGTGATGCACCGCTCGCCCAGGTCCCGGCCGATCCGACGGCCCTCGGCGTCGAAGAGGTGCGCGGACATCTCGGCCGCGACGCCGAGGGAGGAGTAGTGGTCCCGCTCCTCGTCGCTCAGCATGTCGTGCACGGTGGAGATGCCCGGCTCCCACGAGCCGATGGACACGGCGGCGACGGTGACCTTGTCGAAGTACTCGAAGGCACGGGCGATCCCGGTCTGGTTGCGCAGGGTCGCGGCCGTCGCCGAGTCCGGCAGCAGCATCGGCGCGTACAACGGGTGCGCCTCTCCGCCGGCGATCTCGGCCGCGCGACGCACCGCCTCGACGGAGCCGCGGTCGGCGGTGCCCGCGTCGTACACGCCGGTGAGCTGGACGACGGTGCAGGGCGGCAGTTGACGCAGCGCGGCGGCCATGTGCGTGGTGGAGCGGCCCCACGCGAGACCGAGCACGTCGCCGTCGGTGACCAGCTCGCCCAGCAGGCCGGCGGCCACCTCGCCGAGGTTCTCCGGGTCGGCCGCGGCCTCGTCCACCGCCACCGCCTCGGCCGGGGACGTCGGCGACTCGACGACCACCGCGTGGCGCAGGCCGTACCGGGCACGCAGCGCGTCGGAGCGGTCGGCGTCCAGTTCGGCGGGCACCCGGATCTCGATGCGTACGAGGTCCCGCTCCAGCGCCGTCTCCAGCACCCGGGCCACCTTGAACCGGCTGACGCCGAACTCGTCCGCGATCTGGATCTTCGACTTGCCCTCGAGGTAGAACCGGCGGGCCATCGCCGCCGCCTGCATCAGCTCGGCGGGTCCCATTCTCGTGGCTCGACCCGTCGACACCGCATTCACCTCACTGTTGAGCACGTCGTTTCGTCGTCCGTACGCCTTTGCGCCGCCCGTTCATCCTCGCAGATTCGCGGCGGCCCTGACCTGATCCATGCACAGTGCACCCAACGGAGCCACTCCGTTGGGGCCGGCGCTATCCGGCCGCCGCCCGCTCGGCCTGGGCGCGCAGTGCCGCGACCGCCGCCGCCGGGTCCTCGGCGCCGTACACCGCGGAGCCCGCGACGAAGACGTCCGCGCCCGCCTCGGCGCACCGCTCGATGGTCGAGGCGGAGACGCCGCCATCCACCTGCAGGCCCATCCGCAGACCGTGCCGGTCGATCAGCTGCCGGGCCCGACGGATCTTGGGCAGCATGATGTCCAGGAACTCCTGCCCCCCGAAGCCCGGTTCCACCGTCATCACCAGCAGCATGTCCAGCTCCGGGAACAGGTCCGCGTAGCTCTCCACCGGTGTCCCGGGCTTCAGCGCCAGACAGGCCCGCGCCCCCTGCGCCCGGATCTCCCTGGCCAGCCGCACCGGCGCCGCCGCGGCCTCGGCGTGGAAGGTGACCGAGCCCGCGCCCGCCTCGACGTACGTCGGTGCCCAGCGGTCCGGGTCCTCGATCATGAGATGGCAGTCGAGCGGCGTCTCGACCGCGCGGGCGAGCGACTCGACCACGGGGAGGCCGAGCGTGAGGTTGGGGACGAAGTGGTTGTCCATCACGTCGACATGCAGCCAGTCCGCCCCGGTCACCGCCGCGGCCTCGTCGGCGAGTCGGGAGAAGTCGGCGGCCAGGATGCTGGGGTTGATCTGGGCGGGCATGGCTCCACAGTATGCCGTGCGTCACCACCGGTCGCCGGCGGGGCCGTTGACCGGCGGCCTTCCCGGCCGCCGGGAAGGACACCGTACGGCCCGCGGCGGGTCAGCCCGTACGGCGCAGCAGCGCGAGGTACATCGCGTCCGTGCCGTGCCGGTGCGGCCACAACTGTACGTCCGGGCCCTCCCCCAGTGCCGGCAGGTCCGGCAGCAGGGGCCGGGCGTCGATCAACTCGGCGCCGCCCCCGGGGAAGCGGCGCAGGACGTCGTCGACGACCGCGCGGGTCTCGGCGAGGTGCGGGGAGCAGGTGACGTAGCCAACCACGCCGCCCACTCGGGCGGCCGTCAACGCCTCTCGCAGCAGCGCCCGTTGCAGTGGCGCGAACCGCGCCAGGTCCTCCGGGCGGCGGCGCCAGCGTGCCTCGGGACGCCGCCGCAGCGCGCCGAGGCCGGTGCAGGGCA
>NZ_LJGU01000136.1:66258-67343 GCF_001751245.1 Streptomyces oceani
GCTTCTCGGCGGCGGTCAGCGCGGCGCCCCGGCCGGCGGCGAGGCCCGCCAACATCGCCGCCTTCCCGCCCGGGCCGGCGCACCCGTCCAACCAGTGCCGGTCCGGTCCCTCCAGCGGGGCGTCCGCGAGGGCCAGCGCCACCAGTTGGCTGCCCTCGTCCTGCACACCGGCCCGCCCCTCCCGTACGGCCGGCACCGAACCGGGCTCACCGCCGGCGGTGAGCCGTGCGGCGTACGGGGACCAACGGCCCGGTTCCGCTCCGGCCGCCAGCAGTTCGGCGGCCGTCGCCCGGCCGGGGCGGGCGACGAGGGTGACGGCGGGGCGTTCGTTGTCGGCGGCCAGCAGCTCCTCCAGCTCCGCACGGTCGCCGCCCAGCCCGTCCCACAGCGCGGAGACGACCCAGCGCGGATGGCCGTAGCGAATGCCCAGGTGCTCCTCGGCGTCCTCGGCGTACGGCGGGGCGACCCGGTCCAGCCAACCGGCCAGGTCCTCGGCGGCGATCCGGCGCAGCACCGCGTTGACGAACTTGGCGCGGCCGTCGCCGAGCACCACCCGGGCCAGCTCGACACTCGCGCTGACCCCGGCGTGACTGGGGATGCGGGTGCCGAGCAGCTGGTGCGCGCCGAGCGCCAGCACGTCGAGCACCGGCGGATCGATGTCCCGCAGCGGACGGTCCGTGCACGCGGCGATGATCTCGTCGTAGGTGCCCTGCCAGCGCAGCGTGCCGTAGACCAGTTCGGTGGCCAGCGCCGCGTCCCGGTCGTCCAGGTCACCCCGCTCCCGGGCGTCACGCAGCAGGGGCGGCAGGACGAGGTTGGCGTAGGCGTCGCGCTCGTCGACCGCGCGCAGTGCCTCGTAGGCGAGGATGCGGACCGGGTCCTTGCGCGGTCGGCGGTACGGCTTGGGGGGTCGGCGGGGCCGGGTGCTCACGGGTGAAGGTGCTCCGGGTCTGTGGCGGGGGGCACGGGCGAGCCTACGCCGTGCGGAAGGGTGGTACGGACCGGCCGGACTGATCGACGGCGACCGGGAGGCCGGGGTGTCAGTGCCCCAGCCGCTCGCCCGCCGCGATCCGCGCGCCGCGCGC
>NZ_LJGU01000157.1 GCF_001751245.1 Streptomyces oceani
ACACTCACATCAGACTCCCTCTCAGGAATCCTCCGGATGTTCCTTCGGCGTTTCCACCGTATCAGAGAATTTTCGCCGAGTATTACTTCGGTATTCGCTGACCAAGAGCCGAGACGCCGGAATGCGTCCCCTTCCCTGCGGTGGAGCCGTAAATGTACGGGAGCGGGGCGCCGGCACGCAAATCGAGGCGCCCCGCAACCGGTTGGGCTCAGACCTCCACGACCACCGGAAGGATCATGGGACGCCTGCGGTAACTGTCCGACACCCACTTGCCCACGGCACGCCTCACGAGTTGCTGCAGCTGATGAGGCTCCGAGACGCCGTCCTGAGCGGACTTGGACAGCGCTTCCTCGATCTTCGGGATGACCTGGTTGAAGTCGGACTCGTCGATCCCGGAACCACGGGACTGCACGTGTGGACCACCCACGAGCTTCCCCGTGCTGCTGTCCACCACGACGAACACGGAGATGATGCCCTCGTCACCCAGGATGCGCCGGTCTTTCAACGAGGATTCCGTGACGTCGCCGACCGAGAGGCCGTCGACGTAGACGTAGCCCGCCTGCACCTTCCCAACGATCTTCGCCTTCCCCTCGACCAGGTCGACGACGACCCCGTCCTCCGCGATGACGACCTGATCCTTGGGCACCCCCGTCAATGCGCCGAGCTCCGCGTTGGCACGCAGGTGCCGCCATTCCCCGTGTACGGGCAGCAGGTTCCGCGGCTGGCAGATGTTGTAGAAGTACAGCAGTTCACCCGCCGAGGCATGCCCGGAGACGTGCACCTTGGCGTTGCTCTTGTGCACCACGTCGGCGCCCCACCGGGTCAGTCCGTTGATCACCCGGTATACGGCGTTCTCGTTGCCCGGGATCAGGGAGGAGGCGAGGATCACCGTGTCGCCGGGGACGATACGGATCTGGTGGTCACGGTTGGCCATCCGGGAGAGCGCGGCCATCGGCTCGCCCTGGGAGCCGGTGCACACGAGCACGACCTCGTCCTCGGGAAGGTCGTCCAGCGTCTTGACGTCCACCACCAGGCCGGCCGGCACCTTGAGGTATCCCAGGTCCCGCGCGATGCCCATGTTGCGCACCATGGAGCGCCCCACGAACGCCACTCGACGCCCGTGCTCGTGGGCGGCGTCCAGGATCTGCTGAATCCGATGCACGTGCGAGGCGAAGCTCGCCACGATGATGCGGCGCTGAGCTCCTGCGAAGACCTGTCCCAACACCTGTGAGATGTCCCGCTCGGGCGGCACGAAGCCAGGCACCTCGGCGTTCGTCGAGTCGGAAAGCAGCAGGTCGATGCCTTCTTCACCAAGCCGGGCGAAGGTGCGCAGGTCGGTCAGCCGTCCGTCCAGCGGCAGCTGGTCCATCTTGAAGTCGCCCGTGTGCACGACCATGCCGGCCGGTGTGCGTACGGCCACGGCCAGGGCGTCGGGAATGGAGTGGTTCACCGCGACGAACTCGCAGTCGAACGGACCTACCCGCTCTCGATGCCCCTCCTGCACCTCCAGCGTGTACGGGCGGATGCGGTGCTCCTGGAGCTTCGCCTCGATCAGTGCGAGGGTGAGCTTGGAGCCGATCAGTGGGATGTCCGGCTTCTCACGGAGCAGGTACGGGATACCACCGATGTGGTCCTCGTGACCATGCGTCAACACGATGCCCTCGACATCGTCCAGACGATCCCGCACGGAGGTGAAGTCCGGCAGGATCAGGTCGATTCCCGGTTGTTCCTCCTCCGGGAAGAGCACGCCACAATCGATGATCAGCAATCGACCGTCGTACTCGAACACGGTCATGTTGCGGCCGATCTCACCCAGTCCGCCAAGGGGCGTGACCCGCAGACCACCCTCGGGGAGCTTCGGCGGAGCGCCGAGCTCGGGATGCGGATGACTCAAAAGACTCTCCTCACCACGCACGCCACGTGGCCCTTGGGTCACGTGGCGCGAGCGATTTCTGGTTCACTTGCAGTTGTCGGATCGTATGGAGTTGTGAAGCCTGTGCGTCAGAGCTGCACTCCGCCTGCCGCGAGATCCCGCCTGAGCTGCTCCGTCTCCTCGGGGGCGGACCCGACGAGCGGTAGCCTCAGCGGCCCGGCCGGCAGTCCTCGCAGAGCGAGCGCCGCCTTCACCGTGATCACACCCTGATTGCGGAACATACCGGTGAAAACGGGCAGCAGCTTCTGATGGATCTCCGTTGCCTTGACCACGTCGCCGCTGACATGCGCCTCCAACATGGAGCGCAGCTCGGGGGCGACCACGTGCCCGACCACGGAGACATATCCGATGGCGCCCACCGAGAGCAGCGGGAGGTTAAGCATGTCGTCACCGCTGTACCAGGCGAGTCCGCTCGTCGCGATGGCCCAGCTGGCGCGACCAAGGTCTCCCTTGGCGTCCTTGTTCGCCACGATACGGGGGTGCTCGGCCAGCCGGACAATGGTTTCGGTGTTGATGGGCACGCCACTGCGGCCAGGAATGTCGTACAGCATGACGGGCAGTTCCGTCGCGTCGGCGATCGCGGTGAAGTGCCGGAACAGCCCTTCCTGTGGTGGCTTGCTGTAGTACGGAGTGACCGCGAGCAGGCCGTGCGCGCCGGCCTGGGCTGCGTCCCGGGCCAGACGGAGGCTGTGCTCGGTGTCGTTCGTACCGGCTCCGGCCACGATGTGCGCACGGTCTCCGACCGCCTCCACCACGGCCCGGACCAGCTGAGCCTTCTCGGCGTCGCTGGTGGTCGGGGACTCGCCCGTGGTTCCGTTGACCACCAGGCCGTCGTTGCCGGAATCGACCAAGTGAGCTGCGAGACGCTGAGCGCCGTCGAGGTCAAGCGCGCCCTCCGCGGTAAAGGGTGTGATCATCGCGGTCAGGACCCGCCCGAAGGGCGTCTGCGGTGTGGAGGTCGGAGCCATGCCCTCCACGCTACTCGCAGCCGACCGTGTCTCGCTTCTTCGGGGCTGTCGAGACGGAACACGGCGCTGCCTGCTCGGGGGTTCAGGCAGCGCCGAGTCCGTGCCATCAGCCTAGATGAATTTCGCTAAAGAGTGCAATACGGACATCTGGCTGCGCGCCGCTGCTCACGGGGCCACCCGTCCGTTGCCGTTGAACGTGTCGTACGTCAGGGGCATGAGCTCCGCCCAGTGAGCCTCCATCCGCTCCGCCACCATCTCGATCTCCCGCTGCGGGAAGGTCGGCACGCTCGCCTGTTCGTGTTGCGTGCGGAGGCCCAGAAAGTGCATCAGCGAACGGGCGTTGCAGGTGGCGTACATCGAGGAGTACAGACCGACCGGAAGGACCGCACGAGCCACCTCTCGGGCCACCCCGGCGGCGAGCATCTCCTCGTACGTGGCGTACGCCTGCTGGTAGGAGTCCGTCATCGCCCGCCCCACCAGCTCCTGCTGCGCCTGGGTGCCCTCGACGAAGACGTACTTCCCCGGGCGGCCCCGCTGGACCAGCTTGCGGGATTCGTCCGGGACGTAGAAGACGGGCTGCAGCTGGCGGTAGCGCCCGGACTCCTCGTTGTACGACCAGCCGGCCCGGTGCCGCTGGAACTCTCGGAAGACGAAGAGCGGAGCGCTGATGAAGAAGGTCATGGAGTTGTGTTCGAAAGGGCTGCCGTGGCGGTCCCGCATCAGGAAGTTGATGAGCCCGCGGCTTCGCTCCGGGTCCTTCCCCAGCTCGTCCAACGACTGCTCGCCGGCCGTCGAGACCCGGGCGGCCCACAACACGTCCGTGTCGGAGGCACTGTGCTTCACCAACTCCACGGTCATGTCGCTGCGGAAGCTGGGACTCGAGGCACTGCTCTCGGCTCCGGACACTGACGGTTCCCTTCCTGTACGTGCACCTGCGTCCCGCTCACCCTACGGCGCGGCTCTGACAACCGGTCACGTGACCCATACAGGACTATCCGGACACGATGCCGGCAACTCAGCGGATTTCTTCCAGATACAGTCGGGAACGGGCACTTCGGGGAGCCTGTGGACGTTCTCCGGGAAACAGTTGAGAACGATCCCAGGAGCATCAGCCATGTCCCGCCGCTACGGCGAGTCCGTGCCGTACACCTTCGTCGCCCAGGCCGACCGATTTCGGAGTAATGTCACCCCTCCGCCCCGAGCCCGTAAGAACCCTCGCGAACGCGCTGGTTCGGTCCTGATGGGGCTCACCATCGTGACGGGCCTGGCGGGCTCGTTGCTGTTGGGCGTGCCCGCGCTCGACGCGGACCAGCAGCGGGATGACAGGCGGCAGGCGGCTTCCGAGGGTCGTTGAGGCACCCGAAGCCGGGCTCCGGGACTGGCCGTTCGGAGCCCGGCTGGATAATCTCACCGGGCACAGCCATCTGCCCGTGATCGAGGACCCCAAGTGCCCCTGCCTTTTCTGACGGCCGACCGTGACACCCGCTCCACGGCCGAGGTGATGCCGCCGGCCCATGAGGACCCGGAGCGTTGGCGGCGCCCCTACCGCCCCGGCCCGTGGCGGGTGGCAGGAGCGGCACTGCTGCTCCTGCTGACCTCGTACCTCCTGATGTCCACGATGATCATCGCGTTCGCCGGAGCCCCCTCCGGCGCCGTGGTCTGCGCCGCGACCGCGCTGGGCGTGGCAGCGCTGGCGCTGCGGCTCCTGCGGGTCGGGGTCTGGGTCAGCTCGCAGGGTCTGCGTCAGGTGGGACTGTTCTACACCGTCACGCTGCCCTGGCGAGAGGTGGCGGCCGTGCGCACCGCACAGCAGCCCGTCCGGTGGCTCGGGTTCCCTCGCACCGTGCAAGGCGAGTCGCTCGTGATCGTACGGACCACCGGGGCCGGAGCTCAGGGACAGCCCCAGATGCGGAGCGAACCACTGCGACCGTTGCTGACCGATCACAACGCCGACTTCCTCGGTCGGAACCCAGCCTTCGACCGCGCGGCGGACGTCATAGAGGGCTGGGCCGCAGAGTCGCGCCCCGCTCCCGCTTCCGTGTGAGCGGATGCCCTGGCACGGTCCCCTCAGTCCGCTGCCTTCAATCCTGTTTCGCCGCTCCGGAGCGTGATGGCGCGCTGCATCGCCTTGCGGGCACGTGGCGTGTCCCGCGCGTCGTGATACGCCACGGCGAGCCGAAACCAGTTGCGCCAGTCGTCCGGCGCTTCCTCGGCCTCCGCCTGTCGCCGCACGAACACCGCGTCGGCCGAGTCCCGATCGATTCGGCCGCTGGGTGTTCGGGTCAGTTCGTCGACGGGCAGGCCGCCCTCCGCCTCCAGTTCGCGGGCCAACCGACCGGCAGCACGGGCGAAGCGGGTGGTGTGCCAGAGAAACCACAGGCCGATGAACGGCAGTACGAGCACCACGACCCCGAACGGGACCGTGATCGCGGTACCCTGCTGGATCAGCAGCACGCCTCGGCTGCCGACCAACACGAAGTAGACGAGCAGCACCGCGGCCAGCACCGCGTACGTCAGTCGCGCGCGCACCGCTAGCCCCCTCGCCGTGTGCCCGCCGCACCGTCGCTCTCCGCCGCCGGCCGGCTCGGCTCCTCGTTGAAGAGGAAGTGTTCGAGACCCACGGTGAGGCCGGGTGCCGTGCCGATCCGGCGTACGCCCAGCAGCACGCCGGGCATGAAGGAGCCACGGTTCATGGAGTCGTGCCGGATGGTCAGGGTCTCCCCCTCGTCGCCGAACAGCACCTCCTGGTGGGCGACGAGCCCGCGCATCCGTACGGCGTGCACGGGCACCCCGTCGACGTCGGCGCCCCTGGCACCGTCCAACTGCGTACTGGTCGCGTCCGGCTGGGCCGCGAGGCCCGCTTCCCGGCGGGCCTCGGCGATCAGTTGGGCGGTACGAGCCGCGGTGCCGCTCGGGGCGTCCGCCTTCCGCGGATGGTGCAGCTCCACCACCTCGACGGACTCGAAGAACCGTGCCGCCTCGCGAGCGAACCGCATGGTGAGGACGGCTCCGATGCCGAAGTTCGGGGCGATCAGCACTCCGGTCGCCGGCTTCTCGGCGAGCCAGCCACGCAGCTTCCCGAACCGTTCCTCAGTCCACCCGGTCGTCCCGACCACGGCGTGAACACCGTGTCGGACGCAGAACTCGAGGTTGCCCAGGACGGCGTCCGGATGCGTCAGGTCGACGGCCACCTCGGTGTCCGTGGCGGTCAGCGTGTCCAAGCTGTCCTCACGGTCGAGCGCCGCGGTGAGTTCCATGTCCTCGGCGTCCCGCACCGCTTGGGCAGCCTCACTGCCCATCCGGCCCTGGGCTCCCAACACCGCGACTCGAATCGGGTTGGTCATCTGGAGTCCTCTCACTCGCTCGTCCTGGCCGACCACGTGCGTACCGACGCCGTCAGGCCACCGCGTCGTGCAGACGGGACACCTGCTCGTCGGTGAAGTCGCCGATCGCCGACAACGAAGGCCGGGCGCCCAGCACATCACGCGCCACCGACCGGATGTCGTCCGGCGTCACGGAGGCGATCCGTAGCAGCATGTCATCCACCGACAGTTGCTCTCCCCAGCACAGCTCGCTTTTGCCGAGGCGGTGCATCAGCGCCCCGGTGTCCTCCAGGCCCAGCACCGTCGCGCCGGAGAGCTGGCCGATGGCTCGCTCGACCTCGTCGTCCGCCAGGCCGCTTCGCACGACCTGGTCGAGCTCGTCCCGGCAGATCTTCAGGACGTCCGCCACCTGGTTCGGCCGGCAGCCGGCGTACACGCCGAACAGACCGCAGTCCGCGAAGCTGGCGGTGTAGGAGTAGGTGCTGTACGCGAGCCCCCGCCGCTCCCGGATCTCCTGGAACAGCCGTGAACTCATGCTGCCGCCCAGGGCCGCGCTGAGCACTCCGAGCGCCCAGCGCCGCTCGTCATGCCGGGACAGTCCCGGCAGCCCGAGGACGAGGTGAGCCTGCTCGGTCGGCCGCTCCACCACCTCGACCCGGCCGGCGGGCCGTACGGTCAGCTGGCCGTGACGGGGGCCGACCGGCGCGAACTCCGCACCGCTGCCCGCCAGTGCTCCCGCCCGGTCGAACGCGGCACTGACCTGGCGTACGACGGTCTCATGGTCGAGGTTTCCGGCCACCGCGACGACCAGCCGGGTGGGGTCATAGTGGCTGGCGTAGAACTCGGCGAGACGGTCCCGGGTGAGGGACTGGACGGTGTCGACCGTGCCCAGCACGGGCCTGCCGAGCGACGTGTCGCCGAACATCGTGTGGCTGAACAGATCGTGGACGCACTCCCCCGGGTCGTCCTCCGTCATGGCGATCTCCTCGAGGATCACGCCACGCTCGGCCGCCACCTCGGACGGATCGAGTACCGAACCGGTGAGCATGTCAGCGACCACGTCGATGGCCAGCGGAAGGTCGCTGTCCAGTATCCGTGCGAAGTAGCAGGTGTACTCCTTGCCCGTGAAGGCGTTCAACTCGCCTCCGACAGCGTCGACCTCGGCCGAGATGTCCAGCGCGGAGCGCATCCGGGTGCCCTTGAACAGCAGGTGCTCGAGGTAGTGCGTGGCGCCGTTCAGCGAGGGTGTCTCGTCCCGCGACCCGACGTGTGCCCAGATGCCGAAGGTGACCGAGCGGACGGCAGGCACGGCTTCCGTGACGACACGGAGCCCGCTCGGCAGCACCGTTCTGCGTACGCTACCGGCCACGCCCGAGCCGCCGAGGTGACCGCCGGCACGGGCGACGGCCCGCCCCTTCGAGGGAGTGGGGCGGGCCGTCCGGTGGAACTTCCGTGTCACGAGGACGCGTCGTCCTTCTCCGCGGGGGACTCGGCAGCCGCTTCGCCCGACTCCCCGTCCTCCAGGACCGGGATCAGCGAGAGCTTGCCGCGCTGGTCGATCTCGGCGATCTCCACCTGCACCTTCTGGCCGACACCGAGCACGTCCTCGACGTTCTCCACGCGCTTGCCACCGGCCAGCTTGCGGATCTGCGAGATGTGCAGCAGCCCGTCCTTGCCCGGCAGCAGCGAGACGAAGGCGCCGAAGGTGGTGGTCTTCACCACCGTGCCCAGGTAACGCTCGCCGACCTCGGGCATCGTGGGGTTCGCGATGCCGTTGATGGTGCTGCGCGCGGCGTCCGCGGCGGGACCGTCGGAGGCGCCGATGTAGATGGTGCCGTCGTCCTCGATGGAGATGTCGGCGCCGGTGTCCTCCTGGATCTGGTTGATCATCTTGCCCTTCGGGCCGATGACCTCGCCGATCTTCTCCACCGGGATCTTCACCGTGATGATCCGGGGAGCGTTCGGGGACATCTCGTCTGGTACGTCGATGGCCTCGTTCATGACGTCCAGGATGTGCAGTCGCGCGTCTCGGGCCTGCTTGAGCGCGGCGGCCAGGACGGAGGCGGGGATGCCGTCCAGCTTCGTGTCGAGCTGCAGGGCCGTGACGAAGTTGCGCGTCCCGGCGACCTTGAAGTCCATGTCGCCGAAGGCGTCCTCGGCACCGAGGATGTCGGTCAGCGTCACGTAGTGTGTCTCGCCGTCGATCTCCTGCGAGATCAGTCCCATGGCGATCCCGGCGACCGGGGCCAGCAGCGGCACACCGGCGTTCAGGAGGGACATCGTGGAGGCGCAGACCGAGCCCATGGAGGTCGAGCCGTTGGAGCCCAGGGCCTCGGACACCTGCCGGATGGCGTACGGGAAGTCCTCCCGGCTGGGCAGTACGGGCACCAGGGCGCGCTCGGCCAGCGCGCCGTGCCCGATCTCGCGGCGCTTCGGCGAACCGACCCGGCCCGTCTCACCCGTGGAGTAGGGCGGGAAGTTGTAGTTGTGCATGTAGCGCTTGCGGGTCACCGGCGAGAGGGTGTCCAGCTGCTGCTCCATCCGCAGCATGTTCAGCGTGGTGACCCCGAGGATCTGGGTCTCGCCCCGCTCGAACAGCGCGGAGCCGTGCACCCGCGGAAGCGCTTCGACCTCGGCCGCGAGCGTACGGATGTCGGTGACGCCACGGCCGTCGATACGCTTCTTCTCGCGGATGACGCGCTCACGCACCAGGGACTTCGTCAGTGACCGGTAGGCCGCCGAGATCTCCTTCTCGCGCCCCTCGAACTGCGGCAGCAGCTTCTCCGCCGCCAGCTCCTTGACCCGGTCCAGCTCGGTGTCGCGCTCCTGCTTGCCCGCGATGGTCAGCGCCGCGGCGAGTTCGCCGCGTACGGCCTCGTCCAGCGCCGCCAGCACGTCATCCTGGTGGTCCAGGAAGATCGGGAACTCCCCGGTCGGCTTCGCGGCCTTGGCGGCGAGGTCGGACTGGGCCCGGCAGAGGACCTTGATGAACGGCTTGGCGGCGTCCAGCCCGGCTGCCACGACCTCCTCGGTCGGTGCTTCCGCGCCACCCTTGATCAGCTCGATCGTCTTCTCGGTGGCCTCGGCCTCGACCATCATCACGGCCACGTCGCCGTCCGGCAGCACTCGGCCGGCGACGACCATGTCGAACACCGACTCGGCCAGCTCGCTGTGTGTCGGGAAGGCGACCCACTGACCGTTGATCAGTGCCACCCGCGTGCCGCCGATCGGGCCGGAGAAGGGCAGGCCCGCCAACTGCGTGGAGCAGGAGGCGGCGTTGATGGCCACCACGTCGTACGCGTGGTCGGGGTTGAGCGCCATGACCGTCTCGACGATCTGGATCTCGTTGCGCAGGCCCTTGCGGAACGACGGGCGGAGCGGCCGGTCGATCAGCCGGCAGGTGAGGATCGCGTCCTCGCTCGGCCGGCCCTCACGACGGAAGAAGGAACCAGGGATCTTGCCGGCGGAGTACATCCGCTCTTCGACGTCGACCGTCAGCGGGAAGAAGTCCAGCTGGTCCTTGGGGTTCTTGGAGGCGGTGGTGGCCGACAGCACCATGGTGTCGTCGTCCAGGTAGGCCACCGCTGAACCGGCCGCCTGCTTCGCGAGCCGGCCGGTTTCGAAACGGATGGTACGGGTGCCGAAAGTGCCGTTGTCGATCACGGCCTCGGCGTAGTGGGTCTCGTTCTCCACCAGGAAAATCTCCTCGTTCACGTCCGCCGCCCGAGTGGCCGCGGACCATCTGCGACGAACGCTCCCTGGGCGGTGCCGGTCTTCGATCGAAGCACCCGGAACCGTGTCTGTGTCCGGAAGCCACTACCGAGGACCGACGTCGTAGGGAGGCGTTCTCCTCGTATAAGTATGCCGATGCGTTGCGTATGTCGTTGTAGGACCAGAGTACAAAGGTCCCGCCCACGCTCGCACGACCGTGGCGGCACGTCACCGCGAAGGGAGCGGCTCCTGGGTCAGGAGCCGCTCCCCGTGCGTGCGATTAGCGGGCGCCCGCGGCGCCACGGCGGATGCCGAGGCGCTCGACGAGGGCACGGAAGCGCTGGATGTCCTTCTTCGCGAGGTACTGGAGAAGGCGGCGACGCTGGCCCACCAGCAGCAGCAGCCCGCGGCGCGAGTGGTGGTCGTGCTTGTGGGTCTTGAGGTGTTCGGTGAGGTCCGAGATACGCCGGGAGAGCAGCGCCACCTGAACCTCGGGGGAGCCGGTGTCACCCTCCTTGGTGGCGAACTCGGTCATGATCTGCTTCTTCGTTGCGGCATCGAGCGACGACACGCGTACTCCTCTGGGATGGGGCCACCGGCGTCCCCTGGTCTTCTTCACAGCGGAATCTGCGCACTCGGCGGCCCGAAGCAGCATACCAGGTCGGGGCATCCCGACCTGACGGGGCAGTCGGGGCATCCCGACCTGACGGGGCAGCCGGGGCATCCCGACCTGACGGGGCAGCCGGGGCATCCCGACCTGACGGGGCAGCCGGGGCATCCCGACCTGACGGGGCAGCCGGGGCATCCCGACCTGACGGGGCAGCCGGGGCATCCCGACCTGACGGGGCAGCCGGGGCATCCCGACCTGACGGGGCAGCCGGGGCATCCCGACCTGACGGGGCAGCCGGGGCATCCCGACCTGACGGGGCAGCCGGGGCATCCCGACCTGACGGGGCAGCCGGGGCATCCCGACCTGACGGGGCAGCCGGGGCATCCCGACCTGACGGGGCAGCCGGGGCATCCCGACCTGACGGGGCAGCCGGGGCATCCCGACCTGACGGGGCAGCCGGGGCATCCCGACCTGACGGGGCAGCCGGGGCATCCCGACCTGACGGGGCAGCCGGGGCATCCCGACCTGACGGGGCAGCCGGGGCATCCCGACCTGACGGGGCAGCCGGGGCATCCCGACCTGACGGGGCAGCCGGGGCATCCCGACCTGACGGGGCAGCCGGGGCATCCCGACCTGACGGGGCAGCCGGGGCATCCCGACCTGACGGGGCAGCCGGGGCATCCCGACCTGACGGGGCAGCCGGGGCATCCCGACCTGACGGGGCAGCCGGGGCATCCCGACCTGACGGGGCAGCCGGGGCATCCCGACCTGACGGGGCAGCCGGGGCATCCCGACCTGACGGGGCAGCCGGGGCATCCCGACCTGACGGGGCAGTCCGCTCAGCTGGTGAGGCTACGCGCCGCGGAATAGGCGCCCATCACCGCCAGGCACAGCGGCACCAGTGTCAGCAGGACGAAGGTCTCGAAGATCTCCAGAAAGCGCGCCCAGAACGGCGTCACGCCCCTGCTGGGCACGGTCAGCCCGATCGCCGTGACCACGGCGGCGCCGGCCCCGATGGCGGCGGTGAGCCAGATCGTACGAACGTCCAGGCCGGCTCCGTCGCCCTCGAGCATGTCCGTGACCAGCTCGGCGGGCGGGTTCAGCGCGAGGCCCAGCACCAGGAGCAGCACCGTACCCAGTCCCGCCACCAGGGCGCAGCTCACCTGTGAGGTGTAACGGAAAAGCCGCGCCCGCAGCAGCATCGCCAGGCCGGCGGCCAGGGCGAGCCATCGCCCCCAGCTCGAGTCCGAGAAGCCCAGCACCGCCGCGGACGCGGTCACCAGCACGGCACAACCGCCCACCAGGCCGACGAGCACCTCGTGGCCACGGCGTGCCTGCGCCGCGATCCGTTCCCCGTCCACCGGCCCCAGGTCGTCCGAGGTCGCGTCCGGGTCCTCGTCCCAGCGTCCCTCACCGGTCTGCGGCGCGGTGTAGCCGATCGGCAGCCGCGCGAAACTGGAGGAGAGCCCGGGCAGGAAGGCGACCAGCCCGACCGCCACCGGCACACAGAGCGACGCCGTCTCGACGGGCGAGATGTCCGTCAGGATGGCAAGGAAGGTGACCAGGGTACCGATCGCCGCCGCGAACGCCACCGCCACGAACGGACCGTCACCGCTCGGCGTGACCGCGACCAGCAGGACGTACGCGACCAGCGCCGCCACACACGCGAGCAGCAACTGCAGGCGGCCTATCCCCTGCTCCTCCTGCAGCGGCAGCAGGCCGGAGCCCGCGATCATGACGTGCGGCAATGCCCCGAGTCCCAGGGCCACCGCGGAAGCGCGATCCGCGTAGACCCGGGCGCGCACGGCTGCGTACGCGACCAGCAACACGGCGGTGACGGCCGCCAGGACGCCCGGCAGGCCGTGCATGTCGTGCCCCACCGGATCGGAGAACCACAGCACGAAGGCCATCAGTACGAGCAGCACCGTGCCGCCGATGAGTCCCGCGCCGCGCATGAGGCTGTCGCCCCACAACCGGCGGTCCGTGGTGACGGCCGAGGCCACGGCGTCCGACACGTCGTCGAAGACGGCGGGCGGCAACGACTCGGCGAACGGCCGGAGATTGAGCACGTCCCCGTCCAGCACCCGCTGGGCCGCGAAGGAACGGGCACTGTCCAGCACGCTGCCGTCCCGACGCACCAGGTGGTAGCCGACCGGCGCGCCCTCCGTGGGACTCTGGCCGCTCAGCCGCAGGATCTCCGGATAGATGTCGGCGACCGGGATGTCCTCGGGCAGCGCCACGTCGATCCTGCTGTCCGGCGCGACGATGGTGACCCGGCAGAAGCCGGTGGCGGCTGCCGACGCCGTGGTACTCACCTTGGGATCCCCCTCATGGCCGCTGACTGGCTGGCTGGTCACAACGCACGTCACAGCTGCGGATGTCGGCCCCTCACCGAGCCCACGGAACCCACTTCGGCACGGTCCCGCCCCGCATGCCCCGCGGCCACCGTTCGCTGCCGCGCACGCACCGCGCGCAACCCTACCGGTCCCTGCTGACACGTCGTGCAAGTAGGATCACCCAGCGCGGAGGGCTCCGTCGCGACAGCGGCGTCGGCCGAGGAACTGTCCCGTACGTACGAGGAATTGGTGCACGGTGAGTCAGATCGTCGTCAAGCGTCCGCCACGGGCCCTGCCACCCAGTGTGCCCGGAGAGAACGTCACTCTCGAGGCACCTCCGGAACTGCCCCGCGGGCAGCAGGAGGGGATGCTGATGCAGATACTGCCCATGCTCGGCATGGGCGGATCCGTGGTCTTCTTCTTCATGCCGAACGCGCACCCCTTCATGCGGATCATGGGCCTGATCATGATCGCGTCCACGATCGCCATGGCCATCGCCATGATCGTGCGATTCCGCAGGGGCACACAGGGCGAGATGGCCCAGATGCGGCGCGACTACCTCAAGTACCTGGCACAGACTCGGCGTACGGTACGCAAGACGGCACGCGCGCAGCGCGACGGCCAGTTCTACCTCCACCCGGCGCCCGAACAGCTGTGGGCCCTGGTCGCCGAGGGCAGTCGGGTATGGGAACGGCGCGCCGGGGACGACGACTTCGGCCAGGTACGGCTGGGACTGTGCGCACAGCAACTGGCCACTCCGCTCGTGGCACCCGAGACGGCCCCGGTGGACGAGTTGGAACCGCTGACCGCGGGCGCGATGCGGCAGTTCCTCGCCACCCACAGCTCCCTGGACGGACTGCCGATGGCGGTGTCGCTGCGGGCCTTCTACCACATGACTGTGAGCGGCGACGTCGATCCGGTGCACCGCACCGCCCGCGCGATGGTGGGCTCGCTCGCCTCCCTGCACTCGCCGGACGACCTGGTCATCGCGATCGTCACCGGCCCGGCCGCCGAACCGCGTTGGGAGTGGGCCAAGTGGCTGCCGCACACCCAGGCGGCGGGCACGCTGGACGGCGCGGGTACCCGTCGGCTGATCTCCGACGACCTGATGGCGCTGGAGGAGCATCTGGCCCCCAAACTGGACGGCCGGCCGCGGTTCAGCGCCTCAGGGCAGCCCGTGCTCGAGCAACCGCACGTGCTGATGGTGCTGGACGGCGGGGCCACGGTGCCACCGAGTTCCATGCTGGCCGCCCCGGAGGGGCTGCAGGGCGTCACGGTCGTGGAGGTGGTGCCGGGCGACATCGACGGTGCGCGTGGGGGTCTCGCGATGCGGCTGCGTGCCGGACGGATCGAGTTGGAGTCCGCGCGGGGACTGGTCTACGACGGCGTGCCGGACGCGTTCTCGCTGCCGGCGGCCGAGGCGCTCGCCAGGCAACTGGCCCCGCTACGGATGGGCTCGGGCGGGGATGACGACGAACCGCTCCTGGCGAAGCTCGAGTTCACGGACCTGCTGGGCCTGGGGGACGCGGCCGCCGTCGACGTACGGCGTACGTGGCGCCCCCGCTCGCAGGCCGAACGCCTCCGCGTTCCGATCGGCGTGGGCGAGGACGGTCAACCGGTGATGCTCGACCTCAAGGAGGCCGCCGAGGACGGCATGGGGCCGCACGGGCTGTGTGTCGGCGCCACCGGCTCCGGCAAGTCCGAACTCTTGCGCACCCTCGTGCTGGGCTTGGCCGTGACCCACTCCTCCGAGACGTTGAACTTCGTCCTCGCCGACTTCAAGGGCGGTGCGACGTTCGCCGGCATGTCCCAGATGCCGCATGTCGCGGCCGTCATCACCAACCTGGCGGACGACCTCACTCTGGTCGACCGGATGGGGGACTCGATCCGTGGCGAACTCAACCGGCGCCAGGAGCTGCTGCGGGACGCCGGCAACTACGCCAACATCAAGGACTACGAGCGGGCCCGCGCGGCCGGAGCACCGCTGACCCCGATCGCCTCGCTGGTGCTCGTGATCGACGAGTTCAGCGAACTCCTCACCGCCAAGCCCGACTTCATCGACATGTTCATCCAGATAGGCCGGATCGGGCGCTCGCTCGGCGTACACCTGCTGCTGGCCTCGCAGCGCCTGGAGGAGGGCAGGTTGCGTGGCCTGGAGACGTACCTCTCCTACCGGGTGGGACTGCGGACCTTCTCCGCGGCCGAGTCCCGCGCGGCCCTCGGTGTGCCGGACGCCTACCACCTGCCGTCCGTGCCGGGCTCCGGTTACCTGAAGTTCGGCACGGACGAGATGACCCGGTTCAAGGCGGCCTACGTCTCGGGGGTGTACCGCTCCGGGAGCGACACCGACGAGCGGAGCACCCGAGGCCCGCGACCCGCGCGGCGCCGACCCGTGCGCTTCACCGCGGCGGACGTGCCCGTACAGCAGGCTCCGGAGCCGGTCGGCGCGGCGGAGCCGGAGCCCGCCGGGGGCGCTCCGGCCCCTACGGACGACGCGCTCGCCGACACCGTGCTGGACGTGGTCGTGCGGCGGCTCGACGGTCAGGGCACCCCCGCCCATCAGGTGTGGCTGCCCCCGCTCGACACCTCCGCGGCGCTCGACGAACTGCTGCCCGGCCTGACGCAGGTCGAGAACCGGGGCCTGACCCAGCCGGACTACGAGGGGCTCGGTCAACTCGTCGTCCCGATGGGGCTGGTCGACAAGCCCTTCGAGCAGCGTCGCGACCCGCTGTACGTCGACTTCTCCGGGGCCGCCGGGCATCTGTTGCTGATCGGTGGACCGCAGTCCGGCAAGTCCACGCTGCTGCGCACGCTGATCTCCTCGTTCGCGCTGACCCACACCCCGCGCGAGGTGCAGTTCTACGGCCTGGACTTCGGCGGCGGCGGCATGTCGGCCAGCGCGGGGCTCCCGCATGTCGGGGACATCGCCTCCCGGCTCGATCCGGAGCGGGTGCGGCGTACGGTCGCCGAGGTCGCGGGCATCCTCAACCAGCGGGAGGAGTACTTCCGCGCACACGGGATCGACTCCATCGGCACCTACCGGCGGCGTCGCGCCCGGGGGGAACTCGCCGAGCAGCGGTGGGGCGACGTCTTCCTCGTCATCGACGGTTGGGGCAACTTCAAGCAGGAGTACGACGCCCTGGAGGAGGTCGTCACCAGCATGGCCGGGCGTGGCCTCGGATACGGCGTACACCTGGTCATCTCCGCCTCCCGCGCCATGGAAGTCCGTCCGGCTCTCAAGGACCAGTTGGTCAACCGCCTCGAACTGCGGCTCGGTGACACCCTGGACTCGGAGTTGAGTCGCAAGGTCGCCGCCAACATCCCCACCGGCGTACCGGGCCGCGGACAGACGCCGGAGCACCTGCACTTCATGGCCGCAGTGCCGCGTATCGACGGTGTGGGCTCCGGCACGGACCTGTCCGAGGCCACGGAAAGCCTGAACCGTCGGGTCGCCGAGAGCTGGCAGGGTGACCGGGCCCCCGCCGTACGCCTGTTGCCGCGCGACTTCCCGGCGGTGGACCTGCCTCCGGGGGACGCTCACCCGGAGCGGGGCATCGCCTTCGCGATCGACGAGAGCACGCTGGAGCCGGTCTACGTCGACTTCGAGACCGACCCCTTCTTCCTCATCTTCGGGGACAGTGAGTCGGGCAAGACGAACCTGGTCCGACTGCTCGCCAAGCAGATCACGGAACGCTACACGCCGCAGGAGGCGCGTATCGTCGTGGCCGACTACCGGCGCGGGCTGCTCGGTGACGTCCCGGACTCGCACATGATCGTGTACGCGGCCATGTCGAACGGCATGAGCGGTCACATGGACGCGTTGCGGGACCTGATGGAGCGGCGGAAGCCGCCCGAGGACGTCACGCCGCAGCAACTACGGGACCACAGCTGGTGGCAGGGCGCGAGGATGTTCGTCATCGTCGACGACTACGAACTCGTGGCGAACTCGACCGGCAACCCACTCGCGGTCCTCACCGAACACCTGCCTTTCGCCCGGGACATCGGAGTCAGTTTCATCGTCGCGCGCAACTCGGCGGGCGCCACCCGGGCCGCGTTCGAGTCGTTCATGCAGCGGATCAAGGAACTCGGCGCACAGGGCGTCGTGTTGTCCGGTGATCCCAGCGAGGGCAATGTGCTGGGGAACGTCCGGCCGCGGCCGATGCCTCCGGGACGTGGACTGTTCTCCGCACGCCGACGCGGCACTCCCCTCATCCAGGTGGGGCGGCTGCACAAGTCGTGACCTCGCGGCCCGCTGCGCGGAAAACGGCCGGTGGGGAGCCTGTCGGGAGTACTCTGTGCGGGTGACCGGCGCTGCTCGACACGGACGCACGCGGCTTCAGGAGCAGCACCCGTCTCTCCCCGCGACCGCCGTCCAGGAAAGGCAATCCGACCGTGGCCACTGAGCAGGAGAAAACCGAACTGTACGCGATGGATATCTCGGACGCCGTATGGGAGAGCGCGCCGGGCGGTCCCGAGGAGGAGAAGGTCGAGATCGCGCACCTTCCCGGCGGGGCCGTCGCGATGCGCAACTCCAAGGACCCGGACACGGTCCTGCGCTACACGGAGGCGGAATGGCGCGCGTTCGTACTCGGCGCGCGGGACGGCGAGTTCGACCTGGAGTGAGGAGGTCGGGGTCGGTGCGTGCCCGTTACCCGGCCCTGCTTACCGCTCCGCCTACGGGCCCGCTTCGCGGACGGGCGGGCCCGGCCTCCGGTACGGACGGGGTGGGCCCGCCGCGGCTCCCACCCCGTCGACCGTCACGACGGCGTCAGATCTGAAACTGGTCGGCCGCCTTCTTGTCGGTGCCCTTATAACCGTCGGTGGCGTCGTAGAGCGCGGTGGCGATGGCGCTGAGGGTCTGGGTCAGGCCCTCGATGTCGTTCGACCACTGCTGGTGGCGCGCGTAGTACGCGGCCTTGGCGGCACCGTCCCAGGTGTTGACGACCTTCTGCACCCGGGCGTCGAGGTTCTGGAGTTCACTGGCGATCTGGGTGCCGGAACTGCGGATGTCCTCAGCGGCTGCCGTGACCGTCCCGTAGGTGATCTGAATAGTCATGGTTCTCTCCTGACGTGGTGCCGGCTCAGAAGTCGGCGATGGGGCTGTTCGAGGCTGCTCGCTGGAACTTCTCCATCTCTTCCATCTCGTGCTTGTTGAAGCCGCTCCGGCTCATCTCCAACGCTTCCTGCAAGAACTGCAGATGCTTGTTCAGCCGGTCCGCGTAGGTGTTCGCCTTACGCTGCAACTGGTCGTACGCGCCGTGCGCGGAACCCTTCCAGCCGCCCTCGATGGCGTCGACCGCCGAGTTCAGGCGCGTGATCTTGCTCTGCAGGGTGCTCTGCATGCCCTGCACATCGGTGATCAGGGTCTGGAGTTCGGCATCCTCGATCCGAACGTCCGACGCTCCGCCGCCAGCTCCTTCGGCCATGTTTCCTCCCTAGGGTGAGTTCCGGCTCTGCGTTACGCGCAAAAGCGGCACCACGGGGCAGCGAAGCCAGACGTCCGCTGGCGCCCGTGGTGCGTACCGTGCGGGCGGAGGCGAGCGGCGGCACCGTGTCCGGCCGCCGTCACGCACGCTCCGAGGCGGCCTTGAACCGCTGTTGAGGCCCGCCGGGGAGGTGTCCGCGCTCCGGAACCCCGCGACGGCGGACGCGTACGCTCCCCCGCCCGTGCCCGCAGCATCAGGCTCCCCCTCCACCCGTTGTGATCGCGGCATCACGCATCCAGCCTACGGCCACTCTAGCCACTCCGTACCACTGTTCCAACTGCAAACCCACGAGCGTCGCTTGGGTCACGTAGCCCGGACGTTCGCGGGACGTTCGCGGGATGTCGGCGGCACGCCCTAACCCTGTCGCACCGTCCGCCGGCGCCAGTCCCGGTAGACCAGCGCGCCCCCGGTGATCACTCCCACCAGCACCCCACCACCGACCACGGTGTACGTACCGAGGCGTTCGTTGCGTTCCGCGGCGGTCTCCCCCAACCGCAGCTTCGCGGGCTGCGGGGGCATCGCCTGGTCGACGCCCTCACGCGCCACCGGCCGGTCGATCGGCCGGTCGTCCTCACTCAGCGCGCGTACCGGGTCGATGACGCCCCAACCCACGTGCCGGTCCCGGCCGCTGATGGAGCGTTCCGCCGTCTGCTCGATCTGGGCGACGATCTGCTGCGGCTCCCAGTCCGGGTGCTCGGCGCGCAGCAGGGCGGCGACCCCGGCGACGTACGGCGCCGAGAAGCTCGTGCCGTTGTCCGCGCAGTGCCCGCCGCCGGGCACCGTGGAGACCATATCCACTCCCGGGGCGGCCACCCCCACGAACTCCCCGGACTGCGAGAAGGGCGCGCGCTCGTTGTTCCGGTCCGAGGAGGCGACGGCGAGCACTCCGGGATAGGACGCCGGGTAGGTCCGCTTGACGTTGCCGCCCTGACCGTCGTTGCCCGCCGAGGCGACGACCACGACGTTCTTGGCCAACGCCTTGTCCACCGCCTGTTTGAGGCCCACGCCCGCGTGTACGGCTCCGGCGGTGTCCTGCGAGATGTTGATGACGTCGGCGCGGGCCTGCACGGCGTACTCGATCGAGTCGATGAGACTGCCGACGTCTCCGCCGCCCTTTCCGTCGTTCTGTTGGATGGGGATGACGGTCGACTCCGGTGCGATGCCGACGAATCCGGTCTTCGCACTGGGGCGGGCCGCGATGATCCCCGCCACCTTGGTGCCGTGCCCCACCGTGTCCGTGGTGCCGTTCTCCTTACGGCGTTCCGCGGCACCGGCCCCCTCACCCTTCTCCTCCTCGGCGAGGAAGCTCTTGCCCAGGCTGGTCGCCACCGCGTCCTCCAACTGCGGGTGCTTCACGTCCACCCCGGTGTCGATGACGGCGACCCGTACGCCCTCGCCTCGGGTCTTCT
This sequence comes from Streptomyces oceani, assembly GCF_001751245.1. Classification (GTDB taxonomy): domain Bacteria; phylum Actinomycetota; class Actinomycetes; order Streptomycetales; family Streptomycetaceae; genus Streptomyces; species Streptomyces oceani. The sequence continues at coordinate 19,777 of NZ_LJGU01000157.1, forward strand.
CCCACAGCTGGTCCAACAGCACTCGTTTGAGTGACCAGGGCCGGCCCTCGAAGGGTTTCGCCGGAAAGGTGCACTGCCCCGTGTCGGCTCTCGCGGGCTGCGCCCCCACCAGACTCGGCGCGACGGTCAGGACCGTCAGGCCCAGGACCGTTGGTACGGAAAGCACCGCCCAGCGACGGCGCGTACGACAACCCGGTGTCATGACCAGCCCTTCGGAGTCACGAGCCCTGCGGCTGTTTGGCCGCGTTGGTGCTCAGGCGTGGGCCGGTGGGCAGGAACTTCGACCACTCGGCCGGTACGGGCACCGGTTCGGCGTCCTGGTAGCCGAGCCGGATCTGCGCCTTGTTCCCCTCCCGCGAAGCGTCCTCCTGGCGCTCCTGGTCGCTTCTCGGTTTTCCGTCGGTGCCGATCTCGGAGGCGTCCTGCCCGCTGTCGGCGTTCCCCTGCACCGCGTACCGCAGTCCGGTGTCGGTGACCAGGAACACGAAGCCGACCTTGGTGTCCTCCCCCTTCACCTGGCGGTAGAGGCTTCCGGAGCCGGGCGTGACATACGCGCTGGTGGAGCCGTTGGGCAGGGCCGCCGGGTAGTCCTTGCCGGCCCATGTGCTGAGCGTGGTGCCGGCGTCCTTCTTGTCCACGTCACGCAGCACGTTGCACAGCGTGTCCTGGCTGCCCCGCGCCTTGTTGACCGTACGGGCCACCTCGGTGGGCCACTTCAGAGTGGCTCCGTAGGCCCGGGGCTCGGGGGCGATGGCGGCGGAGTTGACCTCGGTCGGCTTGCCGCGCTGTCCGAGTTGGATCGCCTCCTCGCTGTTGAGCAGCAGCTTCGCCACGAAGTCGGACACCGGCCGCACCTCACCGCGCAGCACCACGTAGTGCTGCGTCCCGTCGCCGGTCCGCGCCTTGAGCACGGTGCCGATCCGGTCGGCACTCGCCCTCAGGTTGCCCGGCACGCCCGCTCGCTCGCCGATGTCCGACATGCTGGGGAAGCGGATCGTGTCGCCCCGCTTCAGCGTGTCCAGCCAGTCCGAACTGACCTGCTGCGGCTCGTCCCTGGTCTTGCCGACAATGCTGAGCAGCAGCTTCGGGTCACGGTCGACGGGATAGGCGACGCCCCTCCCGTCCACGACGAAGAGGTTGTCGTCCGGACCCTCCACGTACATCACGTCGCCGGAACGCAGCCGTCCCGCGCCCTCGACCTTCCGCTGGTCTCGGTCGGCGAAGACGAACGCCGCCTCCTGGACGCGGTTCCCGCCAGCTCCTGGCTGGGTACAGACCGCCCAGCGCTTCCGTTCCGTGGCCTTCTCCGCCTTGGGCAACCGGTCGGGAGCGTACGGGATGCCGAGCGTGGCGCCATGCGGTATGTCGCCGTTGTCCAGGGTGCTCTCGTCTACCTCGACGATCTCGAACGTGTCGGGGTTCAGGAGCAGCTTGGCGGAGGCGAGGTTCAGCACCGGATGCAGCTGCTTCTTCTTCTTCGTCTCCAGGACCACGTAACGCGTCGTGGATTCGCTGCCGATGATGACCTTCTGGGCCGGTTCGTCCCACCCCTCGGGTGCCTTGGGCTTGAACATCCCCCAGGCGCCGAAGCCCGCGAGGATCACCACCGCGATGACCATGCCGGGAAGCACGGCCCGCAGGGGACGGGGAGCTCCCTCCTCGGTGCCGCTGGGAGTGGGCTGGAGGAACGCCGCACGCAGTCGCTTCTTCGCAAAGGTGTAGGCATTGAGCTCGTCCCGCCGTGATGCCATGTCTTGAAGTTTCTCCCCACTGAACGACCGCGAGGTCCGGCCGCTGCCGACCACTGATTGTCAGACCGGCCCCCTACTATGCCCGTTGACGTACCCTCCGCGCTGCTCCGGTAGGGTGATCGACCCGGCCAACAGCTTGGAATTGTGGGCTCATTCGGACATGAGGGAGCATTGCGGCGATGGGAACTGCGACCCGCCCCCGAGGTTCCGCGACGCGCTCTGACCCGCCGGACGGGGTGAGTCCGACAGCGGATCGCACCAGCTCCACCACACGTCCGCCCGCGTCGACGACGCTCCGCACGGAGACCCGCACCACTCGAGTCGGACCGTTTCAATTGCAACAACTGGTGCTCATCGAGCTGGCGTTGGCCGTCCTCGTGGTGGGGGCGGCGATCGACGGGCTGATGCTCGTGCCAGCCGTCGTGCTGGCCGCCGCACTGCTCGTCTTCGCTCTGCTGCGCCGGCGCCAGCGCTCCATCCGCGACTGGCTGACCACCCGCCTCGCGCTGCGCGCGCGCCGGCAGCAGGCCGCCCTCCCCCCGGCGGAGCGAACGGACGCCGGCCTGGCCCCTGCCGTGGAATGCGTGCCCGGCCTGCGTACGTACGCCTTCGTGGACCGTGACCGGCGCACGATCGGCATGCTCGGCGACGGCAGCTTCCTGACCGCGATACTCCGTGTGGAAGCCGGAGTGACCGCGCTGCGGCCGGCGTTCGGGACCCGAGCGCTTCCGCTGGAGCTTCTGCACGACGCGCTCGAGGTGGACGGCATACGTCTGGAGTCCGTGCAGCTCGTCCAGCACGTGCAGCCCGCCCCGGCACCACACCTGCCCGAACAGGCGGTCGCCCGGCGCAGTTACGCCCCGCTACAGGACCAGGCGTCCTCGCCCGCGCTGCGCCTCACCTGGGTGGCCCTGAAACTGGACGGCGAACTGTGCCGGGAGGCGGTCGAGGCCCGCGGCGGTGGTCTACGGGGCGCCCAGCGGTGTCTGCTGCGCGCCACCGACCAGTTGGCGAGCCGGCTGACCGGGGCGGGGTTCCGGGCCGCGGTGCTGAACGAGGAGGAACTCGTCTCCGCGGTCGCCACCTCCGCCTGTGTCAGCCCGACGGCCACCGCGCGCGCGAGCCAGCCGGACGCCCCGCCAGGGCGCCGTACCGCCGAGTCCGCGCGCGCCTGGCGGTGTGACGACCGCTGGCACACGACGTACGCCGTGAGCCGCTGGCCGGAGTTGGGGCGGGCGGCGACACCGTTGCCCCGACTGGTCTCGCTGCTGACCGCGGTGCCGGCGCTCACCAGCACCTTCAGCCTCACCCTGGCGCGGGGACCGCGACGCAAGGCGGTGTCGGTCACCGGGCACGTCCGGGTGACGGGGCGTTCCGACACCGAACTGACCGGGGCTCGCGAGCACCTGGAGCGGGCCGCACGCTCGGCCCGGGTGAGCCTGGCGCGGCTGGACCGAGAACAGCTGCCGGGCATCGTCGCGACGTTGCCGTTGGGGGGTGCCAACTGATGGTCGGCACCCAACTGCTTCGTGGACTGCGCGGTCCGCGCCGAAGCCGCCACACCGTTCCCGCCCACCAACTGGCGGCGCTGTCACTGCCGATCGGGGACGACGGGGTGGTGGTGGGCGGTGACGCCGAGGGGCGTCCGCAACTGCTGGCGCTGCACCATCCGGCGCCGTTCGACATCGTCTTCGTCGGGGGCCTGTGGACGGCGCAGGTGCTCGCGCTGCGCGCGGCTGGCACGGGCGCTCGGGTCGCGGTCGAGACCGGACGCCCGCAGCAGTGGGCGAACTTGGTACGCGCTGCCGGCGGCGGACTGGAGTGCATGACCGTGCACGGGGTCGGGCAGGTGCCGCCGCTGGGAGCGACCGTAGGCAGTCCGGTCCTGGTGATACGGGATTGCGGTATGCGGCCACCACGCGGCCGGGTGGCCTCGGCTCCGTGGCAGTCCGTGCTGACCCTGCTGCCGTACCTGTCCCCGGTGGCCCCTCGGTTGATCCGGGGCGCCGCGCTGGTGGGCGTGCAGCGAATCTCGCCGGACGAGGCACAGCAGGTGGGAGAGGTCATGTCGCTGCCCCCCGCCGAGGTGGAGGCGCTGTCCACGCTGGCCGAGGGGGTCACACTGTGGTGTACCCGACGGGACCGTCACTACTCGGTCACCACACCGACCGACGCTGAGTCCGGACTGCTGGGAAACGCCCGCAGGCTGGACTGACCCCACGGCGGCGCCGTGCTGGGAGCCCCTCGCTCGCCGCCCAGAGCGTGAAAGTCGCGCCGTGAGCCATCCGACGCCCGCCGGCGGTGGCCAGCGGAAGCCGATGGGGGCCACCATGCCCTGAGTGGGTCAGCAGGGAAGTGTGCAGTGGTAACGAAGGAGTTGTACCGGTGCCGTGACCCACGTCGAGGCAATTAGGCTTGTCAGTGCGCGCGAACGCACACACGGGGTGCATGACCACAGCAGCAGGAGGCATTGTGAGCAGCGATCGGGACGAGCACCACGCCGGCGGGACCACCGGTGCCGATCGGCCCGAGGTGGACGTCGAGCCCGATCTGGAATCGGAGTCGACCGGTCAGTTCACCATCGACTACACCCCTCCCGCTTGGTACATGCAGGGCATGGAACCGGCCACGGAGCAGGACGACTTCCCCATCATGCCGCCAGAGTCGCGGACCCCGTCCGCTCCCGAGGCAGCGCAGACGGCGAGCCCGGAGCCCGGTCCTCCGGAGAACACCGAAGGCCGCGCCGAACCACTGGACGAGGTCAGCGGCCTGGCGGCGAGTGGGCCCGACGGCGGGCGCACGGACTCGCGGTTGAAGGAGGAGATAGCTCAACTACGGGACGACGCGGAGCGGGCTGGTGCTCCCCAGGAGGCCGTCGGGGAGTTCCCGTCCCCGCCCTCGCAGGCGAGCGAGCCGCGGGACGGGGGGCCGGCAGTGCCGTGGCAGGCGTACGCCCAGGACCCCGAGCCGGCAGAGCCGACCGCCAAGTCGGCTGACGTGGCACCCGAGCCCGGGCCGGACACCGCCGGCTCGTACTCCGGTGCCTCGTCGGAGGGCACGGCCGCTCCACACCCGATGGGCGTCGCTCCCACGCCGGTCTCGTCGTGGCCCGCCGCTCCGGGGAACGACAGCGCGGCGGGCGGGTTGCCGCCGCTGCCTCCGAACTACCAGCCCGCACAGCCGCCCGCAGTCGTACACCCGGAGCCCGTCGCTCCGCAGGACGCGGCCCCCTGGCTGCCCGACACGGATGCACCGGCTCCCGGCACGCCTTCGGCCGCTCATTCCCCGGCGATGACCGGCGATCCCGATGGCCCCCCGCCCCCATCGCCGGTGCCCTACGGTCACGAGATGCCGGTTTTCTCCCAGGGAAACCCCGCCACGGCTCCCGGTAGTCCGGGGACGCCCGAAGCGCCGAACTCCCCCGTGACCGGCTCAGAACAGCCGCTGTCACCGGCCCAGGGCGGCGCTCCCGGCGCCCCTGGCGGCCCCGGCACCTCCAGCCCAGGCACGGCACCCGCGAGCGCTCCGCTGCCTCCGACGACACCTGGTCAGGAGCAACAGCAGTCAGCGCCAGCGCAACAGCCGTGGCAAAGCCCCCCGCCGGAGGCCACTCCCCAACCACCCGCCGCCCCGACCGGCTACGGCTTCCCCCCACCCGCCACACCCGGCACCCCGGCGACGCAACCCCCGACGGCGGTCAGCCCGTCCGCACAGCCGGCGTACGGATTTCCGCAGCCGCTCCCGGAAGGCAACCCCCAGCCGGGAGGCCCGTACCCGCAGCAGGGCACGGCCGCACAGACCGGCACCCCGCACCCCCCGGCGGCTCCCGGGACGCCCGGCGCTCCTGACGCACCCGCCACCGGCACGCCGCAGGCGCCGGGAGCTCCCGGCGGCCCTCCGGCCCGCCAACAGCCTCCACCCGCTCAGCTGCCCGCTCAACAACCGACCCAGCAACCGGGTCAGCAGCCCGCGCAGCAACCGCCCGCGCAGCAACCGCCGGCGCAGCAGGGGCATCAGCCGCAGCAGGATCCCCGTCGGCAGTCACAGGGCGGTTCACCGCTGGGCTACACCGCGGCCGTCGAGCTCTCCTCGGACCGGCTGCTGAACGGCAAGAAGAGGACCCGCTCGCAGAACCCCGGGCGAGGAGGCTCGCGGTTCCGGCTGGGGGCACGGCGAGACGACGCGGAACGGCAGCGCAAGCTGGAACTGATCCGCACTCCGGTGCTGTCCTGCTATCGCATCGCCGTCATCAGCCTCAAGGGCGGAGTGGGCAAGACGACCACTACCACGGCTCTCGGCTCCACCCTCGCGACCGAGCGCCAGGACAAGGTCATCGCCATCGACGCGAACCCGGACGCCGGCACGCTGGGTCGCCGGGTGCGTCGGGAGACCGGCGCCACCATCCGGGACCTGGTCACCGCGATCCCGTATCTGAACAGCTACATGGACATCCGCCGGTTCACCTCGCAGGCCCCCTCTGGCCTGGAGATCCTGGCGAACGACGTCGACCCCGCGGTGTCCACGACGTTCAACGACGATGACTACCGCAGTGTGATCGACGTACTCGGCAAGCAGTACCCGATCATCCTGACGGACTCCGGGACCGGCCTGCTCTACTCCGCGATGCGGGGCGTGCTCGACCTCGCCCACCAGTTGATCATCATCTCGACGCCCTCGGTGGATGGCGCGAGCAGTGCCAGTACCACGCTGGACTGGCTGTCCGCGCATGGCTACAGCGATCTGGTGCAGCGCGGCATCACCGTCATCTCCGGGGTACGGGAGACCGGGAAGATGATCAAGGTGGACGACATCGTGGCGCACTTCCAGACACGCTGCCGGGGCGTCATCAACGTCCCCTTCGACGAACACCTGTCCGCCGGTGCGGAGCTGGACCTCGACATGATGCGTCCGAAGACCCGGGAGGCGTACTTCGACCTCTCCGCCCTGATCGCCGAGGACTTCGCGCGCGTACAGCAGGAGCAGGGGCTGTGGACCGCGGACGGGAACCCGCCGCCCCAGCTGCCCCCGCCGATGCCCGGGCCCGGCATGCCGGGTCAGCCGCCGTACCAGCAGAACGGGTGGTAGCGGCAGCCAGCGGGTGGTCCCGCCGCAGCGTAGGAGGTTGAGGACGGCCCCGCGGCATGGCTCGGGCCTGCCGGCGGCTGACCGTCCTCAGTCGGCGCTGTGACTCTTCAGCTCGCAGGCTTCGTTCAACCCGGACTCGACCTTCCGGAGCTCTCCGCGATACGCGTAACGCTCGTTCTCCTTCCCCCGTGGCCGCAGTTCGACCAGCGGCAGCGGCCGGGGGGTGGGATTTCCGCACCTGTCGAATTCGATCGAACCGCTGAGGCCCTCCTCACCGGCCTTGCCATCCATCCCCCGTAGTACGCCCTTGACGGACACCGCGGCCACCTCTTCGTTGTTCGCCTCGACGAGGAACGCCTTGCGAGCGGCTTTGCCAAGCGCCCAGGTGGCGTCGTAACCGATCATCACCTGGCCGTTCTCCAGTTGCGGTGAAGGTTCGAAAGCCTTCGTGAACTGCGTCTTGAGTTGCCCACGCTCCTCATCATCCATCACCTTGGGATGGGTGAGCGCGGTGTACTTCACCTTGATGCCACCATCCGGCGCATCCTTCTGGTTGGCCCGCCACTTCGTCGGGAAGGCCAATTCCTCTTCCTCGCCGTTATAGAAGACACCCAACGTGTCGTCCCCGGCATAGACGTCCACTCGACATTCCCGCTCGGCCGCGGCGTCCAGGAACTCGCGCAGATCGCGGCCGCGACCGGCGAAGTAGACAGCGTGCCGCTGGACTTCCTCCGCGGCCGGACAGATCTGGCCCGCGACCCCGGCCATCGTGTCAGCGGTGGAGTTCTCCCGGGAGGTGAAGCGGTATTCGCCACCCACGTCGAGGCCCTGGGCCTCGGCTGCGGACCGGAATCCCTTCCGCAGGGACTTGCTGTAGATGTCCTCCTCGTTGGTGTCCTCGATCAGGTGCACACGCAGTTCGGTGTTCCGCTGCTGGTCACGCAGGTGCCTCGCCATCGCCGCCGCCTGGTAGGAGTTCGGCTGGGCGATCCGGAAGAATCCTTCGGTCTCGTCGCTGAGTTGGTCCGCGGTCACCGTCGAGCCGACCGTCGGCACGTCCCTCTCGCGGAGACTCTCGACGATCCTCTTGGTGTTCTCGAGACTCTGCCCAAGCCCTGTGACGCCGACCAGTGGCGGATCGTCGTTCCTCATCCCGAGCAACTGATCGACCATGGGCTCCCAGTGATTCGCGTCCCGACCAGGGTTGGCCAGCAGTAGCTTGATCTTCGGGTTGTCTCCGTGCCCGGACCCGTCGTTCAGCTTCTTCTGTGCCAGATACGCGCCTTGCAGGCCCTGCCGGAGGCTCCGCCAGCCCCGGTCGGCTCCGTCGCCAAGGGTGAGGGGCTCGGCGTAGGCGATCTGGACGACCTTCTTGTTGGACGCCTCGGCCTCCTGGTTGGCCTGATGGATCTTGCCGATCACCTCCGACACCTGAGGCTTCACTTGGTCCTCGAAGGTGTAGCTTCCGTCGGTGACGCCGATGCACTCATCCGCCGGCCCCCGCTTGCGCAGCCCGTCGTCACACTTCTCGACGAACTCGTCGTGGACCTTCAGGCCACCCAGCACCAGCGCGGCGACGACCACCAGCGCCCCCACGATCCGCAACGTCCAACGCGGCTCCGGACGCGGCGGTATCCAGACCGCCGGCTCATCGGGCACGTTCACCACCAGGGCCTCCTCCGGTATTGCTCCGCCCGCCGGAGGAAGACGTGCCGATCTGCCTCGTCGTCGACCATGCCGCGCAGCGTGAGGTACTCCTCCCGAATCTCCGGGTACAGCTCCGCGTACGGGTCTCCCAGCGGGTTCCGGTACGGGTCGGTGACCTGCCCCGCAGCCGGGTCGTCGCGCGGTTCCGGGCTGATCCAGGACGCCGCCAGCAGCCGGGTGATGGCCTTCATCCGGCGATCCCGCGGATGCTGTGGATCGGCCAGGAAACGCACCAGTTCCTCGAACTGACTGCGTGGTGGCCCCGGCAGCGCGCCACCCGGGGTGCGTACGGGCGACCTGCGCAGACGGCACAGCTCGAGGCACCACTGCGCTCCGCTCACCTGGTCGAACCGACCGTCCAGATAGGTGGCGGCCGCTTGCAGATGCCCGGACGCCAGGTCGTGGTAGGCCGTACCCCAGGGCTCCGCCTCGGCGTCCCGCTCGATACGGGCGGCGGCCCGCAGGTTGAGCGCCGTGTGCGCGATGTCCCAGGCGTTCCCGTCCGTGTCCTCCATGCTGAGTTCCCGCAGCAGCAGGAAGCGCAACACCGGATGCAGGGTTTCGTGTACCCCGTTCAAGCCGCCGTCGTCCGCGGCGAGTTGCATGGTGCGCAGCGGGTCTCCGGAGAACTCGGCGAACTCGCGACTCAGCGCCTCGCTGACGCCCTGCCAGAGTTCCCGGGCCGCGCCGGCCTGACCCAGATGGGTGGCGACGGCGGCGCGGCGCATCATCGCCCGTAACTCCGAGCTGGTGACCAGCGGCAGCAGCCGGTCGAGCAGCCCGCCGACCAGGTCGGTGCTGAACAGCTGCCGCAGCCGCTCGTCCCACGGCCGGTCGGCGGGCTGCGTACGCAGGTCACTCAACACCGCCGCGGTCGCCGCCGGCTGCCCACGGGTGAGTTCGTGCACGATCCAGCCCAGCCACTGGGTCCAGTCGTCGGTCTCCGGTTTCACCGAGTCCCGGGGCAGGGCGCGCAACGTGGCCTCGGCGTGCCGGTTCACCTCCTCACGGCGCAGGTCACGTAACTGTCCGACATGCAGCGCCTCGTCGACCTCAACCGGCTGAAACCGGTGGGGGGCGTCCCAGCAGGACAGATACGTGCCGGGGGCGGGCGTACCTCCCGGTTCCCGCCGGATCAGCTCCTCCGGGCGACCGGCGGCCGTGGCGAGCACCACCAGCGGATCGGCCAGCCCAGCCTTCGTACGGGCCCGCAGCAGTTGTTGGAGGAACCGGCCACCCAGCGGGCTGTCGGCGTTGTCCAACAGCAGCAGGCTGTTGGTGGTGCGTCGGCGGTCGGCCCCCTGCCCCGCGTAGGCGGCCATCAGGTCGGTGAGGAAGGCGTCGAAGAGCACCTCCTCGGCACGCTCCCGCTCGCCGTCCTCCAGCCGGTTGTAGTCCCGGTTCAAGGTGACGACGAAGTCGCCCGTCGGCTGGGAACCGTACTGCCTACGTACCCGGGCCAGCCGCCGTCGGGTCCGCAGGCTGCCCCAACTGCCCCAGGTGGGCAACAGCCGCAGGGCCGGTGCCACCGCCCAGTTGGGTGCCCCGACAAGGGCGGCGGCGCCCTCCGCCAAGCCCTCCAGCACGCCCTGGATACGCTGCGCCCGCTGAGTGCCCGAGGTGTCCAAGGCCTCCCGCAACTGACGCACCGCGCGCTCCCGGCTGCTCAGGTCGAGTCCGGTCGAGACGGCGGTGAGCAGCAGGCCGCAGGTGGGAAAGCTGATCCGGGGGAAGTGCTGCTTCTTCTCGTTCAGGTCGAATACCAGCTCGGTCAGCACGTTGAGCGGCTGCGCGCCGGCATGCCCCTGCTCGGCCAAGTCGAGGTATCCCAGTGGGGTCGCCTGCGCCAGCGTACGGATGTGGCCGAGGAGCGTGGACTTGCCGCTGCCGCGCGGGCCGAGCAGCAGCACGCTGGGGAGCCGCGCCGACTCACCGCGCGCACGCAACAACTGGGAGTGCACGAACTCCGCGACAGCACGGTCCCGTTCGGACCTGCCGGCCAACTCCAGCTCTGCCGCCACGGCTTCCTCCAGCGGTCTCGACGTGGCACGCGTGCCGCGGTGCACGTGCCCGGAAACACGGGACAACTGTTTCGATGACAGACCAACTTTCCCTGGCTTACGCACGTTTCGCCAGGGAAAGCGGAAATTCCTCGACAGGCACCCGGTGTCGCCACCTGTGCCGCGCCACCAGCCGAAGTAGGTCGTCCCCGTATGCGGCGAATGCCGGAACGCCGTTCGGTCGACCGACGGCCGCGGGTCGTACGGCCTTGGGGGCGCGCCGCCGTGCGGCTCTGCTAGTCGCGCTCGGCAGCGGCGACGAGCGCCCGGCTGCGCTCAACGTCCTCGGCCATCCGCGACAGCAGGGCGTCCAGGGTGTCGAAGCGCTCCTGACCGCGGATATAGGCCAGGAACTCGATGGCGACGTGCAGGCCGTAGAGTTCCAGCCCCTCCCGGTCGATCGCGTACGCCTCCACCGTCCGGTGGGTGCCGTCGAACTGTGGGTTCGTGCCGACCGAGATCGCGGCCGGCATCACCTCACCGGCCGCGCGCAGCCAGCCGGCGTAGACGCCGTCGGCCGGGATCGCGCTGTACGGCACGGTCTCCACGTTCGCGGTCGGGAAGCCGAGCTGTCGTCCGCGCTGCGCGCCACGCACCACGACGCCCTCCACCCGGTGCGGTCGACCCAGCACCCCGGCCGCACCGGTCACCTCGCCCTCCGCGATGAGTCCGCGGGCCAGCGTGGAGGAGAAGGTGCGCTCCTGCCCCGCGTCTTCCGAGGCGTACAGCTGCACGACCTCTACGTCGTAGTCGTAGGTCACGCCCAGCTCGGAGAGGGTGTCGACGGTGCCCGCGGCGCGATGCCCGAAGCGGAAGTTCGGTCCTTCCACGACCATCCGCGCGTGCAACCTGTCGACCAGCACCTTCACCACGAACTCGGCTGGCGAGAGCTGCGAGAACTCCTTGGTGAAGGGCAGCACCAGGAGCGCGTCCACGCCCAGCTCAGCCATCAGCTCGGCTCGCCGGTGGTGCGGGGCCAGCAGCGGGGGGTGACTGCCCGGGCGTACGACCTCGCTGGGGTGCGGATCGAAGGTCACCACGACCGCCGGCACGGCCAGTTCCCTGGCCCGGCGGACCGTCTCCCGGATGATCAGCTGGTGCCCGCGATGCACCCCGTCGTAGGAGCCGATCGTGACGACGCTGCGTCCCCAGCCCTCTGGGATCTCCGCCAAACCGCGCCAGCGCTGCACTCTGCCTGCTCCTCGTCGAAGTCCTCAAGGACGGTGTCTGCCGGTCCAAGGGTGCCATGGAGAACTACCGCGCCCGCACGGGCCCCGGCCTTGGCATGCCGTCCCGAAGCTCAGCGAGCTTGCTCGGGTGACTCTACGGAGTTCAGGGCCGCGGGCGGGTCCGGTGCTCGCCCTGGGGGCTCAGTTGCCGGTGCTCGCGGGGGCGGCAGGACCGCCGCGGGCGGCACGGCCGGGGGCACGGCGGGCGCT
>NZ_LJGU01000137.1:0-4673 GCF_001751245.1 Streptomyces oceani
GCACCGGCAGTCCGTACCGCCGCATCACCAGCCCGATCAGCCCGATCACCAGCAGAACCACCAGGTCGATGGCCTCGCCGCCGATGGCGTACGCGCCCACCGCCGCGAAGAAGAGGATGCCGGCGTAGAGGTACGGGCGCGGTATCCGCAGAAGCTTGGCCCACACCGGCGCCAGCGGCAGGTTGAGCACCAACAGCAGCACCATGCCGATGAACAACGAGGCGATCAGGCCCCAGACCAGCTCGGTCTCCCGCTCGAAGAGCAGCGGCCCGGGCTGGATGCCGTACTGCTGGAAGGCCGCGAGCATCACCGCGGCGGTGGCGGTGGTCGGCAGCCCGAGGGTGAGCATCGTGCCGACGGTGCCGGCCGCCGAGGCGGACGCCGCCGACTCCGGTCCGGCGACCCCTTCGATGGCTCCCTTCCCGAACTCGTCAGGGTGTTTGGACAGGCGCTTCTCCGTGACGTACGAGAGGAAGGTCGGGATCTCCGCGCCGCCGGCCGGGATCGCACCGAACGGGAAACCGATCGCCGGGCCGCGCAGCCACGGCTTCCAGCTGCGGCGCAGCTCGCCCCTGCCCAGCCAGGGGCGTCCGACCGGGATCGCCTTCTGGGAGGAACGGCGCAGGTGTGCCGCCACCCACAGGGCCTCGCCGATCGCGAACAGCCCGACGGCGACGATGACGACGTCGATGCCGTCGGAGAGCTGCAGGCTGCCGAANCTGATCCCGAAATCCGTCGCGAGCCCCGCCAGTCCACTGGCGTAACCCTGGCCCACCGCCCGGAACTTCCAGGCGCCCTGCCGGCGGTAGAGCTCGCCCAGCACGAACGCCGTCTCGCTGCTGGCGTCCGTGGCCTCGTAGCGGGCGAGTTCGGCCCCGCCGGCCGCGTCCAGCACGCGTACGCACAGACCCGGCACCTGCCCGAAGGTGCCCCCGTCCACGGAAGCGGCGACGACGATCTGCTCGATGCCCGCCTCCACTCGGCTCAGGTCCACCGAGAGCGTGTCGGTGACCGCCGCGCCCTCCGGCCGCTTCCCCTCGTGGCGCACCGCGCCGCCGGGACCCTGCGGTTGGTTGTAGAAGACGAAGTCGTCGTCGGAACGGACCTTCCCGGACGTCAGTTGCAGCGCGGAGGCATCGACGTCCGGTACACCCGGACCGGTGGTCCAACCCAGTTCGACGCGCACCGCCGTCGCGGCTACGGGGACGTTGGTGCCCTTGGCCATGCTCATGGTGATTCCCCTCGAGTCTGCTCGTCGTGCGCCAAGGTGTCGGCGCCCGTGGCGTCCGTGTCAATCTATTCCGCTCCCCCGGGCTGGGGCGAGCGCACGGGCCCGCTGCCCAAGGACGGTACGCACGCGGGGAGATCGTCAAGTGACCTTGACGATTGCGGTTCTTGTATGCGCGGCGCGACCCGATTCCGCGACGGTCCCCCGTATGCCCGAAGAAGCCAGCGTCCACCGCACCCGCACGGGCCCTCGCGATCAGCCGTGCCGGGCTCGGGCACGGACTCCGAACGGAGCGGCCTCCAGAATTCGTTACACAATCTCAATAAAACCGCTGGGGAGAATTGCCCGAATTCATCCCCGTTCTCGCTGGGCATTCCCCTCTTCCACGTGAAACCGAGCACGGTCCGGGCTCCCCAACAGCCCGATTTTGGGCTTAACTTATGGACTATGACCTCCCCCTCTCCCCGTGGTAGCTACGGCGGCGGCTACTACTCTGCGCCACCTGCCGCTGACACTCCGATCTACGACATGCTCGTCGCCGAGCGAGGCACCCCGCAGATCGCGCCGATTCGCGTGCCAGCGGAGTATGACACCGGCAACCAGCTTCCGGCCCTGACCCAGGGCGCGCTGCCCGCGCTGCCCGCCGGCGGTTCGGCCGGGCCCACGCACTACGGCCAGCAGCACACCCCGTCGCACGGTTATCCGCTCGCGGCGCCCAACCCGGCGGTCCCGCCCGCCGCGTCACACCCCGCGCCCCTGCACACGCAGCAACCCGCCATGCCCGGCGCGCACATGCCCCAGCAGCCCCGGATGCCCCAGGGGCAGCAGGGCTACCCGGGCGGTCCCGCCCAACATCCGCAACAACAGCCCCAGATGCGGCCGGTGGCCGCTCCTCGACCGAGCACTCCCCGACAGATGCCCGGTCCCTACCAGCAGCAGTACGGCCAGTCCTATCCGGGTCGGGGCTACTGAAGCCTCCTGCGGACTTCCGCCCGAAGCCCGCCCCGCACGCCGTACACGTGGCCGGCACGCGGGGTCTCCCCACCCGGTCACGGTTGCATACCAGCGACAGGTGCCTCGCAGGACGCCGCGGACTTTCGCGTAAAGTCGGCGTGAGCGAAATGGGGGTGAGGTCGTGCGGGCGATCGTCGGATTGTGGCGCTGGCGCCACAATCCGGTGTGTCGACGCACCGACCGACACGAGGCCGTCCTGGCGCTGTGCGCGGTGGTGCTGATCGTGCTGGGAGCCCCGGTCGTCGGGCTCGCCAGCGGCAAGCTGGCACACGTGGAGCTGCTGGACTACGTGCGTGACCAGCACGCCGAGCGCTATTCCGCCCGCGCGACGGTGCAACAGCTGGCACCCGGCGACCCCGGATCGGAGACGAACTCGGGGAGCGAGCCGCGGGAGGAGGACGGGCTGCGGCGCGTGGTCGCGTTCTGGACCGGGCCGAACGGCATCACGCAGACGGGCACCACGGAGGTCTCCGAACCGGTGCGGCCGGGTGATCGGTTCCGGGTCTGGGTCGACGGGCAGGGCCAGGTCACCAATCCGCCGATGTCCGCCGACTCGGCCTCCTCGCACGCCATGCTGGCCGGCGTGGTTTCCGCCGGTCTGGCAGTCTGCGCCGTGGAAGCCGGACGACGCCTGGCCGTACGCCAGTTGCTCCGACGCCGGTACGCCCGCTGGGATGAGGCATGGGCCCGCATCGGCCCTGATCCGGGCCGCACCGGTCCGGGCAACTGACCGTCATCCGGGGCCCGTAGGCACGCTACGGTGGAGCTGCCCGCGAGGGCACGCAGCTCAGATCGCACGAAGTGAGGACGCAGCAGTCCATGGGACAGGCCCCGGTCCAGGTCACGCACACCGGAACAGCGCGCTGGCGGCGGCGCACCGGAGAGTACGGTTCGCTGACCGCGGCCGTGCAAGCCGCCGCCGACGGCGACGTGATCACCGTCAGCCCCGGCACGTACCGGGAGAACCTGGTGCTCGACCGAGCGGTCACGGTGCGCGGACCCGAGCGGTCCGGTAGCGGTTCGGTGCGGATCGCGCCGACCGAGGGCGTCGCGCTCACCCTGCGAGCCTCGGGCACGGTGCATGACCTCCAACTGGAGGGCCAGGACGCCTCCGCCCCGGCCTTGTTGGTGGAGGACGGCGCTCCGGAGGTGTCCCGGATACGCGTGCTGACCCGCTCGGCCTCGGGTGTGGAGGTGCGTGGTGGCGCCCGACCGATGGTGCGCCGCTGCGTGGTGGACAATCCGGCCGGTACGGGGATCGCCGTCTGCGGCGACGCGGGCGGGGTCTACGAGGAGTGCGAGATCGTCGCCGCCGGCCAGGCGGGGATCTCCGTGCGCGACGGCGCGCATCCGCGACTGGAGCGCTGCCGGCTGCACCACGCCTCGGGCGCCGGGCTCTCTGTGCACGGCGACGGCAGCGCGGTGGAGGCCGTGGGCTGCGAGGTGTACGAGATCAAGGGTGCCGGGGTGCAGGTCACCTCCCGGGCGACCGGCCACCTCACCGGCTGCCGGGTGCACCGTACTTCGGCCGACGGCGTCACCCTGGACACCGACGCCGTCCTCACCCTCGCCGACTGCGAGATCCACGACATCCCGGAGAACGCCGTCGACCTGCGCTCCCGCTCGGTCCTGACGCTCACCCGCTCCACGGTGCGCAGGTTCGGCCGGAACGGCCTGTCGGTCTGGGACCCCGGCACCCGGGTGGACGCCAACAGCTGCGAGGTGCACGAGAGTACGGGCGACTACCCGGCCGTGTGGGTCAGTGACGGCGCCTCGGCGGTGCTCGACGCCTGCCGGGTGCACGGCGTACCGGACGCGTTGTTCGTACTCGACCGCGGCTCGCGGGTGGACGTGCTGGACAGCGACCTCTCGCAGGTGCGCGGCACCGCGGTGTCCGTCAGCGACGGGGCGACGGTGCAGTTGGACGACTGCCGTATCCGGGAGGTCGGCACCGGCGCGTGGTTCCGGGACCACGGCACCGGGGGCACCCTGAGCAGCTGCACTGTCGACGGCGCCGCGAGCGGGCTGATCGTGACGAAGGGCGCCGATCCCACCGTGGAGCGCTGCACCGTGACCGGCCCGGAGGAGGCCGGAGTGTACGTCTCCGCCGGCGGACGGGGGACCTTCCACGGCTGCCGGGTGACCGGTTCGCGCGGATACGGCTTCCACGTCATCGACGGCTGTCGTACGACGCTGCGCCGCTGCCGTACGGAGCGCTGCGCGCGCGGCGGCTTCGAGTTCGCGGAGGAGGGGCCGATCGTCGAGGACTGCTCAAGCGATCAGAGCGCGACCGTACTACCTCCGGCCCAGGCCCCGTCGACCCCGAACACGGCGGCGGAGAACACCGGCGGGCTGCTACCCGCCCCGGTCACGCCCGCGGGCGACCCCGTGGACGACGCGCCCCGGACGGCCGGCGCGGTGGAGCGGGCGC
>NZ_LJGU01000137.1:5309-35792 GCF_001751245.1 Streptomyces oceani
AGCCGGGGCAGTCGCGACCGGGCCGGGGACGCGGACCGGAGAGGCGGCGACGGGCGAGGGCGTGCCGGAGCCCCCCGCGGCCCGGCCGGCCAAGGAGGTGCTGGACGAGCTGGACGCCCTGGTGGGGCTGGCGGGGGTCAAGCGGGAGGTGCGCCTCCTGATCAACATGATCGAGGTCGGCCGGCGTCGTCGGCAGGCGGGCCTCAAGGCGGCTTCGGCACGTCGCCACCTGGTGTTCACGGGTTCCCCCGGGACCGGCAAGACCACCGTGGCCCGGCTGTACGGCGAGATCCTGCACGCGTTGG
Organism: Streptomyces oceani; assembly: GCF_001751245.1. Taxonomy (GTDB): domain Bacteria; phylum Actinomycetota; class Actinomycetes; order Streptomycetales; family Streptomycetaceae; genus Streptomyces; species Streptomyces oceani. The sequence goes on from NZ_LJGU01000137.1 coordinate 5,615, forward strand.
AGGTACTGGAGCGCGGCCACCTGGTGGAGGTGTCCCGTGTGGATCTGGTGGGCGAGCACATCGGTTCCACCGCGATCCGTACCCAGGAGGCGTTCGACCGGGCCAGGGGCGGGCTGTTGTTCATCGACGAGGCGTACGCGCTGTCCCCCGAGGACTCTGGGCGGGACTTCGGGCGAGAGGCGATAGACACGCTGGTCAAACTGATGGAGGACCACCGCGAGGAGGTCGTGGTGATCGCCGCGGGCTACACGACGGAGATGGAGCGCTTCCTGGCGACCAATCCCGGTGTCGCCTCGCGCTTCTCCCGTAGCATCACCTTCGGCGACTACGCCCCGGAGGAGCTGCTGCACATCGTGCGGCAGCAGGCCGAGGAGCACGAGTACCAACTGGGCGACGGCGCGCAGGAGGCGCTGCTACGGCACTTCCACGCCGTACCGAAGGGCCCGTCGTTCGGTAACGGTCGCGCGGCGCGACAGACCTTCGAGGCGATGGTGGAGCGGCACGCCAGCCGGGTGGCCCAGTTGCCCGAGCCGGACACCGACGACCTCACCCTGCTCTATCCCGACGACCTCCCGGCGGCCCGCTGATCCACCCGTTCTCCCCGCGGTCTCCGCCGCCGATCGCGGCCGTACGCCCGCCGAACACCTGCCCGACGTACCTGCGAGCCGCTGGCCGGCTGGGTTGGCCGGCCGAACTGGAGGCGAGCGGGGCGGCGACAGGCCCTGTCGTTCGGGTCCCTGCGGGGATCCCTCTGGCGGCGCTCGCCTGCCACGCGGGTCTGCCGCGTTGTCGTCTCAACACGCAGTGCCGCTGCGCTCGTTCTCCTCGGCCTCCGGCCTGGGGCGACCCCAACACCAGGCCCGCTCCCTGGTCCACGAACATCCAAGCGACACGACCTAGCGCTCCGGGCCGCTCTGCGCGGGTAGTCCGCTGCCGCGCAGCCGGTCCAGCAGCCCGTCCCGTTCCTGGTCGAAGGCCGGGTCCGCCTGATAGTCGCTGTGCCCCAGGATCGGGGCGGGCAGCGGCTGACGCGGCGTACGGCCGTACGCCAGCGGGTCACGCAGCGGCCCCCGGTCCACCTCCGGCCGGTCCGTCACCCGCGGCAACCGGACGGGCCCGCCGATCGGGTCCGTGAGCCGCCACAGGTTGCGCCAGCAAACTACGTCCTGGTGCAGAGAACCGAGCGGGGACGGGCCGAAGTACGCCGGGAACCAACGCCCGTACAGCCGTTCCAGTGGCGAGCCGTAGGTGAGCAGCGCGACGTGCCGGCGGGTGACCGGGTCGAGCTGCCACACCGCGGCGGCTGCGAGCACGCTGCCCTGCGAATGCCCGGAGATGACGAGCCGTCTGCCGGCGTGCTGCCGGGGCCAGGTGGCCATGCGCCACACCAGGTCGGGCACGGCGCGCTCGGCGTAGCACGGAGGCGCGAAGGGGTGCGCGGCGCGCGGCCAGAACGTCCCGACGTCCCAGAGGATGCCGATGGTGCGCCGAGCGGACTGGTCCCGGTAGGCCCGGCGGCCCCAAGTGAGGAAGAGAAGGAAGGCCAGCCCGATGAGATAGGAGCCAAGCGCCTGGACCGTGTCGGCGAATCCGTCGAGCACGTCCGGCGCGCCGTTCGCCGCGGCCCCGGGCACCTCCCCGGTGAACCAACTGCCGGCCACCGCCACAGCGCCGAGCAGCGGGGTGACCGAGGCGACGAACCCGACCAGCAGCGGCGCCGCGTCGGTCAGCCCGGCACGCGCGATGGCGCCACCGATCCGCCGCGAGCGGGAGGTGTCGCGTACGGCCTCCGGGTAGTTCTGGTGCACCTTCTCGGCCAGCCGGTCGGCGCGGCGGCGCAGCCTCAGGGCGGCGGCGCAGAGCAGCGCGAGCAACGCGCCGAGCAGCACCGGGATGGCCGCGGCCTGCCAGGTCAGCACGGTGGGTGGACCGGCGATCGAGCCGCCCAACCAGTCGGCGGCCCACTGGGTGACGCCGCCGGACAGCACTCCGCCCAGCCCGCAGCCGAGCATCGCCACCGCGGCTGCCGCCAGCCCCGCCAGCGCCGTACGGGGCACCCGGCGGGTGCGGTGCAACAGCAGTCCGAGCACGGCCAGCAGCGCGACCAACGCGCCCTGGAGGAGCGCTAGCACGCCGAAGGTCGCGTCTCCCGGCAGCTTCCCGTCGCTGACCCATCCCGGTCGGGACCAGGCCGCGTGTACGACGGACAGCGCCAGCACGAGCGCGGCGGCTCCGGGAAGCAGCCGTACGGCGGTCGAGTCGAGGGTGTCGTCCGGTTCGCGTTCCTTGCGGCCCCGCCCGCACACGACGTAGAGCACGGCGGTGGCACCCGCGACGACCACCGCGCCGAGTCCCCAGCCCAGCGCCTCCAGCACCGCGTCGCCGCCCGACGCGCGATCGAACCGGGTGGTGGCGGCGACCAACGCGCCGGCCACGGTCAGGAATCCGGCCGCCGTGTGGGCGGCCCGCAGCCGGGCGACGTGCCGTCGGCCGTACCAGAAGCCGGGCAGGCACAGCGCGGGCGTCTCACTCCCCGTGCGCGTGCCCGCGCCGCCGTCCACCCGCTCGGTCGACCCCGCGGAGGTCTCCGCGGCGCCACGCCGCGGCGTATTCTGCGGCACTGGCTCCCGCCACGGCGGTTGGGACTCGTACGCGCTCCAGGTCCGGTGCGAGAGCCACCACAGCAGTACGGTCAGTGCGGCCGGTACCAGTGCCGCCAGCGCGAGCCGACGCCCCGGCTGACTCCACCAACCGCCCGGTTCCCCGGGGCCCGCGGCCAGGAAGCCGAGCCAGTCCCGCCCCTCCGAGCAGCGCGGTGTGCCGGCGCACTGCCAGGCGACCAGGTCCAGCGCCACCTGGCAGGCCGCGGCGACCAGCAACACCGTCAGGCTGAGCGCCACCAGGCGCACCAGCACGCCGTGCGACCGCACCAGGGTGGCGCGTCCGGTGGCGGCGGGACGCGTCCAGTGCGCGAGGTTGACCACCATGAACGGCAACAGCAACAGCCACAGCGCCCGGGCGCTGTTGCCCGAGGTCAGGTTCGCCCAGCTGTACGCCTCCGGGATCGGGCGGTCTGCGTACTCCTCGGGACGCTCCTCCGCGTCCACGTCCCGCGCGCGCCGGTACACCGCGGCCGTACCGTCCCCGGTGACCCGCTCGGTGCGCGGGTCGTTCAGCATCTCCTGCGGGGTCGTGCCGCCGACCCCGTGCACGAGCAGTTCCAGTGCCAGGCCACCGGTCGGCGCGCCCCCGTCGGGTGGTGTGTCCGCGTGCCGCTCCTCCGACTGTGCCGTGCTCGACCCGGCCGACCGCATACGCCCCCCTGGGAAACTGTTTCGCCGGCCACCAGCATCCCAGGATCGGACGGCCCGTCAGCCTCCCCGTACCGAGATCGCCGCGAAATCCTCACGTCGGCGACGCCCGCGTCCCGTGGGAGGATGACGGCTACCGGCGAAGGGGCAGGAGAGGACGGCGACACGTTGAGCGACAACCAGAATCTGCTCGCGGAGCAACGGCGGGCGCTCATTCTGGACGAGGTCAGGCGACGGGGCGGTGTCCGGGTCAACGAGCTGACCCGGACCCTCATGGTCTCGGACATGACGGTGCGGCGGGACCTGGACGCACTGGCGCGGCAGGGGGCGTTGGAGAAGGTGCACGGCGGCGCCGTGCCACTCGCCGAGGCCAGTACGCACGAGCCGGGGTTCGAGGCCAAGTCGTCGTTGGAGCTGACCGCGAAGGAGGAGATCGCCCGAGCCGCCGCGGCGATGGCCGTGCCAGGCAGCGCGATCGCGCTGTCCGGCGGTACGACCACCTTCGCGCTGGCCCGTCATCTGGTGGACGTACCGGAGTTGACGGTGGTGACCAACTCGGTGCGGGTCGCCGACGTGTTCCACAGCGCGCAGCGGTCCGCGGGCGATGCCCGTGCGCTGCGTGGCGCGGCGGCGACGGTGGTGCTCACCGGTGGCGTACGCACGCCCTCGGACTCCCTGGTGGGGCCGGTCGCGGACGCGGCGATCCGGTCGCTGCACTTCGACGTGCTGTTCATCGGGGTGCACGGCATATCCGTGGAGGCGGGGCTGTCCACGCCGAACCTCGCTGAGGCGGAGACCAACCGGCATTTCGTGGGCGCGGCGCGACGTGTGGTCACGGTCGCGGATCACACCAAGTGGGGGACGGTGGGACTGAGTTCGTTCGCCTCGCTGGACCAGGTCGACACCCTGGTGACGGATCGCGGGCTGTCCGAGGAGGCGCGCGCGGAGATCAACGAACAGCTGCCCGGGCTCGTGGTCGCGGGTGACTCCGACATCGCGGTGAGGGACCCGGCCGATCAGCGGGCGGCCGACGCGCCGCAGCCGGACCCCGCGGACGACTGACGAAACGGCCGGGAGACCCCGTTCGTCCTCTTCGCGCCGGCGTACTGGTGGTCGTGGCCGCGGCGCGGCACACTGCTGTCAGGACGGTACGGCACCCGGTCGGGGTCAGCGGGCCACGACGGTTCAGGCGGAGGGCGGTGCGACATGGCGGACGTGGATTTCGACGCCTCGGGGGTGCGGATCGAGCGGTGGTTGCGCCAACTCACCCGGGCCGGGCGGGTACTCGTCCGGGACGGCCGACTCGAGCTGCTGACCAGCTACGGACGCGAGATCGACAGTGCCCCGCTGGACGACATCCGGATCAGCGAGTGGCACGGCGTCCGGCGCCGAGCCCTGGCCACGGTCGGCGGCACCAGGTACCTCCTCCGGCTGGGCCTGGACAGTCAGGAGCGGCTGCTGGACACCGTACGGACCGCCCAGGCCAAGGCGGCGGCCGAGCGCGGCGTCCTGGACACCTGACCCGGGCTGCCCCGGAGGGCGCGCACCGCGCACGGCCGCGATCCTCGAGTTGCATGCCGGCAGCGCGGGTCGCACGCTGGACTGTGACGCGCATCACACTACCCCGCGCTTATCCGGCCTTCTTCTCGGGAGCCGCCGCGTGACCAGACGTTTCAGCAGTCCCAGCCACCCCAGCCAGCACTGCGCGGTGGAGTTCCAGGCGCTGCCCTGGCGTATCGGACAGGTCAGACGCATCATCTCCGCCCAGCTACGCTACTGGCATCTCGATCCGCTGATCGATCGGACAGCCCTGGCCGTGACGGAGCTGCTGGCGAACGTGCACGAGCACGCCGGGCCGGACAAACGCTGCTCGGTTGAGCTGATGTACGTCCAGGACCGACTGACCGTGTCCGTACGAGATCACGGCCCCGACATGCCTCGGCTCAGGTCGTCCGGGGCACTCGCCACCGACGGCCGGGGTATGGCGCTCGTCGCGGCCCTCAGCAAGGACTGGGGCATGCAGCCGCGCGGGGACGCGCCGGGCAAGGTGGTCTGGTTCACCGTGCCAGTGCGTACGCCCGCGCCGTGTGCCGTGCCGCCGGCGGCCGCCGAGGCGGACCTCGGCGACCGCTGGCGAATGGACGTCGCGGCCGCCGGCACGCTGGAACGGCAGCCGAGCGCCGCACCGGCGTGACGGGGCCGGGCCCGCCGACCGACGAGGAAACGTCAGGTGGCACCACCCTTGCTCTCCTTGAGCACGGACAGCCGCATCCAGTACTCCTCCTCGTCGATCTCCCCGGCGGCGAACCGGTGCGCCAACAGGTCGACCGGCGGGTTCGCCGATCCTGCCGCGGCGCGCCGCCAGGGACCACCGCGGCCGTGCCTCACCCGGCGCAGCAGCGTGACCAGGCCGAGGATCACGGCCGCCCAGAGCAGCGGGAAGAGCAGAATCCAGGGGCCGGGTCCCCCACCGCCGGCCCAGTGCGCCAAGGTGTTCATCGCGGTTCAGCTCCTTGGTAGTGCCTGTTGTGTGCACTACCGAGACTCGCCCCGACGGGACGGCCGCGTCGTCGTACGACCAGCGGCCATACGGCTACCCCACCGGGAGTATGCGAAGCGCCGCTGCCGCGGTGACCGCGAGGCCCTGGGGGCGGGAGCGTACGTCGCCCGGTGCTCTGACCTCGCTGCCCCGGCGAGGTGCGCGTCGTTCTCGCGATAGCCCGGGGTGTGTTCACACATGAGGCCGGCGATACTCAGAGCTGGGTTGGGGTCCTGCTGTCGGTCGCCGTGCCGTCTCCACCATGCGGAGGGAGGGACCGCGGTGGCGCAGTACCGTGTCTCGTCTGCCGGTCGCGTGACGGTTCGATCCTGAATGACCGCCAGTTACAGCCACCCCGCCTCCCGAGCCGTCCATACCGACGGGACGAGCGGGCGGTAGCCCAGTTCGTGACGGATGCGGGCCGTCGACATCACGCCGTGCCAGACGTCCGGGGCTTCTTTGTCGTACACCTCTCGCGGCACCGTCAGGCCGTGGAGTTGGAAGAGGTCAACCGTGGTGACCGGGGCGTCGTCTGCGATGTTGTAGACACCATGGGCCCCGGGCGTGTACAGCAGCCGCTGCAGGCCCTGCGCCACATCCACATGGTGGCCCATGTGCAGGTGCTGCATGGCGGGCCAGTTCGACGCCCATTCCATCACGTTGACCAGATGCGGGTCTCCATCCCCGTACACGAACGGCAACCGTCCGATGCGGAGGTCGTTGAGACCGTCCAACTCCCTGAGCGCACGCTCTGCCTCCCACTTGGACTCGGGGTAGGCGCCCCAGAGATGAGTGCCGGGCACCGTCTCATCGTCCTCGACAAGTGCCCTGCCCCGTCCCGCGCCGTACACGAGTCCGGTGCTGGCCTGCACGAACCGCCGCACTCCGGAGGCCACCGCGGCCCGGCCGAGCTCGATGGCCGCGTCCCGGTTGACCGTCCACGCCTCCTCGTCCGGCACCCCGCGGAACGCGGCGGCGACATTCACCACCGCGTCCACGCCGGCCGTCGCCTTGCTGAGCACCTCTGTGTCGCGCAGATCTCCGACAAGCACCTGGGCGCCAAGCCCGGCAAACCGCTCGCTGCGCGCAGCGTCCCGCACCAGGACCCGCACCTCGTCTCCGGGTGGCGCGCTCTGTAGCATCCTCGGCACGAATCGCCGCCCGACCTGGCCCGTCGCTCCTGTCACCAATGTCAGCATGGCCGCCTCCTCGTAGTCGTGGCCCTGTCCGACAGCGTGCGCGAGCGGCGGCAGAGGCGGGAGAGACGCGGTTATCCAGGGACCGGCACTCCCTGGATACGAGTCCGAGTCCGGGGAAGCCTGAAATCATGGACCGAACCGGACTCGCCGACTACCTGCGCCGCGCCCGTACCCGGCTGGCCCCCTGCGACGTGGGCCTGAGCGCGGGTCCGCGACGCCGCACCCCGGGACTGCGCCGCGAGGAGGTTGCGCAGCGCGCCGGGATGTCCACGGACTACTACACGCGCCTGGAACAGCGCCGCGGCTCCCACCCGTCGCGGCAGATGCTCACCGCCCTCGCCCGCGCCCTGCGGCTCACGGACGTCGAACGCGACCACCTGTTCCACCTGGCGGGCGAGGAGCCGCCCCGACGCGGCGGCTCCTCGCACCACGTCCGTCCGGGACTGCTGCTGATTCTGGACCGGCTGCACGATCTCCCGGCGTCGGTGCTGAGCGACTGGGGCGAGATGCTCGCTCAGAACACGATGTCGATGGCCCTGGTCGGCGACCACACCGGGACGAACCTCATTCGCCACTGGTTCATGGTATCGGGCGCACGGGACTTGGCCCCGCCGGAGAACCACGAGCAGCACGCCCGCGCGCACGTGGCGAGCTTGCGGGCGGTGACCACGGCCCGCCCCACCGACCCTGGCCCGGCCGCCCTCGTGGCCGAACTCCGTGCCGAGTCAGAGGAGTTCGAGGCGCTGTGGGCGGAGCACGACGTACTGGTGCGCCGTCCGTCGCCGAAGCGTTTCGTGCACGCGGTGGTCGGTGTCCTCGACCTGGACTGCGAGGTGCTGCTGAGTGACGGCCACAGTCAACAGCTCGTTGTGCATTCGGCCCAGCCTGGCACGCAGACGTACGAGCGGCTCGAGTTGCTGCAGGTCGTCGGCCTCCAGGACATGACCCCCAGCTTGTAGGACACCCATGGGCAGGGGCGGAGCCGCGTCAGCTTTCTCCTGCGGCTCCGCCCCTGTCCATGGGTGTCCGTCATTCGGTAGCGACGCCTAACTACCGACCGCCGACTCCAGGTCGCGGCGCATGCAAAGGCGCGGCCAGCGGTCCAGGCCCAGTTCGGCCTCGTGCCGGCGGACCCGTCGCAGCCCGGGCGTCAACTCGTGGTCCTCCAGCGCTCGAAAGCCACAGCGCTCGTAGTAGGGCGCGTTCCACGGCACGTCCTGGAAGGTCGTCAGGGTCAGCGCCGGGACGCCGGCCGCGTTCGCCTCCCGCGCCACCTCGTCGAGAAGGGCACGGCCGATGCCGCGGCGGGCGACGTCGGGGTGTACGGAGATCTGCTCGACGTGCGTACAGTCGTCGACGGGCAGCAGCAGGACGTACGCCACCGGCTGGTCCTCCTCCCCCACGGCCACCCGCACGCGTCCGGCCTGGCGGTACTCCTCGAGCACCGCCAGCGAGGGTGGTTCGTCCTCGGCGATCGTCTCCATGCCGAGGTCGCGGAAGACGTGGCCGGCGGCTCGTTCGATCTCCCGCAGCCGTTCCCCCTCCAGTTCGCGAGCCGGGCGCACCCGTATTTCGTTCAACGTTGTCCGTATTCCTCTCGCTCGTTCAGGCGGGCAACAACCGCAGCGGGTCGTCGAGCACCGGCTGCCAGGCCAGTTCGGCCGCGCCCACCAGGCTATTGTGCCGCAGGGAGCAGGGCAGCACCGGCAGTTCACCGCTGCGCCCCCACAGGCTCCGTTCGGTGATCGCCCCGCGTAGTCGGGCACCGTCCACGTCCACCAGGGCACGGTGCAGGCCGGCCAGGACGATACGGTCCGGGTTCAGGATGTTGACCAGCCCGGCGAGTCCGAGCCCCAGCCGGTCGATCAGCGTCCCGGCGGCGGCTCGTACACGGGCGTCGGTGTCGTATTCGGCACGGATCAGCTCCAGTGCCTGCTCGAGGAGCGATACCTCCGGGCCGGGCCGGCGACCGGTTTCCTCGAGGAAGGCCAGCGGATCGGCCTCCACGTCCAGACAACCTCGGCCGCCACAGTGGCAGGGGCGCCCCGTCGGGTCCACGGTGAGGTGGCCGACCTCCAGCGCCAGACCCGAACTGCCGGTGTGCAGCTTCCCGTGGGACACCAGCGCGCCACCGACCCCACGATGGCCGGTGCCCACCACCAGGAGGTGCTGGGCACCTCGGCCGGCGCCGTGGCGGTGTTCCGCGAGGGCGGCCAGGTTGACGTCGTTGGCCGTCCAGCCGGTCGCCGGCCCGCCGGACAACCCGCTCGGGATGTCCCGTTCGGCGAGGCACCCGCTGAAGATCTCGCGTACGGGGGCCCCGGCGTCCCAGGCCAGATGCAACGGATTGAGCGCGGTGCCCTCCGGTTCGGCCACCGCGGAGGGCACGGCGAGGCCGGCGCCGACACAGCGCCGCCGGGTCTCCCGTAGGAGAGCGGCACCGGAGTCGACGACCTCACCCAGCACATGGGCGGGGTCGGCGCCCACCGTCATACAGCCGGGTGCAGTGGCCACGATCCGGCCGCCGAGCCCGACCAGCGCCGCGCGGAAGCCGTCCGCGTGCACCTGTGCGGCCAGTACGACCGGGCCAGCCGGGTCGATGGCGAGCCGATGGGACGGTCTGCCCTGGGTGCCCTCGGCCGCGACGGGGTGCGCGTCCACGGTGATCAGCCCGAGCGCGGCCAGCTCAGCGGCGACCGCGCCGGCCGTGGCCCGGGTGACGCCGAGTTCCGCGGTGAGTACGGCGCGGGTGGGCGCACGTCCGGTGTGCACGAGTTCCAGCGCGGGACCCAGCGCACCGCGACCTCTTTCCAGCTTCGTAGTTCGAGTCAGGGTCACATCTCAATTCTGTCTTTGTGTCGTTGGCAAACAAATCTGTTCACGCCACCCGGGCCCACCCGGCCCGGGAGACACTGTCATGCCCGCGGGCCGGCTGTCCGCCGATCGGGGCCTGTTCCGCACCCGCACCGCGCTGGCCGCGCATCTCGTGCTTACCCCGATCGCACCTCACCCGAAGGGCGATGGGCGGCGTACGGGCCGTGGCTATACCCATGAGTAACTTAAATGGTAGCGTCACGCCATGGCGAAGATCCTGTCCACCCCGCGTGGCCTGCGCCGGGCCATGGCCTGGTGGCCTCCGTACCGATGCGCGGGCATCACGGTCCTGCACATCTCGGAGGACTGGAGCAGCGCCCGCGTACGCCTTCGGCTGGGCCGGCTCAACCGCAACTACTTCGGCACTCACTTCGGAGGCTCGCTCTATTCCATGAGCGATCCCTTCTGGGCGCTGCTCACGCTGCAGCGACTCGGCCGCGACTACATCGTGTGGGACAAGGCCGGCGAGATCGAGTACGTCACTCCCGGCCGCGGCGACGTCTTCGCCGAGTTCGTGCTGACCGACGCCCGGGTCGACGAGCTCCGGGCCGCCACCGCCGAGGGTGACAAGGCCCTGCCGTGGTTCACCTCGGAGGTGACGGCTGCCGACGGCACCGTGGTCGCCAGAGTCCGCAAACAGTTGTACGTACGCCGCAAGTCCGCCGACCGTCAGCGCCGCTGATCCGGGGGCCCGCCCGGCCCTCCCGGCTCGCGGAGCGCCGGCGCGAGCGCTCCCGTATACCGCGCTGTCGGCCCGTGGTGGCAGAATCCGCGTATGGACGCGCAGTGGCCTCAGGACGACGGACCACAGGTGCCCGCCAAGGGCCCACCCACACAGGACGAACGCGAAGCCACCACCGTCGAGATCGTCTTCGCGATCGTCAGCGGCGGGCTGCTCGCCGGGGCGACCTTCCTCGCCCTGGCCAGCCCGGCGCTCTTCTGGCACGGCTCGTCCGGATGGATCACGCACGCCCAGTGGGTGGGCAGCGCGGTGTTCATCGCGCGCGTCCTGTGGGTCCTGCTGCGCTGGGACTGGCGTCACCCGAGCCAGCCGGGACGCACGAGCCCCGACTCGTAGGCGAGCACCACGAGTTGAGCCCGATCCCGGGCGCCGAGCTTGACCATGGTGCGGCTGACATGCGTCTTGGCGGTGAGCGGGGAGACCACCAGGCGCCCAGCGATCTCCTCGTTCGACAGCCCGATACCGACCAGGGCCATCACCTCCCGTTCCCGCTCGGTCAGTTCGGCCATGCTCGCCGGACTGGCCGGCTCCTTGGAACGGGCCGCGAACTCCGCGATCAGTCGACGGGTCACCCCCGGGGACAACAGCGCGTCGCCGGCGACGACCAAGCGCGCCGCCCGCACCAACTCGTCCGGCTCGGTGTCCTTCACCAGGAAGCCGGACGCCCCGCAGCGGATCGCCTCGAAGACGTACTCGTCCAGTTCGAAGGTGGTCAGCATGACCACCTTCACGTTCGCGAGCGCCGGATTCCCGGTGATCTCGCGGGTGGCGGCCAGCCCGTCCAGCCCGGGCATGCGGATGTCCATCAGCACCAGTTCGGGGACCAACTCCCGGACCACCGCTACCGCCTCGGCCCCGTCCGCCGCCTCCCCCACCACCTCGATGTCCGGCTGCGCGTCCAGCAACGCGCGGAACCCGGCACGTACGAGCAATTGGTCGTCCGCCAACAGTACGCGGATCACGACGCCTCCCTGTCCTTTCCGCGCACCGTATCGGGGGCCGTCCGGGGCAACCAGGCGCACACCCAGAATCCCCCGTCCGCGCCCGACCCGGCGGTCACCTCGCCACCGAACGCGGCGGCCCGCTCCCGCATACCCACCAGTCCGTTCCCGCTGCCACCCGGCCCGTTCTCCGTCGCCGGCCCGTCGTCGTCGACGGTGATCCGCAGCGCGTCCGGCCCGTGGCACACCCGCACCCGGGCCCGTCTGGCCGCGGAATGGCGCATCACGTTCGTCAGCGCCTCCTGAACGATACGGAACGCCGCGAGGTCCGCGCCGGCCGGCAGCGCGCAAGGGCGGCCCTCGGTCTCGATCGCCACCCACAGCCCGGCTCCGGCGGCCTGTTCCGCCAACTCCGGCAATCGCTCCAGCCCCGGGGCGGGCGTCCGGGGCGCCTCGCCCGGGGTCCGCAGACTGTCCAGGACCTGGCGTACCTCGCCCAGCGCCTCCTTGCTCGCGGACTTGATGGTGGTGAGTGCCGTACGAGCCTGCTCGCGATCCGAGTCCAGCAGCGCGAGCCCCATTCCGGCCTGCACATTGATCACGGAGATGCTGTGCGCCAGCACGTCGTGCAGTTCGCGGGCGATCCGCAACCGCTCCTCGTCCGCGCGGCGCCGCTCCGCTTCCTCCTGCTCGACCCGTCTCCGCGCCGACTCGGCCAACCGTACGCGTCGCACCTCGCCGGCGGCCGCGACCGCGACCATCCAGGCCCCCGGGGCAAGCACCTCGCTCCATCCGTCCGGACCGTCACCCGAGGGTGGCAACCAGCGGTAGAGCCATACGCCCACCAGCAGGTGGCTCCCCCACAGCAGCGTCAGCGCCGTCCAGGCCAGCCGGCGGTGACCGGCGGCCACCGCGGCGAACGTACTGACGACCGCGCAGAGGTAGATCGGCCCGGGAGGATAGCCCAGGGCGAGGTACGTCCCACACACCGCGCACGCGAAGAGCGCGACGTATCCCGGGAAGCGCTGCCGCATCAGCAGCGCCGCCGGACCCAGCACAAGGAGCACCCGGGCGAGCGCGTCGAGTTGTGCCCGGTCGGATTGCCCCGCCGCGGCGAAGCCGGAGCCCATCACCGTGACGAAGGTGATCAGCAGTGTGGACGGCCAGGGCAGTCGCGCCACCGCCGGGGGCGGCTCCGTCCAGCGCCGCCACAGCGACGGTCCGGGCAGCGTGCGCCGCGGGTGGGCTCTGTTCATACGGCCACGCTAGACGGACGGCCCGGGGAGCGCCGTCCACCGGGCGTGGTGCTCACGCGTACTCCCACGGCAGTAGCGATCCGCCGTGGCGTAACGTCCCCACGTGACGGGTCAGCGTGGGTCCCCGGCCCCGGCGAGGCCCATGCCGTACGCGAGTCGTGCGGTGGCGTGGTCGAAGAACTCCTCCCGTGCGTCCACCACCCGCTGGAAATGTCCGAACAGCTCGAAGCTGACCAGTCCGAACAACTGCGCCCAGACGGAGACGAGTTCCACCAGCAGCCAGGGTTCCAGCGCCAGGTCGAGACGCGCGCCGAGGCGGGCCGCGTCCGCCTGTGCGGTGGCGGGCGGTGGCGGACCGGACGGTGGAGTACGCAGGGCTCCCGCGGCGCGCGCGTCGCACAGTACCGCGATCAGTGCCAGAGCGGTACGGGCGGCGGGGTCGGTGGTGGCGTCCGGCGCGGCGTACCCGGGCACCGGCGAACCGTAGATGAGGGCGTACTCGTGCGGGTGCTCCAACGCCCAGCCACGCACGGCGCGGCAGACGGCCTGCCAACGCCGCAGGTGGACCTGCGGGTCCGCCGCTCGTCGTGCCTCGTCCGGCGTCGCGGCGAGCGCCTGCTCCGCCGCGACACCCAGAGCGTCGTACGCGTCGATGATCAGAGCGGTCAGGAGTTCGTCCCGGCCGGGGAAATAGCGGTAGAGCGCGGAGGAGACCATCCCCAACTCGCGTGCGACGGAGCGCAGTGAGAGCCGGTCGGCTCCCTGCTTCACCAACTGGCGACGAGCCTCTTCCTTGATGGCGGCGGTGATGTCACTGCGAGCCCGTTCCCGAGCGCCCTGGAGCCTGGTCATGGGGCGAAGTCTGCCAGAGGCTCAGAGCAGCGGACCACGACGAGAGCAGTGCTCTTGCTTTTGACCGACGCCGATGGAACGATGCTCCAAAAAGAGAGCAGTGCTCTCGACGACAGAAGGAGTGACGCTCATGTCCACCCACTACCTCCGCCCCGGCCGACTCGAACTCGCCCTGACCCGCCCACTGCGGTGGCTCGCCCGGAGTGGCGTCAGTCCCTTCGGCATGGCGGAACTCGCCGTACGGGGTCGCACCAGCGGCACATGGCGCACGACACCCGTGAACCCCCTGACTCACCAGGACCAGCGCTACCTGGTGGCGGCGCGCGGCCACACCCAGTGGGTACGGAATCTCCGCGCGGCGGGCCAGGGCGAGCTGCGACAGCGCGGAAGGCGCGTGGTCTTCCACGCCCGCGAGGTGGCTGACGCGGACAAGGCACCGCTGCTCCGTGCGTACCTGCGCCGCTGGGGCTGGGAGGTGGGCCGGTTCTTCGACGGGGTGAACGGCGACTCCACGGACGAGCAACTGCTGGCGGTCGCGCACCGGCACCCGGTCTTCCGCATCGTCCGCGAGGAACGACCCGACGGGCGCCGGTAGGAACGGCAGGCGACGCGACCCCCGGCCGCTCCTAACCCGTCCGGCCAGTGACCTGCGGACGGTCCATCGTGTCCAGCGCACGCCGGGCGAGCGGATGCGTCCGTACGATGCGGGTCAGCGAGGTCGTGCCCCGGGTCACTCCGGCGAAGGCGTTCCAGGCCGGTCGGAAGCCGGTGAGCGCGGCGTGCAGCAGCCCGGGCCGACGCGAGAAGGCGTGGAACAGTCGCCGACCGATCCCCATCTCCACCCCGAGCCCCGACTTCACCGCGAAGGCGTAGTTCAGCGCCTGCCGCCGGGTGTCCACCGCGTCGTACGCCTCGGCCACGCGCACCGCCCACTCACCCGCGAGCCGGCCGGAGCGCAGGGCGAACGAGATGCCCTCCCGGGTCCACGGCTCCAGGAGTCCGGCGGCGTCACCGCAGACCAGCACCCGCCCGCGGGAGAGCGGGGAGTCCTCGGTGCGGCACCGGGTGAGATGTCCGGAGGAGATGCTGGGCGGGAAGCCGGAGAGGCCCAACCGAGCGATGAACTCGTCCAGGTACCGCCTGGTGGCCGCCCCCTCTCCACGGGCGGAGATGACGCCGACCGTGAGAGTGTCCTGCTTCGGGAAGACCCATCCGTAACTCCCGGGCAACGGCCCCCAGTCGATCAGCACCCTGCCCGCCCAGTCCTCGGCCACGCTCGCCGGCACCGGGATCTCGGCCTCCAGGCCGAGGTCCACCTGCTCGAGCTGCACCCCGACATGACTGCCTATCCGGCTCGCGCTACCGTCCGCGCCCACCACCGCGTGGGCCAGCACCGGCTCCTCCTGACCGGCCAGCAGGACCGCCACCGTCCGCCGATCGGGCACCTGCGAGCCGTGCTGCTCGACCCGGGAGACCGAGACGCCCGTACGGACCTCCGCCCCGGCCTGCTGGGCCGAGCGCACGAGCGCGTGGTCGAACTCCGGGCGGTTGAGCAGGCCGAACAGCGTCGACCTCGAACGTCGGGTGCGGCTCAGCCTGCCGTTCAACGAGAAGGTCACGGCGTGCACCCGGTCGCGCAGGGGTAGTTCGAAGCCGGGCGGCAAGGCGTCCCGGGACAGGCCGATGATCCCCCCGCCACAGGTCTTGTACCGCGGCAGCTCGGATTTCTCCAACAGCAGGACCCGACGGCCCGCGACCGCCGCGGCGTACGCGGCAGAGGCACCGGCCGGCCCGGCACCGACCACCACCACGTCCCACACCTGCCGATCCGGGTCGCCTTCCCCGGAGGCGTCTCCGGCCGCGTCATCCTCGGCGCCCTCGGCCGCGTACTCGCTGCTCACGTTGTGCCCCTGCTCTGTTCGTTCCGTGCCGCCCGGCGCGACCGGGCGCCTCCTGCGTCCGGCGGAGTGTCCGGAATCCCTGTGGGAAGATCAGCCACACCCCCGCACATACATATGTATATACGTAGGTGCCCAACGTCGCGCCCACGAGGAGCGTTCCCATGTCGCAGAGCCCGATCGCCACCACCGTCTCGTCACTGCTGCCACAGGCCCGAACCGAGCTGGCCGAACTGGTGGCCTTCCGGTCCGTGGCCGATCCGGCGCAGTTTCCGCCGAGCGAGTGTACGGCCGCCGCGGAATGGGTCGCGGAGGCTCTCCGTACGGAGGGCTTCGAGGAGGTCGCGCTGCTCGACACCCCGGACGGCACCCGGTCCGTCTACGGTCACCTGCCCGGCCCCGCGGGGGCACCCACGGTGTTGCTGTACGCGCACTACGACGTACAACCGCCGCTCGACGAGGCGGCCTGGCACTCCCCGCCCTTCCAACTCACCGAACGAGACGGCCGCTGGTACGGCCGAGGTGCCGCGGACTGCAAGGGCGGCGTCCTGATGCACCTGCTCGCGCTGCGTGCCCTGAAGGCCAACGGCGGCGTGCCGGTGAGCGTCAAGGTGATCGTCGAGGGTTCCGAGGAGCAGGGCACCGGAGGCCTGGAGCGGTACGCCGACGCGTACCCGGAGCTGCTCGCGGCGGACACCATCGTGATCGGCGACACCGGCAACTTCCGGCCCGGGCTGCCGACCCTCACCGCGACGCTGCGCGGCATGACCCTCGTACGCGTGTCGGTGGACACGCTGGTCGGCAACCTGCACTCCGGACAGTTCGGCGGAGCCGCCCCGGACGCGCTGGGCGCCCTCGTCCGGATACTCGACTCACTACGCGCCGCGGACGGTTCGACCGTCGTCGACGGCTTGGGCACCGACGCGTGCTGGGAGGGCGTCGACTACCCGGAGGAGGACTTCCGGCGAGACGCCAAGGTGCTGGACGGAGTGGGACTGATCGGCTCGGGCAGCGTCGCGGACCGGGTCTGGGCCCGTCCGGCGGTCACCGTGCTGGGCATCGACTGTCCGCCGGTGGTGGGGGCCACCCCGTCCGTACAGGCTAACGCCAGCGCGCTGGTCAGTCTGCGGGTGCCACCGGGCACGGACGCGGCACACGCGACGGAACTGCTCATCAGGCACCTGACGGCGCACGCGCCGTGGGGCGCTCAGGTGACGTGTACGCAGGTCGGGCAGGGACAGCCGTTCAGCACGGACAGCGGCGGCCCCGCGTACACCGCGATGACCGAGGCGCTGCGGGAGGCGTACGACGGCACCGAGACGGCGACGGCGGGTCAGGGCGGCTCCATCCCACTGTGCGACACGCTCGCACGGCTGTACCCGCGCGCGGAGATCCTGCTGATGGGTCTGAGCGAGCCGGAGGCGCAGATCCACGCGGTCAACGAGAGCGTCTCGCCACGGGAGTTGGAGGCGCTGTCCGTGGCGGAGGCGCTGTTCCTGCGGAAGTACGCGCGGTCCGGCTCCCAGGGCTGACCGGGACGGGAGCCGTGCCACCGGACCGGACGCATGGCCGTGTGGGACGTACGGCCGTGCCACCCAACCGGACGGCTCCCGCCGCTGGGCTGGCGCGACCGGTGGCGCGGACGGGCGGCTCAACCGCCAACCGGCGCTCCGGCCTCGAGGTTCAGCGTCGTGCCCTGTCGCCGCGCTCGCAACGCCCAGCGCAACCGGCGGTAGCGTACGGGTGGTAGCAGCCCCGCCGCCTCCGTCTCACTCACGAAGTGCCAGCCCCGTAGCTCGGCTCCGGGGAGAAGCAGGTCCGCCGCGCGCCCGGACTCCAGCAGGCCACCGTCGAAGAGCAACCGCAGTCCGCCGTAGCCGGAAGGGCCGGGTGGTTCCCAGTCCAGGACGAGCAGCCGCGGCACCTCTGCCAGTTCGATCCCCAGCTCCTCCGCCACCTCGCGCATGCCGGCACGCGCCGGCGCCTCACCGGGCTCGACGACGCCGCCGGGAAACTCCCAGCCCGGCTTGTACGTCGGATCGACGAGCAGCACCCGGTCGTCCTCGTCGAACAACAGCACCCCGGCTGCGAGCGTGTCCGCGGTGGGCTCGGGCGTCTGCACGATGTCCAGGGCGCCCGCCCCCTCCCGTACGGCGTCGGCGACGACCTGAGCGGCACGATGGGGACTGACCGCGCTCGTGTCGATCAGATGCGCGTCCGCCGTGAGCCAGGGCAGCGCGGACCGGTAGGCGGCCAGTTGACTCCGGTGCCACTCGCCCGGACCGGGCTCGGGCGGCGCCGCTTCCGCCGTCGGGTGGTCTCCCGGAGCCTCGACTCGTACGGCGGCGGTGGCTCGCGCGTCCAGACGGTCCCCGTCCGTCGCCCCCGGCGCCCCGCCGTCGAAGGCGGCCCTGGTCACGAGCCGATGACGGAGGATCGTTTCCTCCGCGTGCAGCAACACGTGGCACACCGACACCCGCCGCGCGGCGAGCGCGCCGAATATCTCGTCCCGATGCTCTTGGCGCAGCAGGGTGCTGGGGGCGATCAGCGGCCCGGGAACCTCGGAGAGAACCGCGACGGCCGTGTCCGCGACAAGCCTGCGCCAGGCGGCGAGCTCACGGAAGTCCTCCACCCCGCTGAGGCACTTCTCGGGCAGCATGCCGCGCAGCCCATCCTCGACCATCTCCGGCTCGAAGAGCGTGCTCCCGGGTAGCAGGTGCAGGAGTTCACGAGCCGTGGCGGTCTTGCCGACGCCGTGCGGACCGTTCAACCAGACGATCACACTTCCCCCTCTTCCATCGCCCCTCGTGTGAGTTGCCCACTCCCACCCGCGACGGAAACGCGCCGGGCGGCGCTCCCGCGCGCGACGCGGTTCGCGTGCGCCGGTCAGCCCTGGCACCCGCGCACGCGTCCTGGGCCCGCGACGGCCACAGGGCGCACGGGAGCACGCGGGCGCACGGCGTACGTACGGGGCACGGGCACGGACTCCGGCACGGTTCCGGCGCCAGACGCCGCTTGCCCTCGGACCGGGGACCGGGCCACCGGGCCCTGGACCTGGCGCTGGCCCTGGACCGGGAACAAGCCCGAGAACGGTGTCAGTCGGCCCGCGGCGGCCCCTCCCGTCGTGCCAAACCGCCCGCGGCCTCTGGGCCCAACAGGTCACGGCAGGCCGCCGCGGCACCGACCAACCCGGCGTCGGTGCCCGTTTCCGCCGGCGCCACCCGCAGACCGCGGACGTACGGCAGCGTGGCGTACTCCGCCAACACCCGCCGAAGCGGGGCGAAGAGCACCTCACCGGCACGTGCCACCCCGCCACCGATCACCGCCACCTCGATCTCCACCAGCGCGGCCGTCCCCGCGATACCGGCGGCGAGCGCACGGGCCGCGTGCGCGTACGTGGCGCTCGCGACCGGGTCGCCCGCGCGAGCCGCCGATGCCACCGCGGCGGCCGTACGGTCACCGTCCGGGCCCGGGAGCCAACCGTCGTGCAGCGCTCGACGAGCGATGCTCGGGCCACTCGCCAGCCGCTCCACGCAACCACGCGACCCACAGGGGCACGACTCACCCAACAGGTCCACACTGATGTGCCCGATGTGCCCGGCGTTGCCAGTCGGCCCCGCGTAGAGCTTCCCGTCCAGCACCAGACCGCCACCGACGCCGGTGGACACCACCATGCACAACGCGTGATCGTGGCCACGGGCCGCGCCGTGCCGGTGCTCCGCGGCCGTCACCGCCGCGCCGTCTCCGACCAGGATCACCGGACGCCCGTCGAGATGCGGGCGCACCCGCTCCACCAACGGGTAATGGCGCCAGGCCGGGATGTTGACCGGGCTGACGGCGCCCGCGACGGAGTCGACGGGACCGGCGCTGCCGATTCCCAACGCGCCCGCTCGCGGCCACTCGTGGTGCCGGGCGAGCTCACCGAGCACCTCGTGGACAGCATCCATCACACGGTCACCGTCCAGCCCCTCGGGAGTGGGACGGCGTGCGCTGGCCCNCGGGTCGCCCGCGCGAGCCGCCGATGCCACCGCGGCGGCCGTACGGTCACCGTCCGGGCCCGGGAGCCAACCGTCGTGCAGCGCTCGACGAGCGATGCTCGGGCCACTCGCCAGCCGCTCCACGCAACCACGCGACCCACAGGGGCACGACTCACCCAACAGGTCCACACTGATGTGCCCGATGTGCCCGGCGTTGCCAGTCGGCCCCGCGTAGAGCTTCCCGTCCAGCACCAGACCGCCACCGACGCCGGTGGACACCACCATGCACAACGCGTGATCGTGGCCACGGGCCGCGCCGTGCCGGTGCTCCGCGGCCGTCACCGCCGCGCCGTCTCCGACCAGGATCACCGGACGCCCGTCGAGATGCGGGCGCACCCGCTCCACCAACGGGTAATGGCGCCAGGCCGGGATGTTGACCGGGCTGACGGCGCCCGCGACGGAGTCGACGGGACCGGCGCTGCCGATTCCCAACGCGCCCGCTCGCGGCCACTCGTGGTGCCGGGCGAGCTCACCGAGCACCTCGTGGACAGCATCCATCACACGGTCACCGTCCAGCCCCTCGGGAGTGGGACGGCGTGCGCTGGCCCGGAGCCGGCCGGACGCGTCGACGAGGGCGCCAGCGATCTTCGTGCCCCCGATGTCCAGCGCCGCGACGAGGTCGGTGTGCATGTGCGTCGGTCTCCTGTGCAGCTGGTTCCGTGCCCGCTCGGGCACGGCTCAGCCGCAAGTCTCCGAGTTTCTGACAACGTTGTCCAGCCGAGGTCCGTCGGATGCCTTGTCACCGATGCGACTGGGCTGCGACGCGCTCACTTCGCGAGGGGGTCCAGCGCGAACCGCGACGACCCGTACGGCTGGGACCGGCTGAAGAAGCCACCATACTGGGACGCGGGGCGGACAAGGCGACGTCGAGACAGACGGCGGCCCGCACACCCTCCTCCAAGGTGGTGGCGAACGGGCGCTCTGTCCGGCCTCGACCAGACAGCGTGCCGTCACCGGGCCCAGACCGGAGACTCCGCCGGTGTTGATCACGGTCCCGCCGCTCGTTCCCGCTCCCCTTCGTCACTGTCCTTGACGTGGCGGACCCGGACGGCGGCCGAGCCCGGCCGATCACCTCGCGTAGGAGCGTGTGCAGCCGCAGCCCGCTCTCGCGGTCGAGGCGGGCGAAGGGCGAGTGCTCAGTGGTGTGCTGGGTGACACGGTCACGCAACACGCACCCCTCGGGGGTGGGTTGGATGAGTTTCACGCGACGATCGGTGGGGTGCGGCACGCGGCGCGCCAGGCCGCGCCGCTCGAGCCGGTCGATCATCGACATGGCGGTCGAAGCGTCAGCATTGCGTGCGGCCGGCCAGGCGGCGCGCGGTCATCCCCCGCTCGCGACGCAGCTTCCACAGCACGCCGGTCTGGGTCTCGATCAGCCCCAGACCCCGGGCCAACTCCCTGAGTTCACCGTGCGCCCGGTCGCGAATGACGGACAGGCAGTCGATGATCCCTCCGGTCAGTCGCAGATCGTCCATGTGAAGGAAGCCCCCTGGATATTCCTATTATGGAAACTTCCATGTATTTGCGGCGCGGCGCCCCTCTGGCCTGCCAGGATGCTGGAAGTCGCGGCGAAACCCCGGCGGTTCGGGCGAGGACGAACAGTCTCGTCGCCGTTCACGCCCCCACGGCGGCCGATGATGTGTGCTGGCATGGTTCCGATCCGGCCGACAGGCTTCCGGAGCCGACCGGCGAACCCGACGACGCCCGCGACGAGAAGGACGACCCGTGCCCCATCCCGTACGCCCCACGCATCGTGATCCCGCCCGCCCGCCGGGCAACCGGCCCACCATGAAGGATGTCGCGGCCCGGGCCGGGGTGGGCCTCAAGACGGTGTCACGAGTGGTCAACGGGGAGCAGGGAGTGTCCGTTGACACCGAACACCGGGTGCGGGAGGCCATCACGGCGCTGGGCTTTCGGCGCAACGACAGTGCCCGCACGCTCCGCAAGGGCCGCACCGCCAGCATCGGCCTGGTGCTCGAGGACCTCGCGGACCCCTTCTACGCACCGCTGAGCAGGGCGGTCGAGGAGGTGGCGCGAGCACACGGCGCCCTGCTGATCAACGGCTCGAGCGCCGAAAGTCCCGAGCGAGAACAGGAGTTGGTGCTGGCTCTGTGCGCGCGTCGGGTGGATGGCCTGGTGATCATCCCGGCCGGGGACGATCACCGTTATCTGACGCCGGAGATCGACGCGGGCGTCGCGGTGACCTTCGTCGACCGGGCGCCCGGGCTGATCGAGGCGGACGTCGTCCGCTCGGACAGCTATGGCGGCGCGCGCGAGGGTACCGCTCATCTTCTCGCCCACGGTCATCGGCGCGTCGGCTTCCTCGGCGACCAGCCACACATCCAGACCGCGACCGAGCGGCTACGCGGCTACCGAGACGCGATGGCCGAGTCCGGGCTGCCGGTGGACCCCGCCTGGACCTCGCTGGGGCCGACCGATCCGGAACGGATCAGCGCGGAGACCCGCCGCATGCTCACCGGGCCGCGACCCGTCACCGCGCTGTTCGCCGGCAACAACCGGACCACCGTGACGGTGGTCCGCGAACTCGCCGCCCATCAGGGCCCGCCCGTAGCCCTGATGGGGTTCGACGACTTCGAACTGGCCGAGCTGCTCACCCCTCCCGTCTCGGTGGTCGCCCAAGATCCGGCACAACTCGGACGCACGGCTGCCGAGCTGCTGTTCCGGCGCCTCGACGGGGTGACCGAGCCACCGCGCCAGCTGACACTGCCGATCCGGCTCGTCGCCAGGGGTTCGGGCGAACTTCACCCGTACGAATGAAGAGTGCGGCCACGGCGCCGGATCGGCGTAAGGCCACGGCAGGCGGGCACACTACGGCTATCCATTCCTGACACCCCCGGCTGGAGGCAGCCGATGCTGCACGGCGTAGACGTGAGCTCACACCAGTCGTCCTACGACCCCAGCGGCCTGGACTTTGTCATCGTCAAGGCGACAGAGGGCCGTTCGTACGTCAATCCACGGATGGCCGACCAGGCCAAAGCGGCGCGTGACGAGGGCTGCGTGGTCGGCTTCTACCACTTCCTCTGGCCGGGGAACATCGAGGCACAGGCGGAGTACTTCATCGCCAAAGCCGTCGAGGACCCAGGCGACCTGCTCGCCGCGGACTGGGAGCAGAACAGCCAGGGGACGCACCCGAGCAACGCGGAGAAGGACCGCTTCATCCGTGAGGTCAAGCGGCTTCGCCCCAACCACCAGGTCCTTCTCTACTGCAACCGCTACTTCTGGCTCAACCACGACACCACGTCGTACGCCGGCGACGGCCTGTGGATCGCCGACTACGTGAGCCGGGGCGAGCCCCGCATCCAGGCCGACTGGCGCCTGCATCAGTACACCGACCAGCCGCTGGACAAGAACGTCGCCGACTTCTCCAGCCGCCAGGCGCTGCGCGACTGGGCGGCCGGCGGCTCCTGAGCCACCGGCCCGGACCGCTCCCGCAGCACGCCCCGGTCCGCGGGAGCTTCCGGCGCCATGGCGCCGGCCGGGGCGGATCAACCGGCGGAGGGCGACCTGCCGGCGAGGTTCTCCAACTCGCGCCGGCTCAGCCCCGCGAGCCTGTCCACTTCGGCGACGTCGAGGGCGCCGCAGTCCAGCCCGCGCAGCAGGTAGCCGCTCAGTGCCCGCGCCGTGGCGGGCTCGTCGAGTACGGCGCCCTCCGCCCTGCTGACGTACGCCGCCAACCGCGCCGCGGCCGGCTCCAGACCCTCCCGATAGAAGGCGTACACGGCGGCGTAGCGGGTCACGAGGTGCCCCGGGTGCATGTCCCAGCCCTGATAGTACGCCCGGGCCAACGAGCGCCGCACCAGCTCGTAGTGGTGCCGCCAGGCGGCACGCACCTGGTCGCCGGAGCCGACCGGCAGCACGTTGGTGGAGCCGTCCGAGAGTCGCACGCCGGTGCCGGCGGCGGCGACCTGCATCACCGCCTTGGCGTGGTCCGCGGCGGGGTGCTCCAGGGACTGGTAAGCCGCGCTGACTCCGCAGGACGCGCTGTAGTCGAAGGTGCCATAGTGCAGGGACGTGGCGCGTCCCCGTGCGGCGTCGATCATCCGCGCCACGGTGGCTCGGCCGTCCGCGCCCAGGATGGACTGGGTGGTCTCGATCTGGATCTCGAAGCCGATGCTGCCCTCAGCCAGTCCGTGCGCCGTCTCGAACTCCGCGCAGAGGCGGGCCATCGCCCCGACCTGCTCCGGCGCGCTGACCTTCGGCAGGGTGAGCACCATCCCCTCGGGGATGCCGCCGGCGGCCATCAGGCCGCTGAGGAAGATGTCCAGGGTGCGGATGCCGCGCTCCCGCACGGCGGCCTCCAGACACTTCATGCGGATGCCCAGCCACACCGGCTGGGGAGGGGCTGAGTCGCGGCGCAACATCGCGGCCACCGTCCGGGCGGTACGGGCGGCCGTGGCGTCCTCCTCCGCGTCCGGGCGCGTCCCGTAACCGTCCTCGAAGTCGATCCGCAGGTCCTCCACGGGCTCGTGGGCGAGCTTGGCTCGCACGCGGTCGTGGACGGCCGTCGCGATCTGTTCGGAGAGACCGAGCGCGGAGCCGAACGCGTGGGGATCCGGGGCGTGTTCGTCGAGCTGCCGCAGGGCCTGGGCTCCCCAGTCCGGCACGGTGTCCGGGGTGAACACGTCGGCTGGCACGTAGACCGTGTGCACCGGCTGGCGGGTGCCGGGGTCGCCTGGATAGCGGCTCTCCAACTCGGCGTCCACGTTGGCGAGCGAAGCGGCCACGCCTTCCCGTACGGACGCTGTGAAGGTGGTCGTCACCGGCTCGTCCTGCGTCATCTGTGCTCGCTCCCTGTTCGCCGACCATGAAAGAGAGAATCAACAAAATGTTGAATCTCTCTCGGGGACGCTAGACCGCCCCATCGGGGCCGTCAACAGATACCCACGACGGGACCCCCGCGCGAGTGGCACGCGCGGGGGTCCCGGAGAAGCGAACGAGGTCAGCCCTTGCGCGCCTTGACCTGTTCGGTCAACTGCGGAAGCACCTGGAACAGGTCTCCGACCACGCCGTAGTCCACGAGGTCGAAGATCGGGGCCTCGGCGTCCTTGTTGACCGCCACGATGGTCTTGGAGGTCTGCATGCCGGCGCGGTGCTGGATGGCACCGGAGATGCCCGCCGCGACGTACAACTGCGGCGAGACGGACTTCCCGGTCTGGCCCACCTGGCTGGAGTGCGGATACCAACCGGCGTCGACCGCGGCACGCGAGGCACCGACCGCGGCACCCAAGGCGTCCGCGAGAGCCTCGATCACCTGGAAGTTCTCCGCGCCGTTCACCCCGCGGCCACCGGAGACCACGATGGCCGCCTCGGTCAGCTCCGGCCGGCCGGTGGCCTCCCGCGGGTCCCGCGAGGTGACCCGCGTCCCGGTGGAGGACTCCTGGACGGTCACCGTCAGCGGCTCCACGGTGCCCGCGGCGGGATCAGCTTCGGGCGCCGCGGAGTTGGGCTTCACGGTGATGACCGGGGTGCCGTTGGTGACCCGCGAACGTGTCGTGTACGCGGCGGCGAAGACGGACTGAGTGGCGACCGGGCCCTCGGAACCGGCCTCCAGGTCCACGGCGTCGGTGATGATGCCGGAACCGACGCGTACCGCCAGCCGCGCCGCGATCTCCTTGGCCTCCGAGGAGGAGGGAAGCAGCACCGCCACCGGCGCGACGGCGTCGTGGGCGGCCTGCAGACCGTCCACCTTCGGGGCCACGAGGTAGTCCGCGAACTCCGCCAAGTCCGCCGCCAGGACCTTCACCGCGCCGTGCTCGGCGAGCACCGGCGCGGCTTCCTCCGCACCCGGACCCAGGTGTACGGCGACCGGTTCCCCAAGCCGCCGGGCGAGCGTCAGCAGCTCCAGGGTCGGCTTGCGGACGGCGCCGTCGACGTGATCGACATAGACAAGGACTTCAGCCATGGGATTGTTCTCCTGCTACGAGAGTGAGCGAGCGTGGGACCGGAGTGGGTCAGACGAACTTCTGACCCGCGAGGTACTCGGCGAGTTGCCCGCCGCCCTCGCCCTCGTCCTTGACCACGGTGCCGGCGGTACGCGCGGGCCGCTCGGTGGCGTCCTCAACCTTGGTCCAGGCCCCGTCCAGGCCGACGTCGTCCGCCTCCAGGTCGAGGTCGTCCAGGTCCAGCGACTCCACTGGCTTCTTCTTCGCCGAGACGATGCCCTTGAAGGACGGGTAACGCGCCTCGCCCGACTGGTCGGTCACCGAGACGACCGCCGGCAGTTGCGCCCGCAGGTGCTCGGTCGCGGTGTCCCCGTCCCGGCGGCCGGTGACGACGCCGTCGCTCACCGAGACCTCGGACAGCGAGGTGACCTGCGGGACGCCGAGCCGTTCGGCGAGCATGGCGGGAAGGACCCCCATGGTGCCGTCCGTCGAGGCCATACCGCACACCACGAGGTCGTAGCCGGTCTTCTCGATGGCCTTGGCCAACACCAGCGAGGTGCCCAGGGCGTCGGTGCCGTGCAGGTCGTCGTCCTCGACGTGAACGCCCTTGTCGGCGCCCATCGACAGGGCCTTGCGGAGCGCGTCGTTGGCGTCCTCCGGGCCGACCGTGAGCACGGTGACCTCGGCCTCGTCGGCCTCCTCGGAAATCTGCAGGGCCTGCTCGACCGCGTACTCGTCCAGCTCCGACAGCAGACCGTCGGCCGCTTCCCGATCCGTGGTCAGGTCCTCCGTGAACTGCCGGTCACCGGCAGCGTCGGGCACGTACTTCACACAGACAACGATCCTCAGACTCACGCCGCCACTCCTACTGCATCTCGCACGCTTCCCGGCCGAACAGACCGGTGTTCACAGACTTTATTACTCGTCAGTACACTCAGCATCCGTTCCGTTATCAAGGCCATGGGAATGTGACCTTGCCAACGCGCCAACTCGGCTGCTGAGCAGCACAACTCAATCACGCAGCAGCCGGAAACGCCCCTGCTGGTAGAGCAGCGGACGGCTCCCCGGCCGCACCCGACCATCGTCCACCTCCGCGAGCACCACCCGATGACCCGCCACCGGGACTCGGGCGATCACCCGGCAGACCAACCACGCGCTGACCCCGTCCAGCACCGGCACGCCGTGTGGTCCCCACCGCCAACTGGTGGGAGCCGCGAAGCGATCCACCTCCTTGCTCGCGAACGTCTCGGCCAGTTCCCGCTGATGCGCGCCGAGCACGTGCACCGCGAGGTGTTCCGCCTCCGCGATCACGGGCCAGCTGGAGGAACCGACTCCCACTCCGAACGAGACTACCGGGGGCTCGGCCGACACCGAGCTGAGCGAGGTCGCGGTGAAGCCGGTGGGTCGTCCCGCCCGTGCCGCGGTGACCACGGCCACACCGGCCGCGTGTTCGCGGAACGCCGCCCGCAGCAGCGCACCTCCGCGCAGTGTCTCGCTGACGCCGGGGGCGCTCACCGATCTTGTCCTGACCTCATCACGCCACCTCACGATACGCGCCGTGCGTCGACCGACTCACCGGGGAGCGGCCGCGGATCACGCGACGGCCTCCCCGAGCGCCGCGATCACGTCGGCGCGCCGGGGCTGCCCGGCCGCTCGCCGTACGGTCCGCCCTTGAGCGTCCAGTACCAGGACCGTCGGCGTGGAGACGATCCCGAGTCGCCGCACGAGTTCGAGCGCGCCTTCCGCGTCGATCTCGACGTGTGTGACGCCGCCCACCATGGTCGAGACGTCCCGCAGCACCCGGCGGGTCGCCCGGCAGGGTTGGCAGAAGGCGCTGGAGAACTGCACCAGGGTCGCCCGCTCTCCGAACCGGTCGACCCCGATATCGGCTGCGCCCAGCGAATCCGTCATGCTCTCCAGCATGCACCGCCCGCGGCTCGTGCGAGGCGGCACGGGGGGAGCGTGAGCAGAATCTCCCGCAGACCGACCCCGGCTGTGGCTCTTCTTCGGTCTTTCGGGCACGATCTGTGGAGGCCGGAAGTTACGCATCCGTAGGTTCCGCTTCGATAGCCGTCGGCAAGCCCTCCCCGGCGCCGGCGAGAAGGGTCGTCCCGTATGGCTGAGCTCGTGTATCCCCCGGTGGTCGGTGTTGCCCGCACCTTCTTCAAAGCACTCGACCTGCGGTTCGACATGCACGGCACACAGCACGTACCGCAGCACGGCGGCGCGGTGTTGGTGAGCAACCACATAGGCTATCTGGACTTCGTCTTCACCGGCCTGGCCGCCCGCCCGGCCAAGCGACTGGTCCGTTTCATGGCAAAGGAGTCGGTGTTCAGACACAAGGTCTCCGGACCGTTGATGCGGGCGATGAAGCACATCCCGGTGGACCGTTCCCAGGGTGAACACGCCTACCGGCACGCGTTGCAGGCCCTGCGTTCCGGCGAGATCATCGGGGTCTTCCCGGAGGCGACCATCTCGCCCTCGTTCACCCTGAAGAACTTCAAGTCCGGCGCGGCCCGCCTCGCTCAGGAGTCCGGCGTGCCGCTGCTGCCGATGGCCCTGTGGGGCACGCAGCGGCTCTGGACGAAGGGGCACAAGCGCGATTTCGGTCGTAACCACCTGCCGATCAGCATCCGGGTGGGCGAGTCCTTCCGGGCGGACCCGCAGGAGCCCGTCCTGACCGTCACCGAGCGGTTGCGCGGTCGGGTGCACGAGCTCCTGGAAACCGCCCAACGCAACTATCCGTCCAGCCCCAAGGGCCCCGAGGACTCCTGGTGGCTTCCGGCGCACTTGGGGGGCACCGCGCCCAAACCAGCGGAGACACCAGCGCACTGACCTGGCGGCCCCGCCCCGGCCAGCGCACCCACGGCGGTGACGTCCGGCCGGGGCGGGCCGGTTCGGAGCGTACGCGCCGCGGCACGCCGCCCGGCCAGGCGTCAGGTGTGTGTGCTCTCCGTCATCTCCTCCCGCAGCGCGGAGACGAAGCCGTCCACGTCCTCCTCGGTGGTGTCGAAGGAACACATCCAGCGGACGTCACCAGCCGCCTCGTCCCAGAAGTAGAAGCGGTAACGCTTCTGCAGGCGTTCGCTCACCTCGTGCGGCAGCCGCGCGAAGACCGCGTTGGCCTGGACCGGGTACAGGATCCGCACACCCTCCACCGACCGCACCCCGGCCGCGAGTCGTTGCGCCATGGTGTTGGCGTGCCGGGCGTTCCGCAGCCACAAGTCCCGTGCGAGCAGCGCCTCGAGTTGTACGGATATGAACCGCGCCTTCGAGGCGAGCTGCATGGACAGCTTCCGCAGGTGCTTCATCGCCCCCACGGCGTCCGGGTTGAGGACGACGACCGCCTCGCCGAAGAGCATGCCGTTCTTCGTGCCACCGAAGGACAGGACGTCCACCCCCACGGCATGGGTGAACGCCCGCATCGGCACGTCCAGCGCCGCGGCGGCGTTGGCGATCCGGGCACCGTCCAGGTGCACCCTCATGCCGCGTTCGTGGGCGTGCTCACAGATGGCGCGGACCTCGTCGGGGGTGTAGAGCGTGCCCAGCTCGGTGTTCTGTGCCAACGAGACGACCTGCGGCATGGCGCGGTGCTCGTCGTCCCAGCCGAACGCCTCCCGGTCGATGAGTTCGGGCGTCAGTTTGCCGTCCGCCGTCGGTACGGTGAGCAGCTTCAGTCCGCCGACCCGCTCCGGGGCGCCACACTCGTCCACGTGGATATGCGCGCTGTCCGCCGCGATGACGGCTCCCCACCGGTCGGTGAGCGCCTGCAGGGCGACGACGTTCGCCCCGGTGCCGTTGAACACCGGGAACGCCTGGGCGTAAGGGCCGAAGTGGCTGCGCATGGCCTGCTGGAGGTGCTCGGTGTACGCGTCAGCGCCGTAAGCGCTCTGATGGCCGCCGTTCGCCAGCGCGAGCGCCGCCAGCACCTCCGGGTGCGCGCCCGCGTAGTTGTCGCTGGCGAAGCCGCGGATCTCGGGGTCGTGATGCCGTTTGGCGTCCGTGACCGCGGGCGCGGACGCTACGGCTGGGGTGTGAGCCACAGGCGGTTTCCGTTCACTTCCTCGGTGGACTGCTTCCAGGTGCCGACGAGGGCGTCGGCCAGATCCCGAACGTCGGTGAAGGTCTTGAACTTGGACTGGGGCCGCTCGGCCCGCATCTGGTCGTTCACCAGGGCCTTGACCACCAGGATCGCCGCGGCGGCCGGCGGCGGTCCGTCCTCCCCCGCCTTACGGAACGCGTCGCCCAGGGCCAGGGTCCAGGCCTCGGCGGCTGCCTTGGAGGCGGCGTAGGCGGCGTTGCCCGCCGTCGGCCTGCTCGCGCCGGCCGCGCTGACCAGGAGATAACGACCGTTGCCAGCGCGCCGCAGCGCCCCCTCGAAGGCCAGCGAGGTGTGCTGCACGGTCCGCACCAGCAGGTCGTGCAGCGCGTCCCAGTCGGCCAGATCGGTCTCGGCGAACGCCGCCGAGCCCCGCCAGCCCCCCACGAGGTGCACCAGTCCGTCGACGCGGCCGTACTCCTTCTCGGTGCGCGCCGCCCACTCCCGGGTGGCTCCCAGGTCCAGCAGGTCCACGGTGTCGCCGGTGACGGTCGCGCCGCCTCGCACGGCCTGGGCCGCGTCCACGG
>NZ_LJGU01000137.1:36370-146471 GCF_001751245.1 Streptomyces oceani
GGCGACGACGGTGGCCCCGGCCTCTGCGAACCGCACCAGCGCGGCCTGTCCGGCCGGGCCGGCGGCTCCGGCGACGGCGACGACGGCCCCCTCCAGGGCCTTGCCCCCCGCTTCGCCGCTGTCGGTGCTCGTGCTGCTGGTCATGGCCGCCGCCTCCTCGTCCGTCGTCCCGCCGTCACGCGGCTACCGGGGTGGCGGACTCCGCCGTGATCCCCTTGGTCGATGTGATCACATCCCGCAGCTTCTTCGCGAGTGCCTCGTAGAACATGCTGAGCGGAAACTCGTCCGGGAGCACCTCGTCCACCAGCTTCCGCGGCGGGAGGCTCAGGTCCAACGCGTCCGGGCCCTTCGCCCAGGTGGACCCGGGATGCGGGGCCAGATAGCGGGAGACCAGGTCGTACGCCCGGAACCAGTGCACGATCTTCGGCCGGTCGATGCCCTCCCGGTAGAGCGTCTCGATCTCCTCGCGCAGTCGTACGGTCACCTGCCGCGCTCGCTCCCAGTCCACGGTGAGCTTGTTGTCACGCCAGCGCAGGGCGTCGTTCTGGTGCAGGTAGGCGAAGAGCAACTGGCCGCCGAGACCGTCGTAGTTGCGGTTGCGGGGCCCGGTCACCGGGAAGCGGAAGAGCCTGTCGAGCAGCATCGTGTACTGCACGTCCCGGCCCTGCGGGAAGCCGTCGGCCTCGAGCTTGACCCCCTCGTGGAAGGCCGTGAGGTCACAGCGCAGCTCCTCCAGGCCGTACATCCAGAACGGCTGACGCTGCTTGATCATGAACGGGTCGAACGGCAGGTCACCATGGCTGTGCGTGCGGTCGTGCACCATGTCCCACAGGACGAACGCCTGTTGGCAACGCTCCTGGTCGGTGAGCAGGCCGTGTGCCTCGTCCGGGAGTTCGAGGCTCGTGACCCGGCGGGCGGCGTCGACGACGCGGCGGAAGCGGGCCGCCTCCCGATCACAGAAGATCGCGCCCCAGGAGAACCGGGCGGGCGCCTCGCGGACGGCGATGGTCTCCGGGAAGAGCACGGCGGAGTTGGTGTCGTAGCCGGAGGTGAAGTCCTCGAAGGTGATGCCGCAGAACAGCGCGTTGTCGTACCGGGTGCGCTCCAGTTCCGCCAGCCACTCGGGCCAGACCATGCGCACCACGACGGCCTCGAGGTTCCGGTCTGGGTTGCCGTTCTGCGTGTACATCGCGAAGACGACGAGGTGCTCCAGGCCGTCCGCGCGGGTGTGGGCGGGCTGGAAGGCCAGCAGCGAGTCCAGGAAGTCGGGCACCCCGAATCCCTCGGCTGCCCAGCGCCGCAGGTCGCCGACGAGCGCGTGGAGATAGTCCGCGTCATGCGGCAGCAGGGGAGCCAGCTCCTGCACGGCGGACACGACGCGCTCCAGGGTCGTCTCGACGTCGACCTGGCTGGGCGCGCCCTCCGCGTCGAAGTCGATCGAGCCGTCCTTGGACTGCGCCGGACGTATGGCCTCCACGGCTTCCTTGAGCACGGGCCAGGCGGGGTGTTCCACCACGCGCTGGGTGGACGGAGTGCCGCTGTCCGCGCTCACCGGCGAAAGAATTTCCGTCATGACCACCACTCCACAGGAGAAAATGTTGTCAGCTCACGATATCCACCAGACAGGCTCCCCGCAAAGTGCCCCTTCTGAAACTTCTCCTGCGTGAAGCACGATCAGTCGAAAATCTGCCTGCCATCACTCACATCAACGCCATACCGTCCGCGTGGACTCCGTGTTCCCCACCGTCCCCATGTACCCGGTAGTACCGGTAAGCTGCCCCGGCATCCGGCCGGGCCTACCCGACGGAGGCCCGGCCGGACCACGGCCGGCATACGGACGGACTACTGGGAGCACACCGTGTCACTGCTCACCGTCGGACACCGCGGACTCATGGGTGTCGAGCCGGAGAACACCCTGCGCTCCTTCCGGCGGGCCGACCGGGAACCACTCGACGCGATCGAGTTGGACCTGCACCTGAGCAAGGACGGGGCCCTGGTGGTCATGCACGACGCCGAGCTCGACCGCACCACCGACGGCTCCGGCCCGATCAGCGACTTCACCCTTGCCGAACTGCGCGAACTCGACGCCGGCGCCGGCGAGCGCATCCCGACCTTCGAGGAGGTCGTGCGCTCCGTACGGGCTCCGCTACAGGCGGAGATCAAGGATCGCGCGGCGGCGCACGGGCTCGCGCGGGCCATCACGGAGGGCAAGCTGCACGAGCGCGTCACGGTCATCTCCTTCCACGACGACGCGCTGCGCGGAGTACGGGAACAGCTGCCCGCCACGCCGCTGGTGCTGGTCGCCGGGCGCAGTTCCGCGACCGCCCCGGAAAGGGCGGGCGAGCTGGGCGCCCGCATGGTGTCGCTGGAACTGCGCTGGTTGGAAGCGGACACGGTGGAGCGCTGTCACGCCGCCGGCATCAAGGTGATCAGCTGGACGGTGAACACCGAAGAGGACCTCGACCGTGCCCGCGAGCTGCGGCTGGACGGGGTGGTCACCGATCGGCCCGAGATCGTCCGCGCCGTCAGTCAAGCCGTTTGACCAACAGCTCGAAGGCCAGGTCGGGGCGCCGCGGCAGCCCGAAGCGTTCGTCACCGTACGGAAAGGGGCTCAGGCTGCCCGTACGGACATAACCCTGCCGCTCGTACCAGGCGATCAGGTCCTCGCGCTGCACGATCACCGTCATGTGCATCTCTCGGACGGCCCAGTCCCGCACGGCCGTCCGCTCCGCCGTGCCCAGGACGCTTCGGCCCAGTCCCCTGCCCTGCCGGCCGGGCCGTACGGCGAACATCCCGAAGTAGGCGTGCGCGCCTCGGCGTTCCAGCTGGCAACAGGCGACCGGGTCGCTGGACTCCGCCGCGTGCTCCGCGACGAGCATCCGGCTGCCCGGATCCTGGATCACCGCCGTCACGGCTCGCGCGTCGGTGCGCTGGCCCGCCAGCAGATCCGCCTCCGTGGTCCAGCCCGCCCTGCTGGCGTCACCGCGGTACGCGGACTCGATCAGCGCCACCAGCGCGGGCACGTCCGCCTCCCCCGCGATCCGTATCTCCACTCCCGCGTCCGCCCCCGCGTCCATCTGTGCCTCCTCCATGGAGGTGAGGGTACCGAGCCTGGCCGGAGCGTAGGCTCCGGGCATGGTGCACGTACTGAGTAGCCGGGTGTTGCTGCGGCCCTCCGACCCCGAACGGTCCCGCAGGTTCTACGGCGAGACCCTGGAGCTGGCCGTCTACCGCGAGTTCGGCACCGGCCCGGAGCGAGGCACGGTCTACTTCCTCGGGGGCGGCTTTCTGGAGGTCTCCGGTCGCGCGCCGGAGCCTCCCGCGCCCGGGATGCGGTTGTGGCTCCAGGTCGCGGATGTGGCCGCCGCCCACGAGGAGCTGGTGTCCCGTGGCGCGGTGGTGCTCCGTCCGCCGGTGCGGGAGCCCTGGGGGCTGGTGGAGTGCTGGATCGAGGACCCGGACGGGGTGCGTATCTGCCTCGTGGAGGTGCCGGCCGACCATCCGCTCCGGTACCGCGCCGGAGTCTGAGGCGGCTTCCCCGGGGCGCGGTCCTCGTCGGTGCCGGTGAGGGATGCGTCACTTCGAGCTGACCTCCCGTAACGCGGCCCGAACGCGGAGCGTAGTGTGGCTCCATGTTGGTCCCCCTCGCGCTGCTGGCCCTCGGCGCCGTCGCCGCCGCCGTCGCCCCGCGCGTGCTCACCCGCTCCTCGTGGCCGGACCGTGAGCCGGTGCTCGCGCTGTGGGTGTGGCAGTGCGTCGTGGCGAGCGTGCTGCTGTGCTGCGTGCTGGCCATGTCCCTGTCCGCCGCGGCGGCCTGGCAGGCCGTACGGGGCCACGTCTTCGCCCCCGCGCCGGAGGGCGTGATGGAGGCGTACCAGCTGGGCGCGTTGGAGACCTGGGCCGCGCCGCTCGCACTGCTGCTGGCCTGCGGAGGCGCCTGGACCGGCGCGATGCTGCTGCGGGAGATCCGGGACGCGCGACTGCGACGTCGCGCTCGGCGGGCGGAGCTGCGGGATCGTGCTCCCCGGTTGCCGGGCGAGACACCTTCGGACGCGGAACCGCTGGTCGTCCTCGAGGGCGAGCGCCCCGACGCCTGGTGGCTTCCCGGCTCCGCCCCCCAACTGGTCATCACCACCGCGGCGCTGCGCCGGCTGCGCGGCCGGCAGTTGGACGCCGTGCTCGAGCACGAGCAGGGGCACGCCCGTGCCCGGCACGACTGGCTGTTGCACTGCTCGGGGGCGCTCGCCAGTGGCTTCCGGCGCGTGCCCGTCTTCGGCGCCTTCCACGACCAGGTGCACCGGCTTGTCGAACTGGCCGCGGACGATGTCGCCTCGCGCCGCTACGGTCGGGTGACCATCGCTCTGGCCCTCGTCGAACTCAACGAGGAGCGCGGCGTGTTCGGCCCCGGTTCGGCGGCGCGCTCGCTCGTGCCGCAGCGCGTGCATCGGCTGCTGGCCCCCGCCCCCCGACTGCCGATCGGCCGCAGACTGCGCACCGGCGTCGTGGCGTCGTTGGTGCCGGTGGTGCCCCTGGCGGTGGCGTTCGTGCCGGGACTCACGGCCCTCGGTTAGTGCCCTGGGGCGGCCGTACGTGACGATCGGACCATGTCGACACCCACGCCGCCACGGCCCCGTTCCAGCGACCCGTCCGCCGACTCCGCGGCCACGGTCGGTAGCACCCGCGCCGCCCTGCTACTCGCCGCGCTCGGCGCGTGCTTGGTCCTCCTCGTGCAACTGGGTTGGCAGCCGCTGCTCGACCTGGACAGGCGGGTCGCGCGCTCCCTGCACGAGTCGGCGTTGAGCCACCCCGGCTGGACCGGAACCGCTCGGGTACTCACCGACTGGGTCTGGGACACCTGGACCATGCGTGCTGTGCTCGCCGTGACGGTCCTGTGGCTGTGGTGGCGCGCCCAACGGGCGTCCGCGGTACGCCTCCTGGTGCTGGCCGTCTTCGGGACGCTTCTGCAGCAACTGCTCAAGGCGGTGTTGGGCCGGGAGCGCCCGCGGTGGGAGGAGCCGGTCGACTCCGCGAACTTCGCGGCCCTGCCCTCCGGCCACGCCATGACCGCGGCCCTGGCCTGCGGCCTGCTGGTCGGCCTGGTGTACGCGTACGACTCGCGCCGGTGGCTCCGGTGGCTGGTACTGGGGGCAGCGGCCGTCTCCGTCGTGGGAGTCTCCTGGACCCGGGTGTATCTGGGCGTGCACTGGCTCACGGATGTCGTGGTGGGTTCGTTGCTGGGGCTGGCGATCGCTATGTGGCCGGCTCGGGCCGTACTGACCGGGATCGAGACCACACGGCGCCGCACCGGGCCGTCGGCGCGCTCGGACGAGTGACCCGAGGCGTTCGGCCGCGAACGCCGAGGTGGCGGGAAGCGTGCTCGGACCGCGAGGATCGCCCGTATGACGATCAAGGGTGTGCTCTTCGACTTCTCCGGCACGCTACTGCGGGTGGAGGCCACGGCGAGCTGGCTGACGGCAGCCGCGGAAGCACTGGGAGTCGTGCTGTCGGAAGCCGAAGTCGCCGCGTACGCGCGACGGTTGGAGGAGGTGGGCGCGCTGCCCGGGGGCAGCACTCCGCGGGAGGTTCCGCCGCGGCTCCGCTCGGTGTGGGAGCGCCGTGACATCAGTCCGGAGCTGCACCGCAGCGCGTACACACAGCTCACGCGCCAGGTCGAACTGCCCCACCCGGGGCTGCCTGCCGCGCTGTACGAGCGCCACATGCTGCCGGCGGCCTGGCAGCCCTACCCGGACACCCGCGAGGTCCTGCGCTCGCTGTCCGAGCGGGGTGCGCCGGTGGCCGTCGTGAGCAACATCGGCTGGGACCTGCGGCCGGTCTTCCGCGCCCATGGCCTCGACCGTTACGTGGACGCGTACGCCCTGTCCTACGAACACGGCTGTCAGAAGCCGGACGCGGAACTGTTCCGTCTCGTCTGCGCGGCCCTGGACCTTCCGCCGGCGGACGTCCTGATGGTCGGCGACGACCGGCGCAACGACGGCGGGGCCGCGCGTCTGGGTTGCGCCGTGCACCTGGTGGAGCACCTGCCGGTCCCACAGCGAACGAAGGGACTGCTGCCGGTACTCGACCGGGTCGGCTGACCCGCGCCCCCTCGTCCTCGCGGGTAAGCCGCCCGGCGGGCTGGCGGTATCGAGGCGATCCCCCGCGTCGCCCCGATACCGCCCAGCCGAGTCGGGTCCTACGTCCGCAGCGATACGGAACCCGACGGTCCGGTAAGTATACTGGCTCTGAACCAGTCAACGCAGGAGTACAGCATGTCCCCTCGGAGCGCATCGGTCAATGAAGAGTTGCGCCGACGCTCCCGCGAACGGTTGCTCCAAGCAACGGTCGACCTCGTCGGTGAACGGGGCTACGAGGCCACCACCTTGGGTGACATCGCGGACCGCGCGGGCTCAGCGCGCGGCCTGATCTCGTACTACTACCCCGGCAAGCGGCATCTCTTCCAGTCCGCCGTACACCGCCTGATGCAGCTGACCCTGACAGAGGCGCTGGACCGCCGACCGCTCCCGGAAGGGCCCGACGCGGGCCGCCAGATGCTGGCCCGAGCGATCGACGCGATCCTCGGCCTGGGCCGGGACCGTCCGGTGCTGATGCGGGCCCACATGGCCGGCATCCTGCAGCAGGAGGGCTTCGTGCAGTGCGAGGAGCAGCAGCAGTTGGCCGCGCAGCTGCATCGCGCCGTCACGGTGTACGGCTCCTCCGACCCGGACAACGAGTACCCCCTGCTGCGCGCCCTGCTGATGGGAGCCGTGGTCGCGATCCTGCTCCCGGGGGCACCGATGCCCATGGAGCGGCTACGGGCGGAACTCTTCGGGCGTTACGGACTGGACTGGGAGTTCGGCATGCCGCCGGAACGCGAGCCGATCTCCGTCCAGGAGAGCCTGGACGGCACGCGGATGCCGAATCAGCGTTAGCACCGCGACCGCGTGCGGTTGTGGTGGTGGTGCTGTCGTCCCCGGTCACGGGGCGGATCGGCGTTTTCCCGAACCGGATTGTCAGTGGCGCGGGGCAGACTGCGAGGAGCTTCGACGACTCTGACAACGACGTCCGGAAAGGCGGTGCGACAGCATGGCCGAGGTCATCCTCGCGGTAGGCACACGAAAGGGCCTGTTCCTCGCCCGGAGAGCGGTGGACCAGCGGGACTCCACGGGATGGGAGTTCGACGGTCCGCACTTCAACGCGCAGGCGATCTACTCCGTCGGCTTCGTCCCCCGCGCGGGCGCACCGCCCAGGGTGTTGGTGGGCGGGGACAGCGCGCACTGGGGACCTTCGGTCTTCCACTCCGATGACCTGGGTGCCACCTGGATCGAGCCGGAGCAGCCCGCCGTGCGCTTTCCCGCGGACACGGGCGCCTCGTTGGAGCGCGTCTGGCAGCTCGAGCCGGCCGGCGCTTCGCAGCCGGACGTGGTGTACGCCGGCACGGAGCCGGGTGCGCTCTTCCGTTCCACGGACGGCGGGGTGAGCTTCGACTTCGTGCGCGCACTGTGGGAGCACCCCACGCGTGCGGAGTGGGAGCCC
Organism: Streptomyces oceani; assembly: GCF_001751245.1. GTDB lineage: Bacteria > Actinomycetota > Actinomycetes > Streptomycetales > Streptomycetaceae > Streptomyces > Streptomyces oceani. The sequence goes on from NZ_LJGU01000137.1 coordinate 43,904, forward strand.
GGTGGCGGCGGGCTCGGCCTGCACACGGTGCTGGTCGACCCTCGGGACCCGGGTGCCGTCACGGTCGCCGTCTCCACCGGTGGCGCGTACCACACCACCGACGGCGGGGCGAGCTGGACCCCCTGCAACTCCGGCGTGCAGGCGGCGTTCCTGCCGGAGGAGCAGCGGTTCCCGGAGTACGGCCAGTGCGTGCACAAGGTGGCACGGGACGCCGCGGAGCCGGACCGGCTGTACCTGCAGAACCACTGGGGCGTCTACCGCAGCGACGACAACGCGGCGAGTTGGGTCTCGATCGGTGACAGCCTGCCGTCCGACTTCGGTTTCCCGGTCGTCACCCACCCGCGTAGAGGCGGCGTGGCGTACGTCTTCCCGCTGAACGCCGACTTCGACCGGGTGCCCGCGCGACGCCGGTGCCGGGTGTACCGGACCGAGGACGCGGGCGGCAGTTGGGCGGAGCTGAGCGCCGGTCTCCCTGACACGGCGCACTACGGGCCGGTCCTGCGGGACGCGCTGTGTACGGACGTCGCTGACCCCCTGGGCGTCTACTTCGGCAACCGGAACGGCGAGGTTTTCGCCAGCGCGGACGAGGGGGACAGCTGGCGACAGCTCGCCGGTCACCTACCCGATGTGCTGTGCGTACGGGCGGCGATGGCTGCTTGACCAGCCACCGCCCCGCTGCGACGCGAGGCGTTGGCCGCTCCGCGCGGTGGCGTGGGTCCACTGCCGGCCGCCCCGAGAAGCCCGTACGACGAGCCTCGGACCGGCCGGAAGTGGACCTCGTCGCCAGGAGGGAGGATAGGGTAACCGCTCGTGGCACCACGAGCGTTGAACGAGATCGTCGAGCCGGGATGGGCCAAGGCCCTGGAACCGGTGTCCGAACGGGTCGCCGCGATGGGCGACTTCCTGCGCCGGGAGATCTCCGAGGGACGAACCTACCTACCGGCCGGCTCGCATGTCCTGCGTGCCTTCCAGCAGCCCTTTGACGAGGTTCGGGTACTGATCGTCGGGCAGGACCCGTACCCGACTCCGGGACACGCGGTCGGACTGAGCTTCGCCGTCGCGCCGGACGTCCGACCACTGCCGGGCAGCCTGGAGAACATCTTCCGGGAACTGGCCCAGGACATCGGACTCCCCCACCCGTCGAACGGCGATCTGACCCCCTGGACACGGCAGGGCGTGCTCCTCCTGAACCGGGCGCTGACCACCGCGCCACGGAAGCCGGCGGGGCATCGCGGCAAAGGCTGGGAGGAGGTGACCGAGCAGGCGATCCGCGCGCTCGCGGCGCGTGGCAAGCCGTTGGTGGCGGTGTTGTGGGGGCGTGACGCGCGGCAGCTACGTCCGCTGCTCGGTGGCCTGCCGGCGGTGGAGTCCCCGCACCCCTCTCCGATGTCGGCCGACCGTGGCTTCTTCGGCTCGAAGCCGTTCAGCCGGGTGAACGCCCTCCTGGCCGAGCAGGGAGCCGGGCCGGTGGACTGGCGTCTGCCGTGAGCGCGCCCTGGGTGCTCGGTGTCGATTCGGGCGGTTCCGGTCTCCGGACCGCCCTGGCGGCGGCAGGGGCCTCGGGCACTCCGGAGCCGGTGGGCCGCCGGGTATCGGAGGTTCCCGTACGCACCGGGCCGGCCGGCATCGATCCGGAGCACCTGCTCGAGGTGCTGCTGCCGAGCGCTCGGCTGTTGCTGGAGCGGGCGGGTGGGGGCCGGGTGGCCGCCGTGTGCGTGGGCGCGGCGGGCATGGCGACCCTGGGCGAGGCGCTCCGGGAGCACCTGCCGACAGCCCTGGCCGAGACGCTGGGCGTGCGCAGTCTCGCGCTGGCCGCGGACGGCGTCGCCGCGTATGCCGGGGCGCTCGGCGCGACCCGGGGGGCGATCGTGGCGGCGGGTACCGGGATGATCGCCCTCGGCACCGATCTGCGCGCCTGGCGGCGGGCGGACGGCTGGGGTCACCTCCTCGGCGACTGCGGTGGCGGCGCCTGGATCGGGCGCGCCGGCCTGGAGGCCGCGATGCGCGCGCACGACGGGCGTGCGGGCGGTTCACCCGCGCTGTTGTCCCGGGCGGAGCGGCTGTTCGGGTCCGTGCCGGGCCTGCCGGGGCAGCTGTATCCCCGCACGGACCGGCCGGCGGTGCTCGCCTCGTTCGCGCCGGAGGTCGCCGCCTGCGCCGCGGACGCCTCGTACAGCGCGGAGGGCGTACGAGACCCGGTGCCGGCCGGGATCCTCCGGGACGCCGCGGTGGAGATCGCCCGCAGCGCCGCGGCGGTTTGCCCGCCACCCGGCTCCGGGGACACGGCAGACTTCGGGACGACCGCTTCGGCCTCGATTCCCGAGGTGTCGCTCACCGGCGGGCTCTTTCGTATGGGTCAGCCCCTCCTCGACCCCGTGCACGCGGAACTCGCCGCCCGCCTCCCGCACGCGCGGGTGGTGACGGCGACGGGAGACCCGTTGGACGGCGCGCTGCACATCGCCGCCCAGATGGCGACCGTGGGCTTGGGGTTGCCGAGAGACGCCAGGCTTCTCACCGTGCACTGACGCGTGACCCGCCGTACCCGAACAGTCATCGGACATAAGCTAATAAATCGGACCACCTTCCCCCGGACAACCGGCCACCCGCACCAAGGCATTAACATTCGGGCACATGAGCTCCCCCACTGAGCCGGACAATGGCTTGCCTGTACGAATGCCACGCCCTCGCCGGTCCGGCCGGCACCGCAAACCGGAGCCCGTCACCGCTCCGGAGAACGCGCCTGGCCTGGTGCTGGCGGTGCCCGGCACACCCACCGCCCAGTCACGGAGTCTGGCTGGTGAGGTCCTGAGCATCGCTCGCTCGGAACTCCCCGGCCTGGACGCCCGGATCGGCTACGTGGAAGGCGGCGGAGACGAGTTTCCCGCGCTGGACACCGTGCTCAGCGAACTGAGCGCCGAGCGGAGGTCCACACCCGGTGAGGCCGCCACCGACGAGGCGACCCCCGCCGGCCCAGCTGCCATCGTGGTGCCGCTGCTGGCGGGTCCGGACGCCGCGCAGCTCCGGCAGATCCGACAGGCGGTGTTGAGCAGCGGGGCGGGCGCGGAGTTGACGGACGTGCTCGGCCCGCACCCGTTGCTGGCGGAGGGCGTGCACGTGAAGCTCTCCGAGGCGGGTCTCGCGCGAGCCGACCGCGCCCGGTTGTTCACGGTGGCCACGGCGGCCGATGGCATCATCCTGGCCACCCTCGGCGGGGAGGAGGCGGTGCAGGCCGCGGGTATCACGGGCATGCTGCTGGCCGCTCGGCTCGCTGTCCCGGTCCTGGCGGCCGGGCTGGACGAGGAGGGCGCCGTCGCCCGTACCGCCGAACAACTGCGGGAGTCCGGTTCCCAGCAACTAGCGGTGGCCCCTTGCCTCATCGGCCCGGAGGTGCCACAGGGACTGTTGGAGGCCGCCGCGGAGCAGGCCGCCTGCACGGTGGCGGAACCGTTGGGTGCCTACCCCTCGCTGGGCAAGTTGGTGGCCTCCACCTACGGCGCCAAGCTCGGCCTCCCCCAACAGCAGCAGCCGGGGATGCCGGCGCGCTGAGGCGTACGCTCCTGGGCAGCACCCGTAGGCCGGAGGGCCCGCACGCCCGCCAGCCGGGTGCGCGATCGGTGCGTCGTATCGGGCGTGTGGCGACCGATGAGTTTCTCCGCGAACCGGGGTCAGTCACAGACAAGCGGTGTCGACGCGATCGATGATCGCAAGCACCGACCGGATTCACCGTGACACGGCCACGAGACACCAGGAGACCCTTGATGCGCACCCTGATCAGCACCGCCTTCCTCTCGCTCGACGGTGTCGTGGAGGCCCCGGGCGGCGAACCCGGGTACCGCAACTCGGGTTGGACCGTCAAGGACGTGGAGTTTCTCCCCGAGGCGTACGAGATCAAGGACCGGGAACAGCGGGAAGCCACCGCGATGTTGCTGGGCCGAGTCAGTTACGAGTCGTTCAGCTCGGTGTGGCCGACGTTGGAGGAGTTCGCCGCCTACAACGCGATGCCGAAGTACGTCGTCTCCACGACGCTCGCCGAGCAGGACCTGGTGACGAACTGGTCCTCGACCACGCTCCTCCGCTCGCTGGACGAGGTCGCGGCGCTGAAGGAGACCGAGGGCGGCCCGATCATCGTGCACGGCAGCGCCACCCTCAACCGGAACCTCTCGGACGCCGGCCTGATCGACCGCTACCACCTGCTCGTCTTCCCGCTGCTGCTGGGCGCGGGCAAGCGGCTGTTCAGCGATACGGACAAGGACACCCGGCGGCTGAAGCTGGTCGAGCACGAGGCGTACCCGAACGGCCTGCAGAAGAACGTCCTCGACGTCGTCCACTGACGCCACTCCCGCGGCACTCCGCCGTGCCCGGGCGTGCGGCCCTCCCCGGCCACGGCCTTCGCCGCCCTCCCGCGTACGGGCTTCGCTCAGCCGTGCGCCAGCGGCCGTACGGTGAGAATCTGCTCGGCCTGGCCGACCGGGCCCGTGACGTCGTGGAGCACGGTGCTGGTGAGGCCGTGCCCGGCCGGCCCGAAACTGACCGTGGTGTCCAGACCGGTCCAGCGGCCTTCCGGCTGCCGGTGGAGATGGATCGTGAGGTCCACGTTGGGGAACATCCACCGCGTGGGCGGCTGCTGCACGGCGATGCCGTTCGCCGTGTCCACGAGGCCGACGAAGGACGCGAGCGAGCTGCTCGGTTCGTCGGCGACGAGTTCGAGGTCGCTGCGGACCCAGGCGGCGGCCCGACCGGGCTCGGCTGACGCCTGTCGACGCATCTCGACGGAGGCGATGTAACCGCCCTCCCACACGTCGTTCATCGCCCACGGAGCGAACTCCTCGGGAGGGGCGATTCGCTGGACCGGGGTGTCGGCGACCGCGCCGGTGTCGCCCGCCGCGAGCAGCCAGGCACGAGCGCGGACCACCGGGCGCCCCGCTATGACGACCTGGGCTTCGAGCAGCTCGACGGTGCGGCCGGGCCGTACCGTCCGCACCGCGATCTCGCACTCGTCGAGGGCGATACGGCCCAGGATGTCGTAGCTGATCCGCGCCAGGACCAGGTCGTTGGCGGCGCCGGCGGCTCGGTGTCGGTCGATGGCGTGCACGAGGAGTCCGGCCAGCGGACTGAAGTGCTGGTCCCCGACCTCCCAGGCGCCTCCCGCGTGAGCCGTGGGCTTGTACCGGTGCTCATCGATGCGCTGGTAGTAGCTCTCGGGAAGCGCGGTGGACAAGGACACTTCTCCTCATGCCGGGACGGGGTGACCCGTCGGATGACCGGAGTCCAGCCGGAGGGACGCCGGTCACGATCGTAAAGGGCACGCGCTCGGTCAGGACGGTGACACTGCCCACATGCCTACGGCGGTCACAGGAGGCGCGCGGGATCAGGCGAACACGACGCAGGAGGCCCCGGGCGCCGTGAGCGAGCCGGCGCGTCGCGGCGTACCGGTTCCCGGGTCGACGGCGAACCAGGTCACGTCGCCGGAGCGCTCGTTGGCGGCGTACAGCCAGCGCTGGGTCGGATGCAGGCTGAGGTCCCGTGGCCAGTGGCCACCACAGTCGACGGCCGCGAGCTGCGTCAACTCGTCTCCGGTGGTGTCGGGTTCGAGCACGACGATGCTGTCGTGCCCCCGCACGGCCACCCAGGCGTACCGCCCGTCGGCGGCCACCACCAGCTGCGACGGATAACCACGCGGCTCGGCACCGGCGTCCGACGCGCTCAGCTCCGCGCTCTCGGGCGGTCGCAGGTCCACGTACGAGACCGGCCGCAGCGTCCCGGTGTCGCCGTCCCAGGCGCATACGGTCACCCTCGGCAGCAGTTCCTGGGTGACGTAGACGTGCCGTCCGTCCGGGTGGAACGCCAACTGTCGCGGTCCGCTGCCTGGTTCCAGGGGGACCTCCGCGTGGAGCCGCGGGCGCTCGTCCGGCTCGGCCAGGTCGTATACCCAGATCGAGTCGGTGCCCAGATCGGCGGAGAGCAGCCAGCGTCCGGTGGGGTCCGGCAGCACGGCGTGCGCGTGCGGCCCGCTCTGCCGGTCCGGGTCCGGGCCACTGCCCCGGTGGGGGAGCACCTGGGCCGGTCCCTGGAGCGTGCCGTCCGGTTGGACCCGCACGAGGCTCACGCTGCCGGAGCCGTAGTTCGCGGTCGCCAGGCGCGCGCCCGCGAGCGCGAGGTGGGTGGGCGAGTCACCCGCCACCGGCTCCGGCTCGCCGACCAACGCCGGCCGGTCCGGGTCCGTACGGGAGAAGGCCGCCACGGCTCCCGCCTCCCGCTCTGACACGGCGTACAGCCAGCCGTCCCGCAGCGCGAGGTAGGACGGATCCGGGAGGGTGCCCTCCGTGTGGTGCGTCACGTGCAGTGCGCCGTCCTCCGGGGTGAGCCGGGCCGTGGTGACGCCCCGACCGCCGGCTGAGGTGAACGAGCCGATGTAGGCCCGCTGTTGTGGCGTACGGCCGTCCGCTTCCGGTGCGGGTCGCGCGGGCTCCGCCGACGAGTGGGGGAGGCGCTGCTGGCTGTCGCTCGGCACGGTGTGGGCCCTTCCGCCGACGTCGCTGATCGGGTGGACGTTAGCAGCCGGACCGGGCGGCGTCGCCGGCGCGTGTGCGAGCGGACACCGTGCGTGGTACGAGGCGCGGAACCCGGGATGCCCGGCGGCGGAGCGACGACCGGTGCGACCGGCACGGGAGACGCCTGGCAGCCTGGGGGCATGAGTCTTCCCGCGTCGCCCGCCGTGCTCCTGGACCTGGACGGGACCCTGGTGGACAGTGAGCCGCACTACTTCACGGCCACCCGGCTCCTCCTCGCCGAGCACGGGGTGCCGGACTTCAGCTGGGAGGAACACACCTCCTTCATCGGGATCGGCACCCACGAGACCGTACGCACCCTCCGCGAGAGGTACGGAATCGCCGCCCCCGCGGCCGAACTGCTCGCCCGGAAGAACGCCCACTACCTCCGCCTCGCGGGCGGCTCCAGCGAGGTCTTCCCCGCCATGCGGCGGCTCGTCGAGCTGCTGCACGCCGCCTGTCTGCCGCTCGCCGTCGCCTCCGGCTCCTCCCCCGCGGCCATCGACGCCGCCCTCGCCGGCACGCCGCTGGACGGTCTGCTGCCGCTCCGGGTCTCCGCGGAGGAGGTGGCCCGGGGCAAGCCCGAGCCGGACGTGCTGCTCGCCGCCGCCCGTAGGCTGGACGTCACGCCGGCCGACTGTGTGGTGCTGGAGGACGCGCCGCCGGGGGTGGAGGCGGCCCGGCGGGCCGGGATGCGCTGCCTCGCGGTGCCCTACCTCGCGCACTGGGCGACCGATCCGGCGGTCGCCTCGGCCGGGCTGGTCTTCGCCGGCGGCCAGCGGGAGTTCGACGTGGACCGGGCGTACGCGTGGATACGCGAGCCCGGATCCGTACTCTGAGCCGGGCCCGCGGGAGCGGGACACCGCATGCCAGGGCCACGGCCGCTCCCGGCGTCGGGGGCTCAGCGCCGCAGCGGCCGGTACACGGTGAGCGCCTCGTGCCGTTTGTCCAGGAACAACTCGCGCGGCGCCGCGGCGATCTCGCCGTCGTAGGCCAGCAGCGTGCCCGCCGGTATGTCGCTGATCCGCAGGCGTCGCAAGCGCGTGGCGTGGTGCACGGGTGACCGGTCCACCACGCTGGTGAGCGCGGCGACGAACAGCCTGGTGCGGGCCCATCGTCCGCCGTGCACCACCCGGACGTCGAGCAGACCGTCCGCCAGGTCGTGCCGCCGCACCGGCGCCAGGCCGAAGCCGCGGTAGGCGCAGTTGCCCACGAACAGTTGCCACAGGGGCTGTTGCCTGCCGCCCAGTCCGGCCTCCACCGTACGGTCCGTACGCAGCACCCGCAGGGCGGCGAGGATACCGGCGGGCCAGGCGCCCACGCGGGTGGCCCAGCGCTCCCGGATGCGGACGAGTTCGGGATACGAGCCCAGGCTGAAGGTGTTGACGAAGACGCCGGAGGTACCTTCCTCGTCGGCCGGTTGTGGGCCCGATCCTCGCGGGACGGCGGTGAACCGCGCGAGGTCGACGGCGACCGCGTCTCCGTCAACCACCGCACGGCAGGCGTCCTCTGGGGTGTCGATGCCGAGGTCGTGGGCGAAGTGGTTGCGGGTCCCCCCGGGGAAGACCACGAGGGGAAGCCCGTGCCGCACGGCGATCGGCGCGGCCGTGTTGATCGTGCCGTCGCCACCGACCACGCCGAGTGCCCCGCCGAGCTCGGACGCCCGTACCGCCGCCGCGGGCAACTCGCGGCCCAGCGCGCCCTCCACGGGTTCGCAGCGGACGATCTCGGCCTCCGGCAGTCGAGCGCGCACCGTGGCCAGGGCCGGCGGATCGGTGACACTCGTCCGCGCCGCCGCGCCGGGCGACTCGGTGAGCCGCTGCCCGGAGGTGGGGTTGACCACCAGGACCAGCCCCCGGCCCTCGACGAGCGCCGGGGCGTCGGCCAACGGACGGGCAGGTGGTGGAAGTTGGCCGCGGCTGGGCGCGACGCCGCGTACCGCGAGGGCCGCCCCCACTCCGAGTGCCGCGCCGGCGAGGACATCGCCCGGATAGTGCGCGCCGGTGTACACGCGGGAGAACGCCACGGTCGCGGCGAGCGGGGCGACGAGCGCTCCCCAGCGGGGTGACTCCAGCGCGAGCCCGGTCGCGAACGCCGCGGCCGAGGCGGCGTGCCCGGACGGGAAGGAGGTGGTGACCGGCGGCGGGCTCAGCCGTCGGATCACCGGCACGGCGTCCGTCAACGGGCGGGCACGGCGTACGGCTCCCTTCCCCAGGGTGTTCACCGTGGCGGAGGCGAGAGCGAGCGAGGCCAGCCCGCGTACGGCGGCACGTCGCGCGCTCGGTTCGCCGGTGGCGGCGATGCCCGCCGCGACGGAGAACCACAGCCCGCCACGGTTCGCCGCCCGGCTCAGCGGCGGCAGGACGCGATCCCCCACCGGCCAGCGCCGACCCGCCAGCCGTTCGAACAGCCCGTGGTCCCAGGCGCGCACCCGGCGGGCGTGTGGGACCCACCGCACGGTGCTGGCCCCGTCGGTGACCTGCGGGTAGAGCCGGTCAGCGAGTGGCTTCATGCTTCTCCTCGAGGAGGGCGTCCGACGGTCCGGGCAGCACGCTACCGGGCGAACGGGTTCCCGCCACGGGCTCCCCGCCTCGGACGGGGCATCACGGCGGACGCCGGGCTCGCGTACGGCGCCACGCCCGCGCTGGCCCGCTCGGCGCCGTACCGGTCGCCGAGCGGGCCCCGGGACGGAGCGCCCCGGACGCGCTCCACCACCGTCACGGCCTCCCGTCGCCGTCACGGACGTCGTCCGCGCCGGCGGCACGGACACGGCTCAACTCCGCCGTGCGTGAAGCGATCCGGACGAGGATCGGCCTCCCTCACCCGCCGTCGTAGCCGCCGCCTTCGAACAGGGCAGCGCGTGCCCGCCACCACAGCGGGTCGACCAGGCGGGCGAACCACTGGGCGCGGGCGGGCGTTGCTGGCCGGCCAGGAGCAGGTCGCGCGGGCGCGGTGCCCGGCGTTCTTCCGAGACGCGGCGCGACTGGAGGCCGAGGCCGGCCCACTGGCGGGGTGACCAACCCATCCTGCGAGTGGCTCGCCGTGAGGGAAGGGGGCGCCCCGGGGGTGATGTTCGAGCCGCCCCGTCCCGGGGAGCACCCCTCACCCTGCTTCTCGGCGCATGGTCTTCCAGGTGACGGCCACGGTTGTGGTGACTGCCAACAGGAGGGAGCCGGTGATCGCGGCGGCGACGGTGCCCGTGTCCAGGTGCAGTCCCACGTCGGTCGAGGTGGCCTGGGAAAGGCCGGAAGCCATGCCGGCGAGAGGCGGAAGCGTCACCAGGACCCCCAGTGCGGCGCCGATCGTCACCACGAGCGTCGTCTCGCCGACGGAGAACATCAGCAACTGCCCTACCGTGCCGCCCGCGGACTTCATCACCGCGAAGTCGCGGCGCCTTCCGTGCGCGGTCACGGCCATGCTGTTGGCGACGGCGATGGCGCTGTAGCCGACGGCGATGACGATGAGCATGCCCGCCAGGGCGTCGGTCAGTCTCGCGTCGGTGTTGTAGTCGTCCAGCGCGTACTCCAGAGCGTCGTGGACGGCCGTTCCGGGGACGACCTCGGTCGGCTTGTGCGCCGCCGGGACGAAGATGTCGTCGGTGAGCGCGGCCGGGTCGTGCGTTCGGACGAGCTCTCGGGATACGACGAAGTCGCCGCGGGCCGGGTCGTCGGGCAGCACGTGAGCGATGCGTAGCTTGACGGTCTTTCCGTCGGCCAGCCGCACCGGGGCCTGCTGCCCCTCCTCCAGGCCCAGCTTGTCGGCCATCCGCTCGCCGAGGACCGCCTGGCCCGGCTTGTCCCAGCGCTCGTCGCGTGATCCGAGCACGTCGATGACGGTGGTCCTGTCGTCCGCGCCGGTGACGAAGGCCCGGGTCGGCAGGGCCGCCTTGCCCACCGGGTTGGCGGCGACGACCTCGTCGGTGTTGCCGGGGGTGCCGTCCGACGTCACGATGAGCTGACCCTCCAGCTTCAGCGCCTCGCTCGCCGGATAGGCCACCCGCATCGTCTCCACCATGCCGCTGAGCAGGACAGCGAACCCGACGGCCGCGATAACGGGAGCGGCCAGCGAAGCCGCGCGCCGCGAGTTGGCACCCATCTCGGCCCGCACCAGCAGCGGCCCAGCCGACCCGGACTTCTGAAACGGTGCGCTCAGCAGGCGACCGACGGGCCCGACGAACACCGGGGCGAGCAGCGCGGTCGCCCCGATCAGTGTCATCGTCGCGAAGATCGCCATGTTCATCCTGCTGTCCGCGGCGGCCGTGGCGGTGCCGACGGCCAGGACGCCGCCGAGTCCCAGGACGGTCAGGCCACTGACCCAACGGACCCGGCCCATGATCCTGTTGGCCCGACCGCTCTCCAGCAGGGCCTCCATGGGGGCGACCTTCGCCGCCATCCGGCTCGCCGCGAAGGCGCCCAGGACGCTGACGCCCACGCCGACCGCCGTCGCGGTGAGCAGCGGCCACGCGGCGACGCTCACCTCCATGCCCGGCGGGGTGACGTCCAGGCTGTCGAGGACGCTCCGCAGGAGCGGGGCGCCGGCGACGCCCGCCAGACAGCCCGCCAGCGAGCCGAGCAGTCCGACAACCGCGGCCTCGCCGAGGACCATGTGGCGCACTTGGCGCGGTGCCGCGCCAATGGTCCGCAGCAGCCCGATCTCGCGCCGGCGCAGCCCCGTGGAGAGCACCAGCATGGAGGCGACCACGAACACCGTGGTGAACAGGCCGAGAACGGTCATGGCCGAGATGAGCTGCGTGCCGAGGAACCGCTTGTGCTCGACGTTCTCGGTTTGCAGGACGGAGCGGCCTTCGCCCGAGACGACGGTGCCCGCGTCGTCGACGACCTTCTTGGCCGCGGCCGCGATGTCACCGGCGGAGCCGCCCTCGTCGGCGAGCAGGCCGATGGTGCTGACTCCGGGTTGCTGCTGCGCGGCGAAGGCGTCACTGAAGTAGTAGCCGGGGCCGTCCACGGTGCCGACGACCTTGAACTCCGTACGGCCGGCGGTGATGTTGACGGTCAGCTCGCTCCCCGCGGGCACCCCGAGGGAACGGTCGACCACGACTTCGTCCGCCTTGACCGGTGCACGACCCGAGACGAGGGAGTGGGGGGCGAGTCGCGCGCTCGCGTAGCCGTGCCCGGAGTCGAGGGTGTCCTCGTCCCCGACGGGCTTGTCGCCGCGGAACGCCTGGGCGTAGAAGGAGCGGTCCACCACCGCCGAGGAGACTCCGGGGAGCGCGCTCAGCTTCTCGAGCAGCGGCTCGGCCTCAGCCTGGCTCCAGGGCACCCGGTCACCGGGGACGCCGTCCTCGGTGACGGCCTGTTCGGGCAGGGCGAGTGCGGCGGTGCCGTCGTAGCGGGGCTGAACCTTGGGGCTGGAGGAATCGTAGATGATCAGGGTTGTCGTGATGAGGGCTACACCGGTCATGACGGCGACGAACGCCCCAAGGAAGCCGGCCCAGCGTTCGCGGATGTTCGCAAGGACCAGCATCACGCCTCCAGCCTGGCCATGTGCGCGGCGATGGAGGCGGCGTTCCGGCTCTCGGGCTCCCTTGACAGCCCGATGCGGTCGGCGACGTGGCCGTCCTTGAGGAACACCACGACGTCCGCGACCGCGGCGGCCAGGGGGTCGTGGGTGACCATGAGCGTGGTCTGGCCTTCCCGGTCCACCAGCATCCGCATCATCCGGAGCACCTCGCGCGAGGTGGTGGTGTCGAGCGCGCCCGTGGGCTCGTCGGCGAAGAGCACGTCGGGGCGGGTGACGAGCGCGCGAGCGAGGGCGACGCGCTGCTGTTGGCCGCCGGAGAGCTCGCCGGGGCGGTGCCCGGCGCGTTCGGCGAGGCCCACCGCGGCGAGTGCCGCGGCGACCTGCTCGTGCCCCACCCGCCGCCCGGCGAAGCGTGAGGGCAGCTCCACGTTCTGTGCCGCGGTCAGCGACACGACCAGATTGAACGCCTGGAAGACGAAGCCGATGTGATCACGGCGCAGTTGGGTGCGCTTCTTCTCGTCCAACCGGCCGATGTCGGTACCGGCGAGCGTGATCTGCCCCTCGGACGGCCGGTCCAGGCCGGCAGCGCACTGCAGCAGTGTCGACTTGCCGGAACCGGAGGGCCCCATGATGGCGGTGAAGGTGCCGGGCGGGAAATCGATGGTGACCCCGTCCAGCGCGGTGACGGAGCGATCGCCCGCGCCGTAGACCTTACGGACGGTCGAGAGTTCTACCGCAGCCCGCGCGGAATCGTGCCTGGTGGTCGTCATGGCGTCCATCGCACCGCACACCGTCGGCGTCCACACTGACCCACGGTCTACACCTCAAGTAGAGCCAGCTCTACCCCGTCACCCACCGGTCTCCGGCTAACGTTCCACGCATGCCTTCCACAACTGCTTGGCAGGCGATGGCACAGAGCCCGCTGAGCTTCCTGACCTCCAGCTGGCCCTGGCGTTCGGTGGCCTACCTGGCAAGCGGTGTCCTGGTCGGGGCGGCCGCCGTCCTGGTGCTCGCCACCGGCCTGGTGGTCGGGGTGATCCTGCTGGTGATCCTGGTCGGAGCGGCCCCGCTGGTCGGTGTGGTGCTGTCCTCGACCTCCGTCGCGACCGTCGAGCGCCATCGGCTCCGGCTGGTCGACCACGACCAGTTGCCCAATCCGCACGGAGAGCCGGCCGCGCCGGGGTTCCGGCCCTGGGTGGCCACCCGGCTCAAGGAGCAGGTCACCTGGCGCGAGCTGGCGTTCACCTTGATCTCCGCGGCCGCGCTGTGGTGGCTGGACCTGTTGGTGCTCGCGTTCGCCTTCGGCTTGCCCGTGCTGACTTTCGAGGCGGTGGACCGGCACACCTGGCCCTGGGCGGTCCTCGGGGCGTTCGTACTGCTGGCCTCGCCGTACACCGTGACGTCCTGGGCGGGCGCGAGAGCCGCGCTCGCGCGAACCTTCCTCGCCCCGCGTGGTGAGGAACTGGGCGACGAACTGCGGGAGGTGCGGGCCTCACAGGTACGGATGCTCGACTCCTTCGACGCCGAACGGACACGCATCGAGCGTGATCTGCACGACGGGGCACAGCAACGGCTCGTGTCGCTGGGGATGTCTCTCGGCCTCATGCGCCTGGACGTCCCCGAGGGTTCGCCGCTGACGGAGCGGCTCACCGAGGCGGAGCGTCAGCTCGCCGCGGCCAACAGGGAACTTCGCAGCCTCGTCAGGGGGCTCAACCCGCCGGTCCTCGCGGATCACGGCCTCGTCGCCGCGCTCCACGACTACGCGAGCAGGTTCCCCGTACCGGTCGCGGTGGACCTCGAGCTGCCGGGCAGGCTCTCGAGGCAACTGGAGGCGAACATCTACTACTTGATCAACGAGGCCATGACCAACATCGCGCGTCACAGCGGTGCCACGCACGCCACGGTGCACGGCCGCTACCACTCGGATCTGCTGATCATCGACATCACTGACGACGGTCACGGTGGTGCAGACCAGTCCGCCGGCAGCGGCCTGACCGGGCTCGCGGACCGGCTCAAGGCGCTCGACGGCCGAATGCGGGTGTCGAGCCCGGTGGGAGGACCCACCCTGCTGCACGTGGAGGTCCCGTGCCACTTCGCCTGATCGTCGCGGAGGACGCCGTCCTGCTGCGGGAGGGCCTTGTCGGCCTGCTACAACGGTTCGGCCATGTCACCGTCGCCGCCGTGAGCGATGCCGACGCCCTCGCCGAGGCCGTACGTGAGGATCCTCCGGACCTGGTCGTCACGGACGTACGAATGCCGCCGGCGAACGGCGACGACGGACTGCGCGCCGCCGTACAGCTGCGTCAGGAGATTCCCGGGCTGCCGGTCCTCGTGCTCAGCCAGTACGTCGAACGCTCGTACGCCATGCGGCTGCTCGACTCGTGCGGCGGCACCGGGGTGGGATACCTGCTGAAGGAACGGGTCGGGGCGGTCACCGAGTTCATGGCGGCGGTCGACCGGGTGGCGGTGGGTGGCGCCGTCGTGGACCCCGAGGTGGTCCGTCAGCTGCTACAGCTGCGCCAGGATCCGTTGGAGAGGCTCAGCGTACGGGAGCGGGAGGTCCTGAGTCTGATGGCCGAGGGACGCTCCAACGCCAACCTGGCTGCGGAGCTGTTCATCAGTGAGGCTGCCGTGAACAAGCACATCGGCAATGTCTTCACCAAACTCGATCTGCCGGTGGACACCGACGGGCATCGCCGCGTTCTGGCGGTTCTGGCTTTCCTACGGACGTAGCCGCCACGTGGCGTGGACGTGCAGCGTATGGCGACCCGCGGGCGGGCGCGTGGGTGCCACGAGGGCTCGGCTGCGTAGCGTTGACCACGAACGACGGGCGGAACGCGGGCGGTCGTACGCCGGACGCCGAATCGGCCGTCAGCAGCGACCGCGTGGAGGTCACCAGCAGTCCTGACGTCCTCGCGGGTACGGCACTCGAAGATCTCGGAAGGCCCGTGCCGGACCTCTCCCCCGCCGCCCGGACAGAGTTCGCCACCGTCGCCGCCCAGCGCGGAACCTGACGCGAGTACCCAGAACCGAACCACCGCTCCCCTGGCCCCGCCGCATGCCGCCTCGTCCGCTCCACGCGTGGGGTAGCGGCGGCCAGTGCGATGAGGCCCGTCCTCCCCTGGCCCTCGGTCTCGCGTGGTCGAGGGCCGGCGCTTCGGCACGTCCGACTCCCCCAGCACATCGGTGGTCTGGCGCGCGATGGTCGGCGATATGCCCGTTTTATCTCCACGGGAAGTTTTTCGCACTGGCTTATTGACGTCCCCACGAAGCCGTCCTAGCGTTCCGTTCACATGAACGACGTTCCACTGATTGGTACGTCGACACGGGTTCTGGGTGTGCAGTCGCCGGGAGGCACCGTGAGCAAGTCCGGTATATCAGTAGTAAGTACGCCTTACCGCCTCGGAGGCGTCGAGGTACGCAACCGCGTCTTCGTTCCGGGGCACACCACCAATTTCGGCCACTCCAACGAACCGACCGACCGGCACGTCCACTACCACGCCGAGCGGGCCCGCGGTGGAGCGGGACTGATCATCACCGAGGCGGTACGGGTCCACCCCACCAGCGCCGGGCGGCACATCAGCCTCGGCTGCTTCGACGACGCCTGTGTTCCGGCGTACGCACGCGTCGTGGAGGCGGTACACGCCGAAGGCGCCCGGATGTTCGCCCAGTTGATGCACGCCGGGCGGCAGGCCGCGGGGGACGCGACCCGAACCGCCTCGTGGTCGCCGGGCACCGAGCCGTGGTCGGGTTCCGCCCAGACGCCACACGCGATGAGCGACGACGATCTCGACGTCACCGTGGCCGCGTTCGGCGCGGCCGCGCGACGGATGGCACGGGCCGGCTTCGACGGGCTCGAGGCGCACCTGGGCCACGGCCACCTGATCCAGCAGTTCCTGTCGCCGTACACCAACCAGCGCACCGACGGGTGGGGCGGGTCGCCCGAGCGACGGCTGCGGCTGGCCCGGGAGGTGCTCCAGAGAGTACGGGAGCAGGCTCCCGACCTGCCGCTGGGCATCCGGGTCAGCGCGGACGAGTTTTTGGAGGGCGGGCTACGTCCGTCGGACGTGCTGGAGATCGTCGCCCGGCTGCGCGCCGACTTCCCGCTGGCGTACGTGCACGTCAGCCACTCCGCGTACCACGGCAGTCGTTCGCTGGCGACGCAGATGGCCGACATGAGCTTCGGACACGCGCCGTTCCGCCAGCACGCGGCGCTGTTCAAGAAGGAGCATCCGGACCTGCCGGTGCTCGCGGTCTGTCGGCTGGACAGCCTGGCCGAGGCCGCGGAGCTGCTGCTGGCGGGCGAGGCGGACCTGGTCGGCCTGGCCCGTCCGCACATCGCCGACCCGCACCTGGTGCGCAAGTACCTCGAGGGCCGGGACGAGGAGACGCACTCCTGTCTGGCCTGCAACCAGGGCTGCGTGGGACGGCTCGAGGCGAGCCTGCCGATCTCCTGTGTAGTCAACCCCGAGGTGGGCGCCGAGCGGGAGTGGAACGCCGTACGGTCCGCCCCGCGCCCACCCGGCCGGATGGTGGGGGTGATCGGTGCCGGTCCCGCCGGGCTGGCCGCGGCGCTCGCCGCCCGGCAGGCGGGCCACGAGGTGACGGTACTGGAAGCCGCGGCGGCGGCCGGCCTGCTGTACNAGCCGCGGCGGCGGCCGGCGGCCAGGCGAACGACGCCGCGGCGGTGCCGGGGCGCGAGCGGCTGGCGCTGCTGGTGGCGGAGCAGTCCGGGAAGGCGGTACGGGCGGGCGTCCGGTTCCGGTTCGGCGAGCGGGTGACCGCGGCCGACCTGTTGGCGGGCGGCCGTTGGGACGGGTTCGACACGGTGGTGATCGCCACCGGTTCGCGCCCCGCCCGTCGCGAACTCCCCGACGGTCCGCCGGTGTTCGACGTACGAGAAGCGGCCCTGCTGGCCGCCGCGCCACCGCCGGAACTCCGCGGCACGGTGGTCGTCCGGGACGACCAGGGTGGCTGGGCGGCGGCCTCGCTGGCCGAGCAGCTGGCCCGACAAGGCGCCCAGGTGCACCTGGTGACCCCGGTGGCCGCGCTGTTCCCCCAGATCACCACCTACTCCCGGCTCGGCCTCACCGCCCGCCTGGGCGAACTCGGCTTCCACGCCCGCCTGCTGCGCGAGGTGAGCGGGGCGACCGGGCAGACGGTGCGGCTGCGCGACACCCTGAGCGGCCGACACGAGTCCCTGACCGGTGTCACCGCCGTCGTGGACGCCGGACGGCCGAGCGCCGTGGATGATCTCCACCGCGCTCTGGAACGGGCGAACGGCGCCCCGACCGTCCTGATCGCCGGGGACGCCAACGCTCCCCGAACCCTGCTGGAAGCCGTCTACGAGGGCCGGATGACCGGCACCTTCCACACCGAGAGCACCCACGCGGCCACGCTGCTCCAGGCCGCCGCCCCGCACTGACCCGGGTACGCCCGCCGCACACCGTCCCCACCGCTCGCGGTCACCGCGGGCGATCCGAGACCGCAGCACCCGCCGGCTCCGCCATCCCACGGCACCGGCCCACCCGTCGCCGACCGCCACCGCGCACACCCAGCCCGGTGCCGACGGCTTCAGCAGACATCCCCGCCGGGCACCCGCGCCGGTTCGCGCCGCCGATCCGCCATGACACCGCGTGCCCCGGCACGCCGTACCACCAGGTCCGTACGCGGTACGAGCGGTCCACGCCCGCTCCGCATCCGAAGGTGAGGAAGCATCACATGATCGACATCGAACAGCAGTTGACCCTGGACGAGCGTTCATCCGTGGACTTCATCCTGACCCTGCGCAAGAAGTGGGCCGGCGAGGTCTACCCCGCGCTGGTCGAGGAGTACACCGCGACCGGCGCGCCCGCCGACACGGTCGGCGAGGCGGAGAACCGGCTGCGGGAACTCAGCCTCTACCCGTGGTTCAGCCACCTGGAGCGCGTGCAGCAGAAGATGCTGTGGAAGACGGCCGGCGACGCCGTCTTCCACCGTCGGGAGGTCCTGCTGGCCCAGTTGGAGACCTCCCCGGAGCGGCGGCTGGGCTCGCTGAGCCTGAACCCGGACGTCGAACTCCCCGGCTGGTACACCGACTTCGACATCCACATCCAGCCCGGTGGCTTCCACACCGACGATCTGTCCGCCTACGTCTACGAGTTCGGTGCCCGCATCGTGATGCTGCGGGACAACGACGGCTACAAGTTCCACAAGCTCTTCGCCGAGACCGCGCTGCCCGACCGTGCCTCCACCTCCCGGGTGGTCGACATCGGCTGTGGCTTCGGCAAGAGCACCCGCCCGCTGGCGCTGCGCTACCCGGACGCCGAGGTCATCGGCCTGGACCTGGCCGGCCCCGGGCTGCGACTGGCCCACGCCGAGGCCGAGGCCGAGGAGGTGGCCATCCGCTACGTCCAGGCCGACGGACGGGACACCGAGCTGGAGAGCGGTTCCTGCGACGTGGTCACCGGCACGATGGTGCTGCACGAGATGCCCGCCAAGGCCGTACGGGAGACCATCCGCGAGGCGGCGCGACTACTGCGGCCCGGCGGGTCGCTGCGCTTCCTGGAGTTCCAGCCGACCGGCGAGCCGTTCCGCGACGCCACCATCTTCGAGCACGCCGAGCGGAACAACGAGCCCTTCTTCCACGACCTGTTCGGCGCCGACCTGACGGCCGTGTGTGCCGAGGCCGGACTCACCGACGCCTCCTGGGCCCCCTTCGACGAGCGCCGGGACGGCGTACGCGAGGACGGCTGGGGCGACCGGCGCGAATGGCACTTCCCGTGGGCGGTCCTCTCCGCCGAGAAGCCCGAGAAGCCCGAGAAGACGGAGGCATGATGAGCGACGAGTTCGACTACTTCGACGACCCCCGCATCGGCCGACTGCTGGACCTCGTGCTCCAGCTCAACACCGAGGTCCACGTGGTCAACCAGCGTCTGCGGGCGACGGAGGCGCTGCTCGTACGGCACGGCGTGCTCACCGACGGGGAGCTGGACCACTTCACGCCCAGTGCGCAGGAGCAGCGGGTGCTGGACGACCAGCGCGAGGCCGTGGCCGGCCGGTTGGCGGCCATTCTGGCCGAGTCGGGCCCGGCCGAGCATCCGCTGCGTGAGCAGTGGACCGCCCGCCTCACGGAGCGCGCCGGATGACCGCGGCACCACCGGCGGACCGCGTGGCGCTGGTCGACCGCTACCTCCAGTGTTGCGAGGACCGCGAACTCGACGAGGCCCAGCGGCTGCTGGCGACCGACGCCGTTCTCGTCTTCCCCGGCGGCCGGCGCTACGCCTCCCTCGTCGCGATGGCCCGGGAGGCGGCCGGCGCGTACCGGTGGGTCCGTAAGCACCGCGACCGGTACTTCCAGGCGCCGCTGGCGGACGGGGACACCGCGGTGACCTCGCTCGGCACGCTCTACGGCGAGGACCTCGCGGGCCGTCCCTTCGACGGGGTGCGGTACGTCGACGTCTTCGTCGTCCGCGCCGGCCGCATCAGTGAACAGCACGTCTACAACGACCTCGCCCTCGCTGACCTCGCCCTCGCTGATCTCGCGAGCGCTTCAGGAACCAACGATCCACCCTCCTCCCGAACGAGGTACCGGCCATGAACCGAACTCTCAAACTGAGCACCGCCCTGGTCGCCGTGCTAGGGCTCGCCAGCGTCACGGCCTGCGGTGCGGGCAGCGCCTCCGATTCCGGCAACGGCTCTTCCACGGTGGACTTCGCGATCGCCTCCGCGGTGCTCGGCCCCAAGGAGGAAGTGGCCACCTACGCGGTCGGCAAGGAGCAGGGTTTCCTGAAGGAGGCCAATCTGAAGGTCTCCACCAGCAACGCCGACGGATCGACGGCCGCGCTGCAGGCCCTCGCCTCCGGAAGCGCCGACATCACCGCGGCCGACCTGGGGGCGGTGCTCGCGGCTCGTGAGAAGGGCGTACCGGTGAAGGCCGTCGGCGGGCTCGTGCAGCACTGGCCCTGGAGGGTGGCCGTTCCGCCGGGTAGCGACATCAAGAGCGCGAAGGACCTCAAGGGGAGCAAGATCGGTGTGATCTCCCTGGCGTCCGGTTCAGCGATGTACGCCCGGGCCTACGTCCGTAACGCCGGCCTCGACCCGGAGAAGGACGTGGACCTCCTGCCGGTCGGCGTGGGTGCCCAGGCGGCGAGCTCACTCAAGGACGGCAAGGTCGACGCGCTCGCCCTCTACACCCAGGCGTACACCACGATCGAGAACAACGGCACCGAGTACCGCTACCTCAGTAACCCCGGAATGTTCGACGGCATTCGCTCCATCACCTTCGCGGTGCGCGAGGACGCGGTCGACAAGAAGCGGGACCTTCTGGTGCGTTACCTCCGGGCCTCCTACCAGGCGATGCTCTTCTCCGCCGTGGCCCCGAAGGCGGCGATGCGCGACGGTTACGCCGCCTTCCCCCAGATTCTCGCGGGCAAGAAGGCAGCCGACCGTATCGAGGACGACACGAGGGTCTTCAAGTCCTGGATGGACACCGCTACTCCCAAGGAGGGCAAGCCCGCCGACATCCGGAACTGGGGCGCCATCAGCGACCGGGAGTGGGAGAGGACCGTGGACTACACCAAGGAGTCGGGCCAGATCAAGAACGACGTCACGCGCGAGGACGCCTGGGACGGGAGCCTCCTGAGGGAGGCCAACGACTTCGACGCCAAGGCCGTGATCGCCAAGGCGCGGAACGCCGCCGAGTAGTCCCACCGACCCTTTGACACTCAACAAAGGACCCAGCATGGCCATGAAGACGCTAGGACGCCAGCCTGCCACCGCGGCGCGGCAGGGGGCCGACGAGGACTCCTGGATCGAGGTCGCCGATCTGCGGAAGGTCTATACTCCGCGCCGGTCCGAACCGACCACCGCGCTCCAGGACATCGACTTCCAGGTACGCCGTGGCGAGTTCATCTCCGTCGTTGGTCCCTCCGGCTGTGGCAAGACGACGCTGCTGAAGATTCTGGCCGGGCTCATCCCGTACGGCGAGGGCGCGGTACGGGTCGCGGGCCGCGACGTCGACGGGCCCATGCCGGAGATCGGCATGGTTTTCCAGGAAGCGACGCTACTGCCCTGGCGCACCATCCTGCAGAACGTGATGGTCCCGGTCGAGGTGCAGGGCCTCAGTCGGGACGCGCACCGCGCGCAGGCCCGGAAGCTGCTGGAGATGGTCGGGCTGGACGGTTTCGAGGAGCAGTATCCGTCCCAGCTCAGCGGGGGTATGCAGCAGCGCGCCGGCATCTGCCGGGCGCTGGTGCACGACCCCGCGGTGTTGTTGATGGACGAGCCGTTCGGCGCGCTGGACGCGATGACGCGGGAGTACATGAACGTCGAACTGCTACGGATCTGGCAACAGAGCGGGCAGACCATCGTGCTCGTCACCCACTCGATCCCGGAGGCGGTGTTCCTGTCCGACCGGGTCATCGTGCTCACCCCGCGACCTGGCCGGATCGCCGAGGTCATCGACATCGAGATGGACCGCCCGCGTGAGCTGGGCGCGATGTCATCCGACCAGGCCGGGGTCTACGTCGACCGGATACGCCGGTACTTCAACGCCGCCGGCGTGATGGACTGAGGAGGCCCGCATGACAGTCACCCAGCCGGAGACCTCCGGCGACGTGTCCAAGAACACCGGAAAGACCGGCAGGACCGGCAAGAGCGCCGGAAAGGGGCCAGGGGCTTCCGCAGCGGCCCGCCGTCGGCGCTTCGACCTTCGCGAGCGTCCCGAACTCGTCCTCGTCCCCGGGGTGTTCGTGGTGGTCGTGGTCCTGTGGGAGTTCGCGCTGCGTCCCCTGGGCATCGACGAGTACGTCCTGCCCCGGCCCTCCCAGATCGCCGCGGCGCTCCAGACCCAGCTGAGCGATCCGATGTTCTGGACGCACTTCCAAGTGACCCTGCAGGAGGCGCTCGTCGGCTACGTGATCGGCGTCGCGGCAGCGTTGCTACTGGGCACGGCGATCTCCCAGATACGTCTGGTGGAGCGGACGTTCATGCCGTACATCGTGGCCTTCCAGACCGTGCCGAAGGTGGCGCTGGCCCCGCTGTTCGTCGTCTGGTTCGGCTTCGGCATGACCAGCAAGATCGTCATGGCCGCGGTGATCGCCTTCTTCCCGATGCTGGTCAACGTCGTCGAGGGACTGCGTTCCGCCGACGCCGACCGAATCCAGATGCTGAAGGTGTTCGGCGCCGGACGCTTCCAGGTGTTCCGGATGGTGCGGCTGCCCAGCGCGCTGCCGTTCATCTTCGCCGGACTGGACATCGGGATCGTCTTCGCCGTCCTGGGCGCCGTGGTCGGCGAGTTCATCGGCGCCAAGGAAGGACTTGGTTATCTGCTGCTCCAGACCAACTACAACTTCGACATCGCCGGCATGTTCGCCGTGCTGATCGTGCTGTCGGTGGTGGGGCTGCTCGCCCACATGCTCATCCGCCTGCTGCAACGAAAGATCGCGTTCTGGGCGGAGGAGAACCAGGTGATCGCGTCATGACCGACGACCCGCACCGGTTCGACGGCCGTACCGCACTGGTCACCGGAGCCGCACGCGGCATCGGGGCCCGGGTGGCCGGGCTGCTGGCCGACTGCGGCTGTGCGGTGGCCTGCGCGGACGCGGCCGATCCGGCCGGCTGGGACCTCCCCACCGGCCCGGGCCACACGGCGCACCGAGCGGACGTCACCCGCACCGCCGACTGCGAGCGGCTGATCGACGAGGTGCGCGCGGCCCACGGGCGACTGGATCACTTGGTCCACTGCGCGGCGATCGTACGCCGAGGGCCCGCCGCGACCACCGAGGACGCCGACTTCACCGAGGTCCTGGACGTCAACCTCACCGGTACGTTCCGGGTCACCCGGGCCGCGTACCCGGCGCTCGTCGCGGCGCCGGACGCCTCGGTGGTCACGCTAGGCTCCACCAACGGCAGCGTCGCGGTGGCCGACTCGGTCGGCTACTGCGTCAGCAAGGCCGGGGTGATGCACCTGAGCCGGGTGCTGGCCCTGGAGTGGGCCTCCGCCGGCATCCGGGTCAACTCCGTCGCCCCGACCATCGTGCCCACCTCGATGACCAGCGACGTGCGGGCCGACCCCGCCTACATGGCCGCGAAGCTGGCGTCCATCCCGCTGGGCCGTCCGGTCTCCGAGACCGAGGTGGCCCAGGCAGTGACCTTCCTGCTCTCCCCCGCATCCGCCATGACGACCGGCCAGGTGCTGTTCGTGGACGGCGGAGCCACCATCCACTGACGCCCCGCGTCACCCGAGGAGACGAAGACCGATGAACCAGCCCGACACCACAGCGGCGTTGGAGGCAGTGGACCGGCACTTCGACGAGTTCGTCGAGGAACTCCAGGCCCTCTGCCGCATCCGCAGCCGCCGCCAGGAACCCGACCACATGCGGGAGACCGCCGACTTCCTCGCCGGCTCCCTGCACCGCTGGGGCGGCACCGGCGAGGTCATCCCCTGGACGGACTCCCATCCGTACGTCCTCGGTGAGATCCCCGGTGACCATCCGCGAGGCCGCGCGCTGCTGCACTTCAACCACTACGACGTGGAGGTCGAGCCGACCGGCGATGACGACGCCTGGATCAGCCCGCCCTACGCCGCCGAGATCCACGACGGCCGGCTCTACGCCCGCGGTGTCGCCGACGACAAGGGCGCCCTGCTCTCCCGGGTGCACGCCGCGGCGGCCTGGCGGCTGGCGGGCCAACAGCCGCCGGTCACCACGCGCTACATCATGGAGGGCAAGCAGTGGCTGCACAGCCCCGGACTCGGCTCCTTCGTGACGGCGCACGCCGACCGGCTGGTCGCGGACGCCGCGCTGTGGGAGAACTCCTGGACCGACGACCAGGGGCGTCCGCTGCTCAAGCTGGGCGAGAAGGGCGTGCTCTACCTGCGGCTGACGGCCCGCACCCTGAACCGTGAGGTCACCAGCCAGAACACCGCGCTGCTCCCGGCCGCGACCGCCCGCCTGGCCGCGGCCCTGGCCTGCCTGCAGGAGCCGGACGGCACCGTACGGGTGGACGGGTTCGCCGCGGACGCGCGCGTGCCCACCGCGCGCGAGGAGGAGATGCTGCGGGCACTGCCCTTCCCCGGCGACTACGTACGGGACCGGGCCGGCGTGGGCTCCTTCCTCGGCGGGCTGGACGACGCGGCGGCGGCCGTCGCGATCCGCACCCGGCCCACGCTCACCGTCACCGGCGTCGAGAGCGGGGACAATCGGGACGACGTGACGCTGGGCATCCCCGCCAGCGCCACCGCCAAGCTGGAGGTACGGCTGATCGCCGGCCAGGAGCCGGAGAAGGTCGCCGCCCTGCTGCGCACCCACCTGGACGCGCACGGCTTCGGCGACCTCACGCTGGACACGATGGCGAGCAGCCACCCCCATCTCACGGACCACCGCGACCCGTTCGTCGACCTGGTCGCGGACGCGGCCCGGCGGGCCTACGGCGCCGAGCCGGTGGTCGAGCCGTACACCCAGTGGATAGGGAACCAGGGCGTGCTGACCGGGCTGCCGATCGTCGGTGTCGGCGTCTCCCGAGCCGACGCGGGCATCGACGGGCCGAACGAGCACATCGGCCTGGAGGACTACCGGGACGGCGTCAAGCACGTGATCGAAGTGATGGCCGCGCTGGCCGAGGCCCCCGTACGGGAGGCGGACCGGACATGACCACCGATCTCAGGGGCCGCAGCGACCGCGGGTACCTGCGTCTGCCGTGGGGGCAGGTGCACTACCGGCAGGCCGGCCCCACCGACGCCCCTACGCTGTTGATGCTGCACCAGTCCCCGCTGTCCTCGGCGACCTACGAACCGGTCCTGGCTCCGCTCGCCAAGCGTGGCGTACGGGCGATCGCGGTGGACACTCCAGGCTTCGGGATGTCCGACCCGGCACCCGAGCCGTGGTCGGTGGAGCGGTACGCCGAGGCGGTGTGGCAGATCTCCGACGCGCTCGGGCTGGACCGGGTGCACCTGCTGGGT
Organism: Streptomyces oceani; assembly: GCF_001751245.1. Taxonomy (GTDB): domain Bacteria; phylum Actinomycetota; class Actinomycetes; order Streptomycetales; family Streptomycetaceae; genus Streptomyces; species Streptomyces oceani. The sequence goes on from NZ_LJGU01000137.1 coordinate 68,873, forward strand.
CAGCACACCGGCGCGGTGTTCGCGCTGGCGGCCACGCTGCGGGACCGGGACCGGGTGCGCGGGCTGGTGTTCCAGGGCATCCCCGTCTACTCGGACGAGGAGCGCGCCGCCAAGGCCGCCTCGTACGCCCCCGGTTACACCGTCGACGGCGAGGGCGGGCACCTGCGGACGATCTGGGACCGGATCAGTTGGCTGTACCCGACCCTGGGCGCCGACTCCGTGAGCAGGCAGGTCGCCGAGTACCTCAGCGTCGGCCCCGACTACGGGGTGGCCTACCGGGCGGTCTTCGACCATCCACTGCGTACCGAGGGGGTCGCGGACGTCCCGATCCTGCTGTGTCACGGGAGCGAGGACGTGCTCAACCGGATGAACGCCGAGGTCCAGCGGGCGTTCCCACACGCCCCGCTGGTGGTGTTGCCGGGGGGCACCGACTTCGTCGCGGAGGAGCAACCCGAGGCGTTCGCCGAGGAGGTGGCGAAGCACGTACGGACCCATGCCGCTCCCGGCGAGGCGGTCCCGGCACCAGCGAACGAGCCCGGCGGGTCGATCAGCGGGTTGGTCGACGGGGCGATCAGCGAATCGGTAGCCAGTTCCGGGCATCTGGCCTCCGACCCACCCGGTTACCGGACGCTGCACACCTCGCGGGTGACGGTACGCGGCGGCCGTACCGGCAGCGCCCGCTCGTCGACCGGTTCGCTGGACCTACCGCTCGTACGTCCCGGCGACCGGTCCGCCGGACAGGCGGGCACCGACCCCGAGGAACTGTTCGCCGCCGGGTACGCCGCCTGCTTCCGCAGCGCGCTGGAGGCGGTCGCTCGGCGGGAGAAGGTGAAGCTGGCCGGGGCCACCGTGACCACCGAGGTGACGCTCGGCGCGGTGGGTGACGCGTACGGCCTGGGCGTGACGTTGAGGGTCGACGCGAAGCTTCCGCCGGGGCGGTTGGCCGAGTTCGTGGAGCGGGCGCACCAGGTCTGTCCGTTCTCCCGGGCCGTACACGGCAACATACGGGTGACCACCCGGGTAGGCGGCGGAGGCTGACACCGGCCCCGCGCCCGCTCCCACCACACGGCCACCCCGGCCCTGACCAACGAGGTCTCTCATGATCACCGCACACCACAACGCTCCCGCCACGCAGACCCGTTCGACCATCGGCCGGGCCATCAACGTGATCGACGCCGTGGCCCGTGCCCCGCACTCCAGCGGAGTGTCGAACATCGCGCGGGAGACCGGGTTGTCCAAGGCGGTCGCCCATCGGATTCTGCGCGAGCTGGTGGCCTGTCAGTTCCTCGGTTTCGACGAGGAGAGCAAGCTCTACCAACTGGGGCCCGGCGCGCGCAGTATCGGACTCGCGGCCGTACGCGAGCTGGACATCCCGGCCGTCGCCCACCGGCACCTGGCGTATCTCACCGAGGTCACCGGCCAAACCAGCACCCTGTCGGTCCGTCAGGGCTGGTCCCGGGTCTACGCCGACCAGGTGCTCTCGCACCACGAGATAAGGATGTCGGTGGCGCTGGGGACCACCCACCCGTTGCACGCCGGTTCGTCCTCCAAGGCGATCCTGGCCGCGATGCCGGACTCGGAGATCGCGGACTACGTCGCCCATCACCGTCTGGACAGCGTCACGGAGGCGACCATCACCTCGGCCTCGGCTTTGTGGGAGGAGATCGCCCGAATCCGCGAACTCGGCCACGCCGCCAGCCTCGGCGAACGTCAGGTGGCGGCGGCCAGTGTCGCCGCGGCCGTGTACGGCGTCACGGGACAGGTGGTCGGTTCGGTGTCGGTGTGCGGCACCAAGGAACTGGTCCAGGGCGACGAACGACAGCAGTTGGGCCGCGCGGTCATCCGCGCCGCCGCGGACGTATCCGCTGATCTGGGCGCGGGCTCGCTCGCACCCGACGGTGAGGAGGAATCGACGTGAACCCGAGTACCGCGCACGAGCCCGGAACTCCCCCCGGGGAGGACCCCGCCGGCGGCGAGCCGCCCACGGACACCGTTCGTGGGCCGCTGCACGGCCTGCGGGTGGTGGACGTCTCCACCATCCTGGCGGGGCCGCTGTGCGCCCAACTGCTCGGCGACTTCGGCGCCGAGGTGATCAAGGTCGAACACCCGGTGGTCGGGGACGGGATGCGGGGTCACGGTCACAGCAAGGACGGCCATCCGCTCTGGTGGAAGGAACTGTCCCGCAACAAGCGGACCCTCGGGCTGAGTCTCTCCGACGCCGAGGGCGCCGAGGTGTTCCGACGCCTGGTCGCCACCGCCGACGTGCTGGTGGAGAACTTCCGTCCCGGCACCCTGGAGCGCTGGGGGCTGGGTCCTCACGAGCTGGCCGTCTCGCATCCCGGGTTGGTGACCGTACGCGTCACCGGCTTCGGCCAGCGGGGTCCGTACGCGGCACGGGCGGGCTTCGGCACCCTGGCGGAAGCGATGAGCGGCTTCGCCCACCTGACGGGTGAGGCGGACGGACCGCCCACGCTCCCGGCCTTCGGCCTGGCCGACAGCGTCTGCGGGATCGCCGCCTCCTCAGCCGCGGTGATGGCGCTCTACGCCCGAGAGCGGGACCCGCGGCGCCGGGGGCAGGTGATCGACATGAGTCTGCTGGAGCCGCTGATGACGGCCGTCGGACCCTCCCCCACCGTCTACCAGCAGTTGGGGCTGGTCGGGCAGCGCAACGGCAACCGTTCCAGCAACAACGCGCCCCGCAACACCTACCGCACCCGCGACGGGCACTGGGTGGCGATCTCCACCAGCGCCCAGGCCATCGCAGAGCGGGTCATGCGACTGGTCGGGCGGCCCGATCTGGTGACCGAGCCGTGGTTCGCCACCGGCGGCGGGCGGGCGGCCCACGCGGACGTGCTGGACGCGCCGGTCGCCGCCTGGATCGGGGCGCGCACCCGTGCGGAGGTGGTGACCGGGTTCACCGACGCCGGCGCCGCCGTCGCACCCATCTACGACGCCCGCGACCTGGTGTCCGACCCCCACGTGCGGCAGACCGAGATGCTCACCGAGGTCCAGGATGAGGATCTGGGCCCGCTGTTGATGCACAACGTGATGTGGCGGATGTCCCGCTCTCCCGGGTCGATCCGGTTCACCGGCCGGGCGTTGGGCGCCGACACCGACGAACTGCTGGTAAAGGAACTCGGGTTGGAGCAGGACGAGGTGACCCGGCTGCGTGACCGCCAGGTCGTCACCTGACCGCCGTCCCGGCCTCCCCACCGGTCCACCCGTGACCAGCCCTTCCCTCGACGAGAACGGACCCGACCGTGCGCACCACCGAAGCATCCGCCGCCCCAGACATCCCGGACACTCCCGTTGACGGTTCCTCCGACCCACTGCTCGATGCGGTTCGGGCGGGTGTGCGGGTGTACGACCTCGGCCGCCGGCTGACGATCGGCATGCCCCAGTCCCCCAACCACCCGGCGTACTGGCACACCCTGCCGCGTCGCCACGGCGACGCGGTACGCGGCGACGGTGGCTCGGCCGCCAACGACATGCTGGTCATGGGGACCCACGTCGGCACCCATATCGACGCCCTCGCCCATGTCTCGCAGGACGGCCGACTGCACGGCGGGGCGGACGCGGTCGAGGCAGGAACCGGCGGCCGGTACGCCGAGTTGGGCGTGCACACCATCGCTCCCATGATGCGGCGCGGCGTGCTGCTGGACGTACCCGCCGTGCTCGGCGAGCACTGCCCGCCCGGATACGAGATCACCCCCGAGGACCTCGACGCCGCCGAACGTGCCCAGGGCACCCCGGTACGGGAGGGGGACGTGGCCCTCATCCGCAGCGGCTGGGGGCGGCACTTCGACGACCCGGACCGCACCGTCTACATGGGCGCCGAGTCCGGGGTCCCCGGGGTCGGCGAGGCCGGGGCCCGGTGGTTGGCCGAGCGGAGGGTGCACGCCGCGGGCTCCGACACCATCGCCTTCGAACGCCTCGCCCCCGGCCAGGGTCACGCGCTGTTGCCCGCCCACCGAGTACTGCTGGTGGAAGCCGGCATCTACCTGGTGGAGACCATGAACCTGGAGGAGGTCGCCGCCGAGCGGGTGCACGAGTGCACCTTCGTGCTGGCCCCGCTCCCGCTGTACGGAGCGACCGGCTCGCCGGTCCGCCCCCTGGCCGTGGTCCCGGACCACCGGGCGTCCGCCACCGGCGGTCACCATGGCTGAACGTACCCTCGCGGACGAGCTGGCCGCCTTCGCCGCCGGCACCGACTTCCCCGACCTCCCGGCCGAGGTCACGGACGACGTCGGCGGTCGCGTCCTGGACGTCCTGGGCCTGTGCGTCGCGGCACGTACGCTCCCCACCAGCCAGGCCGTGCTGGAGTACGTCGCCGAGCAGGGCGGGGCGGCGCAGGCCAGCGCGCTCGGACACGGCCTCCCCCGACTGCCCGCGGCCCAAGCGGCGCTGGCCAACGGCGTACTGGCGCACTCGCTGGACTACGACGACACCCACCTGCCGTCCGTGCTCCACCCCAGCGCCTCGGTCGTCCCCGCCGCCCTCGCCACGGCCGAGCTGGCCGGAGCCGACGGCGCGCAGACCGTACGGGCCGTGGCACTGGGCCTGGAGGTCGCCGTACGGCTCGGCATGGCCGGGTACGACCGGCAGGCCGGCAACTCCACCTTCTTCGAGCACGGCCAGCACGCGACCTCCATCTGCGGCACTCTCGGTGGCGCCGTCGCCGCCGGGGTCTTGCTGGGCCTGGACCAGGAAGGGCTGCGGGACGTACTGGGCATGGCCGCGTCCACCGCCGCCGGGATCATCGAGTCCAACCGGACCGGCGGCACCGTCAAGCGGCTGCACTGCGGCTGGGCGGCCCACTCGGCGGTCACCGTCGCGCAGTTGACGGCCCGCGGCTTCACCGGGCCGCCGACCGTGCTGGAGGGGCGGTTCGGCTTCTTCGAGGCGTTCCTGCACGGGACGTACACGCCCACCGAGATCACCGAGGGTCTGGGAACCCGGTGGGCCGTGCCGGAGATCTTCTACAAGCCCTATCCGGCCAACCACTTCACCCACGCCGCCGTCGACGCCGCGTTGGAGCTACGCGCCCGCGGCCTCGCGCCGGAGCGTGTGGAGAGCGCCGTGCTCGGCGCGCCGGCACCCGTCCTGCGCACCATCGCCGAGCCGATCGAGCAGAAGCGGACCCCGGAGACCGGCTACCAGGCGCAGTTCAGCGGGCCGTACGCGATCGCCGCCGCGTTCTGTGGGCCGGGCAACGGCCTGGGGGTGACCCTCGCCGACTACACCGACGAACTAGCCCGCGATCCGCGCCGCCGGGACCTGATGTCCCGGGTCGAGGTGGTGCCGGACGACCGGGCGACCGAGATCTTCCCCCTGCAGTTCCCCGCCACGCTCACCGTCCGGGACACCGACGGTGAGGTCTGGTACGCGGAGGTGCTCGCGAACCGCGGCGGTCCCGGACGGCCGCTCAGCCCGGCGGAGCTGGGGCTGAAGTTCCGGGACAACACGTCCGGGACGCTGAGCCGGGAAGCGGCCGAGGCGACGCGCGCCGCGGCCGGCCGACTGGCGGAACTCCCGGATCTCCGGCCGCTGCTGGACCCCCTGATCACCGTGCCCGGCCCCCTCCCGGACACCCACTCCCCGTACGAAGGTAGGTAGCCTCATGTCCGAACACGACTACGACCTGCTCGTGAAGAACGCCCGGGTGGTCGATGCCGAGCACGACGAACCACGGAACGCCGACATCGCCGTCCGTGACGGCGTGGTGGCGCGGGTGACGCCGGAACTGCCCGCCGACAGCGCCGCTCGTACGGTGGACGCCGCGGGACGGCTCGCCTTCCCCGGCGTGGTGGACGGGCATCAGCACTGGGGCATCTACCACGAACTCTCCGAGGACGCCGCGGTCGAGAGCCGCGCCTGCGCGCAAGGCGGGGTGACCACCGCGCTGTCCTACATGCGCACCGGGCAGTACTACCTCAACAAGGGCGGACCGTACGGGGAGTTCTTCCCCGAGGTGCTGGCCGCCACCGAGGGTCGCCCGTACGTCGACTACGCCTACCACCTCGCGCCGATGAGCCGGGAACACATCGACGAGATACCGGAGCTGATCGAGCGGCACGGCGTGACGTCCTTCAAAGTCTTCATGTTCTACGGCAGCCACGGGCTGCACGGCCGTTCAGCCGACCAGAACTCCTTCCTGATGACGCCCGAGGGCGAGAGATACGACTACGCGCACTTCGAGTTCGTGATGCGCGGCATCCAGCGAGCGAGGCAACGCTTCCCCGAACTGGCGGACCGGATCTCGCTGTCCCTGCACTGCGAGACCGCCGAGATCATGACCGCCTACACCCAACTGGTGGAGGAGGCCGGCGAGCTGAACGGGCTGGCGGCGTACAGCGCCTCCCGGCCCCCGCACTCCGAGGGGCTGGCCGTCTCGATCGCCGCGTACCTCGCGCACGAGACCGAACTGCCCACCATCAACCTGCTGCATCTCAGCTCCCGCAAGGCTCTCGACGCGGCGGTGCGGATGTCCCGTGCCTTCCCGCACATCGACTTCCGCCGTGAGGTCACGATCGGGCACCTGCTCGCGGACGTCGACACCGCCAACGGGATCGGCGGCAAGGTCAACCCGCCGCTGCGCCCACGCGAGGACGTCGAGGCTTTGTGGGAGTACGTACTGGACGGGACCGTCGACTGGGTGGTCAGCGACCACGCCTGCTGCCGGGAGGAGCTAAAGTTCGGCACACCCGCGGAGGACGTGTTCCTCGCCAAGTCCGGTTTCGGCGGAGCGGAGTACCTGCTGCCGGGGCTGGTCACCGAGGGTCGGCGACGCGGGCTGTCCTGGGGGAGGATCGCCGCGCTCAGCAGCGCCAACCCGGCGCGTCGGTACGGCCTGGAGACCAAGGGCGCCATCGCCGTGGGCAAGGACGCCGACTTCTGTCTGCTGGACCCCGAGCGCACGTGCACCGTCCGAGCCGACGCCTCCGAGTCCGCCCAGGAGTACACGCCGTTCGAGGGCTTCGAGTTGACGGCGCAGGTCACCGACACCTTCCTGCGCGGGCGGCATGTCCTGCAGGACGGCAAGGTCGTCGGCGAACCAGCCGGTGCTTACGTACGGCGTGCGGGACCGCCGAACTGACCGGTTGGCCACCGCCTTCGGACCGTCGGCACCGCCCGGCGGGTCCGGCCAGCCCAGAGGGCTCACCCGGTCCCGCCGACGGGTCGGCACGGCTTTCGGGAACACTGCCCCGTACTCCACGTCCGCATCTCCCTCACCTGCGGCCTTATTTGCTGGCGTCACCTCAAGAGGCCCCACTCGTGGCCGTGTTAGGGACTTGAAGCCATGCGGCGGGTGGCCGTCTTGTCACTCGATGCGAGGCCCTGATGTGATGGCCCGTTGGGAGGCAGGAACGGAGAGCGTCGGCTATTCGTGGGTGGGGCAGCAGCCGCTCCGGGGCCCGCTGGAGGGAAGCAGCATGGACGAAACCACAGAGGCGCGCAGATTGCAGTTCCGAATTCTGGGCTCGTTCGAATGCTGGGATGGGACCGAGCGCATCCGAGTGGGCGGCCCTGTGCATGAAAAGGTTCTCGTCACTCTCCTACTGGAACCTCAACGCGTGATTCCGGTTTTCCGTCTGATGGAAGCCGTCTGGGAGGAGGACGCGCCCGCCACCGCCTCCCACCAGATACGCAAGGCTGTGGCGGAGCTGCGTCAGCGCATTCCCGACGGACGTGATCTGATCGTCACCGAGGGGCCGGGTTACCGGGTGCTGACCACACCTGACCAGGTGGACCTCAGCAGGTTCACGGAGGGATTGGAACAAGCCAGGAACGCCACCGCCGCTGGACAGAGCGCGTACGCCGCCGCGACGCTGCGCGAGGCCCTCGCCTTGTGGCGGGGCCCCCTGCTCGCCGGCAGCGGAGGAACGGTTCTCACCGCCGTCTCCGCCGCCCTGGAGGAACGCCGGCTGACAGCCGTCGAGCAACTCTTCGACCTGCGGCTCGCCGCAGGCGAGAACAGTGAGCTTATCGGCGAGCTAAGAGAGTTCATCGACACACACCCGTTGCGCGAAACGCTGAGGGGCCAGCTCATGCTCGCCCTCTTCCGCTCCGGACGGCAGGCTGACGCGCTGGAGGAGTTCGCCAAGGTCCGCGAGTTCCTGATCGACGAACTCGGCATCGGCCCCGGCGACGCGCTCACCGAGCTGCACAACGCCGTGCTGCGCAACAGCCCGGAGCTCGCCGCCCCGCCGCTGCCCACCGCTGCTCCCTTCACCCCGCAGCACAAGCCCGCCGTCCTCCCCTACGATCTGCGCGACTTCACCGGCCGGGAGGAGGAAGTCCGGGAGCTGCTTGGATTCGTGGAGCAGGCCCCGGGCACCGGGCCACTGATCGTCGCGATCGACGGCATGGGCGGAAGCGGCAAGACCTCCCTCGCCGTGCGCGCCGCACATCAGCTGGCGGAGAACTACCCCGACGCGCAGCTCTACATCGACCTGCGCGGGTTCACACCCAACGGCCTGCCCCTGACTGCGGGCGCGGCAGCCGAGGCCCTCTTACGCATGCTCAGTGTGCCCGGTGACCGCATTCCGGACGACGCGGAAAGCCGCATCGCTCTGTGGCGGCGCACCATGAGCACCCATCGGATGATCTTGCTGCTCGACAACGCCGTGGACGCGTCCCAGGTCAGGCCTCTCCTCACCTCGCCTACCGAAACCCTCGTCCTTGTCACGAGCCGTGCACTGCTCGTGGACCTCGACGCCGCCCACACCGTATCCCTGGATGTCATGCCGCCGAGCGACAGCGCCGCCCTCGTGGAGAGCGTGCTCGGCCGGACTCGCGCGGGGGCCGAGCCGGAGGCCGTCGAACAGTTGGTGGAGCTGTGCGGTCACCTTCCGTTAGCCCTGCGCATAGCGGCCGCCCGGCTGCGCAAGCGGCCCCGCTGGACCGTCCGGTACCTGGTCGACCGGCTCCGTGACGACGTTCATCGGCTGGCCGAGCTCAACTCGGGGGAGCGCAGCGTCGAGGTGACGCTACGACTCTCCTATGAGGGACTGACTGCCGAGACTCGGGAGGCGTTCCGGCTCCTCGGCCAGCATCCGGGAGCCGAGATCGACACGTACGCCGCCGGCGCCCTGCTCGACAAGGGAGTCCGAGAGGCGGAGGAGGTCCTGGAATACCTCCTTGACATGCACCTGCTCCAGCAGCACGAGACCGGTCGGTACGCCTTCCACGACCTCGTCCGCAGCTTCGCGCACAACCTCTCGCGCGGCAGCGCACGCCCCGTATCGGAACCTGACGGCGGGAACGGCTCCGAGGCCGACAGCGGCCAAGAGGCCACACGCGCGGTGGTCCGGCTCCTCGACTTCGCGTTGGCTGCCACCGACGCCGCCTGTGACCTGCTCTTCCCCGGGCGTGTTCGAACAGACCGCCCCGAGCATCGGCCAACGACCGCCGAACTCCCTCCTCTCGACACCGTCGCCCAGGCCCGGGAATGGCTGGAGCGTGAGCAGGACTCGCTGCTGGCCGCCGTGTCGCTTGCGTACCGCTGGGAGATGGACAGTCATGTGGGACTACTGGCCGCCAACGTTGTTTTCCCCCTCGACCTGCGTGGGCGCCTTGAGGAGTTCGGAGAGCTGGGCCGCATCGCGGTCACTGCCTCCCGTCGGCTCGGCGACTCGGCTCTGCTGCGGCTCAGTCTGTCCAATCTCTCGGTGGCCTGCTGGAAGCTCGGGCGCTTCAAGGAGGGCATCGAGATGTCGGAGGAGGCGTTGGCCCTGGCCGTCAGTCTCGACGACCGACGTGGCGAGGCGAAGGACACCGGCGTCCTGGGTCTCCTGCTCAGCACCATGGGACGGTACGAGGAGGCGCTACCACGGTTGCGACAGTCCATCCAGATCAAGCGGCAGTTGGGGGCGGATCGAGCCGAGGCCGAATCCCTGACCAACCTCAGCAGCTTGTACGCCGAATGGGGGCGGTTCCCGGAGGCGGTGGAGGCCGCCACCCGCGCCGTCGCTCTGTCCCGCAGCATCGGTTCCGTCGACAAGGAAGTCGAGGGACTCACCGACCTGGCCGTCGCCATGATGGGTCTTGGCGAGGCCACCGAGGCCGCCGACCTCCTGGCCCGCGCGCGCGAGCTGGCTGTGGACATCGTCTCCCCCGCTGACATGTCCTTCCTCCTCGCCCTGTCAGCCGATGCCGCCGACTGGCTCGGCCAAGACGGCCAGGCCACGGAGTGGGCGGAAGCGGCCCTCAATCTGGACGATCTCAGCGGGGCACCGATGTGCGAGGCCGCCGTCGGCAACATCATCGGCCGACTGCACTCCCGTAACGGCCGGTACTCCACGGCACGCGACCTCCATACGCGGGCCCATGACGCGGCCTCACGCATCGGCTACCGCATCGAGGAGGCGCGCGCGCTGGCCGGCATGGCTCACGTTCTGGAGCACCTCGGAGAACGAGGAGCGGCCATGGCACACCGAGAGACGGCGCTCGAGGCCTTCGACGCCATGGGCATCCCTACGGCCACGACGACTTGACGTCGTCTCAGAGGCCGGGGCGCTGGGAGACCTGCTGTAACCGGGTGCCGAGTCGTTTCCGGGCAGGAAACGTGTCAGACCATCACGCTGGACGAGGCGACCACGTTGGGACCCTCACCACCCAGGACAGGCACCACGTTGGGACCCTCACCACCCAGGACAGGCACCACGTTGGGACCCTCACCACCCAAAACAGGCACCACGTTCGGACCCTCACCGGAGTCCGTTCCGTCCCGGGTGACGGAGTGCCCGGTGACCAGGGTGCCGGGAGAGGCGCCCTGCGTCACGGCCTCCGAGGAGGCAGCGCCTCCTCCGCCCGTGAAAACGGCCGCCGTGAGGATTCCCACCATCGTGAACACCGAGTTCCGCATCGTTTCCCGCCTTCTGAAGTGGTCTTTCGGGGCGTTCCTGCTGACGGGAATGACATTCGCGTGCCCCGCTCCCTGGACGTTCCGTTTCCGCTACCACCCTCACCCGGTAGCCGGGAACGCGACAGGAACCCGTGGTCCGAGCGGGGAAAGCTCCCCGGGAAGGTGATTACGCGATTCTTCAAGGTGCTGGACCGGGAGAGCGGCAGCAGCGTGGGGGCTACTCGGGTGGTTGTGTCCCCTACCACGGCGTACGGGTGTAGCGGAGCTGGGAGGGCCGGCACGACCGGTCAGGTCATCCGAGTTGGCGGAGCGTGACTGGCTGCGTGCGGCCGGGGCGGGAGACGCCGCTGCGCGGGTCGAGGCCCACGGAGGCAGGGCCTGGGGTGTGACCGCGCGATCGGGAACAAGACCGGACCACACGCGTAGCCGTGGCGTCAGAATCGTCTCCTGCCGCAGTCGAGGCGGAGCTGCACCCTCGGTTCCTCGCGGTGACAGAGCACGGGGCGACCGCTGACACGCGGCCCGGCCGCCGGTAGCTACGGACGATCGAGCGTACTGGGGCGCCGACCGGCGTCCTTGGTCAACCGTGAGAGCGATGCCCGTTTCGGTGGAGGACGTCCCTCAGTCGCATCGGGCGCGCCGGGTGGGTACGGAACCTTCACCGTCCGTCAACGGCGCCCGGGACCGCGAACACGTCGCCGGGACCTCAACGGCCGACCGCGCAAGGCGCTCGGCGGGAGAAAACCAGCCGAGCGCCTGCGCAATCTGCTGACGAACCCATGGGCCATCAGGTTTGGCGCGACCGAGAACCACCCTCCTCGTCCGAGGCCCTCCCGGGCCGGACGCGAGGTCAGACCGGCCGGCCGAGCACGGCGGCCGTCCGGACGGCGAGTTCGGCGGGGGTGAGGGCGGTGAGCAGGACGTGCCCGTCCCGCACCTCCTGTACGTTCGCGAAGTCCGTCATCCGCTCGGAGCCTGCGGATGTATCGGGCAGGGGTACGGCGACGGCGTAACCCACTGGTGTTGCCGCCTCCACATGCTTGCCCGACAGAGCACGCACGAGTTCCTGCTCCGCTACGAGCCCCGTGGTCAGTTCGATCAGCCGGGAGGCGGGCCAGCCCGCCTGTCGCGGCAGCGCGTCAACGACGCGCGGTCCCTGCTCCGTGCGCGCAACGCGCGTGAAAGCGTACCCGAACTCGTACCCGACGAGGTCGAGGAGGCCCGTGGCCAGAGCCCTGATCTCCGCCCCTTCCGGCCCTGTGATCGGGGCGGGGAAGGTGTGCAGGGCGACGCCGTCGCCTGCGGCAGCATCGTACCCATCAGCCGGGGCCGAGAAGGAACCGGGGGCGGCCTCGAGCTCCCTCCGCCCAGTGAAGCGGAGTTCCACGATGCCGGTGACCCGGTGCATGCCCTCGGCCGTCAGCGTCTCCACGCCGTATTCGACGTCGTACCGCGGCGGTCCGCCCCCCGGCTCGGCGGACGAAGTCAGCGCCTGCCACTGGGGGCCACTGCGGTTCAACAGGTCCCTGACCTCCGTAGCGTCGGCGAGCAGCCGAGCAGCGGAGGCGGGGTTCGGTGACACCCCCAGTTGCTCGGCTGTCTCCAGTACGGCGGGGTGGGTGCTCGCCTCTCCGCAGGCGATCAGCATGCCCACTCGGTGGGCGCGCACGGTCTCCCTCAGGTGGGAGCGCAGTTCGACGTCCGTGAATCCGGCCGTGTCGGCGATCTGGGCGACGTGGTACCCGGCTTCCGTCGCCGCGGACTCCAGACGAGGTGTGGGGTGGACGAGGAGGAGGCGCCGGGAGTCGGTGATCCCACAGCGGGCGGATTCCGTCATGGCCGCGGTTCCCCTGTGTCCGGGTCGGGCTGGGCGGCGGGGGCGAGCACGTCGGCGAGTACGCCGCCCTTCCCCCAGTGGCCGGGGTCCACATCCCGCACGATGACGGTGACCGCTTCCTTGGGACATCCGGCCACGCGGGACACGCAGGCGGTCACTTCGTCGACCAACTCCTCGCGTTGTCCTCGGTCGTTCCCTTTCCACCAGTCAACGGAAATCACAGGCACGGGAAGCTCCTTCTGTTCGAGGTACGGGAGTCGACGAAAGTGCGACAGCGCGTCGGCGCGGGAGCACCAGTCATCCGACGGGCGGCCGATGGCGCTCAGTCAAGCGTGGTTTCTGCCGTTCCCGGATGCTTCCCGCGACGTTCCCCACTCGTTCCCCACACGTTGCGTCGAAGGCTACGACGGTCCCGTCGGACGGGAACGGTCCGGGATTCCAGCGGGAAGTCCGCCCGGCACGCTCTGTTCCAGTCATGAGGCCCACCCCGCCCCTGGAGCCACGATGAGCCTGCTCAGCCCGACGAGACCGGAACCGAATCCGGCCCCCGGCCCCGCACTGCCCGGCCCGGCCATCACCGACGGCCCGAAGGGAGCCACCCCCGCGTCCCGCACGCCCCGTATTCTCTCCGCGCTGCGCGAGGACCTCGCCGTCGTCGTGGCCCGCGACCCGTCAGTGGGGAGCGGGAGAGAGGCGCTTCTCCACCCCGCCCTCACCGCGTTGTGGGCCCACCGGGTCGCTCACCGCATGCACGGCCGCGGCCTGCGTATCCCCGCCAGGCTGCTGGCCCGGTGGGCGCGCCGGGTGACTGCTGTCGAGATCCACCCCGGGGCCGTTCTGGGCCGCAGGGTCTTCATCGACCACGGCGCCGGAGTCGTGATCGGGGAGACCGCCGTCGTCGGTGACGACGTGACCATGTACCACCAGGTCACGCTCGGCGCGGTCGGGTGGTGGAGCGACAACGAACGTCCCGAGGGCGACCGTCGCCATCCCGTCGTCGGCAGCGGTGTCATCCTCGGCGCCAACGCCACCGTTCTCGGTCCGGTGACCCTCGGGGACCGGGCGGTCATCGGCGCCCAGGCCCTCGTGAACAAGGACGTCCCGGGCGATGCCCGGGTGCTCGCGCCCACCGCCGTGATCAAGGAACCCGGTCACCGGCCGAAGCACATGGAGGACGTCTTCACCGTGATCGCCTCCGCCGGCTCCTGGTGACACCCCGGTCTCCCTACCCGCCCGTTGACTTCACCGATTGCGAGATGACGACCATGACAATCACCGCACCGGCCCCCCTGAACCGCGTCCTTCCCTCCCGTCCGGCCATCGCCTCGCGCATCGAGGACCTGGTCGGCTTCACCCCCTTGCTGGAGCTGCGTCTGCGCGAACTGGCGCCGGGCGCCAGGGTGCTGGCGAAGCTGGAGTCCGCCAACCCGATGTCCTCCAGCAAGGACCGCGCCGCCCTCCACATGCTGCGCGCCGCCGAGGAACGCGGCGCGCTCCAGCCCGGCGGCACCGTCATTGAGGCGACTTCCGGGAACACCGGGATCTCACTGGCCGCGTTCGCCGCCTCCCGCGGCTACCGCTGTGTGATCGTGCTCCCGGACAACGCCACGATCGAACGGGTCAAGCTGCTGCGCGCGTTCGGGGCGGAGATCGTCCAGACGCCGAGCTCGCTCGGTTACTCGGGAGCGATCGCCGAGGCTGAGCGGTTGCACGCGGCCACCCCGGGTTCCTGGTTCCCGTGCCAGCACGAGAACCAGGACAACGTGCGGACTCACTACGAGACGACCGGTCCTGAGATCCACGAAGCCGTATCAGCCGTGGGCCAACGCGTCGCGGCCTTCGTGTGCGGGGTGGGCACCGGCGGCACACTCTCCGGCGTCGCCCGCTGTCTGAAGGAGCACGACCCGGATGTGCGGGTGATAGCCGTCGAGCCCGAGAAGTCCCCGCTCCTGTCCCAGGGGTACGCCGGCCAGCACCGCATCCCCGGCCTCAACGGCGGTTTCGTCGCCGACACGACCGACGTCTCTCTCATCGACGAGGTCCTCGCGGTCTCGGACGAGGACGCCCTTCGAACCGCTCGCCGACTGGCCACCACTCAGGGTCTCTTCTCCGGTGTCTCGTCCGGGGCGGCCGCGTACGCCAGTGAACGAGTCGCCCGCCGGCACGAGTTCGCCGGAGGTGTCGTGGTGACGCTGCTGCCGGACACCGGCGAGCGCTACCTGAGCATGTGGGAGGACTGAGCATGAGCCACGCGATGTTCCGTGCGTACGCGGACGCGGTGAAGGCCGAGATCGGGGTCACCACGACCACCCGCTTCATCGCCCTTGCCGAGACAACCAGCGGGCGCTTCGGCCTCTTTCATCACTCGATGCTGCCGGGCGCCGCTGGAGCGGACCCGCACTACCACTCCCGGATCTCCGAGTCCTTCTACGTGCTGAAGGGCGAAGTGCGTCTGCACGACGGTACCGGCTGGCGCACCGCCCGTGCCGGAGACTTCCTGCACGTGCCGGAGAACGCGGTGCACGGCTTCCGCAACGAGAGCGACGCACTCGCCGAGATGCTGATCCTCTTCACTCCGGCCGAGCACCGCGAGGGCTACTTCGAGGGCCTGGCCGCTCTGCTCGCCGACGGCAACCGCCCGTCCCGTGAGGAGATGGTCGCCCTGATGGAGAAGTACGACCAGTTCGAGGTCGAGGCCCCGGACACGGATCACGACCTCAAGCACAAGCACACGCACGGAGGCGGGTCCGACCACCACCCCGAACCAGACGTCGCGCACCACCGCCACTGACCGGCAAGGCACCACTCGCCCTGCCCGCTTCCCCGACTCTCTCGAGGAGATCACCATGAACATCGCCAACTGGGGCCGTTTCGGTCTGCTCGCCGCCCTGTGGGGCTGCAGCTTCGCCTTCATCAAGATGTCGCTGGAAACCTTCGCGCCCCTGCAACTCGCCTCGGGGCGACTGGTCGTCGGTGCCCTCGTCGTCCTCGGCATCCTCGCCATGAAGCAGCTGACCCTGCCCTCACGCGCGCTCTGGGGACACATCGCCGTCGCCTCCGTCTTCGGCAACGTCATTCCCTTCACCCTCTTCGCCGTCGGCGAGCAGTACACCACCGCGACCATCGCCGGTGTCATCCAGGGCGCTACCCCGCTCATCACGATGGGTGTGGCCGCTCTCGCACTCTCCGATGAGAAGCCGACGAAGCGTAAGGTGGTCGGTCTGGTCGGCGGGTTCCTCGGGCTGATCGTGGTCGTGGGGCCGTGGAACACCGACGGCTTCGGCACGATCGGCGGTCAGCTCGCCTGCGTCGGTGCCGCTGCGAGTTACGCCGTCAGCTTCGTGTACATCCGCCGCTTCATCGGCCCCCACAAGCTGCCGGCTCTCTCCGTGACCGCAGCCCAGCTGGGTGCGGCCTCCGTCATCACGGTGCTGCTCACCACGTTCGTGACCGGCTGGACACTGCACGGAGACCTCACCGCCAAGCCGCTGTTCGCCCTGCTGGCCCTCGGCGCCGCCTCCACCGGTATCGCCTTCGCTCTGCTCAACCGCCTGATCGCGGAAGCCGGTCCGACCACGGCATCCGGCGTGAACTACCTCGTGCCGGTGTTCTCCGTGGCCGTCGGCGTACTGGCTCTGGGCGAACCGCTGTCCTGGAACGTGCCGGTGGGCGGTGTCATCGTCATCGCCGCGCTCGCCCTCGCGGAGGGTCGGATCTCGGCCCCGTCCCAGCCCGCCAAGCCGGCACCAGCGTCACCGGCCCCGCGCGACCGTGACCGTGTGCCGGAGAACTCTCGCTCGTAGCACCGCCGCCGTACACAGGCACGCCTCAACGAGCCGGGGCCGGCGCGGACACCCTTTCCAGGGTCCGCGCCGGCCCCGGCTCGTTCCCGTCTCACGGCCCCGAATGGCCATGTTCACGTGGGGTGTTGCGGCTACGCGACGGGGCGAGCGGGCGAGGAACGGTTCCCGGCCACCTCCTTCGCCCCGGTAGCGATGCGGGAGTGCGACAGGACCGGTCAAGGCGAATCTCGGTGCACAGGACGAAACCAGGCCCCGACCGTCTGGTTCTCCCGGCTTCTTCCCGCCTCCTCCTCGTTCCTAAGGAGCACTTCGCATGACACGCACAGCCACCTCGCAATCGTTCGCCGCTCCCCCTCTCGGGGACGCCCGGATAGTCTCGGCAGACGACTTCGTCTTCGCCCCGCTGCCCGGGGGGCGCACCGCAGTCGCCACCCCGGTCAGCCCCGCCGCGGGCTCCACACACGTCACGCTGCACGTCGTACGGATCGCGTCGGGCGAGTCCTTCAGCCCCGATTCGAGCGTCGAGGAGGAGAACACCGCGGTCGTCTTCGAGGGCCGGGGGTCCGCCACTGTCGGTTCTCGCAGTCACCGCATCGAGCGGGCCCACGCCGTGTACGCCCCCACTGGCCAGGCGCTGAGCCTCACGGCCGACACGGAGGGGCTGACCGTCTACGTCTGGCGCACACCACTCACGGCTGGGCGCCAGCCCGGCACGGACCCCGAGCCCTTCTCCACCCTCTGGGACGAGACCACTCAGTTGCGCGGATTCGGCGGCACCGGCCAGATGGCCCCCGACTCCGACCGCGCCACCATGAACTTCGTCTTCTGGCCCGGCAACGGAAGCAGCCAGCTGTGCCTGCACTGCGGCATCCAGCAGCCGGGCCAGACGTTCAACGTCCACCTGCACCCCGACAGCGACGAGGCGTTCATCGCCTTCGAGGGCGTCGGGCAGATGTACCTGCGCGACCGCTGGATCGATGTCGCCCCGGGGGACGTCCTGTACGCCGCGCCCGGCGTCCTGCACGGGGCCCGTAACCCACACACCGGTCCCGAGGCCCAGCGCTTCGTGACCTGCGGGGGCCCCAGCCCCTACGACCCGGCGCTCTACTCGGCCGCCGGCCTCTCCTCCGAGGTCAGGTGATGTGAGCCATGTGCCGTATCCACGGATCCTTCCACGCCCGTACCACCGATGAGGAGATGCGCCGTGTCGCCGCCCTTCAGCACCATGGCGGCCCGGACGCCCAGTCCTTCGCCCAACGCCCGGGCTGGGCCCTCGGCAACAACCGGCTCTCGATCATGGACCCCGAGGGCGGAGCCCAGCCCTACCGTCTCGGGGACATCACGGTCGTCTTCAACGGCGAGCTCTACAACCACGACCGGCTGCGCGCCGAACTCGTGCGGCGGGGTTTCCACTTCGAGGATCGCTGCGACGGAACGATCCTTCCCGCGCTGTACCTGACCTACGGGGAACGCTTCGCCGAGTACCTCGACGGCATGTTCTCCGTCGCCGTACTGGACGGGCGCCGGGCCCCGCGTCTGGTGATCGCCACTGACGCCTCCGGCATGAAGCCGCTGTACTACCACTGGGAGGAGCGCAGCGGCCGGTTCCACTTCGCCTCGGAGCTGCCCGCTCTCCTCGGCTTCTCCGACGTGCGGCCTTACGAGGACGAACTGGGCCTGCACACGTACCTGTCGGCCAAGACCCCCTTCGGCCACCGGACCATGTTCCAGGGCATCGACGTCCTCCCCCCGGCCGTCACCGCGGTTGTCACCCGCGACGAAGGCCTGCGCCTCACCTCCCGGCGGATGGGACACGAGTCCGCACCACCGGTCGACGAGAAAAGGAGTCTGCCCCGGGCAGGGCAGGAGCTGCGCGGGCTGCTGGCTCGCGAGGTCTCGCGGTTGCTCGTCGCGGACGCGCCGGTCGCCACCATCACCTCCGGCGGGCTCGACTCCAGCCTGGTCACCGCGCTCGCGGCACGTGCCCTACACGACCGAGGCGCGAGCGGGGCTCTGCACACCTTCAACATCGCCTACACGGGCGACTGGCCCGGGGACGAACGGGCCTTCGCCACCGAGGTGTCCCAGCACACCGGGACGGTGCACCACCAGGTGGAGATCGACCCGGCCACCTTCCCCGACCTGATGGGAGATGTCGTACGGCACCTCGGCCAACCCAACGCCGACCCGATCACCCTCAGCACGTTCTCGCTGTTCCGGGCGGTACGCGACGCCGGGTTCAAGGTCGCCCTCACCGGAGACGCCGCCGACGAACTCTTCGGCGGATACGGACGCATGACGCAGGCGCTCGCCGCACCCGCGGGGGCGGACTGGGCCGGCGCCTACCTCGACCACCTGGCCGCGGTGCCACACTCCCTGCGTCAGCAGCTGTACACCGCTGAGTACGCCGCCCACGTGCGCTCCAACGGCACGTCCGCCGTACCGCCCGGGCTCACCGAGACGCTCAGGCACGGAACGGGCAGCCGGCTCCAGCGAATCACCCGGATCGAACAGCGCTACCGGCTGCCCGCCTACCACCTCCGCCGAGTCGATCACCTGTCGATGGCCAGCTCGGTGGAGACCAGGCTTCCGTTCTGCCAGCCCAGCGTGGTGCGCTTCGCGGCGACGCTGCCCGACCAACACCGCACCGTTCCCGGTGTCGGAGTCAAGCGCGCGCTGTACCAGGCGGCCGACGGGCTGCTGCCGAGCAGTGTCCTGAATCGGCCCAAACAGCCGTTCACCCTGCCGATCACGGCGATGCTGGCCCCAGGCCAACGGCTGTGGGCGATGGCCCGCGACGTCCTGTCCCCCCAGGCCCTGCGTGCCGACGGAAGGCTGCGGCATGAGGTGGTGAACGCTCTGTTCGCCGAGCAGGAGGCCAGACCCTCCGACGGCAGCTCGCTGGCTCTGTGGGCCTTGATGTCGCACCAGATGTGGCGCGGTGAGTTCTTCGGCCCGTCCACCGGTGCGAACGCGCGCTCGCGTGAACCGGCGGTGGTGGCCGTATGAACGTCTCCCTGGCCAAGGCGCACGGAGCGCCCTGCCCCACCGCAGTGCTCGACGGCCGCGACTTCCCCCAGTCCGATCCCCAGTTGCTGAACGCCCTTGCCGACCTGCGGGGCGAACTGGCCGGTCAGGGCTCGGGGCACGTGCTCAAGAACGCCATCGTGCGGCCTTCCCGACACCCGCTGTTCGATCTGGACTATCGATTCGTTCAGTCCCTTCCAGAGAGCCACGACAGCTTCGACCTGCGCGGTTCCTGCGGCCACTCGATCCTGGCCGCCGTCGAGGCAGCCGCCCGCACCGGCATGATCCAGCCGCTGGTACCGGGCTGCCGAGTCCGGGTCAACGTACTCAACAACGGTGACAACGTGGTGTGCGAGACGGAGGAGACATCCGACGGCGGCACCCGGTTCACGGCGCATTTCCTGTGTTCGCCGCCCTTGAGGCTGCCGGAACTCCTGATGACCGGCGAGCAGGTGACTCAAGTCCCCTTCGAGGGCCGGTACGTGCCCGTCTCCCTGGTGTCGATGGGCAACTCGTACGCCTTCGTCGACGCGTCGCATTTCGGCGTCGACGGACCTGACTCCCTCTTCGGAGACGACCCCGGGCTGTTCGACGCCATGACTCGGCTGCGGATCGCCGTCTGCGAGTCGCAGGGTTGGGACACCTTCGGGGCCTTCCCGAAGATCGCGGCGCTGCTCCCACAGGAGGGCGGCGGTCTGTTCGTACGGGCCGTGTCCGTGCCGTCCTGGCATCCCACGGTCGCACTGACCGGCGCCATCTGCCTGGGCACCGCCGCCGGTATCGCGGGCACCGTGCCCTGGTCCCTGGCGGGGCAGGCGGCCCAGGATCCCGACGCGCTGCTGCGGGTCAGCACCCCCGGCGGCTGCGTTCGGGTGGCCGCTCGCTCCACGCACGGCCCGGACGGGCAGCGCAGGCTCGCCTGGGTGTCAGTAGCCGAGAAGCAGGTCGAGTACCGGGGGCTGCTGCCCTGTCCCCAGCTCGTGGGTTCCAAGCCCTCTTCCGTCGCCTCACGCATCTCCCCACTCACCCCGTCCAACTCCGTATCCGAGGAGGCCCCGTGGGTTCCGCTGACAGCCTGACCGCCGTGCGCGACAGCGCCGGGCCGCGGGCGATGTCCGACACATTCGCCGAAGATCCGTTTCCGGCCGGTGCCCGCCAGGCCGGGCGCTCCGCCCCCGCTCTCCCGACCCCCGAAACACTGGAACGTCTGGCTGCCTGCGCCGAGGCGGCCGACCTCGCCGGAGAACCGGACCGTGCGGCGGTCGAGGTGCTCCGAAGGAGCGGCCTGCTGGCACTGGCCGTGCCGAAGTCCCACGGCGGAGCCGGCGCCGACGCGGTGGTTCTCAACACCTGTGTCGAACAGGTCGCTTCTGTGAACGCCTCGGCGGCGATCATGCTCTTCCAGCACTGCGCGGTGACCAGCCGGATCGTCGAGAACGGCACGTTCGCCCAGCACCGCGAGGTGCTGCCCAAGCTGGCCGACGGCCGGTGGTTGGCGGCTTCGGCCTGGTCAGAGAGCGCGGCGGGCGCCGACAAGAAGAACCTCGGGACCCTGGCGCACCGCACGCCCGACGGGGCTTGGCTCTTGGACGGTGCCAAGTCCTTCACCACCAGTGCGGGCCTCGCGGACGTCTATCTCGTCCTGGCGCAGTCGCAGGAGGAGTCCCCGGACTCGGGGCCCGGCTCTTCTCGGGACACCGGGTACGGGGCGGCCGGACAGACGTTCTTCCTTATTCCGGGCGATCACCCGGGCCTGGTGCCCGACACCTCGATGCGACTGGCCGGGATGCGCGGCTCGGCCACCGGCTTCGTGTCCGTGCGGGAGTGCCGCGTACCGGATTCCGCGCGCCTCGGTGCCCCGGGTGTCGCGGCGTCCATCATCGCCCGGGTCCGTAACAGCGGTGCCTCGCTCGGCGCCGTCGCCGTGGGCATCGCCCAGGCCGCTCTCGACGCGGCCCACGCGCACGCGGAGCGCCGTGGGCTCTACGCCCACCAAGCCGTCCGGCACCGACTGGTCAACCTGGCCACTCAGGTCGAGTCCGCACGCGCGGTGGTGGAGCGGGCAGGTCGCCGTACCTCGGCCGACCCCGGGATGACCACGCTCTTCTCCAAGCTGGCCGCCTCCGCGGCAGCGGAACGGGTGGTAGCGGACGTGGCCCGATTCCTGGGATCGGCCGGCTACGTCGAGACACATCCGATCAACCGGTTCGGGCGCGACGCCCGTGCCGTCGCACTGATGGGACCGACCGACGACCTCTGCAAGGAACTGGTGAGTCTGCCGTGGAACCGATGAAGACCTCTCCCGCCTCCCCGACGTCCCCTGCTTCCCCTCAGCCGTCCGCCGAGGTCGACCTGGTGGTGGAAGGAGGCCGGCTGGTCACCCCGGGAGGCGTCCGCGACGGCAGCGTCGTCGTCCGGGACGGTCGCGTGGCGGCGATCGTCACCCCGGGCGGGCCGCTACCCTCCGGGCCGCGCCTCAACGCCGAGGGCAGGTACGTCCTGCCAGGGCTCATCGACTCCCACGTGCACTTCCGCACTCCTGGCCTGGAGCACAAGGAGACTTGGGAGAACGGCAGTCGGGCCGCCCTCGCCGGGGGCGTCACAACGGTTATGGACATGCCGAATACGCGGCCTCCGTCGCTCGACACGGCGGCCCTGCGAGCGAAAGCGGCCCTGATCGCGGGCCGCTCCCATGTGGACCACCGGTTCCACATGGGAGCCGATCCCGATCACCCGGAGGTACTCACCGACCTCGATCCGGCGGTGGCGACCTCCGCGAAGGCGTTCATGGCGGGTCACCACACCGCACCGGTGGTCTTCCGTGAGGCGTGGCAACTGGAGGCGGCCTTCGCCGCCGCGGCGCGCGGTGGGGTACGCCTCGTGCTGCACTCCGAGGACCAGCACGTCTTCGACCTGCTCGACTCCCACGGCGGTGACCCCGAGTCGTACGACGCCTACGAGCCACACCGGCCGCGCTCCGGGGCGATCGTCGCCGTCGCGAAGGTCGTCCATCTGGTCCGGACCCACGGCACCAAGGTCCACGTCCTGCACGTGTCGTCGGCCGAGGAGACGGATCTGCTGGTGGCCGCCGCGGCCGAGGGGCTCCCCATCACCTTCGAGGTCACCGGGCACCATCTCGCGTTCACCGACCACGACACCGCCCTGCGCGGTCCCCGCACTCGGCTCTCCCCGGCAATCCGCGCTCCGCGCGACCGTGAGCGGCTCTGGCGGGCCGTGCTCAACGGCGAGGCATCCACCATCGGCAGTGATCACGCCCCGCACACCGTCGAGGAGAAGAACCGCCCTCCGGCCGAGGCACCCCCGGGACTGCCCGGGGTCCAGGAGTTGGCCATCTCCGTGTGGACGGGCCTGCTCGCTCGGGGCGTTGACACCGATACCGCGGCAAGCCATCTCGCGCGGCTGATGGGGACGGGTCCCGCGGACTTGTTCGATCTGACCGGAAAGGGCCGGCTGACGGTCGGCGCGGACGCCGATCTCTCCCTCCTCGACCCGTCCGCCCGTTGGCAGCTGTCGGCGGCGCACGTCGAATCACTGTGCGGCTGGTCGGCCTACGAAGGATGGATGTTCACCGGACGATTCACCACGGTGGTGACCGGTGGACGAGTGGCCTGGGATCTGGAGCGCGGAACGCTGGGCGAGCCTCACGGCCGTTGGCTGGCAGGGCGCGACACGTCCGAACCGGCGCCGCCCGGGGCGCAGTCTCCGGCAGCGCCCGCCCGAGAGCTGGAAGGGGCCATCCGATGAGTGTCACAGACCTGCCGACCGAACCCGCCACGACCTCGTCCACCCGGCTCGAACCCGGGACACCGAACAGCACAGGACCCGAGGGGCCCGGCATGCCGGGCTCGGTGATGTCCCGCGACATCTCCGCCGACCAGTTCCGTGCCGCGATGGCCTCTCTGGCAGCCCCTGTCACGGTGGTGACCTGCTACGACTCGGCGGGAACCCCTCGGGGGCTGACAGCGAGCGCGGTCTCCTCCTTGTCCCTGGACCCTCCGCTGCTGCTGGTCTGCCTGGACCGGGGGTCTCGCACCCACGACGTGCTCACCTCGGCGGAGACTTTCACTCTCCATCTGCTCAGCCCGGAGAACGAGGAGTTGGCGAAGAAGTTCGCCGGCCCCACCGACCAACGGTTCGGGAACGTCCCGCTGGCATCCGGGCCTAGCTCCCGACACGCGCCGCAACTGGCCGACTGTGCACTGCGGTTGACCTGCGCACGGCACGATGTCATTGAGGCGGGGGACCACACGATCCTGGTGGGGCGAGTTGCGGCGTCCGACTGCCTGGGCCGGCCGGCAGGAGGTCTGGTCTGGCACCACAGGGGTTTCGCCCACGCGAGGCCGGTGGAGGTCCGCTGACCGGGCGAGCCCGGACCACCCCGCAGTCTGCCCGGCCGGTCACCACCGGCTGGGCAGACTGCGTTCGCCTACCTCGCTCGTGTCACTCACACCTTGGCGGATGCGACCGTGTTCTCCCGGTCCGAGCCCACGTCGCCGACGAAGGGGACCCTGGATCTGGAACGCCTTGATCGCACACGCCGTGGACATCCCTCGCCACGGGCAGTCCGTAGTTCCTGATGACCGTGAGACGACATACGCCCTGATACCCCGCCAGGAATGCGGAACCGGGGCTTCTTCCCGCGCTTTCCTCGCGGTTGACGGAAGCTCAAGAGCGACCGTAGGTAACCTGACGTCATGACACCTCCACCCACTGCGGGCTCACTCGCCTCACTGCTCGGGGAGCTGAGGAACCTGGAGGAGCTCGGCCGCCAGGCACAAGGGTGCGACGAGGAACTCGCCGTATCGGCAGCCTGCGAACTGCGTGAACGCTACCCCCGGTGGTATGCAACAGCCCTCGCCGCAATGCCTGTGACCTTCCACAAGGAATTCAAGCGTGAGTACGAAGGACACTACCCCTACCAGAAGATCAAGCACTTCTTGAACGGGCCACGTGACAAATGGGCCCTCTATCTGAAGATGCCGAAGCCACTGCGGAGCCATGGCCCGTGGCAATACCCCCTTGAACAGAGCTTCCTCGGCCCGCTGGGCGAGCAGCGACGGTTGCTTCTGCTCGCGCTCCCTCAAGAGGACGGTGGCGGGAAAGCGCTGCCCACGCTCTCACTCCTCGCCGGCCTGACCGAACGCCTTCCCAACGCTCTGGCAGTGTTGGGGCGGGAGCAGCACGGGCGCGTCGGCCTCCCAGTCAACGACGAGTACGACCTGCAGCGGATCCTGCATGCTCTGCTGGTGCTGCACTTCGAGGACGTTCGCCCGGAGGAGTCCACCCCGAGCAGGGCAGGGGGCGCCTACCGCATCGACTTCTCTTGCGGAGGGAACGGGTGGCGGTGGAAGCCAAGTTGGCCAGCCATTCACTGAAAGGGAAACGGCTCAGGGACCAGATCGTCCAGGACGTTTTCGGTTACAGAAAGCATCCGGATGCACAGGCTCTCTTCGTTGCCGTATACGATCCGATGCACGTGGTGGACAATCCTCGGGGATTCGAGGACGACCTCGACGAAGAAGCATCTGCCTTCCCGGTCAGAGTTACCGTCGCCGACGGCTGAGTTCACCGGGCTGAGCCCGAGCTCTTCGGCAGGTTGCTCACGGTGTTTCGGCGCGAAGGCGCCTGGTCCTCGTCAGGGGCGCCTTCGCGATCTTACCCTCGTGGCCAAGGTGACGGTCTTCGAAAAGGCCGCGCGCCATTGGGGTCACCGAGGCAAGCATCAGCGGCGTCCTCGAAGGCCGCTGTGTCAAGCAGCGCGAGTCGGTGCGAAGCCCTGGGCCTTCAGCCCGTCCCGGTCAGCCGCAAACCGGAACGGGCTCGCCGCGGTGGACGCCGCTCTCGATGGGTTGGCCTCAGGTGATACCGCGCATGTGGCAACCGAACTTGGGACGTTCTTGTTCAGCCCAGGAACGACAGGCGCACCTTCCGCTCCGGATCATCCACGTTGGTGTCCGCCAACCTCCGCAAAACAACCGTCAGCATAGCCAGTGAGTAGCCGGCGACCAGTGTCTTCTGAGATACCACCCTTTCGCTCCGGACGCAGAGGCCACGCACTCCTACCCGCGCGCTCCCGAGCACCTCGACGTGAAGCCACTGCGAGCCAGCTGGGCATCGCTCAACCACCTACGCCGCCTCTGCAGCGCTGTGACGTGGTGCTCGAACTTGTCCGCACCCAGTGCTCCCCGCGTCCCTCCGCAGGAAGGACCAGATCCCCCGGCCACTGGACGCAACCGGGCCGAGACACCTTTCTCAGTTACCTGTTGAAGTTTCCTCGCTCGGAAGCAGGGGCGCGAGAAAGGGGCTCGGGGCCCCGTGCCAGAAGATGTCCAGGCTGTCACGTGCCCGTGTCGCCGCCACGAAGAGCAACGAGCGTGCCCGCTGCATGTCGCGACGGTAGCGCGACATGTCGACATCCTTCCTCCGCTGTATGTCGGCGCGAGGCACCAGTCCGTCGCTCGCCCCGGCGATGATCACGCGCTGGTACTCGAGCCCCTTGAAGCGGAACATGGTGCCGATATGGACGCCGGTGTCCCCTCGGGGACCTTCCGGGCCGATCTCCAGCGCCCTGATGTCGTGTTGAGCGAGGGTATACGCCATCTCGCCGGCCATCTGGTTCGTCGGAACGGCGATCCCGATCTGCTCGTGGGGGGTGTCACCCCACGACTCGATCAGTTCGGCAACGGCCTCGCGTGCGCTCTCCCAGTCCTCCTTGCCCTGCAGTTCGGGCACCCCGCCGCTGAGCACGGAGCGGTATCCGGCGAGGTTCTCGCCACCACCGTCGAGATCGTCGTACTTCTGCTCTCCGAGGACGTACAACGCGTCGTGCAGGATCTGCCGCGTCGTGCGATAGCTCAGGGAGAGCTTCGAGGAGCGACCGCGAATGTTGATCCCGAGACTGCCGAGCGTCACCTGGTTCTTGTAGATCCGCTGGTGGGTGTCACCGACCAAGAACACGTCGTTGCGGGCGGGAGCGGCCATGGCGCGCAGCATCTTCCAGTGCGCGGGCCGTAGATCCTGCGCCTCATCGACGACGATGTGCCGGTAGCGGTAGCGCAGCCAGCCGCCCGAGCCATCGGCGATGTGAATGTTCTCCCGCCCGTCGGCCTCCTCACGCTGCCGGTCGAGGCGCTGGATCCGGCGGGCGCGTTCCATCTCCAACTGTGCTGCCCGCTCTGCGACTTGGTCCCAGGTCTGCGCACCGAGCCGGTGGAGGCGCTGAGTGAAGCGTTCGACCAGCTGCCAGATCTCCGCGCGCTCGGCTCGCGTGACATTGCGGCCCCGCCCGGCCCTGCGGGCGCGGAAGTAGTCCGCACGGGAGGCGACGGCCTGGCCGAGGATGACCTGCGCCCACTCGTCGTGCAGGAACTCCGCGTCCCAGCCGGTCTCCCCGAGCTCGTCGAGTAGGGATCGCCACTCTCTTACGGCCTGGTTCTCGTCGATGATCCGCTGGCGGTTGCCCGGCTCCGCCTCGCGAACGGTCCGCAGCGCCAGCTGGTCCACATGGCTGATCTCGACCCGGTCCACGAGCTGTTCGCCCCCGAGAGCCAAGAGTCTCGAACGGAGGTCCGCCGCAAGGTTCTTGTTGAACGTGGTGAGAAGTACGGGCTTGTCACGCCCGCCGGGCAGGCGTTCGACAAGGTGACGCACCCGGTGCAGGGCGACGATGGTCTTGCCCGTGCCGGGGCCGCCTCCGACTCGGGCCGGGCCGTTGTAGTCGCGGGAGACGAGCTTCGCCTGGGTGGGGTGCAGGAACACCTTCCAGCGTCCGAAGTCCTCGCCTTCCAAGGCCTCCCGCAGCGCCTCGTCGGTGGTGGTGACCACGGTGGCGGGCCGCTCGACCGCGGCTCGGAAGTCCTCGGGATCGACCGGGTCCGGCGACGCGACCGGGGTGGTGACCTGATCGAGTACGTCCTGGTACGAGGCGCCGTCGTGCAGGGTGAGCAGCACCTCGCCTGTGAGCTGCGGGGCGTACTCGACGAGGCCGAGCAGCTGGTCCTCGTTGCTGAGGGCCCTGACGAGGGGGATGAGGGTCGGGGCGACGCCCAGCTCGGTGAGCTGCGCGTCCGTCCAGGCGGCGAAGAGGGGCTGCGGAGCGGAGGGCTCGGTGGGTTGGGGGCTCGCGGGCTTGTCCTGGGGCGCGGGCTCCCTTGCGGATGCGTGCGGGAGGCTCTTCTCCTCGACCCTTTCCTGGACGACCTGGAGGTCGACGTACTCGATGCCGCCGGTGATGCGGTTGACGGAGTACGTCAGCCGGTCCAGGTGCTCGTAGACGTCCTTGCGGTGCTTGACGGAGACGATCAGCCAGTCGTCGTCGGCGAGTCGCAGCAGCAGCGCACGGTACTCGTCGTTGACGCGTGCAGAGTACAACTTGTCGTGGCCCTGAAGTCGCTTGAGGCGCAACCCGGCCGAGTCCGGATTGGTCTTGAACTTGTGCTGGAAGTCATAGATCGCGCCCTTGACGGAGCGGGGGAGCTTGAGGACCTCCTTGTCCGCCTTGTCGAGCAGGCGCAGGCTTACGTTCTTGCTGGTCACAGCTGTCCGTTCTCCCCGTTGTCGGTACTCCTGGTCCTTTTTCGCGCGTCGACCGGCGGCGCGGCGTCTGATGTCGCGGCCTCGACTGCGTGGAGGATCTCTGTCGCACGCCACGCCACCGCCGGTCGCACCCGCCAGCCGGCTTTGAGGAAGGCGCGGTCCCGGTCCTCGGCCTCCGGATCGTGTGCTTCGCCCTCCGCGGGGCATGGGGCGAGGACCACACCGATGCGCGCTGCGGGCCAGGCGAGTTCGGCCATCCAGCCGCGGTCGTCGAGCTCGTACCCGTCCTCGGGGGCGGGGGCGCCGGCCTCGGCGAGCGCCTCGGCCAGCGTGACGAGGCCTATCTCATCCGGGTCGAGGTACTCCAGTACCTGGGCCCAGCGGGGGTCGCGCTCCACCACTCGCTCGGCAGCTGCGACCACCAGCGGCGGGGCCGCGGCTGCCTGTGCCTCGGGGGTGGACGCGGCGGGCTTCGCCGCCACGGCGGCGGGTGTTCCGTCGGCAGGTCCCACGAGGGTGCTGCGCACGGTCGCCAGCACGCCGCCGCCCCCAGCCACGTCGAGAGTCTCGGGGAGGAAGCCGTCCACTCCACTGGTCGTCAGCTGGGCGCTGTCGCCCTCCCCGGTGTCCAGGAACTGCAGCACGTTGCTCCAGTAGAGCCAGGCGCGCCACCTGCGCTTGTGGGCTTCTTCCTCGGCGTGCGTGCCGGGGCCGTCCTCGAGGAGGACCAGGCCGGTCCAGGCCGGGGGCTTCACCCGGCCGTCGGCGGCGAACACGAGGGGACAGCCGGAGGCGTCCGTCGCTGTCAAAACCTGGACGGGCCCGGCCGGTCCCTTCGGGGTGTCTCCGCGGAGTGCCGCACCGATCTGCTCTCCGACCGACGCGGGGGCCAGTGGAGCGCCCTTCGCGCCAGCCCCGGTGAGTCCCGCGAGTGCGGCCTCTGCCCGCCACCGCCAGCGCTCCTGCTCCGGCTGCCGCAGGTAGGCGACCAGCTGTTCGGCCGGGTTGACCCAGACGGTCTCCGCGAGCTCGCCGGGCAGTCCGCCGCGGACGCCGGCGTAGTAGCTGCGCGCCTTGGACTTGCCGCCCTCGCCGTACGGCTGCCAGGCCGGGCCGACCGGACCCGCGCCGGCGTAGCCGATGTCGCGTACGCGCTGCTGCCACTCCTGCACGTCCGCGTAGGTGAGTTGGAAGACGAGCATGCCGTCGGCGCGAAGCCGGGTGCGCTTGGTTGCGTCGTCGGCGGTCCGGTGGTGCTCGCGTCCCGCGTGGAACGCGTAGCCGTCCAGATACAGCGCGACGCGCGGGCCGGGCGCGTCGACGCGCTCGAAGAGCACGTCGGCACGGGTGCCGTGCATGGCACGCTGCTGCGATACGCGCCAGCTCAGCGTGGTCCCGGCCGCTGCCGTGAGTCTCAGATCCAGCGCATGGGTGCCGGCGGCGGTGACGTACGCGTTGGCGGTGGCCCGGCTCTCCGGCAGGCGGGCCCATTCGGCGAGGGCGTCGATGAACATGACCTCGAGGTCGCTCTCGGCCTGCTTGTCCATCGGAATCTGCGGCGTGCCGTCGACCTCAGTGGTCTCCCACAGCTCGCCGTCGACACCGAGTAGTTCGTCGAGCATCTGCCGCACTTCCTGGCGGCTCACCTTGTCATAGAGACCCGGGGGAACCCTGCGCAGCAGGCAACGATGGCAGCCGTCGAGCCCCTTCTCACGGCAGGGGCAACTCTCGATGACCTCGCGCGCCTTGAGCAGCACTTCCTTGAAGCCGCCGGGCGAGGCGAGCCGGTGCAGATATCCCGTGCCGCCGGGCAGGCGATCGTAGACGACGAGGAAGCGGCGCGGCCAGACCGTGCCCCGCTCGCCGCTGCCGTCCGGCATGGACACGGGGGTGATGTCGATGTGGTCCGGGTCGCCTCCGTAGCGTGCCGCGATGCCGGTGAACAGGGCGGCGGTGAACGAGGCGAGGCGCTCCGCGGCCCGCGCCACCGAGGCGGGCAGCAGTATGCGTACCGCCTCGGTGGTCAACTCGTGTGCGAGCAGCAGCGGTACGTCCTCTCCGGCGCCCTGCTCCTTCCCTGCCGCGGCTCCGCGCAGCCGTCGGCGCGGGCACCACAGCTGGTGGTGGGCGCTGGCTCGGGTGGAGCGGGCGAGGGACTCGCTGAGCGCGTGCTGCGGCTGGTCGGCCACGGGCTCGCCGTCAGCCGTCGCTCCCCCGCAACTCGTACACACGTGGAACGGGTTGAGGCGCACCTCCTCTCCGGCCAGTGGCACGGTGCTGCTGCCGTCCTGCCGGTCGAGGCCTAGGTTCAGAGTGCGGATCACGGCCTTGCGGGTGAAGTCGGCGCCGAACACGGCGGCCTTGTGGCGCCAGGACTTTCGCGCCCTGCGGTCCGGGTCGATGTCGACCACGGTCAGCTGGGCGTACTCCCGGCGGTCCCGCTCGTCGCGGTCGTCGCGCACCCGTGCGTCGTCCCGTTTGTCACGGGACAGCACCCGCTTGGGCTGCAGTACGTGCTGCACGCACCCCGCGTCGCCGATCTCCCGTGAGTCACATCGCGGGCAGGGCGAGGTGTCCTCCGCCGCGTTCTGCGTACGTACGTACCCGCAGGCGGGGCAGAGGCGCCACAGTGTCCAGGCGCGTCGCTCCGGGCTGCCGATGTCCAGGGCACGGACGACGTGCTTGTGGCCGTTGACGTAGAAGCTGTTGCCCGGGGCGAGTTCGGTGAGGGCGAGCTTGCGGGAACGCTCGTAGTCGCGGGTCTCGCTGCGGTAGACGGCCGCGGGACGCCCGGCGTCAGGAGCTTCGTCCTCGCCGGAGGCGTCGTCAGGGACCTCGCGCCAGTAGAGGGTGGCCTCCAGCTGGGTGGTGCTGTCGGTGAGGCTGTAGTTGGGCAGCAGTCCCAGCTCGACGAGCGCGCCGTGGGCGCTGGTCTGGCTCAGTTCCCGCAGCAGCTCCGCGGTGGCGCGCCGCTCCGCGAGCAGCTCGCGGCGTTCGGCGCTCTGCTCGCGGTCGTCGGCGTGCAGGCTCTCCATGGCCGTGTCGATGGCGGCGATGCGCCGGCGCAGTTCGTCGCGGCGCGCCGTCCACTCCTCCTCGGCCTCCTGGAGTGTCCGGGCGATGTGCTCCGTGGCGTACGCCCGCAGCTCGTCAGCGGCGTGATCGGAGACTCCGGAGTCGCCGCCCGGTTCTGCTGCCGGGAAGCAGGCGAGGAATTCCTCCACCAGCCGCGCGCCGTGGGTGAGCGCCGCGTCGGCCAGGTCCTGGCACCAGCCTGTGGTGCCGAACAGTGCCGAGGACAGCCGGGGTACCGGCATCAGCGTCTCGCCGTCCTGCGTGGTGAGTTCGCCCCGGGCGGCCAGGTCGAGCAGGCGGGCGGTGTACTGACGCCGCAGGATCTCCACGGCCGACAGGTAGCAGCCGGGCGGGACGATGTCGCCCGCGATCATCTCGGTGGGCTCGTCCAGGTAGTAGCGGTCGCGGGCCCGGCGCCCGCCGAAGGCCACGACCAGCGCGTTACCGGTCCCGCGGCCGGCGCGCCCGGCCCGCTGGACGTAGTTGGCCGGTCCCTTGGGGAGCGAGCCGAGCAGTACGGCCGACAGGTCGCCGATGTCGATGCCGAGCTCGAGGGTCGGTGTGCTGGAGAGCACATTGGGATCGGTGTAGTGGGTGCCTGCCCGGAAGGTGCGCTCCACGTGCTCCCGCTCCGGCCGCGTCAGCATGCCGGTGTGCTCGGCCGTCACCACTCGGTAGGTGCCGCCGGTCAGATACAGCCGTCGGTAGTAGTCGCCGCGGTAGTCCCGTTCGAGCTTTCCGCCGAAGCCGCCGCTGCCGGAGCCGGTGGATGACATGCCCTGCTGCGGGGGCGTCAGGAAGCCCTTGCAGCGGTAGCGCGGGCAGGGGTGTCCGTACCAGCGGGTGCGCCGGTCGGGGTGGACGACCTGCTGCCAGCCGCACTCTTCGCACCCCACGAACGCCTTGTTGACGCCGTCGTCCTCCAACAGTTGCACCGTGATGCTGCCCGGCTGGAGCCCGTACACGCGGGTGGTGCGGTCCTGCGCGGTGCGTACCGACAGCGCGCCCTCCGCTGCCAGCACGGGCAGCAGCCGCCGCAGATACTCCGCCGCCCCGGCCGCGTCGAGGCCGAGGCAGCGGCGCGTCCAGTCCTGGTACCAGCCGCCGCGCCCGGCGACGGAGTCGAACGCGCTCTTGTCCTTCACGGCGTCGAGCAGAAACCGCGGGGGCGCGACGCGCCCCTCGGGGAACGCCGGCATGCCCGTCGGGCGCCCCCCGGAAATCGTGAACTGGTTGGTGCCGACCTCCTTCAGCCAGGTGTCCAGCCAGCGGTGGCGCACACCGCCGCGCAGGCGAAGACGCTCCAACAGCCCGCGCACGAAGGCGAGATAGCGATCGGGCGTCGGCAGCCGGTCCGCGGCCACCAACTGGCCCGGCAGTTGCAGGTGCACGTCGCGAGCCAGATCGACGACGCGCTCGGGATCCTCGACCGCGACCTCGGCCGCTGTGGTGCGCGTCAGTTCGAGCGTCCGCCCCAGGCGGGAGCGGAGGCCGAACTCCATCACCGTGGCGAAGGCGAGCCGTTCCCCTATCAGCTTCCACGTCCGCGCGTCGCCCGTTCCCCGGCCCGAAAGCAGCCGGTCCACTCCGGCCTCGCCGTGCAGGTCGGGCGGCACGACGGCCGCCAGGGCCTGCGCGTCGTCCACGTTCTCCAGCACGTTCCCGATCAGGTCGTTGAGGGCCAGCGGCCCGCCGAACATGTCCAGTTCGTGGGCGATCAGGGAACGCAACGAGAACTTGTACGAGGCGTTGGCGACATAGCCTGCGCGGTGTGCGGCGTCCTGCGTGGAGTCGTTGAACAGCAGCGTCTTGCGCTCCTCCGGCGCCAGCGCGATCTCCTGGCCGCCCGTGAAGAGCTGGGTCACGGCGGCCGAGGCGAGTGCGGCGAGGGCGGTGCCGAGGAAGCGAATGCCGTTCTCGGTGTTGCAGGCGGGGCAGCGGTCGTCCTTCGCGGCCTTGTCCGCCGTCTTCTTGTCGAGTACAGCCAGCGCGAACCAGGCGTCCTGCAGCCCCTCCGCGTCCTCGGCGGCCGGCATCCGGTACGTGGCCTGAGCACCGTCGAGAACCACCACGGACAGCGGGTCGACACCGCCCGCGCCGGCGGCCGGCCGCGCCCGCTCGCCCGTGAGCGCGCCCAGGGCATCGCGCGCCTCGGCATCCGTGGCCGAGATGAAGTAGCGCAGCCGCCGCTTGTCCCTGCCGACGCCCGCCTGCCAGATTTTGGTGGGGCTCGTCTCCAGCTTCTGCGGATCGGCCTCCGGGGACAGCGCGGCCCAGCCGGAGCGGCCGCAGGTACGACAGTAGACCGCCGGGAGGAATGCCTGGGCAGGCCTGCGCACCGTGTCGGATCCGGGCAGCGCCGCAGGCCGTCGCGAGTCGGACGAGGGCCACTCCGCGCTGTCCGTCGAGTCCTCCACGGAGGGCGCGGCCTGCAGCGCGGCCTTGCGGGCCGCCGTACGCTCGTCCTCGTACCACCGGAACTCCGCGAACCCGCTCACACCGCTCAGCACCCTGCCGACCGGCCGCACCCACAGGTGCGCCTCGATGTGCAGCAACGGCCGGGGGCGGCGGGCGTCGGAATCGGGGTCGCAGGCGGAGGAGAGCAGGGCCACGAAGCGGGAGAGCGCCTCCAGAGCGAGGCGCGGGTTCTCCTTCGCCGTGCGTGCCCAGGCGTAGCCGAAGCGGGCCATGCGGTCGCGCAGCCCCCATTCGTCCAACGGATCGCCGTTCAGCAGGGCCAGCACGCCGTGTGTGAAGTCGTGCCGCTTCAGCAGGCGGCCGATCTGGAACGCGTCGATCCCCCGCCGCCCCAGCAGCCGGGCAGCGAGGGAGTTTAAGTCCAGCAGGTCGGGCCGGGACTCGACGCCCGGCCCGCCCGAGACCTCGATGACCTCCTTGGGACTCGGCGGCTCGTCGAACTCGTAGTCCACTTCCCCGACGAACTGGTCGGCG
Organism: Streptomyces oceani; assembly: GCF_001751245.1. Taxonomy (GTDB): domain Bacteria; phylum Actinomycetota; class Actinomycetes; order Streptomycetales; family Streptomycetaceae; genus Streptomyces; species Streptomyces oceani. The sequence goes on from NZ_LJGU01000137.1 coordinate 102,990, forward strand.
CTCTGCCGCTCCTCCCCGACGACCGCCTCCGGCCCGAACGGCACCCCGAATACCTGCTCGACGACGCCCAGCAGCGCGCTCGCGTCTCCGCCGCCCTCGCCCAGCGTCGCGGACGTCGCCACCGGGCAGGCCGAGCCGAGTGGCCGCCCGTCCCGGCTCGCGCCCACCGCCGAGGCGAGGCGCCGCAGCAGCATCGCCACATCGGTGCCCTGCGCCCCGTCGTAGGTGTGGAACTCGTCCAGCACGACGTGGGCGAGATCGGCGTCCGCCCACAGCGGCCGGTCCTCGGCACGCTGGAGCAGCAGATCGAGCATCTTGTAATTGGTGATCAGGACGTCCGGGGGCGTCAGACGCATCTCCTCGCGCCGGGTCATCACCCGCCGGAAGTCGGTGTCCGGCTTGTCGCCGATGTAGAGCCCTGCCGTGACCTGTGCCAGCTCGGGGCGGGCGAGGTACTCGCCGAGGCGTCCGGCCTGGTCGGTGGCGAGCGCGTTCATCGGATACAGCAGGACGGCCTTGACCCCGCGGCGGCCCCGCGCGCGCTCTCGGCGGCAGTGGTCCAGTACCGGCACCAGAAACGACTCCGTCTTGCCGGAGCCCGTCCCTGTCGTCACCAGCGTCGGCTCGGCGGGCCCGTTGAGGGTGCTGAGCCGCTCCCACGCCCGTGCCTGGTGCCGGTACGGGGGAAAGCCCGGCTGCCACTCCAGCGCCGACTGCCACCCGTCGTCCGCCACATGGAACGGCGTACGGATGCGCAGATACGGGCCGCGGAAGATGCCCGACTCCGGATCCGCGAGGAACCGCTCCAGCGCCATCCGGGTGTTCTCGTCCGCCAGGGCGTACGTCGTCGTGAGGTACTGCGTCAGACTGCCGCGCAGCTGAGCGGCGGCCAGGGTGGGCTTCACGACGGGGCCTTCCGGGAGACGGACACGGCAACGATCAAAGGCCAAGGTATCGCCCACCTTGGACATCGCGCCGCCCGCTCTCGATGTCACCCCTTGGCAGCTACGCACATAACTTGCTCTACTACAGGAGCCGTTGGCGCAAAATGTTCGCACACGCGCGGCTCCCCTTCCCTCCCCGCGGCAGGCACGTCCACTCTGGCCACCGAGCCGATACACGGGGGACGACGGGGGGACATGGGACTCGGTACGGGATTCGAGAGCGACGAGGACAGCCCCGCCGGGGAGCTCCACGAGCCGGATCGCCCACGCAAGGGCCGTCGGCTCAGCCTGCGCAAGGAGCCCGGAGCTCCCTCTCTCAGCATCCCCCGGCCGCGGCGCCCCGGCGAAGAAGCGACGCGTCCGCCCTCGGCGGAGACAGCGGACCACGAGGCGCTGTCCGACGTGGCCCGGTGGCTGTGTGCCGCCTCCTACCTCCGTCCCGATCACGCCACGAAGCTCGCCAGGTTCTGCGGCTACAGCGTCAGGCTCGCCCCGCGCGCCCTGTGGATCCTCCTCACCAGACGTAAGCCGTACAAACGTGAGCGCGCGCTGAACAAGCTGCTGACCGACATACGCCCCACGGATACGCAGCTTCCGGTACCCCTCGGCCACGAGTACCTGCGCTGGGTGCGCAAACGAGTGGGGCGCGGGCATCCAGTCCCGCCACACGGCTTCCACCTCGGCCCCGTGCTGCAGACCACCGCCTCCGCGGAGGCCCTCACCCACTTACGCCGCCTCCTGCTCGTGCTCGCCCTCGCCGCCGCGGTCCTCGCCGGCACGGCCCTGGGCCCGCTGACCGGGGTGGCGGTCGCTCTGGCAGGCACCTGGGCGGCCTGTTACGCAGACCGGATCCTCGCCTACTCCCAATTCCACAAGGCCCCTTGGGTACGCGGCCGGGGCACCCGCGACCTGCGATGGTGGATCGGTCCCGGCCGCCGCCGCGCACTGCGCCGGACACCGTCAGAGCGGAACGGCCTCATCGTCCCGTACGTGCTGCGCGAGCACTGGGGCGACAAACTGATGCACCACATCATGGGCGCGGGCACCGTGTCCTCCGACGACGCGATCGGCATCGACGTGGCAGCGGCCGACGCGGCGGAATCACGTAGCGCCGAGTCGGGGCAGGAACGCCTCGTCCGCGAAGCCTTCCGCAGTGTGGACGAAATCCTGGGGAGGGCGAGCACACGGAAACCGGTCACCCATTTCACCCCGGAGGAACTGCACAGCCACGTTGCCGACGAGCTCGGCAAGTTGCTCGACCATCGACCCACCCACCATCCGGACAACCGCCTCGACATCTTCGACGTCGCCGCCGTCTCCGCCGAACGCTGGCACGACATCACCACAACCGAGTGGGAGTCCCTGCTCACCCTCGCCCGCGAGGGCACCGGCGCCAAAGGTGCCGCCACGGAGGTCAAGGAGTCAGGACGGCTGCTGTGCGCACGCATCGTCTCCCGGGACGGGGAGCTCGTCACCTCGCTGTACGTCGGCTTCGCCTACGAGCACCACTTCCTGCGCGTCACCCTCCGCCCCCACGTCACCAACCCCGTGCACCCCACCCTCCGCGAAGGCGTACGAGCAGCCGAACGGGCCGGACCAGCCTGGCATCTGCGCACCGCGCTCAACGCGTTCCTCGACGTGTTCGCGCTCCTCGACCGGCTGCGTCCGATGCGGCCCCCCTCCAGACCCAAGGCCGATCCCGGGCGGGGGCCGGTGAGCCTGCGGGAGGTGTACTCCTCGCTCCGGATGGACGACATGCTCCAGTACGACGACGCACGGCGCCACATCGACTGGCTGCAGCGATGTGTCTTCCGGGCCGTCCTGGGCTTCCTCCAGGAGCACAACGTCGACGTCAGCGCCTTCCTCAAGCAGGCCACGTACATCCTGCAGAACAGCGGCACCCTCAACACCGGCGTCATCAACAACGGCTCCATGGGCAACGTCCAGAACCAGCCGGGGGCGAGCAACTCCCAGCAGCGCCAAGCGAACACCGACCCCGCCGCCGACGCCCGACTGGCCGAGACCCTCGACGCGCTCGGCGCCGCGCTCACCCGCGAACGCGCCCAGCTCACGGAACCCGAACAGTGCCGCGCACTCTTCGACTTGGTACGCCAACAGGAGCTCACGGAGGACAGCGGGCGGACAATGGCACAGTCCATGCTCGGCCAACTCGCCGAACGCTGCGGCGGGGCACCGGGCGTGGCCTCCTTGACCGCCTCGGCGCTCACCATGCTCAGCACCGCGATGAGCTGACGCCGGATCACGGCCGACCGCCGACCACGCCCGCCGCCTTCGCCACCCCCAACTCCGCCCAGACCGTCTTGCCCGGTGCCGACGGGCACGCGGCCGTACCCCAGTCGCGGGCGAGGGCGGCGACGAGGAGCAGGCCGCGCCCGTGCTCGGCGTCGTCGTCGGGGGCGGGTACGGGCCCTGGCTGCCGCTCGGTGCGGGTGTCGGTGACCTCGATACGGAGCACGGGCTTGGGGCCCGCGGACTCGGTGAGGCGGAGGTGGAAGTCGCGGCCGGGAACGTGCCCGTGCCGCACGGCGTTCGTGGCCAGCTCAGCGGCGATCGCGGTGACGGTCTCGTTGGCGGTCGAGGTGTACGGGTGGCCCCAGGTGTCGAGCCTGTGCGAGACGAGACGCCGGGCGAGCCGTGCGCCGCGTGGGGTGGAGGTGAAGTGCATGGCGAACTGATGGGCGGGGCCGGAGCACCGGGATTCGGAATCAGGCCTGTCATTTGCGTCGTTCATGGGAAAACGGTGGCGGGCCACGCATAGCGTTTACCAGGAGTGACAGGCGGACCGCGGGCCGTTGTATGCGCGGTGTGTGCGGCTGTATGCGGGGTGAGCCGTAACCGGGGGACGTGGTCCGCCGATTGGACAGGATTGGAGGTGGCCAGATGGACGAACCAGAGCAGTACGGGGACACGGACGGCGAGGAAGCAACGGAGCCCGGAGCGGGCGGGGGCTACGTCGTCGTCTTCGGGCAGCAGTTGAAGGCACTGCGGGAGCGAGCGGGGATGGACCGGTCGGAGTTCGCCTCGCGAGTGGGCTACGCGCCCTCGACCATCGCCGCCTTCGAACAGGGCAAACGCATCCCGCTGCCGACCTTCATCGACCAGGCGGACGAAGTGCTCGACGCGGGCGGGACGTTGAAGGCGGCGAAGAAGGAGATCGAGCGGGCCCAGTACCCGGCGTTCTTCCAGGACGCGGCGCGGTTGGAGGCCCAAGCGGTTGAGCTCCATGTCTACGCCAACCAAGCAGTTCCAGGACTGCTCCAGACAACGGAGTACGCTCTGGCGGTCTTCCAGATGCGCCGTCCGCTACTGGACGCGGACACCGTCGATCAGCGCGTAACGGCTCGCCTCGAACGCCAAGCAATCTTCGATCGAGTACCCATGCCGACGGTCAGCTTCGTGATCGAAGAAGCGGTCCTGCGGCGGCCCATCGGCGGGTGGAATGTCTGGCGCGGTCAGCTGGAGCACCTCCTCTTGTGCGGGCACCGCCGCAACGTGGAGATCCAGATCATGCCGATGGAACGAAGCGAACACGCAGGTCTGGCAGGCCCGTTCACCTTGATCGAGACGCAGGAAGGACGGAGGATCGCGTACGTAGAGGTGCAGCGGCACAGCCGTCTCTACACAGAGCGGAAGCCGGTGCGAGAGTTCGAGGAACAGTACGGAATCCTGCGAGCGCAAGCACTGACACCAACGGAGTCGCTGGACTTCGCAGAGAAGCTGCTGGGAGAGAGATGACCACCGAAAAGGCCACACAGAAGGTCGATGGGCTGCACTGGTTCAAGAGTAGCTACAGCAGCGGTGAAGGCGGCGAGTGCGTGGAGGTTGCCCTGAGCTGGGTCAAGAGCAGCCACAGCAGCGACAAGGACGACGCGTGTGTCGAGGTCGCCTCCTGCCCTGACGTGCTGCACGTGCGGGACTCGAAGGTTGTGGGAGGGCCCGTGCTGGACCTCTCCCCCACTGCCTGGTCAGAGTTCGTCGCGTTCGCGACCCAGCACAGCGCCTGACGCAGGCCAACTACCGGTGCCCTGCGGCCTGCCCGGCAGACCGCAGGGCACGTGCGTGTCACGTGTGCGTGGGCCAGTGGGCGAGCTCAGCGACGAGGTCGCTGTGTGAGGTATTCCGCCCCACCGGTGCGGTGAGCAGCCCTTTCTCCAAGGCCTTCTTGGCGATAGCCGGGCCGTCACTCTCGCGGAAGGACGGGGAGCCCAGACCTCGCTTCAGCTTCTCCTTCGGGCTGTCTATCAACCCCGTGTCCTTGCCGCGCAGTTGGGCCGGAACCTTCCACTTGGGACGCACCTGCGCGAACGCCTCGGGAAACAGGAGCAGCCAACTCTCCGACTCCCACGCGGCCAGCGCGTAGGCGGCCTCGGCAGGGCACTGTCGGCTCAGCTCCGCGGAGACCGCCTGCCGAACGGTCCGGTAGCGGTTGCCCGCGTAGTCGTCCAGGTCCTCGTGCACGGCGAAGCCGACAAGCGGGCCCTTCTCCCGGAGCGCCCTGCCCTTCGCCTTGCCCACGAGGACGCGTACGTTCTCCTCCAGCGTGGCCCCCGTCTTCTTCTTGAGCCGGACCGGATCGTTGATCCTGACGATCTTGGCATCGCCCAGGCCGGGATGATGCGCCTTGATGAACTCCGCGAGGATCTGGCAGTCGTTCGCGTCCTCCCCGGCCAGGACGATTACTCCGCGCCCGACTCCGGCCCCCTTGGCCCCCCGACGGCTCACATCTCACCCCCGTTGAGGTCGCCCCCGAGCACGCCGGAGAACCAGAGGTCACCCAGCGGCTGGTCCCCGCTCTCCTCGACGATCTCCCGCACGTCGTCAACCGTCAGCGCGGGGATGATCGATGCCCCCTCCCCGTCACGTTCGCAGACCACGATCTCCTCGGGGAGGAGCTGGTCCACGAGGGCCGGCGAGTGGGTGGCGACGAGGAACTGGCTGCGGCTCGACGCCTCACGCAGCCGTTGCACGATCAGGGACAGTGCCTGCGGGTGCAGTCCGTGGTCGATCTCCTCGACACAGGTGAGGGCTGGCGGATGTGGGTCGTAGAGAAGCGCGAGCAGGCCGAGCAGGCGCACGGTGCCGTACGAGGCGTAGGCGAGCGGTGTCGGGCGGCGCAGCCCGCGTTCCCGGAGCAGGACGGTGACCTGGTCGGAGGCGCCGCCGAAGGTGGCGAACTCGATGTTCTCCAGCTGCGGCAGCACGGTGCGCGCGTCATCCACCAGGGATGCCCAGGCGTCCTCGTCCTCGGAGCTGAGGTACATCAGGAACTCGGCCAGGTTGTCCGCCTGCGGGGACAGGTCGACCAGCCGGGCGCGGCGGCGCAGACGGTACGGCTGCCGGGCCGCCGCCACGTCCACGTCGAACACCTGGAAGGAGGAGAGCTGCTGGGCGAACCGGGACACCTCCGCACCGCCGTCCGAGGAGGCCAGCCGCGGGAGCGTGGACAGACCACTGCTCAGCCGCTGGATACCGAAGCTGCCGCTGTCGTACTCCTTGCCCGCCTTCTTGTCGGTGACCTGCGCAGAATCCCCGGAGATGGTGATGCGCCGTCCCCGTCCCTGCGTGCGCTTGAACCGGAAGGACTCACTGCGCGACAGGCTCTCGGCGCCGGACTTCAACACCCTTCTCCGCACGGTGAGTTGGTACTCGTCAGGGGTGTTCGCGGTCGCGTTGGTGGTCCAGGTCGCCTTCAGCCCGATCTTCAGCGAGGGCGGGGGCTTGGACCCGCCCCAGAAGGCGATCTCGTCGAACCCCTCCCGGGAGTCCAGAGCAGGCTGGAGGTCCGTACGGATGACGTCGGCGAGAAAATCGAACACCTCAAGGACGTTGGACTTCCCCGCAGCGTTCGGCCCGACGAGGACCGTCAACGGACGGAGCGGAACGGTCACGTCGCGCAGACTGCGGAAGTTCTCCACGTGAAGTTCAAGCAGGCGGTCGGACATGAAGAATGTCACCTATCTCGCGGGGAGGGCAGGACGGGGAAGCCGGAGCGGGCGAGTATCAGCTTCGTTGCGGAGTCCAGCGCCCGGCGGCGATCTCCGCATCCAGCCGAGCCTGGAACGTGGCATGCGCCGCCCGCATCTCGGTCTCCCGGTCAGCCTTGTAGAACGGCGCTGAATATCCGTCGGGTGGCGGAGTGTTGGTCGGGTCCTCCAGGTGTGCGAGCAGGTCGATGTAGTCCTGCTTGGTCTGACCGTGACCGTAGGTGTTGAAATCCCCTGCGATCTTACGTCCGTTGGCGTCGAAGTACGTCGCCGCCTCGTAGTCGTACAGCTGCGGGAAGCGGGACTTGAAGATTGCTACGAGTTGGTCGGCGGTGATGCCGAGCCAAACGGCGACTAGGGCGTCGAGCTCGACCAACATGGCGCGGCGGGCATGCTCGGTACGGAGAGGGGTGGCGTACTCCCAGCTTGGCCTGAGGTCGGCGGTGAGAGGCTTCAGGCCGGGCCAGTCGGGGTTGGCCCAGTCCTCATAAGCCGCCCAGCGCGGATCGAACAGCTCTTCCCAGAGCGGGGCGTGGTGGGCCGTCAGAGCATTCAGACGGAGGGCGCGCAGGAGAAGAGCGGAAGCGAGGGGGTGACTTGACTCAGGGGCCGGCATCTTGCGGGCCTCGCTGGTCTGGAGATCGGGACGGCCCGTGATTCGCAGCAGGTAGTCAAGGGGAAGCGCCGCCCAGAAACCTGCGTTGAGGGCTGTGAGCCGATTGTCTTCCAAGGCCAGGGACTGCACTGTGTGCACATGGGCGGGGCCAGGCGGGATGAGGGCAGCTTGTAGACTGCGGCTTGTGTTGAAGGGGATCATCCTTCGCCAAGCCAGCCGGAAGAATTCAGTGTGCGGCTTTCCGAACCAAGAGTCCTGGTTCGCGAGATATGTCCGCTCATCGGTGGCCCTCACGTAGTTAGTCACGGGGACGTGATCGCCGGGCAGTTCCGTTGGCGTGAGCGTATCCCAGTGCCTTTGATTGCGGCAGGGAATCATCGGCTCCTTCGAGAAGGGGGTTGCACATGAGAAGTGAGGCCCTTGCAGAATCACATCCGTGAGCTCGCTTACGACCTGGTTGCCCCAGCGGATGAGCCCCTCCCTCTTGGCAGCGCCTTCGTCGTACCCCGTTGTGATCAACGGACCGTAGTCCGCGAGGCTATTGGGATAGTCAGCAAGCGCCTCCACTGCGCCCTGTTCACTGACGACTGCCGGATACAAAAGAGGAGTCTGCACCGATCCGCCCGTTGAACTCGTTAAGGCCTGCCAACTATCCAGCAGGGCCGCGTCCACGTGTACCACCCGCTCGCGATGCGGCCGAATATCCCACGAACCATTGTGTTTGATGCCGGGCATCGGGCCTTGCCCATCGTGGTACAGCGAGTCAGGCAGGACATCGGCGCCGCGAAGCTGACTAACGTGTAGAAAATCAGGCTCCTGCGACGTACCGTAAACGTGCATCCCGAATTCCTGGGATCGGGAGAGGTCTTCGAATGCCCAGTTCGCGGAGTTGACGAAATGTGCGTGCACCCGCAGATGCCGGTACGCGGCAGCTCGGATTGCTCCCTCCCGCACTCCGCCGAAGTGCGTGTCTGGGTGGATGAGACCTGCACTGCCGTACTGCGCAATGTGCTGCCAAACCTGTGCCACGAATGCACGGTAGAGGTCACCCTTCGTTCCCACTAGCAGCGGATAGGCGACCGGGCTACCTAGCGCGGTTACCAGCCCAGTATTCGATGCTAGTTCGTCCAGGAAGTAGGAACTGTTGTCGTCTGACGCCTTGAGCAGTTCCTCCTTGCGTAGACGCCACTCCGACGCGCTTGGCTTTTCAGACAGCGTGAACCATGGCTCCTGCTCAGCGAGGACCTGGTCCTCATGCCACTGCGGCCGAACCCACGGCGGATTCCCCACCTGCAAGTCGTAGCCGCCCCGGGCAAAGACCTGGGCGAACTCCAGCTCCCAGTGGAAGAAGCCCTGGCGGTCGGCTACCTCGTTGGCCGTCTTCAGCCAGGGGAAACGGTTGGGGAGGCGGTGCCAGCGGCGCATGCCCATCCAGTCGGGGAGCTGGTCCTCGTAGAGTTCCAGCTCCTCCAGTGATGCGAAGGTGGCGACGAAGGAGTCCTCGGGCACGTCCTGGGTGCCGAGCAGCGCCTCGGCGAAGTCGAGCCAGCCGTACAGGTCCGCGAGGGGAATGACCCGGCGGCGCTGGCCCTTGACCGCTTCCTTGCGGCCTCCTTTCTGGTGCTTGGTGGCGCGCTTCGCCTGGACGGACGTCACCTCGCCCAGGAGGTCGACGGTCTCGTAGGTGTAGAGCACGTCCTCCGCCGCGTCCGCCTGGGCGCCAGAGTCGGCGCGTTGCGCCTCGCGCTCGTACTGTTCGTCCGTGCCGTTCAGCAGCGCGGCCTTCTGGACCGGCCAGAACCAGAGCGCGCACCAGGCGTCCATCAGGGTCTTGAGGCGCCAGTAGGGAGTGTCGGGCGCCTCCAGGTCGGCGAGGACCTTGTCTCGCGGTACGGCCACCTCGGGCGAGCGGAGCCAGCCGTCCTCCGCGCCCCACACGTCGATGCGGCGCGAGATCTCTCGCTCGGAGATCTCCAGGCGCCGGGCCACCAGGCCCCACAGGTACTCGGCACGGCGCGCCAAGCCCTGCAAGCGTTCGGTCTGCTTCTTCGTCGGCGACTTGGCGAGCGTCCTGCGCCATGCGCCCAGCGCCTTGGCCGCCTCCGGGGCGAGCGCCTTGGCCTCCTTCTCGGCCGCGACCGCGCCCCACTCCTTCGCCGGAAGCAGGAAGTGGTGCACGGCGCCCTCCGGCAGGCCGCGCCCGCCCTGGGAGTCGGCCAGCGGGAAGCGTTCGGGGGTGGTGCCGAGCCAGCCGCCCCTCTTCAGTTTCTCCGGCCCGTACACCTCGCGCCGGCCGCCGATCAGGGAGTTGCCGCGCCGGAGGTGGAGGCCGAACCAGGGGGCTTCCATGCCGGGGTGCATGGTGTTGAGCCACAGCGAGACCTCGGCCAGTTCGACGGCGGTCGAGTTGAGGTCGACGCCGTAGGAGTTGTGCAGGGCGATGTACGCCTTGGTTTTCTGCAGCTCGACGGCGTACTTCTCCGTATCGATCGCCTCGCCCAGCTCGTCCTGCCTGCGCCGCAGGTACTCCGCCGCGACCTGGTTGATGGCCTCGTTGAGGAACGCCCCCGAGCCCAGCGCGGGCTCGCAGATCCTCCACTCCAGCAGCTCCCGCGCCGGGGTGTCCTCACCGTCCTGGTCGAGTCGGTGCTGGAGGGCCAGCTGAACGGTGACGCGGGTCAGGGACTCGGGGGTGTAGTACGAGGCGGAGGTCTGCCGGTCGCGGCCGGAGAGGCGGTAGACGAAAGAGCCGGGGGCGTAGCGCGCCCGCCGCTCCTCACCGGTGTCCTCGTCCTTGACCCGTACGAACACGTCGTCCGGGTACTCTCCGATGCGGCTCGCGGGGATCATCCAGGAGCCGTCCTTGGAGTCGCCGTTCTTCGCGACCTCGTACAGCTCTTCGCCCGCGATGGAGCCGGAGTACGACATCAGGCCCTCGTAGACCGCGCCGAGCTGGTTGATGCCGAGCTGGGCGTACGAGATGAAGCCGCCGCGTTCGCCCTTCTTGCCGCGGGTGAGCATGAGCAGGCGCAGGACGCGGTAGAGGGTGGCGTTGCGCAGGCGGGTGTCGATGAAGCGTTCCTCGCCGGTGGCCGCCTCCGCGTCGGAGTCCGTGCGCGGGTCGCGGACGGCCTGCTCGCCGATGAGGCGGATCGACTCGGTCTCGAAGAGCTTGGAGTGGAGAGGTTCGAAGCGAAGCCCGATATCCTCCGAGGCCCGCTCGCCGTCGGCCGCCTCGGCCTGCTCGGCCTCCCCCGCCTGCTCCGCCGCGGCGCCGTGGGTGCGGCGGGGGCGGTAGCCCTCCTGGACCCTGCGGAAGAGGAGGTCGAGGGATTCGTAGAGATAGAAGCCGGTCCGGGACTTCTCGTCGACGAGGTCACGTTCGGCGACGAGTTCACCGAGCCGGCCCAGGCCGTAGCCCTGCTGGTACTCGGGGTAGTCGGCGGGGAGGATGCCGAGTTCGGGGCGGGCCTCGGCATAGAGGAGGAAGAGGACGCGGTAGAGGTAGCGGAGTGATTCGCGGGTCAGCTGGCGGCTCAGCTCGGGGAGTTCCTTGACCTGCTCGGGCCGTACGCCCGCCTCGTGCAAACGGTCCAGGACCTCGTTGGCGATGAGCTCGATGCTGGTACGTAGCCCGTCACGCAGCTCACTGGAGACGCCGACCGCGTGCTTTGCCGACTTGCCGACGAGCTCGGCGAGGGGGTTCTCACCGCCCTCCTCGGGGGTGCGGAGCGAGTCGGCGCCGAACAGGGCCGCCACCGTGTCCAGTTCGCCGCCGTTCCTGGTGTCGTTGCGTTCCAGAGCCGCGTCGAGGGAGACGGCGAGATAGCGGCCCTCGCCCCAGGCGGCCCGGTCGGCGAGGACGACGACGCCCCCGGCGAGCAGCAGGACGTAGCGGGGCGCGTCCTCGGCGGCGAAGAGGAAGGCGGCCAGCTTCGAGCCCGTGGCCACGGTGCTCTGGGCGTCGAGGCGCAGCGGTTCCAGCAGGCGGCCCGCGCCGTCGGCGTCCAGGGCGTCGTCCGGCTTGGTCGCCCAGCCGCAGTCGAGGGCGACCAGGCCCTTCTCGGCGTGTGCGACCCGTACCTCGTGGGACTGGTCGGCGCGTTCGACGGTGAGGGTGGCGGGCTTGGCGTCGAATCCGAGGGCGCGCAGCACCTCGGCGTTGAGGGCCCGTACGCGCGTGCACCACTCGGGCGAGTCGTAGGTGAGCGCGTCGTCGTCGGTCCTGGCGGGGCGCTCGTCCAGCCCCTGGTCTTCCCCCGTGGCGAAGAAGGAGCGGGCCTGGAAGTACGGGCGGCGCAGCGCGCGCAGGCCCGCGCGCGGAGTGACGGGGAGCACGTCCTCGGGGCGGTCCTCCCCTGCCGCCGCCTCTTCTCGCTGCTTCCACCGCGCGAGGAGGCCGGACTTGATGTCCTTGGGGAGGATCTCGGCCAGGTAGTGCGCGGAGAAGTAGTCGCCGCGGTTGACCAGGGAGTCGTACGTCATTGTCGGTGACCTTCGCGGTGTCGGCGGGAGGTGTCAGGCGGGGGTGAGGACGGCCAGGACGCGGAGCATGGGGCGGCCCGTGGTGAGGAGGGAGTCGGCGAGAGAGGCCAGCCGCTTCTTCGAGGTGTGGCCCTCGGCCGGAGCGCCGGAGAGGGTCGGCTGCTCCCAGTCCCCCAGGCGCAGCTTGTACTCCTCGATCGGCCCGCGCAGCGGCTCGTCCCAAGCCTCGCGGTGCTCTTCCAGGAAGGCTTCGGCTGCGTCCAGCACAGCGGGGATGGCTTCGGTGAGGGCGGTGGTGTCGTGCGGGGTGGCCGGGTTGGCCATGGAGGGGCCGACGCCGGCCCGGCGGAGGACCTCCACCATGTCACCGTCGACCGAGCAGCCGTCGGGGCCGACGCCGGAGCCGTCCGTCGTGACCGCCATCCACTGGACGACGGTGGGACGCCCTTGTTTGTTGGAGTAGATGCCCTGGACGAGGTAGGTGGGGCGCTCGACGTCGGCGGTGAGGACGGGGGCCTCCTGGCGGTCCAGGCGGACCAGGACCTTGTCCGTCAGCCACTCGACCACCGGATGCAGGTCGGTCAGCAGGGAGATCTCCGGCCAGCTGGTGGTGGCCGACTCACGGGCGCGCTGGAGGCTGTGCTCGGCCAGGCGACGGTTCAACGTCACCAACAGGCGTTCGCGAAGGCGCTGTTCGCGGACGTAGTCCGGGGGCAGGGCCTTGAGGCGGTGCACGAGGTCGGCGGGCGGGACGAGGGAGATGAGGCCGGTTTCGGGGTCGGTGTCCAGGTCGAGGCTCTTCCGCGCGTCCGGGAACACCTCGCGCAGCGCCTCATCCAGGAACTCGCGGGTGGAGGTGAACAGGCGCGGGACGTGGGCGCGGGGCACCGAGGCATCCGTGACGCCTTCGGGTTCGTCGCCGACCGCGCCGAAGAAGTCGGCGAGGAAGTCGTCCATGCCGCCGTCGCCGCTCTCCGCTCCTCCCTGGCCGCTCGCGTCAAGGGACTCGTCGACGGTGCGGCCGCGCAGCAGGTCCCGTACGAGGGACTTCTCCTCCGCCTCCGCACGGTAGAGGCCGGAGACGGCCTCCGCTGTGCCGAGTGCGCGGTGTGCCTCGTCCTCGCGTTCCAGCAGGCGCTCGGAGACGAGGGTGTCGTCCTTGGCGCCATCGACCGCGCTGGTGAGGATGAGCGCGCGGAACTGCGGCTGGTGCGCCTGCCCGTAGCGGTCGATACGGCCGTTTCGCTGCTCGATGCGGATGAGCGACCAGGGCACGTCGTAGTGGACCAGCTGGTGGCACTGGCGGTGCAGGTTGACGCCCTCGGAGGCGACGTCGCCGGTGAACAGGATGCGGACCGGGGTGTCCGCCAGACCGAAGTCCTCCACGCACTGCATCTGCTGCTCGTCCGTCAGCCCGCCGTGCATGACCCGACCGGCTTCCTTCGCCGCCTTTCCCTTGAAGCCGAGGGCGGCCGGGACGGTCTCGGCCAGCCACTCCAGCGTCTTGACCCGCTCGGAGAAGACCACTGCCCGAGTGGCCGACCGGGGTCCGACCCCGATCTCCCTGAGCTGCTCGACGAGCGCCCGGAACTTCCCGGAGTCGTCCTGTGTCATCCCGTCGGCCAGCTCGCGGAGCCGCTGGAGGGCCGTCAGCTCGGCGGACACAGCCTGGGCGTCACCACTCTCCTCCGCCTTCTTGCCCAGGGTCCTGATACGGCTGTCCACCGTCGCGACCAGCGCCTTGTGTGAGGAGAGGAAGGACTTCAGGAGCGTGTACGGGAAGAGCGGAACGTCGCTGACGGACGGGGCGCCGTCCGCGGGCAGCCACACCCGGGCCAGTTCCTCGAAGACTTTCTCCTCGGCCGGGGTGGCCTCCGCGTGCACTGCGCGGGAGGGCCCGCGGTCGGCCCACTGGCCCTTCATCTGGTCGCGGACCTCGGGGCTGACCTTCGTACGGCGGATGAAGAGGTGCTCGATGTCCTCGGCACGGTAGTGCTCGGGGTCCCGGATGGCTGTGGGGTCCAGGAGGGAGATGAGCTCGGCGAAGGAGCGCGCGTCACCGTTGTGCGGGGTCGCGGAGGCCAGGATGAGGGCGTCGGTGCGCGGGGCGAGGGTCTGGGCTAGCTGGTTGCGCAGAGAGCCCTTGTTGATCAGGTTGTGGGACTCGTCGATGACGACGGCGTCCCACCGGATGTGCTCCAGGTGGTGCTTGTACTGGTCGGTGTTCTTGAGCGTGTCGATGGAGACGATGACGCGCTTGAAGTAGGTGAACGGGTTGCGGCCCGCCGGGATCTCCCGCTGGATGCGCTCGATGCCGACCGAGTCGAGGCGTACCAGCGGGACCGCGAAGCGGGTCCACACCTCCTGCTGGAATTGCTCCAGCACGTGCTGCGGGGTGATGACGAGGATGCGTTCCCCGCGGCCGCGGCGGATCAACTCCGCGAGGGTGAGTCCGATTTCGAGGGTCTTGCCGAGACCGACGACGTCCGCGATCAGCAGTCGAGGCCGCAGGTTCCGCCCGGAGAGAGCGAGTTCGGCGGGGCGCTGCTGGTAGGGCAGGGGGTCGAGGAGGAAGGAGTCGGCGAGCGCCAGGCCGCGCTCCGCCTGCGGCAGTGCGGTCTTGCGGAGTACGGCCTCCAGGTAGAGCCGTGAGCGGCGGAAGGCGGGCGAGTCGTCCCGGACGAGCCGGGTCGCGCGCGGGTCGAGCAGCTCAACACGGTCCAGGTTGGTGAAGAACACCGCCTCCTGGTCCCGTACGAATTCCGAGGCGCCGACGGCCTCGATGAGCGTGCCGTCGTGCGTGGTCCGCTTGGTGTTGCGCACCAGCCACACCTCGTCGCGCACGAGGATCTGCGCACCGGCCGGGAACTGGGCATCCGAGCGGCCCGCTGTCGTTTCCGGGGCGTCTGCGGTGGTCTGGTCGGCGGTCACCCGAGGGCCTCCTGGTCGGTCGGTCTGCGGCGGGACGAGGCGGGGTCCCGCGCGCGGAGGAGCCGCCGTCGGTCTGTCTCCCAGCGGCGCGGTGGAAGGGACAGAAGTCGGTGCGGCACCAAACGGGGACGGGCCCGCTCGGTGGGCGTCATATCAGAACGGGGCGCCGGCCGCGTACGTCCGGCGGAGCTGTGCCGCGGTCGTACGGGCCTGCTTGGAATGCAGGACCGTGTGCCGGACGGACGCGCTTCGTTGCCGACCCAAGTGCGGCGACTGCGGCTCCCGCGGCTCGGGCTGCGAGCGTTCCGGGCCTGTGGCGGACACCGGGGAGTCGCACACGGAAGACGAGGGCGGCTCAGGAGTGTCGCGCCCGGTGGTGTCGGACGGTTGCGAGGTGGCGGTCCGCGGCTCCTCGGAGTCGGGCCGCGTCCCGCCCTCCTGCCCGGACCGTGGCGGGTCGGACACGGTGCTCAGGGCGGGAAAGGGAGCCGTCGACAGCGGCCCGCCGAGGTCGGCCGCCTCGGGGACATCCTGCTGTGCCATCGATGTCGCATAGGCGGTGAGCCGACGGCGCGCCTGTGCGATCTTCATACCCTGTGCCTCGATGAGGCTCCGACAATGCCGCACCACCTCTGTCAAGGAGGGCCGGTCCTCAGCGGACCGGGCGAGCATGTCGGCGAGGAGCGGGGTGAGTTCCTCAGGTGCCCCGGAGAGATCGGGGACCGCGTTCGGATCGGTGACCTGTTGGAAGACGAGATACGGGGTGGCGGCTCGGTACGGGTAGTGCCCTGTGGCGGCGAACAGCAGCACGGCCCCGAGCGAATACACGTCCACGGCGCTGCTCAGCGGCTTCAGATTCGCCGCCTGTTCGGGCGCCATGCACACCGGAGTGCCGACCACCTGGTCCGGGGCGGTGAGAGAGATGCTCGACTCGGCGAAGACGGCGAGTCCGAAGTCGATGATCTTGGGCCCGTTGGGGCCGAGCAGTACGTTCGCGGGCTTGAGGTCCCGGTGGAGCAGGCCCTGGTCGTGTACGGAGGCCAGGGTCTCCGCGAGGATCGCGCCGAGCGCGGCGACGAGCAAGCATCCCATGGGACCGTGCACTTTCACATGCTTGCCGAGGTCGGCGCCCTCCACGTACTCCGTGGCCAGCCAAGGCTGTTCGGCCTCGGCGTCGTAGCCCATCAACGCCGCGATACGCGGGCCCCAGACCGTCTTCAGGACCTCAACCTCCTGGGCGAAGCGCAGTCTCGACTCCGAGTCCACCACTGAGGGCTTGATCACCTTCACCGCCGCGGGCTCACCCCCGGGCGACTCACCGAGAAACACCCGCCCCATGCCTCCCTGCCCGATGCGCGCCTGGAGTTCGAAACCGCCCAGCGTGACGGGGTCCTCAGGGCTCAGGGGAGTGGTATGCAAGTCGTCCTCGGTCCTCGATCCTGGCCGCACGCCTGCGGCACTGGGGCTTCACTGCCTGAAAGGGGGCCGTGGAGCAGGCCACAACCTCGTACACGGTAGTCGACGGGTACGACAGACGGTGGGCGAATGCGATTGTCAACGCCCGCGCGGATGTGCAAACACGGGAACAGGAATCACGCATCACCTTCCGAACCCGTCGCGTAGGCGAAACGGGAGACATCCACGTACCTCGTGACCTACCGGGCAGGTGCATGGCGACATCACCCAGGCCTAGCCCAGAAAACTCAACCGCACCTTCCGGTCCGGGTTGTCCACGTTCGTGTCCACCAGGCAGACCGACTGCCAGGTGCCCAGTTCCAATCGTCCGCCCAGCACCGGCAGGGTCGCGTGCGGTGGCACGATCGCCGGCAGGACGTGGTCCCGCCCGTGCCCGGGGCTGCCGTGCCGATGCCGCCAGCGGTCGTCGGCCGGCAGCAGATCCCGTAGCGCGGCCAGCAGGTCCTCGTCGCTGCCCGCACCGGTCTCCAGGATGGCCACGCCCGCTGTGGCGTGGGGTACGAAGAGGTTGAGCAGGCCGTCCCGGCCCCCAGCCGCCTGCCGCAGGAAAGCGGCACACTCATCGGTGAGGTCGGTGACCACCTCACTCGACCCGGTGGTGACCTCAAGGACGTGGGTACGCAGTGTGTCGCTCATGACGTCCATGGTGCACGCCCGTGTCCGTACTCCGGAGCAGCCGCCTCGGCCAGGCCGCGCCAAGGCCGGTAGGCCGTCCGGCACGTCCGGCCCGCAACTCCCGGGAAGAACGAGCCGCCCCCGCTCGTTACCAGGTCATGCAGCACGTCGACATCGTCGTCATCGGCGCCGGTCAGGCCGGCCTCTCCAGCGCCTACCACCTCCGTCGGCTCGGCCTCACCGCCGGGCGGGACTTCGTCGTCCTGGACCACTCCCCGCGTCCCGGTGGCGCCTGGCAGTTCCGCTGGCCGACTCTGACGTACGACAGGGTGCACGGCATGCACGCGCTGCCCGGCATGGAACTGAGCGAGGCGGGCGTCGAGGCCGACCCGGACCGGCCGTCCTCGGGGGTGGTCGGCGACTACTTCGCCGCGTACGAGAACGCCTTCGGCCTGAGGGTACGTCGCCCCGTCCACGTGCGTGCCGTACGAGAAGCGCCGGACGACCCGCGACTCCTGCTCGTCGAGACCTCCGCCGGCACCTGGCGCACCCGCGGTGTGGTGAGCGCCGCGGGCACGTGGGACCGGCCGTTCTGGCCGTACTTCCCGGGGCGGCGCGACTTTCGGGGCCGGCAGTTGCACACCGCGGACTATCCGGGACCCGATTCCGAGGCGTTCGCCGACAAACGGGTCGTCGTGATCGGTGCCGGGACCTCCGCCGTGCAGCACCTGCTGGAGATCGGCCCGGTGGCGGCACACACCACCTGGGTGACGCGTCGCGAACCGCTCTTCCGCGAGGGCCCGTTCGGCAGCGAGGAAGGCCGGGAGGCGGTGGCTCGCGTCGAGGAACGGGTACGGGACGGGCTGCCGCCGCGCAGCGTCGTATCGGTGACCGGTCTGCCAATGAACGAGGCGATACGGCGGGCTCGGGAGAGCGGCCTGCTGACCCGCCACCCGCTGTTCGAGCGGATCACACCGGAGGGGGTGCGGTGGCCCGACGGCCACACGGTCTCCGCTGACACGCTGCTGTGGGCCACCGGGTTCCGGCCGGTCGTCGCACACCTCGCGCCCTTGCGGTTGCGTGAGCCGGCCGGGGGAATCGCCCTGGACGGTACCCGGGTGATAGGTGACCCGCGGGTGCATCTGGTCGGCTACGGTCCCTCGGCCAGCACGATCGGCGCGAACCGCGCGGGGCGTACCGCCGCCCGCGGGCTGCTGCGGCTGCTCGGCCAGGACACCGCGTCGCCGGCTCCGGAGCAGCGCCCGTACCCCGTGCCCCTGAGGGGCCAACCGTCACCGAAGGACGAAGGGACGGGGACGGCGGAGGGCGTACTCGCCGGCGGCGCGGCCGTGCGGAACGCGGTTCCGGTCGGCTGAGCCAGTCCCGTCGCTCGCCGTGCGCTACCCACTCCGACGCCGGGGGCCGCACCCGCCTGCCATGCCAGTGCTCTAGACCATTGCAGCCGTGCGTGGCCCCTTGTCCCGCTACGCCGCGCTGGATAGCTTCCCCGCATGCCTACCCGCCGTAGCCTCCTCGCCGGTGGCACCGCCGCCGCGCTGTCCGCACCCCTGGTCTCCGCCACGTCGGCTTCGGCCGCCCCGGGACGGCCGAAGCATCGCGTCACGCCCGGTGCCGATCGGGCCGCCGCCGACGGCTGGTCGACGCTGCGGGGCCGTAAGGTCGGGGTGATCAGCAATCCGACCGGGGTGCTGCAGGACACCAGCCACATCGTGGATTCGATGGCCGCGCGGGACGAGTTGAACATCGTCGGCGTGTTCGGCCCGGAACACGGCTTCCGTGGCAGCGGCCAAGCGGGGGAGTCGGAACCGGAGTTCGAAGATCCGCGTACTGGCCTGACCGTGTACGACGCCTACGGCGCCGACGAGAAGAAGCTGCGACAGCTCTTCAATAAAGCTGGCGCGGACACCATCGTCTTCGACATCCAGGATGTCGGCGTACGCTTCTACACCTACATCTGGACGATGTACCAGGCGATGGTCGCGGCCCGGGCCATCGACGCCCGGTTCGTGGTGCTGGACCGGCCCAACCCGGTCGGCCGTCGCGCCGACGGCCCGATGATGACCGAGAAGTTCACGTCCGGCGTGGGGTTGAAGCCGATCATCCAGCAACACGGCATGACGGTCGGCGAACTGGCCCGTTACTTCAACGGCGAGCTGCTGCCGGACGAGGGGGACGGTGGCCGGGTCGACCTGGAGGTCGTCGAACTCCGTGGCTGGGAACCGGACTCCCTGGCGGTCGAGAACGACCTCCCCTGGGTGCCGCCGTCGCCCAACATGCCGACTCCGGAGACCGCGACCGCGTACCCGGGCACCGGCTACTTCGAGGGCACCAACCTCTCCGAGGGCCGCGGCAGCACGCGTCCCTTCGAGTTCATCGGCGCCCCCTACCTCGACTATCACTACAGTGACCGGCTCAACGCCCGCGAACTGCCGGGCGTGCGCTTCCGCGAGTGCTACTTCGTGCCGACCTTCAGCAAGCACAAGGAGAAGACCTGCGCGGGCGTGCAGCTCTTCGTCACGGACCCGCGCCGCTTCGAGCCCGTCCCGGCCGCGGTCGCCATGCTGGTGGAGGCCAGCAGATACGACGAGTTCGCCTGGCGTGAGGACGACTGGGACAAGGAGCGTCCGTACTGGATCGACAAGCTCTCCGGTTCGACCAGGCTGCGGAAGATGATCGACTCGGGCGCGGAACCGGAGGAGATCGCGACCCACTGGCGGGGCGACGTACGGGACTTCGAACGCGCGCGGCGGAAGTACCTGCTCTACCGCTGAAGTTGGTGAGGCGAGGGCCGTGGCGGTCTCGCGAAGTACTGGGACGGCGAGTGAGTACTCGTACTCATGACGGTGTGTCGGGGCCGTATCACGATGGGCGCATGACGACATCCATTGAGCGGCCGACCACCACGGCCTTCTTCGCCCAGGCCGCCATCGCCTTCGGCGTGTCACTGCTCGCGGTAGCCATCGGCGTGGTGTGGCTGCCGGTCGGCCCCTGGGAGCGCGGATTCCTCGCGCTCGGCGTGCTGTTCCTGGTCAGCTCCTCCTTCACGCTCGCCAAGTGCGTGCGCGACCGGCAGGAGTCGCAGGAAGTCACGAGCAGGGTCGAACAGGCCCGTATCGACAAGATCATCACCGAGCACGACCCCTTCGACATGAAAGCCTGACCGGGCGTGGGGCTCGCGGACTTCGCCTCACCCTCGGACTGGCCCCCTCGGGCCACCACCCGGCTGCCGACGATGCGGCTGCTGCTGCACTGGTTGTTGGTGGCGTTGTGCCGCTTCCCGTACCGCTGCCGACCGCTCACGGTGCATCGCGTGCACGCCAGCCGAAGTGACGCCGGAGCGCAGGTTCGCCATAGCCGCCAACGGCATCCGTCCCACACGCGCCACGTCCCCCTGCAACCGCGAACGCATCGCGCCCACCTGGGCCAAATGGCCAGCCAGCTCACCCTGACCCATCTCCCGGACCGAAGCCTGGGCGGCAGCGAGAACCGCGCTCGGATGGGTGGGGATCGGGGCCGAGCCGGAGCGTGCAAGCGTGGAGGGTATACCGAGGGAGCGCAGGGCTGACATATCCGCGGTTCGATCGTGGGCGGCGGCGCGGAGGTGCCAGGGAGCCGGTACCGCGCCCTTCGGTCGGACGGATGTGGTCCGCCAACTCACGGTGCCGGAGAACTCGTTCACCAGTACCTGCGCGCGTGGTCGTACGGACCTCTCATGCGCAGCTCGGGCGCGTGCCGTGTCCCGCTCGGCTTGCCGTTGCTGCGACACGTCTCGACGAGTGAGCCCCTCGGTCCCGCTACGGAAGCGGTCGCGGGGAACATCCCCCGACGGTCCCGTCATCATCGCCTACTTCCGTCAGGCCCGCTGGGTGAGCCGGACCATCCGCTGTTTCGCGGCGTCGAGCTTCTCGACCTCCTCCGCGGCCTGCCCACCCACCCGTACGAGCGCTGACCAGAGGTCGACGAGTTCCCGACCACACTCCAGCCCGACCCGTGGATCACCGATCCTGGGCCAGACCGCAGCAGCACGCATCAACGTTTCGTAGGCACGTGGGTCGCGCCGCTGGTACCGCGCTCTTGCCACCTCCAGCGTTGTCGCCATGGAGCGGGCCATGTCTCCTGCCAGATAGGCCACCTGCGCCGAGAGCTCACGCAACTCCAGCACATGCGGATGCTCGGTCCCCAGTTGCTGGCTCACCACAGCCAGGCTCTGTTGGGCGGTTGTCGCCGCGAACTCGATGTGTCCCATCTGGATGGCGTGGTTGATGCGGGAGACGGCTTCGGCGACAGCCGGTGGTGTCCGATCAAGAGGTGGCGGCCCCTCAGTCGTCGGCTGTTGCTGGGGCGTCACCGGCTGCTGGATCTCCTCAACCGGCACCGGGTGCTCCAAACCCGGCGAAGCGGGAGCGGGTCGCGCCGCAGCCGACGATACGGAGGGAGGGGGAGTCATTCGGGTGTCCGGTGCGGGCGGGGGAAACGTCTGTTGGTCCTGCGGATGTACGGACCTCTGCCCGTCCTTCTCCAGTGACGTCTGCTCCGTTTGCGGCGCCCCTGGACTGGCTTGGGCGGTCGACCTCGATGTCGCGTCGCCCACGGCCACGGAAGAGCGCGCCGACGCGGCGACCCCACTTGCCGACAGGGGACGCTCCGGCATCCGCTCCGGCTCGCCGGCGAACTGACTGGAACCGTCCGTCTGCACCTCGATAGGCGTGATGAAGCCACCACGAGCGTCATGCACGGTGGCACGCACTGGATGGCCAGTGGCCATCGCCAGGCGGTAGAGATAGTTGAGCACGGAATCGTGCAACGCCTCGTCGTCGCGGGGGGCCACTGGCATCTCGCCGATGGAACAACCTCCCTCCTCCGTGATCAACACCTCGAAGGGAGTTGGCGTGGACTGCCCAGCTTCGGCAGTCGGTTTCCTGTCACGACGCAGCTTGGGCATCAGGCTCTCACTAGGCTTTCGCTCCGGGCCAGGGGGACTGTGGGCTAAGAACATCGTAGTTCGGCACCTCTCACCACGTGGCTGTCCGCGTCGGTCAACTCACCGCTCCCGAACGGCGCCTTCCCCGTTCTCGCGTACTGAGACATCTGAGCCGAGGATCTGGTTCCGGAACGGCAGGCTCCTCCCAGCGGCTGACACTTGACGCCACCACAAGGCCGACAGAAGGGCAACTTTCACACCTGAACCGCACTCAACTCCAGTACACCACGCGGTAGTTCGTTCATCTGAACGCCCAGCTTGGCAGAGACCACAGTTCACGAAACCCTCGCCAGGGCCAACGGGTTCTACGGTAACCTCTCCCCGCACTGCGAACGGAACGTAACCTGGCCGTCACGAAGAGGAGACTGTCCGACATGCGCGCAATGACGCGAAAACTGGCCACGGGCTCGATAGCCGTCCTCTGCCTCACCTCCTTGGCCGCGTGTGGGGACGAGGGCGGCAAAGATTCGAACCCGTCCGGGAAGGCTCCCACCACCTCCAACTCTCCCGAGGCCAAGCCACCGAAGCCCCGCGGCCCCGTACTCAAGGGCAAGGTTCTACGCAAATTCCCCTACGCAGCACAAATCGCATCCGCCAATACCAGTTATGAGATGAAGGATGGAACTCCCGTTGATCCAGGAGAACTCAGCTTGCAGATCTTGATGGTCGTCAAATCTGACCTGGACGGTCGTTCTATCAGGCCGCCAGGGTCCACTTCTATGGAGTTCCGAATGGCTCCAGGAGAGGGAGGGCAGGAAGGAGTATCCATCAGCCTGCATCCCGCAACGAATTACTTCAAAGCTGCGGACGTGAATGCCCAGGGCGAGGGTTCAGGGTTCGGCGAAGAGGACCTCCACGGAAGTCTCGAGGCGGGGACTCCCTACTATGTTACTTGGGAAGTTATCGTGGATGAGGGCCTACAGCTTGGCGAGGGCAGACTTTGTCCCCCGAACACGGGAGAGGAGCGCGATGCCGAGCCTCCGTCGGTCGAGGGCTGGAATAAACGCTGCATCCCCGTCGGCAAGGTGAAACAACCCACCTCCTAACGTCATTACGCCGACTCCCCCAGAAGGCCGGGAGCGTCCTTGGGTGGCCCGAACGATGCCTACGGGCTTTCCGAGGACTCATCGGTATCCCCGGCCTGGGTACTGGGCACCGCGGCTGCCGGGATGAGGTGCAACTCGCTGATGCGCCAGGGCTTCCCCTTCTCGCCTCGCTTCAGAGTGACGAACGCCTGCACCCTAGGACCCTGGCCTTTCCAGTCGTCCCGACCGATCGCCTTGCCCTCGACGGTGAGTTGCCGATGGGCCTTGAGTGGCCTGTCGGGCGGCGCGTCACCATCAAAGATGAACTGCGTCTCGACCTTCATCCACGCCTTGTGCTCAGCCCACTCGTTCCAGCGTGCGTCCGCCCCCGCGGCCCTTCGGTATTCCCGCTCCTGTTCGGCCTTCTTCTCAGTGAAGTACCGCGCGGCCCGCAGCACGGCGTCCTGCGGACTCGCGTCGTACTTGGTGTCATAGCTGTAGGCCACGCGGGCCCATGCCTTGACGACCTCGGTTGGATTCTCTCCATCGACCTCGGGCGGCTTCGGCACTTTTGCGTCCGGCCCTAGCGGCTTGCCTGATGGCGCCGGCGCCTTGGCACTGAAGGTGGACCGTGTTGGCTTGACCCTGGGTCCGGAGTCGCCCTCCAGCCCCGGCAGGCCGCAACCAGCGAGCGCGACGAGAGCCGTGGTCACGGCTGCGCTGATGATGACTGACCGTCGTTCGGTGATCCGTACGTTCACGCCGCCCCCTATCAGAGTCCGAGCCACGGGGCGGGGTCGACGTACTCGCCGTCGAGTTCGACCTCGAAATGGCAGTGCGCGCCCGTGGAGTACCCGGTGGATCCCACCGCGCCGACACGAGTTCCGGTCTTCACCTTCTGGCCCTCCTGCACGGTGATGGCGGACATGTGGTTGTAGGTCGTCGTGACCTTCTTGCCATCCTTCGTCCCATGTGAGATCTCCACACGGTTGCCGTAACCGCTCGACCATCCGGCGAAAATGACGGTGCCCTCCAGCGACGCGCGCATGGGATCACCCATCGCGGCGTCGAAGTCGATTCCGGTGTGAAGCTTGTACTCGCCCGTCACAGGATGCTCACGCATTCCGTAAGGCGACGTGACAGTGGGGTCCCCGCCGATAGGCATCGCCATCTTCGCCCCTGGTGGGATCTTGACGTCGCCTCCGACCGCCTGTTCATACTTGGAGATCAGCGACTTGATACGGGCGACGTAGGTGGTCGTTTCGTCGTACGGCGGCATGCCACCGTACTCCTGCACCGCGCCCGGCCCAGCGTTGTAGGCGGCGAGCGTGAGGTCGAGGATGTTGTCTCCATCGGCATACGGCTTGACCTCGTCGACCAGCGCGCAGTCGTAGCGCCCCTGAGCCATAATGGCGTCGCCCGCGTCGTACGGGGATATGCGCCCGTTGTTGTCGTCGTCCCGGCCCCACGTGTCCCACGTGCCGGGCATGAACTGAGACAGCCCCTCCGCGCCCACGGGCGACTTCGCCTTCGGGTTCCAGCCAGACTCCGCCTCGATCTGCGCTGCGATGACGGCCGGGCCGATCTCCTTGCACTGCTTGCCGGACTTGAGTACCCAGGAAACGTATTCCTTCGGCACTTCCTTGGTGTTGAGGCCCCCACCTCCACCTGTGGTGTCCTCGGGCTTCTCAGCCGCCATGCCGACGAACAGCAAGAACGGCATGAACGCCAGGGCCGCCGCCCCGCCAACCGCCCACGCCACACCGCTCTTCGACATTTGCCCCCCGACCCGTCGATCCACAACCGACCGGTAGATCCTACTGTTTGATGCGGTACGCTCTACGTTCCGTCACGATGACGGTGCGTACAATATAAGCTACTGCCGTTCAGTACATGACACGTACTCAGGAGAGCGTGTACGCAATCAACTTGGGGGACGCACGGGGGCCATGGTCGATAGTGGCGCTGAGGACTACGGTCCGGAGATCTGGGTTCGTGGTCCTGTCAAAGACACTCGCGTCAGCACTGAAGAGGCGGCTGGAGCGAAGGCGCAATCTGATGCGGCGGCAGGAGCCGCGATGCAGCACCTTGCCTGGATGAACGTCCACGGCGGAGCCGGTGCGTCAACGCTTGCCCAGCTTGTCGGCGGTGTCGACATCGGCCAACGCTGGCCGGTGCCGACACAGGGCGAGCCGACCACCGTGCTCCTGGTGGCTCGCACACATGCCGCCGGCCTTCGTGCCATCTCCCAGACCCTTGACGTGTTGCGGCGTGGTGAGCAGCCTCCAGGCGTTCAGATCGCCGCCGTGATCCTGGTGGCCGACGCACCTGGTCGACTCCCACGACAGCTCAACCAACGCATCAAGATCATCGGGTCCGCGGTGGCCGTGCACCGTGTCCCCTGGGTCCCAGCTTGGCGCACCGGGGAAGTTAAGGGGCCAATCCCTCGTGAGGTCAGCGCCCTCGCACGCCTCGTCGTTCCAGCAACCCAGTAAGCCGGAGGGATCGCGATGGAGAACGTCCTGCTGTTCGTCGCCGGACCGCCCGCGGAGGTCACCGACGAACTGAACAAGATCCTGGGTTGGATGGCCTGGTTCGCCTCCGCTGCGGGAGTGATGGGCCTGCTCATAGTTGGCATGCGCATGGCAATTTCACTGCGCCAGGGAGAAGGCCAGGAGCATCTGGTTCAGTTCGCGACTGTGTTGGGTGCGTGCATCATCGCCAGCACGGCCGGACCCATTGTCCAATTCCTGTTGGCGGACTGATGACCGTAAGCCCTTACAACTCATATGCAGAATTCACGAATTGACGCCCACAAGACAACAGAAAGAGGAGAACCGCATGTCGATGACAAGAATCCATCAGCTTCTGGCCGACGGCAACGTGCCGCAGCCCGATTCCAACGCGCCCGACAAACTGACGAACAAGGTCGACACCGTGCTCGGCATAGTGGCCTGGGCAGGTACGGCCGCGGGCGTGGCAGGTGTGCTGATCACCGGAGCGATGATGGCCATATCCATGCGCCGAGGTGAAGGCTCCGAGCATATGGGAAGGCTGGGCATGGTCCTG
The DNA here is from genome assembly GCF_001751245.1 of Streptomyces oceani. GTDB lineage: Bacteria > Actinomycetota > Actinomycetes > Streptomycetales > Streptomycetaceae > Streptomyces > Streptomyces oceani. The sequence continues at coordinate 129,158 of NZ_LJGU01000137.1, forward strand.
GGCGGCTGTGTACTGGTGTCCTCGGCGGGACCGCTCGTCAACTTCATCTTCTGACCTGGCGAGCAGGAGGGGCATCTGATGGCCAGGCGTAGTAAGCACGATGAGGGCGAATGGGAGCAGCCATTCTACCAACAGCGGGGCTGGCTCCTCTCAGCAGGATTTCTTCTCGCCCTGGTGGCTTTGGCCGGTATGGCTGCGCTCGTCGACATAGGCGACTCCAGCAGCGGTACGCAGGCCACGAACGACGAGGATAGACCCTCGCCTTCCTCCAGCGAACGTAAGCCTGGCGGAGATCGCGCCGAAGACGGCAGACCAGCCGGATGCCGTACTGACGACAGCGCTCAGGAGGAACCGACGGAGCCTCCCAAGGACCTGAAGTGGAAGAACATCGGAAGCAATCCCGTGCCGACGTCTCCCACCGCAGGACCGTTGCAGTTCGACGGGCCAGTCTGGTCCTGCTACGCCCACACTCCGATGGGGGCTGTCATGGCCGCGCACTCAATAATCCAGCACATCCCCTATTCGGGTTGGGAGGAGCTGGCTGAGGAGCAGTTCGTCCCCAACAAGGGACGCGAGGTGTTTCTGAAGAAGCGGGCCGAGGAAGAGGACAGGCCACTTTCGGCACCGCCGAACGACATCCAGTACGCCGGGTTTCAGATGCTGTCCTATTCGAAGGAACAGGCGTCCGTCATGATGCTTCTGCACTTCTCCGCTGACGTCTACTTCAGCGCACCGGTTGATCTTCAGTGGCATGAAGGCGACTGGAAGCTGGAACTGAGCAGCGATGGGAGCTATTCACCCGACCCCACCATGGTGGATGGCACCAACGGCTTCGTGACCTGGGGGAAGTGAAAATGTGTAGTGTCACGGACTGGGGCAGCTGCATCGAGGACGTCAAGGGTGCGGTTCAGGATGGGCTCGCCAAGGCAGCCGACACGGTGATTGGAAACGTCGTGGAAGCATTCGCCAGCGCGCTGGGGGAAGCAGCGGAGTCATTCATGACATGGCTCAACAAACTCTGGCTAGGAATAGAGGCTGACGGCAGCGGAACCTCCATCCATGATATCCAGAACGAATTGGATTGGCTCGTCGGCTATGTGGCCGTGGCATCACTGCTTTTCGCAGCGATGCGCATGGCCCTAGACCGAAAAGGGCAAAGCATGCAGCAGGCCTTCCAGGGAATGTGGCGCGTGATCCTGGTGAGCGGTATGGCAACAGGCGTCGTGATGGCGCTGTCCAGCGCGGCAGATTCCTATGCTATGTACATCTACGAGAAGCCCAGGGGGGACAAAGAATCAACAACCCTCCTGGGAGGGGCGCTTGTGGCCTTGGCTAAGACAAGTCCAGGGCTGATTATCGTCTTTGGCTTGCTGGCCATCGTTGCGGCCTTGGTTCAGGCCCTCCTGATGCTGTTGCGCATTGGGGCTATGGTCATGTTGGTAGGCACTCTGCCACTCGCTGCCGCTGCCTCCATGACGGGCTGGGGAGGAGGTTGGTGGAAGAAACACATCGGGTGGCTCATTGCCTGGCTGCTTTACAAGCCCGCAGCTGCCTTGGTGTTCTTCTGTGGTCAAGTAATGATGGACAACGCGGCGAAAAGTGAAGGCGAACCAGAGATCACACAAGCTGTGGCTGGCCTGGCCACGCTTATCCTGGCGGTCTTCGCCCTGCCAGCTCTCCTCAAACTGCTCGTCCCGGCCACTGCGGCGCTCGGCAACACCTCGGGAGGCTCCGTAACGCTCAACGCCGCCAATACCGTTGCCACCGGCGCGGTCAGCATTGCCGGCGGTGGAATGAGCGGCGGTGGCGGCGGAAAGGGCGGCGGCGAAGGACCCAAGGGCTCACCTTCCAGCGCTTCGGCACCATCGTCCGGGGGTGCCGGCAGTGGCGGTGCAGGCGGGGGCGCTGGTGGTGCCTCCGCTGGTGGTGCCTCCGCTGGCGGTGCCGCCGCGGGTGGCGCTGCGGCGGCCGGAGTGCAGGCAGCGGCCGTAGCCGCTCAAGCCACCACGCAGGCAGCCACCGAGGTAACCAACTCCTTCGATGACAACGACGGAAACAAGGGCCACAACGAGTAGTCCAGCGCCGCGCCACGACTGGCGCTCGTACGGCGGTGCACAAGCCGTACGAACCGAGCCGGTCCACGGCATCCCAATAAGCAGAGCAGGGAACGCACCGAAAGGAACTTCATGGCTTCCGAAGCCGCACGTCCCACGTACGGCAACTGGCGGCAGCCCAGACGTCCCGGCCTGGGACCGCTCGGGCTGCTCGGCACCGTCGTCACCTTCGGCGGGCTGGTCGTCGTGCTGCTCGCCTCGCTGATCTCCCTGCCTCTCGCGATCACCGTGCTGGTCCCGTTGTTCCTGATCGTGGCGCCCATCGCCGTACGTACGGCGGACGGCCGCAACGTCTACCAGATGCTCGCCGTCCGTGCGGGCTGGTTGAACCGCAAGTCACAGGGCGCGCACGCCTACGTCTCCGGGCCACTGTCCAAGCGTCCCGGCGGCCGGTACTCGCCTCCAGGACTACTGGCACGGGTCAAGATGCACGAGGGCCGGGACGCGTACGACCGACCGTTCGGGGTGCTGCATCACCCGGGTCGGAACCTCTACACCGTGGTACTGGCCTGTGAGCCGGACGGTGGATCACTGATCGACGCCGAACAAATCGACATCTGGGTCGCGGCCTGGGGCGACTGGCTAGCGCGACTGTCCCACGAGCCGGGGTTGCGCGGCGCCTCGGTCGTCGTGGAGACGGCGCCGGACACCGGCACCAGGCTGGCCGCGGAAGTGCTACCACGTCTGTCTCCGGACGCACCGCCGGCCGCCCGAGCCGTGATGGAGGAGGTCGTGGAGCGCTATCCCTCGGCCTCCTCCGAGATGTACACGTACATCACCCTGACCTACGGCACCGTCGGTACCCGTCGCAAGCCAGACGAGATGGTCACGGACCTGTCCATGCGCCTTCCCGGCCTGTTGTCCGGTCTGGTGGCGGCGGGTGGCGGGTCCGCGTACCCGCTGTCCGCTGAGCGCATCGCGGAGACCGTCCGTGTGGCCTACGACCCGGTCATCGCACCGGACGTTCTCAACGCCCGTGCGGAGAGCGCCTCGACCGGCCTCGAATGGGACGACGCGGGGCCGGCCGCCGCCTTGGAGAGTGTCAAGAGCTACCAGCACGACTCCGGTGTCTCCCGCAGCTGGCTCCTCACTCTGGCTCCGCGCGGCACTGTCCGGTCCAACGTTCTTCGTGGGCTCCTGGAGCCCGCTCCCGGTACCAGCCGCAAGCGCGTCTGCCTGGTCTACCGACCTATCGACCCCGCGACGTCGGCACGAATCGTGGAAACCGATCGGCGCAGTGCGCACTTCGCTGCCTCCTCCGGTCGTGGGCTTGTCGCGGCCCGAGCCTCCACCGCGATCAAGGCAGCCGAGCAGACAGCCGCTGAGGAGGCGTCGGGTGCCGGACTCGTGGAGTTCTCCATGCTGCTGACGGTCACGGTGGAGAGCGAGGAACAACTGGCGGACGCCGCAACCACGGTACGGAACCTCCAGGCCTCGTCACGGGTGCAGATGCGGCCGGCAGACCGTATGCAAGCGTCGGCGTTCACCTGCAGTCTCCCGGTGGGAATCCTGCCTTGGGAGCACACCCTCATGCCACGCGAGGTACGGGAGGCGCTGTGAGCAAGAAGAAGCCGAAGAGCGCTCGAGCGCAGACACGGACGGCACCTTCCCGGGGCTGGCCAGGTCCCGGTGGCGGCCAGATCGCACACCTCGACCCGCCCGCGCTGTGGCGCGCGACCACCGTTCAGGCGTGCGGCCTGTGGCCGTTCGCCGCGGGATCGGGCGCTCCCATGACGGGCGTCCCGCTCGGCCAGCATCTACAGACTGGCGCCACCGTGTGCGGAGACCCAGTTTCCTGGTTCACACGCGCGCGTTACATCTCCAACCCCTCGCTCTTCATGCTGGGCATGCCAGGTCTGGGCAAGTCGACTCTGGTGAACCGGATGCTCATCGGCCTCTCCGCCACAGGCGTGGTGCCGCTGGTGTTGGGCGACCTCAAGCCCGACTATGCCGACACCGTCCGCGCCCTGGGCGGTCAGGTGATCTCCATTGGTCGTGGCGTCGGCGGAATCAACGTCCTCGATCCCGGGGCGATGGGCGAAGCGGCTCGCCAACTCACCGGTGAGGCCGCCCGTACACTGGCGGCCGAGGCGCACGGGCGTGTGCTCAACATGGTGGCCGCGCTGATCACCATCGTTCGTGGACGTCCCATGGATGATCACGAACTGTCGGTCGTCTCCGCGGGTCTGCACCACCTCCGAGAACGAACCCCAGCGGGACGCGCGCCACTGCTTCCGGACCTGCTGCGGGTGCTTGATGAGGGGCCGGAGCGGGTGCGCGCGGTGACGCTAGATCGGGGGGACAACACGCGGTATCGGGAGGCCGTTGACCCGCTGCACCGGTCGCTGCTCGGGGTCCTGGACGGGCCGCTCGGTGACACCTTCGCTGCCGAGACGTCGACCCGTATCAACCCCAACTCCCCCGCCGTGTGCATCGACATCTCCCGGATCGGCGAGGCCGACACCCAACTGACCGCCGCGGCGATGCTAGCTGCCTGGTCGGACGGATTGGGGACGGTGGCCGCGAGTCACGCGTTGGCGGACGCCGGCATGGCACCCCAACGTTGGTTCTTCACCGTGTTGGACGAACTGTGGCGTCCGTTGCGCGCCGCCTCCGGCATCGTCGAGCGCATTGACGCCCTCACCCGGCTCAACCGAACTCTCGGCCTCGGGGACGCGAAGATCACCCACACCCTCAAGGACGCCGAGGCGTTGGGCAGCGACGCGGACAAGGCGAAGGCCCGGGGATTCGTCGAGCGCGCCGGGATGGTGGTCTGCGCCGGGCTGCCAAGGGCAGAGATGCAGGACCTCAGCAACATCGTTGGCCTCTCCGAGCGCGAGATCGAACTCGTCTCGTCCTGGTCCTCACCACCAGGATGGGCCGGCACCGGAACGAACGAGGAGCCGCCGGGACGAGGACGTTTCCTCGTCAAGGTCGGGGGGCGACCCGGCATCCCCATCCGGGTGGCCATCACGGACACCGAGCGGGAGTTGCACAACACCAACACCCGTTGGACAGGCGCGGGAGACACACCCGTAGAAAACTCGGGAGCAGTGCGATGAGCTCATCACATACGAGAGGTCGCAGGGGTGGCGGGGGCGCGGACGAGGTGCTGCCCTGGGTGATTGTCGCCGTCTTCGGGATCTGTCTGGTCACCTTCTTCGGCGCCTGGCTCGGGGGAACCATCGGCGCGGCCGTGTCCGGCGCGGGCTGGAGTCCGCCGGAATTCGCCCTCCAGTCCATGGCCGACCTCGTCAACGAGGGCCCGTCCGCACTGTGGCCGGACGCCCCGGTCGGCGCCGTCATCTGTGGGATCGTGCTGTTTTTCGTCCTGGGCGCGGCGCTCATCGTGTGGGTGGTGCTGGCCGTCCGAAGGCGACTGTCGAAACCAAAAGGACTCGCGGGGCGTCGTGATCTGACGACGCTGCTGCCCAAGCAGGCGGCGGAGAAAGCTCGGTCGCTGCGTCCCTCACTCGCGAAGTCGGGGAAGCTCGATCCGGACGACACCGGCAACCTGTTGGGGAATCTCGAGCCCAACGGGCCGGAGCTGCGCTCCTCGTACGAGGACGTGGAGCTGCACCTGATGGCCCCACGGTCCGGGAAGTCCACCAGCATCGCCGCACCGCGCATGCTTCGGGCCCGTGGCGCGGTGCTGTTGACCTCCAACAAGGCCGACGTCTACACCGTCACCAAGGCCGAACGACAGCGGGTAGGCACTGTGTGGACCTTCGACCCGCAGGGCATCGCCCATACACCACGGACCATGTGGTGGGACATGCTCTCGGAGGCCGCGACCATCGAGGGCTCCATGCGCCTGGCTGGCCACTTCGTGGGCGCCGTCAACGACGACGCGTCCAAGAAGGACTTCTGGATCTCAGCCGCGCAGAACACGCTCACGGCACTCTTCCATGCTGCGAACCGCGGGCAGCGCCAGGTGACGGATCTCCTGGGCTGGCTGGCCGACCCTGCCGACCGAACTCCCATCGACATCCTCAACGATGCCGGTATGCAGGCTCTGGCCGCTCAGTTGCAGGGCACCATCCAGGGAGCGGTGGAGACTCGAGACGGGATCTTCGAGACTGCCCGGCAGTGCGTGGCCTGTCTGTTGGACCCGCGAATCGCCGCTTGGGTGACACCGGATTCACAGGTGGCACAGTTCTCTCCCAATCGCCATGTCCACAGCAAGGACACGCTGTACCTGCTGTCCAAGGATGGCGGTGGTTCGGCGGCCGGCGTCATCGCGGCCATGGCCGACTCCGTGATGCGCGCCGGCGCCGTGGCCGCCGAACGGATGGGGGGTCGACTCGACCCGCCGATGACGGCCGTGCTCGACGAGGCAGCCAACGTCTGTCGCATATCGGACCTGCCTGACCTCTACTCCCACTTCGGCTCGCGTGGCATCAACGTCGTCACGCTCCTACAGAGTTACCGTCAGGGCAGCCGGGTGTGGGGGGAAGCCGGTATGGACGCACTGTGGAGTGCCGCCACCATCAAGCTGCTGGGCGCTGGTCTGGACGACGCCGACTTCGTGGAGAAAGTCTCGAAACTGGTGGGTGAGCACGACGTGTCGACGGTCAGCATCTCCCGCAGTAAGGACGGACGTTCCCGTTCGACTTCGTACCGCCAGGAACGGGTCATGCCGGTGGACCGAATCCGTGCGCTGCCCAAGGGCACTGCGCTGTTGTTGGCGACGGGCATTCGTCCGGCCATGATCCGACTGCGGCCCTGGTTCCAAGAACCGGGGGCTGGGCACATTCAGGCCGCGGCCAAGGCGGAGACGGACGCGATGACGGCACGTGCGGCACGGGGAGTGATGGAACAACTGTGATGGAACAAGACGACGGCCTGATGGGTGAGAGCTCACAGACGCCACCGTTCATCCTGTATCTGGGTGAGGAGGCGTACACCGAGGAACTGCGTCGGCTGGCGCTGTGGGTGAACCACCTCCTCATACCCGTCTACGGCCGGGAGACCCGTTCCCAGGCACCGTGGTGTCCCCGCTGGTGGGAACACCTTGAGGCAGTGGCACGTCTGCACGCCCTGTGGCTGACCTGGCAGGAACTCACTGACCCGGCGGCCGGGGCGAGTGGCCCGGCCCTGTGGCACCGCGACCACCTGGACCCCACCATGGCCGAACTGCGGGACCCCGCTGGGCCGTTCGGAGGGTGCAAGGCCGGAGCCCACCGAGCCAAGGAAGCACCCGTGGTGGAGGAATACGAGGGCTGACCGCACCCCGGTGCGGCGAGATCCCGAGAACCGTTCGTGCAAGGAGAGAGCCTGGATGACCAGTTCGGATAGTCAGCTCGCGGAGTTCGAGAGGGTCTACTCCGCAGCCGCCAGGATGCTGTGGGCCCAGGAGAACACCAGTTGGCGTGATGACAGTGCCGGTTGGCCCGAGCAACGACGACATGCCTTCCTCACGCTCGAGGAACAGCTCAAGGACGCCGCCCCGGAGCCCGCTCTGCCGGGCGATCCCATCGATCCCGCACGTCATCTCATCTCCCGCCACGCAAGCGGCGCGGACAACCGTCCGCTGGCCTTCAGCGAAGCAGTTACCGAATGGCGCGAACGGCTAAACGAAGATCCCGGATTCCTCGTCCCCCTCCGAAAGCCCTTCCCCGACTACTACATGGAACCCGGATCGTGCGTCATCATCCCCTACGGAACCCACCTTTCCATGACGGGTGTATTCCCCGAGATCTTTCACCGCTTGGCACCCGGACGGCCCCCCCTCACCATGGGACAAGGAGGGGCGGAACTCAGCGAAGTAGCCCACCAAGCCGCACAGTCCCTACGGGCACCACTCGGCATCCCCGCTGCTGCCACGCCCACTAGCCAGCAGATTTGCGGCGACATCCGCTGGGCCACCCAAATCACCCATATCGAGACGCGGTTGGACCGCCTGAAGCAAGCGGCCTGGGTAGCCATCGAAACTCTACCCACACCGGAAGAGCACAAGAGAAATCCCGACTTCTCACTTCAAATGGGAATGCTGCGGACCGGAGTTAACCTTCGCAGGCTACTGCACGGTGAACCCGTACACGCATGGCAGGAGACATACGAGCACATCGATCCAACGGAGGACCGCACTCCAAGCGTCTTTGATGATGGCACTGGAAAGAAGCGCGCAATTCCATTGCGGGAAATGTCAAAGCAATGGAACGAGGGATTCTCGAGGAATCCACAGCCCTGGACTCCGAAAACCTACCAAAGACAGTACGATCCAAACCGAGGCGAGAGTCAAGTTGTTCTTTCGCGCGCCAATGCCTTGGTTTTCTCCGAAATTCTTGTTGAATATTCTGCAAGGATTTACCCAACTCGCCACACGGGCCTAGTACATTTCGACGCCATCGAACTAGGACAATTCATAAAATGGGAATTTGGCAGATCCATCCGGAGTCACGTGGGATTTTAGTCCAGAGGGATAAGCGTGAAAGCACAACGGCTTAGAATTCTTGCGGTATGCGACCTTAGTGGCATGGGAAAGGGTGGCGTCCCGGTATTCAACCAAAAAATCTGCGAAGCGTTGGCCACTGAACACAGTGTCACGCTGCTAACAGCCGCACTGGACACACCACCTCATCACGGCGTCCAGGTTGTGAACGCACCCTTTCCACCCGACTCAGGCGACCAGCCACCAGAGGGCCGGGTGTGGCTCGAGTACTGTGCGCAGTTTGATCCGCAACGCCTCGGTCTACCAGCGGCACAGGAAAGGCCTTTCGACCTACTCATAGGCCACTCCCGATTTTCCGGACCAGCTGTCATAGAACTGCGAGACAGATGGTACCCAGACGCCCGCGTCACGCATATCTTACACACCAGCCCAGAACGCCTCCCCGAGGTCAAATACCCGCACGATCTAGAACGGGCACAAGGCAAAGCACACCACGATTCAATGATCGAACGCGAGGTCATGGCGCAATCCGATCTCGTAGTGGGGGTCGGTCCACTACTAACACAAGAATCCCAAAGGCTCTCCTCAACTAGCGATGCGCCTCCCCGAGCTCACGAGCTCATGCCGGGTACCACTATCGAAGAACCCATTCAACACAGCACGCCCAACAACAGACTCAATCTTCTCATAACGGGCCGTACCGACGACCCTCTAAAAGGTGTGAACGACGCAGCATCCGCTGTCAAGCAACTCAACGACGCTGGGATTCAAGTTCATGTGACAGTACGCGGCGCGCAACCAGAAGGACTCATCGAGGCACAACAGACTCTACAAGATATGGCTGGCTCTGGAAATGTCACGGTGAAACCCTTCACTGACAACGCGTCAGAATTACAACAGGACGTCCGCAGCGCCGACGCAGTGTTGATGCCCTCCCACCATGAAGGCTTCGGTCTTGTCGCCACTGAGGCTTTGGGGCACGGCACGCCTGTCCTGGTCAATCAGGACAGTGGCGCAGCACAGTTCCTCGGAGACGAGAAGCGAATCGATCCGCGCATCGGGCAACCCTGCATCGTTCCGGAGCCACAGAACACAACACAACGACCGAACGTATGGGCCAACGCCATAGCGAAGCTCCACACAGAGTTACCCGAACGCCGCGCGCAAGCCCAACTCCTGCGCGAAGAACTCAAGAAGTACTCCTGGCCGGATGCCGGACGCTCACTCGTCCAAGCCTCGATGAACGCACCAACCCTGGCCGCACGAACCGCCACCAACACCCACACTCACACCCAACAACAAACAACGGTACAGGGCCCACACGGAACCCTGATGCACAACAACCAATCCTCCCACACGGCCTCGGAGTCGAGCGGTCTCGCCGCAGCGCAATCCCAGCCCAATATTCCCACACAGACACCGAACCAGCCGCAAACCCAAGCGGCCCCGTCAAAGACCAGCGCACCCGTCTCCCTCCAAGACATCGCCTCCATGCGCACCAACCCACCACGAACCGCAACCCCAAAACACAATCAGCAAACACAACCACCCCAAACCCCGACTCCTAAACCGCCTCACCGCCAAACACCCAGTCACCCCCAAAACCCAAACGGCCCCAAGCGCTGACGACAGACGTCCGAGTCACATGCGTTGTGGTCCGCTTGCGTGAATAGTATGCCGGATTCAGCAGCCCGTCCGGTGAGCAGGACGATCTGAGCAACGCGGGAGGATTCGCCGTGGGAGGTGCCCGAAACCCCTGGAAGTTGTCTGATCGGGACAGTCGGCGAATCTTCGAGGACCGCATCGTTCCCCGGGCCATGGAGGGTGTCAGGCTCCCGGAGGAGCCACACGTCGTCTTCGTCGGCGGCCAGGCTGGGTCGGGCAAGACCTGCGGACTACAGCCGACCCTTTCGAATCTCCATACCGAAGGGAGCGTCGTTGCCGATTTCGACGCCCTTCTCAGTCATCATCCACATTACGCGGAGCTCCTGGAAACAAATGACCAGAAGGCTGCTGAACTGGCCGGCGACGACGCTTACCTCTGGATGCGTGATTTGATCGACATGGCCCGGGAAAGGCGAGTCAACCTTGTCCGCGAAGGTCACATGGGTGGGAGTTCGACGGAACGGGAGGCGTCGCTCTTCCGGGAGCGCGGATTTCGAGTCGAGGCTGATGTGATGGCCGTCCCTCAAGCTCTCAGCAGGTTGGCCAACCTGAACCGCTATCAGGAAATGCGGGAACGTTCCCTGCACGGGCGTGTGGTGGCCGTCGATATTCATGACAGAGCGTACAGCGGAATACCTCGTACGTTGAAAGCGGCCGACGAGCGAGGGTTCCTCGATTCCGTCCGCATCCATCGTTGGGGCGGTGGCATCGTGTACGAGAACTTCCTGGACCCAGCAGGTGGATGGCGCGGCGCGGGACGTTCCCGGGACGCGTTGGAGGCCGAGCGCGCGCAGCCACTGAACTCACGGCATGTGCGCTGGTTCCAGGAGCGCTACGCCCACCTCGAGCGGACCCTGCCGCCCCGACTGCGCGCCCAGTTGCCGGAGATCGCACGTCTCGGGCAGCGGATCGGTGCCACCGTGCGCGTCCCCTCAGCAGGTGAGCCGTAGCCATGAACGGTTCCCAGTCATGGAGATGCGAGTGGCTCTCCGCCCAGGCTGTCGCCGACACGGTGGCCCGAGGTGCGGCCTCCGCCGAGGAGGTGACGCGTCTCGCATTGTCTCGGGTGACCGACCGGGACACCCTCCTGCGTGCCTTCGTCGAGACGTGGCCCGAGTCCGCGCTCGACACCGCCCGGCGGGTCGACGGGCAACTGGCCGCGGGTGAGGCTCTCCCCCTCGCTGGAGTGCCGATCGGTGTCAAGGGAAGAAGGGGCACGGAGGCGCTGGCGGCCCGGCGGCTGATCGCCGCGGGGTGTGTGCCCGTCGGTGCGACGTCGGTGCCGGGGTCCGGCGGCCCGTGGCAGACGTGGGGACGGGGGCGAGGCGGACGCACGGTCAATCCCTGGCGCCATGATCGTGTGCCCGGCGGCTCCTCCGCCGGCTCGGCGGTGGCCGTCGCCTCCGGGATGGTGCCCCTGGCGACCGGTAGCGACGGAGCGGGGTCGGTACGGATTCCCGCCGCCTGGTGCGGTGTCACCGGCCTGAAGCTGACCGGAGGTGGATTGCCCTCGCTCGATCCGAGCGGGCTCGCGGCACCGGGCGTGCTCGTACGGGACCCCGCGGACCTGCGGGCGTACCTGCGGTGCGTCGACCCGGCGAGGGCAGGCATGGACCCAGACACGTGCCCGGACGCGGATACGGCCCGCATGGCGGCGCCTCTGACGGCGGTCTGGTCCGAGGACCTGGGCTTCGGCACGCCCGACCGGCCCGTGGTCGAAGCCGCCCGGGAGGCGGTCCACCGATGCGTGGCGTCAGACGTGCTCCGGTTGGTACGTCCCCGTACGCCCCTCCGACTGTCCGATCCGGCGCGGGCGTGGCTTGCCCTGCGGCAGGGCGGCGACACCGAATCGAAGGAGATGGCCGCGGTGACTCGCGCTGCCAACGACGCACGCCTCGCCGCGTGCTTCGCCGAGGCCCGGCTGCTGCTCACACCCACCACACCGAACCCACCACACGGCCACGACGGACCTGGGGAGCGCTATAGCACCGAGTTGACCTGGGCCTTCAATCTCAGTGGTCACCCAGCACTGAGCGTCCCCACCGGCGAGACGGTGGAGGGCTGCCCTGCGGGACTGCAACTGGTGGCACCGCACGGCCGCGAGGCGCTGCTGGCTGGGGTCGCCCGGGGCGTGACGACGGCGGTGTCCGCGCGCACGGCTTGACCGCGCGGCTCCGTGGCCGTCGGTTGTCACCCTCCGAGACGCGACCTCTCAGAGTACGGCTTGGTAGGCGTCGTGCGTGTCCTGATCGAAGACCACGAACCGCACCTCGTCGAAGGCACCGGCGGCGGCCACCTTCGCCCGTACGGTGGTCACCGCACGCCGGGCCCCGTCCGCCTTCGGCCATCTGTACACGCCGGTGGAGATCGCCGGAAAGGCGACCGTACGGGCGCCCACGTCACGCGCCACCTGAAGCGACTCCCGATAGCAGGACTCCAGGAGCGCTGATCGATCCTCCTTGGTGGACCAGACGGGCCCGACCGTGTGGATCACCCAACGCGCGGGCAGGCGACCGGCCGAGGTGGCCACGGCACTGCCCGTGGGGAGTCCGCCACCGAGGCGCCCGGCACGCAACGCACGGCACTCGGCGAGGATCTCCGGTCCGCCCTTCCGGTGAATCGCGCCGTCGACGCCGCCACCGCCCAACAGCGTGGAGTTGGCGGCGTTGACCACCGCGTCGACTGGTTGTTCCGTGATGTCGCCTCGCACGAGAGTGATCGCCGTCATGCCGTACATTTTCGCAGAGGGAACGACGGGCAGGGCGGTGGTTTCCCAGGACGGTGGTTTCCCGACAGCCGCTGCCCCGAAGCTTCCTGACGCACCAGTGAAGGAGCCCCGGTGATGTCCCGAGAGCGGGCCGCGGAGATGATCGAGTGGCAGGCCCGGGCCTGTGCCGAGCTGGGTTCACCGCTCTACGCCGAGCTGTTGCCGCGGGTCGCTGAGGACGTCCGGGCCGGCGGGGTGTGCGCGCGTGCCGTCACGGGCCACGAGGACGCTCCCGGACCGGACGCCATCGCGCTGCGCTTGCTGGGTGGCGTGCACGCCCTGGTGCTCGCCGAGCAGGCGCCGGAGCTGGCGGCTCACTACCCCAGCGCGGGAGGCGAGTTCCGTACGGACCGGCGGGACACGCTCTGGCACGCCTTCCGGGACACGGTGGGTGGCGCGCTGGCTCACGTACGGGACTGGCTGGACCGACCGCCGCAGACCAACGAGGTCGGGCGGGCGAACGTGCTGCTGCCCGGCACTCTGCGGGCCGCCGCGAGGCACCCTCTTCCCATACGGCTGTTCGAGCTAGGCGCCAGCGCGGGGTTGAACCTGCGCGCCGACCTGTTCCGGTACTCCGGCGGCGCAGGCGCCGAGCGGTTCGACTGGGGCCCGGAGTCGTCACCGGTCCAGCTGTCCGACGGCTGGCGGCAGCCCGTACCGGAGTGGTTGACCGAGGCGGCCAGGGCGCATCCGACGCTCGAGGTGGTGCAGCGTGGCGGCTGTGACCTGTCGCCGGTCGATCCGCTGTCCCCGGACGGGGCGCTGGCGCTGCGCGCGTACGTCTGGCCGGACCAGTGTGCGCGCGCAGCGCGGCTGGACGGGGCGCTGGCGCTGGCGGCCGAGGAGCCGGCCGAAGTGGAGCGGTGTGGTGTGGCCGAGTACCTCGCGGGGGTCGAGCTTCGGCCCGGCACGCTCACGGTGGTCTGGCACTCGGTCATGCGTCAGTACGTGCCCGCCGAGGAATGGGCCCGGGTGGAGCGGGACCTGCGCCGGCTGGCGGCGGCCAGCGGGCCGGACGCGGCGTTCGCCCAGGTCGGCTTCGAACCGCGACGAGCGGGCGAACGCCGCCCGTTCACGCTGTCGGTGCGGGTGGACGCAGGCCCGGAGGAGTGGCTGGCGGAGGCGGCGCCGCACGGCCTCCCGGCGCGCGGGACGGCGCCCACCACCTGAACCCCACGGGGCGGTGGAGCGCCCGGGCAGCCGCGCGTGGGAACCGGTCTCCACACTCGCCGGCACGTCACCACGTGTGTGGCCGACCACGGCAGTAGGCTCCGCACATGCCCGCACGTATCAAGGCAGTGGTCCTGGACGCCGTCGACCACCAGGCACTGGCCGACTGGTGGTGCGCCGCGCTCGGGTACCAGCGTCGCCAACCACCCGCCGGGTACGACCAACGCCCCGCCGAGTGGCCGGTACCGCTGTACGACCCGGCCGCTCGCGGCCCGATGATCTGGGTCAACCCGGTCCGGGAGCTGCCGGAGGACCGGAGCCGGGTGCGGCTGGACGTGTACGGGCACACCGACGAACTACTGTCCCTGGGGGCCGTACTACTCCAGCGGCATGCCAAGCCCGTCGACTGGGACGTGCTGGCGGACCCGGAGGGGAACGAGTTCAGCGTGTTTCCCTTCCCGCCTCGCCGTCCGCCCTCGCACTGAGAAGGCCGAGGTTCGCCCGCACTGGGGCGCGCGGACGCGTACGGGACACGGGTCCGCGCGATCTCGTACGGGCGGGTGTAGGGGCGGGGTCAGTCAGTGGCGTACCAACAGCCGGAAGCGTTCGGTGACCACGAGGGTCTCGTCGTCGACCGTGAACTCCGGGTCGCCCAGGGAGGCGCGCAGTTCCGCGCTGTGCCAGAAGTCCTCGTGTCCGGCGCGCCACTCGGCGACCGTACGGTAGCCCTCCCCCTCGTCGACGGCGTGCGCCAGGTCCACCTCGGCGAGCCGCAGCAGCCGTACCTCGGTGACCTCGATGACCGCCACCGCTTCCCCGTCCGAATCGATCACGACGCTCCGATCGCCGGGGCGGGGCAATGGCACGCCCTCGTGCTCGTACTCGAGGTGCAGGGACGTCGTCGTGGTCTTGCTGCCCTCCAGGATCGC
Organism: Streptomyces oceani; assembly: GCF_001751245.1. Lineage (GTDB taxonomy): Bacteria > Actinomycetota > Actinomycetes > Streptomycetales > Streptomycetaceae > Streptomyces > Streptomyces oceani. Next base: position 144,197 of record NZ_LJGU01000137.1, read on the forward strand.
GGCGACCAGCTGGTCCCGCAGCGGGCCGGGGAAGGCGAACTCGGCGGGCGGCAACTCGTCCTGGCCGGGGGCCTGTTCAGGGTTGAGCATCAGGTGAGCATAGCCGATCGGTGGGCTGCGGAGACGCGCGGAATCGGGCGACCGTACGCTCGGATGCCGGCCGGGGAGCGTCCGCGGCACCGTGCTTGTCCTGACGGACGAGCGCGGCGTAGTGCCCGTCCCGATCGAGGAGATCCTCGTGCGTGCCGTGCTCCACCAGGTGCCCGCCGGCGAGCACGACGATCTGGTCGGCGTCCCGGACCGTGGAGAGCCGGTGTGCGATGGTCAGTGTGGTGCGGCCGGCCGACAGGGCGTCGATCGCCTCCTGTACGGCTTGCTCGGTCCGGGTGTCCAGGGCGCTGGTCGCCTCGTCCAGGACGAGCACGGGCGGGTCGCGCAGGATCGTACGGGCCAACGCGAGGCGCTGCTTCTCGCCACCGGAGAAGCGGTAGCCACGTTCGCCGACCAGGGTGTCGTAGCCGTCCGGGAGACGCTGGATGTGCTCGTGGATCTGCGCCGCGCGGGCGGCGGCGTACAACTCCTCGGGGGTCGCGTCGGGTTTGGCGAACCGCAGGTTGGCGGCGACGGAGGCGTGGAAGAGGTACGTCTCCTGGGAGACCACCCCGACGGCGGCGCTGAGGCTGTCGAAGGCGAGTTCCCGCACGTCGGTGCCGTCCAGCGTGACGCGGCCCGCGGTGACGTCGTACAACCGTGGCACCAGGTATCCCAGGGTGCTCTTGCCCGAGCCGGTGTGGCCGACGACGGCGAGGCTGCTGCCGGCGGGCACGGTGAGGTCGACGCCCTCCAGCGCGGCCTGCGCCTGCTCGGTGTCGTAGGCGAAGGTGACGCTCTCGAAACGCACTTCGCCACGGATGCGAGCGGGCCGTACGGGGTAGGCGGGCTCGGTGATGTCCGGACGCAGGTCGAGATACTCGAAGACCCGCTGGAAGAGCGCGAGCGAGGTCTGCATCTCCACGCCGGTCGACAGCAGCGACACCGAGGGGCGGAGCAGTCCCTGTTGCAGGGTGACGAAGGCGACGAGCGTGCCGATGGAGAGGGTCGGGCCGCCCAGGTGCAGCAGGAGTCCCGCGGACCAGTACAGCAGCGCGGGTACGGCGGCCATGGTGATCCCGATGGTGGCCATGCGCCAACGACCGGCCATGCTGGACCGGATCTCCAGGCCCGCCAGCCGCTCGGACTCGTCGGTGAAGTCCGCGGTGAGGGCGTCCGTACGGCCCATGGTGCGGCCGAGCAGCATGCCGCTCACCGAGAGAGACTCGGTGACCAGGGCGGACATCGACGCCATCTGCTTCTGACGCTGCGTCGTCAGCTTCTTGCGTTCCCGGCCCACGCGTCGGCTGATGTACACGAACCAGGGGAGCAACAGGAGCGAGACGAGTGTCAGCCGCCAGTCCAGTGCCAGCATCGCCACGAGGGTGGCGACGACACTGGTGAGGTTGGAGACCAGCGAGGTCGCCGTGGAGGTGACGGTGGCCTGCATGCTGCCGATGTCGTTGGCGATGCGGGACTGCACCTCGCCCGTGCGGGTGCGGGTGAAGAAGGCCAGAGGCATCCGCTGGAGCTTCGCGTACACCTGGGAGCGCAGGTCGTGCATGACACGCTGGCCGACGGTGGTGCTGATCAGGGTCTGCAGCACGCCGAGGACACTGGTGGTGACCGCGACGGCGATCATGCCCATCGCGAGGAGCGACAGGAGTCCGGTGCGCTGCTGTGGGATCGCGACGTCGAGGACCGCGCGGAGCAGGAACGGCGAGGCGACCGACACGACCGAGGAGGCGGCGACCAGCAGACCCACGAGGGTGAGTCGCCCCTTGTAGGGGCGGAAGAGCCGGAGGATGCGGCGAGTCGGGACAGCGTCCGCCTCGGCCTGAGGTGTGGTTCTCAGGGGTACGGCTTGCGGGGGCGTGCCCCGTGCGGACGGGGACTCTCCGGATACGGCCCCCCGGGATGCCGCCTCGCCTCGCTGGTTTCGCGCGCCGCCAGCACACGCCTTCGTACGTCGCAAGGTCCTCCCTGGTACGGCACGGCTTGAGGGGTGGCCGACCAGACGGGACCGTACGCCGAACCGGCCGCCGCGAGCATAGCCCAGGCCACACACGTCAGCCTCGACCACGAGACGCACCTCACGACGGCGCTCGGGGCGGCGGTGCCGACGGGGACGTCGCGGGGGCGCCGGCGCGGGGGCGGGTACGCCGCGCAACGCAGCGCGCTGCCC
>NZ_LJGU01000138.1 GCF_001751245.1 Streptomyces oceani
CGACGCTCCGCGGGTCGCCGTGGTGGGCGGCGGCGTCGCCGGGCTGGCGGCGGCCACCGCGCTGGCCGAACGCGGAACGCGCGTCACCCTCTACGAGCGGGAGGACGACCTCGGTGGCCGACTGCGCGGCTGGCCGGAGTGTCTTTCCGACGGCAGCACGGTGACGATGAGTCGCGGCTTCCACGCCTTCTTCCGTCAGTACTACAACCTACGTGGACTGTTGCGGCGCGTCGACGGCTCCCTCGGGATGCTCACCCCGCTCGAGGATTACCCGCTGTGGCACGGCGAGGGGCTCCGCGACAGCTTCCGAAGCCTGCCGAGGACGCCGCCGTGGAACGCCGCGGCGTTCGTGGCCAGCAGCGCGGCCTTCGGCGTACGGGATCTGCCCCGGATGCGTCCCCGGGCCGCCTTGTCGCTACTGGACGTGCGGGTGCCGGAGGTGTACGCCCGCTTCGACGGGGTCAGCGCCGCGGCGTATCTCGACGCGATCGGCTTCCCGCCGGCGGCGCGGCACCTGGCGTTCGAGGTGTTCTCGCGCAGCTTCTTCGCCGACCCGAGGCACTTCTCGGCCGCCGAACTGCTCCTGATGTTCCACATCTACTTCCTCGGCTCCAGCGAGGGGTTGCTCTTCGACGTACCCCGGCAACCGTTCCCGCGGGCGATGTGGCAGCCGCTGGCCGCCTACCTGACCGGCCACGGCACACGCGTACGCGTCTCGACCTCGGTGGACTCCGTGTGTCCACGTCCCGGCGGCGGGCTCACCGTCACCTCGGGAGGAGCGGCCGAGGAGGTGGACGCAGCCGTGCTCGCCCTGGACACGGACGGGCTGCGAGATCTCGTGTGCCGCTCCCCCGAACTCGGCGACGCCGACTGGCGGTCCCGGGTGGGCCAACTGCGGGCCGCTCCGCCCTTCCTGGTCTCCCGGCTGTGGCTGGACCGACCGGTGGCCGCTGACCGGCCCGGCTTCCTGGGCACCAGCGGGTACGGCCGGTTGGACAACGTCAGCGTCCTGAACCGGTGGGAGGACGAGGCCGCCGACTGGGCGGCACGCACCGGCGGCTCGGTTCTCGAGCTGCACGCCTACGCCGTGTCCGGGGACGCCGACCACGCCTGCGTACAGCGGGAGTTGCTGGAGCGGCTGCACCAGGTGTATCCGGAGACCCGGCAGGCGAGGGTCGTGGACGCGCGGCACGAGTGGCGGGCGGACTGTCCGCTGTTCGAGGTGGGCGGCTTCACACGGCGCCCCGGCGTGCGGACTCCGCATCCGCGGGTGATGCTGGCCGGTGACCTGGTGCGGACCGACCTGCCGGTGGCCCTGATGGAACGGGCCGCGACCACCGGCTTCCAGGCGGCGAACGCGCTCCTCGAAGAGTGGGGCGTGCGAGGCCAGACCCTGTGGACCGTGCCGCGCACGGGCCGTTCAGCGGTGTTGCGCGCCGCCGCGGCCTGGGCGTGACGGGTGTCCCACGGGGTGTCCCCGGGGTCAGCCCGGGAACCGGCCGGTGGCACGCAGCGCGTAACGGCGCTCGGCGTAGGCGAGATCGTCACGCCACAACCGTGCGGCCGCGGCACTCATCAGGGGACGCAGCAGCGGGGCGGCGCGGCGTGCGAGCGCGAAGCCGCGCCGCTGCGAGCGGGCGACGACGGCTTCGATGACGCGGGTCTTCGGCCGTCCTCGCTCGTCCGGCCCCAGTGGCGTGGCGTGCGTCTCCACCACCGAACCCATGCCCTCGCCGTCGGTGATGCGCATGACGACGGTGCGGGGGCCCGGAGCGGTGAAGACCGCTCGTACGGGCACGACGAGACGTCTGGTCACCCTGAAGGAGACGCGGACGGTGAAGGCCGTGTCCGTGGCGTCCTCCACGGTCAGGTCGACGAAGGAATGGGGATGGAACCACGCGCCGTGCCAGGGGTCGAGCCGGTTGGCGACGACGTCCTCCGGCTCGCATGCGCCGTCCGCGACCACGACCGCGGCCACGCCCTCGTGGGCGCGGGGGCGTTCGGGGAGGAGCGGGCGAGCCCGCGGTGGCTCGCCGCCGAGGTCGTCGAGCCGCACCCAGAGGAGGAGACCGTCGTCGTACGCCGGATAGGGCTCCCAGCCGGCGAACGGTTGACCGTTCAGGGCGAGGCCGTGCCAGCGGCAGACCACCTCGCCACAGCGCACGGGGCTTTCCCTCAGCGGTGCCCCCAGATGCGGACAGGAGCCCGGACCCGCATGGAGGACGCCGTCGGCTCCACGCCAGGCAATGACCTCCGTATCACCGAGCGTGCATCCCAGGGGGGCGTCGGAACGCAGGGCCCGGCTAGAGCCCAGCACGTACCAGTTGCCGGTCGGGTGGGTCCCCGCCGTCTTCAGGGCGGCGGCGATGAGGCCGGGTTTCGCGTCCCGCCAGGTGGACCGTTGCGCCTCCCAGGGCAAGGGGTGACGTCGCCGGGAGAACGGGAGGCGCGGGCGATCGCGCGGCGTAGGCGTCACGGAGAGTCCCCCTCATGGTTCACGGAGCCGGGTTGGTGGTGTGGCGGAGGGACGGACGGGGTGCGGAACGCCGGGGGTCGGCGCAGGCGTGCCGCCGTGACACCCGCCGTGCTCCGCGCGGCCACGACGGCGCGCCGGGCTCCGGAGACTGCGACCCGCCGGTGCAGTACGGGGTATCCCGCTTCCGCCGCGACCTTCAGGATCTCGGAGTAGAGCAGGAACGCGGCCTGGACGCACGGCCGGGAGACCGGGTCCAGTATCGCGATGCCTGGTTCCGCCTCGCGGTACACGCCGTGGGTGAGGTCGGTCGCCTCCCGCAGCGCCGTACGAATGCGGGTGTCGCCGCGTCCGGTGCGGCGGCTCCACTCCAGCAGGGCCCGGTCCACGTCGTGGGCGGCCAGCAGGTCCTGCGGCAGGTAGACGCGGCCCCGATCCAGGTCCTCCCCGACATCCCGGATGAAGTTGGTCAGTTGGAAGGCGATGCCGAGCGCGGCGGCGTGCGGTCGTGCTTCCTCCGCCGGGACGACGGTGCCGAGTACGGGGACCATCTGCAGGCCGATCACGGCCGCCGAGCCGTGCATGTACCCGCAGAGTGCCGGATAGTCGGCGTAACTGGTGACCCGCAGGTCCATGCGCATGGACGCCATGAAGTCGGTGAAGTGGCTTCGCGGGATGCCGTACGCGCGAGCGGTGTGCGCCAACGCGCGAACGATCGGGTGCCGGCTGGTTCCCCAGCGCAGCCCGGACGCCAGCTCCCGCTCCCAGGTCCCCAGGGCCGCGGCCCGCTGCTCGGCGGGGACGTCCGTGTCCAGGTCGTCGACGATGTCGTCGGCCCAGCGGGCGAAGCCGTACAACGCGTGCACCGCGGGCCTGCGTTCGGGCGGGAGGAGACGGGCCGCGAGGAAGTACGTACGGCCGTGACGGGCGTTGAGCGAGCGGCACAGGGCGTAGTCCTGGCGCAGCGCGGGGTCCGTGATGCCGGCAGCGGTCAGTTCACGTGCCGTCATGGTCCTGTCCTCCCACGGGGACGCGGGTAGCGCGGTACGGCACCGCCGCGGTACGGGCGGCGGCGCCGGTGATCCGCTGAGCGGCGAGCTTTCCGGAGATCAGGACCGTGGGGACACCGACACCGGGAGTGGTGCCGCAGCCGGCGAGTACGGCGTTGTCCGAGCCCCGAACCAGGTTGCGCGGGCGGAACGGACCCGTCTGCGCGAAGGTGTGGGCCACCGAGAAGGGCGTGCCCGCGGCCATGCCCCGCGCCGTCCAGTCGGCCGGGGTGACCAGCAGCTCCTCCTCGATGGCGGCTTCGAGGCCGTACATCCCGCGGCGTTCGAGCACCTCGACCAGCTGGTCCCGGTAGCGTGGCCCCAAAGCGCGCCAGGAGCCGGCGTCCGGTCCGACGTCGGTGTTGGGGCAGGGCGCGAGGACGTAGTGCAGGTGCCGTCCGGGCGGGGCGAGGCCGGGGTCGTGGGTGGTAGGACGCGAGACGAGCAGCGAGGGATCGCTCATGAGCCGTCCGCGGCGGGTGAGTTCGTCGAAGGTGTCGTGCCAGGCGTGGCCGAAGGAGAGGGTGTGGTGCGCGAGGTCGTCCCAGGTGCGGTCGGTGCCGGCGTGCAGTACGACGGCGGAGGGCGCGTGGCGGAGCGGAACCGGCCGTAGGGGCGTCCTGCCCAAGAGGCGATAGGTGATGGGAAGATCGCAGGTGAGGACCACCGCGTCACAGGCCAAACGCTCACCCTCGGCCGTACGCAGAGCCCGGACGCGGCCACCGGGCCGCTCCAGGGCGGCGGCTTCGGTGTCCCATCGGAACACGGCCCCCGCGTCGCTGGCGGCGTCGGTCATGGCGCGGGCGACCGCGTTGATGCCGCCGGAGGGGAAGTAGACGCCGGACACGGTGTCCATGTAGGCGATCACAGCATAGGCGGCGAGTGCCCGGGCAGGCGGTACTCCGGCGTACAGGGACTGGAAGGTGAAGACCCGGCGCAGTCGGGGGTCCCGCAGGAAGCGCCCGATCCGGGTCTCGAGACGGCCGAAGCCGCCCAGGACGGCGAGCCGGGCCAGGTCCGGGTGCAGCAGGTCGAACGGGGAGTCGATGTTCGCGTCGATGAAGCGCCGCGTCTGCGCCTGGTAGAGACGCCCGAGCCACTGTCGGAGCCGGCGGTAACCGGCGGCTTCCCGGGGGCCGGAGAACCGCCGGATCTCCTCCTCCATCGCCTCCGCGTCCGTGTGCACGTCCAGGCTGGCGCCGTCCGCGAAGCAGGCACGGTAGGCGGGGTGCAACGGCGTCAGTTCCAGCCGCTCGGACAGGGAGCTCCCCACCGCGGCGAGTGCCTCGTCCAGCAGGTGCGGCATGGTCAGCACCGTGGGGCCGGTGTCGAGGTGGAACCCGCCGAGTTCGGTACGTCCGGCGCGACCTCCGGGCCCGTCGTCCCGCTCGACCACGGTCACCCGCCGCCCGGAGCCGAGGAGGTGCAGGGCCGCGGAGAGACCGGCGAGACCCGCACCGACCACGAGGACGTGGTCCGTGGGACCCGGCACCCGCCTCATGCCGACCGCGCCTTACCGGGGTTCGCCGGCGCGGTCACGTCCGACACGCGTCCGGGGCTACGACGGGTGGCCACCCGAGGGGCCGGTCGGGCCCTGGCGGCGTCGGTCATACTGTCTGTCATCAACGACGCGATCCGTTCGGTCGCCACGTCACGTGCACCGACGCGGGTGACTGCTCATCGATGGTCCTCGCACTCGCCGGAGCCTCACCTCACACCCGCCCTCGTGTGCCTCTCGGCCGGGCTGCTTCCCGGTTTCGGAAGGGTCGCCGAACACGCCGGCGAGTTCGTACGGACGTGGGAACGTGAAGGTGCGGGCATTTCGTAGACGGGGTGAGCGCACGTACTCCGCGGTCCCGACACGTGAGGAGTTCTACCGCAGAACAGACGCGTGGGGGCGCACCGCCACGGTCGATCCGGCGTGTCGATCCCCGGTCGCGGGGTGCGGCCCTGTCGAGAGCGGTAGCCGCGGCAGTCCAGAAGGGCTGGTTGTCCTCGTCCCGCCAGCCCGGTCCGGGGGTGCACGGGTGCGCCGAGGAGACGCGGCGTGGGCCGAGGACGAGACTCACCCGCCCCCGACGCCCGGTCACGCCCCCGACATCCCCGCGAAACAGGTCGGCCCGTCGTCCATGGCCAGCTTGATCCGCTGGACCACGAACTCCTCCATGGGCGGCAGGGCGTCGACGTCGAACCAGCCGACGTCGAGGGACTCCTCATCGTTGACGCGCGCCTCGCCGCCGACCGCACGACAGCGGAAGCAGACGTCCATGAACTGGCACTGGTCCCCGTTCGGGTACGTCACGGGCTTGGCGATGGCCTCCACGAGAACGATCCGCTCGGGCACGCTACGGACCGCGGTCTCCTCGTGGATCTCGCGCAGCACGGCGTCGGCGGGCTGCTCCCCCGGTTCCGGGATGCCACCGATGATCGACCAGCGGCCGTTGTCGGAGCGCCGCCCCAGGAGGACCCGACCGTCGTCGTCGAAGACGACAGCGCTGACTCCGGGCAGGTAGAGCAGTTGGTGTCCGGCGGTCTCGCGAAGGGTGCGGATGAACTCGGGCGTCGCCATGCGCCGACCTTAACGACGTGCGCCGCCCCGGTCACCTCGTGGCCGAGTCTGCCCTCGCTCCCGGAGGAGGAGCATCCGGGCGTGCGACGGTCATCCTCGTCGACGACGCGTCCCGGGACGGCACCGCCGAGGTCGAGCGGAGCTCACCGCGGCGCGGCCGTACGAACCGCCGCGGCAGTACGGACCCGCCGCGGACGGTCGACGCACCGGGCGATCCGGAACCCGCGGCACCGCGCGGTAGCGGCCCACGGTCGCGATCAGGGTGGCTAGGACCACCGCCCTGTCGGGCTCGGGGCGCCTCGCGGGTCGCGGGCATCAGGGGCCACGGCTTGGAGCGTGTCGTCCGGCAGGAGGAGCAGCCGCCCCTCGGGGTAGGCGCGCGCACCCGCGCCCAGCTCGCTCTCGACACCGCCGTGCAGCACGGTCAGCCGGCCGGTCGCCGCCACGCCGGGGTCCGGTTCGGCACCGGTACGGCGCAGCGCCTGGGCCACGACCGCGCTGGCCGAGCCCAGCAGTTCCAGCTCCGGTGCCGCGTGCGCCCGCACCGCCGCGCGGATCTGGTCGGCCACCAGCTCGTAGTGCGTACAGCCGAGGACGATCGCGCGTGCGCCCGGCGGGGTGCGCTCGGCCGCGGCGCTGATGGCGGCAGCGATGGCCGGCTCATCGGCCCGCTCGATCGCGTCGGCCAGGCCGTGGCAGGCGACCTCGGTGAGGGGGGCGCGGTCGCCGAAGTCCGCGATGAGGCGCCGTTGGTACGGGCTTCCGGTGGTGGCCGGCGTGGCCCAGATGGCGACGGGCCCGCCGGCCCGCACCGCGGGCTTCACCGCGGGCACCGTACCGATCACGGGCAACCGCGGCTCCAACTCGGCACGCAGCGCCGGCAGGGCGTACACGGAGGCGGTGTTGCAGGCGACGATCAACGCGTCCGGCCCCCGACCGGCGGCGGCGCGGGCACAGGCCAGGGCGCGCTCGGCGATGTCCTCGGCGGGCCGGGGTCCCCAGGGCATGCTGTCGGGGTCGGAGGAGAGCACGAGGTCGGTGTCCGGTAGGGCTCGCCGCATGGCGGCGGCGGCCGGCAGCAGACCGATTCCGGAGTCCACGAGGGCGATCTTCACGACCAGCAACCCTAGTCGATGACCCGCCCGGCCACCGGCCCCGACTCATCCGCCGTGCCATGATCCGGCGCGGGACGCCCGGACAGCCCCGGGCTTCCCGCGCTGGGCGAGCCCGGGGACAGCCGCGCTCACTTACGCCCCGGTGTCCACTGCAGTCCCCAGCCGTAGGCGTAGTCGACGGTGCGCTGCGGGCTGACCCCCCGCTCCGGTACCAGGTAACGCGCCTCACGTTGTACGACCAGGTCACCGCCCTGGTTGGTGAGCAGCGCGAGGGCGCAGACGGTGGAGGGCACGGTGCACTCGTCCAGCGAGAAGTCGACCGGCGCTCCGTGCTGCGGCTGGAGGGTCACGGTCGCGTTCAGTCCGGAGAAGCTGCGGGCGCCCTCGTACACGGCGACGAATATCAGCACCCGGCGCAGCTCCTGGACGTGGTCCAGGTTGACGGTGAGGTTCTCCCCGGTGTCCACGGCGCCCGTACGGTCGTCCCCGTCCAGGTGGATGTACGGCGGTTGCTGCAGCGCGCCGAAGGAGTTGCCAAGTGCCTGCACGATGCCCTTGCGACCGTCACTGAGTTCGTAGAGCGCGCACAGGTCCAGGTCCAGGTCCGAGTGGTTGGCCATCATCCGGTTGAGTTTCCGGCCCCAGCCGGAGAACTGCTTGTGCACCTGCCAGTTCAGGTTCACCCGTAGCGAGCCGGAGGTGCCGCCCTGCTTGGTGAGCGAGACGGAGGGCGCTTCCTTCGTCAGTGTGACCTTGCTGAGCTGTACGGGGGCGCCCGGCGGCGGACCCTGCGGCGCCGCGGGAGCCGGAGCCGCGGGGGCGGGCGCGG
>NZ_LJGU01000139.1 GCF_001751245.1 Streptomyces oceani
CCGGCCCGCCGCTCGCCGCCGCGAGCAGTTGGCCGCGGTCGTCCGGTCCGGCGACGGCCGCCAGGCAGCGCGCGGCCGCGGCTTCTCGATGGGCCGTCGGGGCTTCGCCCAGTGTGTTCACGGAGCCCTCCGCCGCCCAGGCGAGCACTTCGCGTACGCTCCAGCCGGGGCGCGGGCCGGGGGTGCTCAGTTGCCGCTGCCAGCGGTCGAAGGAGCCGCGCTCCTGCATCCGGTGCAGCCGTTTCGCCTGGTCCGGGCGTGCCGGGTCCTCCGCCCACAGCCGCCATGGCCGGGGCTCGAACGCGTTACGGGCGGCCTCCGCCAACTCCGCGTCGCCCTCCGCCGTAAGCGGGAATCGGGCCATCACGGCGGGACCGAGTGTCCGCAGACCGGCGTCCTCGTCGCGTACGGCCAACTCGTCCAGGGCCCACTGCCAGTTCGCGCCGGTCGCGGCGTACCGACGCAGTAGCAGCAGGGCCTCGTGGTCGCCGTAGGAGGCGAGATGCCCGAGCACGGACAGGGCGAGGCCGGTGCGCTCCTCGGGGCGGTCGGCTGGGAGCAGGTCGTCGGGGTGGAACAGGTGCGCTTCGATCTGGTCCAGGCCGGCGTCCAGTTCGGTGTGCAACCGTGCGTAGTAGAGGGAGCGGTTCTCCACCTGCCAGTCACGTCGTGGATCGTTCAGCATGCATTGCCGGAGCGCGGACAGCGCTTCGACGCGCGGCGCCGCGAGGGCATGCAGCGTCCCGTCACCACGACCTCGCTGAAGGAGGCCGAGCAGCGTGCCGCTGGGCGCTATGTCTGAATCGACGGAATCGACGAACATAAGGGTCAGCATCCGGTGCGAGGTGTTCGACTGGCAACGGGATTTCCGTTGACCGGCATTCTTGCCTGCATCGGTCGTTCTACTCCTCTTCTGACCTCGGCTCTCTCGACCGGCGCAGCCTACCGGCAGCAGGGCGGTTGTCGGCGCCGGGTCACGGCGTACGCGGTCTGGCGGCTTCCGGGCGCGATCACCCCGGCCATGACGTCGGCCGAAACGGCCTGGCCCGGCCTTCGCACCGGAACCGACCGGCAGCGACCGACACCGGCCCGCACCGGCGGGACAGTGGGCCATGGCACCCTCTCACCGTCCGCGGGACCCGCCGTACCGTGGGATTGTCGCCGAATCCCTTACAGTCGGTTGCGGTGTGTGACAGAGTGGGATGGCCCAGCGGGACTCCCGGTCCTTCACCTCACCCCGGAGATCGTCATGCCGTCCCACCGTCATGCGGATCGCCCAGCGGAGCAGCCACCCGGCGGCGGCACCCTCGACTCCCTGATCTCTCAGACCAGCCGGCTGCGCGGCGGGCTGGACGCGGTCCGCAGGGACGCCGTGGGAGAGGACGACGGCATGTCGCCCGATCCGCACCGGCGCTGGCAGCGTGCGCTGTGCGAACTGGCCGCGCACCAGCTCGACGATCTCGGCGGTCAACTGCGGCTGCTGCGGGACGGGGCGCATGACGAGCCGCCGGAGCTGACCGCGTGGCTGGAGGGGGACGAGGCGCGACCTTACGCCGGCCCGGCGGCCTATCCGGGGCCGCCCGGCACGGTCGGTACGGCCCCCGACTCCCTGGTGGGACGGGTGGGCAGTGCCGACTGGAGCCTGCTCACCGACGAGGTGACCTGGTCCGACGAACTCTTCCGGATATTCGGCCGGGGCCCGGGCGACGGCCCCCTGTCCTTGGACGAGTTGCCGTCCTGGGTGTGGGCGGAGGATCAGCCAGCGCTGACCGCGGCGGTCACCGACTGTCTGGTGGACGGCAAGCCGGTGGACTGCGAGTTCCGGATCGTGCGACCGGACGGCGCGAACCGCTCGGTGCACATGAGTGGCGAGCCGGTGTTGGACGCGGAGGGTGGCACGGCCTCCATGTGGGCCGTGCTGCGGGACGTCAGCGAGCTGCGGCGCAGCGAGCACGCCGTGCGCGCCTCCCGGGAGTCACTACGTCGCGAACAGGAGCAGGCCCGGACCGAGCACCGGCTGGCGGTGGAGCTGCAGGAGTCCGTCCTCCCACCCTGGCGTGGGTCACAACAGCTACCCCGACGAGCCGGACACGGCGTCGGCACACTCGAGTTGGCCGCTCACTACCTCCCCTCCGCCACCAGCGCGCTGATCGGCGGCGACTGGTACGACGCGCTGGAACTGACCGGCGGCGCCACGCTGCTGACGGTCGGCGACCTCACCGGGCACGGTGCGGCGGCCACCTCGGGCATGGCGATGCTGCTCGGAGCCATGCGCGGGATGGCGGTCGCCGGAGTCGCACCGGGCGCCCTGCTGGGTCATCTGAACCAACTGCTCGACTCGACCGTGCAGCCGGCCCTGGGTAGCGCCGTCTGCTGCCGGTACGATCCGCAGACCCGGAGGATCAGCTGGTCACAGGCAGGGCATCCAGCTCCGCTGCTGTTCCGGAACGGCTCGGGTCACGCCCTGCCGGCGCCTGAGGGGGTGCTGCTCGGCGCGACCTCCCAGGCGGCGTACGGCGAGCACGAGGAGCAGCTCCAGCCTGGTGATCTGCTGATCCTCCACACCGACGGACTCGCCCCGCGCAGCACCGTGTTCGCCCCGGGGACGGTGGACCGTACGGCGGGTGACCGGCTGCGGGACCTCGCGCCGCGCCTCGCCGCGGCACGCACCGCCCAGGAGTGCCTGCGTGCGGTCGTCGAGGAGTTCGGCGAGGGAGAGCGGGCGGACGATGCCTGCGTGCTGATCGCTCGGGTGAGCAACTGACCCCGACGCGCGGGACGTACGGGACCTGCGCGGCGTACGAAAGGCCGGCGGGCCCGCGGCTCGCGCGAGGGGAAGAGGCCCCGTCCTGCCCTGTGGAGCGCGCCGGGTCGGTCCCAGCACACCGTCACACCGTCGCGGTTCCTCTTCCAACCGTGGCCTTCGGCGCCTTGGGAAGCGTCTGACGCAGCTCCTCACGCAGCGAGTCAACCTCCGGTTGTCCGGCGTACCGCCCGGTGAGTCGGTACATCTCCCGCAGTCGGTCCCAGGTGCGGTGGGAGGAGGTCTGCCCGATGGTCAGCAACGCCAGCCGGGCGTACCGGTCGGCTTGCTCGGGATCGTCGGCGAGGAAACAGGCCGAGGCCATCGTCAGGTAGTCGAAGATCTTGGATCGTTGACGGCCGTCCACCCGCAGTCGAAGGGCCCGCTCGGCGTAGTGCCGGGACGTCTCGGCCGCCGACGGCTCGTGCTCCGCGAGGGTGCGGTAGGCCAACGCCTGCATGCCGTACAGATCCTCCTCCTTGAAGATCTGCATCCAGCTCGGTGACGGCACATCACCGCGCTCGGCCGCGAACAGCTCCTCCGCCTCGCCCAGAGTACGGCGCATCGCCTGCCCCTGTCCCTTGGCAGCCTGCGCCCATGCCTCGACCGTGCAGAGCATGGCCCTGGTACGGGGCAGAGTCCGCTCCCCCGAACCGGACCTGGCCAGTTGCATCAGGTCGAGGGCGTCGTCGGGACGTCCCAGGTGCACCATCTGTCGGGCCGCCCGGGAGAGCGCCTCCCCGGCACGGGGCCGGTCCCCGCCCTCCTTGGCGGCATGCGCGGCGATGACGAAGTACTTCTGTGCCGTGGGCTCCAGGCCCACGTCGTGCGACATCCAGCCGGCGAGCACCGCGAGGTTGGCGGCGACGCCCCACAGGCGGCTCCGCAGTGCTTCGGGATGCGTCTGCGTGAGTATTCCGCCCACTTCGTTCAGCTGCCCCACCACGGCCTTTCGCTGCAGTCCGCCGCCGCGGGCGGCGTCCCAGGCGCGAAAGACCTCGACGGAGCGTTCCAGGGCCTCGATCTCCTGTGCGCCGACCGGGACGGCGGCGTAGGGGTCCGGACTCCATGAGTGCGGATCGTGGATACGGGGTGTGTCGGCGGCCAACGCGGAATCCGCGCCGAGCCAGTCCGTCATGGCGTGATTGAGGGCGGAGCCTGCGGCGAGCGCGCTACCCGCGCCCACCAAGCCGCGTCGGTTGAGCATGAGGTCCATTCCCGTGAATTCGGTGAGGACCTCGGCCGTCCGCTCCGGTAGCCATGGCACTCCGTCGACGGGCTGCTGTCTCCCCGTGTGCCCCGGCTTGCGGAATCCGAGATCCTCGATGGTCACGACACGACCGAGGCGCTCGGTGAACAAGGCTGCCAACACTTTCGGCACCGGGTCCCGCGGGGACTCCCCCACGTCGATCCAACGCCGCACCCGGGAGGTGTCCGTGGCCAGCTGCGGATGCCCAAGGGCCGCCGCCTGCCGGTTCACGAGCCTCGCGAGTTCGCCCTTGGACCAGCCGGACAGGCCGAACAGGTCCGCGAGGCGGGTGTTGGGTTCCTTCATCACGTCAAGCCCCCAGGATCTCGGCTGAATTGACAGTAGCCGCCGGGCAATGGCGAGTTCGAGGATTCGCCAGGCTTCGCCAGGGTTCGCCAGATGGTGTACCACCCCGTGCCCGGTGTCCTGTGAGAAGCGAGTCCTCCCGGCTCGTGAGCGCCGCCGGATGTCGCATTCCCCAGGGTGCGGCCGCTCCGGCGTTCGCCGATCGGGCCGGGAGCACGGTCAACCGCCGGCGCACGAAGGGATATCTGCTCACCCATGTATTCAGCAACGTCCCCCGTGTTCGTACCAGCCGGGCCGCGGTCCGGGGCCCGGCGTGCCGGGTCGGGTCACGTGCGCGCCAGCGGCCCTTCCCAGTACGGCGACCGGCTGGACCTGTCCGGTTCGCTGGGCGCGCAGCTGCGCAGCGTGATCCTCTCGGTCCAGCGTGTCTGCCCCGAGTTCCAGCCCGCCCGACTGCTGCGGCGCAGTGGCCGCTCGGTGCTCTTGGCGGGCGAGGTGGCACGGCGGCCCGTGGTGGCGAAGGCACTGCTCGACCAGTCCCCGGAGTGGTTGGAGCGCTTCGGTCACGAGATAGCGGTCTACCGCGCCTTCGTACGCCACCGTCCGCCGGTACGCGTCCCTCGGCTGGTCGCCGCCGACCCGGCGAGCGGCACGCTCGTCACCGAGCGGATGGCCGGACAACCGGCGGCGTTGAAGCGGCATCCCATGGAGGCGACCTCACCACCGGACGCACGGGCCGTGCTGGGCGCGGTGTGTCGGCTCAATCAATGGCGACCGCCGGCTTCCCGCTTCGAACGCCCGATGGACTACGCCGCCCGGCTGAGCCGCTACCACGAGCTGGGGCTGCTGACCGACCGGGACGTCGACGATCTCCACAAGCTGCTGCACGGCGTCACACACGCCGCCGGCAGACGACGGGTGCCGTGGCAGTTCAGCCATGGTGACGCCCTGTTGTCCAACGTCCTGCTGTCTCCCCCCGGTCCGGTACTCCTCGACTGGGAGCACGCGGGCTGGTATCTGCCCGGCTTCGACCTGGCGACCCAGTGGACGGTGCTCAGCGCGGCACCGGGAATGCGGCGCCACATCAGCCAACTGGCGCAGGCCGCGGGACCGGCGGTGAGGGACGCGTTCCTGATCAATCTGATGCTCGTACTGACCCGGGAGATTCGCACATACGAGACAGCTGTGCGGCGGGCCATGCGCGATCCGGTCTCGGTGCCCGGCTGTTCGGACCAAGGACGCTCCGAGCGACCTGGTGGCATGACTCCGGGAGAGGAGCAACGACTCCTGCTGCGCAGGCTGCACGACGACTGCGGGCTGGCTCGCAGAGCGGTGCGGGCGGCGGTCGGCACCCGCTGACGTACCCGAGCGAGTCAACGGCCTCCCCCAGCCCAGCCGACGGGCCGTGCGGAGAAGCGAGCGCGGGCCAAGGAGTGGGCGCCCGGCCGAGCTTCCGGCGGCGCACCGACCATGCCCAGCGGCGTCCGGGTCTGCGGCCCCGGACGTCCGACCGTCCGACCGTGCGGGGACGGGCGAGCCAGGGTTCCGGTGCCGGGTACCGGCAGCTCGACCGCTGCGGACGGCGACCGCTGCGGACTACTGCTGGAAGAGTTCGGCGGGCAGCGGCTTCAGCAGGGCGTACAGATCATTGGTGATCGGCCGGTCCCAACTGGCGATGGTCACGAGAACTCCGTCACTGCGGTCGAACTGAACGCAGGAGATCCGCTCCTCCGAGCACTTGACCCGGCGCACGATCAGCAGGTTGTCCTCGTGCATCACCGGGTCCTCCTCGACTCCGGTGACCGCCACGGGCTCGTCGTTCTCCAGTGCCGCAAGCAGCTGAGCCACCTCGAACGGCACCTCCCCCTCAGCGACCTCACGCGCCGGCGCATGCTCGGGCAGGTTCCCGATGATCATCGCGGGGCCCCGGCCGCCCAACAGGTCGTAACGCAGGAAGACTCCCTGACAGGTGCCGTCCGGCGCGGGGAGCAGTCCCGCCCCGAGATTGCCCGGCCAGTCGGACGGGTCCATGGCCAGGACGTCGAAGTCCGGCCCGGCGGGCACTGCTGCGTTGCGGCGGCGGAGGAACGACATGAGGGCCATGGTACGTGCCCGGGGGTGGCCGCATCCGCCGACCGCCGTCAGGTGAGAGGTGGAACTCGCCGTCTCGGGCACCGACCACGGACGCGCGCCGCTCCCCGGAAGGCAAGCTCACCGCCGGCACCTCGGGACGCTGCCCGTCACGGACGGCGACGAGTCGTTCGACGATGGCTGTCTCGGCGTCGCCTCTCTCCCGGCTTCCGGCCTGCCACCCGGAGTTCGACGAACGGCACCGAGGCGCCCGGACCAGCCCGGCGGCGGCCCCCACAACCACCGCAGGGCTCTTGACCCGGTGCTCCCCTGCCTGCTTGGTTGACGCGACAGGTCCACCGAATGATCGGTAGGGGTGACCCATGCAACCTGCGGAGTCCCTGGAGCAGCTCTCCCACGCCCAGCTGCGCGACACCCAACTGACGCGGCTGCGGGCCTCCCTCCGGCATGCCTACGAACACGTCGACCACTACCGACGGTCCTTCGACGCGGCGGGAGTGCGCCCGGACGACTGTCGCTCCCTGGAGGACCTCCACCGCTTCCCCTTCACCACGAAGGACGACCTGCGGGAGCGGTATCCGTACGGCATGTTCGCCGTACCGCGCGAGCGACTGCGCCGGCTCCACGCCTCCAGTGGCACGACGGGCCTGCCCACCGTCGTCGGGTACACCGCGGCGGACCTGGAGCACTGGGCGGAGCTGGTCGCCCGCAGCATCCGAGCGGCAGGCGGCCAGCCGGGGCATCGTGTGCATGTGGCGTACGGATACGGCCTGTTCACCGGCGGCCTCGGGGCGCACTACGGCGCGGAACGGCTCGGCTGCACGGTGATCCCCGCGTCCGGCGGCATGTCCTCCCGGCAGGTGCGGTTGATCCAGGACCTCGGCCCGGAGATCGTGATGGTGACGCCCTCGTACATGCTCACCCTGCTCGACGAGTTCGAGCGGCAGGGCGTCGACCCTCGTACGACCTCGCTGCGGGTGGGCGTATTCGGTGCCGAGCCGTGGACCGAGCGGATGCGGGAGGAGATCGAGGAACGCTTCGCGATCGACGCCGTCGACATC
This sequence comes from Streptomyces oceani, assembly GCF_001751245.1. Classification (GTDB taxonomy): domain Bacteria; phylum Actinomycetota; class Actinomycetes; order Streptomycetales; family Streptomycetaceae; genus Streptomyces; species Streptomyces oceani. Next base: position 7,511 of record NZ_LJGU01000139.1, read on the forward strand.
TACGGACTCTCGGAGGTGATCGGTCCGGGGGTGGCGCAGGAGAGCGTGCGCACCAAGGACGGTCTGCACATCTGGGAGGACCACTTCTTCCCGGAGGTGGTGGACCCGGACACCGGCGAGGCCCTGCCCGAGGGGCAGCGGGGCGAGTTGGTGTTCACCTCGCTGACCAAGGAGGCCATGCCCGTCGTCCGCTACCGCACCGGCGACCTCAGCCGGCTGCTGCCGGGCACCGCGTACCCGGCGTTCCAGCGGATGGAGAAGGTCACCGGGCGGTGTGACGACATGATCGTGCTGCGCGGCGTGAACCTCTTCCCGGCACAGATCGAGGAGATCGTCCTGCGCACGCCGGGCATCGCCGCGCACTTCCAGGTGCGCCTCACCCGGGAGGGCCACCGGGACGAACTGACGGTGACGGCCGAGGCCCGGCCCGCGGCCACGCCCGAGCAGCGCACGGCGGCCCGGACGCGGATCGCGGAGCAGATCAAGGAGAGTGTCGGGCTGACTGTCGCCGTACGGGTGGCCGCGCCGGGCGAGCTGGAGCGCTCCACCGGGAAATCGCGGCGCGTGGTGGACGAGCGAGGTCAGCCCAGCGTCCGGTGACAGCCACGTCACCGCGGTCCGTGGGGGGTCATCCGGCGGCCGGAGTCGCCGAACCGATCCCCCGCCGCTCGAGTACCGCCATGGCCGCGTTCTGCCCCGCGACGCCGCTCACGCCCCCGCCTCGGACGGCCCCGGCGCCACACAGAGTTACGTTCCCGTGCCCGGTCTCCACCCCCCACCGATCGGCGTTCCCTTCCTGGGCGTACGGGAAGGACAGGTCACCGTGGAAGATGTGGCCGCCGGGCAGCCGCAACTCCCGTTCCAGGTCCGTGGGCGTCTTCACCTCGACACAGGGACGACCGTCGGCGTCCTCGGCGAGACAGTCGGTGAGGGGCTCCTCGAGGTGCGCGTCCAACTGAGTGAGGGTCGCGGCCAGCAACTCCTCCCGGCGGGTCGCCGCTGCCGCACCGCCGGAGCCCGCAACACTCCCGGCGGACGGGGCGAACAGCCTGGCGGGGGTGAGCAAACCGAACAGGGTCAGCGTCTGCCAGCCGCGCGCCGCGAGATCGCCGCCCAGGATCGAGGGGTCGGTCAGCGAGTGACAGTAGACCTCCGCCGGCGGTTCGGCCGGCGGCGAGCCCTCCCGCGCCTGTCGATAGGCGGTGGCCAACTGCTCGTACCCCTCGGCGACATGGAAGGTGCCGGCGAAGGCATCTCGCGCGTCCACCGCGCTGTCCCGCAGTCGGGGCAGCCGACGCAACAGCATGTTCACCTTCAACTGGCTACCCTCGGCGGGCTGCTGCGGTGGCGGGTCGCCCAACAGTCGGGCGAGCGCCTCCCCGGAGGCGCCCACCAGGACATCGCGCGCGCCGACCGAACCCTCGGTGTCCGCGCTGCGGTAGTGCACGCTCGCCTCCGCGCGGCCGTCCGCCTCCACCCGGAACACCGGGTGCTCGGTACGGATCTCCGCGCCCGCGGCGCGCGCGGCGTCCGCGAGCGCGTCGGTCAGCGCGCCCATGCCGCCGACGGGAACGTCCCAGTCGCCCGTGCCGCCGCCGATGAGGTGGTAAAGGAGGCAGCGGTTCTGCAACAGCGAGGGGTCATGCGCGTGACTGAAGGTGCCGATCAGGGCGTCGGTGAGCACCACGCCGCGGACGACGTCGTCCGTGAAGGTCTCCTCGATCACCTCGCCCACCGGCCGTTCGAACAGCGCCTGCCACGCCTCCTCATCGTCGATCCGCGCACGCAGCCGCTCACGGGTGGGCAGCGGCTCGGTGAGCGTGGGAAAGACCCGTCCGGCGAGCCGTTGCGTGCGGGCGTAGAAGCGCTGCCATGCCGTGAACTCCCGCTCGGAACCGGTGAAGCGGGCGAAGGAGGCACGGGTGCGGCTGGTTCCGCCGCCCACCAGCAGGCCGGTGGGGCGACCCTGGCGTACGGCCGGCGTGTACGAGGACACGGCACGTTTCCGGACGGTGAAGCGGATTCCGAGATCGTCCAGGATGCGCTGCGGCAGCAGGCTGACCAGGTAGGAATAGCTGGAGATCCGGGCGTCCAGGCCCCGGAAGGGTCGCGTCGACACGGCGGCGCCACCGACCCGCTCGGATCGCTCCAGTACGAGCACCGTGAGCCCGGCACGGGCGAGATAACCGGCGGCGACCAGACCGTTGTGGCCGCCGCCGACGATCACGACGTCGTAGAACGCGCGGGCGGGAGTGGCGGGAATCGCGGGCATGTCTCCTGTCTACCCGCGCCCGCCTTCGGCCGCCAGGTCACCTCGGGGAGACGCCGGGCCACCGGCGCAGCGCGTCCACCTGCTCGTACAGTCGGGCGGCCGCCCGGGCACGGCCCAGCCGTTCCAGGCAGTGCGCCTCGTCGTACCGGCTGCGCAGCGCGTCGGGATGCTCGGCGCCCAGCAGGCGCTGCCGCGCGTCCGCCACCTGACGGTACGCCTCCAGGGCCTCGCCCCAGCGGCCCAGCCGGCCGAGGGCGACGGCGCTCTCCCGCAGACTGACCAGCGTGTCCGGGTGGTCCGGCCCCAGGACGTGAGCGCGAGCGCCGGCGACCTCCGTCGCCTCCGACCACGCCTCCTCCCAGCGGCCCAGCCGGCCGAGGTTGACACCGACGCCGTGCCGGGCGCGCAGGGTCTCCGGGTGCGCGCTGCCGTGCGCCCTGGTGCGGGCGGCGGCCAGTTCGCGGTAGGCGGCCAGCGCCTCCTCGGTACGGCCCAGGCGACCCAGGCAGAGCGCCGCCTCGTAGTGTGCCGCGAGGGTGTCCGGGTGATCAGCGCCCAGGGTGCGTACACGGGCCTCGGTGACCTCCTGGTACGCGCGCAGCGCCGCGTCCCAGCGCTCGAGTCGGCCGAGGGCGTAGGCGACCTCGTACCGGGTCACGAGCGTGTCGGGGTGGTCGGCGCCAAGCACCCGGGCCCGGGCACCGGCTACCTCGTGGGCCATGCGGTAGGAGTCCTCCAGGCGGCCCAGGCGGCTGAGGTTGAAGGCGAGGTTGTGCCGGCAGCGCAGGGTGTGCGGATGATCGGCGCCCATGGTGCGTACGCGGGCCTCCAGCACGGCCGAGTAGACCTGGTGTGCCTCGGTGTGCCGGCCGAGCCGGCCCAGGACGTACGCGGTCTCCTGCCGCGCCGCCAGGGTCTCGGCGTGGTCCGGGCCGAGGCGGCGCCCGCGCCCGGCGGCGACCTGTTCGTAGGCCCGCGCCGCGTCGGCGTAACGGCCCAGCCGGCACAGCGCGAAGCCGGCCTCGTAGCGACTGGCGAGGGTGTCCGGATGATCCGCGCCCAGGGCGTGCTGGCGTGCCGTGGCGAGCGCTCGGTGCGCGGCCTCGGCCTCGTGCCAGCGACCGAGCCGGCCGAGGCTCAGGGCGCGCTGGTGCCGGTCAGCGAGCGTGGTGGCGGGCTCCGGGGCGGGCCCGCTCGTACCGGGTCGCGGCACCGGACCGGATACCGCCCCGGGCGGGGTCCCGGGCCCGGGCGGGACGCCGCCGGGCGCCGCGACCAGTGGCGGCTGGACCAGGCCGGTCCACTGCCCGGTGAGTTCCGGTACCGGGCCGTACGCCCGCCCGGTGACGCCGGACGCCACCGGGTGGGACGCCTTTCGCCCGGTGGTGATGCCGCTGCTCCAGGCCGGCAACCGAGCGTCGCCGCCCGGCGGGCCGAGGGGCGCCTCGGAGGACGGCCCGGGCGGCGGCGCCAGCGGGTCGACGGCCCACTCTCCGGCTCGTAGCGCGGCCAGTTCCCGACCCAGTGCCGAGGCGTTTGGCGGGCGTTCCCCGGGTTCCTTCGCGAGCAGCGTCAGGATGAGCCGTTCCAGCGGCTCGGGCAGTTCCGTACGGTGGCTACGGGGCGGTTCGGGTGGTGTGTCGCGGTGGCCGACGAGGACCGCCCAGGCGTCGCCGTCGTCGAACGGGGGTGTACCGGTGGCCATTTCGTACAGCACGCAGCCCAGCGAGTAGAGATCGCTGCGGTGGTCGACGTACGCCCCGCCGATCTGTTCCGGCGACATGTAGTGCGGCGTGCCCATGGCGATTCCGCCGCTGGTCAGGCGGGAGCTGACGCCGATGTCGTGGTTCAGGTGAGCGATGCCGAAGTCGCAGATCTTCACGTCTCCGGAGGCGGTGCGCATGACGTTCGCCGGTTTCAGGTCCCGGTGGACGATGTCGCGCTGATGGGTGTAGGCGAGTGCGGCGGCCACCTGTCCGGCGATGTCGAGGATTTCCCGAACGGGCAGCGGACGTTGCCCGTTCTCCTGCAGCAGTTGGCTGAGGTTGTGCCCGTCCAGCAGCTCCATCACCAGGAACAGCACGCCGTCGTCCGTACCGAAGTCGTGCACGACGGTCACTCCGGGGTGCTGGAGTGAGGCGGCGACGCGCGCCTCGCGGCGGAAGCGTTCCCGCAGCACCCGTATGAAGGACCGGTCACCGTGGCACTCGAGAGGCTTCAGGCACTTGACCGCGACCTCCCGGTCGAGCGCGTGGTCGTGTGCCCGCCACACCTCACCCATGCCGCCGCGGCCGATACGTTCCCGCAACTGGTATCGGTCCTGGATCAGCACGGTGTCCACCATCGCAGCAGTTTCGCCCCCGTCGTCGCCGCCCGGTCTCCGCCCCCAAGTATGGCCTGCCACCGCCGGGGTCGGTATACCGGACCGCGCACCCGGACGGATTCCGTACGAGGGGCGGGCCGGGTCGTTCCGGAAGAGCCCCGGAACTGCTTGAGTGGAGCCGTCCGTGACAGCACGCCGTACCGGGAGGACCGAGTGAAGCAGCTGATCAACGTGCCGGAGACGGTGGTGTCGGATGCCCTGCGGGGCATGGCGGTCGCGCACCCGCAGCTGACCGTCGACGTCGAGAACCGGATCGTCGTACGCGGTGACGCGCCGGTGGCGGGCAAGGTGGCCCTGGTCTCGGGTGGCGGCTCCGGACACGAGCCGCTGCACGGCGGGTTCGTCGGCCCGGGCATGTTGGACGCGGCCTGTCCCGGGGAGGTCTTCACCTCTCCCGTGCCGGACCAGATGGTGCGCGCGGCGACGGCCACCGACAGCGGGGCGGGGGTGCTGTTCGTGGTGAAGAACTACACCGGTGACGTGCTCAACTTCGACATGGCCGCCGAACTGGCCGAGGACGAGGGCGTGCAGGTCGCGAAGGTGCTGGTGCAGGACGACGTCGCGGTCACCGACAGCTCGTTCACCGCGGGTCGGCGCGGAGTCGGCGGCACCCTCTTCGTCGAGAAGCTGGCCGGCGCGTTGGCCGCGGAGGGTGCTCCGTTGGAGCGGGTGGCGGCGCTGGCCCGCCGGGTGTCGGAGTCCGTACGCAGCTTCGGTGTCGCCCTGAGTCCGTGTTCCACGCCCGCCAAGGGCGGCCCAACCTTCGATCTGCCCGCCGGCGAGCTGGAGCTGGGCATCGGCATCCACGGCGAACCGGGCCGGGAGCGGCGCGCCATGATGACCTCCGGTGAGATCGCCGACTTCACCGTGGACGCCGTGCTGGCGGACCTGCAACCGAGCGGCCCCGTGCTCGCCTTGGTCAACGGCATGGGCGCCACCCCGCTGCTGGAGCTGTACGGTTTCGCCGCGGAGGTGCACCGGGTGCTGGCCGAGCGAGCCGTACCGGTCGCCCGTACGCTCGTGGGCGACTACGTCACCTCGCTGGACATGGCGGGGGCCTCGGTGACGCTGTGCGCTGCGGACGAGGAACTGCTGCGACTGTGGGACGCGCCGGTGCGTACGCCGGGGCTGAGCTGGGGCTGAGCTGGATCGGCTGAACCTGGCCGGCTCCACTCGCCCGCTGTCGGTACGCCCTTTCTGAGGAGGATACGTTGACCCAACCGTCCCCTTCCGCACTCACCAACGAGCGGACCGTCCGCTGGCTGGTCCTCGCGGCCGAGGCCGTGTCCCGGGAAGCCGACCGGCTGACCGAGCTCGACTCGCCGATCGGTGACGCCGACCACGGCAACAACATGCGTCGGGGTTTCGGCGCCGTCCGCGACAGCCTGACGGCCGAAACGCCGGAGACCCCCGGTGCGGTGCTACGGCAGGCCGGGCGCCTCCTGGTCTCCAAGGTCGGCGGTGCCTCCGGACCGTTGTACGGCACGCTGTTGCGGCGCGCCGGCAAGGAGTTGGGCGACTCCCCGGAGGTTTCGGGAGCGGACCTGGCGGCGGCGCTCCGCACCGGCGTGGACGCGGTCGCGCAGCTCGGCGGCGCCGCCACGGGCGACAAGACGATGCTGGACGCGCTCGATCCGGCGGTGACGGCGCTGCGTACGGCCCTGGAGCGGGGCGAAACGCTGGAGGCGGCGCTCTCCCAGGCCGGCACGGCCGCGGACGAGGGGGCGGCGGCGACCGTACCGATACGAGCCCGCAAGGGGCGGGCCAGCTACCTCGGCGAGCGCAGCGAGGGCCATCTAGACCCCGGGGCGGCCTCCTCCGCGCTGCTGCTCGCGGCTCTGGCCGAGGCGGTGGCGCAGGATGACTGAGACACCGAGCGAAGCGGGGGCACGGGTCGGGCTGGTGCTCGTCTCGCACAGCGCCCAGGTGGCCGAGTCGGTGCTGCGGCTTGCCGTCGGCCTGTCCGGCGGTGGCGAGGTCGCGCCGCTGCGAGCGGCGGGCGGCACTCCGGACGGCGGGTTCGGCACCGACGCCGACGCCATCGCGGCGGCGGCGGAGGCGGTCGACCAGGGACGGGGCGTGCTGCTGTTGCCCGACCTGGGCAGCGCGGTGCTCACCGTACGCAGCCTGCTGGCCGAGGGGGACGAGCTACCCGCGGATACGGAGCTGTTGGACGCGCCGTTCCTGGAGGGCGCGGTCGCGGCGCTGGTCACCGCCTCCTCCGGGGCGGACCGGTCGGCCGTGGCCGAGGCGGCACGGGAGGCGTACGACTACCGGAAGGAGTGAGTCCGCCGTCGTGGCGGAGGGGGGTTCCGAGCTCTGGCGTCCTGACGGGCCAACGCCTCGTCCGGACGTCCGCCGTTCCTATCCTCGGGCCGATACCGACCGGAATGGCCCGCCACGCGTGCGGAGTCACGGGGCCGCGATGAGTCGGGCGCGCACGCGGCACGGCGTAAGCGTGCTCGCAGACAGGCCAGAATCCCTTGCCGGTCCCGCACATGAGCGGCACCGGGAACTTCCCGACGGTCAACGGGCAGCGCTCACGCAGGTGCCGAGATCAACTCCGTCAAGCAATCATCCGTGTGTCAAAGCAACCGTCCAAAGGAATACACCCCATGCATCCCCTCCAGGACATAACCGGACCCCGGCAGTTGCAGAGCCCTTACTCCGACACCGCGCTGCTACAACGCTATGCGGAGCAAGGCCGGGACCTGTCGGACGTCATCTACCTCAGCCTCGGGGAAACCTGGAGCGGACCACCACAGGGCCTTGTCCGTGCTCTGGGGGACCTCCCACCGCACGCGCACGGCTATCTCCTCACTCCGTACGGCCTGCCGGCGCTCACCGAGGCTCTCCGCGAATACATCACCGACACGCACGACCTCGGTCCGATAGCCGCCTGCGGAACCGCCTACGAGGTGGCCGTCGCCCAGCACAGCACCCGGAGCACCATGCGGGACTTCGGCCAACTCCTCACCTCGGAATCCCCCACCTCGGGCCCGCCACTGCTCGTGTGTTCGTGGCCCTCCTGGGACTACCGTGGCGTCTACGAGCCCCTGGGATACGCCGCCCGCCACTTCGCGCTCACGGACGAGCAGGGGTACCAGCCCGACCCGCAGGAAGTGGACCAACTGCTCCACGACGCACGACGCCAGACCACCGGCCCTGTCGTGCTGGTTCTCAACGCCCAACACGATCCCACCGGGGTCAACTGGCACGATTCCACCGTACGGAGCATGATCAGATCCGCGCTCACACACGGCGCGCACCTTCTGGTGGACGACGCCTACTACGCCGTACACAACCCGGATCTCACACCAACTCCCACACTGCGCATCCTCCTTGAGGAACTCGCGCACATCGCTCCAGCGCAGCACCCGCGCTGGCTGGCCGTCCGCAGCCTCGGAAAGCAGTTCGGCTGCAACGGATGGGGGATCGGAGCGGCGATCGCCGCTCCACACACCTTGGAAGTCCTATACGCACGGCTTCTCCCCCAGCACACGTACGCCACCGCCGTACCCCTGCAGGCGGCGATGGCCAGCTGGCTTCCCACCTCGGAAGCACGCACGTACCTCGCTGACCAACGTGTCCACTACGCCGCCACGCGCGACACCGTCGCCAAGTACCTCACGCAGGAACTCGACTACCCCGCACATGGATACGTCGCGGGTACATGCACGACGTACATGCTCATGCGCGTACCACCATGGTTCCACGACTCTCCGACCGCTCCGACAGACTTTCGCCGGCACTGTCTCCAACGCGCGGGCGTTCTTTTCGGGGAATCCCACATGAGCACCCCCGGGCTCCCGACACAGCAACAGGGCGACTACATACGTCTGTATCTCAAGCCGGGACCACAGACGCTCGCCACGGCGCTCCAACGCCTGGCCACCGCCGGGCTCGTTGGAACGACGACCAACCGCCGTCCTGAACGCGCCACTCCGCTCCAACCGCCCCCTTGCCGAAACTCTCGCCCAGACGATAGAACGCGGCTCGCGGGATCGAAGGAGCTGGCTGTGCTGAGCGACGCGGGCCCACCCGAGATCGCGGGCCAGGTCACTCCGTGGGCCGGGAGCGGCGCGTACTGGAGAGGGGCGGGTGCAACTGATGCGTATCGCGTTGGCGCAGGTCGACTGCGAACTGGGGGACGTGGCGGCGAACCTGCGGACGGCACAGCGTACGGCGAAGGAGGCCGCCGGGCACCGTGCCGACCTGGTCGTCTTTCCCGAACTCAGTCTGCACGGCTACGCCTTGGGCAGTGTCCCCGGGGACGCCTCGATCAGCGCGGACGATCCGCGACTGGGCGAACTCTCCGGGCACGGTCCGGATGTCCTGATCGGTTACCAGGAGGACGGCCGACTCCGCCGGTACAACGCCGCCAGTTACGTCTCCGGGGGCGCGGTGGCGCACACTCACCGGAAGCTCTACCTCCCCAACTACCTCGCCTGGGAGGAACGCAAGCACTGCAGTCCCGGCAGCACGCTACGCGCCTACGACACGCCGCACGCCCGGATCGCGACCCTGATCTGCAATGACGCCTGGCAACCCGTACTGCCCTGGCTGGCCGCCCAGGATGGTGCCGAAGTGCTGCTCATCCCGGCCAACAGCGCGTCCGGGCTCGCGCCGGGCGCGGTGGACACGGACACCTACTGGCAGGATCTGCTGCTCAACATCGCCCGCCTGCAACAGTGCTGGGTGGTGTTCGTGAACCGGGTGGGCAACGAGGCCGAAGCCCCCTTCTGGGGCGGATCACGCGTCCTCGACCCCTGGGGGGAGGTGGTCGCCGAAGCCCCACGGGAGCAGGAGGCGTTGACCGTGGTCGATCTCGACATCACGGCCGTACGCCGCCGGCGGAGGGAGATGCCGCTGCTGGGAGAGGCCAGGTTCGGTCTGGTGGCCCGGGAGGTGGATCGGCTGCTGCGGGAGGGCGGGGACTGACCGCGTCCACCGTCTGGTTGCTCTCCGGACAACCGGCGTTGCCTCGCTGGCGGGTCCGGTGCAGTCTGTCCCGGTGTTCGATCTTCACGTGCACGCCGCCCCGGACATCACCGCGCGCCGCATGGACGACCACGACGTGGTCGCGGACTACGCCGCCAGCGGCTTCTCCGGTTGTGTCCTGAAGGCCCACTACGAGTCCACCGTCGGCCGCGCGGCCACCGCCGCCCGTACCCAGCCGGTCCGGGTGTACGGGGGAATCGCGCTCAACCAGCACGTCGGCGGCGTCAACCCCGCCGCGGTGGCCGCGACGCTGGACGCGGGCGGGCGCGTGGTGTGGATGCCGACCGCCGACGCCCACACCCAGCGCGCCGCGTCCCTTCCCAGCCTCTGCGGCACGCGCACGGACCTGAGCCCACACACGTACGCCATCCCGCCCAAGGACCCGAGCTCGGCGGAGGCGGCACGCACGATCTGCCGTATGGTCGCAGAGGTGGACGGGCTCCTGGCCACGGGGCACCTCAGCGTTCCCGAGGTCCGCTGGTTGACCAGTACCGCTCGGGAACTCGGCGTCCGTCGGCTCCTCCTCACACACCCCGGCTACACCGTTCCGGGTATGCCGGCCGCACAGGCGGCGGAGCTCGCCGCCGGCCCCGGCACGTTCGTGGAGATCACGACGTTTCAGCTGCTGCACCAGCCCGGCATGACCGCGGCCCGGCTGGCCTCCTACGCCTCCCGGGTCGGCTTGGGACACGTCGTGTTGTCCTCCGACGCCGGTCAGCCGGACTCGCCAAGCCCGCCCGCGGCTCTGGAACTCCTCGTCGATGTCCTCGCTCGCGAGGGGCTCGACCGCGGTGCGCTGCGAGCCTGTGCCGGCGAGTTGCCGGAAGCCCTGGTCGTACCTTGACTGCTCCTCCAGCTGAAGCTGGGGGATTCCTGGACGATCTACGTTCGTCCGCCGCTTGCGCGGCCCGGATCGCTCCGGGGGACTTCCTGCTTCACAGCCGACCGCGTCCGGGATGTCCCGGTCCGTCTCACATCAGCTCCACAGGCAGATGCGGAAAGTCCTTCCGCCAGGATGTTCTTCGCGGCGTTGGTGTCCCTGTCATGCAGGGTGCCGCAGTCCAGGCACGTCCCATGCCTGGTACTCAAAGACAGCCGAGCCAGGAGATGCCCGCAGGTGGAGCAGAGCTTGGAGGAGGGGTGCCAACGGTCGATGACGACGATCCGCTTGCCCCACCGCGCCGTCTTGTACTCCAGGTAGGTGCGGAAGGTTCCCCATCCGCAGCCGGAGATCTGCCGAGCAAGACTGCGATTCCTCACCATGCCGGACACGTTCAGGTCCTCGACCACGATCGTGTCGTAGCGGCGCACCAACTCGGTCGAGGTCTTGTGCAGGAAGTCCTCACGGGCCCGGCGGACCTTGCCATGCGCCACGGCAACCTTACGGGCCGCCTTCTTCCGGTTGGCCGAGCCCCGGCACGTACGCGCCTTACGCCGCTCATAGCGAGCCAGGTTCCTACGCTTGCGCTCAAGGTGCCGCGGGTTGGCGATCCGCTGCCCGTCCGAGGTGACGGCGAAGTCCTTGATCCCCAGGTCGATGCCGACCACGTCACCGGTCTGGGCAAACGGCTCGGGATCGTCGGTACCGACGGCGAAGGACACATACCACATGCCGTCCCGCTCACGGGAGAGGGTCACCGTTGTCGGATGGAGCGACGCCACGTCGATGTCGGGCCAGGACCATACGAAGCAAAGCGCCCCCGGGGTCTTCGCCACGTACAGCTCCGCATCCTGCATGCGGAAGGCAGAGCGGGTGTATGCGGCGGACTGCTTCCCCTCGCGGGACTTGTAGCGCGGGTAACGGGCGCGCTTGGCGAAGAAGTTCGCGAACGCGGTGGACTGGTGCCGCAGTGTCTGCTGGAGCGGAACCGAGGAGACCTCGGAGAGGAACGCCAGGTCCTTGGTCTTCTTCAGCCCGGTCAGGTAACGGTCCGACTCCGCGTACGAGGTCGTCTTCCCCTCAGCGCGGTAGCGCTTGGTGCGCCATTCCAACGCCTCGTTCCAGACCTTGCGTACACACCCGAAAGTGCGGTTCAGCACCGCAGCCTGCTCGGGGCTCGGGTATGCCCGGCACTTGTACGCCGTTCTCACGAAACACCACGTTACAGAAGCACGATGGGCCTGTTGTAAACGTCCTGAACATCTGCCAGCGAACTTCGTTCTCGAACCGCCCCGGCTCCGCCCGGACGCTCCTTGCGGAGTCCGAATTCCTCCCCGGCGTGAACGCCAGGGCATCCTTCGGAGGACCAGGTGAACCGCCGGCCGCGGTGGGGCGGCGGGCTGTTGTTGGCAGAGCAACAGGGGTTGTGCCCGCGTGTGCTTGGCTCCAGGATCCCCGCATGACCGCAGAGGGTTCACACGACCTCCGTCGCACGATCGCCATACTGACCGCCCTGGACTCCGATGAGGCAGCGGAGCGTGGCGGTCTGGGAGTGGTGGAGATCGCTTGCCGGGTGGGCCGGGAGAAGACGCAGGTCTCCCGCGCCCTCCGGGCGCTGGCTCACGCCGGATTGGTCGAGCGGGACCAGGAGACCCAGCTCTACCGGCTCGGCTGGCGCTTGTTCACCATGGCCGTGAACGCCGGACAGCCCCGGCTGCGCGCCGAGGCGCCACCTGTCCTACGGCAGCTGGTGGGCGCCCTACGGGAGAGAGTGCACCTCACCGTGCTCGTCGGGGAGGGAGCGCTGACCCTGCTCTCCGAGAGCCCTATGCGGGCCGTGCAGACCGCCGGATGGGTGGGGAGGACGACCCCGCTGCACAACACTTCCTCCGGCCGCGCTCTCCTCTTCGACCACAGCGATGACGAGATCCGGGCGCTACTGGGCGAGCTGCCCACTGGCGATTCCGTACCGTGCCGGGCCCCGCGCGACGTCGAGGACTTCCTGGTGCGACTGCGCCAGGACCGCCAGCGTGGCTACGCGCTGGTACGGGAGGAGTTCGAGGCCGGACTCGTCGCGGCTGCCGCTCCCGTACGGGACTTCAGTGGCCGGCTGATCGCCGCGCTCAACGTCTCGGCGCCCGAGTACCGGATGGGCCGGGAGCTGGATCGCGCGGGTCGGATGGCCACCACGGCGGCCGGGCGCCTCTCCAAGGCGATGGCCGGCCGCTGACACCACCGGGGCCACCCCCGCTGACCGCGGAGAGGCCCCAGTACGACGAAAGGGAACTTCCGTGATTTCTCATCCTTTCTCCTTCTTCAGCGAGCGGCTGCTCCTGGACGCGGACCTCCATCTGCCGGACGATGACGCTGCCGGGGCCCCGTATCCCGTTGTCATCCCCTCCTCGGGCTATCAGGGTCTGAAGGTCATCCACCCGGAACGCTTCGCCCGTGCGTTGACCGCGTACGGCTATGCGGTGCTGGCCTTCGACTACCGCGGGTTCGGCCTCAGCGAGGGCGAACGCGGCCGTCTCGTCCCCCAGGAGTGGGCGGAGGATCTGCGTGCCGCGGTCGACCGGGTGTGCGCTGACGAGAGGCTCGACGAGCACCGCCTGGGGCTCCTGGGGTGGGGCATGGGCGGCGGTGTCGTCGTGGCCGAGGCCGCCGAGGACCCTCGGATCGCGGCGGTCGCAGCGGTCAACGGCATCAGTGACGGGACACGTTCCACTCGCCGGATGCACGACGAGCACTCCTGGAGCAGCCTTCTGGAACGCGTCGAGCGGGACCGTGGCCACCGCGCCTCGACCGGCCGCTCCGAGATCGTGTCGCCGTGGGACATCGTCCGCCTCGACCTGGACGGACGGACGGACGGATACGTGGGCGAGGAGTTGTACAAGGCACCCGGCTTCGGCGCAGGCGTCACCCTGGAGTCCGCCGACATGCTCCTGCGCTTCTCCCCGCAGACCGTCGCGGACCGGATCGCGCCTCGCCCGCTGCTCGTCGTGCATGGCGCCGAGAACGAACTGCATCGTCCGGAAGAGGCCCACGAACTCCTCGCACACGCACGGGAACCGAAGCGGTTGCGGCTCATCGAGGGCGCCGGCCACACCGAGTGGATGTTCGACGACCATCCCACTTTCCGGGGACTCGTCGAGGAGCTCGACACCTTCTTCGCCTCGGCCTTCGACCACGCCACAGCCCTGACGCCAACCCGGTAGCGCCGGGCGGTCGCCATGAGTTTCTTCGAGTTCCTCGCCGGCAACTGGACAGACGTCCTGGAGGCCACGCTCGCACACGCCGTGCTGGTGCTGGAGGCCCTCGGTCTCGCCGTGCTGGTCGGGGTGCCCCTGGCGTTTCTGACCTACCGTACGACGGCACCGCGGGCCGCCGTGCTCGGTGCCGCCGGCATCTTCCTGACCATCCCCTCATACGCGCTGTTCGGCCTGCTCATCGCTCCGCTCGGGCTCGGGAGGGGCCCGTCGGTGCTGGCCTTGACGCTGTACGCGCTGCTGCCCGTCATCCGCAACACCGTGGTGGGACTGCGAGAGCTGGACCCGGCGGTCATCGAGTCAGCCCGCGCCATGGGTATGGGGCGACTGCGCATGCTCGCCACCGTCGAGCTACCGCTGGCGTGGCCGGTGCTGCTCACGGGGCTCCGGGTCGCCGCCCAGTTGCTGTTGGGCATCGCCGCGATCGCGGCGGCGGTCAACGGACCCGGACTCGGCAACCTGATACTCGACGGCCTGGCCACCGCCGGCACTCCCTTCGCGATCTACCTGACCATCGAGGGCGCCGCCGGCATCGTCGTGCTCGCCGTCGTCTTTGATCTCCTCTTCGCCGCCGTCAACCGGCTGACCACACCACGAGGGTTCGGTGCATGACATGACTCACGGCACGACCGACGAGCGCACGGCGATCCGGCTCGACCGGATACGCAAGAGTTATCCGGGTCAGACGCGGGCCGCCGTCGAGGACCTGAGCCTGGAGATCCCGGAGGGGCGGATCGTGGTGTTCGTCGGCCCGTCCGGCTGCGGCAAGACCACCACGATGAAGCTCATCAACCGGCTCATCGAGCCGACGTCGGGACGTATCCATCTGGACGGCACGGACGTCACGGAGATGCCTGCCCATCAACTGCGCAGGCGCATCGGTTACGCCATCCAGCAGACCGGGCTCTTCCCGCACCGCACGGTGGCCGACAACATCGCCACGGTGCCCAAGATGCTGGGCTGGAACAAGGCACGCGTCACCGCCCGCGTCGACGAGTTGCTGCAGTTGGTGGGGCTGGAGCCCGGGACCTTCCGTGCCCGCTATCCGAAGCAGCTCTCCGGGGGACAACAGCAGCGGGTCGGCGTCGCCCGTGCCCTGGGCGGAGACCCACAGGTCCTTCTCATGGACGAGCCGTTCGGGGCGATCGACCCGCTGAACCGTGAGGCGCTGCAGAACGAGTTCCTGCGCATCCAGTCCCAGGTGCGCAAGACGATCGTGTTCGTCACACACGACATCGACGAGGCGGTCCGGATGGGCGACCGCATCGCGCTCTTCTCCCAGGGTGGCCGCGTGGCGCAGTACGACACTCCGGAGAACATCCTGGCCGAGCCGGCTGACGGGTACGTCGCCGACTTCATCGGCGCCGGCGCCTCCGTGCGCCGGCTGTCGTTGCTGCTGCTGGGTGAACTCGCCGTCCCGGACTGGCCCGTGATCGGGCAGTCCGCCGACGACGCGGAGGTGGCTGCCGCCGCTGCTCGCTGTGCTCGGGACCGCTTGCTGGTGCTGGACGCCGACCGTCGGCCCACCAGTTGGGTCCCGCTGTTCGGGCCGGACCGTGAGAGGGGCGAGAAGCTGCCCGTGCAGGGGTCCATGGGCCCGCGCGACAGCCTGTTCGACGCGCTGGACCACATGCTCTCCACCAACACGTCGGTGGTGGCGGTCGTCGACGAGGAAGGCCGTCACCGCGGCGCCCTGGAGATGGACTCGGTACGCTCACTGATCAACACAGCCGGCAGGCGGGAGCCGTCCGGCCCGCCGCAGGAGGTGTAGCGCCTCATGCCCGCCCTTCTGCGCCATGGCCTCACCCCGCTCGGGGTGGGCGTGGCCCTGGTCGTTCTCATCCAGCACGTCTCCGGGCAGCACCTGGACCTGGTCGAGCAGCGCAGTCTGAACTCCGACTACCTGCTCAGCCGCACCATCAAGCACCTGCAACTCACCGGCGTGGTCACCGTCCTCATCCTGGCCGTGGCGGTACCGGCCGGGGTGCTGCTGACCCGTCGTTGGGCCCGACGCTTCGCCGGGCCGGTGCTCGCGGTCGCCAACGTCGGACAGGCACTACCCTCACTGGGGCTGATCGTGCTGCTGGCCGTGGCGTTCGTCGGTCTCGGTGTCAACCAGATCGCGGTCATCGCCTTCGTCGCGTACGGCATCCTGCCCGTCCTGCGCAACACCATCGTGGGCCTGCAGCAGGTGGACCAGTCCGTGGTGGAAGCCGCTTTCGGCATGGGCATGACCCGCACGGCAGTGCTGTGGCGCATCGAACTCCCCCTCGCCGTACCGGTCATGCTGGCTGGTATCCGCACTGCCGTGATCATCACCGTGGGCACCGTGGCGCTCGGCACGTTCATCGGCGCCGGCGGGCTGGGAGACGTCATCTCGAACGGAATCGGCTCCAGCCGGAATCTCGTCCTGGTCACCGGCAGTGTGCTGGTCGCCTCTCTTGCCCTGCTCATCGACTGGTTGGCCGGCATCGCCGAGGACGCACTCCGGCCACGCGGCCTGTAGTCCCGAGTGTCGACGGCTCACGTATCACCTCTCTAAGGAGGCGTTTCACATGCGACGGGTAGGGGCCGCTCATCGGCGGTTCGCGATGTTGCTCACGCTGGCCGCATGCGTGGTCACCGGGTGTTCGGGGGCGCCGGGCGACGGCTCGGCGGCGGATCATGCGGAGCTTCGGGGCGGTTCCATCGCGAAGAACCACGACCTGAGCGGCGGCGAGTTCACTGTCGCGTCCAAGGAGTTCACCGAGCAGAAGATCCTCGGCAAGATCACGCTTTACGCTCTGCGCGCCGCGGGCGCCCGTACCAGCGACCAGACCGGACTGAGCGGTTCCACCATCGTCCGCAAGGCCCTGAACAGCGGGGAGGTCGATATGTACTGGGAGTACGCAGGCACCGGCTGGACCCAGTTCCTCGGCCACGACAAGCCGGTGGACGGAGAGCAGGAGCAGTTCCGTGCCACCGCCCGGCAGGACGAGGAGCGCAACGAGATCGCCTGGCTCGGACCCGCGCGTTTCGGCAACCAGTACGCCATCGCCCGCGCCTCGGACGCACCCGGACCCGCCGGTGAGGTGGATCGGATCAGCGAGCTGAAGGGACTGTCCCAGCGGCATCCGGAGGAGATGACCCTGTGCGGAGCCTCCGAGTTCCTGGACCGTGAACTGCGCTCGGTGCAGCGCACCTACGGCATGGAGATTCCGGCGACACAGGTCACGCAGAACGCGTTCGCCCTGAACTTCGTCAACGTCGCCAAGGGCAGCCCATGTCGCTTCGCGGAGGTCTTCACCACCGACGCCCGACTCGAGTCGCTGGACCTGCGGGTCCTGGAGGACGACAAGGGACACTTCACCACCGAGCTGGCCGGCTTGACCATGCGTACGGAGACCCTGGACAAGCACCCCGAGCTGGCCGGGCTGGCCGACCGCATCGGCGACAAGCTGACCAAGAAGACCATGATCAAGCTCAACGGCATGGTCGATCTGCGGGGTCAGACCCCCGATGAGGCGGCTCTCCACTTCCTGCGGAGCAACGGCTTCATCGGAGGCTGACGGTCTCGGCACCACTCCCGCCTCCGCTTCCGCTCCGCAGGACGGACCGGCAGCGGTACGCACGGAGGACGCGAGCGTTCAACAGGGCGGTAGCACGGGGCCGGACGGACCGAGGCATCCTTCGTCCCCCGGGCATTCGGCATGCGGTCCGACCTCGCCGTGCGCAGGGTCACCGCCGGTACCAGTCGGCCGCGGCTCGCAGTAGCACGACGGACCCCGACACGACTCGCCGGCTGCCGCCCCGCCTCCGGTGCGGGCCGGCGCCTGACCGACACGGCGCCACGCGACGTCGCCTGGTCGACCGCTTCACCACGCGGGTGGAGGCCGACGGCCTCGGTCAGCGGAAATCCAGCCGCGGGATCGGCGACTGAGGGTCTCGGGCCACGTCACCTTCCGAACCGTGAGGGGACGGGGCGTCTACCTGGTCCGTTGGTGCCCGGGTCACCACGGGCGTCGCGGGAGCGCTCGGCCGCTGCCGCGATGTTGCGGACCATGCCGCCGAAGACCGGACCGTGGAAGGGCGCGACGGCCCACCAGTACGCGTGGCCGGCCAAACCGTGCGGATGGAACAACGCTCGCTGCGCGTAGACGGTGCGCCCCTGCCTGTCCCGGGCCACGCGCAGTTCCAGCCACGCGAGGCCGGGCAGCCGCATCTCGGCGCGCAGCCGCAGGAGTCGGCCCGGCTCCACTTCCTCGACCCGCCAGAAGTCCAGCGCGTCCCCGACCCGTAGCCGGTGTGGGTCACGACGTCCGCGGCGCAGTCCGACTCCGCCGATCAGCCGGTCCATGCCGCCGCGTACCGCCCAGGCCAGCGACGAGGAATACCAGCCGTGCTCCCCGCCGATGCCTTCGATCACCCGCCACAGCTTCCCGGGGGAAGCCTCCACACGACGGGCCCGGCGGTCGGTGTAGAGGCTTCCGCCCGCCCAGTCGGGGTCGGTGGGCAACGGATCGCTCGGGGCTCCGGGCACCGACGCGGAGGACCAGCGGGTCGCCACCTCGGCGTCCCCGATGCGTTGCAGTGCCAGTCGCAGCGCCCGGCCGAAACCGAGCGGCTCGGTGAGCGGGCCCGGCACCTGGGCGGCGATGTCGTGTTCGTGGCAGACCGCCTCGTGCCGCAGCGACTGCGCGAGTGGACGGGCGATCTGCGCCGGCACCGGCGTGACGAGTCCGATCCAGTAGCTGGACAGGCGGGGCGTGAGGACGGGTACCGGCACGATGAGCCGGCGCGGCAGTCCGGCCACCTCGGCGTAGCGCCGCATCATGTCGCGGTAGGTGAGGATCTCCGGTCCGCCGACGTCGAAACCGCGGTTCACGTCGTCCGGCAGGCGGGTGCAGGCCACCAGATACCGCAGGACGTCTCGTACCGCGACGGGTTGCACCCTGGTACGCACCCAGGAGGGGGTGACCATGACGGGTAGTCGCTCGGTGAGATAGCGCAACATCTCGAAGGAGGCCGAGCCTGAGCCGATGACGACAGCGGCACGCAGCACGGCGGTCGGCACCCCGGAGTCGAGCAGGATGCGACCGACCTCCGTCCGTGACCGCAGGTGCGGGGACAACTCGTGCTCGGGCACGCCCACCGGGGTCAGCCCGCCGAGGTACACGATGCGGCGGACGCCCGCTCGGCTGGCCTCAGCGGCGAAGACCCGCGCCGCCTGGCGGTCGTTCTCCTCGAAGCCCTCGCCCCCGCTCATGGCGTGCACGAGGTAGTAGGCGACGTCGATGTCCCGCAGTGCCTCCCTCAGTTCGGCCGCGCGTGTGACATCGCCCTGCGCCACCTCCACCTGCGAGGCCCATGGATGGTCACGCAGCTTGGCGGGGGTACGGGCGAGACAGCGGACCCGGTGGCCGGCGTCGAGGAGTTCGGGCACCAGGCGACCGCCGATGTAGCCGGTCGCCCCGGTCACCAGGCAGCGCGACGTCGCGCCTTCGGATACGGGCACGGGGACCTCCTTCCGGCGCGCGGAGCCGCCGAGGGCACCGGATCAAGAAGGACCGGCGTCCCGCGGGTGCTCGAGAAGTTCCCGCAGGTCGGATAGGCAGCTGAGTTGTCGTACGGCCTGCGCGGTGCGGGGATTGCGGGCGAGTCGGTTTCGGTGGCGGTGGATGAAGCGCCAGTACCCGGAAGTGTAGGGGCAGGCCCGTTCTCCGGTGCGGTCACCGGGCCGGTAGGCGCAGGGGCCGCACAGGTCACTCATCCTGTTGATGTAGGCGCCGCCGCTGGTGTACGGCTTCGTGGTGATCCGTCCTCCGTCGGCGTACTGGGACATGCCGACGACGTTGGTGAGCATCACCCAGTCGTAGCCGTCGACGAAGCAACGGTGAAACCAGTCGGTCACGGCGGCCGGGTCCCAGCCCCGCTGGAGGGCGTAGCTGCCCAGGACCATCAGGCGGGGGATGTGGTGTGTCCACCCGGTGTCCCGTACCTGAGCGAGGACCGTGGCCAGGCAACGCGCCGTGACCACGTCGGCGTCCAGCTCCCGGAACCACTCCGGCAGGGGCTCGCGGTGTCCCAGGACGTTGCTGCGGCGATAGTCGGCCCCGAAGTGCCAGTACAGGTGCCACATGTACTCGCGCCAACCGGCGACCTGGCGTACGAACCCCTCGACGCTGTTCAGCGGCGCCTCTCCCGCGCGCCAGGCGGCTTCGGCCTGTTCGACGCACTCGGCGGGGTGCAGTAGGCCGAGGTTGAGCGCTGCCGAGAGCAGACTGTGGCTCAACACCGGGTCGGCGGCGAGCATCGCGTCCTCGTGGGCGCCGAAGGTCGGCAGCCGGCGCTCGGTGAAGCGGCGCAGGGCCGCGAGCGCCTCGCGACGCGTGGCGGGGAAGCGGCGTGGCCCGTCCCGGCCGACGAACTCGGCCTTCCCCTCCCTCACCCAACGGTCCAGGTCGTGCCGTACCTCGGCATCGATGTCGTCTTCCCGTGGCCGATAGGGAGAGGGCACGTCGAGCCTGTCCGCCTGCCGCGGTGGCGGCTCCCTGTTGTCCTTGTCCAGGTTCCAACGGCCTCCCGCTGGCTGGCCGCCGTCCATCAGGATGTCGTGGTGACACCGCACCCGACGGTAGAAGTCCTCCATGAGCAGGCCCGACCGACCGCGGTTCCGCGCCCAGTCCCCGAACTCCTCAGGGTGTACGAGAAATCCACGCTGGCCGAGAAGAGTGACCTGAGGCATTGAGCTGACGAGGGCCAGCGCCGCGTGGGAGGTCGGCTGAAAGACGGTCACTTCACTGCTCCCGGCGGCCTCACGCAAACCCTCACGGTACGTCTCGGCCTGTACGTACCGGATGCGGCCACCGAGTTCGGCGGCCCGGTGGCGCATGGCGGACAGCACCAGATGCGCCTTGGCGCGATGGAACCGGCGCCGGCGGAAGACCGACCGGGCCTCGATCATGATCAACGGAGCGTGCTGGTCCGGTCCACCGTCGCCGGCCCGCAGATAGTGCGGGCCGAGTTGGTCACCGAAGAGCCAGTGGGGGCGTGGGGTCATGGGCGGGTTCCCGGGAGGGGAGGCACTACTGCCTTTCGGGGTTTCGGGGCTTCTTGGCATGCGTCAGGTACGTACGTCGAGAATGGCACGGCACGAGCCGCGGAACATCGTGGCGGAGCGCCGAGCACCGCAGACGGGTGACCCGTCCGAGACGGGGGAGCCCCCGGGCGGGCAACGGTAGCGCGTGCCGCAGCACCAGCCGGCGCCCGACGGTCGCGGACAGCGCGTGTCCGGGCCCCGGGCGGGGCTCCGTAGTGGAAACCGGCCCGTGTCGTACATTTCCAGAAGCTCGGCGGCCGGGTGCGTGTGACGGTGCCTCGTCTGCCGCGCGCTTCGCGTACGAGGTGAGTCGATGAACCGAATGGCGGTGCCCGCGGTGCCTGACACGGACATCGCCATCATCGGGGCGGGCGCCGCCGGCCTGTCCCTCGCCCGGCTGCTGGCCGACCCGCCGCCCCGGGCCGCGCGACACTCCGCCGTACTGATCGAGACTCCGCACGCACGCCTGCGACCGCCGGAGCGCACGTGGTGCTTCTGGGACGGGCCGGTCGGCGAACTCGACGGGCGCACCGCGGCGTCCTGGTCGCGCATCCGGGTGTACGGGCCGCACGGCGACGCGGTCGCGTCGGACATCGCGCCCCTGCGCTACCGCATGATCCGCTCCGCCGACTACGCGCGCGAGGTCGACCAGCGGCTCACCGCCTCCGACCTGACGACCCGTCTCGCCGCCACCGTCACCGATATCGACGACCACCCAGACGGGGCGGTCCTCCACTGCGTGACAGCGGACGGAGACATCCGGTCCTGCCGCGCGCGCTGGGTCTTCGACACCCGTCCGCACCCCCTGCCGCCGGCTCGGACCCTGCTCCTGCAGCACTTCCGCGGGTGGTTCCTCCGCACGAGGCGTCCCGTATCCGATCCGTCTGCCGCCGTGCTGATGGATCTGCGTACCCGTCAGCCGGCGCGGGGGCTGTCGTTCGGCTACGTACTCCCGCTCAGCGACCACGAGGCGTTGGTGGAGTACACCGAGTTCTCCCGAGCAGCGCTGACCGTGCCGCAGTACGAGGAGCGGCTGCGTCGCTACGTCGGGGAGGTCCTGGGGCTGGACGAGTTCGACGTGCGGGCGTCCGAGCAGGGTGTGATCCCCATGACCGACGCCCGCTTCCGGCAACGGGTGGGAGCGTCGGTCTTCCGTATCGGCGCCGCCGGCGGCGCGACTCGTCCCTCCACCGGCTACACGTTCGCCGCCACCCGACGGCAGGTGCGCGCGGTGGCCGACGCGCTCTTCGCCGGCCGCACGCCCACTCCCCCCTCCCCGCACTCGGTACGGGCCCGCGCGATGGACGCGGTGCTGCTGCGTGCTCTGGACACCGGGCGGTTGGACGGCGCGGCCTTCTTCGAGCGGCTGTTCGCGCGCAACGACACCGGACAGCTCCTGCGATTCCTCGACGGCGGCACCACGCCGCTTCAGGACCTGCGGATCGGGGCGAGCACGCCCGTGGTACCGATGCTCCGTGCCATGACGGAGCTTCCCCTGCTACGCCGTCGGCCACCACCCGGTGCCGGCCCCTGACCGCCGCACAGCGAGGAGATACGGTGCGCCTCCTGCACGACCACGAGCTTTCCGCCGCCTTCGACCACGCGGCGGGTGCCTACGATCGCTTCACGGCGGTCAATCCCGGCTACCACACCGCGCTGCGGCGCTCCGCGCGACGACTGCGGCTGCCTCAGGAGGGCTCGGGATCACGCGTCCTGGACCTCGGTTGCGGCACCGGGTCGTCGACCGCGGCGCTGCTGCGAGCCGCGCCGCGCGCCCGGGTCGTGGGCGTGGACTCCTCGTGGGGCATGCTGCGACGAGCCACGGCGAAGCGGTGGCCCGCCGGCGCGGTGGAGTTCGTGCACGGCCGTGTCGAAGACCTCACCGAGACGGTGGGAACCGGGCCCTTCGACGCCGTGTTCGCCGCCTACCTCTTCCGGAACCTGACCGACCCGGACGCCGTACTGCGCCAGGCGCGCTCGGTGCTCCGGCCGGGTGGGCGGCTGGTGGTCCACGAGTACGCTCTCAGCGGCGCGCCGGCGCACCGGGCGCTGTGGACGGCGCTGTGCCGGGGTGGATTGGTCCCGATCGCTTCGCTGCGCGGCGACGGACGGTTGTACCGACATCTGTCACACAGCGTGCTGGAGTTCGACACCGCGCGCGCTTTCCGGGGACGTTTGCGGGCGGTCGGGTTCGAGCAGGTGCGGGTGCTGCCGGTGACCGGCTGGCAGTGGGGCATCGTGCACACCTTCACCGCTCGGGACGGAGGCCTCCGGTGACCGTCGACGCCCGGACGGGTGCCGCGCGGCGTGGGCGGGACCGGCGGGCCGTGGCCCTGTCGCCCCCGCCGGGGGCGCCGCGTACGAC
>NZ_LJGU01000125.1 GCF_001751245.1 Streptomyces oceani
CCGGCCCGACCGGCCGTGGCCCGGGGGGTGGCGGCGGCGCGGGGCGTACGGGCGACGCACGCCCCGAGAACCACTCGCGCTCGGCGAGCTGACCGTACGGTCTCCGCCCTTCGACCGTCCGGCGGCCCCGGAGGCTTTCCGAACGTCAACGCGGTTCCGCCCCGCCCCACCCGTCAGAGGGTCTCGCTGAGCGAGTCCGCCAGACGGCGCCGGGTGATCCGCACCGCCGGCAGCAGCGAGGCCGCCAGCGCGCCCGACACCGCCGCGCCACCCAACGCGACCAGCGCCCAGCCGGAGGGGAGTTGCGCGATGCCGGCACCGATCCCGCTCACCGCGCCCTGGGTGTCGATCAGCCAGCTACTCAGCAGCAGTCCACCCCCGATTCCCGTGAGTACCGCCGCGAGCGTGATGAAGCCGGTGGAGGCCACGATCACGCCGCTGATCTGTCGTGGCGTCAGCCCGATGGCCCGCAGAGCCAGCAGGTCCCGGCCTCGGTCGCGCACGCAGACCCCGATGATGGTGAGCAGTTCCGTGAGGCCGACGAGGGCGAACACCGCCACCAGGCCAACCAGTCCCGGCCTGGCCGGCAGGAGTTCCTCCGCCGGGTTGCGTACCTCCGCGATCTCCAGGTCCTGGTCCACCCGCGCGCCCAGTTCCGCGCTGACCTCCCGCGGGTCGCTGTCCGGTCGCAGCACCAGCAGCGAGTAGCCCGCCCGCAGGTCGGGATCGCGTTCCCGCAGGGTGTCCAGCGAGGTGGAGATGACCCGACCGCTCTCGGTCGGTTCGAGACTCCGGCCCACGATGTGCAACACCTGTGGTCGGCCACCGACGGTCATGCGCACCCAGTCGCCCACCTCGGCCCGCAACAACCGCAGCAGTCCCGCTCCGGCCACCGCCTCGTCCGGCCCGCGTGGGGCACGTCCCTCCGCCATCGCGAAGGGGTACGGCTGCCGCTCGGTGCCCAGCCCGCGAAGCGTGATGGTGCCGGTCTGGCCCGGCACCAGCGCGTCCGTCTCGGCCGCCGGAAGCACGGCGCGTACGTCCGGATGCCCGGCCAGCAACCGCCGGGTCCGGTCCCCGTCCGCTTCGCCGTACGGTGTCCCGCGCGCCGTCAGCGCGGCGGGCAACCCGACCTCCTCGGGCTGTTCACGGAACCGCTCCGTGGTCGACCAGACGCTCAGCACGAGCGTGATCAGCACCAGCGGCACCGCGAGCCGGCCGATCGCCGTCAACGCCCGCGCCCGGTGCGGAAAGGCGCCGCGCCAGCCGAGCAACAGCGGCGAGGAGTACGCCGACCCGAGCACCCCGCGGGTCAGGCGGGTCATGGGACGTGCCACCGGCAGGGCGGCACGCGCCACCGGCACGGCTGGTGCGCGGCCGGCGCGCCAGGCCGCCAGCCCGGTGGCCACGGCGATGACCAGCAGGGCGACCGTCGGCAGTCCCAACAGCAGGGCCGCGTGACCGGGCAGTTCCGGCCACACCGCCACCGCGGCACCGACCCGTCCCGGCAGGTACGGCCCGAACAGCACCGTGCCCGAGGTGCCCATCGCCACCGCGAGCAGCGCCATCGACAGATGCTGGAGTACGAAGGTCGCGATCACCTGGGCGGGGGTGAATCCGATCGCCTTGAGCAGCGAGATGTCCCGGAGTTGGCCTCGGACGCGCGTGCTGATGGCGCCGGAGGCCACGAGTGCCCCGGCCAGCAGTGCCCCCGCCCCGAACACCCCGAAGAGCAGCCCGAGCAGCCGGTAGCCGCCCTCCGCGTCCGCGCGGGCCTCCTCCCACTTGGTCACTCCGGTGACCTGGTCGGCGCCCAGTTCGGTGACCGCCCGCTGCACCAGGAAGTCGGTGTCCGCCGGGTCGGACAGCCGCAGCCCGATGGTCTGGCCCGGTTGCCGCCGCTGCTCCGAGGCGGCGTCCGCGCCCGCCTGGTCCGAGGCGTCGGAGCGGGCGGCCGACGCCCGTTCCGACTCCGACGGCCCTCCCGACGCGTTTGCCGCGCTGCCTCCCGACCCGTCCGCCGGGGCTCGTACGGCGGCCGCCGCGTCGGTGCCGGCCAGCACCCAGCCGACTCCCGGTTGTTCGCCCGGCCGGTAGTGCGGCTCAGCGGTCTCCGCGACGCCGAGCACCACGAGTTCGCGTGCCCCGGGCGTCCCCTCCGGCAGTCGCAGCCGGTCACCCGGCCGTACGTACAGCGCCTCCGCGACCGACTTGTCCAGCACGACGCCAGCCGGCTGGTCCGGGTCAAGCCACCGTCCCCCCGTCAGCCGCGGCCTGCTCACCTCGGGCTTCTCCGAGGCCGCGGCACGTATCTCGACGGCCGCCCGGACACCTCGGGACTCCGCGGTCGTACGGACACTGCGAAACGGCCCGGAGACCTCGGCGACGCCCTCCAACTGGGCGAGTTGGGCCGTGTCAGCGCTCGGGCTGGTACTGAGCCAGACATGCGCGCCCCGGGTCTCGGTGAAGATCCGTTCCCAGGGGTTGGTGGCGGAGCTGAAGAGAGCCGCGGCCAGCAGCAGCGAGGCGATGATCCCCGCCGTGCCGAGCACGCTGAACAACGCCTGTCCCCGGTTCGTACGCAGGTCGGCGTGGGTGTGCCGGAGCAGCGCGCGGACGCTCACGAGCCGAGGTCCAGCACGCCGGAGACCCCGAGGCGGGCCGCGGGGAGGGCGGCGTCCAGCTCGGTGTCGTCGGCCACCCGCCCGTCGAAGAAGCTGATCACCCGGTCCGCCGCGCTGGCCATCCGGGCGTCGTGCGTCACCAGCACGATGGTCTGGCCCTTGCGGTGGAACGCGGACAGCAGCCGCACCACCTCCCGGGTCCCCTTGCTGTCCAGGCTGCCGGCGGGCTCGTCGGCGAGCAACAGCCCGGGGGTGTTCACCAACGCGCGGGCGAGCGCGACACGCTGTTGCTCACCGCCGGACAACTCCCCGGGCGTGGCACGCTCCTTGCCCGTCATGCCCAGCTCGTCCAGCAGGTCGACGCGCGCGGCGCGGGCGGCCCGCGGCGTGCTGCCGGCCAGCAGGGCGGGGAGTTCGATGTTGTCCGCCACGGTCAGGTTCGACACCAGGTTGAAGAACTGGAAGACCACGCCGATCTCGGTGCGCCGCAGCCCCGCCCAGCCGGATTCGCTGACGCCGTCCATGCAGCGGCCGTTGATCCGGATGCTGCCGCCGTCCGGCCGTTGCAGTCCGCCGAGCAGGTGCAGCAGCGTGGACTTCCCCGCGCCGGACGGGCCGGTGACGGCGAGGAACTCGCCGGGTGCCACGCGCAGGTCGACGCCTCGCACGGCGTGCGCCGGTGCGCCCTCGCCGTGGTGGGTCTTGACCAGCCCCTGGGCGCGTACGACCGGCTCGGAGTGCGCGGTGCCGGCGCAGCCGTCCGCGCTGGCGGACTCGTCGGAACCAGCCTCGCTGACCGGTTCAGCCTCCGCCCGGGGCGCTCCGGGCGCCGTCAGGGCGCCTGTCACCGCCCGCGCCGTCGTACGGGCCCGCGCGCGCAGGGTCGTACGGGCCGCCGCCGGGCCCGTGGGGGCGGCTGGTTGCCCGGCGTCCGCGGAGGAACCGGCGTCCGCCGAAGGCACCGAGGGATCAGCATCCGCGCCATCCGCCGGACGCGCGGGCGAAACCGGAGGTTCGTCACGAGTCATCGAGTTCCTCCTGGCATCGTTCCAACCAGTCGAGATCCGCCTGCAGATGCAGGATGGCGCCCTCGACCAGCAGCTGCGCGATCCGGTTATCGCTGTCGGACGTACTGATTCGGGACAGGCCCCGCATGGTGTTGAGGTACTGCCGACGCTGCTTGTTGATCAGTTCCGCTCGGTCGGCCATGTCGGTCCTGGTGGCCAGTGCGAGCTTCATGAAGAACTCGTCCCGGACCCTCGGTTCGACGGTGGTGTCCTCGAACCAACCGAGCACCGCCTCCCGGCCGGCGTCGGTGAGCCGGTAACTGCGCTTGTTGGGCCGACCCTCCTGCTCGACGTCCTCGCCGAGGATCAGGCCCGACTTCTCCAGCCGTCCCAGGGTGATGTAGATCTGGCCGATGTTCGGCTGAGGGTACGCCGCGCCCAGCAGGCTCTCAAGATGCTGCTTCAGCTCGTAGCCATGGGCCGGCCCCTGTGTGAGGAGAGCCAGCAGCGGCAGACGCAAGCGCGCTCTCCTCCTCACGGTTCGCAGCTGCGTCCCCTCACCCTTCGGCTTGGGGAGACCCCAGCGCCGGAACGCCCGCGGGGGTGGGCGGACGGCGCGGGCCCGCCCGGTTGACGGGCGGACGTCACCGACCGCGTCCCTCGCGGGCGGACGACGTCACTTCGGACTCACGCGTCTAGTATCCCGGATACCTAACGGGTATATATGAGTCCCGAACGGCAGGCAAGGAATCCGGTGGTGACGCGCGAGGAGGCGCCAATGCGGTGGATTCGCGCCGCCTGCCGGAGCCTGCTGATCACCACCGTACTGCTGACCGGATACGCCGGCCACGCCCCACAGCCGGGCGCCACCGCGGAGCGTGGGCCGCTGACCCTGGTGACGGCGGGCGACCTGACGAACTACCTGGGCCCCTTGCTGGCGGACTGGAACCGCCAGCACCCCGGCGAACGCGTCACGTTGCTCGAGCTACCGGACTCCGCCGACGAGACCCGGGCGCAGATGATCACCGAACTGCGCGCGGACAGCTCCCGCTTCGACATCCTGAACATCGACGTGGCCTGGACCTCCGAGTTCGCCGCGGCCGGCTGGATATCGCCGCTGGACGCCGACCGCTTCCCGATGGACAGTTTCCTCTCGCCGGTGGTGGACACCGCCACCTTCGACGACCGGCTCTACGCCGTGCCGTACGTCACCAACGCCGGGCTGCTCTACTACCGCGCGGACGTCCTCGCGAAGGAGGGTGAACGCCCGCCGCGCACCTGGGACGAGCTGCGGCGGCAGGCGCGCACCATAGCGCCGAAGTACGACATGGCGGGATACGCCGGCCAGTTCCTCGCCTACGAGGGCCTGACCTCCAATGTCACCGAAGCCGTGTTCTCGGCCGAGGGCACCCTGCTGGCGGACGAGGGCGCGCGGGTGACCGTGGGCCGGCAGACCCGAGCCGGGCTGGCGTTCCTCGCCGAGGGCGTACGGGACGGTTGGATTCCGCGTGCGGCGCTGCGCTACAAGGAGGAGGAGTCCAGGAAGGCGTTCCAGCGCGGCGAGCTGCTGTTCATGCGCAACTGGCCGTACGTGCACTCACTGGCGAGCGCCGAGGGCTCCGAGGTCGCGGGCAAGTTCGGGGCCGTACGGCTGCCCGGCCGCACCGGCCCCGGCACCAGCGTGCTAGGCGGCTCCAACCTGGCGGTCAACAGCCAGTCCCCGCACCGGGAGTCCGCCGCCGACCTCATCGCCTACCTGGCCAGCGAGCGGGTGCAGCGCCGGGTGCTGACCGAGGGCGGCCTGCCCCCGGTGCGCTCGGACCTCTACACCGACCGGGAACTCGTACGGGAGCATCCGTACCTGCCGGTGCTGCACAGCAGCCTGAAGAGCGCGAAGCCGCGCACGAAGAGCCCACGGTACGACCAGGTGACGCTCGCCGTGCAGGCCGTCAGCGCCGATGTCCTGGCGGGGCGACAGAGCGCCGAGGACGGCACCGCGCGACTCAGACGGGAGCTGCGGAGCATCGCTCGGGAAGGCTGACCGCCTCCGCTCGAGCCGGCCGGCCAACGCCCGTACGTCCGCGGCTCCGTGACGCCCCGCGCGGGTCCGTGCGCGGGCCGTAGGCGGCACCAAGTGGGGGCGCGCCCGACGAACTAGGGAATCCCCGGTGCTCATCCGTGCGCCCGCGTTGACACCTGAAGCGCGCACATACATAACATGTATGTAGAAGCTCGCGGCTGCTCCGAAGTCGCCCCCGTACCACTCCAACGAACAGGTCAGCGAACGATGTTGACATCCCCTTCCGCCAACGGCGCGCGAGACGACCACACCGACGGCTGGTGGCGTGACGCGGTGATCTATCAGGTGTACGTCCGCAGCTTCCTGGACAGCACCGGTGACGGAATAGGCGATCTCGCCGGCGTCCGAGCGGGGTTGCCCTATCTGAGGAAGCTCGGTGTGGACGGCGTCTGGCTCAGCCCGTTCTACCCGTCACCCCAGCACGACCACGGGTACGACGTGGCGGACTACCTCAACGTCGACCCGGTCTACGGCGACCTCGCGGAGTTCGACCGGCTGGTCACGGACGCCCGCCGGCTGGGCATGAAACTGCTGTTGGACATCGTGCCGAACCACTGCTCGAGCGAGCACCCGTGGTTCCAGGAGGCGTTGCGCTCGGCGCCCGGCAGCGCGGCCCGCGAGCGCTTCCACTTCGCCACCGGGCGGGGCCCGGACGGCGCCGAGCCGCCGAACAACTGGCGGGCCATGTTCGGCGGTTCCGCCTGGAGCCGGGTCACCGAGCCGGACGGCGCGCCGGGACAGTGGTACCTGCACATGTTCACACCCGAGCAACCGGACCTCAACTGGCGGAATCCGGCGGTCGCGGCGGACTTCGACGAGGTCCTCCGGTTCTGGCTGGACCGGGGCATCGACGGCTTCCGGATCGACGTCGCCGCGGGACTCTTCAAGCACCCCGAACTCCCTGACTCCCCCGACCCGCACGCCGACGAGCGCTCCCGCGACTCCGTCAACCCGCTCGCCTGGAACCAACCCGAGGTGCACGAGGTCTGGCGCCGCTGGCGCGCCGTGTGCGAGGAGTACACCGCGCGGGACGGCCACGACCGGCTGCTGGTCGGCGAGGTCTCGGTGCCCAGCGCCCAGGAGCACGCCCAGTACATCCGGCCGGACGAGCTGCACCAGGCGTTCTTCTTCGACCTGTTGAGCGCGCCCTGGGACGCCGACGCCTTCCGGAAGTCCATCGACGAGGCCATCCGGGACATCGCGGGCACCGGCTCGACCACCACGTGGGTGCTGAACAACCACGACCAGGTCCGCTCGGTCACGCGGTACGCGGGCGAGCCGGGCCTGGAGAGCAGCGGGCTGGGCTCCGACCGGGCGCGGGCGGCGGCGCTCCTGATGCTCGCGCTGCCCGGTGCCGCGTACGTCTACCAGGGCGAGGAGCTGGGGCTGCCCGAGGTGATGGACCTGCCGGACGAGTTGCTGACCGACCCGATCTTCCGGCGTACCGGCAGCCGCAGCCGGGTGCGGGACGGCTGCCGGGTGCCGCTGCCGTGGTCCGGTCACGCCTCGCCGTTCGGCTTCACCTCCGAGGCGGAGGGCGTACGGCCGTGGCTGCCGCAGCCCGAGTGGTTCGCGGAGCACGCGACGGACCGGGCGGTGGCCGACCCCCGCTCCTTCTGGCACCTCTACCGGGAGGCCCTGCAGTTGCGCCGTGCCCTCCCACAGCTCGGCACCGGCACGCTGCGCTGGTTGGAGACCTCCCCGGAGGTGCTCGCGTTCATCCGGGACGACGGCCTCGTGTGCGCGGTGAACTTCGGCACCGCGCCCGTCGAGGCGCCGGTCACCGGCACCCTGCTGCTGGCCAGCGGGCCGTACTCCGAGAGCGGGGCCGAGAGCGGAGCCGGGACGGTGACCGGGCGCACGCTGCCCGGGTCCACCGCGGCCTGGTGGCTCACGGAGCGTGGCGACTGACCGACTCATCCGGGGCGTCTCGCCCCTCCCCGTATCTACCCCGAGAGGACGACAGTTGACTGACATAGCCGGGAGAGACCCGGAAAGACGGGCCCGTGTGGGCCCCGGGAGGCCCAGGCGCCCCCGTCGACACGCCACTCGGGGAGCCACCGCGCTGGTCGCGGTCCTCGCCCTGGCCAGCACGGCCGCCTGTGGCGAGGGCCCGACCGGGGCGCCGGGCACGGCCAGCCAGCAGGAGACCGTGCGACTGCCGGACCTGGACGGGGAGAAGTTGCAGGTCGCGGCCGTCTGGACGGGCGCGGAGCAGGAGAACTTCCGTAAGGTGCTGGACGAGTTCGAGGAACGCACCGGTGCCGAGGTCGAGTTCGTACCCACCGGGGACAACGTCGCCACCTTCATCGGCTCCAAGATCGAGGGGGGCGCGCCGCCGGACGTGGCGATGCTGCCGCAGGTCGGCGTGCTGCACCAGTTCGCCGAGAAGGGATGGCTCAAGCCCCTCGGAGCGAAGGCCAGGAAGCAGCTGGGCGAGAACTTCGCCACCGGCTGGCAGGAGCTGGGCGCGCACGAGGGCACGCAGTACGGCGTCTACTTCAAGGCCGCCAACAAGTCGCTGATGTGGTACAACACCGCGGCGTTCGAGGCGGCCGGCGTCGGTGAGGCCAAGACCTGGGACAGGTTCCTGAAGAACGCGCAGATCATCTCGGACTCCGGGGTCGAGCCCGTCTCCGTCGGTGGCGCGGACGGCTGGACGCTGACGGACTGGTTCGAGAACATCTACCTCTCCCAGGCCGGCCCTCAGATGTACGACAAGCTGGCGGCCCACGAGATCAAGTGGACCCATCCCTCGGTCAAGGAGGCCCTCACCACCCTCGGGGAACTCTTCGGCAACAAGCTGCTGTTGTCCGGCGGCAACCGGGGAGCGCTGGCCACGGCCTTCCCGGAGTCCGTCACCAAGACCTTCGCCGACACCGAGGCGCCGGAGGCCGCCATCGTGTTCGAGGGCGACTTCGTCGGCATCAACATCGGTAACGACACGAACGCGCAGATCGGCGAGGACGCCCAGGTCTTCCCCTTCCCCCGGGTCGGCGAGCGGGCACCGGTGGTCACCGGCGGAGACGCCGCCGTGGCACTGCGGGGCGGCAAGGCGCCGCAGGCACTGCTGACCTTCCTCGCCTCGACCGACGCCGCGGGGATCGCGGCCGAGCAGGGCGGGTTCATCTCCCCCAACAAGAAGATGAACCGCGACTTCTACCCCGGCGACGTGCAGCGCGAGATCGCCACCGCGCTCGTCAAGGCGGGGAACGACTTCCGGTTCGACATGTCCGACCAGGCGCCCGCCGCCTTCGGCGGCACCAAGGGCCAAGGCGAGTGGAAGGCGCTGCAGGACTTCCTGAAGAACCCGGACGATGTCGCTGGAGCCCAGCAGGCCCTCGAGTCGTCCGCCGCCAAGGCGTTCGAGAACTGAGGGCGGGGGCTGAATCGACATGTCATACGGATCAGGCGCTGACAGCCCGGAACTGTCCGCCTCCAAGCTTCCCGGCCCGCGGGGCGCCAAGGGCGGTGCCGCCGGCAAGGGTTCGGACACCCCCGGGCGTACGGGCGACGCCCCGGGACGTACGGGCGGCAGCCCCGGCGGCGGTCGGGCACGGAAGGGCAGCAGCGGCGGCGGGGGCTCGGCCATGAGCGTCCGGCCGTGGATCGCGGCGGGCTTCCTGGTGCCCGCGATCGTGCTGCTGGGGACGCTCGTCGTCTACCCCATCGGCTACTCGCTGTACCGCAGCTTCTTCGACGCCGCCGGCACCGGTTTCGTCGGCCTGGAGAACTACGTCCAGGTCTTCTCCGGGGACGGATTCACCGCGGTGAAGAACACGCTCGTCTGGGTGATCGTGGGGCCCTCGGTGGCCACCGCGTTCGGCCTGCTCTTCGCCGTCCTCACCGAACGGGTGCGCTGGGGCACGGCGTTCAAGATGGTCGTCTTCATGCCCATGGCCATCTCCATGCTGGCCGCGGGCATCATCTTCGGGCTGGTCTACCAGCAGGACGCGGAACGCGGCGTGGCCAACGCCGCCTGGGTGACCGTGCACGACACCTTCGCCGAGTCCTCCCCCTGGCCGGGGGCTCGGCCACGCCCGGACAGCGGGCTGGCGGAGTCCGGCGGCGGCTCGTACACCACCGAGAGCGCCGTGGACCGCGAGGGCGGAGCGACGGACCTGCCGCTGGTCGGCGTGCCGCCGCAGGAGCTCGCGGACGCCGAGCCCGCGAAGAAGCCCACCGCGCGGGACCGGGCCGGCGACGAGGTCGTGGGCACCGTGTGGCTGGACTTCACCCGGGGCGGCGGCGGCGAGTCCGGCGCGATCGACCAGCGCGAGAAGGCGCTGTCCGGGATCACCGTGGAGGCCGTACGCGGCGGGGAGGTGGTGGCGTCCGCCGAGACCGGCGACGACGGTACGTACAGCCTGCCGGCCGAGGCCGAGGGCGCGAAGCTGCGACTGCCCGCCTCGAACTTCGCGGAGCCCTACGGCGGCGTGAACTGGCTGGGCTCCACGCTGGTGACGCCCAGCATCATCGCCAGCTACATCTGGATGTGGGCGGGCTTCGCGATGGTGCTCATCGCGGCGGGCCTGGCCGGCATACCCCGGGAACTGCTGGAGGCCGCGCGGGTCGACGGCGCCTCCGAGTGGCAGGTCTTCCGCAAGGTGACCGTCCCGCTGCTGGCTCCCGTGCTGGGCGTGGTCGTCGTCACGCTGATGATCAACGTCCTGAAGATCTTCGACCTCGTCTACATCATCGCGCCCAGCGCGACCCAGTCGGACGCGAACGTACTCGCCCTGGAGCTGTATCTCTCGTCCTTCGGCGGAGGCGGCAACCAGGGTTACGGCAGCGCCATCGCGGTGGTCCTGCTGCTGCTCGTCGTGCCGATGATGATCGTCAATATCCGCCGTCTGCGGAGGGAGAACCGCCGATGAGCACCTCATCCCCGCCCAGACCCGGAGCACCCCGCCCGTCGCTGGGCAGCCGGATAGCGGCCCTGACCGGCGGCACGGCGACCCGGCTCGTACTCGTACTGATCGCGCTGGTCTGGCTGCTGCCCACCGCCGGCCTGCTCGGCTCCTCGTTCCGTGACTCCGCCGACATCGCGGACAGCGGCTGGTGGAGCGTCCTGGGCGACCCGGGCCAGTTGACGTTCGGGAACTACGAGGCGCTGCTCTACAACGAGACCATCACCGACTCGTTGTTCGTCACCCTCATGATCACCATCCCGTCCACGGTGCTGGTGATCGTGGTGGCCTCGCTGGCGGGATACGCCTTCGCCTGCCTGGAGTTCCGGGGCCGCGACTGGTGGTTCCTGCTGGTCGTCGGGCTGCTCGTGGTGCCGGTGCAGGTGGCGCTGCTACCGGTGTCCAAGCTGTTCGACCTCGTGGGCCTGTTCGAAACCACCCCGGGGGTGGTGCTGTTCCACACCGCCTTCGGGCTGCCGTTCGCGATCTTCCTCCTGCGGAACTTCTTCGCGGAGATCCCCCGGGAGCTTCTGGAGGCCGCGCGGCTGGACGGTGCCGGGGAACTGCGGCTGTTCTTCCGGGTGGTCATGCCACTCGGCGGGCCGGCCATCGCCTCACTCGGCATCTTCCAGTTCCTGTGGGTGTGGAACGACATGCTGGTGTCCCTGATCTTCGCGGACGCCGGTTCGCCCCCGATCACGGTCGCGTTGCAGCAGCAGGTACGGCAGTTCGGCAACAGCATCGACGTCCTCGCCCCCGGCGCGTTCGTATCGATGATCATTCCGCTGGCGGTGTTCTTCCTCTTCCAGCGGCAGTTCGTGTCCGGCGTCATGGCGGGCGCGATCAAGTAGACCGCTGCGGGCGCGGCCCGGCGGACGCGCCCGCAGCTTCCCCCTCGCCGAGCGGTGCCGGCACGGAGAGTAACCTCACCCGGCCCGCGTGAGTTGAACCGGGCATGGACGAACCCGCATGCCCCGCCCCCGCGTCCCGCGTACCGGGCTCGCGGGTGCCCGGTACGCACGCCCGGCGCGCCAGGTCCCCGCGCGCGCCGGTGCCGAGCGCTCCGCACGCCCGCACCCCGCACATCCCGCGCTCGCACCGCACCCCGGGCACCCGTTGGTCCGGATACGGCGGCACGCTCTGCGCGGTGGCCGCCGGCACGGCCCTGGTCGGCGCCCAGGCGTACCAGTTGGGCCCGTGGCTCGCCGGCCGGTCCGCCGTCACCTTCGCGCACGTACGCGCCCTGGACGAGGGTGGTCTGTTCGGCGACGCCGTAACGGCACCGGCCACCGGTGGCACCGACGCCACCGGGACCGTCGGGGGCACAGCGCCCTCCGAGGGCGGCGGTACGGCGACGCTGTGGCTCACGCTGCTGGTCGGCGCCCGTCGGCTGGGCCTGTTCGACCAGGGCGGCACGCTGCTGGGAGTCTCCGACCTCGTCTGGCCGCCGAGGCTGCTGGCCCTGCTGTGCGTCGCCGGCGTGCTGACCGCGCTAGCGGGCACGGCAGGCGCACCGCGACGCCGTGGCGCCGTCTTCGTACCGCTGCTGGCCGCCGGCGCGCTCGCGGTCCAACCAGCCGCGGTGCGCTGGCTCTTCTCCGGTCAGCCCGGACCGTTGTACGCGCTGCTGGTCGCGCTGCTCGTACGGCTGCTGGTGACCGGCATCCGCCGAAACACCCTCCTGACCACCGGCCACGCCGTCGGCGCGGGTCTGCTGGCCGCCGCCGTCTGCGGGGCGCGGCCGG
Organism: Streptomyces oceani; assembly: GCF_001751245.1. Classification (GTDB taxonomy): domain Bacteria; phylum Actinomycetota; class Actinomycetes; order Streptomycetales; family Streptomycetaceae; genus Streptomyces; species Streptomyces oceani. The sequence continues at coordinate 12,367 of NZ_LJGU01000125.1, forward strand.
ACGCCGTCGGCTTCCTCGCGGCGTATCCCCTGGTGCTGCTGCTCAGGCTGCCGCGCGGCACCCTTCCCGCGCTGAGCCGCGGGCTGGTCCGCTACGCGGTGTCCTGCGCGGTGCCCTGGGCCGCGCTGTTGTGCTGGCGGGGCGCGCTCCTCGGGCACCGACCGGCGCTCGTACCCGCCGGTGATCCCGGCCCCGCGGGCGCCGTCGTGGTGCCCCTGCTCGCCTCCGCGCTGCTGGCCCTGGCTCTGACCCGCGGCGGTCGGCCGCGCAAGCTGTGCGGCGCGTTGGGACGGTGTGCGGACCGGCCGGTCGTCCGCACGCTGGCGACCCTACTGACGCTCCTCGGCGTGGTGTTGGCGCCGCTGGTCGGACCGACGCAGCAGAACCGGCCCGGCCTGTGCTACGTCGCCGAGAGGTACGGCGCGATGTTCGAGGGGTACGCGCGTCACCTCGGCCTGGCACGAGCCGTGGTGGCCGTGGACGCTCCGGTCGGCGCGATGCCCGTCCACGAGGGCGGCGTACGGCTGCTGGACCTGCGATCCCCTGACCCGTGGGCGGCGGGCCCCTGGGTTTCGGACCCGTGGGTGTCGGACCGGGACGGTCGGGCCGGCGCGCCGGAGACGGTGGGGCGGCGAGCGGCGGCACGGGCGTACGTACTGGAGCGGACGCGCCCGGAGTTCGTGCACCTGCACGCGGACGGGACGGACCGGCTCGGGCTCACACCCGAGCGGCTGGCGGCGCACGGCTATCGGCCGCTGCTGCACGCCGAGCACGGCACCGACTACGTCCACCGCAGCGCCGTCACCTCCGTCGACGCGCTCTCCGACGTACGCGACTGGGCGCACGAGGCGGTGCGACGGCTGCGTGTCGGCGAGCACACGGGCGAGGTGTGCGCACACCGCGAGCACGGGTAGCAACAAGGAGTGACATTCCGTGCGGACCAGATCGTCTCGCTCTCGTTCGCCCTGCCCCCGCTCACCCGGATGGGGGTACCTGTGGTGACCAAAGCGGCGTCGCGCGGTTGACCTTGCAGCACCAGCAGCACCAGCAGTCGACGAACGAATGGTCGTGCACCGAATGAGCCCCCGCCTCAGCGTGGTTGTCCCTCTCAACGGTTCGAGCGCCCAACTACAGGAGTGTCTGCGCTCCCTGGCCGAGCAGACGCTGCGGGACCTGGAGGTCGTGCTGGTGGATTCGGGCGGGCCGGAGGGGGCGGAGCGGCGCGCGCTCGCCGAGAGGTTCGCGGCGGTCGACGGCCGGTTCCGGCTGGTACGGCACCCCCCGGGTGAGCCGGGGAACCCGGACAACCGGGCCGAGCCGGGGAGCGCGGGCGGCATGGTCGGCTCGGGTGGCGCGGGCGGCGCCGGGGACGCCCGGGCCGCCGGGCTGCGCGAGGTCGACCCGGGAAGCCGCTTCCTGGCCTTCTGTGACGGCGCCGACCGGCTTCCCCCCACGGCGTACGAACTCCTGACGGACAGTCTGACTGCCAGCGGCTCGGACCTGGCCTGCGGCGACCTGCTCCGGCTACGCCACACCGGGAGCACCAGCAGCACCAGCGGCACCAGCGGCACCGGCCGTCCGGCCTCGGACAGCGAACCGGCCGCCGCCGAACACGACCCGGCGGCCTGGACGTTGAGCGCCCACGGCCCGCTGAGGAAGGCCATGGACCAGCCTCGGCAGCGTACCCACATCACCCGGCACCCGGCCCTGGTCCAGGACCGCACCCTGCGGAACAAGGTCTTCCGGCACGCCTTCTGGACTCACCGGCAACTGCCCTGGCCGGCCCGAACACCCTCCCACGCGGGCCGGTTGGGCCCCGATACCGCGCTCGCGCTGCCGGCGCACTACCTCGCCGAGTCCGTGGACGTGTTGACCGAGCCCGTCTGCCACTGGCGGGAGCAGCCGTCCGCCCGTAGCACCGCCTCCCCCGTACGTACGGACCAGGCGGCGCTGCGGGCGGACGTGGCCGTCCTGGAAGAGGTGAGCCGGCGGCTCGCCGAGCACGCGGCCGAGGACGGCGGAGCGGCCGAGCGACACTACGCGGCCTTGGTGCTGGCCGGCGATCTGCTGGCCTATCTGAAGGCGCTGCCGGCGGCCGACGAGGAGTTCCGCGCCCTGTTCACGCGGCTCGCGGCCGGCTTCCTGACCCGCGTCGATCCCCGGGTGCTGGACGGGCTGCCGGTCGGGCGCAGGATGAAGTGGCAGCTGGTCCGCGAGCATCGCACCACCGACCTGCTGCACGCGCTGGCCTTCGAGCGGGAGAACCCTCGGGTCTTCGAGACCACCGGCCCGCGCGCGCGGCGGGCGGCGTACCTGCGCCCGGACGGCAGCGGGATCACCGTTCCGGACCGGGCCTCCCGTCCGCTGCGGGAGGACCTGCCGCTGCGGACGAAGCTGCACGCGGTGGACTGGCTCCCGGACGGCCGNGGGTTTCGGACCCGTGGGTGTCGGACCGGGACGGTCGGGCCGGCGCGCCGGAGACGGTGGGGCGGCGAGCGGCGGCACGGGCGTACGTACTGGAGCGGACGCGCCCGGAGTTCGTGCACCTGCACGCGGACGGGACGGACCGGCTCGGGCTCACACCCGAGCGGCTGGCGGCGCACGGCTATCGGCCGCTGCTGCACGCCGAGCACGGCACCGACTACGTCCACCGCAGCGCCGTCACCTCCGTCGACGCGCTCTCCGACGTACGCGACTGGGCGCACGAGGCGGTGCGACGGCTGCGTGTCGGCGAGCACACGGGCGAGGTGTGCGCACACCGCGAGCACGGGTAGCAACAAGGAGTGACATTCCGTGCGGACCAGATCGTCTCGCTCTCGTTCGCCCTGCCCCCGCTCACCCGGATGGGGGTACCTGTGGTGACCAAAGCGGCGTCGCGCGGTTGACCTTGCAGCACCAGCAGCACCAGCAGTCGACGAACGAATGGTCGTGCACCGAATGAGCCCCCGCCTCAGCGTGGTTGTCCCTCTCAACGGTTCGAGCGCCCAACTACAGGAGTGTCTGCGCTCCCTGGCCGAGCAGACGCTGCGGGACCTGGAGGTCGTGCTGGTGGATTCGGGCGGGCCGGAGGGGGCGGAGCGGCGCGCGCTCGCCGAGAGGTTCGCGGCGGTCGACGGCCGGTTCCGGCTGGTACGGCACCCCCCGGGTGAGCCGGGGAACCCGGACAACCGGGCCGAGCCGGGGAGCGCGGGCGGCATGGTCGGCTCGGGTGGCGCGGGCGGCGCCGGGGACGCCCGGGCCGCCGGGCTGCGCGAGGTCGACCCGGGAAGCCGCTTCCTGGCCTTCTGTGACGGCGCCGACCGGCTTCCCCCCACGGCGTACGAACTCCTGACGGACAGTCTGACTGCCAGCGGCTCGGACCTGGCCTGCGGCGACCTGCTCCGGCTACGCCACACCGGGAGCACCAGCAGCACCAGCGGCACCAGCGGCACCGGCCGTCCGGCCTCGGACAGCGAACCGGCCGCCGCCGAACACGACCCGGCGGCCTGGACGTTGAGCGCCCACGGCCCGCTGAGGAAGGCCATGGACCAGCCTCGGCAGCGTACCCACATCACCCGGCACCCGGCCCTGGTCCAGGACCGCACCCTGCGGAACAAGGTCTTCCGGCACGCCTTCTGGACTCACCGGCAACTGCCCTGGCCGGCCCGAACACCCTCCCACGCGGGCCGGTTGGGCCCCGATACCGCGCTCGCGCTGCCGGCGCACTACCTCGCCGAGTCCGTGGACGTGTTGACCGAGCCCGTCTGCCACTGGCGGGAGCAGCCGTCCGCCCGTAGCACCGCCTCCCCCGTACGTACGGACCAGGCGGCGCTGCGGGCGGACGTGGCCGTCCTGGAAGAGGTGAGCCGGCGGCTCGCCGAGCACGCGGCCGAGGACGGCGGAGCGGCCGAGCGACACTACGCGGCCTTGGTGCTGGCCGGCGATCTGCTGGCCTATCTGAAGGCGCTGCCGGCGGCCGACGAGGAGTTCCGCGCCCTGTTCACGCGGCTCGCGGCCGGCTTCCTGACCCGCGTCGATCCCCGGGTGCTGGACGGGCTGCCGGTCGGGCGCAGGATGAAGTGGCAGCTGGTCCGCGAGCATCGCACCACCGACCTGCTGCACGCGCTGGCCTTCGAGCGGGAGAACCCTCGGGTCTTCGAGACCACCGGCCCGCGCGCGCGGCGGGCGGCGTACCTGCGCCCGGACGGCAGCGGGATCACCGTTCCGGACCGGGCCTCCCGTCCGCTGCGGGAGGACCTGCCGCTGCGGACGAAGCTGCACGCGGTGGACTGGCTCCCGGACGGCCGGTTGCGGCTGCGCGGCCAGGCGTACGTCCGCTCGCTGGACGCCGGCGCGTACGGTCGCTCGACGAAGCTGGGCTGGCTGCGACGACGCGGCAGTCGGCTGCGGACGCCGGTCCGGGTGCGTACGGTGCCGGCCCCGGAGGCGACCCGGCACTCCAAGCAGTGGCTGCACTCGTACGACGCCGCCGGTTTCGAGATCGTCCTGGACCCGGCCAGGCTGCTCAGTGGACTCGGCCGAAGCCGCCGCACCGGCACCTGGACGCTGGGCCTGGGCGTGCTCACCGGCGGGGTGTTCCGACACGGGGGCGTGGCGGCCGGCACGGACGGTTCCGGCGCGCAGCCGGCCGCGCGGGAGACGGGCGACGGGCGACGTATCGTGCCCACCTTCCGGGACGGACTGTTCCGGATCGTCGTGGAGGAGATCCCGGCCCGGTTGGAGGGCCATCGCCTGGCTGACGGCGACCTGGAGTTGACCGGCAGCGTACGCGCGCGGTACGCGGCCCAGCGGCTACGACTGACGCATCAGCGCTCGGGCAGGGTGCTGGAGTACCCGCTGCGGCTGACGGAAGCGGCCGAGCGAAGCCCTGACGGGCGAGGACGGTTCGCCGCCCGCGTGCCGCTCAAGGATCTCGCGGAGGCGCGCACGGAGGCGAACGCGTCGAGGACGGACGCGTCGGGGGCGGACGCGTACGACGGCCCGGGCAGCAACGGCGACCCGGGTGGGGGCAGTGCCGGTGACCCCCAACGCGCCGAGGGCGAGGGGACACGGGACGAACGCCCGGACGACCCCGAGTCGGCACCCGCCGCCGAGCCACGAGCCCGGACCAGCGACGCGTGGCGAGCGTCCCTGGTGCTGACGGAGGACGCCACCTGCCGGATGCTGGCACCGCCGCACGCCGCTCCCGGGGACTACGCCCTGGGCGTCGACCCGCGCCTGGACGGCGCCTACCGCGAGCTGTGCCTCGTGCCGGACGCCGCCGGCCGACTGCTCCTCGCCGACCGTACGCCGCAGCCCGTGGTGCACTCCTGGCACTGGAGCCCGGACGGAGGGCTGACCCTCTCCGGCAGACGCACCCTGGGCCGACCCGGCGACCCGGAGCCTTCCGGGGAGTGGGAGCTGGTCTGGCGGCACAGTGGACACCAGGCCGAGGTGGTCGTCCCCGTCGAGCGGGACGGGCACCGCTTCACCGCCCGGCTGGCCCCCGAGACGGCCGCGCCCGGCGCGCTGCCGCTGCGCCAGGGACGCTGGGACCCGTACCTCCGTGCCCGCGGCGGGGACCGTACGGGCAACGCGCCGCTGCGCCTGCGGGCGGAGCTGCACGGCGAACTGCCGTCGGCGCACCAGGCGGCGCGCGAGTACGTCCTGGAACGGCGGAACCACGACCGGCTGTTCCTGCGGTCCGGATCGCTGCTGAGCGACTCGGAGCGCGGTGCGTACCGGCAGCACCGGCTGCGCACGGTGCGCTATCCAGCCGCCCGCGAGGCGCCGCCGTGGGACGTGGTGCTCTACAACAGCTTCGACGGGCGGCAGTACTCCGACTCACCGAGGGCGCTGCACGAGGAGTTGCTGCGCAGGGGGGCGGCGGTCCGGCATCTGTGGGCGGTACGGGACGGGCAGGCGCACGTGCCGCCGGAGGCCCGTCCCGTGGTGCTGGGGAGCAGCGAGTGGCACGAGGCGCTGGCCCGCAGCCGCTGGATCGTCGGCAACACCCACCTACCCCGCTGGTTCCGCCGCCGGGAGGACCAGCTCACCGTGCAGACCTGGCACGGCACCCCGCTGAAACGTATCGGGCTCGACCTGGCGGACTCCGCGTACGCCAACCAGGAGTACCTCGCCCAACTGCCCGCGCGCGCCGCGCAGTGGAGTCTGCTGCTCTCGCCGAACAGCTTCAGCACGCCGATCCTCCGCCGGGCCTTCGGCTACGCCGGCGAGATCCTCGAGTCCGGCTATCCGCGCAACGACCTGCTGTACGCCGCCGACCGGCACAAGCGTGCCCGTCAGGTGCGGGAGCGGCTGGACATCCCGACCGGCCACCGCGTCGTGCTGTACGCGCCCACCTGGCGGGACGACAACCGTTACGACCGTGCCAACGGCCGGTTCGACATGCGCCTGGACCCGGACGCCGCACGCGCCGCGCTCGGCACCGACCACGTGCTGCTCGTACGGAAGCACTACCGGGTCGCCGACGCCGTGCCGGGCGCCGGGCACGGCTTCGTACGGGACGTGTCCGCCTGGCCGGACATCGCGGAACTGCTGCTGATCGCGGACGTGTTGGTCACCGACTATTCCTCGCTGATGTTCGACTTCGCGCACACCGGGCGCCCGATGTTCTTCTTCACCTACGACCTCGACCGCTACCGGGACGTCCTCCGCGGCTTCTACTTCGACTTCGCGGAGCGCGCTCCGGGACCGTTGCTGAGCGACTCGGACGCGGTGATCGACGCGCTGCGCGACGTGGACACCGTCGCGGCGGCGTACGAGGGGCGGTACGCGCAGTTCCGGCAGGCGTTCTGCGACCTGGACGACGGGCGGGCGGCGGCGCGCGTGGCGGAACGGATGTTCGCCGAGGCCCCCGGCATCCTGCCGAGCGCCGCCGGCTCGGGCGCGGCTGGTCAGCCCCGCCACGCGGCCCCCGGCTCGGTCGCGGACCCGGCCGTGGCCCCGGCCCGTACGCGTACGGTGCCGGTAGCGGCGAGCGGGCGGGGTGGCGAGGGGATCCAAGCGACCAGCGAGACCCAAGCGGCCAGCGAGACCAACGGAACCGGCAGGACCGGTGAGGCGGACGCGGCGGACGAGACAGCCGAGGCAGCGGGAACCAGCGGGCCACCGCGCCCCGGCGACACCCCGGCTACCGGCCAGACCCGGGACACGGAGGTCTCCCGGCACGGCCCGACCGGCGGCTGACCGCGCGAAACCGCCACTCGGGAGGGGGTTCCCGGCGGAGCCATACGCCGAAGGGGCGGCCGGTGAGACCGGCCGCCCCTTCTCGACAGCGTCCCTCAGCGGTTCGAGCGCAGCAGCGTACGCATCGTGCGCATGGCGACCGAGAGGTTGGCCAGGTCGAAGGTGTCCGACTCCTGGATCTCGTCCAGCGTGGCACGCGCGCGCGCCAGGATCGCGGAGTGCTTCTCCTCCCACGCGGCGTACCGCTGCTCGGCCGTCGTGGCACCGGCCCCCGCCGCCAGCACGTCCGCGGTGAGCAGCTGGTGCACCGCGTACAGGTCCTCCCGGATGGCCGCGCGCGCGGTGGTCTGCCACCGGTCCGTGCGCGGCAACTCGCCGACCCGTTCCTGGAGCTGCGTGATCCCGAGCCGGTCCGCCAGGTCGTAGTAGACCGCGGCGACGTCCAGTAGCTCATGGCCGGTACGGCCGGCCACCGCGACCACGTCCAGGGCGGGGAAGGCGGCCGAGAAGCCCGCGACGCGCCGCGCCAGGCCGTCCGGGACGCCCTCACCCGCCAGCTGGTCCTGGATCTGCTCGTACCACTCCAGGTCGTCGCCCTTGAGCAGCTTGGGCAGCTCGGTCCAGACGGTCGCGACCCCGTCGCTGAACAGCTCGACGGTGTCGGCCAGCAGCAGCGGCTGCGGACGGTTGTTCAGCAGCCAGCGGGCTGCCCGCTCGACGAGACGCCGTGAGTGCAGCCGGATCTGGGTCTGCGTCTCCGCCGGGACCACGCTGTCGAGCGACTCCACCTCGTCCCAGATGGCGCCGAGCGCGAAGATCTCCCGGGCGGCGGTGTGCGCCCGTACGATCTCCTCGGTGGAGGCCCCGGTCTCCTCCTTCAGCCGGTGCAGGAACGTCGTACCGGCGGTGTTGACCGTGTCGTTGACCAGCAGGGTGGTGACGATCTCACGACGCAGCGCGTGCCGGTCGATCTCCTCCGGGAAGCGCTCGCGGAGCTGGCGCGGGAAGTAGGCGTACGCCAGCCGCTGGAGGTAGGGGTCGTCAGGGAGTTCGCCCTCGATCAGCTCCTCGGTCACGGTGATCTTGGTGTAGGCGAGCAGCACCGCCAGCTCCGGCTGGGTCAGGCCCAGGCCGTGCGTGATCCGACTCTGGATCTGCTTGTCGGTGGGCAGGAACTCCAGCGCCCGGTCCAGCTGGCCGTCCTTGCTCAGCCGGCGCATGTGGCGTTGGTTGGCCTGCAGCAGACTGTGCGCCTGCTGCACGGAGTTGCTGAGAGCGGCGTTCTGCGCGTAGTTGGTGCGCAGGACCAGCTCTCCGACCTCCTCGGTCATCTCCGCCAGCAGCGTGTTGCGCTGCTTGACCGTCATGTCGCCGTTGCCCACGACCGCGTTGAGCAGGATCTTGATGTTGACCTCGTGGTCGGAGGTGTCCACACCGGCGCTGTTGTCGATGGCGTCGGTGTTGATCAGTCCGCCCCGCAGGGCGTACTCGATCCGGCCCAGCTGTGTCAGCCCGAGGTTGCCGCCCTCGCCGACCACCCGGGACCGCAGGTCCTGACCGTCCACGCGAATCACGTCGTTGGCCTTGTCGCCCACGTCGGCGTGGGACTCCTCGGAGGACTTGACGTACGTCCCGATGCCGCCGTTCCAGAGCAGGTCCACCGGCGCGGTCAGGACCGCCTTCATCAGCTCCGCGGGGGTCATCTTGGTGACGCTGGCGGGGATGCCCAGCGCCTCCCGCACCTGTGGGGTGATCGGCACGGACTTGGCGCCGCGGGAGTGGACGCCACCGCCGGCGGAGATGAGCGAGGTGTCGTAGTCCGCCCAGGAGGAACGCGGCAGTTCGAACAGGCGGCGCCGCTCGGCGTACGAACTGGCCGCGTCCGGCGTCGGGTCGATGAAGATGTGCCGGTGGTCGAAGGCCGCGACCAGGCGGATGTGCTCCGAGAGCAGCATGCCGTTCCCGAAGACGTCTCCGGACATGTCCCCGACGCCGACGGCGGTGAAGTCCTGGGTCTGGGTGTCGTGTCCCAGCTCCCGGAAGTGCCGCCGGACCGACTCCCAGGCGCCTCGTGCGGTGATGCCCATGCCCTTGTGGTCGTAGCCCGCCGAGCCGCCGGAGGCGAAGGCGTCGCCAAGCCAGTAGCCGTAGGCCACGGCGACCTCGTTGGCGATGTCCGAGAAGGCGGCGGTGCCCTTGTCCGCGGCGACCACCAGGTAGGTGTCGTCGCCGTCGTGCCGCACGACGTGCTCTGGGTGCACGACCTCGCCGCCGACGAGGTTGTCGGTGATGTCGAGCAGGGCCGAGATGAACGTGCGGTAGCAGGCGATGCCCTCGGCCTGCCAGGCGTCCCGGTCGACGGCGGGATCGGGCAGCCGCTTGCCGACGAACCCGCCCTTGGCACCCACCGGCACGATGACGGTGTTCTTCACCTCCTGCGCCTTCACCAGGCCCAGGATCTCCGTACGGAAGTCCTCACGCCGGTCGGACCAGCGCAGGCCGCCGCGCGCGACCTTGCCGAAACGCAGGTGCACGCCTTCCACCCGGGGAGAGTAGACCCAGATCTCGTACGCCGGGCGCGGCGCCGGAAGGTCCGGGATGCGCTGCGGGTCCAGCTTCATGGAGACGTAACTGTGCGGCCGGCCCCTGCTGTCGGACTGGAAGTAGCTGGTACGGAGGGTGGCCTGGATGACGGTGAGGAAGGAGCGCAGGATCCGGTCGTCGTCCAGGCTGGCCACCTGGTCGAGGGCGCCCTGCAGCTCCTCCAGCAGACCGTCGGTCAACTCGTGTCCGGCACCGGCACGCTCCGGCGCCATCCGCGCCTCGAAGAGGCTGACCAGGAGACGGGTGGTGTGAACGTTCCGCCGAAGGGTGTCCTCGACGTAGTCCTGGCTGAACGTCGCGCCGGCCTGGCGCAGGTACTTGGCGTACGCCCGCAGCAGCATCGCCTGGCGCCAGGTCAGTCCGGCGGTGACGACCAGGGTGTTGAAGCCGTCGTTCTCCGCCTGGCCCGTCCACACGGCGGCGAAGGTGTCCTGGAAGCGGTCCCGCGCGTCGTCACCGAAGTCCTGCTGTGCGAGCGGCATGCGGAGGCCGAAGTCGTAGATCCATGCCTTCGTGCGGTCGGCGCAACGCAGTTCGTACGGCCGTTCGTCGACGACCTCGACGCCCAGCGCCTGGAGCACCGGGAGCACCGCGGAGAGCGAGACGGGCGCGCCGGTGCGGTAGATCTTGAACCGCCGCTCGCCGGGAGCGGCGCCCACTGGCTCGTACAGGCTGAGGGCGAAGTCCCCGTCGGTGTCCCCGACGCTGTCTCCGGGGTCGGTGTCCTGGGCGCCGAGCGACTGGAGGTACTGGAGGTCGGCGACGGCGGCGCGAGGCGAGAAGTCCGCCTTGTACCCCTCGGGGAAGGCGTTGGCGTAACGCTGCGCCAGATCGGCGGCCTGTTCCTCGCCACACTCGGCCACCAGGGCCTCGGTGAACCCGTCGGCCCAGGAACGGGCGGCCTCGGCGAGCCGGGACTCGATCCGTTCCTTCTCGCCGTCGGTGAGTTCGGGCAGGGCGCTACCCGGCGTGACCCGGATGACGAAGTGCAGCCGGGACAGGATCGACTCGGTGTTCCAGGCGGTGAAGTCGACGCTGGTACCGCCCAGTTCCTCGGTGAGGATGTCGATCAGGCGCAGCCGCACGGCGGTGGTGTAGCGGTCCCGGGGGAGGTAGACGAGGGCGGAGTAGTACCGGCCGTACTCCTCCTGACGGAGGTAGAGCCGGAGTTTCCGACGCTCCTGGAGGTACAGGACGGAGGTCACGATGTCGCGCAGCTGCTCGACCGACGTCTGGAACAGCTCGTCGCGCGGGTAGGTCTCCAGGATCTGCAGCAGGTCCCGGCCGTCGTGACTGTCCGGGGTGAAGCCGGCGGTGGCGAGCACCTCCGCCACCTTTCGGCGGATGACCGGCACCCGCCGCACCGACTCGGTGTAGGCCGAGGACGAGAAGAGCCCGAGGAACCGGCGCTCGCCGACCACGTTGCCCTTGGCGTCGAACTTCTTCACGCCGATGTAGTCGAGATAGGAGCGACGGTGCACCGTCGAGCGGCTGTTGGCCTTCGTCAGCACCAACTGGTGGTGCTCCCGCGCCTTCGCGCGGGCGTCGGCGGGCAGCCGGTTGAAGGAGGGCGACACCGGGTGGCCCTCACTGTCGCTGTGTCGCGGGTCGGCGCGCAGAACGCCCAGGCCGGTGCCCGGGACTGCGCTGAGCAGGAGTTCCTCCACCCCCTCCGGCGAAGGGTCCACCTCGAGTTCGTACTCGCGGTAGCCCAGGAAGGTGAAGTGGTCGTCAGCGAGCCAGCGCAGCAGCTCCCGGGCCTCCACGACCTCCTGGTCGCTCAGGTCGTCGGCGGTGGGCTCGTCGGCCAGTTCGTCGGCGATACGCAGGGCGGCGCCGCGCATCTTCTGCCAGTCCTCCACCGCCTCGCGTACGTCGGAAAGGACCCGCAACAGGTCGGAGTTGATCCGCTTCAGATCCTCCCGGTCGGTTTCCCGGTCGACCTCGACGTGGATCCAGGACTCGGTCACGGCGTCTTCCGGCCGGTCCTGCGCGGTGTCCGCGCCATGGCCGCGCATCCGGGTGTCCCGGCCGGTGTCCAGCACCTCCAGAAGGGCACCGGTCACGTCCCGACGGACCGTGATCTGCGGGTGGATGACGGCATGGATGCCGCGGTCTTGCCGGGAGAGTTCGTTGGTGACGGAGTCGACCAGGAACGGCATGTCGTCGGTGACGATCTCGATGACCGTGTGGGTGCAGGCCCAGCCGTTCTCGTCGACGGAGGGGGTGTAGACCCGGACGTTGGCGGTGCCCTGTGGTCGCTCCTGGGCCAGGCGATGATGGGCGAGCGCGGCGCCGAGAATGTCGACCGGATCGCGGTCACTCAGGTCCTCGGGGGCAGTGTGCAGGTAGTACCGGTGAAGGTAGGAGGCGAGCGCGTCGTCCTCGAGTCCCTTCGCGGGCTGCCCTCCCAGTGGGTTCTGCTCAGCTACCCGGACCGCTTCCGCGAGCCGCTCGGCTTTTGCTTCGTCCAGCTTGCTCTGCATTTCCTCTGACTCCTGTCGCGCGCCGTTGCGTGACGTCGGTGTGGCGTGGGCACAACATCGGAATGCGGGTTCTCCGCTCTGCCTCGACGTTATGCCAAGAGAGATGACCAGTGTCGGCCCGGGCGCTGTCGCACCGCGGGCGCGGGGCCGAGGCTGCGTCGCCTTCGACGGGTCTGGCACTGGTCACGAGGCTCAGGCTATCCCGCCGCCACGGGCCGCCGTCATGAGCGGGAAACGTACAAGTCCGCAGCGGGGTTTTAGCCGAACCGTCCAGCGGTCGAGCCGCGCAAGCTTGGCGCGTACGCCGGGCGCGTGCCCCGGAGCAGGCGGCAGTGGGCGAGGGCGCGCCCCGGGCACGCGTCACCGTGGCAACGAGGCCGCTATCTGGTCGGCGGCGGCCACCGCCTCGTCGAGGCTGTCCACCACCGGGACCCCGGCCACCGCCAGGCTCGCTCTGCTGTGTGAACCACCGGTGTAGAGGACCGCGCCGGCGCCGACGTGCGCGGCGGCCAGCGCGTCGTCCACCGCGTCCCCCACCACGACCGTACGGGCGACGTCGACGCCGTCGAGAGCCGCGAGATGGCGGGCCATCTGTTCCGCCTTGCCTCCTCGGGCGGCTCCGGCCCCCGCACCGTCCACCCGGAGGAAGTGCCCGTCCAGGCCGTGCGTACGCACCAGTGGAACGAGGCGGTCATGCGGAGCCAGCGAGCACAACGACTGGGTGTGCCCCGCCGCCTGACGCGCGGCGAGCAGCTCCGCCGCCCCCTCCGTCAGCCCGACGCGCTCCGCCTGCCGCCAGTAGTGCCGGTGGAAGATCTCGTCCATCACCTCCCACTCCTCCTCGGTGGGCAGCCGCCCGATCAGCCGTTCGTAGAACCGCGGCACCGGCACGCAGTACAACTCCCGATAACGGTCCAGACTGATCGGCGGCATCCCCAGCTCCGCGAAGGAGGCGTTGGTCGCGGCGATCACAGCATGGATGTCGTGCAGCAGCGTGCCGTTCCAGTCCCACACGATGTGTGTACGACCGACGCCGCGCCGCCCAGGCTCGTCAGCGGCCCCTACGCCGGCTGCCCGCTCGCTTCCGTGTGCCATGTCGACCCTCTCTCCCCTGTCGAGTCCTGGCACGACCGTACGCGTCGGGTCGGACAACACGACAAAGGTCTCCGGCGTTCCGCACTCACTCCAGCAGCCACGGAACCTCCTGCGTGGCATACCACAGCAGTTCGTGCGTCTCCACCCGGTCCAGCGCGTGCCGCGCCTCGGGGTCCCCCTCGGTCCGCAGCGCGGCCGTCGCCGCCGCCACGTCCCGCTCCGCGTGCGCCTCGTCGACATGCACCGCGGCGATCCGGTCCGCCGGCACCGGACCGACGATCCGTACGGCACCCGGCCGGGTCTCCGCCGTGTCCGGCGTGTCCGGGGCGGTTTCCGGGGTGACGGCCGCGTCAGGAGCGCCCGTCAGTGACGTCACCCGCTCGTCCGGGAGTTCCATCGCGAGAACCACCCGTCGCCGCCCGGCGCCCGACTCGGCCGCCAACCGACGCAGGGACGCGTGTGCGGCCGATTCCAGCGCGGCGTACTCGAGTTCCTCGGTGTCCTCCGTCCGGCACCACGCCCGCAATTCCGGGGTCACCGCGTACGCCTCGGTGTGGACCGGGTCGAGCGCACCGGCCTGGTGTGTCCGGGCGAGCGCGGGCATGGTCAGAGGGACATAGACACGCATGGTTGCTGCTTTCGTGTATCGCCGGGCCGAGTGGTCAGCCAGCATACGGGCCGGGCTGACCGAGTCGCCCGCTGCTGGGCCTGGGGAAAGCGCAGCTCACCAGGCTGAGTCGTCAACGTGGCCGAGGGCTCTGACCGCAGGGGTGAACCCGCCGGCACCGTCTACCCGTTGACGTCGCTCGTTGCACATCGGTAGTCGTGCCGCTACAACCGGTCAGGAAAGCTACTGCTCGGTATCCGCGCCTGTCGCATACCGAGCAGGCCAGCCAGACGGCAGGAATCGGGGGCGAGCATGACCAGTGCACAGACACGGCCGTCCGCTGAGTCGGCGGTGCTATCACCCACGGCCGGAGGACGGACCGGACCAGCCTCGGCCCCGGTCACCGGGTCGGTCGCCGAGCCGGTCACCACACCGGAACGTCCACCGGAGGCAGTCGGGGGGAGCGGCACGACAACCGCCCCCGACCCTCCACACCAGACCGGACCACCGGGCACGGCCGCACCACCGGGCACGGCCGGCGCAGCCGCCCGGCAGGCCGGAGAGCGGGGCACGGCGTCGCGGGGGCGCCGGAGCACCGACCAACCGAACGCGACCCGGCGGCTCGCACCACCCCAACGCAAGGGGCCGCCGAACCGACGGGACAGCCGACGTCCGGAGCCACGCCGGGCTCGTACGGCCGGCTCACACGACGTGGGGCGGCTACGGGCGGAGGACCAGCCGCACCACTGGTTCGCCCAGCAACTGCTGCTGGTCCTCAGCGGTCAGCGACCGGCCCACGCGCTGCTGCGGTACGTACGCGGCGCGGCGTACGACGAGCTGTACCAGCTCGCCAGCCGTAAGCCGCTGCGTCCCAGCGGCGCGGACCGCTCGGCGCCGGCGCTGCTCGGAGTGGGCGGTCAGCGGCCGGCCGCCGGGGTGATCGAGGTGTTCGCCAGGGTCGCCGTCGACCGGCGACCGCGGGCCATGGCCTTCCGGCTGGAGCTCTGCGAGGACCTGCGCTGGCGCTGCGCGGCACTCGAGTTGGACGGCCAGCGGTAGGCCGGTGCCAGGAACGGCCGAAGCCCCGGTCCCACGCGGTGCGCGGGATCGGGGCTCCGGCGTACGTGCCTACGGGGCGGGCCCGATCACTTCTTCCGACGCTTGCCCTTCTGCGACTTGCGCCGCTCGGCGCGCGTCAGGCCGTCCGCCTCGGAACGGATCGGGGCCCCCGGGTCCGGGCTGTCACCCGCCGTGTCATCGTCCGGACCGGTGGACGGCATCTCACCCTCCACGACGCCGCCCTCCGCGGTGGGGGCGGAGAAGTGCAGGCGGTCCCGGCGCTGTGGCGCGTCGAGGCCCTTCGCACGGATCGACGGAGCGGCGCCGGCCGGCACGGCCTCCTGCGGCTCCTTGTCCAGTGACGGAGCCTCNGCGCGCGTCAGGCCGTCCGCCTCGGAACGGATCGGGGCCCCCGGGTCCGGGCTGTCACCCGCCGTGTCATCGTCCGGACCGGTGGACGGCATCTCACCCTCCACGACGCCGCCCTCCGCGGTGGGGGCGGAGAAGTGCAGGCGGTCCCGGCGCTGTGGCGCGTCGAGGCCCTTCGCACGGATCGACGGAGCGGCGCCGGCCGGCACGGCCTCCTGCGGCTCCTTGTCCAGTGACGGAGCCTCCGCGTCCTCGCTGGCCTCCACCGGGACTTCCTCGACCTGCTGCTCGACCTGGACCTCCAGGTTGAACAGATAGCCGACGGACTCCTCCTTGATGCCCTCCATCATGGCCTGGAACATGTCGAAGCCCTCCCGCTGGTACTCGACCAGCGGGTCCTTCTGCGCCATGGCGCGCAGGCCGATGCCCTCCTGGAGGTAGTCCATCTCGTAGAGGTGTTCGCGCCACTTCCGGTCGAGCACCGACAGCACCACACGCCGCTCCAGCTCGCGCATGATCTCGGGACCCAGCTCCTCCTCGCGCTTGTCGTACCGCTCGTGGATGTCGTCCTTGATCGACTCGACGATGAAGTCGGAGGTGATGCCCTCCCGCTCGCCCGCGGCCTCCTCCAGCTCCTCCACGGTCACGGACACCGGGTACAGCTGCTTGAACGCGGCCCACAGCCGATCCAGGTCCCACTCCTCGGCGAAGCCCTCGACGGTCTCCGCCTGGACGTACGCCTCGATGGTGTCGTCCATGAAGTGCTGCACCTGCTCGCGGAGGTTCTCGCCGTCAAGAACCCGGCGGCGCTCGCCGTAGATGACCTCGCGCTGACGGTTGAGCACCTCGTCGTACTTGAGGACGTTCTTCCGGATCTCGAAGTTCTGCTGCTCGACCTGCGACTGGGCGGAGGCGATCGCGCGGGTGACCATCTTGGCCTCGATGGGTACGTCGTCCGGCACGTTGGCCATGGACATCACGCGCTCCACCATCTGGGCCTTGAACAGCCGCATCAGGTCGTCACCGAGCGAGAGGTAGAACCGGGACTCGCCAGGGTCCCCCTGCCGGCCGGACCGGCCGCGCAGCTGGTTGTCGATGCGCCGCGACTCGTGCCGCTCCGTGCCCAGGACGTACAGTCCGCCGAGGTCCTTGACCTCGACGAACTCCTCCTCGACGGCCTGCTCCGCACGCTCCAGGGCTGCCGGCAGCTCCGCTGCCCACTCCTCGGAGTTCTCGACCGGGTCCAGGCCCTTCGCCCGCAACTCGTCCTCGGCGATGTCGTCGGGATTGCCGCCGAGCTTGATGTCCGTGCCCCGGCCGGCCATGTTCGTGGCGACGGTGACCGAGCCCTTGCGGCCCGCCTGCGACACGATCACCGCTTCCCGGTCGTGCTGCTTGGCGTTCAGCACCTCGTGGCTCACACCCCGCTTGCTGAGCTGTTTGGAGAGGTACTCCGACTTCTCCACCGAGGTGGTGCCGACGAGGACCGGCTGGCCCTTCTCGTACTTCTCCGCGATGTCGTCGACGACCGCGTCGAACTTCGCCACCTCGGTGCGGTAGATCAGGTCGGCCTGGTCCGCACGGGCCAGCGGGCGGTGCGTCGGGATGGGCACCACACCCAGCTTGTAGATCTGGTGGAACTCGGCGGCCTCGGTCATGGCCGTGCCGGTCATGCCGGAGAGCTTGTCGTAGAGCCGGAAGAAGTTCTGCAGGGTGATCGTGGCGAGCGTCTGGTTCTCGTCCTTGATCTCCACCTGCTCCTTGGCCTCGATGGCCTGGTGCATGCCCTCGTTGTAGCGGCGGCCCGCGAGGATGCGGCCGGTGTGCTCGTCGACGATCATGACTTCGCCGTCCATGACGACGTAGTCCTTGTCCTTCTTGTACAGCTCCTTCGCCTTGATGGCGTTGTTCAGGTAGCCGACCAGCGGGGTGTTGACCGACTCGTAGAGGTTCTCGATCCCCAGCCAGTCCTCGACCTTGGTGACTCCGGACTCGTGGATGGCGACCGTGCGCTTCTTCTCGTCGGTCTCGTAGTCCCCGGTCTCCGGTGTCAGTGTCCGCGGGTCCCCCGCCTCGCCCTTCTCCAGGCGCTTGACCAGCTTGGCGAAGTCGCCGTACCACTTCGTCGCCTGGTCCGCCGGACCCGAGATGATCAGCGGGGTACGGGCCTCGTCCACCAGGATGGAGTCGACCTCGTCGACGATGGCGAAGTTGTGGCCGCGCTGCACCAACTCGTCCTGCGACCACGCCATGTTGTCGCGGAGGTAGTCGAAGCCGAACTCGTTGTTCGTGCCGTAGGTGATGTCCTTGGCGTACTGCTCACGGCGCTGCGCCGGCGGCATATTGGCGATGATGCAGCCGACCGACAGGCCGAGGAACTGGTGCACCCGGCCCATCCACTCCGAGTCGCGCTGGGCGAGGTAGTCGTTGACCGTGATGATGTGCACCCCGTCGCCCGAGATGGCGTTGAGGTACGCGGCGAGGGTACTCACCAGGGTCTTGCCCTCACCGGTCTTCATCTCGGCGACGTATCCGAGGTGGAGCGCCGCGCCACCCTGCACCTGCACGTCGTAGTGTCGCTGGCCCAGCACCCGCTTCGCCGCCTCCCGCACGGTGGCGAAGGCTTCCGGCATCAGCTTGTCGAGCGTCTCACCCGCGGCGTACCGCTCGCGGTACTCGTCCGTCAGATCCCGCAGCTCGGTGTCCGAGAGGTCGAGGAAGTCCTCCTCGATGGAATTCACCTGCCGCGCGACGCGGTCCAGCTTGCGCAGGACTTTGCCTTCACCTGCGCGCATGAGCTTGCCGAATACGGACACGTAGGGTGACTCCTTGCCGGTAGGGCCTGGGCACTGACGGTGCACGGGCACAGCGGAGGGCCCCCGCCGCACCGGCCATCGTAAGACAGCCGCGAAGCCCGCTGTACCCCCAACGTGCGGGGCGTCCCGAAGGTGCCGGCCCAGCAGCATAATGCAGTCATGGAACCGAACACCCTCCGCACCGAACGGTTGCTCCTGCGCCCCTTCGAGCCCAGGGACGTCCCCGCGGTGCACACATCCTGCCAGGACCCGGAGATCCTACGCTGGACAACGCTCCCCGAGCCGTACACCAAGGACCTCGCGGAGGAGTTCGTGGGCGTCACCAGCCCGGCCTCCTGGCGTACGGACACCGCCTACAACTTCGGTGTCTTCACTCGGGAGGGCACCCTCGTCGGGTCCATGGGGCTGGTCAGTCTCGGGTTGCAGGCCCCTCAGCGGCAGGCGGAGATCGGTTTCTGGACGCGTCGGGAACAGCGCGGCAAGGGCTACACGGTGGAGGCGGGTCGCGCGGTGCTCGACTGGGCCTTCGACGAACTGGGGGTCGAGCGCCTGGAATGGGTGGCCGCCGTGGGGAACGAGGCTTCCCGCGCCGTGGCCCTGCGGCTCGGCTTCGTCATGGAGGGCCGGCAGCGTGCCCGAATAACGCATCGGGGCACCAGGCAGGACGCCTGGGTGGCCGCACTGCTCCCCTCCGACTGCGGCAAGCGCAGCGCGACACCGTACGTGCCCGAGCCCTGAGCGGGACGTTCGAGGACCTCGGCCACCCGCTCCCCCGCCAACCGCCTCCCGCATCCGACCGCGCCGACCCGGCGGTGGCCGCCGCGCGGGACTGACTGTCAGTGGCTGGTCCTAGGCTGTGCGCCATGACTGCGCCGTACTCTCTGTCCACCGACGAGGCCCGTCGTATCGCCCTCCGCGCCCAGGGTCTGCTGGGCGCGCCGGATCGCCGCGCGGGGGTGCGCGGGGTGTTGCGGCAGCTGGGCGCGGTTCAGCTGGACACCATCTCGGTTCTCGCCCGCTCACATGAGCTGGTGCCGTACGCACGGCTGGGCGCGGTCGGCCGGGAGGCGGTGGAGGCGGCCTACTGGAGCGACACGCACTCGTTCGAGTACTGGTCGCACGCCGCCTGCATACTGCCGATCGAGGAGTGGCCGCTGTTCGCCTTCCGGCGGCGGGCGATGCGCGCCAAGGGACACCGCTGGCACCGGCTCGCCGACCGGGAGGGCGCGTGTGCCTCGGTCCGAGAGCGGCTCAGGGCGGAGGGTCCGCTGACGACCACGGAGTTGGGCGGCGGGAAGAAGGGCGGTGAGTGGTTCGACTGGTCCGAGACCAAGATCGCGGTCGAGTGGCTGCTCGACATCGGCGAGGTGGTGTGCACCGAGCGGCGCGGTTGGAAGCGGGTGTACGACCTGACTGAGCGTGTCGTCCCGGAAAGCCTGCTGCGGGGCGAGTTGACCGACCAGGAGTGCGTACGCCGGCTGGTCGGTCAGGCGGGAGCGGCGATGGGTGTCGCGACGGCCGCTGACCTCGCCGACTATCACCGACTGACCCGAGACCAGGTGCGCGAGGCGCTTCCGGACACGGAGCTGATCCGGGTGGATGTGGCCGGCTGGCCGCAGCCGGCGTGGGCCGATCCGGGTGCGCTGGCCTCTAGTCCACGTGGCCGCCATCGCACGACGCTGCTCTCCCCGTTCGACTCGCTGATCTGGGACCGTCCGCGCACACTTCGTCTGTTCGACTTCACCCACCGGCTGGAGGCGTACGTACCTAGGCAGCGGCGGGTGCACGGATACTTCGCCATGCCGCTGCTCGCCGGTGGTCGGCTGATGGGGAGGGTCGACCCGGCCCGGGAGGGCGGCACGCTGGTCGCCCGGCAACTCTCCCTGCGCGGCCGTCAGGCGGTCGAACCGATGGCGAAGGCACTCGCCGAGGCGGCGTCCTGGGCCGGTTGCACCGAAGTGCGGCTCGAGCGGATGGAGCCGGCGGAGCTGCGTGCGCCGCTGACGGCGGAGATCACCCATGCGTCGAAGGCCCATGCGGTCTGAAGCCTGGGCGGCCCGGGGCCGGTCGCAGCCGGCGCTGTCTACGTCCCGAGTGCGCCTCAGCACGGTGTGCCGCCGCGTGACGTGTCACCGCGTGACGTGTCGGAGCGTGTTCTCCGCGCAGCTGATGACGTGCTCGACGTCGGCGTACGCGGCCACGGCGCTAGCGGATCTCCAGGATCTTCTCCCGCATCGCGTAGACGACCGCCTCCATCCGCGAGTGCAGTTGCAGCTTCTCGAGGATGTTGCGGACGTGGTTCTTCACGGTGTTCTCACTGATGAACAACTCCTTGGCGATGTCGCGGTTGTTCATGCCGGTGGCGACGAGCTTGAGCACCTCGAGCTCCCGGTCCGTGAGTCTGGGCGCGGGGACGAGCTTGGTCTCGTCGGTGCGCTGGATCATCGACTTGAACTCGGTCAGCAGCTTGGCCGCCATCGAGGGACTGATCTGTGACTGACCATCCGCGACGGCTCGGATGGCGGTGGCGACCTCGTCGGTGGAGATCTCCTTCAGCAGGTATCCGGTCGCTCCCGCTTTGATGGCGTCGTAGAGGTCCGCCTCCTCGTCGCTGATCGTCAGCATGATGATCTTCGCGCTGGGCGCCACCTCCTTGATCGAGGTACACGCCTCGATCCCGCCCCGTCGCGGCATCCGCACGTCCATCAACACGATGTCGGGCAGCAGGTCGGTGGCCTTCTCGACAGCCTCGGCACCGTCGCCGGCCTCCCCGATGACCTCGATGTCCTCCTCCTGGGCCAGCACGATCTCCAAGCCCCGCCGAAACAGGGCGTGATCGTCCACGACGAGGACCCGGATCGGTTCCGGACGACGCGTGCACCCAACGTCCGCCCCATCGCCCGCCTGGTCCGTGTCGAGCGTCGACATCGTCGGCCCGAAGCCGTCGGCCATCATTCCTCCCCCAGCATGGTCGGCCGAATCAAACTCGCTGTACGCACGGCCAGTTCACGATGCGGACATGGTCCCATGACTGCGCCCCCGGCCGGTCTGTTACCCAGCCGGGGGCGCGCGGACGTCGGTCAGCCGCCGAGAGCGCCACCAGCGCCGGGGGGTGCCTCAACGACGAAGGGATCCTGTTCCAGGTGGATCACGCCGTAGTCGTAGCCGTGGCGCCGGTAGACGACGCTCGGCTGCTTGGACTCGGAGTCGACGAACAGATAAAAGTCGTGCCCCACCAGCTCCATCTCGTATAGAGCCTGGTCAAGTGTCATGGGCGCTGCCGCATGTGTCTTCTCCCGTACGACGAGCGGTCCCTCACCCTGCACCTCCAGCGGCCCCACCCGCGTCGTCGCGGGACGGTCTTCTGTCTGGGGAGTGGACGCGGCCACCGCCGCGTCGAGTTCTCCGTTGAGTTCCGCTGCCAGGTGAGCTGTCGCGGCCGCCACACTCATCGGTGCGCGGCTGCCGCCGCGGTGTACCCGGCGCTTGTCCTGCTCCTTGCGCAACCGCGCCTCGAGCTTTCCTGCCGCCAGATCCAGTGCCGCGTAAGGGTCGGAGGCCGCTGCCTCCGCGCGGATGACCGGGCCCCGAGTGCGGAGTGTGATCTCGACCCGGTCCGAGCGCTCCGCTTGCCGCGGGTTCGGCTCCTTGGACACCTCGACGTCCAGGTTGATCACCTTGCCGTCGAGCTTCCGGATCTTCTCCAGCTTCTCGGCCACGTGCTTACGGAACCTGTCCGGCACCTCTGTCTTGCGGCCCTTGACGACGATG
The DNA here is from genome assembly GCF_001751245.1 of Streptomyces oceani. Taxonomy (GTDB): domain Bacteria; phylum Actinomycetota; class Actinomycetes; order Streptomycetales; family Streptomycetaceae; genus Streptomyces; species Streptomyces oceani. The sequence continues at coordinate 34,362 of NZ_LJGU01000125.1, forward strand.
TCCACGCAGAACTCCGTTCCCGAACCGTCCCGCACACCCTTGAGCGAGACGCGTCCGTTGTGCACTGACACCGGAGGCTTCCAGGTAACCCGTCACCCTCCGGTATAACGTCGGGTTGCGGCTTTCACCTCCTTCTCCCCAAGAGGGAAGATCGTCATCCCACTCCGAACGTACCTCCAGCGGAGGAGAGACGGCACCCCCTACTGACACGTACCTCCCTTCAGGCGGCATTCACCGCGAACTCCTGGTCATCGGGCGGTGTCTCTGCTATTCGAGGGCCTTTACGGGTGCCCCGTCCCGTGCCGTCTCATGCACCCGTCCTCCGGAACGTCCCGAGCCGCGTCGCCTGGAACGCGCGGCGACCACGGCCGCGGCCGGAGGACCATCGGAGACGGTGGACACGGCCCGAGCCGCTTCCACCAACGACGCACCGGTCGTCATCAGATCATCCACGATCACCACCCGGGCTCCTCTGAACAGCCCGGACGCGCCGGGCACCACCTCCAGAGCACCACGCAGATTCCAGGCCCGCTGCCCAGCGGACAAGCCAGACTGGTCCTCCACCACGCGGCGCTGTCGCAGAACCGGGAAGACTCGCGCCGACACCCCTTCACGGCGCAGCCCGGCCGCGGCGACGCGCGCGATCCGCCGTGTCGCGTCGTGGCCGCGCCGGGCCACCGCCCGCCGTGCTGACGGCAGCGGCACGAGGAGCAGGGGACTACCCCGGTCAGGAATCGCCACCGACCGTCCGGAGGCGCGTATCGCTCTGACCAACAGCCCGCCGAGCGGCACCGCCAGCCGGAGCGCGCCGCGCTCCTTGTGCGCCAGCAGCACTGCCCTGGCCTCGTCCGCGTACGCCACCGCGGCATACACCGTCGGGAGCCCGGCAGGGGAGGGTGAGGGCCACACCCGGCCCGGTTCCTGTCTGGTCAGGAGCCTCTGACAGGCCCCGCACAGCGCCCGGCTGGTGCGCGGGCGACCACAGCCCGCACAGTCGACCGGCAACACCAGATCCGCGAGTTCTCGCCACAGCATCCGCATGCGGACCATGTTCGCGAGACCACGAACAGGCCACCAGCCCCTGTGGATAACTCACCGCGAGCACACGCCCACGTGGTGACGCGGCGTCGCGGCCACGCGGCGACCAGACACCACCTCACCACGCGCCAGAGCGCCCTACCCCGGATACACCGGCGCCGTCCCCGGGTCCGGCAGTGTCCTCCAGTTCGCGTCCGGCGGGAGCCGCACCATGCCGTACTCCGACTCCGCCAACAGCGGCTTGCCCTCGTTCTCCGAGGCCGCGACGTTCGTCACGTCGTTGATACCGGGGAGCGTGGGCTGGTTGGCGGTCGAACCGTCCGTGCCGACGTACTGCAACTGCTGCACGCTCTGCGACTCGCGACCCACCACGACGAGTTGGCTGTCCCCGGCCCAGGACATCGCGACGACGTCCTCGAGCTGCGGGGCGACGGGCCGAAGTGCGGCTACGGTCACCTCCGGATCCTTCTCCGTACCAGCCCGTTCCACCCTGCCCAGCTGCAAGGAGCTACGCCCGTCCGCCTCGCGTATCCGCATCGCGATGCGCACGCCGTCCGAGGAGATGCGCAGCGCCTCGATCCGTTCGTCCTTGCCCAGGCCGGGCACGTCGATCTCCTCGGGCGTCTCCCTGCCGCCACGCAACCGCATCAGCCGAGGGTCCTGTGGGTTCCGGTCCGCCACCCACAGGTCACCGAGCCCGTCCCAGCTCGGGGCGGTCAACCGGTTCTCCTCCCGGCCCGCCGCGCTGAGCAGCACGGGACCGCCCAGGGAGCCGGCGCCGGACAGCGCCGACACGTACAGGCCCCGGCCGTCCCGGGAGACCGCGGCGCCGTAACGCTCGTCCCGACTCACCCCCACCGAACCGAACTCGACCTGTCCGCTACCCAACGGCCCTTGTACGACCTCCGACTCCGCGCTGTCGATGGGCACCGAGGCCACCCGCTGCTGGCTGTCGACGAAGTACTGCTGTGTGGCGCGTCCGCTCAACCGGCCCGGAGCGTACGACTCCGCGTCCTCCCGGGACAGCTCGCACAGCGTGCCGTCCCCGGGACCCGCGAGCTTCACCTGGTTCACCTTGGCGGACGCCTGCGACTGTACGGAGTACAGCAACTGCGCGGCCATACGCACGCACCGGCTCCGCCCCGCCTCCGCGACCACGTCGTTCAGCCGCACCTGGAGCGTGCCCCCGTCGTCCAGCGACACCCTCCGGTCACCGGCGGCCAACCGGGCACCCTCCGGGAAGGCGGAGTTGACGACCGGGTCGAGCCAGGCCGTCGGCCCGCCGAGCAGCGTCCGCACCGTCTCGGTCACCGGGTTGATCCTGCCCCGCAGGTACACCGGATCGGCGACGAGCACGTTGTTCCCGCCGGACACGGAGCCCGAACCAGGCCCCAACTCCGCGTAGTAGTAGACGTCGACCGAGCGGTAGATCCGCTCGAAGTCCGCCTCTCCCAACACCAGCCCGGACGGCAGCCGGTCGATCCGCCAGCCCTCGTTGGCCACCTTGGTGAGATGGAAGTCCTTCGCATACGTGCCGCTGTCCGTGTCGTACGCGTGCCTTCCGTTCACCAGAGCGACCCTGCTGCCCTCCACACGTACGGTGTAGCCTCCCTCGTCCCCCGGGTCCTGCCGAGCCGCTCCGGTGCTGGGGCCGCCGGTCACCACCGCCGTACTCGCGAAAGGGTCCCAGCGCTTCGCCGTGTCCTTCGTGAGGTACTGCCGCGCGGTGGAGAACCGGGGCTCGTCACTCGTCGTCGCCTCCAGGAAACCCCGCACGATCTGCTGGGGCCCCTCGCCCTTCTGCGGGCTCACGCCGAACACGCGCACCCGTGACTCGCCCTCCGCCCGCTGCGGCGAGTCGACCTGGTGCACGTTTCCGCTCCCTGGCATCGAGGCACAGCCGGACAGCAGGAGCGCCCCGATCGCAAGCAACGCCCCGAGCGTACGGCCCCGCGCCGCGCGCCCCCGGCCGCCACCACGCGCCTCAGCCGTCATCCTCACCCCTCGCTCCTACGTCCCGTCCTCGCCGCTGGACCACGCGTGACCCGACCGGGCTGGACCCGACCGGGCTCGGTCCGGCGGCATCCGACACGGCACCGTCCGGCCCCGGGACGTCCGGCCCGCCGCCCGCCACCTCGCCGGCGTCCGAAGTGCCGTCCTGCGCCACCCGTGTCCTGGTCGGCAACGCGCCCTCGGCGTCCCGCCTACGGCGTGAATCGGCTGGTTCCAGTGGTATCGGCGAACCCCGCAGCGGCTCGCCCCCGACGGTGGGCAGGGTCAGTCGGAACTGCGTCCCCCCGCCCGGCTCGCCCCACACCTGGAGCCACCCGCCGTGCAGCCGAGCGTCCTCCGTGGCGATGGACAGCCCCAGACCGCTCCCGCCGGTCGTACGGGCCCGTGCCGGGTCGGCCCGCCAGAAGCGGTTGAACACCCGGTTCGCCTCGGCCGGTTTCAGGCCGACCCCGTAGTCCCGTACGGCCACGGCCACCACGCCGGCACCGGCGGCGAGCCGGATCACGATGTCCTTCCCCTCGCCGTGCTCGATCGCGTTGTCCACCAGGTTCCGCAGCACGCGCTCGATCCGCCGGCTGTCGATCTCGGCCATCAACGGAGTCTCGTCCCCCTTGATGAGCACCCGGCTCCCCGTACGCTCGGTCAGCGGCGCGCAGCCGTCCACCACGCGCCGCACCAGGTCACGTACGTCCGTCGGGGCCGCCTCCAGGGCGGCGGCACCGGCGTCGAACCGGCTGATCTCCAGCAGATCGCCCAACAGGCTCTCGAACCGGTCGAGCTGCCCGATGAGGAGCTCGGCGGACCGTGCGGTCGTACTGTCGAAGTCGTCCTTCCCGGCGTGGATCACGTCGGCGGCCATCCGTACCGTCGTCAGGGGCGTGCGCAGCTCGTGCGAGACGTCCGAGACGAACCTTCGCTGCATCCGGGACAGGCCCTCCAGCTGCTGGATCTTGAGCTGGAGCGTGGCCGCCATCTTGTTGAAGGACTCGCCGAGACGCGCGATGTCGTCCTCGCCGCTGACCTTCATACGTTCCTGCAACCGGCCGGCGGCCAGCCGTTCGGAGATCCCGGCCGCCATCCGTACCGGCGAGACGACCTGCCGCACCACCAGCCAGCCGATGACGCCGAAGAGCACCACCACGAAGATGCCAGCGGTGATCAACGTGCCCTTGAGCAGCGCGAGCGTCTCCATTTCCTGGCCGAAGGGGAAGGCGTAGTAGAGCTGGTACGGATTGCCGTTGGGATCGCTGACCCGCTTGCCGACGATCAGGGCTGACTCGGTGTCTCCGTTCTGCCGGTGCAGGGTGGCGTACCGCTGGTGTGTGCCGCTCTGCTCGTCGAGCTTCTCGCGCAGGTCGTCCGGGATGCTCTCCTCCGGGAGCACGTCCCCGGACACCCGGGCGCCCTTCAGCCGTCCGTCCGAACCGCCCAGGCCTATGGCACCCTCGCTCTCCGAACTGAGCGCCACCACCGAGTACACACCCTGCCCGCCGCTGGCCAGCTGCTCGACGAGGTTGTTCAGCCAGGTGCCGGCCGACTGCGAGCTGCCCTTCCGCAGGCTTCCGTCCGCGTCACCGGAGCTGTGGCCGCGCAGCGTCGAGGTGTCGGCCGCCTGCTGGGCGAAGTCGAAGCCGCCCGCGGCCTGGCTCTGCGCCAGCTGCTGCTTCGTCTCCAGCAGGCCGTTGCGCACCTGACCGGTGACGACCACGCCGAGCAGCACCACGACGACGAGAGAGATGAGCAGCGTGGAGGCGACCACCCGGAGTTTGATGTTCCGGCGCCACAGCCGTATCGCCGGCAGCAGCGGACGCCGCAGCAGCCGTACGAACAGCCGGAACGCGGGATGTGCCCGCGCGCCGGTGGCGCCCTCGGGCAGCAGCCCGTCCGCGAAGAACCCGCCACCGGGACGCAGCCACCCGAGCCGGGAACCCTCCGACGGCTGCTCCCCGCCCGACCCGCTGCCCACCTCCGTCCGCCGCGAAGCGGAGCCGGCCTTCGTCATCTCAGCCGGGTCCTGCCTTGTATCCGACCCCTCGCACGGTGACGACTATCTCGGGGCGCTCCGGGTCCTTCTCCACCTTGGAACGCAGCCGCTGCACGTGGACGTTCACCAGTCGGGTGTCAGCCGCGTGCCGGTAGCCCCACACCTGTTCCAGCAGCACCTCGCGGGTGAAGACCTGCCAGGGCTTCCTGGCGAGCGCGACCAGCAGGTCGAACTCCAGCGGGGTCAGTGCTATGGAGTGCCCCTCCCGCTGCACCGAGTGCCCGGCCACGTCGATGACCAGGTCACCGATCGTGAGCTGCTCCGGGGCCGGCTCCTCCGAGCGCCGCAGCCGTGCCCGGATGCGCGCGACCAGTTCCTTGGGCTTGAACGGCTTGACGATGTAGTCATCGGCGCCGGACTCCAGCCCGACCACGACGTCCACGGTGTCGGTCTTGGCGGTGAGCATCACCACCGGTACCCCTGATTCCGCCCGGATGAGCCGGCAGACCTCTATCCCGTCCCGGCCCGGCAGCATCAGGTCGAGCAGCACCAGATCAGGCTTGGTCTCGCGGAAGGCGGCCAGCGCCTTGTCTCCGTCCGACACGAACGACGGTTCAAAGCCTTCGCCACGCAGCACGATGCCGAGCATCTCTGCCAGTGCGGTGTCGTCGTCGACGACAAGGACGCGTCCTTTCATGCGTTCATCATCCCATTACCCGTTCGGGTGGCTTCTGCCACTGATCTGGAACACAGACTCTCGACTCCGTCCCGCGGGCGGGCAACAGCCCGCCACGCATCCTTAACCAAAGCGGTGGCCGATCCCGGCGGTGGGGCGTCAAGCCCTGGTCGTGGGCTTCGGCGCGATCGGTCGCGACCGGGTGTGACCGGCACACCACCGACCGCGGGAAGGCGCCGGTCGGGGCTCCCCGCTCCCCCGCGGTGCCCGGAGCCCCGACTATAAACGGCACCCGAACCCGTACGGCCAGCACGGCCAGCACGGCCAGCGGACAACGCCCGACCTCGTGCGCCACCGAGCCGTACGCTCCGACGCGCTTCGCACGGATCCACATCGATCAGCAGCGCATCCACCTCCCCGCCATGCGCATCTCCCCAGCGGGATTATCCGTCAGCAGGCCCGTCCGCCGTCCCTTCCCGTCCCGCCTCCGTACGCCGGCAACCGGGCACCGGGCCGTGGGCTGCGTCCGAGACCCGCCGAACCTCCCCGGCCATCGGATTCTCCCTCCGCGCCGGCCACCCGCCCAGTCTGCCTGGCAGCGACGAGTCGTTGCAGCCGGTCCGCCGGCTCACTGGGCCGAAACCCGTGGCACGATGGCCACTCATGGCGAAGGAGATCCCAATGAACGACGCTTCGGGCCTGGCCACACGCGGACCCGAGGGACGCCCGCCGGGTGACCGGCCATCCCGCTTCCATCCCGGTGTCATCCCGCTCCGCCCGCTCAGTGCCACGGAGATCCTCGGCGGCGCGGTCTCCAGCGCCCGTGCTCACTGGCGTACGGTCCTCGGCGTCGTGGTTCCCGTCGCGGTGCTGGTGCAGTGCGCCTCCACCACCGCCGCCGGGATCTGGATGCGCGACAATCCCGGGCTGGAAGCGCTCCAGGGGTCCCGAGCCAGCACCGCGGAAATCCTCGACGCCCTCCGGGCCACTCTCGGCGGGGCTGCGGTCGAGCTGCTGGCCACCCTGATGGGGACGGTAATGGTGACCGCCATGTTGACCGTGGTGGTGAGCAGGGCGGTGCTGGGACGGGCCGCCACGTTCACCGACGTATGGCGGGATGCTCGACCCCGGATCGGGCGCCTTCTCGGGCTGACCCTGCTCGTCCTGAGCCTGGCTTGCGGCGCCGTCATCGCCGGGACGGCACCCGCTCTCGTGGCGGTCCTGGTCGGCGCCACGTCGGGCGGCGGTCTGCTGATCCTGCTGGGCGGTGCGGCCGGCTGCGTGGCCGCCGTCTGGCTGTGGGTTCGCTACTGTCTCGCGGCCCCCGCGCTCATGCTGGAGAAGGGGGACGTACGCACGGCACTGCGCAGGTCGGCAACGCTCGTACGCGGCGACTGGTGGCGGGTCCTGGGGGTCCAACTACTGGCGATGGTCGTGGCCTTCGTCATCAGTTATGTCGTGCAGATCCCGGCGTCGGCCGTGGCGGCGGCCCTAACTGGGGAAAGCGTGACCGGCGCCGCCGATCTGTCAGTGTCCTGGGGCTACTTGGCTGTCATGGGCGTCGGTGCCGCGGTCGCTTCCGTGCTGACTCTCCCCCTGAACGCCGGTGTCACAGCGCTCCTTTACATGGACCAGCGCATCCGGCGGGAAGCCCTGGACCTGAAGTTGGCACAGCACACCGAGCGTTGAGGGAAGAAGCTGGAAGTCGCGCCGCCCGCAGGGAAACCGGACGCTCTGAAAGGGCGGGGCGACCTACGGGAGAATCGGAAAGCCTCTGGACCGGAGGAGGTGAGCACCTTGGACGCACACGATAATGGCCCCGTTGGCTGGGCCAACGGGGCCATTATCAAAGATTGTTCGGCGGTGTCCTACTCTCCCACACACTCCCGCATGCAGTACC
>NZ_LJGU01000126.1:0-54918 GCF_001751245.1 Streptomyces oceani
CGACCTGCTGGAAGGCAACCACGAGCCCNCTGGTGGGGCGGCGGTTGGCGGTCCCCCTCCGGGAGGGCACCACCGGGTCCGCCCGGTTGGCTGGCCACACCCGGCTCGCCCCGCAGGTCCGGCACGCCCCGTACGTCCGAGGCGTCGGCTCCGCCCGGGAAGGCGCCGTCGCGCGGAAGCTCGTCCGCCACCGTGCTCGACGCGTTGAAGGGCACCTGGCGGCGGGCCAACGCGTCGGCCAGGCTGGCCTCCTGCTCCGCGGTGGCCCTGCCTCCCACGGCCTCCTGTGCCATGGCCACCGACTGCCAGCCGGCCGGGTCCACGATGCCGTCACTGACCGGCCCGCCGGGTCCGGCGGCGGCACCGCCCTCCTCCGCGGATTCGCGCTGACCACGCGCCTCGTACGAGTGGTTGCGGCCCTCCTGGAAACCGGCGAGCGCGGCTGCCGCTCCCTGCCCCATGGCCGCGGCGCCCCCCTGCCCCTGCTCCGGGGCGCCGGCGCCGGCAGGGTCCTCGGGAAACACCCCCCAGCCGTACTCGGGTCGACTCGGCTGTCCCGTGGCGAAGGGCATCGTCCACTGCCCGGTCTCGGCCGGGTCGGTCGTCGCCGCCGGGGTCATGGGCATGGCCGGGCCGCCGTCGATAAGCGGCGGCGTGTAACCCCCCTGAGCGTCCCCGGGTGCGGCCAGCGGGCTCTCCCCGGTGAAGGGTTGGGAGGGGTCCGGGCTGCCCGGCGCGCCCGGCTCGGGCATCTGGACGAAGCCGGTGGCCTCGGCGTCGTAGTCGCCCCAGCCCTCCGGCACGGGAGGCATGCCGTAGCCGTACGGGACGGGCGCCGGGTAGCCGGGCACCTGCCCGACCTGCGGCGCCCCGTCCGGCCCGGACTGCTTCGGGTAGCCCTGGTGCGGGCCGTAGTCCCCGGGGGCCGGAAAGCCACCGGGGGCCGGAAAGCCACCGGGGGCCAGATGACCGGCATGGCCGCCGTAGGGCGGGGGTTCGGCGTGCTCGCCGTAGCCGGCTGGGCTTCCGAGGTCGGGGGGGTTCTGCTGGCCGGGGTAGCCCGGGTGCTCGGGCAGCTGTGCGTGCTCCCCGTAGTCCCCGTGCTCCCCGTAGCCGGCGGCGTTCGCATAGCCCCGGTACTCGGGGTGGTCAGGGTGCTCGGGGTAGCCGGGATAGCCGCCCGGTTCGCCGTACGCTCCCGGGTCGCCGTGCTCCGGCCCGACGGGGCCGCCGTGCGGGTCCTCGTTGGTCATGCCAGTGACCTCCCGAGTCCGCGTCGTGCCAGCACGGACACCGTACGGCGCAGGTGCAGCGCCGCGGGAGGGAGTTCGGGCGGCTGCGCGCCGTCCTCGCCGGGCGCCGGGTCCGGAATGCAGGCCATCGCGACATACTCCCCGAAAGCGGCCAGCGCCTCGGGCGCCAGCCCACGCTGACCGTCCCAGTCGATGAGCGAGGCCACCCAGCGTTCCGCCTCGAGTGGCCGCAGCGGCATCGGCGCCACCGCTCCGATCGCGCAGCGTACGCTACGCCGGGCCGGGTCCAGAACCACCGCCGCGGACGCGAGGGCACGACCGGGCCCGGTGCGGCCGGTGGCCTTCAGGAAGGTCTGCGGGGCGTGCAACAGTGGCGCACGGACGTAGCCGACGATCTCCCCGGGCCGCAACATGTCCATCCCCGCCAGCAGATGGCTGACCGGCGTCTCCCGCCGCGCGCCGTCCGGACCGGCGATGACCAGAGTGGCTTCCAGGGCGGCGAGCACCGGGAGGGTGTCACCCGTCAGCGCGGCGCTGACGATGTTCCCGCCGAGCGTCCCGGCGTTACGGACCTGCGGCGGCCCGGCGGCTCGGGCGCTGGCCGCGAGCGCGGGGATGAGGGCGGCGAAGTCGGGACGTCCCATCCGGGCGTGGGTGAGGCCGGCACCGAGCAGGGCGTGTCCGTCCAGGTACTCCCAGCCGCGGATCTCGCTGATCCGCCCCAGTCCGACCAACGCCGCGGGGCGCAGCTCCCCGGAGTTCACCCCCGCCATCAGGTCGGTGCCTCCGGCGACCGGCACGGCGGCGGGCATGGCCGCGAGTGCCGACACGGCGTCGTCCAGCGTGTTCGGCAACACGACCGACGAGGTGGCCGGTTGACCGGCCGGCGGCGCGGCAGGCTGCCCGGCCGACGGCGCATGCGGTGCGTGCGTGCTCAATCCAGCTGCCCCTTCCCCGGCGCGTCCCGGCTGCACTGCCGTACGGTACGTGCTCGCAACCCGGACATGGCAACTCTGGCACATCTCGACCAGCTGTTGACACGAGGGTCCGTGAAGGGGTGGTTCGCCCCGCTGTCCCCGAACTGACCTGTATGCGGTGGGTTCGTGGCTGATACGACGGATGCCGCACCGTCAGCGGTTCTCGTGGCTGGTACGGCGACCAGCCACGAAACCGCTGCTGGTCGCCGTACCAGCCACGAATGCCGGACTCGATGACACTGAGGGCGCCTTGTACGGGTTACCGGCGGTGCGCCCCCGGCACAGCTCAAACGATCGGGGGAGCCCCCTCGATCGGACGTCCGAGCACCCCGGGGCGGCGCTGCCAGGGGCGCGGACCGCTGTCCGGCCGGTAGTCCACACCCAGCGCGTCGAGCCGGGCGAAGTGGGCACGGTGCAGCCGCTGCTGGAAGCCGGCGAAGTCCCGCTGCTCGGGTGGCGGCAGCGGGGACCAGGCCACCTCCGCGAGGGCGACGAGCCGAGGATAGGTCTGGTACTCGAGGCGCTGCCTGGTCTCGGCCACCTCGGTCCACATGTTGGCCTGGGCGCCCAGCACCCGCTCGGCGTGTGGGGTGTCGGCCAGTTCGGGCGGGACCGGTTCGAAGTGGTAGACGTCGCGCAGGGTGCGTACGTAGCCGATCGGCACCGGCTCGTCCTCGCCCGGGTGCTGCCGGTGATCCAGGTACACCTGCTGCTCCGGGCACATCACCACGTCGTGACCGGCCCGCGCGGCCTCGACCCCGCCGGAGTAGCCGCGCCAGGAGGAGACGGCGGCGCCGCGGCTCAGTCCGGTGGCGGTCGTGTCAGAGCCCGCGTCGGAACTCGTGTCGGAGCCCGCGCCACCGCCCTGCAGAACCTCGTCCCAGCCGATGAGGCGCCGGCCCCGAGCGGCCAGCCAGCGGTCGAAGTGCCGGATGAACCATGCCTGCAGCTCGTCCTCGTCCCGCAGACCCTCCTCCCGCATGCGCTGTTGCGCGGTCTCGGAGGCGCGCCACTGCTCCTTGGGGCACTCGTCTCCGCCGATGTGCACGAACGGCCCGGGGAAGAGCTCCAGCAGCTCCTCGAAGACCCCGGTGTAGAAGTCCAGCGTGGTGTCCGTCGGCGACAGGACGTTGGGGTTGATGCCCCAGTCGTCCCACACCTCGAGTGCGACCGTGTCGAGGACGTCCGTGTTCCCCAGCTCCGGGTAGGCGGCGATGGCGGCCTGCGAGTGCCCGGGGACGTCGATCTCCGGGACGATCGTGATGTGCCGCTCGGCGGCGTACGCGACGATCTCGCGGATGTCCTCCTGGGTGTAGTAGCCGCCGTGCGGCCGTTCGTCCCAGCGGGGCGACGCACGGTGTCCCTGGCGACTGCGGTGCCGCCAGGCGGCGGTCTCGGTGAGCCGGGGGTAGCGCTTGATCTCCACCCGCCAGCCCTGGTCGTCGGTCAGGTGCAGGTGCAGCACGTTCAGCTTGTGCGCGGCCAGTTGGTCGAGGCAGCGCAGCACCGTGTCCTTGGGCTGGAAGTGGCGCGCGACGTCGAGCATGTAGCCGCGCCAGCCGAACCGTGGCGCGTCCTCGATGAGTTGGGCCGGCACCCGCCAGCTCCGGCCGGGCACCGGAGGTGCCTGCCGGTGGGCCGCCGGGCCGAGCAGCTGCCGGAGTGTCTGCGCGCCCCAGAAGGCGCCGGTGGCGCTGCCGCCGGCGATCCGGAGTTCACTCGAGGAGACCGTCAGCCGGTAGCCCTCCGGGCCGAGTTCCGTACGCACGCCGGGGTCCAGGACCAGTCGTACGACGCTGGGTTCTGGTCGCGGGTCCGAGTCCGACGGCAGGGGGAAACCGGTGGCGGCGCCGAGCGTCGTACGGAGCCAGTGGGCCACGCCCTCGGTCCCGGGCTCGGCGGCCAGCACGGTCCGTGCGGTGAGGTCGAAGTCACCGCCGGCGGTGCCGATTTCGATCCGGCGCGGGGCCGGCACGAGGTCGTGGGTGTCGGATGCGGTGTCGTGAGGGGCCTGGGGTTGAGCCATCTCGCTGCTCCCGTCTGCTGCGTCGTACGTGTCGTACGTGTCGTACGTGTCGTACGTCGTCCGTGTCGGTGGTGTCGGCGGCCGCCCCGGGGCGGGTGCCCCCTGGTACGGCCGCCGTGTCCGCTCAGTCCTTCACCGCGCCGCCCAGTCCGGACACCAACCGCCGCTGCACGGCGACGAAGAAGATCAGCACCGGGATGGTCATGATGGTCGATCCGGCCATCACGCCGCCCCAGTCCGGGGTCTCGGTGTCGAAGAAGACCAACAGGGCCATCGGCAGCGTGGAGTTCTCCGTCGCGCTGATGATGAACGACTTGGCGAACAGGAAGTCGTTCCAGGTGGAGATGAACGAGAACACGCTGGTGGCCACCAGCCCGGGCAGGACGAGTGGGAAGAGGATCTGCCAGAGGAATCTCGTCCGACTGGCGCCGTCGATGAACGCCTGTTCCTCCAGGGCCTCCGGTACGGCCTTCACGAATCCCCGCAGCATCCATATCGCGAAGGGCAACGAGAAGGCGATGTGCGGAAGGATAAGCGAGTAGAGCGTGTTGAGCGCGTCGACGTCCCGCATCAGGAAGAACATCGGGATGGTCAACGCCTCGATCGGCACCATCTGCGCGGTCAGGAACATCACCAGCAGAGTGGTACGGAAACGGAAACGGAATCGGGTGACGGCGGTGGCCGCCAGAAAGGCGATCAACGCCGAGGCGATGACCACGGCGCCGGCCACCAGCAGGCTGTTGAGGAAGTACCGGCCGAAGTCCTGCTGTTCGAAGACCCGTCGGAAGGCGTCCAGGCTCGGGTTCAGCGTCCAGGGACGTGGCTGGTCGGACTGCACCTCACTGGCCGGTTTGAAGGCGGACAGCACCATCCAGTACAGCGGGAAGGCCACGACCACGGCGATCAGCACCGTCGAGGTCTCGGCGACCAGCCGCCAGGGGCGGCGTATCCGCCCGAGGCGCTTGGGGACGCGTGTCATATCTCCTCACCCCTCCGCCGCAGCAGGCGCAGATAGACCAACGTGACGCCGAGCAGAATCAGCAGCATCACGACGCCGATGGCCGAACCGAGGCTGTACTGCGAGGAGGCGAACGCCTTTTGGTAGGCGTAGACGTTCAGCACCAGATTCTGTCCGGCGATGCCTCCGCCGTCCGTCATGACGTAGATCTGGGTGAACACCTTGAAGTCCCAGATGATGGACTGGATGGTCACCACGACCAGGATCGGCCGCAGCATCGGCGCCATGACGCTCCGCCAGATCCGCAGGCTGGACGCTCCGTCCAGGGCGGCGGCCTCCAGCACCTCGCTCGGAATGGCGCGGATTCCGGCGTACATCGTCACCATCACGAACGGGAAGGAACACCAGACGATTTCCAGGAACACCAGGAAGAAGGCGCTGTAGCGACCGTACGTCCAGGCGAAGTCGCCCAGGCCGAGCAGCTTGTTCACCGGGCCGAAGTCCGGGTCGAACAGGAACACCCAGACCGTGGAACCGGTGATGGCCGGAGTGGCCCAGGCGCCGAGCGCGGCCAGCATCAGCATCAGCCGGGGCACCGCCCGCACCCTGGTGAGCAGTACGGCCAGCGCGCAGCCGACCGTGAGCGTGCCGCTGACGCAGGCCGTCGCGAACACCAGGGTGGCCAGCAGCACGCTCCAGAACTGCCGGTCGCCGAACAGCTCGGCGTAGTTCCCCAGCCCCTGGAAGGTGGCCGGCTCGCCACCGCTGACCTGTGCCTGGGTGTACTCCAGCAGGGATATCAGCCCGAGTTGGTAGATCGGGTACGCGAGCAGCGCGGCCAACACCACCAGCGCGGGCGCCAGGTAGAGCCAGGGCGTCCACCGGCCGCCGCGCCGGCCGGTGACACGCGCCTGGGCGAGCGCGGTACGGGTCACTGGGCGAATGCCTCATCCATCTTCCGAGCCGCCTCGGCCGTGGCCTCGTCCACGTCCTTCTTGCCACTGGCGACCTGCTGGAACATGGTCTGCAGCACCATCCCCGCGTCGATCTTCGCCCAGGCAGGGCTGACCGGCACGAACTCGGTGCCCGCCTCCAGGGTCTCCACGAAGGGCTGGACGTACGGCGCTTCGTCGGCGGCCCGCTCGCGTACGTCACCGAAGGTCGGCAGGAAGCCCATCGCCTCGAAGAGCCGCCACTGCGTCTTCTTCCCGGCGAGCTGCTTGACCAGGTCGACGGCGAGGGTGCGGTGGGAGGTGCTCTTCATCACCCCGAGGTTGTTGCCGCCGGCGAAGGCGGGCGCGATCTCGCCCTCGCTGGTCCCCGGCAGTGGCACGACGTCGTACTCGCCCTTGACCTGACTGTCCTCCACGGCCTGCCGGTTGAAGTCCCCGCCGATGACCATGCCGGCCTTGCCGTTGGTGAACGCCTCGACGTTCTCGTTTCCGCCCATCTGGGCGCAGGTGCTGGCGGGGCAGTTCCGCTCGCCGAACAGGTCGGTGTACGCCTTGACGCCCGCCCGGGAGCTCTCGCTGTCGATGGTGGAGCTCCAGGCGCCGTCCTTCTGCTCGGCGAGGTCGCCGCCGTGCGCCCAGATGTAGGGCATGGCGCCGTAGGTGTAGGTGCCGCCGACCGCCAGGCCGTACAACTCGGGGCGTTGGTCGCGGATCTTTCGCGCGGTCTCGGCGACCTCGTCGAGGGTCTTCGGCACTTTGAGGCCGAGGTCGTCGAAGACGTCGGTGCGGTAGTAGAGGGCGCGTACGCCGACGAACAGCGGGGCGCCGTAGATCTTCCCGTCCACCGTGGCCGACTCGCGGGCGGTGGGGTCGGTGTCCTTGGTCGCGCCCCAGCTCTCGAACTCCTGGGTGATGTCGGCCAGTCCGCCGTCCTTGACGTAGCCGGCGGTGTCGGTGTTGCCGAACTCGATGACGTCCGGGGCGGATTCCGGGTCGTTGAGCGCGCCCTTCATCTTCTCCGCGCGGCTGTCCACCGGGATGTACTGCACCTCGACGGTCACGTCGTCGTGCTTCTTCTCGTACGCCCGGATGGCGTCGTCCATGACCTGCTTCTTCGGCTTGTTGTTCACCTCCTTGAACAGCCACACCCGCAGCGTGCCGCTCTTCTTGTCCTCGTTCGAGTCGTCCGCCGAGGTGGAGGGGGCACAGCCGGCGGCCGTCAGGGTCGCGAGAGCGAGTGCCAGGGCGGAAGCGGTGAAACGGGCGGAGACTCTCATAACGCGCACTCCCCTTGGATTGCAACATACGCAACTGATGTTTCGTGCTGCACAACTTCGCAGGGAGGTTATGGGCGCGGACGGCCGCGCACAATAGGTCTCGACCAATCCGTAACAGCTGGAGCGTTCCGTGCAACGCCCGCCCGGTTCACGGCGCGCACACGACTCGCACGAGGCGCCTCACGCGTGACCGGTCCGCGTCGGGCCGCACACGACACAGCGCGCCGTGTCGACCTCCCGGTCGGGAGGTGGACACGGCGCGCTGTGTTCACGGGCGGCACTCGAGAGCGGTCAGTCGGACACGGCCCACACGGCCTGCATGGCCACCCCGGCGGTCTCACGGGGCGCCGAGGCCACGCACTGGCGCCGGCAGGGTCAGCCGGCGGTCACTTCTTGCCGTCGCCCTTGCCGTTGCCGTCCTTGCCGTTCTTGTCGCCGTTGGGCCCCATGGTTTCGAAGATCTCCTTGCACACGGGGCAGACCGGATACTTCTTCGGATCCCGCCCCGGCACCCAGACCTTGCCGCAGAGCGCGACGACGGGCGTACCGTCCATCGCGCTCGCCATGATCTTGTCCTTCTGGACATAGTGGGCGAACCGCTCGTGGTCGCCGTCGCCATGCGATGTCTGTGGGGTCGGCTCGACCAGCGTGCCGGTGCCCGCCCCGCGCTCGGGCTCGAGTGTGCTCATGTCGCCCAAGCCTAAACGGTGTGCGGGCCGTTTGAGGCGGACACTGGTCAGGCGCGTACGAACATCCGCGGGCCTCGCGTCGTATGCTCCAGAGCCTTCGGACCCCAACCGCGATCCGGGCCGCGAGCGAGGTCGGTTCAGGGAAGCCGCGACGAGGTCAGTTCAGCGAAGCGTCGTCCGGATACGTCGCCACCATGGCCAGTTCGCTGCGCTGGCGCCTTAGCACCGAACGCCACAGCGCCTCGGGATCGGGCGAGGAGACGTCGCCCGGCTCGGACTCCACCACGTACCACGCACCCTCGGCCAGTTCGTCCTCCAACTGCCCGGCACCCCAGCCGGCGTATCCGGCGAAGATCCGCAACGAGCCCAGCTCGGCGGCGAGCAGCTCCGGCGGCGCCTCCAGGTCCACCAGGCCGATCGCCCCGTGCACTCTGCGCCAGCCCATCGGACCGTCCCCGCTCCCGGAGAGCGCGTCCGGGGTGCTGTCCGGATCGGCGCGCTCGCCGCCGGAGGGCACGACCGCCACCCCCAGCGCGGCGTCCAGCGACACCGGGCCGCCCTGGAAGACCACCCCGGGTTCGCCGGCGAGCGCCGCCCAGGGCTCCAGGATGTCGCTTACGCCCACCGGAGTGGGTCGGTTGAGCACGACACCCAGCGAGCCCTCCTCGTCATGGTCCAGGAGCAGCACGACAGCGCGGTCGAAGTTGGGGTCGGACAGCACCGGGCTCGCGACCAGCAGCCGCCCGGTGAGCGAGGTCACCTCGGTCATGTGCCAATGATCCCGCACCAACAGCCGTCATGGGATGTCAATGGGCAATCCGTGCATCGGGCGGCCAACCCGGGGGACGACGCGGCCGGCCGGCACCCGACCGAAATACCCCGAAGGGGCCCTGCCCGTACAGAAATCCGGTCGCGGGCCATTACGCTTGCTCCCTGTCCCCAGCCCTTCTCCAGGAAAAGCGGAGATCCATGTCCGGCACCGATGACGTACTGCTAGTCCACGGCGGCACCCCCCTCGAGGGCGAGATCCGGGTCCGTGGCGCGAAGAATCTCGTGCCGAAGGCCATGGTCACCGCGTTGCTCGGCAGCGAACCGAGCCGCCTGCGTAACGTGCCGGACATCCGCGACGTCCGGGTCGTACGCGGTCTGCTGCAACTGCACGGCGTGACCGTACGCACCGGAGACGAGCCCGGGGAGCTGGTGCTCGATCCGTCCCACGTGGAGAGCGCGAACGTCGCGGACATCGACGCGCACGCGGGCTCCTCCCGCATCCCGATCCTCTTCTGCGGGCCGCTGTTGCACCGGCTCGGGCACGCGTTCATCCCTGGCCTCGGCGGCTGCGACATCGGCGGCCGGCCGGTGGACTTCCACTTCGACGTGCTGCGACAGTTCGGCGCGACGATCGAGAAGCGGGCGGACGGCCAGTACCTCGAGGCGCCGCAGCGGCTGCGGGGCACCAAGATCCAGTTGCCGTACCCGTCGGTCGGTTCCACCGAACAGGTGCTGCTGACCGCCGTGCTGGCGGAGGGCGTGACGGAGCTGTCCAACGCCGCCGTGGAACCGGAGATCGAGGACCTGATCTGCGTGCTCCAGAAGATGGGCGCGATCATCTCGATGGACACCGACCGCACGATCCGGATCACCGGCGTGGACCAGCTCGGCGGCTACGCGCACAAGGCGCTGCCGGACCGGCTGGAGGCGGCGTCCTGGGCGAGCGCGGCACTCGCGACCGAGGGCAGCGTGTACGTCCACGGGGCGCGGCAGCGCGAGATGATGACCTTCCTGAACACCTTCCGCAAGGTCGGCGGCGCCTTCGACATCGGCGACAAGGGCATCCGCTTCTGGCATCCCGGCGGCCCGCTGAACGCCATCGCGCTGGAGACGGACGTGCACCCCGGCTTCCAGACGGACTGGCAGCAGCCGCTGGTGGTGGCGCTGACCCAGGCTTCCGGGCTGTCCATCGTGCACGAGACGGTGTACGAGTCGCGGCTCGGCTTCACCTCGGCGCTGAACCAGATGGGGGCCCATATCCAGGTCTACCGGGAGTGCCTGGGGGGGATGCCGTGCCGCTTCGGGCAGCGCAACTTCCTGCACTCGGGCGTGGTCTCGGGGCCCACCAAGCTGCAGGGCTCGGACCTGGTGATCCCGGACCTGCGGGGCGGGTTCTCGTACCTCATCGCGGCACTGGCCGCGCAGGGCACCTCGCGGGTGCACGGCATCGACCTGATCAACCGGGGCTACGAGAACTTCATGGAGAAGCTGGCCGAGCTGGGCGCGAACGTCGAGCGCCCGTAAGGCCACACCGCCGGCCGTGTCCCCGCCCGCCAGCGGCTGGGGGACAACACGGCGGGCTGCGGACGCGCGTACGGCACGGCGGGTACGGCGGCGCGCGTACGGCGGGTTGCTCCGGCGCGGCCCCGCCAGCGCCAGCCCGCCAGCGGTACGAGCAAGCGAGGGGCGGCCACCCGCCGTACGGATGGCCGCCCCTCTCCTCATGCGCTGAGGTGTGCGCCGGGCCGCTGAGGGCCCGACGGATCAGTTGCCCTTGGCGGCTTCCTTGAGCTTGGAGCCCGCCGAGACCTTGACGCTGTAGCCGGCAGCGATCTCGATCGGGTCACCGGTCTGCGGGTTGCGGGCGGTACGAGCGGCACGGTGGGTGCGCTCGAAGGTGAGGAAGCCGGGGATGGTGACCTTCTCATCGCCCTTGGCGACGACCTCGCCGACGGTCTCGGCGAGCGCGGCCAGCACCGCGTCGGCGTCCTTACGGGTCACCTCGGCGCGCTCGGACAGAGCGGCCACCAGCTCACTGCGGTTCATAGTCTCTTACTCCCGTGTTCTTCTTGCCGATGAGGCGTGAGTTCGAAGCCGATGCTGCCAGGGTCCTCGGACAGTCCCCGGACCCGGGTCTGCTGTTCAGACCCTCGCGCCCAGTGACGCATCCTGCCCTCACCTGCGGCGGGAAATCCAATCCGGCACGCTTTCCGGCACCTTGCGGAGTCACACGAAAAGTGCCAGTGGCTCGCGACGACGCTCCATCGGCTCTGTCCGGTGCGGCTTCCGCAACCCTAAGGGGGCCGTACGGGTGTCGCATCCCGCGACGCGCCGCTCAGCCCCTCCTGGTGCCCGTCGTGAGGCACTTCTCACCTCCCGCCGCCGCGCTCCGGGGGCGCCCTCGGGGAGCGACCGTACGGCGCCCGGGCGGGGGCGCGTGCGGGCTCGACGCGGCGCGCGGGAGGCGCGCGCGTACGGTGCCACGTACGCCAACGCGCCGGTGCGGGGTTGGCACAGCGGACCGCGGGCTCGGTGAGCGGGCGCCCGGCGGGTGCCCGGCGTGCCGCCCACCGAGTCGGCCGCGACCGGCCGCTACGGCAGCTCCGCCGAGGTGCCACTGGCTGGCGGCAGCGCGGACTCCCCGGCCGCCCGGGCCGCGTCCCGTACGGCACCGGCGACGGCGCCGGAGACCTTCTCGTTGAAGACGCTCGGGATGATGTAGTTCGCGTTCAGCTCGTCCTCCAGGACGACATCGGCGAGCGCGCGGGCGGCGGCCAGCATCATGCTGTCGTTGACCGTGCGCGACTGGGCGTCCAGCAGCCCGCGGAAGACGCCGGGGAAGACCAGCACGTTGTTGATCTGGTTCGGGAAGTCCGAGCGGCCGGTGGCGACCACGGAGGCGGTGCGCCGAGCCTCGGCCGGATCGACCTCCGGGTCCGGATTGGCGAGCGCGAACACGATCGCGCCCTCCGCCATGGTCGCCACCTCCGCCGCGCCGAGCACGTCCG
Source organism: Streptomyces oceani (assembly GCF_001751245.1). GTDB lineage: Bacteria > Actinomycetota > Actinomycetes > Streptomycetales > Streptomycetaceae > Streptomyces > Streptomyces oceani. The sequence goes on from NZ_LJGU01000126.1 coordinate 11,913, forward strand.
GCGCGGAGACGCCGATGAACACGTCCGAGCCGCGCACCGCGTCCTTGAGGGTCCCGCGGACGCCCTCCGGGTTGGTGTTGTTGGCGATCCAGCACAGCGGCGAGTCCGGGTCGGCGTCCACCAGGTCCTCGCGCCCGGCGTGCACGACCCCGTGGATGTCGGCGACCACCGCGTGCTTGACACCGGCGGCGAGCAGCAGCTTGAGGATCGCGGTGCCGGCGGCGCCCGCCCCGGACATCACCACCCGTACGTCCTCGATCCGCTTGTCCACCACGCGCAGGGCGTTGTAGAGCGCGGACAGCACCACGATCGCGGTGCCGTGCTGGTCGTCGTGGAACACCGGGATGTCCAGGGCCTCCCGCAGCCGCGCCTCGATCTCGAAGCAGCGCGGCGCGGAGATGTCCTCCAGGTTGATGCCCGCGAATCCCGGCGCCATCGACTTCACGATCTCCACGATCATGTCGGTGTCCTGGTTGTCCAGGCAGATCGGCCAGGCGTCGATCCCGGCGAAGCGCTTGAACAGGGCGGCCTTGCCCTCCATCACGGGAAGCGCGGCCTTCGGGCCGATGTTGCCGAGCCCGAGCACCGCGGAGCCGTCGGTGACCACCGCGATGCTGTTGCGCTTGATGGTCAGTCGCCGGGCGTCCTCCGGGTGCTCGGCGATCTGGGTGCATACCCGGGCGACACCGGGGGTGTACACCATGGAAAGGTCGTCGCGGCTGCGAATCGGATGCTTCGACGACATCTCGATCTTGCCGCCGAGGTGCATCAGGAACGTACGGTCCGAGACCTTGCCCAGCGTGACGCCCTCGATCTCCCGCAGCTTGGCGACGATCTCGTCGCCGTGCGCGGTGGAGCTGGCCGCGATGGTGACGTCGATCCGCAGCCTTTCGTGGCCGGAGGCGGTGACGTCGAGCCCGGTGACCGAACCGCCCGAGGACTCCACGGCCGTGGTGAGCTGACTGACCGCGGACCCGCCGGCCGGGACCTCCAGGCGGACAGTCATCGAGTAGGAGACGCTGGGCGCCGTTGCCATGGCCGGGTTCCTCTTCTTTCCTGGACGCGTGGTGCCGCCCACGCGGCACGCTCACTGATATTCGCACCTACTTCGAGGTACGCGGTAACTCCCCTCCATGCGGAAAGCAGTTTCCACAATACGAGAGTGAGTCACGGTCGAGAAGCCCCAATCCGCCCTGGGAAAACGGTGATCAATCACCTTTAAACCGCCCGAAACGTCCTAGGATCTGGCCCGCAAGACTCGCTTACACATGGGAGAACAGGAACATGGCTCAGGGCACGGTCAAGTGGTTCAGCGCGGAGAAGGGCTTCGGCTTCATCGCCCAGGAAGGCGGCGGGCCGGACGTCTTCGTCCACTACAGCTCGATCAACGGCGACGGCTACCGCAGCCTGGAGGACTCGCAGCGAGTCGAGTTCGAGATCGCCGAGGGACGGAAGGGTCCTCAGGCGGAGCAGGTACGCGTCATCGCGTGAGCGAGCGGGTCCCGGCCTCCTCGGCACGGGTCGCCGTAGATGTCTGAGTGCCGTACGGAGCATCCGTACGGCACTCAGACATCTACGGCGACCACCGGCTCAACCGTCATGGCCCAGTTCGCGCACCCGCACGAAACGAGCCTCGTCCAGGCGGGTGGCGGGATCGGAGCCGTCCGGGAGGACCCAGTAGCCGCCGTACCTCTCCCGCTTCTCCCAACCCTGTTGCCGGATGACCACCTCGGCACGGCCGTTGCCGTCCAGGTCCACCAACTCCGTGTCGATCTCCACCCAGTCGCGTGACGTGGCGGCCTTACCCGCACGGTGCAGGTCGTCCTTCTCGATCCAGCCGGACCGGTTCACGGACGTCATACCGTCCTCCGTACCCAGTTGGACATCGACCGCCACCGTGGTCGCGCCGGTGTTCACCGTACTCACCAGGTCGTCCCGGCCGTCCCCGTCGATGTCGCCGACCGTTCCCTCCGGATCCACGTCGCCCAGGGTGACCGGTTCTCGTTCGGTCACCAACCCTCCCGGGGAGCCGTGGTACAGCACAGTCGGAAGATCCGTCCCTTGCTTGACGAGCAGGTCATCCCGACCATCTCCGTCGAAATCGCCCGCCGAGCCGGGGCTCTGCTCGGCCGGTGTGCCGGTGTAGTCCTCGCTGACGCCCTTCAGCGGCCCACGGCCCACCAGCCCGTCGTGCCCGCCCTCGTAGTACAGCGCGCTGTGCACTTCCGCCGGCGCCGACGGCTTCTCGAACATGGCGTCCTCCTCGAAGTACGTCCCGGCGACGACGAGGTCGTCCCGGCCGTCCCCGTCGAAGTCCCCGACGGTCGTACCACCGACTGGTACCCAACCCTCCCGCGAGACCTCGCATTTGGAGGTACGGGCGGCGACGCCGTCCCGGTCCAACGGGCCGTAGTGCACGGTGGCGAACTCCCTGACGCGCTCGTAACCCTGAGACTCGTCCGACCCATGGACGGACAGGGCCAACACGTCGGCCTGACCGTCGCCGTCGAAGTCCCCCACCGCCTCGAGGTCTCCCATGGAGCCGGGGACACGGGTGGATTGCTCGACACCGTTCGGACCACCCCACTGGATGCCCTGCCGAGAATCCCGCGCACGGGAGTCGCCCGGTTCTCGCACGTAGGAGTCACGACTCAGCACGTCCGCGTACCCGTCGCCGTCCACATCGGCCGTCAGTTGGCGGTCGACGAGTGAGGGGAAGGTGCCCGGCATCCGACTCCCGGAAGGGGGATCCGAGGAGCTCGCGCCGCCGTTCCACACCGCGCGACGGTGCGTCCAGCGCTCGCCCTTCGCGTCCGTCCACTCGTTGACGGCCAGGTCCTGGTATCCGTCACCCGTGATATCCCGCGAGTCCGGATCGAGCGGCTTCCCGGTGTCCCGCGACCGCTCCGCGCTACGGCCGCGCTGCTCCTCGCACTCCGGAGTCACCGCCGGATTCTCACGCGAGGCGGAGTCCGCCCCGCCCCCGCCGAAGGGATTCCAGTACCCACGAAGAACGCGGAACACAGCAACACGAACACACCCGCCACCGCCAGGCAGGATCCCACCGAGACGCCATCCGACCGCTCAGACATCGGTCAAGTGTCGGCATCACGAGGATCGCTCGGGACACGCGGGAGTAACCGTCGCATAGCGATCAACACACCCGTACGCCAAGCCACGCGCCAGGATCCGCTCGGGGCGCGGATGGGTGGGGTCAGCAACGGACCGAAGGCACCGGGGACACCGGGGAGAAGCGACACCGACCCGCCAGCTCGCCTCGCGGCAAGTGGTCGCTCGAAGCGACTATGGTTGGGCCCGGGGGCATGGATCGGGCCGGTGCCACCCTCAGGCTAACAAAGAGCGGCCGCACGGTCATTCCCTCGTGTGCGACCGCCTTTCCGCAGCTGGGAGCGGCACGTCGAGCACCACGACAGCGCCAAACCGAGCACCAGGACGAGCAGTGGTACGAGCCGCCCGGCTCAGTCCCGCAGCAGGTCCGGCACCCCGTCCGCGTCCGGCAGGTCCCGCTCCCCGGACAGCACCGTCAACCGCTGCGTCGCCCGGGTCAGCGCCACGTACAACACCCGCAGCCCCGCCGGCGACTCGTCCGCGATCTCCGCCGGCGACACCACCAGCGTCGCGTCGTACTCCAGGCCCTTCGCCTCCAGGCTGCCCAGCGCCACCACCCGGTCGCCCAACCCGGCCAGCCACTCCCCCGCCTGCGCCCGCCGGCCCATCGCGACGACCACGCCCACGGTGCCGTCCACCTCGCCCAGCAGCAGCCGCGCCTCGTGCCGTACGGTCCGGGCCATGCCCTCGGTCACGTCATCCGCCGGGGACCCGGCCGGCAGTACCGCGAACCGCGGCTCCAGCCCGGTCGACCGCACCGCCCGCGGCGGCTCCACCCCCGGCATCGCCAGCGCCAGCACCCGATCGGCCAGTACGGCCACCTCGGCCGGATTGCGGTAGTTGACGGTCAGCTCGAACCGTCGACGGGGCCGGTTGCCCAGCGCCTCGTCCCGCGCCGTGGCCGACTCCTCCGGTGCCGTCCAGGAACTCTGCGCCGGGTCCCCCACGACCGTCCACGTCGCCTGTCGTCCCCGGCGCCCCACCATCCGCCACTGCATCGGCGTCAGGTCCTGCGCCTCGTCGACGATCACGTGCGCGTAGTCCGTACGCTCCTCCGCGAGCCGCTCCGCGCGTTCCCGGCGCGCGGTGCTCCGGTCGGCTGCCGTGGTCACCTCCTGCACGCCCAGCTCGGCCAGCAGTTCCTCCTCGGTGGGCTGCCGGGGGCGGGCGGGCGTCCCGAGCAGCACCCGCAGTTCGTCGAGCAGCGCGATGTCCGGTACGGACAGCGGCCCGTACCCCTGAGCGTCCAGGCCCGCCCAGGACGCGGCCAACCGGCCCACCTGCGCGGCTGGCAGCGTCCGGCGCGCCCAGCCGGCCAGCCGCCGCTCGTCCGCCATCGCGGCCAGCACCCGGCGCGGGGTGAGTTCCGGCCACCACGCGTCGAGGAACTCCTCGAACTCCGGCTCGCTCGACACGTCCTCGTCGAAACCCTCCCGGACGTCCGCCGCCAACTCCGGGTCGTCCGGGCAGCGCGCCGCGGCCCCGGACCGCTCCCACAAAGCGTCCAGCAGGAACCTACGGGCCCGCGGTCGCATCAGGTTGACCGGCGCGCTGCCGCCCAGCACCTGTCGCCGCACCTCGCGCAACGCCTCCGCGTCCAGCTCGACCCGCGCGCCGTACGCCACCACCCGTAGCCGCTCCGGCGTGCCCGGGTGTTCCAGCGCGCCCCGGGCGGCGTTCCGCAACACCCGCACCATCCGGGCGTCGCCCTTGAGCCGCGCCACCTCGGGAGCGTCGTAGCCGTCCGCCTCGGCGCCCTCCACCAGGGAGCCCAGCGCCCGGATGGCGACCTGCCCCTCCTCGCCGAGGGAGGGCAGCACGCCCTCGGTGTACGACACCAGCAGCGGCGTCGGGCTGACGACGAGGATGCCGCCGGCGTAGCGCCGTCTGTCCTGGTAGAGCAGGTACGCCGCGCGGTGCAGCGCCACCGCCGTCTTGCCGGTGCCGGGGCCGCCCTCCACCATCGTCACGGAGGCGGCGGGGGCACGGATCACCAGGTCCTGTTCCGCCTGGATGGAGGCGACGATGTCCTGCATCGCGTGCCCGCGTGCCCGGCCCAGGGCGGCCATCAGCGCGCCGTCGCCGATCACCGCCAGCGCCTGCCCGTCCAGCCGCGCGGTGACCTCGGGCCGTAGCAGGTCGTCCTCCACTCCGAGCACCCGCCGGCCCTTGCTGCGGATCACCCGGCGGCGCACCACCCGGCCCGGGTCCAGCGGCGTGGAACGGTAGAAGGGGGCGGCGGCGGGCGCGCGCCAGTCGATCACCAGTGGGGAGTAGTCCGCGTCCAGCACGCCGATCCGGCCGATGTGCAAGGTCTCGGCGATGTCGGCGGTGCCGTCGTCCCGTACGGCGTCCTGGGCGGGCTCCACCGAGAGATACGCGCCGTCCTGGCCCCGGGTGGCGTCCGCACCGGCGAGCAGGTCGATCCGGCCGAAGAGGAAGTCCTCGAACTCGCTGTTCAGCCGGTTCAGATGCACCCCCGCCCGGAAGACCTGGGCGTCCCGCTCGGCGAGCGCGCCGGGGGTGCCGACCTGGGAACGCTGGGAGGCGTCGTTCATCAGGAACTCCGCCTCGTCGATCTTCTCCTCCAGCCGGTGGTACACCGCGTCCAGGTGCGCCTGCTCGGCACGGGTCTCCCGCTCCCTGGAGGTGTCGTCGGCCAGCGCCGTCGGGTCGCTGTCGGCGGGCTCCGCGTGCCCGGCCCGCTCGGCGCCGCTGACGTGCTCGGCGTGCTCGGCCGGCTCGGCTGTGTCCTGGGCTGCCACCGTCGCCCCTCTCTTCCGTACGCACTCTTCCGTACGCAGGGCTTTCGTACAGAGCAGCCGTCAACCGTACGCGAATCCCGGGCACCGGCGCACCTGCGACGACCCGGCACCTGGGACGTGGGACGTGGACGATCAGTCAGCGCTGCGGGTGCTGCGGGTGCCACCGGCGTCGCCGGCGCCATGCCCCGCGCCGCCCTCGCCGAGTTCCGCGCACAGCAGTTCCACCAGCGGTCCGAGCCGGAAGCGCGTCGGCTGCCGGGTGCGTACGCCCTGCTCCTCCAGCGGCGCCGCCGTCACCGGCCCCACGCACGCCGGCAGGGCGCACTGCCGCAGCGCGTCCAGCAGCCCGTCCCGCAGGCCGCGTTCCTCGGCACGGCGCAGCGTGGACAGCACGGCCGGGGCGCTGGTGAAGGTGACCGCGTCCAGCTCACCTGCCAGTACGGCGTCGATCAGGCGATCCAGCGGGGCCAGGTCGACGGGCGGCAGCCAGCGGTACACCGGCACAGGCACCACTTCCGCCCCCTCCCCGCGCAGTGCCTCGACGAAGCCGGCCATCGGCTCGCCGTGCAGCTGCACGGCGATACGGCGACCGTTCACCTCCCGTCGCAGCAGCCACTCCCGTACCTCCGCGAGGGACTCGGACTCCGGCGACCACGACTCGCGCAGGCCGGCCGCCCGTACGGCACCGCGCACCTTCGGGCCACGGCTCAGCAGCTCCGCGCCGGCCAACGCGCGCCCCAACTCCTCCCGTACTCCCCAGCCCTCGGCAGCCTCCAGCCAGCCTCGGAAGCCGACCGCGGTGGTGGCCACCACCGAGTGCGGCGGCTCGGCCAGCAGCGCGTCGGTCGCGGCGCGCAGCTCGGTGTCGTCGGCGAGCGGCACCGTACGCATCGCCGGTCCGTACCGCACCCGTGCCCCGCGCCGCTCCAGCAGCGCGCCCAGTTCCTCGGCCTTGCGGGCGGCGGTCACCCCGACGGTACGGCCGGCCAGCGGCTTGTCGTCATGCATACGCACCATGATGCGGGCCGGCCGGACGCCCGGGTACCGGAAGCGGTGGCCTGGCTGTCCCGCGGCGGGCCTGTGACCGTCGGGCTATGCTCGGAACACGTACCGTGCGGAGGAGGGGAGGCACCCGGAGCATGACCGCGCGGCTGGAGGGTCCCATGACTTCCGAGGCGAGGCGGCGTTTCGAGCATGTCGACGCGGCCTTTCCGGAGCTCAGGCCCGAGATCATCGACGGAGAGATCTACATCAGCACCGTGCTTACCAGTGCGCACGGCCAGATGGTCCTTGCCCTCGCCTCTCAAGCACACTCGTCCGTCCGGATATCTCGGTCGCGGACGCTTCGTTCCGAGGCAACCGGCTCAGGGAGTTTCCCGCTGACGAACTCGGCTTGGTCGCCGAGGTCGTCTCACAGTCGCACGCGGAGAACGACACGCGGAAGAAGGTCAAGAAGTACGCCCTGGCCGGCATCCCGTACTACCTGGTGGTCAATCCGATAGAGGGCTGCTGCCTGCTGTACGCCTCACCGCGTGGCGGGAGTTACCGCGACACCGTCGCGCGCCCCTTCGGCGACGCCGTAACCCTCGGCCACCCACTGGACGTCGAACTCGACACCACAGCGCTGTACACGTACTGAACGGACCGTCCGCGCAGTGGCGGAAGCTGACCGCCACTCAGATGGACATGTCACCCATCCTGATACGCTCCGTGATCGGTCAAGAGGAATGATCAGCCCCTGTGGAGGGGTCCGGTGGGGTGACGGATAGCTCCTGAGCACTCAACGAGCACTCAGACATAGAGGACAGTGACATGAATGTCGAGCCCAGCGCCACCGCCGTGGATGCGACAGACAGCAGCGTCCCCCACCTCGCTATCCGAGGGGTCTGCTATGACGCGGGCGTCCGCTACGCGAAGGATTTCCATTCACGACCGCACTGGCGACCCGACGACGTGCGGCGAGACATGAGCGCGATACGCGACGATCTGGCGTGCAACGCCGTTTCCATTATGGGCACCGATCCCCAGCGCTTACTGGAGGCAGCGCGGATCGCCGTCGACAAGGGACTCTTCGCTTGGCTGCAACCGCGGATGATCGAAGCACGCCCCAGGGCAATCGAGTCAGGACTTCGCGCACTGTGCGCGGGCGCCCAGAAGCTCCAAGGGCACGGTGCAGTCGGGATCAATATCGGATGTGAACTGACACTGACCAGCCGGGGCATCGTGCCAGGCCGCTCCTTCGACCACCGAGGCCAACGACTGCCTAAATTGATCATGAGTCGGAAGCGGAAGTTCGACCGAAAGCTCAATTCTCTTCTGGCCCGCCTGGCCGCGGCTGTCCGGGAGTCCTTCACGGGCCCTATCACCTACAGTGCGGGCGACTGGGAATCGGTGGACTGGTCGCCCTTCGACTACGTCGGACTGGACACCTACCGCGATGAGGACAACGCAGCGGACTACGCACGACAGGTCAGTCGTCACACGGCAGGCGAAAAGCCTGTGCTTGTCACCGAGTTCGGCTGCTGCGCCTACCGTGGCGCCGCCGAACGCGGCGCCTCGGGATACGATATCCTCGATCACCAGACGGACCCCCCGAGCATCACCAGTGAGGTGGTCCGCGACGAACAAGTCCAGGCCGACTATCTCAGCGAGTCGATCAACGCACTGGCCACGACTGGAGTTCACGGCGTATTCGTATTCGCCTTCAGTGAACCCATGCACCTACACTCCGACGAGGTGCGAACAGACGCGGATCTGGCCAGCTTCGGCATCGTCAAAATCACGCATCTCGCCGGTGCCAGTGCGGGCGAGGCCGAACAATGGCTCCCCAAGTCCGCGTTTCAAGCGGTCGCCAGCCGTTATACGGCCCTCCACGGATGAATGGCGGGCCGAGAAAGGTGCAACACGTCGCGTGACCCGTCCCTCCACAGGTCCTGACGATTGCTCCGGTCAACCACGGGGAGAACGTGCGCTGGCTTGCCCGCGGCGGACGTACGACTCGGCCCCAGAGGCCAGTTGACTTGAACCGCGCTTCAATATGCAGTGTGTCCGGCGTACCAGACACCGCGACACCCTGGAACCTCCCATGATCCTCGCCACCGGCGCCTCCGGCAATGTCGGCACCCCCCTCCTCAGTCAGCTCGCCGCCCGCCAGGCCCCCGTACGCGCCGTGACGCGGCACGCGTCCCGTACCGCCCGATCAGCGCCGCAAGCCGAGGCGGTCGAAGCCGACCTACGACGCCCGGCGACCCTCGCCCCCGCCCTGGACGGCGTCCGCTCGCTCTTCCTCCTGCTCCCCGCCGACGGCGACCTGCCCGGGATTCTCGATCTCGCCCGTGAGTCGGGCGTACGACACGTCGTGTACGTCTCCTCGCTCCTCGCGCAGACACACCCGAACTCCCCCATGGGGCGTGGCCCGTTGGAAGGCGAGCGAGCGGTGCGTGACAGCGGACTCGACTGGACGATCCTGCGCCCCTGGGCGTACGCCTCCAATGCCGTCTGGTGGGCGCCCGCCATCCGCGAGCACGGCGTGGTGCGGGCCGGAGCGGCCAAGGCGAGCTCCCCCGTCATCCACCCGGCGGACATCGCCTCCGTCGCGGCCGAGGCGCTCCTCGACGAACGCCACCGTGGCCGCCTCTACCCGTTGACCGGCCCGGAAGAGATCACGCCGGTGGGGCAAGTACGGGCGATCGGCGCGGCCTTGGGGCGCGACCTGCGGTTCGAGGAGCTGTCCGGGGAGGAGCACCTGACGCAGCTGCGGCAGTACATGCCCGAGGAGATGGCCATCGAGATGGCCGGGGGCGGCGACTCCGACGGCCCCGGCGTACTCCACACGGTGCGGGAGGTCACCGGCACGCCGGCGCGTACGTTCGCGCAGTGGGCCCGGGAGCACGTGGAGTTGTTCCGCTGATGTCGCCAGGGCGGCGAGCACAACGGAAACCGCGTTGAACGCCACCCGCCGCCCTGCCAGGCTGCCCGGATGAGCGAATCGGAACCGCCCGAGAAGCTGGCCCGCACGTCGCTGCCGCTGCGCGGCAGAGTGGCACTGGTCACCGGGGTGAGCCGGCGCGGCGGCATCGGTTACGCCCTGGCCCGCCGTCTGGCGGCGTACGGCGCCAGCGTGTTCCTGCACCACTTCGCGCCGCACGACCGGGACCAGGAGTGGGGCGCGGACGACCTGGAAGCCGTACGGGACGGCGTACGGGCCCAGCTCGCCGAAGGCGCCACGGTCGCCGACGCGCACGCCGACCTCACGGACCCCGACGCCCCCGAGGAGTTGTTGGAGACGGCCGCCCGGGAGTTCGGGCACGTGGACATCCTCGTCTGCAACCATGCCCTGACCGGCGAGGACGGCCCGCTGGGCGCCCTGACCGCCGCCGAGTTGGACCGGCACTGGGCGGTGGACGCCCGCTCCCCGATCCTGCTGGCACAGGCGTTCGCCGGGCGGCATGACGGGCGGCCGGGCGGATCGGTGGTCTTCATGACCTCCGGCCAGCATCTCGGCCCGCTTCCCGGCGAGGTCGCGTACGGCGCGGCCAAGGCGGCCCTGGCCGGCGTCACCGTCACCCTCGCGGATCAGCTCGCCGACCGGGGCATCCGGGTCAACACCGTCAACCCGGGCCCGGTGGACAGCGGTTACCTGACCGAGGAGATGTGGCGCATGGTCGAGCCGATGTTCCCCTTCGGCCGCTTCGGCGAACCGGACGATCCGGCCCGGCTGATCAGCTGGCTGGTGACGGACGAGGCCCGCTGGATCACCGGACAGGTCCTCGACACCGAGGGCGGTTTCGGCCGTTGGCGCCCGCGCGGCGGTTGACGGTCGGCGTGCCCTCATCGCCCCCGGTCAACCGAACTCGCACCACACCGCCTTGCCGGGCTCCCCCGCCCGTACGCCCCACGCGTCAGCCAGCGTCGCCACCAGCAGCAGCCCGCGCCCGTGCTCCGCCTCCGCGGCGAGTCCCGTACGGGCACGGGGCTGACCGTCGCCGCTGTCCCGCACCTCCACCCGGAGCCGGGACTCCGCCGTCAACCACAGCGCCAGCCGGAAGGCACGGCCCGGCGGCATGCCGTGCAGCAGCGCGTTGGTGGCCAGCTCGCTGACGCAGAGCAGCACCTCGTCCAGCCGGTCGGCGCGCTGCCAGTCGCACAGCACGCCGCGTACGAACCCCCGCGCGATCGGCACGGACTGGCGCTCCGGGCGGAGGAGGCGCTCGCGGAAGTGGATCTGTCGGGTCTCCATGTTCACCCTCCGAACGGTGTCCGTCCGTGACTAGGATGAAACAGTCAGTGCACCCGTACGTTTTCCCCGTACGGGTCGTTTTCCGGTCAGATGCAGCCCGTACGGGGGAGCGACCCGGCATGACCCAGACACGCAGGCAACGCAAGAAGAACGCCTCCGCGATGCGCCTCGTCGGCGCCCAACTCGCCGTGTTCCGGCGGGCGGCGGAGCACACGCAGGCGCAGCTCGCCACCCAGGTGTGCGCGGAGTGCGAGACGATCGCCTCGATCGAGCAGGGCCGCCGGCCGCTCCAGCCGGAGATGGCCGAGCGGCTGGACAAACTGCTGGGCACGAAGGGCGCCCTGGCAGTCGCGATCGAGAACATGCCGGAGATGGACAAGTACCCGATCTGGGCGGCGGAGTTCGTCGACCGCGAGGCGGACGCGGTGGCCTTGGCATCGTTCGAGAACCAGGTCATTCCGGGGCAGTTGCAGACCGAGGCGTACGCCCGCGCGGTGTTCCGTGCCCGGGTGCCGGTGCTGGACGCGGACGAGATCGAACGGCAGGTGGCCGCCCGGATCGAGCGGCAGGAGATCCTGCGGCGGAAGGTGCCGCCCAGCCTCAGCTTCGTGCTCAACGAGGCGGTGCTGATGGACCGGCTGGGCGGACGGGACGTCTTCCGCGAGCAGTTGGCGCGGCTGCGGGAGTGCGCTCAGCTGCCGGGGCTCTCGCTTCAGGTGATGCCCTTCGGGCAGGAGACACACGCCGGGCTCAACGGCCCGTTCGTGCTGCTGGAGACCCCGGACTTCGAGCATCTGGCCTATACCGAGACCCAGCGCGGCAGTCAGCTCATCTCGGAGCCGGAAGAGGTCAGCATCCTGGAGCAGAAGTATGCGATGCTCCGAACCCAGGCCCTCAACCCCGAGGACAGCAGGGCCCTGTTGGAGAGGCGGCAAGCGGAATCATGAGCGACGCGGCGAGGACTCCAGGCTTCGGCGAGCTGGCGTGGTTCAAGTCCAGCCACAGCGGCAGCGACGGCGGCGACTGCGTCGAAGTGGCGTACGACTGGCGCAAGTCCAGCCACAGCGGCGACGAGGGCGGCAACTGCGTCGAGGTGGCGGCCTGCCCGGCCGCCGTACACGTGCGGGACTCGAAGGACACCGCCCGCCCCGCGCTCACCGTCTCCCCCGCCGCCTGGTCGGCCTTCACGGACCACGCCGCGCGGTAACCCGGACCGGTCGACCGGGCTATCAGCCCTGGGAGATCGGGCACTTCTGCCACACCGAGACGTGCGACCTGCTGGAGTCGGTGAACGGCGCCTCGCTCCAGTCCGCCCGCCGCTCCCGTAGGGCCATCCCGGCAAGCTGCGCCATCAGGTCCAACTCGGCCGGCCACACGAAGCGGTGTGGCGAACGGAACGTGTCGGCCCGTCCCTCGGCGATCGTGTAGTGGTGCGACACCAGGCGCTGGTTCACCAGGTCGTAGGTGTCCACCCCGAGATGATGTGCGCCGATGTGGAAGGGTCGCGCGGTCTCCCCCGGCGGCAGCCGCCGCAGCTCCGGGACGAAGACCTCCACGACGAACCGTCCGCCGGGGGTGAGGTGTAGCGCGGCGTTACGGAAGCAGGCGACCTGCTCGTCCTGGGACAGCAGGCAGGTGATGCCGTTGTACACCAGGTACACCAGGTCGAACTCCCCGGGCGCCCGGGCCGTCGCCATGTCCCCGAGGGTCACCGGCACGGCCTCGCTGCCCGGCTTGGCGCGGAACTGCCGCAACATGGGCTCGGACTTCTCGATTCCGGCGACGCGCACGCCGCGCTCACGCAACGGCAGCGCTACCCGCCCCGTACCCAGCGCGAACTCCAGCGCCCCGGCCGGCCCCGCCCGGCTCGCGAGGAAGTCGACCGCCGGACCCAGCACATCGGCGGCGTAGAGGTACGCGGAGGACTCGTCGTAGCCTCGCGCCACCCGCTCCGTCCACACGTCCGCGTCCATGCCGCCGAAGGCTGCCACGCCCCGGGGAGCACCGCCACCGCGTTTCGCCGTACGTGGGTCAGCTCGGCCGCCAGGCGCGCAGCAACTCCTCCGGCCCGTACGCCGCCCGCAGCCCGTCACCGACCACGCCGCTACGGGACAACGCGACCAGCGGCACCGGCTCGTCCGTCACGGCTGCCCGGTGCTTGTGCAGTGCCGCCAGATCGTGGCTGTCGAACGGCGCGTGCTCCAGCCACTTGATCGAGCCGAAGAACAACAAGCGCTGGGCCACCGGCTCCCGGTCCGCCCCCACGAGATCGATCTCCACGTCATTGCTACGTGTCCAGTAGCCTCCGACCGCCGGCGCGGCTGGCAGGCTCTCGTCGGGCAGGATGCGCGTCAACGACTCACGGAGCAGCGGCTCAACCGCCCGCCCGCGCCAGCTTGTCCACTGCCGCTTGATCCGTTCCAGGGTGAGGTCGCCACGCAGCCGCTCGACCTCCGCCATGTGCGGGCCCAGGAAGGCGAGCCAGAAGCGGAGGTACGGATCGGCTACCCGATACCGCCGCTCCTTGGAGGGCCGCAGCGAGATGGGCAGTTCGGCGGCGACGATTCCCTTACTGGTCAGGAGTTCCGTGGCCCTGGAGAGCGTGGTGTGGGCTATGCCACCGGCGGCTCGGGCGATGTTGGCGAAGGTACGTTCCCCGCTGCCGATGGCGTTGAGGACCTCACGGCCCATGGCCTGTGGCGGGAACTCTGCGGCCAGCGAGCGCTCGGCGGAGACCAGGAGCGCGGAGATCGGATTGTTCAGTGACTCTCGTAGAAACTCCCAAGTGCCGGCGCCCCGGGGCCACTCGCGACAGATCAGCGGCAGACCGCCCGTGATCAGTGCGGCGTCGAACGCGGAAGCCGCGTCCAGGTCGAGCATGCCGCTGATGTCGGCGGGGTTGAGCGGTCCGAGCACCATCTCGCGACCACGCTGGTGGAACGGCCGATCGTAGCTGTTCAGCGCCTCCATCATGGACAGGTCCGATCCGACCAGGAGCAGCAGCACGGGCTTGCGGCTCAGCAGCCGGTCCCAGGCGCGCTGTAGCAGGCCCTCGAAAGAGTCGACGCTCTTCATGAGGTACGGGACCTCGTCGATGACCACCACGCTGGGCTCGTCGGCGGGCAGCACTTCGGCGAGGAGTCGGAAGGCGGCGTTCCACTGCTCTGGCGCTTCCTCGGCGAACAGGCCACGCCCGGGCAGGTTGGAGGACGCTACGGATTCCCGCAGTTCGGACAGCTCACCCTCGGAGGACTCGCCCGCGGCGGTGAAGAAGACGTAGGGGACGTCGGCACGCTGAACGAACTCCTCGACCAGGCTGGATTTCCCGATACGCCGGCGTCCACGCATCAACAGACACCGGCCGGGCTTGGTCGAGGCAGTAGCCTGATCCACCTGTTTGAGGGCCTGTCGGAGCGCCTGTAGCTCCCGGTCTCGCCCGATGAATCGCTCCATGACACCTCGCTCTATATGGTAGCGCCACGGATAGTATCGCAAGGAATACTATCCCTGGCGCTACCAAAGTTGTCTTACTGCTTCTCGGTACGAACCTCGGTGATTCACAGGCGCGCCTCCCGATCACCCAGTCCCCAGCACGGACCGGCGAGCGCCAGGGCGCCGGCAGGACGGCAACTCGGTGCGTTCACTCATCACATCGAGTGGTGGATACGACAAACAGGTCGTCGCACGGAGGGCGTCCCGTACGTTCCCCGCGTGACCACCGAGACACCTGAGCCGAGGACATCCACGGCTCCCCCAGTGACGTATACGCCACGTATACTCCCCGGCATGGCTGACGCGATGATCCGGGTACCCGCACACGTCCGTGACCGACTGGCCGTACTGGCCGAGGCGCAGGGCACGTCGATCCGCTCGCTGATCCAGCGGTTCGCCGAGTCCACCCTCACCCAGGCCGAACGCGACGAGAAGGCCGATCAAGTCAAGGAGTACATCGCCACCCACTTCGGCGTCGTAGTTACCGAAGCTGACGAGGAAGCCATGCAACGCATGATCGACGCTTCCGTGAACGGCGCCGAGACGACTGACACTACCGACTGCCGGTCCGACGCAGCAGATCCACCCGCAGCGGAGGCAGCGTGACCGACACCCATTTCGTCCTGGACGATACAACCCTGTTGGCGCTTGGCAACGGCAACTCACGAGCCTCTGCGTTGATCGTCCGTGGGCATCGCAAGGTGAACATTCACCTCATGGTGCCCACGCTGTGTCTCCTGGAAGCGGACCGCCAGCGCGAAGGCGTCTGTGTCCATATCGGCGCCTTGGAGATGCTGGACACCGTCGATCTCGACTTCCCTGCCACACTGGCCGTGTCAGCACTGGTACGCAAAGGCGTTCGCCTTGGTATCGCGCACGCACGTGTCGCCGCGGCACCAGCTCCTGATCTTCCTGAGGGCGCAAAAGTGGCGACCATCGCCCCCGAACTCTACGCGGACACCGAGACGGCCGTCCTGGACCTGAACGCCCAACCCTGAACGCCCCATCCTGAACACCGTCCGCGCGGGGCGGTCGTCGGCTCCTCGTCGCCGGTGACCGCCCCGCGCCGCGTACGGGTCCGCGTGCCCGTACGGCCCGGCGCCAGCCGGATTGTCGTAGGCGGCCGGTAGAAAGTCCTCAAGAGCCAACACCGATCCGCCAGGGGACCCACCATGGGCAGGTTGATCTACTCGACGATCGCGTCACTCGACGGCTATATGACGGACAAGGAGGGCAACTTCGACTGGGCCGAGCCGGACTCCGAGGTGCACGCCTACCTCAACGACCTGGAGCGGCCCATCGGCACGTACCTCTACGGCCGTCGGACGTACGACGTGATGACCTGCTGGGAGACCGACCCCAGCCTCGCCGAGCAGGGCTCCGTCATGCGGGACTACGCCGAACTGTGGCAGGCGGCCGACAAGGTCGTCTACTCCACGACCCTGGAGGCCCCGGTCACCACCCGCACCCGCCTCGAGCGCAGCTTCGAGCCGGAGGCGGTCCGCCGGTTGAAGACCAGCACCGAGCGGGACCTCAGCGTGGGCGGTGCCGACCTCGCCAAGCAGGCGGTGCGGGCCGGCCTGGTCGACGAGTACCACCTGTATCTGGTGCCGATCCTGGTCGGGGGCGGCACGACGATCTTCCCCGAGGACGTGCGGGTGCCGCTGACACTGCGGGAGGAGCGGCGGTTCGCCGGCGGCATGGTGCATCTGCGGTACGCGGCCGGCAGTTGACGCGTACGCCCACGGGCCCGTGCTCCCGGGAGACGGCGGGCGCCCCTGGGCGTACGAGAACAGTGGCAGCCACGCGAGTCGCGCTCGTCCCGTGGCTGCCACCCACGAACAGAGGCGCCGTCAGGAAAGGGCGGGCCGGGCGGGTTGAGCGCCCTGGCTGTGTTGGCCACCCTGGCCGTGCCGGCGCATGCGGGGGTGTCAGTCCTCCTTGATGCTGACGGCGCTCCCGTCCTTCAGCTTCACCTTCGCCGAGACGCCCTCCTTGGCGGCGGCCTCAAGGTCCGACTCCGAACACGTCTCACCCGCGGCACAGATCTCACCCACACCCGTGATCTTCGTATCCGTCGAAGTCATGAAGACCTGCTTCGTCCCCTTCATGTCCGACACCGAATACTTCCCCGACGCCACGTACGACACCGTGCCGAACCACGTGCCGCTGGTGCCCTCAGGGTCCGCTCCGTGATCCGGGGCGTCTTCGGACCCCCCGCCGGTGTCGTTCTCCTCACCACCACCCCCGTCGCCCGAGTTCGCGGAACCGTCCTTGCCGGAGGAAGCGGAGCTGTCCGACGTGCTGTCGTCGGCGGACGAATCGCCCCCGTCCTGGCATGCGCCCAGCAGTGCGGTCGCGGCTACCAGCGAGGCACTCGCGAGCAGGGTCTTGCGGTGGCGGTTACGCAGCATTTCAGGTTTCCCCTCTGGTCACGTGATCAGCGCTTTGGTCGCCAACTTCGGTCATGTGCGCTGACGCACTGATGGCCATCTTGATCAACAGCCGCGCGGGGAGAAAGTCCGAATGCGTATCAGTGACTCGGTCATTACAGTCTGGAGACACAAGTGCCCAGGGCAGCACGGGAGTTGTTACCTACGGCGCCAAAAGGTGCCGGACTCACCCGGGCCGCTCCTCCGCTCCGAGCAGGCGTTCGTCCGCGTCCGGCAGCCAGGAGTTCGCGGGCCGGGCCAACCAGTCACCCTCGGCGCCCAGGCGCTCGGCAGCGGCGACCAGTGCGTCCAGCCCGTGGTGGCTCAGCCCGCGCCGCCACACCAGGGACACCGGTGCCAACGCCGCCGGCTCGACGAGCGGACGCAGCACCATGCCGGGGATTTCCGTGAAGACCGTGCTACCCAGCACCAGCCAGCGATGCTTCCGCACTGCCCGGATGAACTCCTGGTCGCCCTCCAGTTTCGGGTAGGGCGCGGCGAGTTGGACACCGTGGCCGGTGAGCAGCGTGCGGGCGTAGTCGGTCCACTCGGTGGTGTCCGGGTTGCCGGCGCCCGCGTAGAGGGTCTCCCCGGCGAGACGCGCCAGCGGCACCTCGGCGAGTCCGGCGAGCGGATGGTCGACGGGGAGCAGCACGGCGACCCGTTCGTACCGCACCAGACGGTGCTCGAGACCGTCGAGTACGCCGGGCGCGAGCCCCGCCGCGCGGCCGAAGGAGGCGTCCAGCCGGCCGGCGAGGATCTCCGCGGCGCCGCGTGCGAGGCCGCCGAGATAGCGGGCGACGAACTCCGTGTCCCTGGAGGCCCGTTCCCGAGCGGCGTCCAGCACCCGCTGTCCGGTGCTGACCGGCGCGGCCACGTCGACCCGCAGCGGCGGCTTCGTGCCGCTGGCCACGGCCGCGGTCAGCTGGTCCTGGGCGGCCAGCACCGCACGGGCGTACGGCAGGAGCCGCTCGCCCTCGGGTGTGAGCGTCACCTGTCGCGTCGTACGGACGAACAGCGCGCCGCCGACCTCGCGCTCCAGCCGGCGGATGTCCCGGCTGAGCGCCTGTTGGGCGACGTACAGCCGGGCGGCGGCGCGGGTGAAGTGCAGCTCGTCGGCGACGGCCGCGAAGGCGCGGAGCAGGCGCGGGTCGAGGTCTCGGGGCACGTCGGTTGGCGCGTTCAGGCGGTCACGCAGCGGCGACAGGCACGCGCCGAGGCCGCCACCAGCCCGTGCGGCACCGCGACCAGCGCGCCGGCGACCGCGACCTGCGGCCAGCTGGCGCTCCAGGGCGACGCGAGCACGAGCAGCAACGTGAGGGTCCCCATCGCGGTTGCGGCGATGCTGCCGGTCCAGGCGATCACCGTGGGCAACCGGTGTGGTGTGGGAAGCCAGCGGGAGAGGGGCCCGGTGGCGAGGTACGTCGCCACGGCGAGCAGGACGGCCGCAAGCCACACACCGGCTGGCAGCGCGGCGAACAGTTCGACGGTGCGGGGTAGTTGGTTGCCGCCGACGTCGGAGCCGGTCCCCCCGGACAGCCACCACATGCCGAGCGGCAGCGGCACGGTGAGCGCGAGGACGCGGGCGGTGCGTCGGGCCTGGATGATCGTCAACTCCTGCTGGCAGCTGGGCGCGAGTTCTTCGGGGGTACCGAACTCCCGCACGGCCCGCTGTGCGGCCAGCTCCGGTCGCGTGCCGCGCTCGGTGTGGGCGGCGACCGTGTCGTACAGCCCGTCACGAATCTCCCGCACCATCCGGGCCTTGGCCCGCGCCGGTCCGCGCAGGCGCGCGGCCAGGTCGGCCGCGTGGGTCTCCACCGGGTCGGCGGCCCGAGACGTACGGTCCACGTCGCTCACGAGGCACTCCGGGGCGGTGGGGTCGGGTCGAGTACGGCGCCGATGGTCGCGGTGAAATCGCGCCAAGCGGTGCGTTCGGTGGCGAGACTGCCGCGTCCGGCGTCGGTCAGCTCGTAGCAGCGCCGCCGTCGTTCGCCGACGGACTGCCAGTGACTGCGCAGCAGGCCGAGGCGCTCCATCCGGTTCAGCGCCGGATAGATCGTGCCAGTACGCAGCTCCAGCGCGCCGCCACTGCGCTCCTGGACCGCGGCGATGATCGCGTACCCGTGCAGCGGGCCGGATTCGAGCACGGCCAGCAGCAGTCCGTCCAGGTGTCCTCGTACGGCGTCGGACTTCATAAGTAGACAGCCTACATGATT
Source organism: Streptomyces oceani (assembly GCF_001751245.1). Classification (GTDB taxonomy): domain Bacteria; phylum Actinomycetota; class Actinomycetes; order Streptomycetales; family Streptomycetaceae; genus Streptomyces; species Streptomyces oceani. The sequence goes on from NZ_LJGU01000126.1 coordinate 31,186, forward strand.
GTGAGATAGACAGCCTACGCATTGCCAGGCAATATATCTGCTCGCTACTGATGTCGCGTTGGCACAGGCCCAAGGAGTCCCGATGACAAAGGTGTTGCTGTCCCTGCACGTACTCGCGGCGATCCTGGCCATCGGCCCGATCGCCGTGGCCGCCTCGCTGTTCCCCCGTTACGCACAGCCGGGGCGGCGCAGAGACGTCCAGGAAGGCCGGCGGTACGAAGGGGTGGCGAGGCTGCTGCACCGGATCTGTCGCGGTTACGCCGTCGTGGGCGCCGCCGTGCCGGCCTTCGGGGTGGCGACGGGTGCGGCGATGGGCGTTCTCGGCGACGCCTGGCTAATGGCCTCCGTCATACTGACCGCCATCGCCGCGGCCATCCTGATACTGGTCATCCTGCCCGGCCAACAGGAGTTGCTGGCGGCCCCGATGGGGGCCGACGGGATGAACGCCGAGCCGGACCGTGGGACGGAGGCAGCCCGCACGGCCAGCCGGCTGACCATGCTCACCGGAGTCTTCAATCTGCTCTGGGCGACCGTGACGGTGCTCATGATCGTGCGCCCCGGGGCCTGACCGGGCGGGACAGGGCCGCGGGACGAAACCGCAGCCCGCCGAGGTGAAGCCGCTCAGACCGCACCCGCCGGGGCCACCCAACGCGTGGGCTGATCAGCGCACTTGGCGATGGTGTCGAAGTCGCCGTCGTAGTGCAGGACAGCCGCCGCGTCGCTCGGCGGCATTCACAACGTGGGCGTGTGAATGACCGCCATACAGGTGTTGGACGGTTCCGCGAGCGCCGGCCGAAGCTGTGGCCATGCCCGGCTCCCCTCCCCCCGCTCGCCCGCCACGGTTCGCCCTCACCGGCGGGACCCTCGTCGCCGTACGGCACGCGCCTCCGCCCGGCGCGGACCGTACGGAAGCGCTCCCTCCGCGTCCCGTCGCCCGGGAGCCGCGCCGCCGCGCCGCGCGTACGCCGCGCTGGCTGGCGCCGTACCGGCGGCTCTTCGCGGTGCCCGGGGCGCGGGCCTTCACCCTCGGGAACCTCCTCGCACGGCTGCCGATGGGCATGCTCAGCGTGGCCGCCGTGCTGATGATCGCCGGTCAGCGCGGCTCGTACGCCCTCGCCGGTGCCGTGACCGCGACCGGGCTGGCGGCCACGGCGGTGGTCGGCCCGCTGACCGCACGGCTGGTGGACCGGCACGGACAGTCCCGGGTGATCCTGCCCGCGACGGCGCTCGCCGCCGGCGGCTCGCTCGCCCTGGTGCTGTGCGTACGGACGGGGGCTCCGGACTGGACCCTGTTCGCGGCGCACGCGGCCACGGCGACCACCCCGAACACCGGCGGCATGTCCCGGGCCCGCTGGGCGTACCTCTTCCCGGACGACCCGGCCGCCCGGCACACCGCGAACTCCTTCGAACAGGCCGCCGACGAACTGTGCTTCATGTGCGGGCCGGTGCTGGCGGCGCTGCTGTGCACGACGCTCTTCCCGGAGGCGGGCACCCTGGTCGGGGCCGTGCTGCTGGTGACCGGGATGACGCTGTTCGCGGCGCAACGGCGCACCGAGCCGCCGCCTGCGCCGCGGTCTACCGGCGGTACAGCCGGCGGTACAGCCGGCGGCCGGTTGCGCGGCCGGGGCCGGGCGCCGCTGCGGCTGCGCGGGATGCCGCCGCTGTTGGTGACGTTCTGTTGTACGGGGATGGTGTTCGGCTCGCTGGAGGTGGTCACCCTGGCGTACGCGGACGGCCTGGGCCACGCCTCGACGGGCGGCGCGGTGGTGGCGGTGCAGGCGGCTGGCTCGGCGGTGGCCGGGCTGGTGTTCGGCACGCTGCGGCTGACCGGGGCGCCCGTACGGCGGCTGGTGCGGTGCGTCTGTGCGATGACCGGATTGCTGGCGCTGCCGCCGCTGGCCGCGAGCACCGGCGAACTCGCGCCGCTCGCGGTCGCGTTGCTGCTGGCCGGGATGGGCACGGCGCCGACGATGGTGACCGGCATGACGTTGGTCCAGCGGATCACGCCCACCGACCGGCTGAACGAGGGGATGACGCTGGCCGTCACGGCGCTGCTCGGCGGCATCGCGGCGGGCTCCGCCGTGGGCGGCTCGGTCGCCGAACGGCTGGGGGAGGGCGCGGTCGGGGGTTACGGCTTGCCGGTAGCCGCCGCGGCGTTGGGCACGGCCGTCGCCGCGGCGGGCTTCCGGCAGGAGCTGCGCGTGCTGCGTACGCGTGCGCTCCGTGCGGACGGGTGTGGATCGCTCAGCAGCTGAGGTTGCCCCCGGGCTCCACACCGAGCAGTGCCGTGAACTTCTTGTAGCTGTCGATCCGGCTCTGCACCTGCTCCGGGTTGCCGCCGTCGCACTCGAGCGTGCCGTTGATGGCGCGGATGGTCTCGCCGAAGCCGTGGCCGCCGACGATCGCCTCGTGCGCGGGCATGGTGCCCGGCCCGGACTGGGTCATCCAGTACCAGATGCCGGTCTGCCAGGCGATGGAGGCGTTCTCCTCCACCTGGTACGGGTTGTTCAGCAGGTCGATGCCCAGTGCGTCACCGGCGGCCTTGTAGTTGAAGTTCCAGCTCAGCTGGATCGGCCCGCGTCCGTAGTAGGCGGCCTGGCCGGCGGGGCAGCCGTAGGGCTGGGTGTCGTCGCAGTAGTGCGGGTAGTTGTCCTCGTTCTGCTCGACGACGTAGCGGAGTCCGCCGGTCTCGTGGCCGACGTTCGCCAGGAAGGCCGCGGCTTCCTGCTTGCGTACGGTGTCGTTGCCGGTGTTCGCGAAGGCCGGGTAGGCGCTGAGCGCGTCGATCAGGCCCTGGTAGGTGTAGAAGGAGTTCCGGTTCGGGAACATCTCGTTGAACTGCTGCTCGCTGACGACGAATTCGGCGGCCTGTCCCCCGCCGTTCGCCGACTTGCCGGTGGCGTCGGTGGTGGCGGAGGCGGAGAAGGCCGGCACGAGCATCGCCGTGACGGCCATCAGGGCCGATACGGCGAGCAGCGACCGGATACGCGTTCTGAGTTGCCGCAACACTTGCTCACTCCTTGGTGGGGGCGCTGGAGAGCACCCGGTCACGGGTGATGTGGCTGACGGCGTACAGTCAAATGCTTTGGTCTGGACCAGTCAAGGTCCAGACCAAATGAACTTCCGGCCGAGCGCCGGGGATTGCGGGACGACGGACCCGCACAGCCCTCTCAGCCGCCACGACCCTCTCAATCGTCACAGCCCCAGATACCGGCTCACCGCGTGCTCCACCTCCGCGAGGCGATCGCGGTCCAGATAGTCAACGGGATCGCCGTGCACGTACCGCACGTCCACCGTGCGCAGTTGGTCCACCAGCAGCCGCGTCCGCCGCCCGACGATTTCCAGCTCCGGACGGAAAACCGCGGCCCGGGCACTCGTGGACGTGGGAACGATGGTGGTCACGCTCCAGGGCATCGCGGACGGACCGAGGACCAGGCCGAACCTCCGCCCACGCTGCTCATGCCCACGCTTCGCGTCTCCGAGGTCGACGCGATACACCGCACCGCGAATCACCAGGCGTCTTCTTCCGTGGACAGGTCCTCCGCCACGAGTCGCTCGGCGTCGGCTCTCGCCTGCCCCAGCCAGACCTCGCGCTCCAGCAGACGCAGCGCACGACGAATGACCTCACTGGTGCTCTCGCCCTCCCGGGTCGCCGCGTCGATGATCCGCGCGTCCTCTTCCGTGGGTCTGAACCCTATTGTCGCCGCCATAGATGCAGGCTAACGTCCCGTAAAACCTGTGTCCAACGAATGTCGCACAGCCCCGCCTCACACTCGCGGCGAGTAGTGCCGCGGGCTGTCCCGCGCCTCCGGCGGCGGCAGGTTTCGGCGCGGCGTCTCCACCACCGGGCTCGCGGCCGACCGACGACCGGCGACCCGGTCCCAGCCGGCACGCGCCCGCGGGTGGTACCGCCGCCGCGGCGGTACGAGCCGCCACGCTTGACGCACCACCCGTCCCAGCAGCCGCAACCGGCGCTCGTCCCGCACGCTCCAGCGATAGCCCAGCCGCTCGCGTACGGCCGGTGGGAAGAGCCCCACCGTCAGCCACACCGTCACCCGCGCCTGTGGCCCCCGCAGCACCCGCCACACCCGCTCGGGCAACCAGGACAGCGCGGGTGGCCTGGCGATCCTGCCGATGTCCAGCACGTCCCGGGTGGGCTGGTTGTCCTCCAGGACCTCGGCGGCCATCCGGTCCCAGTACGCCTGGAACTCCTCCCAACTCTCCGGCACCGGGCGCATGCTGACCCCGTACAGCCGGTACCAGCGCACGTGCTCGTCGAACAGCTGACGCTTCGCCGCCTCGTCCAGCCCCGGACCGAAGCGGTCGGCGATCAGCACGGTCAGCATGAAGAAGGTGGCGTGCGCCCAGTAGAAGGTGTCCGGATCGAGCGCGTGGTACGGGCGGCCCCGGCGGTCCATGCCACGCACCGTGTCGTGGTAGCCCCGCACCTGGCGGGCGGTCTCGACGGCACGCGGGCCGTCGTACACCACGCCGCCTATCGGGTACAGCGAGCGGAACAGCCGCTGCCAGCGCTCCTCGAAGAAGCGCGAGTGCTCCGCCACCCCGGCGCCCAGCGCCGGGTGCATGTTCTGCATGGCCCCGGCCCAGGGAGCGAGCAGCACGCCGCGCCAGTCACCGAAGTACTTCCAGGTGAGGCTGTCCGGACCGAGCGGCTCGGGGCCGCCCGGTGCGGCCGCGGCGGGCTGCTCCCCCGGTGCTGGTTCCGCTGTCATCCGCTCGCTCCTCCTCACCACACCATCACCCTCGGTTGCGCGTACCGTACGACCGCCTGCCGGGTGCGGGGGCGCGTGCGGACGTGTGGTCCGCGCGCCGAGCCCCGGGCTCGTACCCGCCCGCGCACGCGCCGCACCTGCCGGCCGGAGCCCGCCGGCCCCGGCCGGAGGCGCTTCCCAGCCATTATCATCGGTCCGGGACCCGCGAGGCCGGTGTCGGACAGCCGGCCCGCAGGCCACCGCAGGCCACCGAAACCACCGCAAACAACGCCCCGTAGACCCGCCCCTACGACGTGTCCGCCCAGCCCGACCGGACCGCGCGTACCTGCCCCAGGAGTGGAGACGACCGCCGCGCGATGCCCCCCGTACTGACCCTGCTCGGCGGCGTGCGGTGGCAGGGCACCCCGGTGGTCGGAGGGCGCTCCCGTACGGTGCTCGCCACGCTCGTACGGCACGCGCCCGCGGGGGTCACCGACGCCCGGCTGATCGAGGAGCTCTGGGGCGACTCCGCGCCGGCCAACCCGACGAAGGCGCTGCGGGTCGTCATCTCCCGCACCCGCGCGGCGACCTCGCCGGACGCGGTACTCCGCGGGACGCACGGTTACCAGCTGGGGCTGGAGCCCGAGCAGGTGGACCTGCTGTACCTCGGCCTGCTCGTCGACCGCGCCCGCGCGGAACTGGCCGGCGACGACCTGCCAGCCGCCACGGAGACCGCGCGCGAGGCCCTCCGGCTCGCCGAGACGGAGAGCGCGTTGAGCGAGTGCCCGCTCCCCGAGCTGGCGCGGGAGCGGCTGGACGAGGCACGCCTGCTGCTCGGGACGGCGCACGGCGGCAGCGGCGAGCACGAGAGCGCGCTACCGCTGTTGGAGGCCGCCCTGCGGCAGCATCCCGACGACGAGTCCCTGTTGGCCGAGCTGCTGCGCAGCGAGGCGGCGGTGCGCGGCACCGGCGCGGCTCTGGAGCGCTATGAGGCCCACCGCGCCGATCTCGCCCACCGCACCGGCTCCGACCCCGGCCCACGGCTGCGGCGGCTGCACAGCGCGCTGCTGGCCACCGACCGCCCCGTACGCGAGGGCGTGCGCTACGACCCGACGGAGCTGCTCGGCCGGGAGGCGGACCTGCGCCAGCTGCGCGGGCTGCTGGACAGCGCGCGGGTGACCTCGATCGTCGGCGCCGGCGGCCTGGGCAAGACCCGGTTGGCGCACGTGTTGGGGCGTACGGCCGAACAACCGGTGGTGCACTTCGTGGAGTTGGTGGGAGTGAGCGCCCCCGAGGACGTGGTCGGCGAGCTCGGTTCCGCGCTGGGCGTACGCGACTCCGTGCACAGCCGGCGCACGCTCACCCCCGAGCAGCGGGCAGACACGCGCTCCCGGATAGCGCAGCAGCTGGACCGGGTGCCCACGCTGCTGGTCCTGGACAACTGCGAGCATCTGGTGGACGCCGTCGCCGAGTTGGTCGCGTTCCTGGTCGCCACCACCCGTGACCTGCGGGTGCTCACGACCAGCAGGGCACCGCTGAACATCGCGGCCGAACGGGTCCATCCGCTCGGCCAGCTCGGCACGGCGGACGCGGCGGAACTCTTCAGGCAGCGCGCCACCGCCGCGCGCCCGGGCGCGGGGCTGCCCGAGACGGCCGTTGCCGAGGTGGTGACCAGGCTGGACGGCGTGCCGCTGGCCGTCGAGCTGGCCGCCGCGAAGATCCGGGTGCTCTCCGTCGAGGAGATCGGCACCCGGCTGGAGGACCGGTTCGCGCTGCTGCGTGGCGGTGACCGCGGCGCACCCGACCGGCACCAGACGCTGCTGGCCGTCATCGAGTGGTCCTGGAGCCTGCTCACCGGCTCCGAGCGTGACGCGCTGTGCCGCCTCGCGGTCTTCCAGGACGGCTTCACCCCGGACACCGCCGAGGCCGTACTCGCCGACCTCACCGAGCAGCCGGGCGAGGTACTGGAGGCCGTGCGGGCCCTCGTCGACCAGTCGCTGCTGACTGCGTACGACACCACGTCCGGGGTGCGGTACGGGATGCTGGAGACCGTCCGGGAGTTCGGCCGGATGCGGTCGCGTGACAGGGGCTCGGAGGCGGACTCCCTGGCGGCGCGGCGTCGCTGGGCCCGCGGTTACGCGGCGCGCGCGGTCACCGAGGTGTCCGGGCCGGGGCAGTTGGCCGCCGTGGACGCGCTGGCGGCCGAGGAGAGCAACCTCGCCGACGTACTGCGTCGGGCGTTGGCGGAGCAGGACCCGGAGACCGTGGTGGTGCTGCTGGACGCGCTCGGCGCGTGCTGGTCGATCCGGGGCGAACACCTGCGGATCTTCACGCTGCTCGACTCCGTCGAGGCGGTACTCGACGGTTGGGCACCGCCGCCGGAACTGGCCGATCACACCCGGTCGGCGCTGGCCACGCTGATCACCAACGCCTCGATCGCCGTTGGCGGCAGCCCCCGCCGGGCACGGGCGCTGCTGTGCGAACTGGGCCCGGAGTCCGGTCGTCCGGAAGTCACCGCCGCCGCCACGCTCGCCCTCGCCTACGATCCGGACGACCCCGCCAGCTACCCGGCACGGCTGACACGGTTGTGCGGAGACCCGAACCGCCGGATCGCCGCACTGGCGATGCAGGCACACGGTCACGGCTTGGAGAACTCCGGCGACCCGGCCGCGGCCGTGGGCGTCGCGAGCCGGGCGCTGGAGCTGACCAGAGAAGAGGACGACCCCTGGCAACAGGCGATCCAGCGGTCCCAACTGGCCCAGCTGCACTCGCAGCTCGGCCAGCACGACGAAGCCGCTCGGCACGCCGTACTGGCCCTTCCGGTGCTGGAACGACTCGACGCGGCGGACGACGTCGTACAGCTGCGCGGCCTGGTCAGTCTGTCGGCGATCTGGCACGGCCGCTACGAGGAGGCGGCTCGGGCCGTCGAGGACTTCGCCCCCGTGAACCGGCAGGAGCGGAGTTTCGGCGGCCAGGGCGCCGTGGCCCTCAGCGAGGCCGAACTCGCCCTCGCCCGGGGCGAGCACGCCGAGGGCCTGGGGCGCTACCGAGGCGTCGTGCGGAAGATGCGGGAGCTGCGGTACCCGGGCCTGGTGGGTGAGCCCACCGGATACGAGCCCTGGGTGCTGTTCAGTGAGTCGGCGGCTCTGGTCGCGTACGCCCGACACGGGCAGCCGGCGGGAGAGGCCGACGCCGGGCCGCCCGCCGCGGTGACGAGCGCGGGCGGTTACGGCGCGGAGCTGTACGCCACGCTCCGCGCCAAGCTGCCCCGGTACCTCGACCCGGCTCGTGCGGACATCGACCTGCCCGTAGCCGGCACCGTGATGTTCGGGCTCAGCGCCTGGGGGCTTGCCACGGGCACGTTGCCCGTGCACGACGTCGTACGCCTCGCCGTGCTCGCCGACCGCTTCGGCTACAACCGCTCGGTGCCCACCATGAAGCTGCGTACGGTCAGTGAGCCGGCGGAGAGCATCGCGCCGGGGATGTGGGACGCCGTCCACCGGGAGTACGGCGAGCGGCGCGGGCCGGATCTGCTCGAGGAGGCACGTCGGCTCCTCGAGCAGCTGGCGTAGAGGCCCGACCCGCGAGGGGCGCGGACAAGCGACGGTCAGGCCGTCAGCGGTCGCCGCCGGACACGGTCACAGGTTGCGACGGAACCCGGCGACGGACAGCGGCGCGAAGATCGCCACCACAGCCGCGCAGCCGAGCAGTGCCCATCCGACATCGGCGGTCACCGCGCCGTGGTTGGCGAGGTCGCGTACCGCGGACACGACATGTGACACGGGATTGATCCGAACGAACCCGGACAGCCAGCCTGGCAGCGAGTCCACCGGCACGAAGGCGTTGGACAGGAAGGTCAGCGGGAACATGATCATCATCGAGATGCTCTGCACGCTCTGCGCGCTCCGGGCGATCGTACCGACCCAGGTGAACGCCCAGGCGAGCGACCAACCCGCGATCACGGCGAGCAACACCCCCGCCGCCACGCCGAAGACGCCGCCCTGCGGACGGTAACCGATCGCGATCCCGATGCCGAAGGTCAGCGTGCTGGCGATCGCGTACCGCAGCAGATCCGCGACCATCGGCCCGGCCAGTGGCGTGATCCGGGCGATGGGGAGAGCCCGGAACCGGTCAAACACCCCCTTGGCCATGTCCTCCCGCAGCTGCGCCCCGGTCGCCATGCAGGCCGTCAGGGTGGTCTGCGCCAGGATGCCGGGGATCAGCATCGGGAGGTACGAGTCCACGTCGCCGGCGATCGCGCCGCCGAAGACGAACGCGAACATCGCGGTGAACAGCAGCGGTTGCAGCGCGACGTCGAAGAACTGATCCGGGGCGCGACGCATCTTCTTGGCGGACCTCCAGGCCAGCGCCATGACCTGGCTGAAGACTTGCTGTAGGGACACCCGCGGCCTGGTCGCGACGACCGGGGCGACGAGGCCCTCCGGTGCCTGCCCGGGCTCGTTGACGGGGGTGGTCACGGTCATCGGGCGGCCTCCGTGGCGTGTTCGTTCGCCTCGTGATGGTCGGAGGCGGGTTTGGTGTGGGAGTCGTGTCCGGTGAGGGCGAGGAAGACCTCGTCCAGGGTGGGTTTGCGTACGCTCACGGAGGCGATGCTGATCTCGGCGTTCCGCAGGGTCATGAGCACGTCGGTGGCCTGGTCACCGTGCTCGATGGGCAGGTTGAGCCGGCCGTGTTCGGGAGTGAGCACTGGCTCCTCGCTCGCCGTTCCCCGCAGTGCGGCCCTCGCCTCGTGCAACCGCGCCGAGTCCTCCAGCACCAGTTGCAGCGTGGAACTGCCAACCGCGTTCTTGAGCCCGTCGGGGGTGTCCTCGGCGACCTTGCGTCCCTGGTCGATCACCGCGATCCGGTCGGCCAGTTGGTCCGCCTCGTCCAGGTACTGGGTGGTCAGCAGGACGGTGCAACCCTCCACCACCAACTCCCGGATGGTGTCCCACATCTGGCCCCTCGTACGGGGATCGAGGCCGGTCGTCGGCTCGTCCAGGAAGATCAGGGGTGGTCGGGTGATCAGGCTGGCGGCCAGGTCCAGGCGGCGACGCATGCCACCCGAGAACTGGTTGATCGTCTTGTGCGCGGCTTCCTCGAGTCCGAACTGGTCCAGCAGGTGCGTCGCCCGGCGGCGTGCCGCCGAGGAGCTGAGTCCCTGGAGCCTGCCGAAGAGCCGGAGGTTCTCGGCCGCGGTCAGATCCTCGTCCACCGAGGCGTACTGGCCGGTGACTCCGAGGAGTTGTCGCACCGCGTGCGGACGGCTGGCCACGTCCACTCCGAAGATCTCGGCCCGGCCCCCGTCGATGGCGAGCAGGGTGGCGAGCATCCGGAGCATCGTGGTCTTGCCGGCGCCGTTCGGTCCGAGGACCCCGTAGATCTCACCCGTACGCACGCGCAGGTCGATGCCGTCGACGGCGCGGTGTCCGGCGAAGCTCTTCACCAAGCCCTCGGCACGCACGGCCGGGGCCGCGGACGCGGGTGGTGGCGTGTTGTGTGTCGTCATGCGCCACACGCTCGCCGGTGCCGGTTTCAGCGCGCCTTCACGACGGTTTCGCCGGTGCCCGCCGGCACGGCCAACGCGCCACTGTCGACACGTCCCGAACAGCACGAAGGCCCCTGGCCCGCCGACAGTGTCGGCGGGCCAGGGGCCTTCGTGAGGGATGGTGGAGATGGCGGGAATCGAACCCGCGTCCAACGGTGCGGAAGAAGGGCTTCTCCGAGCGCAGTCCGCTGCGATTTTCTCAGCCCCGGAGATCACGCGGACAAGTCTCCGACGGGCTCAGTCACTGTTAGTTGTCCCGGTAGACCCCGTGACCGGGCCTACGCGGTGAGTTCCCTCACTGATACTGGGATCCGGGCCGGAAACACTCCCGGGCCAGCACTTCGCAGGTCGCTACTTAGGCAGCGAGGGCGAAGGAATCGCGCTTGGAATCGGCGATTATTTTTTTGCGGCAGGTGGTTAACGAGATCATTGCCGCGTTCCTCGGCTCGCTTCTCCTGCTTCGACATCCGCTGTCGAAACCGATCATCCCCATGTTGAGTTGACAAACCCCGCACCTCTGCGGGTGCGGTTCCATCGTACGGGATCAGCGCACGCGGGTGCCAGTCTATTCCCCGGCCGTGCTGACCAGCCGGCACGGCGACGGCGACACCCGCAGCGGGCGTACCGACAGCGGCCCGCCGGCCACCGCCGTCACGCCCGCTGCTTACGGCGTACCGCCGAGATGACCCGCTCCGCCTCGCGCCGGTCCTGCTTCTCCCGCAACGTCTGCCGCTTGTCGTACTCCTTCTTGCCCTTCGCCAGGGCCAGCTCGATCTTGGCCCGGCCGTTCCGGAAGTAGAGCGACAGCGGGACCAGGGTGTAACCGGTCTCCTTGGTCTTGCCGATCAGCTTGTCGATCTCCTCGCGGTGCAGCAACAGCTTCCGCTTCCGCCGAGCACTGTGGTTGGTCCAGGTGCCCTGGGAGTACTCCGCGATGTGTACGTTGTGCAGCCACACCTCGCCGTCGTCAAGCTGCCCGAAACCGTCCACCAGCGAGGCCCGGCCCTGACGTAGGGACTTGACCTCCGTGCCGGTCAGCACGATCCCGCACTCGTAGGTGTCCAGGATCAGGTAGTCGTACCGCGCCCGCTTGTTCTGCGCGATGAGCTTCCGGTCCGGGTCCGCCTTCTTGGTCTTCTTCTTGGCCATAGTCAGGCCATTCTTCCACTACGACCCGGAGGCGAGGCCACTCAATACCGTGCGGGCACGATTCAGCGCCGACTCCTCGGTCTCGACGGCCAGATCCGGGGTCAGTCCCTCGCGGCGCAGGTCCCGGCCGGCGGGCGTGACGTAGTGTCCGACGGTCAGCTCGGCGACCGAGCCGTCCGCCATCTCGTGCGGCACCTGCACGGACGCCTTACCGAAGGTACGGTTGCCCACCACCACCGCCCGGCCCCGGTCCTGCAGGGCGCCGGCGAGGAGTTCGGCGGCGCTCATCGTGCCCCCGTCCACCAGCACCACCACCGGGGACTCGGTGTTCCCGCCCTCCTCGGCGTACAACGAGCGCTGCTCGCCGTCGTCGTCCCACGTCGCGACCAACCCGCCGTCCAGCAGCGCCGAGGCGGCCTCGGCGGCCTCGGTCACCAGGCCGCCCGAGTTGCCCCGCAGGTCGAGCAGAATGCCGGCGCCGTCCGGGGTGGAGCGTACGGCCTCCCGCACCCGCTGCCCGGAATCCTCGGTGAAGTGCGCGATCTTGATCCGGTTGACGTCCGGGGACAGTTGCTCGGAGACGACGGTCTCCGCGGAGAGCCGGACGCGGCGCACCGTCTCCGTCCGGTCCCGACCCTCGGAGGTGAGCCCGAGCCGCACGGCACTGCCCGGATCGGCCGCCGTAGTGCCCTCCGCGGTGCCGCGCAGCATCGCCACCACCTCGGTGACCGGCTTCGTCGCCACGCTGGTGCCGTTCACCGAGCGCAGCCGGTCCCCGGGGCGGATTCCGGCCCTGGCCGCCGGACTGTCCGGCGCGACCTCGGTCACCCGGACCGTACGCTCGTCGGCGTCGGCGCCAGTGTCGGCGCCGGCCTGCCGGCTGACGGAGATCCCGGTGCCGACGTACTCACCGTCCAGCTTCCGTCGCAGGCCGTCGTACTCCCGCGCGGAGTACGCCGAGGACCAGCGGTCGCCGCTGCGGCTGACCAGCTCCTCGGCGGCGTCGCGCGGTTCGGCCTCCCGAGGCTCCCCGCCTTCCCGGGCCGGTTCCTCGACGTCCCCAACTGGTATACGGGCTGCGGTGTCGCGGTCCGCGGACCGCGACTCGTCGCCGCCCCAGGAACCGGTGGCGGCACCGGTCGCGAGCACGCCCACGAAGACCAGTGTGAGGGCGCCCCCGCTGCGAACGCGGCGTGGCGGCGCGGAGTTCCACTTAGCCGGCATGCTTCGGAGTCTAAGTCAGACACGGGCGCGCCAAAGGCAGTTGCCCGGCGCGCGCCCGCGTCTTCCGTCACACCTTGAGGTACTTGCGCAATGCGAAGAAAGCTGCAATGGCGGGCATCAGCACGCCGACCGCGAGGATCAGCGGAAGCACCTTGACGACCGCCTCCCAGCCGATGAAATTGATCAACGGGATCTTGTCCTGCAGCCAGTTGTCGATCAGGAAGTACTTGCCTCCGACCAGTAGGAAGCACGCGAAACCCGCCCCGATGAGGCCGGCGATCGCGGCCTCCAGGATGAACGGCAGCTGGATGTAGAAACCGGACGCCCCCACCAGACGCATGATTCCCGTTTCCCTCCGGCGACTGAACGCGGAGACCCGTACGGTGTTGACGATCAACAACAGGGCCACCACGAGCATCAGCGCCATCACGCACAGTGCCGCGACGTTCATGCCGTTCAGCAGGTTGAAGAGGTTCTCCAGCAGGTCCTTCTGGTCCTGCACCTGTTGCACCCCGGGTCGGTCCGAGAACGCGCTGCTGATCACGTTGAACTTGGTCGGATCGGTGAGCTTGACCCGGTACGACTCCTGCATCTGGTCGGGGGTCAACGAGTCCACCACCGGGGAGTCCTTGAACTCCTCCTTGTAGTGCTTGTACGCCTCCTCGGCGGACTCGTAGTAGACCTTGTCGACGATCCCCAACTCGTTCAGGTCGGACTTGATCTGCTTCTTCTGCTGCTCGGTGACCGCGCCCTTGCCGCAGTTGCCGCTCAGGCCCTCGTCGTTCTCGTTGCAGAGGAAGATCGACACCTGAACCTTGTCGTACCAGTACCCCTTCATCTCGTTCACCTGGTCACGGGCGAGCAGCGAGCCGCCGAGCAGTGCCAGGGACAGGGCGACCGAGACGATCACCGCGAACGTCATGGTGAGATTGCGTCGGAGCCCGACACCGATCTCCGACAGTACGAACTGGCCGCGCATGGCGTCCTTTCTCGGGGTTTCTCGGGTTCTCCCGCGTTTCCCGGACAGCCGCGAGGATCACCTCACGGGGTGGTGGCCGGCGAGGGACTCAGTGCTGGTAGCCGTAGACACCGCGCGACTGGTCCCGTACCAGCCGGCCCGCCTCGAGTTCGATGACGCGTTTGCGCATCTGGTCGACGATCTGCTGGTCGTGTGTCGCCATCAGCACCGTGGTCCCCGTGCGGTTGATCCGGTCGAGCAGCTTCATGATGCCGACGGAGGTCTGCGGGTCGAGGTTGCCGGTCGGTTCGTCCGCGAGCAGCAGCATCGGCCGGTTGACGAACGCGCGGGCGATCGCCACCCGCTGCTGTTCACCGCCGGACAGCTCGCTGGGCATCCGGTCGTCCTTGCCTCCCAGACCGACCAGGTCCAGCACCTCGGGGACGGTCTTCCGAATCTGGCCCCGTGGCTTGCCGATCACCTCGAGGGCGAAGGCGACGTTCTCGCCGACGGTCTTGTTCGGGAGTAGCCGGAAATCCTGGAAGACGGTGCCGAGCTGGCGGCGCAGTTGCGGCACCTTCCAGTTCGACAACCGGGCGAGGTCCTTGCCGAGCACGTGCACACGACCGTGGTTGGTTCGCTCCTCGCGCAGCACAAGCCGCAGGAACGTGGACTTTCCGGAACCGGAGGAGCCCACCAGGAACACGAACTCACCGCGCTCCACCTCGAGCGAGACCTCACGCAGAGCCGCCCGGTTCTGCTTGGGGTAGGACTTGGAGACGTTGTCGAATCGGATCACGGTTTCTGCACCACGTCGACCTGGGTAGGGGTGTTGAGGGCCACCGCCGGCCCCCTTCGGTGGAGCGACCATACGCGAAGGGTTTCGCCCGGCGCAGTCAACGTGCGGCGCGGGCGGCCTCGCACTGGCGCGATTCGGCACAATCCCGGCGCCCGGCAGCCGCTTCCCGCTCACTCCACGCTCCGACGGTGCTGTGTACGGGCCACGGAGTCGGTCTTTCTGCGGTGCGGGGCGTCACCTGGCACAGTGGAGACGAGAGTGGGCGGAACGAATTCCCCCGGAGCAGGCGTTGGCGTACTGAGGAGGCGATCGCATGACCTGCGACCGACTGGTGTGTGCCAACTGCTCGGGCCCGGTGCGCGAGGGGCGCTGCTCGGTGTGCCGTGCGTATCGCGCACGGCTTCAGGAGTCCGGCCCGTTGGCCACCCTGTCACCCGCGACGCTGCTCGGGCTGCTGGTGGCGCTCGCGGCGCTCGTGATGCTGACACAGAGCGTGGTCACGGCTTGACGCCGCGCGGGCACGGAGTGCTGGCCGCGGGCTCCGCGTAACGGCGCCTGGCGCCCGGAGCCGCGGCACGGGCCGCCGCGCACGTACCTTCCGGCGTACGCATCTCCCGCCGTACGAACCGAGGGCCGGGTCGTCCGGTACGAGGTGCGTCCTTCCGCACCTGTTCCGAACCACCCGGCCCTCACGCACGCGCTGGGCGCCTGCGGGGTCGCGAGGCGCCCCTCAGGCGGCCGTACGACGAGCGAGCACGCGCGGCATCACACGGAAGCCGACACCGCCCGCGATCATGGTCGCGGCGCCGACGAGCAGGAAGGTCGTCTCGGCGGAACCGGTCTCCGCGAGATCGTCCTTCGGCTTCTCGTCATTGATCGGCTCACTGCCACCGACGTCCGGCTGCGTGTTGCCACCCTCACAGTCCACCTGCGACTCGCCCAGCTCACAGGTCGGGGTGTCCTCGCCACCGCCGCCACTGCCGCCGATGGTGGCCGGCTCCTCGCCGCCGCTGCCGCCCTCCGAGGCACCCTCGTTGGCGCCCTCGGAGGTGCCGGCGGTGCCCTGGCTTGAGGAACCCTCGGAGGTGCCCTCGTTGGTCCCCTCGGAGGTGCTGCCCTCCGAAGTACCGTCAGAGGTGCCCTCGTCGGAGCCCTCGGAGGTGCCCTCGTCGGTACCCTCCGAAGTACCCTCGTCGGTCCCCTCGGAGGTGCTGCCCTCCGAAGTACCCTCCGAAGTGCCCTCGTCGGAGCCCTCGGAGGTGCCCTCGTCGGTACCCTCCGAAGTACCCTCGTCGGAGCCCTCCGAAGTGCCCTCGATGAGACCGAGGCTGTCGTTGCCCTCGGTGACACCGACGTTCTCGTTGCCCTCGGTGACACCGATGCTGTCGTTGCCCTCGGTGACACCGACGATGTTGTTCTCGGCCTTGGCGTCCTGCGACTGGACGCCCTTGTCCGAGGTGCTCGACTCATCGGTCGGGCTGACCGCCTGGGCCACGCCCGCGGCCGTGAGTGAGGCACCGGCGGCGAACACCGCGCCGGCCGCGATCCGCGCTACCCGCAGTCGCGTTTTGGAATTGGTCATCTGCCAACTACCCCCAGTAGATAATCGTCACATGGGCAGCATCGCGAACGGCCGACGAGTGTGGGGATCTGAGTCGCGGCACTTCCCGATGTCCGCCACCGGGCGCCGCGTTCACACCCGCCCCACACCCGTCCAGTCACACGCCTGCCGACCGAACAGCTTTCCCAGTTTTCACACCGCAGTCAAGCGGGGACCGGGGGTCAGGGACTGACCAGCCGTCGAACGTCCAACGTCAGCGCGCCCGCCGTACGTTCACATCCTCCGCCTTCACGAACGCCACCCGGTGGCCGAACTGGATCTGGTAGTAGGTCTGATCGCCCCGCACCACCTGATGCTTCGCCGGGTCGAAGCTCACGGCGTACTGGTACTCGCCCTTGGTCCGCAGCCCCAGCGCGTACTCCTGGCCCGCCCCCAGTTCGTACGGCAGCGGGGAGATCTCCTGCACCGGCACGTCCTCGGGGTAGGCGTCCTTCTCCGGGTACGCCCGGCCGTAGACCGGGACGCTGTCCTCGCCCTTCTTCGGCGTCACCACCGGGCCGGCGGCGGGCACGGCGGTGGGCTGGTCCGCGGGGTTGTGGAACCAACCGCGCTGCCCGAGGTACCAGACGGCGGTCCAGTCGCCGTCGCGTCCCGCGACCGCGTACCGCTGGCCGGTGCTCGCTCGCGCGCCGGTGTCGTTCACGCCCCTGGTGGCGGGCTCACCCGAGGGGTCCAGCCCGATGTCGGCGAGCATCGGCGCGTCCGGGTCGGGCTCGGTGCGCAATCGGACGGCGCCGGAGCCGTGGGCCGGGCAGGGGTCGCCGGAGTCGTCGCACTTGGTGTAGACGGGCTGGTGCTCGGCGTACGACGGGCGGATCGTGACCATGCCCGACTCGCCCCCGCCGGCGGGGCGGAGGGGCTCGCCCAGCAGCTTGAAGTAGTGCCGCCAGTCCCAGTACGGCCCCGGGTCGGTGTGCATGTCCGGGATCGAGGAGGTGACGGTGCCGGGGACGTTGTCATGCCCGAGGATGTGCTGGCGGTCCAGCGGGATGTCGTACTTCCGCGCCAGGTGCTTCACCAGCCGGGCCGAGGAGCGGTACATCGCCTCGGTGAACCAGGCGTCCGGCTCGGCCAGGAAGCCCTCGTGCTCCAGGCCCACGGACTTGGAGTTGACGTACCAGTTGCCGGCGTGCCAGGCGGTGTCCTTGGTGCGTACGTGCTGGGCGACGTGTCCGTCGGAGGAACGCAGCGTGTAGTGCCAGGAGACGTACTTCGGGTCCTGTACCAGGTCGAGGGTCTTCTTCCACCGCTCCTCGGTGTCGTGCACCACGATGTAGTCGATGTCCTGGGAGCGCGGGCGCCGCGACTTGTCGTGGTTGCCGTAGTCCAGCTCGCCGTCCTCGCCCTCGTACTGCTCGTACGGCGCCGGAATCCACTCGCAGGAGATGCTCTTCGGGCACTCCAGCTCCGGGTCACGCTGCCCGGCCCGCAGGCCGAGCTTCCGCACCTGCGAGACCTCGGCGCGGAGTTCCTCGTGCGGGCGTAGGGTGACGCGCTGCCCGGAGTCGGTGGTACGGCTCGCGCCCTCCCGGATGACGTCGAAGACGTCGCCGGCGTACACCGCGGCGGTGCCCTCGTCGGTCGCCCGCGAGTAACCGGCCACCGCCCCGAACCAGTCGGCCGGGTCGTCGCTGGGCGGCAGCCCGAGCTGACGTTGTTCGGCGGCGAGGAGCGCGGCGCCACCCATGATGTTGGCCGCCGGGTCCCTGCGCAGTTCCGCGCGGGGCAGCCCGGTCAGCTCGGCCGCCGCCACCAGCGTACGCAGCCGCTCGGGCGGCTTGTCCGTGCCGTCGGCCGCCGCCCCGGGCGGCCCCGCCGCCGGGTCCCGCGGCAGGCTCATCGGGCGGGCGGCGTCGCCGCGCGGGTCCTCGCCCTCGGAGTGGCCGGGCGCCTTCCCGGCGGAGGTACGGGCCGCGGTCAGGTCCGTCAGGTGCATGGGGCCGTATCCGCCGGAGACACTGGCCGCGCCGTTGTGGCCGTCCCACCGGGACTGCAGGTAGGACACGCCCAACAACACGCTCTCCGGCACCCCGTGGCGTTCGGCTGCGCGCGCGAACGCGTCCCGCAGGTCGTCAGGACGTGGGTCGGCGGTGGCGGCGGGGCCGGCCGCCAGCAGCGGGGCGAGCAGCGCGGCGGCGACGACCGCGGTGGCGGCGCGCGCGGTCGTACGGCGCGGGCCCGATCTTTCGTGGCTGGTCCCGGACAAGGTATGGCCTCCTCGGATCACCGGCAGAAGGCGCCTTCGTACCGGCCCCGTGGAGGCGCGTCAACGACCTGGACACAGCCGCGGCGAACCGCCGCGCGGCTTTCCCCCGGACGGCTCCGGGACCTGCGTGGCGGCATCGGACCAGACCAATGACACGAAGAGGACGGACGGACTCCCCCGGAACCCGCTGCCGCTTTCGCCCCCGTCCCCCGCTGCTACTCCTGGTCCTGCTCCTGCTGCTTGCGCCAGCGGATGCCCGCCTCGAGGAAGCCGTCGATGTCGCCGTCCAGCACCCCCTGCGGGTTGCCGACCTCGTGGTCCGTACGCAGGTCCTTGACCATCTGGTACGGATGCAGGACGTACGAACGCATCTGGTTGCCCCAGGAGTTGCCGCCGTCCCCCTTCAACGCGTCCATCTTCGCCTGCTCCTCCTCCCGGCGGTGGGCGAGCAGCCGGCTCTGCATGACGCGCATGGCGGCGGCGCGGTTCTGGATCTGAGACTTCTCGTTCTGGCAGGACACGACGATGCCGGTCGGGAGGTGCGTCATCCGTACCGCGGAGTCGGTGGTGTTGACCGACTGACCACCCGGCCCGGAGGAACGGAAGACGTCGATCCGCAACTCGTTCTCCGGGATGTCGATGTGGTCGGTCTGCTCCACGACGGGCAGCACCTCGACCCCGGAGAAGGAGGTCTGCCGGCGGCCCTGGTTGTCGAACGGCGAGATCCGCACCATCCGGTGCGTGCCCTGCTCCACGGAGAGCGTGCCGTAGGCGTAGGGCGCCTTCACCGCGAAGGTCGCGGACTTGATGCCGGCCTCCTCCGCGTAGGACGTGTCGAAGACCTCCGTCGGGTAGCCCTTGCGCTCGGCCCAGCGCAGGTACATCCGCATCAACTGCTCGGCGAAGTCCGCGGCGTCCACCCCGCCCGCCTCGGCCCGCACGCTGACGACCGCCTCCCGGGGGTCGTACTCGCCGGAGAGCAGGGTACGCACCTCCAGCTCCTCGACGGCCTTACGCAGCACCGCCAGCTCCTCGGTCGCCTCGGCGCGCGCGTCGGGGTCGTCCTCGCTCTCGGCCAGCTCGAAGAGGACGTCCAGGTCCTCGATGCGTGAGCGCAGCTCCTCCGCCTTGCGCAACTGCCCCTGTAGGTAGGAGAGCCTGCTGGTGACCTGCTGGGCGTTCGCGACGTCGTCCCACAGGTCCGGAGCCGCCGCCCGCCGCTCGAGCTCGGCGATCTCGTCCCTCATCCTGTCCAGGTCGAGGACGGCCTCGATCGACTCCATGGTGGAGGAGAGGGCCTTCATTTCTTCGGATACATCGACGACTGCCACGCCCTCCAGCCTAACGGCTGCCACCTGGCCCGAACCGTCCCGTGTACGGCGGCCCTCCCCGACCGGCGTCTCGACGGGCCCTGGGCGGGGCGCCTGGCCCGGTGCCCGTACGGGGTGCGCGCGCCGTCGCCGTACGTCAGCCGCCGTACGTCCCGCCGCTGACGGCCGCGGCCGGCCCGTCCGCGGGCTCGCCCGGCAGCTCCCGCACCGGCTCGACCACCGGGGCGGGCTGGGTCGTGGTGTCACCCCCGGAGGTGGCGAGCCAGCCGCCCGCCCCCAGCAGGAGGGCGACCCCGCCCGCGATGAGCCCCAGCCGAAGTCGGCGCCGTCGCACCTCCGCGGCCTGCGTGGCACGGTTCCGGGCGGAACCGGCACGGCGCGCGCCGGTCTCCCGGGGCGTGCGCGCCGTGCCGTGCGCGCCGCCGGACAGCTCGTCCGCTCCGGGGACCCGCATCGAGGTGTGGGTGTCCCGGTTCGCCTCCGGTCCGGTGCGCGTCTCCACCAGCGGTACCGCTCCCCGTACGGGCACGGCGAGCCCCCCGGCTTGCGGCACCGCGGACGGCGCCCGCTCGCCCGGGCCGGGCCGGGCAGAATTCTCGGCGGCGGTCTCGGCGCTCTCGTCCGGTTGCTCGTCGATGTCCAGCGGCGGCAGCCCGGCCAGTTCGGGCAGCGCCTCGCGCAGCCGGGCCGCCAGCTCCGGCGCGCGCAACCGGGAGGCCGGCCCCTTGGCCAGGCACTGGTGGATCAGCTGCCACAGCTCGTCCGGGATACCGGGGAGCGGGGCGGCACGCTCGGTGACGTGGCGGCGCAGGATGGCGCCGGGGTGGCCGCCGCCGAACGGGGTGAAGCCGGCCAGCAGTTCGTAGAGCAGCGTGGCGAGGGCGTAGATGTCCACCGAGGCGCGCGGTGGCAGGCCCTCGACCAGTTCGGGGGCGAGATAGTCGGGAGTGCCGATGACGCCCTTCGGACTCGGCGTGCCCTGACCCTGGGAGCCGCCGCCGGCCGCCGAGGAGCGGGAGGCCGCGCCGGTGCGGCGTGGCGCGTCGATGAGCTTCGCGATGCCGAAGTCCGTCAGCAGGGCGGGAGGCGCGCCACCGGGGCCGGCCGGGGCGTGCGCGTCCAGCAGGACGTTCTCCGGCTTGACGTCCCGGTGCACCACTCCGGCGGCGTGGGCCGCCGCCAGGGCGTCGGCGATGTCGATGGCGATCGCGACGGCGGCCTCCGGGAGGAGTCGTCGTTCGTGTTCCAGCCTGGTACGCAGGTCGGTGCCCCGCACGAGGTCCATCACCAGGGCCAACTCGCCACCGTCGACGACGAGTTCGCGAATCCCGACCACCCTCGGGTGGTCGAGCGACAGCAGGGCGGCGCGCTCCCGTACGAAGCGGTCGGCCAGCGCCTGGTCCGCGGCGAGGTCCGCGCGCAGCATCTTGATGGCGACCGGCCCCTCCGGTCCGTCACCGAGCCACACCGTGCCCGCGCTGCCGCGTCCCAGGATCTGGTGAGCGGTGTAGCGACTGCCGATCTTCCGTGCCACCATCCGTCCCTCACTTGGTCCGAGTGAACCGAGTGCGCCGGCCTCCGTTCACGGACAGAGGCGGAGCGTTACGGCGACAAAAGTACGCGCCGAAGCGCGGCGAGCGACGTAAGCCGCGACGCTATGTCGGTTTTGCACGTTATATGCGGTACGGAAGTCGACAAATCACCGGAGTGACCGGCCTGTTGACGCTTCCGGCGCCCCCGGCGTGCACGACGCGCGGCGGCGCCGGACGGTGACCGACACCGCCCCGGGAGCAAGTCCCGTACGAGCGGCGGCCGTCACGTGGCGTGAGCCACCACTCGAGCCGCCACCCGAGTCACCACGGAGGCGGCCATCCGGAGGGCGGGCGGCCACCCGGACACAGGCGGCTACCCGCCCTCGCCTCCGCCGACGCTGTCGAAGAAGTCCTGCACGGAGCCGAAGAAGTCCTGTGTCTTCTCCCAGAAGCTCTTGCCCTCGGCCCACCACTCCGGGACGGGGGTGAAGTTCCAGACCAGCACCGCGATCACGACCAGGATGAGGACCATGAACAGGCAGCCCTTGAGGCAGCCGAGCCCGGGGATGCGCATCCGGTTCGGGTTGCTCCGGCGCGGCTCGCGCGGCTCCCGAGGGGGCCGCTGTCGGGGCTCCTGCCGCCGCTGCTGCTGAGGCGCAGGGGGGTGCTGCGGCCCGTACCCCTGCGGGGCGTACTGCTGCTGCGGAGGCGGAGCGGGCTGCGGAGGCGGTCCTTGCTGGTACGGCCCCGGTTGGGGCGGCCCCTGCTGGTAGGGCGGAGGCTGCGCTGGCGCGGCACGCCGCTGGGGACGACGGCGCAGCGGATCCTGGTTCGGATCGATGGGCTGGACCTGCGTCTGCTCGTTGCGGTCCCGCGCCGCACGCAGCTGGCTCTGCCACGGGTGCGGACCGTCCGGTTGGTCCGGCGGCTGCTGCGGCGCCGCACCGGGCACCGGCGGCATGGCACGGGTGGGGTCCGCGTCGGGTCCGGCGGACGGCCCGCCGCCCGGCGCGCCGGTCTGCGGCAGGACGTTGGTCGCGGCGTTCGGGTCGGCGTTCGGCCCCCCGCCCGGACCGCCCTGACCGGCGCTGGACAGCGCCTGGGTCGGGTCATCCGCGCCCCTCAGTTGGCCGTCCGGCACCGCCGCCGGCTGTGGGTCCGGGGCCAGCAGGCCCGCGACCCCGAGCGCGGCGGTGGCCTGCTCCGGGGTGGCGCTCGCCCCGATACCGGCGGCGACCGTGCGCAGGGACCGCGCGAGGCTGACCGCGCTGGGACGCTCCGCCGGGCTCTTCCGCAGACAGTGCTCCACGACCGTCCACACCGGGTCGGGCAGGCCGGGCGGCCGCTGCGGTTCCTCGGTCAGGTGCCGCTGTAGGACCTCGAGCGAGGTGTCCCCGCTGAACGGCGGCCGGCCGGTGAGCAGCTCGTACATCAGCACGCCGGCGCCGTAGACGTCCACCGCGGAGGTCTGCGGGCGGCCCTCGGCCGACTCCGGAGCGACGTACGACGGGGTGCCGACGAACTCCTGGGCACGGGTCAGGCCCGGTGAGTCGGCGAGCCGGGCGATACCGAAGTCGGTGAGCATCGGGCGCATGCCCTGCTCACCCTCGGTGAGGAGCACGTTGGCCGGCTTGAGGTCCCGGTGCACGACGCCGTCCTCGTGGCTGGCGGCCAGCGCGTCCGCGATCTGCGCGGTGAGCAGCGCCGCGGCGACCGGGGTGAACGGTCCGTTCGCGCGGAGGTACTCGTGTAGGTCCTGCCCCTCGACCAGGTCCATCACCAGAGCCAGCAGGTCGCCCTCCACGACCAGGTCGCGGGTTCGGACGATGTTCTCGTGGGTGAGCCTGAGCAACACGGAACGCTCGCGCAGGAAGCGCATCACCACGTCCGGGTCGTTCGCCAGCTCCTCCTTGAGGACCTTGATCGCGACGGTCTCGCCGGGCTGACCGGCCACCGCCGCCTCGGAACCCGCCGTCTCGCGCTGGCGAGCCCGCCAGACGGTGCCCGTGGCGCCGCGCCCAAGCGGCTCCTCGAGCAGGTACTTGCTGCCTACCGGCCGCACGTCATGCGCTCCCTGGTCTGTCTCGGCTGGTTCCCCCCGGGACACTCTAATGCCGCTGGTACGGGCGCGCCGGAGCGATTTCGGGTCACCTGACGATGCACCGGCCTCCGGAGCGGTACCTGGGGCAGCTCTCGGGGAAGACGCACACGCCGTACGGATGGTTCCCGAACAGGATATCGAGCTGCTCCCGGAGGCCGGACACGCGGACCGCTCCAAACCATCGAGCACTGAGCACTGAGCACTGAGCACCGAGCACCTGCGCCGAGCACCGATCGCCGCCGGATCCCGAGCCGGCCGACGGCTGATCACGCGCGATCACGGGCGGTACGACAGAATCCCGAGCGATCACACTTGCGCACCAGGGCGGGCAATCAAGATCATTGACCGTCACCGACACCGCGCGATGTCAGTGCCGGGTGCGAGGATATCCACCACGGAGCGGGGTGGGACCGGGAGGGGCCGATGCAGATCCGTCTGACTGTCCTCGTGCCGCGCGGCGGGCACAGCGCGGCGCGGCCGTGCGACGTGCAGGTCACCGCGCCACCGGGGACGCCGTTGGCGGCCGTGACGGACGCGCTGGCGACCACCGCC
>NZ_LJGU01000126.1:56270-57195 GCF_001751245.1 Streptomyces oceani
GGCGGTGGCGCGGGCGGCGCGGGTCGTCCCGGCGGTACGGTCAACCGCCCGCCTGGCGCGACCGTCCCGGACGACGGCACCTCCCGCTGGCCGGACCCGGCGACCGTGCTGCTGACCGCTCTCGGCCCGGGGCCCAGGCTGTGGGAGCGCGGTCCCGGACACC
Source organism: Streptomyces oceani (assembly GCF_001751245.1). Taxonomy (GTDB): domain Bacteria; phylum Actinomycetota; class Actinomycetes; order Streptomycetales; family Streptomycetaceae; genus Streptomyces; species Streptomyces oceani. The sequence goes on from NZ_LJGU01000126.1 coordinate 56,434, forward strand.
CGGACGCCCTGACCGTGCGGCTCGGCAGCGCGCACCGCAGCGGCGGTTCCGGCGAGCCGGTGACGATAGACCTGCGCGCCGCGGGCTCCCTCGGCCTCGCGGGTCCCCGCGCGCGACTGGCCCGGATGGCCCGTTCCCTGCTCGCGCAGCTGGCGGCCCTGCACGCGCCGGGCAGCCTGGAGATCGTGCTGCTGGCCGCGGATCGCACGCGTGAGCTGCCCAGCCGGACCGCGGAGTGGTCCTGGCTGGGCTGGCTTCCCCATCTGCGCCCGGGGCACGGTCAGGACTGCCGGCTGCTGGTGGCCTACGACGACGAGCAGGCCGCCGCCCGTACGGAAGAGCTGATCCGACGGCTGGACGAGACGCACCCCCCGCCCAGCACGCGAGCGCCGTTGGGGCACGCCACCGGTACGCACACGGCGCCTGCCCCCGCGGACGCTGCACCGCCTGACCCCGCGGACGCTTCACCGGCGGCTGACCCCGAAGCGCGCACCCTGCTCGTCGTGGACGGCGACCCGGGCTCCGCCGAGTTGCGTACGGCACTGTCCCGGCTCGCCGCCGAGGGGCCGGACGCCGGCATCCACGTGATGTGCCTGGCCGAGACCCCGGCCGCCTCCCCCGCCTCGCCGCTCGACGCGACGCTCCGCGCGGCGTACGCCGTCTCGCCGCCCTTCCGGGAGTGCCGCACGCTCGCGCTGCTCAGCGGAGCCGTCGCGACCGCGGTGCGGCTCATCCACCGCGAGCCGGCGGCGGAGGGCCAGC
>NZ_LJGU01000126.1:57731-59095 GCF_001751245.1 Streptomyces oceani
AGCGGTTCGCCCGGGCGTTGGCGCCGCTGCGGGAGGCGGAGGGCGCCGCGGGGACACCGCGTTCCCGGCGGGCGGCCAGCGCCCTGCCACGCGGCTGCCGGCTGTTGGAGGAGCTGGGGCTGGCCCGGGCCACCCCGGCCGCGGTGCTGAACCGCTGGGACACCACCGCCCGTGGCGGAGCACCAGCCGGGGACGGCGCGCCCGTTCCGCCGGTGGTCGCCCGGCTGGTGCCGGGAATCGGGCCGCACGGGACGGTCGAGACCGACCTGGCGGCCCTCGGCACGCACGCCTTCCTCACCGGCCCGACGGGCTCCGGCCGCACCGAGCTGCTGCGGGCCCTGGCCGCCTCACTCGCGGCGGGCGAGCGTCCGGACCGGCTCGGTCTGGTGCTGATCGACGGAGGGGGCGCCGTCCGGGACGGCGGCCTGCAGGCGACAGCCGAGCTGCCGCACGTCAAGTCCTCGCTCAGCACCGGCGATCCGGTGCTGATGCGGGAGTTCGCACAGTCCCTGAGCGCGGAGCTGAAGCGACGCGCCGAGCTGCTCGGAGACCTCACCTACGAGCAGCATCTGCGGGAGTTCGGCCCGGAACACCACCGGGTCGTGGCTCCCCGGGCGCCGGCCGAACGGCAGTCCTCGCGTGGCACGGCGACAGCCGAGGCCGCGGCGACCGGGCCGGGGTCCCCCAAGTCCCCGGAATCCCCCGGGTCCCCGGAGTTCGGAGGACACCGGAAGCACGGGCCGCTTCCTCGACTCGTCGTGCTGGTCGACGACTTCGACCGGTTGGTCGACCCGGCTCTGGGCGACCCGGGCCGGCCGGCCTCCGGATCGATCGTGCGGGCGCTGGAGTCCGTCGCGTCGGGAGGCGTGTCCGTCGGGGTGCATCTGATCGCCACCTCCAGCAGGCCGGAGCGCACCGCGCAGAGCAGAACCGATCACGAGGCGGGCATACGGATCGAGTTGACCGGCGTGGACGGCGAGGACGCGGCTCCCGGTCGCGGCAGCGTGCTGTTCCCGGACGGCTCGCGCGTGCCCTTCCAGGCCGGACGGGTCACCGGACGGATTCCCCGCACCTCGACCGTACGTCCCACGGTCGTGCCACTCGACTGGGCGCGGGCGGGCGATCCGCCGGCCCGGCGGCCGGTCCGGGAGCTGGGCAACGGTCCGACCGATCTCGCGCTGCTCGCCAGCGCGATGACACGAGCCGCGCGCTCGCTGGGCGCCCCGCGAGGCGAGCTCGGCGGCTCCGGAGCCGCGCCGCCCGAGGAGACTTCCGACAGGGCGACCGCCGGGCGGGAGGGGCCATCGGGCGGAGACGCGTCGAGCGACATGCGCAGACGTCGGGCGGGCGCCCGCGGAGAGTCC
>NZ_LJGU01000127.1:0-187076 GCF_001751245.1 Streptomyces oceani
GGGTGGACCTGACGGTACGGCCCGGCGAGACGGTGGCGCTGATGGGCCGCAACGGCGCCGGCAAGTCGACGCTGCTGAACACGCTGGTCGGGCTGCACCAACCCGCCGCCGGCAGCGTACGGCTGGGCCCGGCCGCCTCGGGAGGCGGGACGAGTGAACCGGCCGGGACGGACGAATCGGTTGGTGGCGAACGGGCGGTGGCCGAGGGAACAGCCAGAGCGGGCGGGGCCACCACCTCGGGGGACCGTGCCGGACGAGCCGACCCGCTGCGCCCAGTGCGCCGGTTGCGCGCCCGCGTACGCCGTGCCCCCGTGCGGGAGAGGACGGCCGGCTCACCCGCGGCCGCCGTGGCACCACACCGCACCCCGCCCGGCGAACTGCTGCGGCATGTCGGTCTGGTGCCGCAGGAGCCCCGCGACCTGCTGCACGCGGACACGGTCGCCGGCGAGTGCACGGCCGCCGACCGGGACGCGGGCGCGTCGTCGGGCAGTTGCCGCGCGCTGGTGTCCCGGCTGCTGCCGGACGTACCGGACGACACGCACCCACGTGACCTCTCGGAGGGGCAACGGCTGGCGCTGGCGCTCGCGGTGATCCTGACCGCGCGGCCGCCCCTGCTGCTGCTGGACGAACCGACCCGTGGTCTGGACTACGCCGCCAAGGCGCGGCTGGTGGACATCCTGCGGGAATTGGCCGGCGAGGGGCACGCGATCATCCTCGCCACCCACGACGTCGAGTTGGCGGCCGAGCTGACCCAACGGGTCGTCGTCCTCGCGGAGGGCGAGGTCGTCGCGAACGGCCCGGCACCCGAGGTCGTCACCGCCTCCCCGACCTTCGCGCCCCAGGTGGCCAAGATCCTGGCGCCAGAGCCCTGGTTGACGGTGCCGCAGGTACGGGCCGCGCTCGGCACGGACACGGGAGCGGTCGAGTGAGGCGGCGGAATCCCGGAAGCGGACGATCCAAAACCGTGCCCAGGCCCCCGGTGGACCGACAGGTGCGCGCCGTACGGCTGGGCTTTCGCTCGGTGGCCGCGCTGTCGCTGGTCTCGGCCGTGGGGGTGGCGGCCTTCGGATGGCCGCTGCTCGCCGACTCCGCTTCCGGTCTCGCGCACTCCCAGGACGCGCCCTGGCTGTTCGCGGCCCTGCTCCCGCTGCTGCTCGGGGTGGTGGTGGCGACGATCGCGGACACCGGGCTGGACGCCAAGGCCATCGCGATGCTCGGCGTGCTCGCGGCGGCCGGCGCGGCGCTGCGCCCCCTCGGCGCGGGCACCGCCGGACTGGAACCGATGTTCTTCCTGATGGTGCTCTCCGGCCGGGTGCTGGGGCCCGGGTTCGGCTTCGTGCTGGGTGCCGTGTCGATGTTCGCCTCGGCTCTGCTGACCGGTGGCGTCGGACCCTGGATGCCGTTCCAGATGCTCTCCATGGGCTGGGTCGCGATGGGCGCCGGCCTGCTGCCGCGACCGGACAGCCTGCGTGGACGCCGCGAGTTGCTGCTGCTGGCGGGATACGGCGCACTCGCGTCCGTGCTGTACGGCACCGTGATGAACCTGCAGGGCTGGACGTACATCGCCGGGCTCGACACCGGCGTCTCCTTCGTGCCGGGCGATCCGCTCGCCGAGAACCTGTCCCGGTTCCTGACGTACGTCCTCGCCACCTCGCTCGGCTGGGACCTGCCGCGTGCGGTGCTCACGGTGGTCCTGACCTGGGTGCTGGGCGGTACGGTCCTCCGGGCGCTGCGTCGGGCCACCCGCCGGGCGGCGTTCGAGGCGCCGGTGGCGTTCGCCACGGACCCGCCGGCCGGCGCCGCCACGGAAGGGCCGCGCGAGACCGGTTGAGTCGGCTCGGCTGCCCGACACCGGCTCCAGCGCGGTCCCCCCGGCTCAGTGCGCGTCCGCGTGCTCCGTCCCGGAGGCAGCGACCGGGTCGGGCTCCGGTTTGCAGACCAGGAAGCGCTACATTCCCGGAGACGCCGCGTCAGGTGTCGCCTCGCGGGCTTCGGAGCCGGGTACCCCGGCGGGCACCTCCCGGCGTGATGGGCGGGTTCGCAGGAGCGGGGGCGCGACCAGTCCGAGGAGGAGCAGCAGGACTCCCAGCGTGATGCCGGTGATACTCAGTCCCAACTCGCCGATCCACCCGACCACCGGGTTGAGCGCGATCGCTCCCAGGGCACCGACTAGCCCGAGCGCGGAGAGGGTGGTAGCCCGCGCGCCGTCCGCGATGTTCCGGTTGAGTTCGCCCTCGACCAGCGGACGGGACCAGGCCAGAAAGGCAACGATTCCCGCGATGAGCAAGATCGCGCCGACGGCGGCCGAAGTCCAGGCCAGCCCCAGGAAGCAGACGCCGGGCACCAGGCAGGACAGCGCGAGTGCCCATCCCGCGCCGAAGCGGCGGGCGAAGAAGGGCAGCACCAACAGCAGACCGAACTGCACCGCGATCGCCCCTGCCATGAGAGGGCCGAACCAGAACACGGGGATACCCGCTTCGGCGAAGTACAGCTGGTTGTACCAGAAGATGGAGTTGGCGACCGTGAACGCGGATGCCTGGAAGAGGCTAAGGGCCGCCAGCCTCGGCTGCTCCCGGACAGTGCGCACCGCGGAGCGCAGCAGCACCGCCGCCTGAGTGACGTGCTCCGGCCGCCCGGTGGGCGGCCGTCCCGGCGCCGGTACCCTCCAGACCGCCAGCAGGGAGAGCGCCATCGGCGCCAGTGTCGCGTACACCGCTGCTTCGGGAGAACGGTCACCGATGAAGCTTCCGGTGAACATGCCGAGGAACATCCCGGCGCTGCTCGCCGTGGACAGCAGGGCGAACGCACGGTTGGCGGAGGCTTCCCGCGTCCCGGTCGGCAGGCTGCCGTAGACGAGCGTGCTCTCCGTGCCCGTGGTGCAGGCCATGGCGATGCCGGCGAGCACTTCGGCCGCCACGAACATCCACAGTCCGTGGGAGACCGAGAACAGGACGAAGCCGAGGAGCGCCGACAGGCGCCCGAGCTGCAGTACCCGCTTGTGCCCCAGCTTGTCGGCGAGCAAGCTCGACGGGATGTCGAAGATCCACAGGGCGGCCATCATCACCGACTCGAGCAGGAACACCTGGTTGAGGGTCAGGCCACGGTCCGTCTGGAAGGCCACGAGCGTCGTGGAGTAGAAGTAGAGCTCACCGAACAGCCTGGACACCAGCACCCACCGCAGCGTGCGGTTGACCAGCAAACCTCGGGTCTTCGAGAAGTAAGCCGCCTCATGCACACAAAACCCCTAGCAGTCATGGCAGTCGGTGGGGAAGTCGCGGCTCCCATGCGCCGCACGCCGGGCCGCGCCGCCGAGAGCGGGCGCGACCCACCGGGCCGGTGCCGCCCGCGTTCAGCTCCGCAGCCGGGCCGACTCCCGTACGGACCTGTCCGGTGACGACTTCCGGGTGCGCGACTGTGCCAGGGCATAGAGCCAGGGGCGGCGATCAGCGCCACGCTGGTGTGCGTCACGACGCTGGTGGTGAACACCGACACGCCCTCAGCGTCAGCGGATCAAACGGAGGGGAGGGCGTGAGCCGGTCGTTGACGCGGATGGCGATGACGAACAGGCGCGGATAGTTGTTGATGCCCGCACGGATTCCGGTGAGGACGTCCTTGAAGCGCGAGGAGTCATCCGGCCGCGGATCGATCAACACCAGGGCCAGTAGCCGCCGTACCGCTCGGTTCGCCGGCCGCACCGGACGGGCTGGCCGCACCGGACGTACGGGCCGTGCCAGCCGGCTCGGCCTCGCCCGGCCGGCTCGGCACGGTTGGTCGCCGCTCCGCTTCCGGCGGCCCGGCGTCCGCCGGTTCCGCCGTTTCGGGGCTCCCGGTACCCGGCCGTACGGTCGTCCCGTGCCGTGACACCGGGTCCGTACCCGCGTCCGGTACGGCCGCCCGTTCCGCGCTCGGAACAGACCCACGCAGCCGGTCAAGCACCCGCTGGAGGCCGAAGCCGATCAGCACGACCGCCACTCCGGCGACCGCGTCCAGCAGGTAGTGGTTGGCGGTCGCCATCACCACGAAGGTGGTGAGCAGCGGATAGAGCACGCCGAGGGCCCGCAGCCACACCTTGGAGGTCATCCCGATGATGACGACGCCGCACCACAACGACCAGCCGACGTGCAGCGAGGGCATCGCGGCGTACTGGTTGGACATCTCCGTCAGCGCGCCGAACTCCGGGTCGGACAGGTCCTGCGGACCGTGCGCGGTGTCGATGTAGCCCAGGCCCGGCATCAGCCGCGGCGGGGCCAGTGGATAGAGCCAGAAGCCGACCAGGCCCAGCAGGGTGGCGAAGCTCAGGGCCGTACGCGCGCTGCGGTAGTCGCGCGGCCGGCGGACGTACAACACCACCAGCAGCGTGATCGGGATGAGGAAGTGGAAGGTGCTGTAGTAGAAGTTGCAGAAGCTCTCCAACCAGGGCGTGCGGGCCGTGAACTGGTTCAGCCCGTACTCCCAGTCGATGCGCAGCAGACTCTCCAGNCACGGTTGGTCGCCGCTCCGCTTCCGGCGGCCCGGCGTCCGCCGGTTCCGCCGTTTCGGGGCTCCCGGTACCCGGCCGTACGGTCGTCCCGTGCCGTGACACCGGGTCCGTACCCGCGTCCGGTACGGCCGCCCGTTCCGCGCTCGGAACAGACCCACGCAGCCGGTCAAGCACCCGCTGGAGGCCGAAGCCGATCAGCACGACCGCCACTCCGGCGACCGCGTCCAGCAGGTAGTGGTTGGCGGTCGCCATCACCACGAAGGTGGTGAGCAGCGGATAGAGCACGCCGAGGGCCCGCAGCCACACCTTGGAGGTCATCCCGATGATGACGACGCCGCACCACAACGACCAGCCGACGTGCAGCGAGGGCATCGCGGCGTACTGGTTGGACATCTCCGTCAGCGCGCCGAACTCCGGGTCGGACAGGTCCTGCGGACCGTGCGCGGTGTCGATGTAGCCCAGGCCCGGCATCAGCCGCGGCGGGGCCAGTGGATAGAGCCAGAAGCCGACCAGGCCCAGCAGGGTGGCGAAGCTCAGGGCCGTACGCGCGCTGCGGTAGTCGCGCGGCCGGCGGACGTACAACACCACCAGCAGCGTGATCGGGATGAGGAAGTGGAAGGTGCTGTAGTAGAAGTTGCAGAAGCTCTCCAACCAGGGCGTGCGGGCCGTGAACTGGTTCAGCCCGTACTCCCAGTCGATGCGCAGCAGACTCTCCAGGTCCAGGATCTGCTCGCCGTGGCTCTCCGAAGTGGCACGTCCGCCGGTCGCGTGGGCACGGACGTACGAGTAGCCGAAGTAGCCCACCCGCACGAGCAGCAGCTCGAGCATGAGGTTGGGGCGGCTGAACGGGCCGGAGGGTTCCGGTTTCGCCCAACTCTCCGAGTCCCGGGAGAGGAACGGCACCGCACAGGCCGCGGCCAGCGCCGCGATCAGTGGGGCGTTCGCCCCGATGTCGGTCATGACGGGCATGTTCGGCACCAGGGCCCGGCTCTCCAGCGTCATCACGAGCACCACCAGCACCGGCCACATCAACCGGTCCCCGGTACGCCGCCCCACCCGGCCGACCAGCGCCAGCAAAATCCACAGCTGTTGGTGCTGCCAGGCCGTCGGCGAGATCGCGACCACCGCGCAGCCCGCCAGCGCGGCGGCGAGCAGCGGCTGGCCGTCCCGCGCGTAGTACACCGCCCGGCGCAACGCGAACCAGCAGACGAGGCCCGCGAGCACGAGCAGCAGCGCGATCTCCACCGGGCCGCGCAGCCCGAGGCGGAGCAGCAGTCCGTGCAGCGACTGGTTGCCCACGTGGTCGGACGGTTCGCCGAGGCCCACTCCCGCTATGTGGTGCACCCAGTACGTCCACGAGTCGCCTGGGGACGCCAGCCAGGCCAAGATCGTGCCGGTGGCGAAGGTCGCGCCCGCGGTCACCGCGCCGGAGCGCCGCCCGGTGAACCACAGCAGCGGGAGGAAGAGCAGCACGCCCGGCTGGAGCGCGGCGGCCAGGCCGATCAGCGCGCCGCCGAGACGGCCGTCCTCGCCGGCCCCGCGCCGCAACCCGAGCCATCCGACGAGCACCAGCAGCACCGGCAGGATGCCGGTCTGGCCCAGGGTGAAGGTGCTGCGCACGGGCAGCGACAGCACCAACAGGCTCAGCGCCACCGGCACGGCGAACAGCGCGCCCCGCCTGGTCAGCAGCCCGGGCAGGGACCGTACGGCGATCAGTCCGACCGCCACGACCAGCAGCAGGGTGCCAAAGGTCCAAACCACCCCGAGCCCCTGCTCGACGGTACGAGCGAGTGGCTTGAGCACCATCCCGGCGAACGGCGTGCCGGTGAAGGGATTGGTCGCGTCGTAGAGGGAACCAGGCGAAAGCAACGCGCCGTTGTCGCCCAGCCAACCGAGCAGGTCGGTCAGTCGCTCGTCGGAGGGTTGGCGGAGTACGGCCGCCGCCTGACGCGTCGCGAGCGCGCCCGCGAGCAGCCAGAGCGCGACCAGCGCCATGCCGCCCCGGGAACCCAGGCCCTGGAGCAGGCCCTGCTGCACCAGTGGCGCGCGAGTCGAGCCGGCGCCCTCCCCCGCTGCCCGCTCCTCGGGCGTCTTGGCCGTCACGTTCCCCCGTCTCCCGTTCGCTTCGCCGTTCCTTCTCGCACCATCATCCAGGTGGTCGGACGCGGGACAGCCACCGACCACCTGATCCGGCCAGGCGACGCCCGTCCGCCGGGGCCGTCGTGGAACCGGTGCTCGGGCCGTCCGGGCCACCGAGCTCGAGCGTGGCGCCCGCGAGCCCGGCCGCGTAGGCACGTCGCCGCCGGGGCGGCCCCATGTGGTCCGGCCTGGCGAGCAGCCGCCGGAATACCCTATCGGCATCGGCCGCCCCGCCACGTACGACGCCGCTGTCCCGTATCCGGTTGCGATCCCGTGGAGATCGGCGGCGCCCGCCGCCGCTGCCCGTACCGGCGGGGAGGCGCCGACGGAAGAAACCGACGCGCGAGGACGGCGCGGGTCCCTACGCCGAGGGCCTGGCGGAGTCCGGTTCGACGGCGGCGGTTTCGGGCACGGCGTGCGCGCCGACCAGCTTCAGGAGCAGCACCGCGGGCAGCCAGCCGAAGCCCTCGGGCGCGGACAGCAGCGGCGCCGCCAGCACACCCGTACCCACCAGGCCCATGGCCAGGGGCCGTTGGAGCCGGTCCGGCACCTCCGGAAGGCGGCGCACGCCGGTCACCGCGAGCACACCGGCCAGCGCGGCCGCATACCACACCAGGCCCCACCACCAGGGGCCGCCGAACAGCAGTCCGACGAGGATCGGTTGTACATGCGCTGCCGCGAACCCGACCGGGTGGTGCAGGCAGCGGGCGAGTGCCCCGGAGGGCGCGGGCAGCGGCCGATGGTAGAAGCGCTTCGCGGAGTCCAGGCTGTTCGCCACCACTCCCCCGGCCAAATCCCACACCAGCGCGAGTCCCAACAACCACTGCCACCAGGCCCAGTCCGCACCGTCAACGCCCCATGCGAACAGCCCGCAGCCGACCGCGGCGGCGGTGTGGGCGAGCGTCTTCTCCCACGCCGAGGCGCCGGCGCCGAAGAGCCAGTCGGGCTTCTCGGCCGACGGCGGTCCTCCGGCGCCCTCAGCCCTCAGGGTCGGCCTCCCGCGCCGTGGCCGGGTCGGGTGACACCGGAGTGGCCTTCTGGCCCAACACCAGGGCGTTGAGCGCCTCCAGAGCCTGCCCGACGCTCACCTCGGGGTCCAGGAGGCTGTGCAGGTACAACCCGTCGAGCAGGGCGATCAGCAGGGTCCCGGTGCCGGGAGGATCGTCGGGACGGTGCCGCGCCAACCAGTCCGCGGTCTCCGTACGCGCCCGGGCCAGATAGTCCTTGATCAGCGCGCCCAGTTCGGGGTCCCGGGCGGCGCCCGCCAGGAGTTCGACGGACAACCGACCGACGAGGTCGCCCTCCGGCAGTTGCAACAGCCCCGGCAGTCTGGCCAGGGCGTCCTCCACGCTGTGGGACGCGACCAGTTGGTCCGCGAAGGCGCCGAAGACGGCGGAGGCGGCGCGCTGGACCACGGCCTCCCGGAACCGCGGCAGTCCGCCCCAGTGGTAGTGCAGCAGGCCCTGGTTGGCGCCGGCGCGATCAGCGACGGCCCGGGTGGTCACCGCTGGCCAGCCACCTTCCGCCAGTAGTTCGACACCCGCTTCCACCAGTTGCTCACGTCGCCGCTGGCCGCGAGGGGAGACCTTGGGATGACCCCCGGAATTAGCCATACGACCAACGATAGCAGTCTCGTTCACCGCGCCACCTCAAAACCCCCACGACGGCGTTATCAACTTCTCGCGCCCGGCGGGCCCTTCGGCTCACGTCCCGGAGGGACGTCAACGTGCGGCCGGCAGCCCGGACTGACGCGCCCGAAGAGGCGCGCTGGCGTACCGGGCGGTTGTTTTGTACGTTGAGGGAACAAAGTGGCTCCGTCCGAGCCCCTCACCTGACGAGAGGGGCGTCCCTGACCGGCGGGCGGAGCCGACTTTGTGCGTGCAAGTCCGGGAGCCCAGCCCCCGCCCTTGCATCTCGTACGCCACACCACCCCCGAAGAGGACACATGCGCAGCTCAGAGACGGTAGGCCCGTTCCGGGCCGTGCTGTTGGACATGGACGGCACGCTGGTCAACTCGGACGCGGTCGTCGAACGCGTGTGGCGCGGCTGGGCCGCGAGGCATGGCATGGACCCGGCGGAGGTGCTGCGAGCAGCGCACGGCAGGCAGGGACACGCCACCATGGCCGCTCTTCTCCCCGACCGGTCGGCGGAGGTCAACCGGGCGGAGAACGACGAGCTGCTGGCCCTCGAGACGGCGGACCTGGACGGGATCGTCCCGGTGCCGGGCGCACCGGCCTTCCTCGCCGACCTGGCCGGCTCCGGGGTGTCGTACGCCCTGGTGACCTCGGCTGACGTCCGTCTCGCCACGGCCCGCATGGGCGCCGCCGGGCTGACGATGCCGCTGGTTCAGGTGACCGCCGAGTCGGTGAGCGCGAGCAAACCCGACCCGGAGGGCTTCCTGAAGGGCGCCGCCGAACTGGGCCACGAGCCGGCGGACTGCGTGGCGTTCGAGGACTCCGCGATGGGCATCGCAGCCGCCAGGGCGGCCGGCATGGCCGTCGTGGGAGTAGGGCCACGGGCCGCCGAGTGCGCGCCCACGATCGCCGTCCCCGATCTGACGGCCCTGCGGATCGACGCCCGCCCGGACGGCTCCGTACGGCTGCGCGCCGAGGCCCCGACCAACGGCGGTTGACGCGGCCCGGGCACGATCAGCCGGACAGCCGGTCAGCCGGTTGCTGCCTCGAACAGGCTGTACGCGCCCAGCGCCGCCATCACTCCGGCAGCGATCCTGGTGATCAGCTTCAGCGGCACGTAGCGCATCAGCGTGCGCCCGCCCAGGATGCCCAGGCCGGCCACTGCCCAGAGCGCGAGCAGCGCGCCGACGGCCACCGAGAGCGGGTCCTCGTACGACGCGGCGAGGTTGGCCGTCATGATCTGCGTGAGATCGCCGAACTCCGCGACCAGGATCAGCGAGAAGCCACTCGCCGCGACCTTCCAGAAGGTCTGGTCGGAGGGCGACTTGGCGTCCTCGTCCGCCTCCTCGTCCTTCTTCCAGCACAGCACCGCGGCACCCGCCAGGAAGAGCACGCCGACCAGCGCGTCCAGGAGCTGCCGGGGGAGCAGTGAGAGGAGGCTGCCGGCCGCGATCGCGAGCGCCACATGCACTAGGAAGGCGGCGGCGACGCCCACGAAGACGTACGAGGCGCGGTAGCGGGTGCCGAGCACCAACCCGGCGAGGGCCGTCTTGTCGGGGAGTTCGGCGAGGAAGACGACGCCGAAGGTGATGGCGGCGACGGAGATACTGAACACGGTTGTTCCCCAGGAGTACGGGCCGCCGCGCCGGAGGAGTTCGCGGGAGCACGCGCACGCTTCGGCACGGCAGCGTCACGACAGGCGGACACTGCGGCCGAAGGTCTCGCTGACACCTGCGGGTCGCTGGATGACCGAGCCACGCACGTGTTCCGGGCGCCGGGGCGGCGAGGCCGCCCAGTGTGTCGACGGTCCGGCGAGGAGCTACTCCCCTTCAGACGCGCCCAGGCTACGCGATGCGGCGGCCCGACGGCCAGCCGATGCCGGGCATCCGACAGGACCCGTACGGGCGCGGGCGCTGACACTCGACCGCGTCACCGGTCAACTCGACGCCCAGACAATCACGCCAAAGCATGACAGACCTCGGCAAATCATGGATGACCAGGCCAGACGCCCCGAGCGAGCACCACCACGGAGTGCGGATCCCACGGTCATGCGCCCACCATGCGTCCGCTATGTACCAAAGACCGGAAAGCTCCCCAGGCTGCCCACTCCCGGGGCCTTGAAGTGACGTGCACACGTCGTCACCCTGTTACCTGTCGGCCGCTGGACGGGCATCCGGCGGCTCGAGAGTGTGCCCTCAAGTGCCCCCACCGAACGAGGGAGTTCGTATGCACGGCATACGCAAGGTCTACGCGCGTCGTCCGGCCCTTTTGGCCGCCGCCGCGGTGTTTCTCGCGATCTGTACGGCCATGGTGCTCACCAACGGCTCCGCACAGGCGGCACCCCCCACGCCGCCCAACGCCGAGGAGGCCCGCACCATGCTCGGCGAGCTGACCGAGGAGTCCGAGGGCTCCATGGACGGCTACGACCGCGACAAGTTCCCGCACTGGAGCGACCAGGGCGACAGCTGCGACACCCGCGAAGCCATCCTCAAGCGGGACGGCGAGGGCGTGGAGACCGGCAGCGACTGCTATCCGACCAGCGGCAGCTGGGAGAGCCCGTACGACGGCGAGACCTGGTCCGACCCCAGCGACGTGGACATCGACCACATGATCCCGCTCGCCGAGGCATGGCGTTCCGGTGCCGCCGACTGGACCCAGGACGAGCGCGAGGGCCTGGCCAACGACCTCGAGGTGGCCCAGCTGCTCGCGGTCACCGACAACGTCAACCAGTCCAAGAGCGACCAGGACCCGGCCGACTGGATGCCGCCGAGCGAGAGCTACCACTGCACGTACGCCCAGAGCTGGGTGTGGGTCAAGCACACCTACGACATGACGGTCGACTCGGCGGAGAAGGGCGCGCTGGAGGGCGTGCTCTCCGGCTGCTGAGCCAGCCGCGCGCGTGACGCGGGGGACGGTCGCCCGTACCGTCCCCCGCGTCACGTATGCCGGTCAGCCGGAAACTACCGGCTGCCCTCCGTCGTTTCGTACGGTTGCGGACGATGGAGGGAGGACCCGATGGCGGCACTGCGACTGGGCCCGCTGCTGCGGTACGTGGACGAGGACACCGCGACCGTGTGGGTGGAGACCGACGGCCCCTGTGAGGCGGAGGTGCGCTGCGAGGGTTCCGCCGCCGGCGGCACGGCCCGCAGCTGGCGGGTCTCCGGCCACCACTACGCCCTGATCACCGTCGTCGGCCTGGAGCCCGGCACCGAGACGCCGTACCGCGTGCTGCTGGACGGCACGGAGGTCTGGCCGTTGCCCGACTCCGATTCCGACCTGCCGCCCAGCGTCATCCGCACCCCGCAGCCGGACGGCCGGGGCGAGCTGCGGCTGGCGTTCGGCTCCTGCCGGTGGGCGGCCCGCCCGGCCGACAGCCACCACGACGCTATGGGGCCGGACGCGCTCGACGCCCTCGCCCGGAGCGCCTTCGCCGGCGGCACGCTGCCGGACGTACTCCTGCTGCTGGGCGACCAGGTGTACGCGGACGAGACCTCCGAAAAGGTGCGCGCGGAGCTGGCCGAGCGCCGAGACCTGAGCGAGCCGCCCTGGGACCAGGTCGCGGACTACGAGGAGTACACCTCGCTCTATTACGAGTCCTGGCTCGCGCCCCACGTCCGCTGGCTGTTGTCCACCGTGCCCAGTTGCATGATCTTCGACGACCACGACGTGATCGACGACTGGAACACCAGCGCCGCCTGGCAGCGGGACATCCGTGCCACCAACTGGTGGCGGGAACGCATCCTAGGCGGCCTCACCTCGTACTGGGTCTACCAGCACCTGGGAAACCTCTCGCCGGGAGAGCTGGCCGAGGACCCGCTGTTCACGGCCGTACGGTCGGCTGAGGACGGCACCGAGCTGCTGCGGGAGTTCGCGGAGCGCGCGGACACCGAGCCGGAGACCGCGCGCTGGAGCTTCCGCCGGGACTTCGGTCGGGTGCGGCTGCTGATGGCCGACACCCGGGCCGCCCGGGTGCTGTCCGAGGAACACCGCGCCATGCTGGACGACGACGAGCTGAAGTGGTTGCGGGAGCAGGCGCTCACCGCGCGCGAGGAGTACGACCACCTGCTCATAGGCTCCTCACTGCCCTGGCTGCTGCCGCCCGCCATCCATGACGCCGAGACGTGGAACGCCGCCCTCTGCGCCGGTAGCCGCGGACCGCGGTGGGCCCGGTTGGGCGAGAAGGTGCGACGGGCCGCTGACCTGGAGCACTGGGCGGCGTTCCCCTCCTCGTTCGACTCGCTGACCGAGCTGATCCGAGAGGTCGGCACGGGCGCGGAGGCCCCCGCGACGCTCTGCGTGCTCTCCGGGGACGTGCACCACGCCTACGTCGCCGAACCGGACCTCACCCGGCTCCCCGCGAACACCCCCGACGTCGCCGGCACTCCGGGCACGCCGCCCGAATTGCGCTCCCGCGTCCTGCAATTGACCTGCTCCCCGATGCACAACAGCATCCCGGCGTTCATCCGGGTCGGCTTCCGTTTCGGCTGGAGCGGCGCGGGCCGACTGCTGGGGCGTGCGCTGGCCCGGCACGGCCGTGCGGGCAGGCCGCCGATCAACTGGCGGCTGACCGGCGGTCCGTGGTTCGGCAACCACCTGATGACCCTTACGACCCACGGCCGTTCGGCCCGGCTCGGCATGACCCGAGCGAAGGCCACGGCACGCGGCGTCCGACTGGCCCGGATTCTCGAGCGCGCCCTGTCCCCGTCGGGTGGTCCGGTGCGTGACTGATCCCGGCGCGCCCGTCGCCAGTCAGCCCGTCCCTCCCGTACGAGCCGCTCGTACGGGAGGGACGTCGGGACGTGGACTTCCTTAGGGGTGACGCGTCCGGCGACCGCGTCCGAACCGGCTCACGCCCCGCCGGACGCCGCCTCGCCACCCATGAACGGCACGGTGAAGCAGGCCACTCGCTCACCCGCCATGCCCGCCTCGCCCGGCTCGCTGCTGGTCGCCCGCTCGTGCAGCACGACCGAGCGGGCCTCGCCCGGCCGGAACTGCCAGGGGTGCCAGGCGGCGGAGCGCGCGGTGCCGTCGTCGTCCGAGGTGAAGTCGAGCCACACCTCGTTGCGCGGATTGGCGTACTCCGGGTCCGTGGACGGTGGTTCCGGGTCCCGTACGTTCTGGTAGTGCGGTCCTGCGGCGTCCGGGTCCGCCGTGCAGACGCCGGTGTGCACGTGCACGCCGAAGGTGTGGTCCGCCGCGACCCCGCGCACTCGCACGGCCACCGACATCCCGTCCCGGTCCGCGCGCTGCGTCACCTTGACACCGGCTCCGTGCGGCACCAGCCGCTCGTCGTAGGTGACCGCCTTGCCGTCGGCTCCGGCCGGTCCGAACTCCCCACTCGCACGCAGCCGGTAGTCGGCGCCGTGGTGCCGACCGCCGCCACGATCGCCGCCGCCGTCCGTACTCCCGCCGGTGTCGGTCCCTGAGGCGACTCCGGTCAGGGACAGCAGCAAGGCCGCCGTGACCACGGTCGTCAAGGTGAATCCACTCCGCACAGCCATTCGCTCCTCATTAGTCCGTCGCGACCGGTTCCGGGACTCCCGCGATGCGTGGGAGAACCTCGTGCCGGCTCCCTCCGCCTGGCCCGGTGGTGCGTCGGCGGAACAGCCGAGTGCATGCCTATCCCAGCCCCCGCGCGATCGTGCCGCACGGCCCGCCGCACCGCCCCGGACGCTCCGTGCGAGGTACCTCCGCGTAGGCTGGACGGCGGTAAGCGGCTGGCTGTAGCGAGCGAACGGGGAATCAGCGTGCCGGAACTCCTGGGGTGGGCGGTCGGCACCCCATGGATCTATGGCCTGATCACACTTTCGGTGCTTCTCGACGTCTTCCTGCCGGTGTTGCCCAGCGGGGTGCTGGTCATCGCCGCCGCCGCGGCCGTGGCCGGGACGACAGCAGCCGAAGCGGCGCAGTCCGGCACGCACTTCGTCGAGATGCTCGGCCTTGTCTCCTGCACGGCGCTGGCCTCCTTCCTGGGCGACCTGGCGGTCTATCAGCTCGCCTGGCGCGGTGGCCCCCGACTCCGTCGGGCTATCGCGCGCTCCCGTCGTCTGACGTCCGCTCATGACCGCCTCGGGCACGCCCTCGTGCGCGGCGGCGGCACGCTGGTGGTGCTCGCCCGGTTCGCGCCCGCCGGCCGTTCGGTCGTCAGCCTGACGGCGGGTGCGGCGCATCGTCGGGCGAAGGACTTCGTGCCGTGGTCGGCCCTCGCGGGAGTGTGCTGGGCCGCGTACACCGTGAGCCTCGGCTACCTCGGCAGTCAGTGGTTGGACACCGCGTGGGTGGGCACGGCCGTCTCCCTGCTCGCCCTCTTCGCGGCCGGCTGGTTCGCGGCGTACTTCATACGGCGCCGACCGGTCGCCGCGACCGCGCCGGGCGACACTCCCTGAACACGGGGATTCAGCGGTCCTGAGTGTCAGCGGGAGAGACTGTCACAGTCCCGGCGTACTGAAAGTTTTCCCGACAGATGGCACGTCCTCCCTGCTCAAGTACCCCATGTGTGGACTAGACCATAGGTCGGAGGGAAGTCTCTTTACGCCTCTCCACACACATGCCTTACTTGTGACGTGTTCCCGTCAACGGGACACATGTTCCACGCAGGCCCCACTGGCCCCACACATCTGCCTGGAGGTACGTGATGCACTCCCTCAGACCCCTCGGTCCACTCGCCGGCCGGCGCCGGGCGGTTGCCGCCGCCGGTGCCCTGAGCGCCGCCATGGCGCTGCTGCTGACCAGTGGGGGCACCGCTTCGGCCGCCGACCAGCCACAGCCCGGCGACAAGATCAAGGAAGGCGAAGCCTTCATGGGCTGGAGTGCGCCGAAGGGTCCGGGCGCGGACCAGGACAGCACCAAGCGGGCCGCCGGCCCCGCCGGCATCGACGTGTCGCACTGGCAGGGGTCCATCAACTGGGGTTCGGTCAAGAACGCCGGCATCGACTTCGCCTGGATGAAGGCGACCGAGGGAACCGGCTACAAGGACCCGAGCTTCAACTCGAACTACCCCAACTCCCACAAGGCCGGCCTGATCCGCGGCGCTTACCACTTCGCCCGCCCCGACACCTCCAGCGGCGCGGCGCAGGCGAACTACTTCGTCGACAACGGCGGAGCCTGGTCACGGGACGACCAGACCCTTCCCGGGGTGCTGGACATCGAGACCAACCCGTACGGCTCGCAGTGCTACGGCAAGTCCGCGTCGCAGATGCGCTCCTGGATCAACGACTTCTACACCACGTACAAGGAGCGCACCGGCCGCGACATGGTCATCTACACGACCGCCAGCTGGTGGAACGCCTGCACCAACAGCTGGACCGGCATGGCGGACAAGTCCCCGCTGTGGGTGGCCCACTGGACCACCGGCAGCCCCACCATCCCGGCGGGCTTCCCCACCTGGACGGTGTGGCAGTACACAGCCAAGGGCTCGGTCAGCGGCATTTCCGGGGACGTCGACCGGAACAACTTCAACGGTTCCATGGACCGGCTGCTCGCCCTGGCCAACAACACCTGATCGACGCTGACGCCGCGCGGGTCCACGCCGGTGCGTCCAGGCGCCCCAGCTGACGTACGGACCACGCCGAACCCGTGGCCCTCCGGTGGACGCTTGGTGACCCAGCCCCCTTCGGCCACGAGCTGGCGTGTGGCTCGGTCGGAGGGGGCGTCACCGCGCGGAGAGCACCACGACAGCCCGCGCGGACACGCCTCGCCGGGCGACGCACAAGGCCCAGGCTTCCGGCTTCGCGCCGGATGGCCTGGGCCTTCGTCCGTACGGGACGCTGGTGGGCGCAACTGGGATCGAACCAGTGACATCTGCCTTGTAAGGGCAGCGCTCTACCGCTGAGCTATGCGCCCGGATGTGGTGACGCCACAGCCTACCCCGTCGCTGTCGGCGGACCCAATCGCCGTTCCCGGACTCCGAAGCGGCACGGCTGAGACACGGCCGCACCGAGGGTGAACGGAACGGCCCCTGTGTTCGTTGTACCCGGGTGGGAGAATGAACGGAATCAGCGGCGGCTCACGGGGAGAGGTCACGTGGCGATGAACGGCGGCGGTGCGCGCCGATGGGGATGGGGCAGCGGCCGTGCCGAGAGCTTGCGGGCCGACGCACAGGCCGCGAAGGACGCCGCAGCAGCCGCCTTCTACGACCTGGACACCGCCCAGCGCGGACTGCGCATCTCCATAGAGACGATCACCGCGGTCGAGAACTCCCCGGCGGCGCGCAAGGCGGTGCAGGACTTCGAAGCCCTGGGCAGTCGCATCGACCAGGTGAGCCACGAGTACATCACCGCCGTCGACGCGCACGACCTGGACCGGGACGACCTCGACTCCGGAGCCGCCTCCGGGGCACGCGCCGAACTGAACCGGGTCACCGACCAGCTCAAGCGCACGAAGTCCGAGCTGGAGCGGTTCGAGCACGGCCTGGGACGCCTGCTGGAACAAGCCGAGACGCAGCTGGCCCAGCTGGCGCCGGCGGTAGAGCGGGGCCGGCAGGGACTGCTCGAGGCGTCCAACGCCCTGGACACCGCCCGGGCTTCCGGACTCACCGCCGACGACCTGGCCGCCCGGCTGGCGACCCTCTCCCCGGAGCTGACCAAGCTGAACGAGGGCGCGGGCCAGCACGGCGTACGGGACACGCTGCAACGCGCCGCGCATGTCGCACGGGAGGCCGAGGCGATCCGCGGTGCCGCCGCACGGCTGCCCGAGACCGCCGCGGAGACGGACAAGCGGCTCAGCTCGCTGCGTACGAGGGCACAGGCGCTGGACACCCGGTCCGGCAAGGTCGAACCGGTGCTCAGCGAGCTGCGGCGGAGGTTCAGCGCCGCCTGCTGGGAGGACCTCCAGCAGGTGCCGGACGAGGCCGTACGAGCCGTGCGGCAGGCCGAGCAGAAGCTCCAGGAGGCGCAACGGGCGCGCGACGAACAGCGCTGGCCGGACGCCACGGCCCTGTTGTCGACCGTGCGGGCTCTGCTGAACACCACGGACGAGGCGATCAAGGCGGCCGGCGACCGACTGCAGCGGCTGAACGAGGTCAGCTTCGACGAGAAGCCCGAGGTGGAACGAGCCCGGTTCGCCATCCGGGACGCCCAGCGACTGGCGATGGCGGGCCGCAGCACCCCGGACCCCCGGCACGCGAATCCGCTGGACCAGTCGGTGGAGCGGGTGGACCGGGCCGTCGCGGGACTGACCGGCCGGCACCCGGACTACTGGCACTTCCTGATGGAGCTGGACTCCGTACGCGAGACCGTGCAGGAAGTGGTGGACATGATCCGCCGGGAGCGCGGCGGCGGCTCCTGACCGGCGCCGCCGCCCATGCGGTGCTGTCCCGGCGGCCGGTAGCTGCGGGCGCTCCCGTGGAGCCGCGGACCACCGTACGGCGGGCGCTCGGGTGGGGACCGCGGCGCGGCTATGCTTCGGTCATGCCGCGATACGAGTACCGCTGCCGGGAGTGCGGCAGCGACTTCGAGGTCAGCCGCCCGATGAGCGAGGCGAGCGCGCCCGCCGACTGTCCGGAAGGGCACCAGGGCACCGTCAAGCTGCTCTCCACCGTCGCCGTGAGCGGCGCGGCGGGCTCGGCCGCCTCCTCTGCGCCAGCCGGTGGTGGTGGGGGCTGCTGCGGTGGGGGCTGCTGCGGCTGACGTCGGGCCCGCGACCGACAGACATGCGGCCCGCGGCCGGTGGGCTTGCGGCCCGCGGCCGTCCGGGGCCTACCGCACGGCGCGCAGTGCCTCCTCGAGTATTCGCTCGCCCGCCGCCACCCCCCGCTCCGGGAGCGGGACGACGTGCTCCACGTCCCAACCACCGTCGGCCAGTTCCCCGTGTCCGGGGCGCCAACCGTGCTCGGCCGCCTGGAGCAGGTCCGCGTCCAGCTGGGAGTCACCGGCCGCGTAGGTGTGTGTCACGCCGGTACGCCGCGCGACCTCCGCGACCGCGGCGCTCTTGGTGAGCGGACCGGGCACCGCGTAGATCTTCCTGCCCTGCAGTGACACGGTCCAGCCACGCGGTTCGGCCCAGTCGGCCAGCTCCTTGACGTAGGTGTCCGGCAACTGTTCCCGGTCGACCACCAGATAGGCGAACAGGTCCTCCGCGATCCGTTCCTTGAGCAGCCAACCGGGATCTGCGGTACGCCGCAGCCGCTCTCGCACCTCGTCCAGTGGCGCGCAGTCGGCCAGCGCCCGCCGCACCCCTCGGTGCCAGGACGGGTCGGACTCCCCGTCCACCAACAGGTGTCCGCCGTTGGCGCACACGGCGTACCGGACGGGCGGGCCCGGCAGGCGCACGCGGTGGTACTGCTCGCGGGTGCGGGTCGTGGCGGGCACGAAGACCGCGCGTTCGGCGAGCCGGACCAGCAGCGTCGCGGCGGTCTCGGTCAGGTACGACAGTGGCTTGCCGCCGTACGTCTCCACGCACAGCAGTCGAGGCGCCTCCCGGTCCGGCATCCGCAGGTCGAGAGCGGCGGCGGAGTAGATCAACGTGCGGTCGAGGTCGCTGGCGATCAGCACGGTCACTGGACGGCCTTTCCGTCGGCACCGGTGGCTCCCCTGGTGTAGCGGGGATGTATCAGGCCCACACAGCTGTAGGGCAACTCGTCGATCTCCTCCACCGGGACGCCGCGCTGCTCGGCGAGCAACCGCACGTGGTCGAGGTCGCTGCCCGCGCCGCGCCTGGCCAGAATCCGCCAGGGCACCCTGCGCAGCAACACCCGGGTCGTCTCCCCCACACCGGGCTTGACGAGGTTGACGTCGTTGATCCCGTACTCCTCGCTGATCCGCTCCACCGCACGCCAACCCACCCAGGTGGGGCTGCGATCCGCGGACAGCAGCGCGGGGACGTCACGCAGCACCGCCGGGCGCACCTCATCGAACCGGGCCGCGACCGTGTCCAGGAAGTGCCGGCTCAGATCCGCCTCCGCCAGCTCGCGGTAGTACTTGGCGCCGTGGAAGTCGTCCGGCCCCACCAGGTCGGCCCGCAGCACTGTACGCGAAACCAGCCCGGAGACCGTCGAGTTGAGGCAGGCGGACGGGATCAGGAAGTCCTCCCTGGTGCCGTACGTCCGGACGCAGCCACCCGGGTCGGCCAGCACCGCTACTTCGGGGGCGAAGCCCGGGTGGGCGCGTATCGCCTCGGCCAGTTCCCGGGTGATGGCCCCCTTGCCGGTCCAGCCGTCGACGAAGACGACATCGGCGGGATCGTGGTGACCGGCGAGATAGCGCAGGGCGGTACCGTCGATCCCCCGACCACGCACGATGGACAGGGTGTAGTGGGGGATTTCCAGCCCGTGCGCGTGCTGGGCCCAGCGGCGCATCAGGACGCCGACCGGTGTCCCGGCGCGCGCCAGCGAGGCGAGTACGGGACGCGGGCCACGTTCGGCCAGCACCGTCTCGGTCACGGTGCCCACCGCGTGGGCGATGCGGGCTGCGGAGGACTCGAGCGCGGCGTGGAACAGCTGTTGGTACTCCGGAGTGGGCTGGTACTCCACAGGCAGCGACTCGGCGTAGTGCGCGCCCCCACGCTGGACAGCCTCCTCGCGCTCCTCGGTTGGCGCCTCCAACTCCACCTCGGACAGGTCCTGCAACAGCCAGCCGACATCCTCCGGCCGGTACGAGGAGAACTCCGGTCCGCGCAGCGGGCGTGGCGGCGGGACGTAGCTGGGCAGTACGGCGAGGAGCACCGCGTCGGTGTGCGGAGTGAGTTGCGCGAGGAGACCGTCGGAGGCGTGCAGGGCCGGGGTGTCGGCGACCGAGTCCACGACGGCGACGACGGCGTCGAAGCGGCGGTCGGGGTTGGTGCCCGGGGCTATGTTGTACGCGTACCGCTCCTCGGAATGCGCGTCCCGCTCGCCGGGGTGCCCTTCGTGCGTGCCGAGTGGTGCCTGCGGCTCGCCCGCCTCCGGGCCCCGTGGCCCCTCGTGTGCGGGGAAGGAGAGCCGGGTGCGGATGGCGTACGCGGGATCGTCCACGGCGAGCACCGGCGAGCGAGTGGTGGTGGAGAAGCGCACCTCGGCTCGCTGACCGAACCGCCGCTCCAGCGCGTGCGCCAGCCGCAGCGGCACGTACATCAGCTCCTCACAACCCAGTACAAGCACCCGGGGCGTGTGCGGTGGCTCTGGCCGGTGGCTGGTGTCCCGCACGCGCCCGCCGGTGTCCCGCGCGTGCCCACCGGCCTCCGCACCGGGTGCCACGCTGGCCGAATCGCCTCTGGGGTCCGCCGCAACGACGCCCGCGGCGCTCAGTGCCGTCGCGAGGCGGACCGCCATGTCCGGCAGCACCGCTTCCAGACGGGCGCGGTGGTTGGGGGTGAAACCGTGCCGGCCACCATCCGGCAGGCCGGCCGGCCAGTCCAGTGCGACCCGGATCGGCGGTGCTGGCGCTACGGCCCTCTCCCGGGAAGCCTCCCTCGCGGCCGGCGTCGCCTCCTTCACGGCCGGTGCCGTCGCCCGTACGTCCGGCAAGCCGCCACCTCGTACGCGCGGCACGGTCGCGGCCGAAGACTCCTGCCGTGCGGAGTGCTCCGCGACCAGCGCCTGCCCCCGGGTCAGCGCGTCCGCGGGGAGCTGGATGCCGCCGGCGGCCAGCGCGACGACGTCCACCCGGGTACCGAGGTCGGCGGCGCACTTCGCCACCGCCGCGACATCCCGCTCGGAGCGCATGTCGAGCAGGGTAACGAGCACGTACCGGTCCCGGGGATGGCGGGCGTGCAGCGCGGTGATGGTGTTCCGTACGGTCCGGCCGGTGGAGAGCTCGTCATCGACCAGCACCAGCGGTCCCGTACCGGCCAGCAGCTCAGGATCCTCGGGCAGGAGCAGATGGGAGGTGGCGTGCGAGTGCTCCTCCTCGAAGCCTCCGGCTGAGGCCACCGAGGGCACCGGACGGCGGGTGGAGTGCAGGTAGGGCACGCCCACCGCCTCCGTCGGCCGCGCCGCCTGCCACCCGGCGTCCGTACGGTCGTCCGCCGCGGCCGAGCTCAGACCCGCGCTGATCCCGTCGGCGACACTGTGCCCGAGCGCGGTCGCCGTCTCGGCGTAGCCCAACACCACGGCCTGCCGCGCGGACTCGCCGAGCAGCTCGTACACCCGGCGGCCAAGATCCGTGCCCGCGGAGAGCACGACGCTGGGCAGCTGCGGGATGTGCTTCCCGAGCACCCGAGAGACCAGGAGGTGGGCACGCCTCGGATTGTGGCGCAGCGCGAGGCCCACCAATGGTCGTACGTCACTGGTCAGTTCGACACCGAGCCGGTCGGTGACCCATTCGCCCGACCAGGTCGTCTCGTCCCACCCGACAGTGTCCAGCACGCTCACCCTCGCCCCCGTTCCTCACTTGCTGCCAGCCGCGAGCAGTTCGACGAAGCCGACGCCCTCCTGTGCCACCCCGAACACCTCGCCGCGCAGCAGCGTACGCTCCGCCCAGGCGCGGTGGGGCTTCACCTCGTTCATCTTGTTGGTGTAGGCGGAACGCAGCACTCCGCCGGCCCTCTCGGGTCGCAACACGTCCGTGGCGTCGGTGTACTCCTCGTGGGTCACGACCGAGAGCGCGTGGACGGGGGCGACGTGTGAGGGGTGTATGCAGGTCTTGCCCAGCAGCCCGTTGGCCCGGTCGAGCTCGATCTCGCGAAGCAGGCCGTCCATGTCGTGCTCGATGAGGTTGGCACGCAGCTCCTCCGCGCGACCGCTCAGGAAGGGACTGCTGCGCAGTTGCGGCTTGAACATGCGCTCCGGCGTACGGAAGTACTCCCACACCGGCCCGGTCACGACGAATCCCGTACCGTCCGCGCGCCCCAGGACGTTGACCACGTCCGAGATGACGGAGGCGACCAACTGCACGTCGTAGGCGGTCATCTCGGGAGTACGCCGCAGGCCGTACGCGGAACAGAAATCGGTGACCCCGAGGCGTAGAGCGGGCACCCGCTCGCGGTGCTGTTCCAGCAGGCGGGCGAGCCCGGTCAAGATCCGCACGCGACTCTCCAGATGCAGCAGCTCCGGTGACTCCAGCACGGGCATGGCCAGAAACCGTCGCCCGCTCGCCTCTTCGGCGACGCTCAACGCCTCCAGGAAGCACCGACCCGAATCGGGGGTGAACTTCGGCAGCACGAACCCGGACAGCAGTCGCGCATCCGCTCCCAGTCGCCGGACCAGATCCGGGATCTGGTCCGGACGGCGGACGCGAATGAAGAGCAGGGGGGCACCGGTGTCGTCAGCTCCGCGCTCGGCCGCCGAGCGCTCCGTTGCCCCAGCCTGCCCTGGCACGGGCTGCGTCATCTTCCGCGTTACCGGGGAATCTGCTGCGGCGGGCTCCGTTACGGCGGATGGCCGCCACACCGAGCACAGCTCGGCGAACTGCTCGACGAGGTTCGCCTCGGCGGCCGGCACCTCACCGTCCTGGATGGAGTCCTCGAGGCAGAGCACCATCGACACGACCCCCCGGTCCGCCTGTTTCCGCACGTCCGCGGCCAACCTCGGGCGGTTGGCCGGGCAGTACAGCGTCCCACCGAGGGCGCTGCCTAGCGTACGCGCGGGGGAGTCCGGCCCGAAATCGGCAGGCTCCCGATGGAAGAGCGCTTGCCGGACCTCAGGCGCGAGATGCCTGAAATGCCGCATAGGAATCCGTCTCTGGGTGTGGGGCTGAGGTTTCTCGCGCCGCAAGGGCGAGATCTGGCCACACATCGTACGTTCGAGACGGGCTCGGCAATCTCCGGAGAGGCGAAGAACGCGTTACCAGCGAGTAGCGACCATTGGTCGACGTTGTCCACGACGGCCACCGGGAGGCAGGATTGAACGTATGACCCACACGATGGTGAAGGGCTCGAACATTCGGCTGGGCAGCAGCGCGGTGCGAGCCGTCCTGCGCTGGACTCCCCCCGGAGACGGCGTACCAGACATCGACGCCTCCGCGCTCGTCCTGGGCGAGGACGGCCGCGTACGCTCGGACGACGACTTCATCTTCTACAACCAGCCGCGCCACCCCTCCCGGCTGGTGCGCCACCTGCCCAAGGCGCGCGAGACCAACGGCCTGACCGACACTGTCGAGGCTGACCTCGCCGGGCTGGACGACACCGTCCAGAGCGTGATGCTGGCAGCCTCAGCGGACGGCGGCACATTCGCCCAGGTGCGGGCACTGCAGCTCACGCTGCACGACACGACCAGTGCGGACGGCGGCGACCGGACATCCGCGGACGGCGCTCTCGCGATCTTCCCCATCGAACCCGAGACCGGACTGGAGACCGCGATGATCTGCGGCGAGCTGTATCGGCGGGGTGACGAGTGGAAGTTTCGCGCGTTGGGACAAGGGTACGACACCGGACTGATCGGCCTGGCGACCCAGTTCGGCATCTCGGTGGACGAGGGCGGCAGCGAGACGGAGCGTACCGGCCAGCCGCTCGGCAGCGTACCGGAACCGCCGTCCGAGCCGGATATCCCGGACCCCTCCCCCGTACCAGAGCCGCGGCCCGAGCCTCGGCCGAGCCCGGAGCCAGCGCCACCCGGACCCGGACCCACGCCTGACCCGCCCCCCGAGCCCGAACCTCAGCCGCAGCCGGCGGGCGCGGTTGCCGGCTTCACCGTCCCCCCGGAGCAGGTGACCCAGCCAGGGTACGGCTATCCGCCGCAGCCACAGCAGCCTCCGGCGGCCCAACCGGCGTACGGGTACCCACAGTCGGTGTACGGCTACCCGCAGCCGCCGGCCGCACCACCCGTACCGCCGACGGCGCCGGTCAGCGCGACGGAGCTGCCCCCACAGGGGCCGCAGTTCCTCGAGAGGTGATCCCGCCGCCTGCCCCGGAGGGCAGGCGGCACGAGCGTCTTACACGCTCGGAGCAGTCGCGGTCGCTGCCGGCGGCTGCCTGCCCTCGGGGCCGCCGCAGCGACTACTTCTTGTGGCCACGGCCCCACCGGAGCCCCCAGCCGTACAACCGATCCAGTTCGGACTGGAAGCCGTAGACGTACCGCACTTCGCGACGCACCAGCAGGTCGTCCTTGCTGTGTTCCATCAGCAGTACGGCGCAGGACCGGGCTTGCGGGGCGTGTTCGTCGACAGCGACCTCAACCCTGGTGCCGTTGCCCGGAATCAGGGTGAGCAGCCCGTTGGCGCGGTCGAAGGCAGGGGTGTTGTCGTAGATGTAGACGAAGAAGAGCAGCCGCTTGATGTGCTCCTTGTAGTCCAGGTTCACGTAGATCGTCTCACCGGACGGTGAGCCGAAGCGGTCGTCGCCGGTGAGCTTGACGTACGGCGGGGCGTTGAAATCGCCGTAGAAGTTGCCGAGCGGCTGTACCACTCCCTTGCTGCCGTCCGTCAACTCGTACAAGCAGGCCAGGTCGAGATCGACACTCACCACTCCCCGCGTGTGTGCCTGCACCACGGTCGGCTTGAGCGCGCGTAGGGGATGCCGAAGTGAGCCGCGGTTCAGCCGACGTGGGTTGTTGTCGGAGCTCCGCATGCGCCAGGAGAGGTTCACCTGGAGGCTGCCGCTGTCGGCTCCCTGCCTGGTCAGAGATACGACGGAGTTGCGTTTGGTCAGTTCGACCGAATGTACCGAGGAACCGCCGACGGGGGCGAACCTCGCCCGCCTGCCTAAGCCCTGCCGCCAGTTTTCCCAAAGGGAAACCACACGTACCCCCACCCACTCCGTATGCCGTCAACTGCCGCGGGGCGGCACCGAGTCGGACTCGGTGCCGCCCCGCTAGAGCGTTCCGCGTTCAGACCGGGCTGACACCCGACCGGCGGGTGATCATACGCCTGATTCGACCGCTGGCTTCGCGGGGGAGTTTCCGCCGTCATCACCGCCGTCGTCGTCGCCTCCCCCGCCGTCGCTGTCTCCGCCCTCGGCGGCCACCCGACGGTTGCGCTGTACGGACGACCAGAAGGAAGCGCCGATCAGCGCGACTCCGATCAGACCGGTGATCACCTCGTGAATCTGGATCTTGATGGTAACCAGCAGGAGTGTGGCGAGCGCGCCGATGGCGTAGTGCGCGCCGTGCTCGAGGTAGACGTACTCGTCGAGTGTGCCCTGGCGCACGAGGTAGACCGTGAGAGAACGCACGTACATGGCGCCTATCCCCAGGCCGAGCGCCATCCAGAAGATGTGGTTCGTGATGGCGAAGGCACCGATCACACCGTCGAACGAGAAGGACGCGTCCAGCACCTCGAGGTACAGGAACATGAAGAAGGCCGCCTTGCCACCGACCCCGACCAGGCTGGGGTCCTTGCCGGCCCTCTTCGCCGCTTCCTCCTCCTCGTGCTCGCGCTCCTCTTCCTCTTCCAGCTTGTTCTCGAAATGCCCGGAGAGCCCCGCGACGATGAGATACGTGATCAGGCCCGCGATTCCGGAGAGCATCACCGTGCCGGACTTGTCCGCGTGAGCGCCACCATGCTGGTGCGCCTCCGTGGCGAAGGTCATCGCCGTGACCAGCAGCACGATCAGCGCGATACAGACGGAGAGCATGTCCACTTTGCCGAGCTTCGCCAGCGGCCGCTCAAGCCAGCCGATCCACTTGTGCTCCCGATCCTCGAAGATGAAGTTCAGGAAGATCATGAGCAGGAACATGCCGCCGAAGGCAGCGATGGACGGGTGGGCGTCAGTAACCAGCTGCTCGTAACGTTCCGGTTCGTCGAGAGCGACCTGAACTGCTTCGATCGGGCCGATGGCCGCGCTGATGGACACGATCACGACCGGGAACACCAGCCGCATGCCGAATACCGCGATCATGATGCCGATGGTGAGGAAGATCTTCTGCCAGAAGGCGTTCATCTTCTTCAGCACACCCGCGTTCACGACAGCGTTGTCGAAAGACAACGAGATCTCGAGGATGGAGAGGATCGCCACCACGGCGAAGCCCTCCCACCCCCAGAAGTACGCGGCGGCAGCCAACCCTGCGGCGGTGACGCCGAAGGACCAGCCGAAGGTTTTGAGGATCACTGGTTACCCAATCTGTGTGTCTCGCTCGGAGACCTGTCTCACGGTGCCTCGCTCGAGGAGAGGCATCGCTTTACACAACGTCGACCCCGAAGTCTAGAGCGATGCCTCGCAGGCCCGACGCGTACCCCTGACCAACTGCACGGAATTTCCACTCCCCACTGCGTCGGTAGAGCTCACCGAAGAGCATCGCGGTCTCCGTGGACGCGTCCTCCGAGAGGTCGTATCGGGCCAGCTCCTGCCCGTCCTGTTCGTTGATCACACGAATGTACGCGTCAGTGACGTGACCGAACGTCTGGCGCCGAGACTCCGCGTCATGGATGGACACCACGAAGACGATCTTCTCCAGCTGTGTGGGCACCCTGGAGAGGTCGACCAGAACGGTCTCATCGTCCCCGCCGCTACCGCCCACCACCTCATCCCCAGTGTGCTCGACGGAGCCTTCTGGGCTCTTCAGATTGTTGTAGAAGACGAAGTAGTCGTCTCCCAGGACACGTCCTCCCGCGCACATCAGCACGCTCGCGTCCAGGTCGAAGTCAACACCGGTGGTGGCCCGTGCCTTCCAACCGAGACCGATCTGGACCTGCGTCAGATTGGGTGCGGCCTTCGAGAGGGAGACGTTTCCCCCCTTGGCGAGCGTGATGCCCATCTTCCCATCCTCTCCCCGATGCGATGCGCCCCAGTGTCCCCAAGAACTCGGCGCCGCACACTGCCCTGATCGGGAAGCGTGCGACGCCGTGCTCTTGCCGGGATCGGGTGTGAACGCCGACGAAAAGGGTCAGACGTTGACGCCGAAGTCCTGCGCGATACCCCGCAGGCCCGAGGCGTAACCCTGGCCGACCGCGCGGAACTTCCACTCCGTCCCGTGCCGGTAGAGCTCACCGAAGACCATGGCCGTCTCCGTGGACGCGTCCTCGGTCAGGTCGTACCGGGCCAGCTCGTTGCTGTCGGCCTGGTTGACCACTCGAATGTAGGCATTCCGCACCTGGCCGAAGCTCTGCTGACGAGCCTCCGCCTCGTACACCGAGACCGGGAAGACGATCTTGTCCACATCGGCCGGGACGCCGGCGAGGTTCACCTTGACCAACTCGTCGTCGCCTTCGCCCTCACCGGTCAGGTTGTCCCCGGTGTGCTCCACGGAGCCGTCAGGGCTCTTGAGGTTGTTGAAGAAGACGAAGTTCTGGTCGTTCGTGACCTTGCCCTCGGCGTTCACCAGCAGGGCACTGGCGTCGAGGTCGAAGTCCGCACCGGTGGTGCTGCGCGCATCCCAGCCCAGCCCGACCATCACGGCCGTCAGGCCCGGCGCTTCCTTGGTCAGCGAGACGTTGCCGCCCTTGCTGAGACTGACTCCCACGAGTCCTCCTGAAATCGTTCGCGAGGAGCACTGCGTGCCCCCGGTTCTACGGATGCTGATGAATCAACGCGTCGATACTAGTGAGCGGTTCCCGTGGCTCCCAGGGAAACCACTCAGAGAGTTTCGACGGCCTTGATGTAGTCGTTGAGGTCCCGGGCGTCCGGCAGGTCGTTCACGACCGTCCACCGCACGACGCCCTCCTTGTCGATGATGAACGTGCCTCGTACGGCACAGCCCTTCTCCTCGTCGAAGACACCGTATGCACGGGAGACCTCACCGTGTGGCCAGAAGTCCGACAGCAGCGGGTACTCCAGGCCCTCCTGCTCGGCGAACACCCGCAACGCGAAGGGTGAGTCGTTGGACACCGCGAGCAACTGAACCTGGTCGTTGACGAAGTGCGGCAGCTCGTCCCGGAGGGCGCAGAGCTCCCCGGTGCACACGCCGGTGAAGGCGAACGGGTAGAAGAGCAGGACGACGGTCTTCTCGCCCTTGAAGTCGGACAGCGAGACGGTCTCGCCATGCTGGTTCTTCAGCGAGACGTCCGGAGCCTTTGCACCGACCTCGACAGCTTTCATGGATACGGATCCCCTCGGTAGCGGTGGGTGACACAGCCAAGCCTACGCACACCGCTACCGGCTTCCGTCGGCAGCCGCCCACGGAGATGACGTGCTCACCGGCGTGAACGCGAGACCGAGCGGTTTACCGCTTGCCGGACTTGGCGGCCTTGGGGGTAACCAGACGAGAGCCGGTCCAGTCCTTGCCCGCGTTGGCGTTGCTCGTCTGGGCCAGACCAGCGGTCTGAGCCGCTTCACCGATGTCGCTCGCCTCGACATACCCCGGTCGGCCCGTCTTTGGCGTGAGAAGCCAGACAGGAGCGCCCTCGTCAATCATGGTGGTGGCGTCCACCAGCGCATCCGTCAGATCGCCGTCGTCCTCGCGGAACCACAGCACCACGGCATCGGCCACATCATCGTGGTCCTCGTCGACGAGCTCTGTGCCCGTGACGGCCTCGATTCCCTCGCGGAGTGCCTGCTCGGCGTCGTCGTCGTAGCCGAGCTCCTGGACCACCTGTCCGGGCTGGAAACCCAGCCTTGCGGCGGGGTTGGTCCGCTCCTCCGCGTGGTCCGCGGTCGCGCTCACGGATTGCCTCCTGTCATTTTCCGGTTTCAGTACCTGTGCCTCGTAGCGAGGCATGAGCCGTAGTCCACACGGGCGGGCCGGATCGCGCAAGTACCTGGCCCTCTCATCCCGCCCAAACATTGACGTGTCATCCCACAATGCACGATCCGACCGGGATGGCACCACAGCTTCCCGCATCGGGAGTGCGATCCCTCGCTGGTGCTCGGTCCGGCTCCTCGTGTGACCGACATGGTTACCCGCTGGTAGAGATGACGTTTCCCCGATGGCGGTCCACGATGGAGGCGACGCGGCACCAGGCATTCACGACCGAACAGCGAAGGAAAAGCGTGGTTTCCGGATCCGATCGCAGCCCGATCATCATTGGCGGCCTTCCCAGTCAGGTCCCGGATTTCGATCCTGAGGAGACCCAGGAATGGCTCGACTCACTCGACTCCGCCGTCGAAGAGCGCGGCCGGGCACGAGCCCGGTATCTCATGCTCCGTCTCATAGAGCGAGCTCGAGAGCAGCGCGTGGCCGTGCCGGAAATGCGCAGCACGGACTACATCAACACGATCGCCACGCGGGACGAACCCTTCTTCCCCGGTAACGAGGAGATCGAGCGAAGGATCCTGAACGCCACACGTTGGAACGCGGCGGTCATGGTGTCCAGGGCCCAGCGGCCGGGTATCGGTGTCGGTGGTCACATCGCCACCTTCGCGTCCTCCGCCTCGCTGTACGACGTCGGGTTCAACCACTTCTTCCGCGGTAAGGACGATGGCAAGGGCGGCGACCAGATCTTCTTCCAGGGGCATGCCTCGCCCGGCATCTATGCCCGTGCGTTCCTGCTGGACAGGCTGTCCGAAGCGCAGTTGGACGGCTTCCGACAGGAGAAGTCGAGCTACCCCAACGGTTTGTCCAGCTATCCGCATCCCCGGTCGATGCCGGACTTCTGGGAGTTCCCCACCGTCTCCATGGGCCTGGGCCCGATCGGAGCGATCTACCAGGCCCGTATGAATCGGTACATGCAGGCCCGCGGCATCGCCGACA
This sequence comes from Streptomyces oceani, assembly GCF_001751245.1. GTDB lineage: Bacteria > Actinomycetota > Actinomycetes > Streptomycetales > Streptomycetaceae > Streptomyces > Streptomyces oceani. Next base: position 29,666 of record NZ_LJGU01000127.1, read on the forward strand.
CCTCGGATTCGCATGTCTGGGCGTACCTCGGCGACGGGGAGATGGACGAGCCGGAGTCCCTGGGCCAGCTCTCCATCGCCGCGCGTGAGGGGTTGGACAACCTGACCTTCGTGGTCAACTGCAACCTCCAGCGGCTCGATGGTCCGGTACGCGGCAACGGCAAGATCATCCAGGAGTTGGAGTCGGCCTTCCGTGGAGCCGGATGGAACGTCATCAAACTGGTGTGGGACCGCTCTTGGGACCCACTGCTGGCGCGTGACCGAGACGGCGTGCTGGTGAACAAGCTCAACACCACCCCGGACGGCCAGTTTCAGACCTATGCGACCGAGTCTGGTGCGTACATCCGTGACCACTTCTTCGGAGGCGACCAGCGGCTCCGGTCCCTGGTGGAGGGCATGACCGACGACCAGGTGCTGTATCTGGGCCGTGGCGGCCACGACCACCGGAAGGTGTATGCGGCTTATAAGGCTGCCAAGGAGCACAAGGGTCAGCCAACGGTGATCCTGGCGCAAACGGTCAAGGGGTGGACACTCGGCCCCAATTTCGAGGGACGCAACGCCACCCATCAGATGAAGAAACTGACCGTTGAGGACCTCAAGCACTTCCGCGACCGGTTGCACCTGCCCATCCCGGACAAAGAACTCGAGTCCGGACTGCCCCCCTACTTCCATCCGGGCCGCGACTCGGAGGAGATCCAGTACATGCACGACCGCCGCAAGGAGTGCGGTGGATACGTGCCCACCCGGCTGATCCGCGCGAAACCCCTGACGCTTCCCGAGGGCAAGACCTACGCGGCGGTCAAGAAGGGCTCCGGGCAGCAACAGATCGCCACCACGATGGCTTTCGTGCGACTGCTCAAGGACCTCATGCGCGACAAGGAGATCGGCAAGCGCTTCGTCCTGATCGCTCCTGACGAATACCGCACGTTCGGGATGGACTCCTTCTTCCCTTCGGCGAAGATTTACAACCCCTTGGGGCAGACGTACGAGTCCGTGGATCGCGAACTGCTGCTGGCCTACAAGGAGAGCCCGCAGGGGCAGATGCTGCACGACGGCATCTCGGAGGCTGGCTGTACCGCCTCGCTCATCGCCGCTGGTTCCGCCTATGCCACCCATGGCGAACCGCTGATCCCGATCTACGTCTTCTACTCGATGTTCGGTTTCCAGCGCACCGGCGACCAGTTCTGGCAGATGGCGGACCAGTTGGCGAGGGGGTTCGTACTCGGGGCGACCGCGGGACGTACGACGCTGACCGGAGAGGGCCTCCAACACGCGGACGGTCACTCGCAGTTGCTGGCATCCACGAACCCCGCGGTACGCGCCTACGACCCTGCATTCGGCTTCGAGATCGCGCACATCGTGCAGGACGGCCTCCGGCGCATGTACGGCGAGAACAGCGAGGACGTCTTCTACTACCTCACTGTCTACAACGAGCCGATCCAACAGCCCGCCGAGCCGGAGGGAGTGGATGTGGAAGGCATCGTCCGGGGCCTCTACCACTACCGAGCCGGCACACAGGGCATCCACAGCGCGCAGATCCTGGCTTCCGGTGTCGCGCTGCCCTGGGCTCTGGAGGCCCAGGGGATTCTGGCTGACGAGTGGAACGTCAAGGCGGATGTGTGGTCGGCGACCTCCTGGAACGAACTCCGCCGTGAAGCGGTGATGGTGGAGGAACACAATCTCCTGCACCCGGACGAGGAGCAGCGGATCCCGTACGTCGCGGAAAAGCTGCGAGGTGCCGAAGGGCCCAAAGTGGCCGTTTCGGACTGGATGCGCGGTGTACCGGACCAGATCGCCCGCTGGGTGCCTGGCACCTACCAGTCCCTTGGCGCGGACGGGTTCGGGTTCGCGGACACGAGGGGCGCCGCGCGACGGTTCTTCCACATCGACGCGCAGTCGATCGTGCTCGGGGTACTGACGGAGCTGGCTCGCGAGGGAAAGGTCGATCGCTCGGCCTTGAAGCAGGCCATCGATCGCTACCAACTCCTTGAGGTGTCGGCAGCCGATCCGGGCGCTGCGGGAGGGGATGCGTAGGCCCTGTCCAAGAGATCGGACTCGGCAGTCGGGCCCGGCCCTCCTCGGGAGCGGAGCGTGCTGGGCTCGAAGCTGGGTCCTGGAGCGCATCAGTGCTCCCAGATCTTGAACGCCCGGACCTGGTAACCGGATTCGGGTGTCCAGGAGCCGCCCGGATGGGTGTCGAACTCGCCGGTGGTGGCGCACTCGGCGCTTTGGTAGGTCGTGACGGGGCGGCCCGTGCGGTTCGCGTACGCATCGGCGGCGAATCCGCCAGGCAACCGCACGCAACTCTCCGTGCCGGCCTTGGCCAGTTCGTAGGTCAGGCGTTTCCCCTCGAAGCTGGGCTTGGCCCACAGGCACACCTTCCCGGCGTCGCAGTCGCCGAGTTCCGTACCCACCGCCCGAGGTTGAGCTTGGGCGGTGGCCTGGCCTGGAAGCGCGAGGTTCCCCGTGACGACCGCTGCGGCGAGCACAGCGGTCGTCAACGCGGCAACACCCACTGGACTGCGGAAACGAAACAGAAGACCGCTGGTCATGGTGATCACTCCGGAAGACGGCCGGACGACGTTCGCCCGGGTTCGTGATCAACCATTTGGCACGAGCTCGCGATTGCCAAGAGTAACTGGCTGCGTTCACTGGGAGAGATGGCGAAGTTTTCCACAACCCGTGAGTTGTCCACAGGCCTGAGCCATCTTCCGGCACCACGCGTATTGTCCTCGGGCCCTCGAGCACAACGCGGCGGAGGTACCGGGGATCTACGCCCCGATGCCTCCGCCGCAGACGTCGCGTTCTGTGCCCGCTTCGTCAGATGTGCACTGTGGGCCCCGTGTTGTTCTGCCCACTCTTGGTGAAGACGGCCACACCCGCCGCCAGGACGGCCACGATCCCGGCACAAACGAACGCCAGCCCCAGACCGGAGATGAACGAACTGTGGATCACATCCGTTATCGCCTTGGCGACAGCCTCAGGTGTTCCCTTCGGCGCGGGGGGAGCCATTCCCACTTCCGCAGCGCCCTTGAGCTGCTCGGCCTTGTCCTCTGGAAGCGGTGGAAGCTGCTTCTCGGACCACTTCTCCGGAAGAGCCGTGTCCACTCGGGACGCCATCATCGCGCCCAGGACGGCCGTGCCGAGGCTGCCGCCCACCTGCATGCCCGCCTGCTGCAAGCCGCCAGCGACACCTGCGTGCTCGAGCGGCGCGTTACCGACGATCACCTCGGTGGCGCCCACCATCACCGGGCCGAGTCCAAGCCCCAGGACCGCGAACCACAACGAAGTGACGAACGTGCCGGTGTCCGGCTCCAAGGTCGACATGCCGAACATGGCAACAGCTACGAACAACATGGCGATGACCAAGGGACCACGCGGCCCCACCTTGGTGATGAGCGCCCCCGCCAGCGGCGAGGAAACGATCATCATCCCGGTGAGCGGCAGCAGATGCATTCCACTCTCTACCGGCGACATGCCGTGGACGTTCTGCAGGTAGAACGTCACGAAGAAGATCCCGCCCATGAAACCGAAGGCCATCAGGACCATCAGCACCGTCCCTGCCGACAGTGCCACGGAACGGAACATCGACAGTGGGAGCAGCGGCTCGCTGGCCTTCTTCTCCCAGAGCACGAACAGGATGAAGCAGGCCAGGGAGACCACCAGGAAGGCGATCGTCCCACCATCCGTCCAACCCCACTCCGGCGCCTTGATCAGCGACCACACCAGGCAGAACATCGCGCTGGACAACAGCGCGATGCCCGGGATGTCGAAGGATCGCGGTGCCTTCTCCGCCCGATGGTCCTTCAGGAGGAAGACACCCATCACCAGTGCGAGTGCCCCGACCGGGACGTTGATGAAGAACACCGACTCCCAGTTGATGTGCTCCACCAGCAGGCCACCCACGATGGGGCCAGCGGCTGTGGAAGCGCCGATGACGGCGCCCCAGATGCCGATCGCCTGGTTGAGCTTCTCGGCTGGGAACGACGCGCGCAGCAGTCCCAGTGCAGCCGGCATGAGCAGCGCGCCGAACAGCCCCTGCAGCACCCGGAAGGTGATCACCATGGACACACTGCCGCCGAACCCGATGACAGCGGAAGCCACCGCGAAGCCAACCACGCCGATCAGGAAGGTCTGTCGATGCCCGAAGCGGTCACCGATCTTTCCTGCCGTGATCAACGCTACGGCGAGAGCGAGGAGATAGCCGTTCGTGATCCACTGGACATCCGCGAGGCTGGCGCCCAGGTCCTTCTGAATCTCGGGGTTCGCGACAGCCACGATGGTGCCGTCGAGCGCCACCATGGTGACGCCCAGCGCCACCGTAAGCAGGGTCAGCCATGGATGGCCGCGCAGGCCGCGACCATTCCCCGGCTTTGTCGTCTGAGGATGCGGAGGCTCCGGTACATCCGCGACGGGGGTCTGGGTAGTCATGCGAGAAGATTAATGACAGCGACTGACAATTGACAAACCCATAAATGAGTCGGTAAGTGTCACGCAACTCAATAGCGGTGTGCACAGGCGACAGGAGGTAACTGACGGTGACTGGCCTCCGTGAGCGCAAGAAGCAGCGCACCCGGGACGCCCTGATCAGGGCGTCGCACGAACTGTTCGTCACTCGGGGATACGACGAGACTACGATCGATGAGATCACCGATGTGGTGGATGTCTCACAGCGGACGTTCTTCCGCTACTTCTCCAGCAAGGAGGCCGTCGCGTTCGCCCTACAGGACGAGGTGGAGACGCGATTCTGCGTCGCGGCCCTCAACCGGCCGAGTCAGGAGTCACCGGCTCAGGCCCTGCGCAACGCCCTGACATCGACATGGACCGGTGCCGCGGAGTCCGTTCACAAAGTCGTCCCAATGAACATTCACATGCGGATGTGGCGGCTCATCGAAACCACACCCGCCTTGCTCGCCGCACACATGTGGCGTTCGGCGGAGATGGAGGACCGTCTGACCTCGGTGATCGCCACCCGTGAAGGCATCGATACGACCACCGACCTGCGTCCCCGCGTGCTTGTCGCACAGTTCTCCGGGGTGATGCGGTCAGCGGGACGGCAATGGGCGATGACAGAGGACATCACGCTCCGAGCCATGAAGATCACGATCGAGAAATACCTCGATCTCATGGGACCGGCTCTGGACGAGAACTGGAGCAACGGCGAATCACACGGTGACGGTCCGTCCGACACTCAATCACACAGTGACACAAGGCAGTAGGTGAAATGGTTCACGGGGCTCGGCTCGGCCACGGTCTCACGGGGGCACAGCATCTAGTGTGTCGCCCCAGTGACTTCCTTTCCCGTACTCAGTTCCCGATCGTCCAGGGTGGCCTTCCCCGCCGCTGAGGTCCCGTACACCGCTCCCGGACGCGCGCTCCTCACCCTCCTCCTGGTACTGGTTCTCCTGACCACCACCGGTTGGCCAGCCACCGGGAACGACTCCGGACGGGACTCCCGGGAAGCCGCTCTGGCCCGCTGGCACAAAGGAAGCATCGCCGGCCGGAAGCTCCCCGACACGAACTCCTCCCCCAAAGCACTCGAGAGGTTCTTCAGTACGCTCACCACGGCACAGCGCCATCGACTCGCTGACCGTCATCCGCTCATCGTGGGCAACACGGACGGCGCACCAGTTCAGCTTCGCTACCGCGCCAACCACAAGGCGATCCGCGACGCCCGCGACATGGCGCAGAGGCAAGCTGACAAACCCCGCCTGACCGCGGACGCTCAGCACGTCGCCGAGCGACGCGCTGATCGGTTGAGCGCTTTGCTCAAGGACGGTCGGCAGATCCTCGCCTTCGATCCGACCGGTCGGGGAAAGGCCGCGGAGGTCTTCGGTGACCTCTCCCATGCCGAACGAGTGTCTGTGATCGTTCCCGGAATCGGCACCGAGCTGCTGACCTTCGAGCGTTCCAACCGCGAGTACGCCGCGCCCGTCGGCATGGCCCGGGCGGTCCATGCCAAGCAGCGAGCGATGACTCCAGAGGTGCGTACGGCGACCGTGGCCTGGGCCGGCTACAACGCTCCGGATGGCCTGGGTATTGAAGCCGCCTCCTCGGCACGTGCTGAGGAGGGGGCGACACAGCTCATCGATTTCGTGACAGGCGATCTCCCCAGCTCCGGTCGAGTCGCCTTGCTGTGCCACAGCTACGGTTCGGTGACCTGCGGAGCCGCAGCGGACCGACTGCCTCGTCGGGTCACGGACATCGCCGTCGCGGGTAGCCCTGGCATGGGGACGACCAGCACGAACGCGCTGCGCACGGAAGCCCGGATCTGGGCCATGCGGAACAGCGAGGACTGGATCTCGAGTGTTCCGCACCTGCGGTTCGCCGGACTGGGCCACGGAACCGACCCGGTCGATGCCGGCTTCGGTGCCCGGGAAGTATCCGCGAAAGGCGCGGCGGGGCACGCCGGCTACTTCGTTCCGGGCACCCGCAGTCTCACCAACCTCTCCGCCATCGGCGCAGGCGAGTCGCCACATGTCCGCTGTGCCCTGGATGACCCGGACTGTGCCTCGAGAAATGGCTGAGCCGCATACTGTTGTGGAGGGGGACGCACGGGCAACCGCCGCTTACGATGGCCCACATGGGTGACGTACTGGCTGGAATTCACTCCACCTGGGAGTTCGACACGGACTCGGTGCTCATCCGCTTCGAACGGGGGATTCGCACACCGAAGCTGTTCCACGTGCTCGCGGAGCGGCGGATTCCGTACGAGGCGCTGAGCGCTGTCGAACTGGCACCAGGAGGAAAACGCGGCACGGTGGTTCTGCGTGCGGTACCGCGTGAGGGCGCCGATCCACTACTCGAAGCCGCCGCGGGTCAACTCAAGGAGGGCAGCGACCCGTATCGACTGGTGCTGCCGGTCGAACGCCAGCTGTTGGCGGACTACTACGCCACGGAATTGTGCTCCGTACTCGGCCCGGAGGCCGACGAACCCGCTGAGCGCCACATGGTGGCGGCTCCGCCCGCTCCCTTGAGCTTCAAGGCGTACGACGGCAAGGCTTCCTTCGACGGTCAGACCATCACCTTCCGATGGTTCTGGACCGGCGCCTCCTCAGCGAAGTGGCGGGCGGGTGACCAGTCCTTCACAGTCGATGAGTTGGAGGGCGTCGAGTGGCGCTCACCAGAGGGGCTGAACGGCCACCTACGGCTCCGCCCGCACAGCAGTGACGGTTCTTCCCCGGGAGGCGACACACCCCCGATAAACGCGGATCAGGACCCGGCTTCGGTGGTCTTCGGGCTCGGTTACGGACTCGTTTACGAGTCTCTGCCGTTCGCCGCGTCAGTCCTCGCGGCCGTACGGGCAGCCGAGCCCGTGATGGCCCTGGAACCGGCCGGGTCCACGCCTCACGGGTCGCTGCCACGACAACTGCGCGCCGACCCGGCGGACATCGCGGACCGCATCCGGCACCTCGGCGAGCTGCACGAGTCCGGTCTGCTGACCGATGAGGAGTTCACCCAGAAGAAGGCGGAGCTGCTCGCGGAGCTCTGACGCGGCATGCCCTCGCGAGGGCCAGCGACCATCTCAGCTCGCTGGGAGGGCCTTGAGGACCGCATCCGTAAACAGCGGCCACACCTCGGACGCCCATGGCCCGAACGCCCGGTCGGTCAGAGCCACACAGGCAGCTCCAGCTTCCGGATCAACCCAGACAAACGTGCCGGACTGCCCGAAATGCCCAAATGTTCTTGATGAGGATGAAGTACCCGTCCAGTGTGGCGACTTGGCATCGCGGATCTCGTATCCGAGGCCCCAGTCGTTCGGCGCCTGATGCCCGTATCCCGGAAGCACGCCCTTCAGTCCGGGATAGACCACTGTGGTCGCCTCCCGAAGAGTCTCCGGGTCCAGCAGCCGGGGCGCCTGCAGTTCCGCCAGGAAGCGCAAGAAGTCCTCGACCGTGGAGGCACCGTCCTTCGCCGGTGACCCGGACACCTCACTCGCGCTCATACCCAGCGGCTCCAACACCGCCTCCCGCACGTAGGTGGGGAAGGGTATGCCGGTGGCGGCGGCGATGTGCTCACCCAGAACTTCGAACCCCGCGTTCGAGTAGATCCGCCGGTCACCCGGCGGCGCCATCGCCACGTTCTCGTCGAACGCAAGCCCCGAGGCGTGTGCCAGCAGATGACGGACGGTGGCGCCGGCCGGCCCGGCAGGCTCCGCCAACTCCACCGCACCTTCCTCGACAGCGACCAGGGCGGCGTACGCGGCCAGCGGCTTGGTGACCGAGGCCAGATCGAACCGCCTCTCCGTCGGTCCGCAGCGCCCGACGACGCTCCCGTCCCGCCGTACAACAGCCGCTGCCGCGGTCGGAACCGGCCAGCTCTCGATCATCCGCAGTGCGTTCTCCATGGTGGGAAGCCTAACGCGGCTGCTTCTTGCCTCCGCTCTTCCTCGCGACCGAGACGTACGACCGCGAATCACGGAACTCCAGGAGACTCTCACGGCGTTGAACCGCAAGGTCGAGATGTGCGTGAGAGCTTCCCAGGAGGTGCGCTTCCGAGGACGGCTGGGGCCCGTCTGCGCCACGGCCCCACCCGTCCTCAGCCGTACGCGGGCTCCGTCCCCATCTCCCACACGAGCAGCTCGGCCTCGGAGTCACCCGGTACGGCAAGGTACGCGGCTCCGTCTCCCAGCGGGCCGGCGATTCGGGCGGCGTCCCCGGCTTCCAGCGTCTCTCCCGCCACCCGCACGAGCCCGCGCACCACGTGCACGTAGACCCGGGCGGAACACGGCAACGCCGTCCTCCCTCCAGCGGATAGCCGCCGGACATGCAGGGTCGCGTCGGTGCGCGGCATGGCGTACGGAGTGCTGTCCGCGATACCCCGCACCAACTCGTACTCGGGTTCCCGAGCATCCCGTTCGACGCCTCGCCCGTCACCGCACTCAGCCTCGGGAAGCAGCCACATCTGCACGAAGCGCAGTGGGTCGGTGCCCGCGTTGCGTTCGGCGTGCACCACGCCGTCCGTGCCCGCGCTGAGCCGCTGAAGGTCTCCGGGGCGTACGTGGGTCACCCGGCCGTGTGGATCCTCGTGTGCGAGCAGGCCCGCAGTCACCCAGGTCACGATTTCGATGTCCCGGTGGCGGTGCCGGGGGAAGCCGGCGCCGACGGCCAACCGCTCCTCGTTACACGCGACCAGTGGCCCGAAACGCACGTTAGCCGGGTCGTAGAAACCCGCGAAGGAGAAAGCGTGACGGGTGTCGATCCCAGCCTCGACGTCCCCGCCCCGGTACCTCTCGGCAGCACGCCACAACTGGAGCATGCCGTCAAGCGTAGCCCGCCCCCATATCTCCTTCACTGTCCGATGAGGCAGGCTGGACAGGTGCCCGTACCCACAGATCCCGAAGAACCGGCCGCCGGTCCACCACCGGATCACCCGCACCAGGCCACGCTCAGGCGTCTGGAACAGTCCTCCGGCAAGCTCGCCGCAGCAGCGATCGCACGCATGGATGAGCAGTTGCCGTGGTATCGCGCGATGCCGCCGGAGAACCGCTCCTGGATCGGACTGGTCGCGCAGGCCGGCATCGCCGCGTTCACCGAGTGGTTCCGCCGCCCGGAGACGCCTCAGGCGATCAGCACTGACGTGTTCGGTACGGCACCGCGGGAGCTCACCCGGGCGATCACTCTCCGTCAGACGGTGGAGATGGTGCGTACGACGATCGAGGTGGTCGAGACGGCCATCGACGAAGTCGCCGCTCCGGGCGATGAGTCAGTGCTGCGCGAGGCGCTGCTCGTCTACGCGCGCGAGATCGCTTTCGCCACCGCGCAGGTGTACGCACAGGCAGCCGAAGCGCGCGGGGCGTGGGACGCAAGGCTGGAGTCACTTGTGGTCAACGCCGTGGTCTCCGGCGAGGCCGACGACGGTGCGCTGTCCAGGGCGGCCGCTCTCGGGTGGGGTTCGCCCGAGCATGTGGCCGTGGTGCTGGGTACGGCGCCGGATGGCGACAGCGAACTGACCGTGGAAGCCATTCGGCGAGCCGCCCGGCAAGCGAAACTCCAGGTCCTGACCGGTGTGTTGGGCAGTCGGCTGGTAGTGGTCGCTGGCGGCTCCGACAATCCGCTGCAGGCTGCCAAGTCGCTGATCGGGCCGTACGCGCCCGGTCCGGTGGTGGCTGGGCCAGTCGTCGGTGATCTCGTCTCGGCCACCCGCTCGGCACAGGCGGCGGCGGCCGGCTTGCGAGCGTGTGCCGCCTGGCCGGACGCGCCGCGCCCCGTACTCGCGGATGATCTTCTGCCGGAGCGTGCCATGGCCGGCGACCCGGCCGCCCGGGATCTGTTGGTGGAGGAGATCTACAGACCACTTGAATCCGCGGGCGCTGCGCTACTGGAAACGCTGAGTGTCTACCTGGAGCAGGCCACCAGCCTCGAAGGCGCGGCACGGATGCTGTTCGTCCACCCCAATACCGTCCGCTACCGGCTGCGACGTGTGACAGACGTCACGGGTTGGCTGCCTTCCGATGTACGCTCGGCATTCACTCTGCGTGTCGCGCTGATCCTGGGGCGGCTGGCGGACGACAGGGCGCAGCACTAGACGACTCGCGGCTTTTGTTGAAGGACGACAATTCCAGCGACGGTTCTTCGTATCGGTTCCCACGGGCAGTTCCCCGTGCCAACGAGAGAGGGTGTGAGAGTGCTCGTACTCGTCGCTCCCGGCCAAGGCGCTCAGAAGCCGGGTTTCCTCACTCCGTGGCTCGACCTCCCCGGTGTCGCCGATCGAATCCGGGAGTGGTCCGAGGCCATCGACCTGGACCTGATCTACTACGGCACCGAGGGCACTGCCGAGGAGATCGTGGACACCGCGGTGGCGCAACCGTTGCTGGTGGCGTCCGCCCTGGTATCCACGACCGCTCTGCTCGAGGACCACGAGCCGACACAGATCGTCGGGCTCACCGCGGGACACAGCGTCGGCGAGCTGCCGGCCAGCGTCACCGCCGGTGTGCTGTCCGCCGAGGCCGCCATGTCCCTCGTACGCACTCGTGGCCGAGCGATGGCGAAGGCCGCAGCCGCCAGCGGAACCGGCATGTCCGCGGTCCTTGGCGGAGACTCGGAGACGGTGACGGAGCATCTGGCGAAGCTCGGACTCACCGCGGCCAACGTGAACGGCGCCGGTCAGATCGTCGCGGCCGGTACGCTGGAACAGCTGGCCGCGTTGAACGACGACAAGCCTCCCGAGGCGCGGGTGCGTCCCCTGAAGGTCGCGGGCGCCTTTCACACGGAGCACATGGCACCCGCGGTGGCGGATCTGGAGACCGCGATCAAGGAGGTCACCACCCGGAATCCGGTCATCCCCTTCGTCTCCAACCGGGATGGCGAGGTCGTCAGCTCGGGTGCGGAGGTGGCGGAGCGACTCATCGGTCAGGTGGCCAGTCCGGTCCGTTGGGATCTGTGCATGGAGACCTTTCAGAATCGGGAGGCCAGCACGGTGATCGAGGTCTGCCCGGGTGGCACGCTGACCGGTTTGGCGAAGCGCGCCATGTCCGGTGTACGGACGCTGGCGCTCAAGTCACCCGCTGACCTCGACAAGGCGCGGGCACTCGTGGCCGAGCACGCTGAGTCGGCCGAACAGGGAGTCTGACAGATCATGACCGCGAAGATTCGGCCTGCCAAGGGTTCTCCGTACGCACGCATCCACGGTGTCGGCGGCTACCGCCCAACACGCGTGGTGCCGAACGAGGAGATCCTCCAGCACATCGATTCCTCGGACGAGTGGATTCGCTCCCGTTCGGGCATTGTCACCCGCCACTGGGCCGGCCCGGACGAGACCGTGGCCGAGATGACGCTTGAGGCGAGCGGCAAGGCGATCGCCGATGCGGGGCTTACGGCCGACCAGATCGGCACCGTGATCATCTCCACGGTCTCCCACTTCAAGCAAACCCCGGCGATCGCCACGGAGATCGCCCATCGACTGGGTGCGGGTACGGCGGCGGCCTTCGACATCTCCGCCGCCTGCGCCGGCTTCGGGTACGGCCTCACCATCGCCAAGAGCTTGGTCGTCGAGGGCAGCGCGGACTACGTCCTGGTCGTGGGGGTGGAGCGGCTGTCGGATCTAACCGACCTCTCGGACCGTTCCACCGCCTTCCTGTTCGGCGACGGCGCCGGCGCGGTCGTGGTGGGGCCAGCCACGGAACCAGGGATCGGCCCAACCCGTTGGGGCAGTGAAGGGGACAAGGCGGACGTCATCTCGCAGACCGTCTCGTGGGAGGCGTATCGCGAGCACCGGGTGGAGAAGTTTCCCGCGCTGCGCCAGGAGGGCCAGACCGTCTTTCGCTGGGCGGTCTACGAGATGGCCAGGGTCGCTCAGGAAGCCCTGGACGCCGCGGGCGTCGCCCCGGATGAACTTGACGTCTTCATTCCGCACCAGGCCAACATGCGGATCATCGACTCGATGGTGAAGACACTCAAACTGCCGGAACACGTCACCGTAGCCCGCGACGTGGAAACCACCGGCAACACCTCGGCCGCCTCCATCCCGCTCGCGATGGAGCGGCTGTTGGCGACCGGGCAGGCGAGGAGCGGTGACACCGCCCTCGTCATCGGCTTCGGGGCGGGCCTGGTCTACGCGTCCACCGTGGTTACCCTCCCCTAGGCAAGATCACGCTCATGATCCCGTGAACGTGTGCAGCACCAGCGCAACACCACAGCAGAGTCAGAACAACTCAGAAGGAGCCGCCGTCATGGCCGCCACGAAGGAAGAGATCATCACCGGGCTCGCCGAGATCGTGAACGAGATCGCCGGCATCCCCACCGAGGACGTCAAGGAGGAGAAGTCCTTCACTGACGACCTGGACGTGGACTCGCTGTCGATGGTCGAGGTTGTCGTCGCGGCCGAGGAGCGCTTCAACGTGAAGATCCCGGACGACGACGTGAAGAACCTGCAGACCGTCGGTGACGCCGCGAAGTACGTCCTCGACCACCAGGGCTGAGCCCGGACTGTCGCAGCCCAGCGGTGGCGTCGACTCGCCACCGCGAACTCAACCGTGGAGAGAGTATCCCGATGAACACGACCCCTCACACCGTGGTCGTCACCGGTATCGGCGCAACCACACCGCTGGGCGGCGACAGCACGTCGACCTGGGAAGGACTGCTCGCCGGTCGCTCCGGCGTCAGTCTGATCGAGGACGACTGGGCGGCCGAGCTGCCCGTACGGATCGCCGCGCGCGCCGCGGTCGACCCCACCGAGCGCCTTCCACGGCCACAGGCTCGGAAGCTTGACAGGTCGGCGCAGTTCGCGCTGGTTGCTGCGAGTGAGGCCTGGGAGGATGCCGGGTTCCTCGGCAAGGCCGGCGAGGTGACTCCCGATGGAAAGTCCGGCCCCGCCGTGGACCCGGAGCGGTTGGGCACCGTCGTCGCCTCGGGAATCGGCGGTGTGACCACGCTGCTCGACCAGTACGACGTGCTGCGAGAGAAGGGCGTGCGCCGCGTCTCCCCGCACACCGTACCGATGCTGATGCCGAACGGCCCGTCCGCGAACGTCGGCCTCATGGTCAACGCTCGCGCCGGCGTGCACACCCCGGTCAGCGCTTGCGCCTCGGGCTGTGAGGCTATTGGCTACGCTGCGGAGATGATTCGCTCCGGACGAGCTGACGTGGTGCTGGCGGGAGGTACCGAGGCCGCGATCCATCCGCTGCCGATCGCCGCCTTCGGCAACATGATGGCGCTGTCCAAGAACAACGCCGACCCGGAGGGCGCTTCTCGTCCCTACGACGTGGACCGCAACGGTTTCGTCCTGGGTGAGGGTGCCGGAGTGGTCGTGCTGGAGTCCGCCGAACACGCGGCCGCGCGAGGCGCCCGGGTCTACGCGGAGGCGGTCGGTCAGGGTGTCTCCGCTGACAGCCACCACATCACCCAGCCCGAACCGAGCGGCAACGGCATCGCCCACGCGCTGCAGAACCTGCTGGACGACTCGGACCTCAAACCAGCCGAGGTCGCCCATGTCAATGCGCACGCGACGTCCACCCCACTGGGGGATATCGGTGAACTCAAGTCGATGCGCAAGGTCTTCGGAGACGACCTCGATCACATGGCGGTCTCCGCCACCAAGTCGATGACGGGGCACCTGCTCGGAGGCGCGGGCGGCATCGAGTCCGTGGCGACCGTACAAGCGCTGTACCACCGTACGGCGCCACCGAGCATCAACATCGTACGGCTGGACCCGGAAGCGGAGGGGGACATCGTCCGCGACAGCGCTCGCCCACTCCCGGAGGGCAGGATCGCGGCCCTCAACAACTCGTTCGGCTTCGGCGGCCACAACCTGGTGTTGGCTTTCCGCACGGTCTGAGAGTGGTACCGGCCGCGGTGCCGGTGCAGCCGGCTCAAGACGGGCGACGTCCCGGAGCCCGGCTCACCGGGTCGGAGCAGTTGGGCGGCACGGCCGGGCGTCTCCTACGGAACGGCCGAGCTGCCTCTTCTTTCGGCTGGCCACGCTCAGACGACCTGGTGCAGCCACCGCACCGGTGCCCCTTCGCCTGCGTACCGGAACGGCTCCAGTTCCTCGTCCCAAGGCCGACCGAGCAGTCTGGAGATCTCCGCCTCAAGACTGCTCTCACCACGCGAAGCACGGTCCGCGGCTGCTCGGAGTCGGTCCTCCGGGACAAGGATGTCCCCATGCGCGCCCGTTACGGCGTGGAAGATACCCAGCTCCGGAGTGGAGCTGTACCGCTCCCCTTCCGCCGCGGCGCTGGGATCAGCGGTGACCTCGAAGCGCAGGAGGCGCCAGCCGCGCAGAGCGGAGGCGAGTTTGGAGGCGATACCAGCGTCCCCCTGCCAGGAGAACTCCGCGCGCCAAGTCCCCGGAGACGCCGGCTGTCTGATCCAGTCGAGGCTGACGCGGCTACCGAGAACGCCTGCCACGGCCCACTCGACATGCGGACACAGCGCACGCGGCGCTGAGTGCACGAACAGGACTCCACGTGTCGTCACCGGGACCTCCAGTGCGGTTCGAGGTTCGCCTTTCCCAGCGGCCTCGGGTACCTGCCGGTCACGTGCCGGCTCAGCGCCTGACATTCTGCACCATCTCGCACGTGTCTAACAGCTCCCGAGGTCACGAACAGTAAACACCATCGCGGTCAATCTTCGCGGAATGGGACATGAAGTGACGTCAAGTAACTTCTGATCGCCACCGCTGCCCTGGCTCTCACGCGCGGCAAAGCTACCGTGCGTCGAGGTACGGCACGTGACGCACCGTCGGACCGGCATAATGCCGGAGACCGCAGGAACGCACATTGGGGGAACTGATGCGGAGGGCCGCGCGTAACGGCGTAGGAGGTATCCGAAGTGCAACGGTCAGGGGAGTGGCGCTGTTCCTGACCGGCGCCCTCACGCTGGGTGCGTGTACGAGCGAGCCGGCAGAGAATGAGGACCAGCGACCGGACGCCCGACGCGCGCCTGATTCGCGATCCCCCTCGCCCACTCCCGTATGGGATACGCGACCGGACTCCATCGCAGCCGTCGGCGACTCCATCACCCGCGGCTTCGACGCCTGTTCGGTGCTCTCCGACTGTCCCGAGGTCTCCTGGGCGACGGGCAGTGACCCCGCCACCAACAGCCTCGCGGAGCGGCTTCTCGACAAACCTGATCAACACAGCTGGAATCTCGCCCGCAGTGGTTCGCGGATGTCCGACCTGCCTGAGCAGATGCGGGCGGCGGCGAAACACGATCCGGACATGGTGACCGTGATGTCCGGCGGGAACGACGCCTGTCAGGACACGGCGGACGAGATGACCGAGGTGACGGACTTCCGCACGGACTTCACCAAGGCCCTCCGCACACTGCGTCGTACCCAGCCCGGGACGCAGGTGTACGTGGTCAGCGTCCCGGACCTGAAACGGCTCTGGTCCGTGGGGCGGAAGAACGGTTTGGGCCGACAGGTGTGGAAACTCGGTATATGCCCGTCGATGCTCCGAGACGCCAGCTCGATGAGTCAGGCGGCGGTCGAGCGCAGGAACACGGTCAGGGAGCGCGTGACCCAGTACAACCAGGTGCTTGAGAAGGTCTGTGCGGAGGACCTTCGTTGCCGCTACGACGACGGGGCCGTCTTCGACTACGACTTCAACGGTGACGAGTTGAGCAAGTGGGACTGGTTCCACCCGAGCAAGAAGGGCCAACGCGTCCTGGCCGAGCTGGCGTATCGGCACGTCACCGCTCCAGCGGGCTCCTAGGAGGTCTCTCCCGGCTCGGGCGCGCCCGGCTCCTCCCCCAGCATGCGCTGGAGCAGGTCACGCAGCATCGACCGCTCCAGCTGAGTGAGTCCGGCCAGCGGTTCACGGGCGAAGTCCAGCCCCTCGCGTAGGTAAGCGGCCGTGGCTCGTCCCCGCTCCGTGGCGGCGGCCACCTTGATCCGGCGGTCGCCCGGATCCGGACGGCGCTCGACCAGGCCCCGAGCTTCGAGCCGGTCCACGATGCCGGTGACGTTTGACGGTTCGCACTTCAACTGGCGAGCGATCTGACGCATCGGCGTCGGCTCCCGGGTCAGCAGCGTCAGAACGCGCGCCTGCGCACCTGTCAGCGCGTGCTCTGCGGCGGCCAGTTCGTACTCCTCGTGGTATCGCGCCACCACGGAGCCTATGAGCTCGACGACCTCGTGCGTGAGCGGGTCGGAACGAGCCGGTGTCGGTGTCATGCAGCCAGGATAACCAATTGCTTGACAACATGAAATATATAGGCGCATGGTTGTTTAAGCACCTTAAGCAATGGAGGACTGCACCGTGACGCTGCCCCAAACCAGTCGTGAGTGGCACCTGACCGCCCGCCCGGACGGCTGGCCGAACCCCCACCTGTTCTCCCTTCGTGAGGCTCCGGTCGCCGCACCGGAACCAGGCCAGATCGTGGTGCGCAACCTGTATCTCTCCGTGGACCCCTACATGCGCGGCAGGATGGACGACGTCAAGTCGTATGTTCCGCCGTTCCAGTTGGACCGTCCGATGGATGGCGGGGCCGTCGGCGTCGTGGTTGCCTCCGAGTCGGCCCAGTACGAGCCGGGGGAACACGTCCTCCATCAGCTCGGCTGGCGCGAGTTCGCCACACTCGAAGCGCGGCACGCCGTGCGCGTCTCCGAGGATCTCGCTCCGCTCAGTACGTACCTCGGCGTGCTCGGGATGCCTGGCCTCACGGCCTACGCAGGCTTGTTGGAAGTGGCGTCGTTCCGCGCGGATGAGGCCCTCTTCGTATCCGGCGCCGCGGGCGCGGTGGGTAGCGAGGTCGGCCAGATCGCCCGCCTCAAGGGCGCCTCCCGGGTGATCGGTAGCGCCGGCTCCGACGAGAAGGTCCGACAACTCACTGAGGAGTATGGCTTTGACGCGGCCTTCAACTACAAACACGGCCGAGTCACCGAACAGCTCCGTGAAGCAGCTCCGGATGGCATTGACGTCTACTTCGACAATGTCGGCGGCGACCACCTCGAAGCCGCACTCCACGCACTCAAGCTGCACGGAAGAGTCACCGTCTGCGGCATGATCGCGCAATACAACGCCACTGAGCCGCCACCCGCGCCCCGGAATCTCTCCCTGATCATCGGCAAGCGTCTGCGACTCCAGGGAATGATCGTCATGGATCACAGCGATCTGATGCCGCAGTTCACCGAGGAGGTCTCAGGGTGGATGCGTTCCGGAGAGCTGAAGTATCGCGAGACGGTCGTGGAGGGTATCGAGAACACCCTCGATGCCTTCCTCGGTGTCCTGAAGGGCGAGAACACCGGAAAGATGGTCGTCCGCCTAAACGAGTGACACCCTGCCAGCTCTTTCGCGCTGTTCGGTCTTCGTGACTGCCTTCCTCAGTCCTCGTCGGTGACGACCTGCTTGAGGGCATCCACCCGGCCAGTCGTAGTGTTGTCACCGGACAGCGGGGTAAGGGCGCGGACCCCTGTCCCACGTATCCGTACAGGAGGATCTTCATGTCCATCCAGCCGGTCGAGGTCAAGTACACCGCGGTCGCCACAGCGGAGAACGGCCGCGACGGCCGAGTAGCCACTGATGACGCCAAACTGGACGTCGTCGTCAACCCGCCTGCCGAGATGGGCGGTAGCGGTGCTGGCACGAATCCGGAGCAACTGTTCGCAGCTGGCTACAGCGCCTGCTTTCAGGGGGCCCTCGGCGTTGTCGCCCGTAAGGAGGGCGCGGACATATCCGGCTCCACCGTGACCGCCAAGGTGGGCATCGGAAGCGTTCCGGAAGGGGGCTTCGGCCTCACCGTGGCGCTTTCCGCCCACATCCCGCATGTGGACCAGGCAACCGCAAGGGACCTAGTCGAGAAGGCGCACCAGGTCTGCCCTTATTCGAACGCCACACGCGGCAACATCGAGGTCACCCTCGACGTCGCCTGACCGTCGGGCGGCAGCCGCTCTCCTGCCCTGCCCCGCACTGGCCAGGGCAGGAGGGTTGCGGCCGAGCGCTGCACTGCTGCACGCGGCATGCGGTGCTCTGCGATCCCAGGCAATGAGTGCGGTGCAAGGGACTACGCCGGGGGGCAGACCAGAACCTTTCCCACTTCCGGAGCCACGCTTTCGACAAGGTCAATCGCCTCGTCGAAGGCGGTCAGGGGAAATTCATGAGTGATCAGTGGTGCCGGGTCAAGCAGCCCGGCGGCGAAGGCTCTTAGGGCATACGACCACGCCCGTGACGGCGCCCCGAATACGGCGTGCACGGTCAGCTGGCTGACCGCCAGGTGAACGGGGTCAATTCCCTGCGCGCCAGGCTCGAACATGCCGGTAATCACCGTGCGCCCGCCTCGACGGGTCAGACGACAGGCATCCTGCGCACTGCCAGGGGCGCCAGCCGTCTCGAGCACAAGATCGAACCTGCCTCTGAGGACTCCGGTCTCCGCGTGCCCGGCAGCCTGGGTCGCCCCCATCGTCAGCGCGTGTTCGGCACGCCGTACTCGCGGATCGATCACGGTCAGCTCCACCGGCGAGTACGCCTGCAGCAACTGCACAGTGAGCAGTCCGAGAGTTCCCGCGCCCAACACGGCGACCCGGTCCCCGGGGCGAGGCTCCGCCCTCATCACCGCTGCGGCACTGACAGCTGCCGGTTCCAGCAGGGCCGCTGCTCGTAGATCGGCCTTGTCGTCCAGCGTATGCAGGGAGGTGACCGGGACGATCAGGTGATCAGCCATGGCCCCAGGTCGAGTGAAGCCCATCTCGTCGTAGCCGCTCTCACACAGGTTCGTCGCCCCCTCCCGACACCGCTCGCAGCTGTGGCAGGCGCGGATACCCTCGGCGACGGCCTTGCGCCCGACAAGTTCGGGGTCCACACCCTCCCCCACTCGATCGACGGTGCCGGACCACTCGTGCCCGGGGACCACGGGATAACGGACATAGCCGAGCGCCCTCGTCCCGTCGTAGACCTCCCGATCGCTGGCGCAGAGTCCGACGGCACGCACCGAGATCCGCACGTCACCAGCACCCGGCTCCGCTGCTGGCCCCCTGACCAAGCGGTGTGTACCGGGCTTGTCAAGGACGATGGCACGGGCGGTCACGGTCACGTCAAACCTGCCTTGTTCCTGGACCGCCTGGGCCCGTCTTCTCCAGCGGCCCGCCGGGGGCGGTCGGGCCCGCAGAGATTGTGCCGCTCGGAAGCGGTTTCGGTACGAACCCGGATTCGGCGTGCCGCGCGGGAAAGCAGAGAGGGCATGAACAGCCCTGTGCCACCGGCAGACCTCCCTCCGCCCTGAGGTTCAGGGCGGACCGCTGGTGTGCCGTGCTCCCCCACCGAACTCTCCTCGCAGACGCATGGATCGCAGCGCCAACTCGAGTTCGAAGCGACTGTCCGGGTCGTCGATCTCTCTCCCCCACAGTTCCCGGATCTGTCGCAACCTGTAGCGAACGGTCTGCGGGTGCACTCCCAGCCGTCGTGCCACTTCCGGCGCGCCGCCCCTGGTCTCCAGCCAGGCGAGCAGCGTTTCCGCCAGTCGGATACGGTGCCCGGGGCCGCACGAGTCGAGTGGCGCGAGTCGGCGCCTGGCCAGGTCGCTGATCAGTTCCTCAGGCGGAAGCAGGACGAGCGCCTCGGTGTGTTCCGTGCAGTGCAACAACTCTCCGCTGGGCAGTAGCCCACGTTCCATCATCCCCACGGCGTTCTGTGCCCAGTGCAAGGACTTCACCGCCCCGGCGACCGGCACCTGCGGCCCGATGGCCCCCGACCACCCAGCGGTCGCTCTGCGCACCAACTCCGCCCGACCAGCAGTGTCGGGATCGGGAATGACCATGCGCGGCTGGTCGCACTCCATGTCCAACAACACCTCGTCCCCGACGGCGGGCGCCACGGCGGAGCGTGCGGGCCGCAGAAGCACCGCCACCTGGACGGTGTGCGGCACAGTCCAGCCGATACGCGCGGCACGGTCGGCGAGCAGTTCCGCGACCTCCGCCGCGGATCTCTGGGGTTCGGAGAGCATCAACTCAAGCAGTCGGCGCTGCAGTCGGAGCCGTTCGCCGGCCCGTCGCGCGGCGGCTTCGGCGTAGCCGCGCACGGACTCCGCGACCAGTCCGTCCAGGAACTCGAAACCCACGTCCGCCAACTCGTACATGGCCGGAGCCGGGATCTCCATCTGGATGCCGATGGCCGCGAGCCGCCGCCAGGACATCCGGATGCCCATCCGGTAGATGGCCTGTAGCGAGTCGAGACTACGGCCCTGCAGCACCTCACCGCGGCCGAACCCCTGGAAGACCTGGGAGGGCACTCGTGGCGTGTCCAAACCCTTGTCCAGGTGCTCCACGAAGTGCTCGAGCGCGCGTCGGATTCCGAGTAGGGCCAGGGGCTCACCGTTGTCCCCGAGCACGAGCGGAAGTTGCGGATACTCGCGTTGAATCTCGCCGAGGATGTCCTCAGCCAGTGTCGGCACCTCGGCGAGCGCGCGTTCCGCGAACTGCCGCACCCGAAGTGGCGGCACATCCTGCCAGGCTGAACGTGCCGTGGCGGACGTCACAGGTCAGTCCCCGGATTCGGTCGAGGGGGCCTCCGCGCTCCGGGACGGCGCCTTCTCACTCGCTACCGCGTCCGGGCCGGCGGAGGCATCGGATGGAGCGGACGTGTCAGGTGACTCGGGCGAAGGACCACCCGGTTCGCCAGAACTGTTCGCATCTTCGGAGCCGCCGGGTCCATCGGAGCCGACTCCACTCGGGCTTCCGTCGGTCGGTTCCGCGGCGTCGGAACCACTGGCAGAGGGCCCCGGAGACGCTGGCGGGGAGGTCTCCGCGTCAGCGGAGGACGAGCCGAAGTGCACCAGCGGGACATTGGGCTGTTCCGGCGTGGAGTTCAGGGCGGCCACGATGCCGAGAGCTGCGCCCACTGCGAGAGCAGCGGCTACGACGCAGGTCAGGGCGGCTGCGAGGAGTCTGTGCATGGCGCGGCAAACCTCTCTGACGTGAATGCGCACCGGCCCCGCCCCAGGGCCTGCCAATAAGTTACTCGAGTGTCAAAGAAGCATTGACGTCGTGTCAAGACGTCGCCTACGTTTCCGGCTCATACGAAGCCCCCACAGGTCGCAACGGAGTCTGCACGGCTTCTTCTCCGAACGCGCACTTTTCCTCGCAGCATCGCCTGACCCCGGGAGAAACCCACTATGCGCCGTTCCACCTCACCGTTGTCGCTGACCCTGTTGGGGTTCGGCGTGTTTCTGCTGGTTCTCGCACCGATGCTGGCCTGGTACGTCGAGCCCCGCGCCAAGCGCACGCCCATCGACATCAACTCGACGACCGTGCTGACCGGCACCGGGAAGTACTTCGACCAGGAAGCGCTACGGACCAAGAGCGGCCAGGAACTCACCGTCACACGCCGTGTGCTGGGAAACGTCCAGGCCAGCGAGAAGCACGGAGTCGCCATCTGGGACGTGTCCCAGACCATCGACAACCCCAAGACCGTCAAGCTCAACGATCCGCGCAAGGCGTTCCAGTGGACTACCGAGCGCTGGGTGACCGACCGGGCCACGAACAAGGCCGTGCACTGTTGCGGCGAGTCACCGAAACGCTTCGGGGGCGACGCCTATCTGAAGTTCCCCTTCGACATGGAAGAGCGCACGTACACCTGGTGGGACAGCACCCTCGGAGACACCGTGCCACTGCGCTACAAGGGGCGGGCGGAGGTCGACGGCTACTCCGGTCTGCGCTTCACCGGTTCCGTGGACGAGCAGGTCAAGGTCGGCACTCGACAGGTTCCGGGACGTCTCGTGGACGAGCCTGACCGCGGTCAGGTCAACGCCGAGGAGTGGTACTCCAACGAGAAGATCAACATCGTCGTGGACGAACGTACCGGGCGCATTCTCACGGTCAGCATCGCGCCCAAGATGGTGTTGCGGGCTCCCGGAGGCGAACGGGACAAGGTCACCCTGCTGCAAAGTGACAAGCTCGAGTTCACCGAGAAGACCCGGGACGAACAGGTCGAGCTGGCCTCCGCCGACAGCCGGAAGCTGCAGCTGGTCGGCGAAACGGTGCCGGTCGCGGGCGCGGCGAGCGGCGGTGTGCTGGCCGTCACCGGAGCCGTCCTGGTGCTCCGTGGCCGGGGACGACAGGCCGAGCACCGGGCTCCGTAGAGCGCGATGTGATGAAGCACGGCTCCGCCGGCCGTGGAAATTGTCACCTGGGTGAGTAGCACGTCCCGTGCCTCGAAGCGAACACTGAGCCTTCCACAGCGCATCCCGCCCCGGACGCCGTGTACGAGCCGCGCACTCCCCGTTCCAGCAGCAAGCCCGTGTACGAGCACCCCCGGCACGAGCACCCAGGCACCACACCTCTGGTACGAGTCCGTCCACCTCCGAGCCGAGTTGGAGCGCTGATGCCCCAGTACGTGCGACCCTTCGGGGTCACCCCTCGCACCGCCCCGAACGGCAGGGCCACCGCCGCGCCCCGACCCACGCTGCCGCCGGGCCCGTCCGCGGGAGCGTCCGCGGCGCTGGGCACGGCCGCGACGCCGGAACCGCCGAAGCGCATCGTGTTCCTGGCGCGCCGGGACCTGGACAACCCGGCGGCCGGTGGCTCCGAACTGCTCATCGACCGGATCGCGGACGGACTGACCGCCCACGGCCACGAGGTGACGCTGTTGTGCGGCGGGCCGGCGGCGTACCGGGACTACCGGGTCGTCTCGGCTGGTGGGGACGCCGACCACTTCCTACGCGCCCGGCGCGCCTTCGCCCGCCAGGTCGGTGACTGCGACCTGCTGGTCGAGGTCTCCAACGGGATGCCCTATCTCGCGCCGTTGTGGCACCACGGCCCTACGCTGTGCCTGGTCAACCATGTGCACACGGATCTGTGGGGCATGCGGTATCCCGCTCCCGCCGCCCGGTTGGGCCGGCGCCTCGAGCACTGGGCACTGGCGAGCAACCACCGACGCAACCTGAAGATCGCCGTCTCCGGTTCCACCGCCGAGGCACTGGCGGCGCTCGGGGTGCCTAGGGAGGACATCCGCATCGTCCACAACGGCGTGGCGGAACCGGGGCCGCTGTTGCCGAAGTCCCGCGAGCCGCTGTTCCTCGCCATGGGCAGACTCGTCGAGTACAAGCGCATCGACCTGCTCCTTCGCCTCTGGGAGCGTGTCCGTCCGGTCACGGGAGGCCGGCTCGTGATCGTCGGGGACGGTCCGGAGCGCGACCGTCTGGAGGCGATGGCCGGTCCGGACGTCACCTTCACGGGGCTGGTCAGCGAGGCGGAGAAGCACCGGCTGCTCTGCGAGTCCTGGTTGCTGCTGCACCCCTCGATGGTCGAGGGCTGGGGTCTGGTGGTGACCGAGGCCGCCGCCCGTGGCACGCCGTGCGTGGGTTTCGACATACCGGGACTACGCGACTCGGTCGAGGTCGGGGCCACGGGCCTGCTGGCCCGGGGAGAGAGTTCGTTCGCCGCGCACTGGTGCTCCCTGGCGCTGTCCGCCGAGCGGCGTACGGCACTGGGCGAGGCCGCCGAACTACGCGCGAGACGCTTCCGTTGGGCCAACACCGTGCAGGGTTTCCGCACGGTCGCCGCCGAGGCGTACGTCCGTGCCGACGGCCCCGTGCCAGGAGCGGTCGGGCCCGGCCAGCGCGCGCCCCAGCAGCGTGCCGCACCGTACGCCGCCCCGTCCACGGGCTCCGGCAACTCCCGTGTCCAGCGGACCTCGAGTTCCCAAGCACCGGCGCACCCCGGACGGCCGCGGCGCGCGGTCTCCGCGCGCGAGCGGCAGGGGTGATCCGGCGTGCGGGACCCGTCCCTGCGAAGATCCCTCGCTCTCTTCCGCGCCTTCCTGCGTGAGCCGTCCGAGCCGGAGCGCTGCTACGAGTTGCTCGCTCGGGACGCCGCTGGGCAGGTCGAGCGTTTCCAGCCGCTCCGCGGAGCGACCGTCGTCGACATCGGCGGCGGCACTGGGCACTTCACCGAGGAGTTCCGCCGCCGCGGCGCCCAGAGCTTTCTCTTCGAACCGGACCTGGCCGAACTGACCGCGGGCGGACGCCGCCCGGAGGGGGCCGTGCTCGCGGACGGTTACCTGCTGCCGCTCAGCGACGGCTCGGCGGACGTCTGCTTCTCGTCCAACGTCCTGGAACACGTCTGGGACCCGGTCACCTTCGTCTCCGAGATGGTCCGTGTCACCCGCCCCGGCGGGTTGATCTACCTCTCGTTCACCAACTGGTACTCCCCCTGGGGCGGGCACGAGACCGCCCCCTGGCACTACCTCGGTGCCGAGCGGGCCCGCGCCCGCTATCGCCGACGCACCGGCCACGACGCCAAGCACACCCTCGGCGAGAACCTCTTCGCCGTGCACATCGGCCCCACGCTCCGCCAGGTACGCGCCCGCGACGACGTACGCGTCCTCTCCGCCCGCTCCCGCTACTGGCCGTTCCTGCCGGGTGTGATCACCCGCGTACCGGGCCTTCGCGAGTTCGCGACCTGGAATCTCCTCCTCATCCTCCGGCGGTGCCCCTCATGACCACCAGCGCCCTCAGCCCGCCCGCCCCGGCGGGCCCGGGACGACCACAGCACGCCCGTACGACGTCCAAGCCGCCGCCGGAAGGGGAGCGGCGCGGCAGGCGCTGGCTGCTCGGGTTCTGGCTGACCGTGTTCGTCGCCACACTGGCCGCCGCGCCGGGGAAGGTGACGTTCGACACCAAGCTCGGGGTGTTCACGGACCCCTGGCGGTTCCTCGGCGAGCTGACCGGACTCTGGCAGGACCAGGCCGGGTTCGGCGGCATCGCCGACCAGTACGTCGGCTACGCCTTCCCGATGCTGCCGTACTACGCGCTGACCGATCTGCTGCAGATCCCGATCTGGCTCGCCGAACGGCTGTGGCTCTCCCTCATCGTGACGGCCGCCTTCTGGGGCGCGCTGCGCCTGGCCGAGCGGTTCGGCGTGGGCTCGGCCCGCTCCCGACTGCTGGGCGCCGCCGCGTACGCGCTGTGGCCGACCTTCACCATCGTCATCGGCTCCACCTCGGCCGCCGCGCTGCCCGGCGCGATGCTGCCGTGGGTGCTGCTGCCGCTGACCTCGACGACCGCCTCGCCGCGGGTCGCGGCGGCCCGTTCGGCCCTGCTCATCCCGTTCATGGGCGGTGTGAACGCGGCGTCCACCCTGGCCTCGCTGCTGCCCGTCGGCTTGTACGTCCTCAGCCGCACCGGCCGCAAGCGCCGCACGCTGATCGCCTGGTGGACTCCCGGCGTGCTGCTGGCGACGCTGTGGTGGGTGGTGCCGCTGCTGCTGCTGGGCATGTACGGCGAGGACTTCATGCCCTACGTCGAGCAGGCCGACACCACGACCGGCACCATGTCGGCGACCGAGATGCTGCGCGGCGCCGGCAACTGGACCGCGTACCTGAACTACGGCGAGCCCTGGCTGCCGGCCGGTTGGGCGATGGCCACCGGGGTGCTGGCGATCCTCGGCAGTGCCACCGCGGCGGCGGTCGGCCTGGCCGGGCTGGCCCGGCGCGACCTGCCGGAGCGGCGCTGGCTGGTGCTGACCGCGATCACCGTCACGGGCATCATGCTGGCGGGTTACGCCGGCGGGCTGGGCGGTCCGCTGGCGGAGACCGTGCAAGGCTGGTTGGACGGCACGCTGCGGCCGTTCCGCAACATCTACAAGTTCCAGCCCGGGCTCGCGCTCGCTCTGGCACTCGGCTTGGCACACGTGGTCGGCCGGCTGTCGACGGCTCCCACGGGCGCGGCCGGCCGCGACGGCGGCAGCGGACCAGGCGACGGGGCACCAGCCGGCGGCGGGCGTACGGCCGGGCCGCGACGCTTCCTCCCGGCGCTACTGGCGCTGCTGGTACTGCCCGGGCTCGCCGTGCCGTACCTGAAGGGCGACATCCTGCAGTCCGGAGCGTACGAGAAGCTGCCGAAGCACTGGGAGCAGACGGCCGACTGGCTGGAGAAGAACTCCCCGGACACCCGCGCCTACGTCACTCCGGCCACTTCGCACGGCATCTACGACTGGGGCTCGCCCATCGACCAGCCGCTGCACGCGCTCGCCGAGTCTCCCTGGGCACAGCGGGACTTCGTGCCCTTCGGCACGCCCGGGAACCGGCGTGCGCTGGACGCGGTCGAGCAGGCGTTGAAGTCCGGCGGGGAAGTGCCGGGCCTGTCGGAGTTCCTGGGCCGGGCAGGGCTGTACAACGTCGTCGTACGGAACGATCTCGACCCGGACCAGGTGGGCTACGTGCCACCCCAGACGGTCAAGCGCACCCTGGAGGCCTCCGGATACGAGAAGGTCACGGCGTTCGGGCCGAAGGTGACCACCGGCACCATCCCGGCGAACACGCCCGTGGACATCGTGGGGCTGTATCCGCGCCCACAGTCGGTCGAGATCTACCAGCCGACGGACGTCCCGCGGCCGAAGGAGGTCACCGCCAAGCCGGTCTCGGAGACGACCGTCGTCAGCGGCGGCCCGGAGGCACTGCTTCCGCTGGCGGACGATCCGGCGGTCACCGGCCGTCCCACGGTGCTGGCGGGCGACGCGCATCCGGGACTGTCCAAGCCCGAGACCCGGGTCCAGGCGGACGGTCTGCGCCGGGCGGACACCCGGTTCGGCCTGCTCACCAACAACACCTCGGCGACGTACGGGCCCACCGAGCGCAACGACCCGGACAGCGTCCAGGACCCGGGCGAGAAGCCGAAACAGATCCTGCCCAGCGAGGGCACCGAACACCAGACGACCGCGACCCTGCGGGGCGCGGAGTCGGTGACGGCCTCCAGCAGCGGCAACTGGCTCTTCCACCTGCCGCAGTTCGAGCCCGTCGGGGCCTTCGACGGCAACCCGGATACCGCCTGGGCCGAGGGCAGCGCCGGGGAGAGCGAGGGACAGTGGGTTCGGGTCGGCTTCGACGAGCCGACCAAGATCCCGAAGAAGCTCACGGTCACACCGCTGCCCGGCGAGCAGGTGCGCGCGGTTCCCACGAGCGTACGGGTGGAGACCGACCAGGGAAGCAGGGAGAGCCCTCTCCAGCCGGACGCCAGCTCTCAGGAGATCCGCGCCCCCGAGGGCGAGGCCGAGTGGTTGAAGCTCACCATCACGGGGACGGAGGACGGCCGGGCGGGTCTGAGCGGAGCCGGCTTCTCCGAGATCTCCATCCCGGACGTGCAGGTCACCAAGCTGCTGCGGCTCCCGGAGGACGCCGGCAGCGACCCGGTGGAGGGTGAGGTGATCTCCCTGAACCGGGCCAGCGACCCGGGCGGTCTGTCCGAGGTCTCGGCGGAGGAGGGCCTGCACCGACGGTTCGACACCGCGGGATCGGACGACTTCGCGATCCAGGCGAAGGCGCTGCCGGTGCCTGGCACCGAACTCGACAACCTGCTGGACGAGGTGGCGCCGGGCAGCCGCGACCGGTTGACCGCCACCGCCGACTCCACCAGCCGGTTCTCCACCCAGACCAGTCCGCGCTCCCTGGTGGACAAGAACCTCACCACCTCGTGGGTGGCGGGCGGTGACCCCACCATCCATCTGCGTTGGCCCGAGAAGAAGAAGATCACCGAGATGGTGCTCGCCGGCGCCGGCGGCATCACCGCCCGCCCCACCGAGGTGCGGATCAGCTCGGACGACGGTGCCGTCACCACGTCCGTCGACGAGAACGGCTGGGCCCGCTTCGGCGAGATGGAGACGGACTCACTGGACATCACGGTCACCGAGACCGAGCAGAAGACGGTGCACAACCCCTTCGCCGAGGAGCAGATGCAACTGCCCGTCGGACTCAGCGAGGTGCACATCCCCGCGCTGGACGAACTGCGGGCCGCCGCTCCGGACCCGGACAAGGAGTTCGAGTTGTCCTGCGGCTCGGGCCCCGTACTCGCCGTCGACGGCAAGCTGCACGCCACCAAGGCGTCCGGCAAGGTCAGCGACCTGACCGAAGGTCGACCCGTCGACGTCGAGTTGTGCGCGGGGAAGGCGAGGGACGGGACTCTGTCGCTGAACAGCGGACAGCACACCGTGGAGGCCGGCGGGGTCGGCCCGCTCGCCATCTCCCAACTGCGGCTCGGACGCGGAGACGCGGTCCAGGCCGGTTCCGAGACAGAGGCCGGGGGTGGTGACGCGGTGCGGACCCAGCGGTCCGCCTCGGAGCGCGCCGAGGGGCGCGACGTCACGGCGACCGACTGGACGGGCGACGACCGTACGATACGGGTCGGCGCCGGCGACGCGTCGTACCTCCAGACCCACCAGAACGTCAACGACGGCTGGAAGGCCACGCTGAACGGCGAGGAACTCACGCCGCTGCGGCTGGACGGCTGGCAGCAGGGCTTCCTGGTGCCGGCGGGCGAGGGCGGTGTCATCACGCTCGAGTACGAGCCCGCCGGTTGGTACACGGGCTCGCTGGTGGCCGGCGGCTTCGGCCTTCTCGCCCTGCTGGGTCTGGCGTTCGTACGCCGCCGCTCCGGTACGCCGCTGGGCGCGCAGGACCGCGCGTACGACGGCGCCTACGACGACGGAGAGCACGGCCGGTGCGGCCCCGGTGCGCCGCCTCGGCCCAGCTGGGTGCTGGGCACGGTGGTGGTGACCGCGGTGTTCGCGCTGGTCACGGGCCCGTACGCGCTGATCGTCCCACTGCTCGCGCTGTTGGCCCGGTTCCGGCCGGCGCCGTTGGCGCCGCTCGCGCTGCTCGCGATGCTCGGCGCGGGCGTCACCGCCGCTGTCGGCGCCGCAACCGCGGACTCCGGGATTCCCGTGGACGAGGGCGCCTTCGGACGGGTCGCGCAGGCGCTGGCGTTGCTGGCGCTCGCGGCGGCGCTGGTGACGGCGCCGGTCCGGGAGCGGGACGATACGGCGGAGGACTCGGCCGCCGATGCGGAGGGGGACGACGGTCCCGGCAGGGGAGGCGCAGGTTTCGGACCCCGACCGTACGAGTTCGACGAGCCGGCGACCAGCCAGTTGCCCGTGCTCCCCGGTCAGGCCGTGCCGGCCCCGGGCGGCACCCGGGAGCAGGCGCCGCTGCCGCAGCGGCATCCCGAGGCCGGCACGGAGCCGCCCGCCGGGCAGACCCGGCAGCTGCCACAACAGCCGCCACCGTCCGGGTCCCAGCGGCAAGCACCCCCGCAACACCCGACACCACAGCACCCGCCGCGCACTCGGCCGGCGCCGCCGCCACCGGCGCCACCACGGCGGGGGGAGGAACCCGGTCGATGACACAACAGCGCTTCGACGGCATGCCACCGGTCTCGCCCGGGGCGGACGCGCCACACGCCGCGTCCGCCCCGGGGGGCCTGGGCGCCCGGACCGACACCCCGGCCGGGCCGTCCGCTGACGGGCCGCCTTCGGCCGAACCGCCCGGTGGCACCAGCGCGGAGACCCCGCGTCAGCCCGGTGAACGGCCTCCCGAGGAGCGTCCCGCGGAACCGGGACGCGTCCCCTTCCCCACCGTCGACGAGATCTCCCGGCACTGCCTAGCCGACGGCGAGCCGGAGACCGTACACATCGAGATCCACCTGCCCGGCTCGCTCCGACCCGAGCGGCTACGGGCGGCCGTACGCGCGGCGCTGCGCCAACACGCCCGTATCCTCGTCCGGCAGGCTCCGCACCGCTGGTGGCACCGGCACTACTGGTGGGAGCTGACGGACGGCCCGGACCGTGACCCGGTGTCCTACCCGGGCGGCACCCTGGAGGAGGCCCGTCGGCGTGCCGTCACCGACTGCCCGCCACTCGACTCCGCGCCGCCGATCCGGATCGAGGTGATCGAGCACGACACGGGCACGGTGCTGCTCGCGGTCATCAACCACACCGCGCTGGACGGCCCGGCCTGCCTCCGGGTGCTGGCCACCGCTGCCGAGCGGTACGGCCAGGCGGACAACGCGCCCACTCCCGCGCCCGTACGCGCCCCGCACGGCGGCCAGGGTGCCCCGGAACCAGCGCCGTCCACGTCCTCCTGGACCCGGCCCGCCCGGATCAGCGCCGAAACCCGCCGGCCGGCGGCGAGCGGCAACGGCATGCTGGTCGTGGAGTTGCCGCTGCCGACCCGCCCGCCCCGCGCGCCCGACGGCGCGGCCGCGTACACCGTCAACGACCAGTTGCTGGTGGCGACCTGGCTGATGTCCGCGCGCTGGAACCGGCTGCACCAGCGAGCGTTCCGGCCCGTGCGTATCACCATGCCGGTGGACGACCGACCCCGTACCCTCGACATGCCCATCGGGAACGGCACCCGGCTCGTCGAGGTCACCTTCGGCGCGGAGGAGCGGGACCTGCACGAGGCCCTGGTCGGCGCCGAGACCCCGGACCCGGCCGCCGTGACCCGGATGCTGCGGACGACCGCGGCCCGCACCCGTGCGCTCAAGGCGCTGCGGCGTCCGCAACTCGGCTTCAGCGGGGGCCTGCTGACCACCGGTCTGCTGCCGATCGGGCTGCGCGCCGCGTACACCCGGGCGCTGCGGGGGCTGGCCGGGCCCTGGGCGTCGACCACGCTGCTGTCCAACATCGGCCGGGTGCCGTATCCGATGGACTTCGGCGACGCGGGACGGGCCACCGCAGTGTGGTTCTCAGCGCCCGCCCGATCGCCGCGCGGACTGTCGGTGACGACGGTCTCCACCAACGGACGACTCCAGCTCGCGCTGCGCTGGTCACACGCGCGGCTCGACGACGACGCCGGCCGGTCGCTGGGCGAACTCTTCGCACGGGCGCTGGAGTCGACCGCGCACCGGCCGGAACCGGGAGGCACGGAGTGACAGGTACACCGAACGGACTGCCCGACACCCCGGCGGAGGGGGTGTCTGCCACGGCGGCCGCGCCGACGGACACTCCGGCGGACGCGCCGTCGCACGCCTCCCCGCCACGGCCCGGCCACCCGACCCGACTACGCGACCTGTACGAGGACCCCGCCACCCCGGTGGCCTCCGGCCCCGACCGGAGCCGCCGACAGGCCGCGATCCTGCGGCGCGCCCCTGCNGAACGGACTGCCCGACACCCCGGCGGAGGGGGTGTCTGCCACGGCGGCCGCGCCGACGGACACTCCGGCGGACGCGCCGTCGCACGCCTCCCCGCCACGGCCCGGCCACCCGACCCGACTACGCGACCTGTACGAGGACCCCGCCACCCCGGTGGCCTCCGGCCCCGACCGGAGCCGCCGACAGGCCGCGATCCTGCGGCGCGCCCTGGGCAGCGCCCCGCAGACCGTCCTCGACATCGGCTGCGGTGACGGCAGCGCCGCGGCCACCGCCGCCCGTACGCTCCACCAGCACCGCATGATCGGCGTCGACTGGTCCCAGGACGCGCTGCGCCGGGCCTCCCGCCACCTCACCGCCGTACGCGGCGAACTCACCCACCCCGGCCTGCCGTTCGCGGACGGCGTCGCGGACGCCGCGCTCTTCAGCGAAGTCATCGAGCACCTCGTCGACCCGGACGCCGCCCTGGAGGAGCTGCATCGGGTGCTGCGGCCCGGCGGCCATCTGCTGCTCTCCACACCCAACCTGGCCGCCTGGTACAACCGCGGGCTGCTGCTGGCCGGGGTGCAGCCGGTGTTCTCGGAGGTCAGCATGCGCGGCATCCACGGCCGGCCCGGCTCCCAGGTGGTGGGCCACCTGCGGCTCTATACCGCGCGGGCGCTCCGCTCGCTGCTGCCCGCGTCCGGCTTCGAGGTGATGTCGATCACCGGGGCGCCCTATCACGACGTGCCACGGCCCCTGCGTCCCTTGGATCGGCTGGCCTGTCGCGCTCCGTCACTCGCCTCGATCCTGCTCGTCCACGCCCGGCGGCAGTGATGATCTGGGGGGTCGCCTCGGCCCTGCTGGCGAACGTCCTCTTCAGCGCGGGCTTCGTGGTCGAGAAGCGGGCGTTGGCCGGGCTGCCGCCGCTGTCCGCCGCCCGACCCGCGCAGGTGGTGTTGTCGCTGTTGCGCAGCCCCCTGTGGATCGTCGGGGCCACCTCGCTGCTGCTGGGCTTCGCCGCCCAACTGGCCGTCTACCGGACGCTGCCGCTGATCGCGGCCCAGGGGCTGTTCGTCACCGGACTGGTGATGCTGCTGCTCCTGTCGGCGCGTTTCCTGGGTGAGCGGCCCACCGGGCGCGAGCGACAGAGCATGGTGGCGATCGTCCTCGCCCTCGTGATGATCGTCTTCTCCCTGCGCGGCAGCGACGAACAGATCAGCAGGCTGGCGCCGGTGCCGACCATGCTGCTGATCTGCGTCCCCTCGCTGGCGGTCGGCCTGGGCGTCTTCCTGTCCGCCGAGCGGCGCGCCAAACGGCGCCACCGGCTGCCGACGGCGGGCGTGCCGTACGGCGTGGCGGTCGGCTTCCTGTACGGCGTCAGCTCCCTGGCCATCAAGGGAGTGGCCGGGCTGCTGGACTTCGGCGACCTCGCCGGCACCGTGTCGGCCATCCTGACCTCGCCCTACCCGTACCTGCTGATGGTCACGGGCTCCACCGGGCTCGTGCTCTCCCAGACGGCGTTGCAGCGCTGTCGGGCCTCGCTGATCGTGCCGGTGTGCACCACAGTCACCTTCCTGTACACGGTGGTCAGTGGCACCGTCGCGTTCTCCGAGCCGCTGCCGGAGGAACCGCTGCGGTTCGGGCTGCGGGTGGGCGGCGCGCTGCTCGCGGTGTCCGTGCTGCTGGCCCTCCCCCGGCACGACGAGCCGAGCGAGCAACCGGAAGGCGACTCGGGCACGCCCTCCACTGGTACGGCCGCCACCCCGGCTGACCCCGCCACCGCCGGCGCCACCGAGGACCCGCCGGCCCCCCGCCCCGAACTGCCGCTCGCCGGCCCCCCGATCTCCGCCGCGGGCCGTACGACGCCGGTGACACCGGTCGAAGCCACCACCGCTTTCGTACGACCAGCACCGCCGCTGCCGCGCCGCCGCCCCACTGCCGCCGAACCCCCGGCCACCCGCCGTTCCGAGTCCGAATCCGACCCGACCCCCCTCCGGAAAGGGCGCTGACATGTCTCCCGACGACCCACTGCTGAAGATCCTGGCGTGTCCCCTCGACAAGGGGCCGCTCAGCCTCGTCCAGCCCGAGGACACGCTCTACAACCCTCGGCTGCGCAGGAGTTACCCGATCGTCGACGGAGTGCCGCAGCTGCTGCCCTCGTCCGGGCAGCCCGTCACGGAGGAGGAGCACGCCCAGCTGCTGAAACGGCTCGCCGCCCCCGAGGAGCAGCCCTCATGACACTCGCCGCCCGCCTCGCCCCCCATCTGCCCCCGGCCATGCTGGCCTCCGCGACGGACCTGCTGTACCCGCGCTTCGAACCGGAGTTGCGGCGCCTCGCGGACTTCTGCCCGCTGGGCGGCACGGCGGTGGACATCGGGGGCTGGTACGGGCCGTGGAGCCGGCGGATGGCCGCGCGCGCCGAACGCGTGGTGACAATCGAGCCGGTGCCGCACCTGGCGGACCGGCTGCGCGCCACCACCCCCTCCCACGTCGAGGTCCTCCAGGCCGCGGCCACCGACCACAACGGCACCGCCACCCTGTGGCTGCCGCCGAACGGCCGTGGTGACCGAGGGGTCTCCTCCCTCGTACGCCGCGAGGTGCACGACGTGACCCTGGACGTCCCCTGCCTGCCGCTGGACGAACTGTCGCTGGCCGGAGTGTCGCTGCTGAAGGTGGACGTGGACGGCAGCGAACTCGCCGTACTACGCGGTGCGGAGGACACCATCCGACGCGAACGACCCGCGTTGTTCATCGAGTTGGAGGTACGCATCCAGCCGCTGGGCCCGGTGCTGTCCCTGCTGCGGGAGCACGGCTACACCGGCTGGGTGCTGCCGGGGCGCGAGTGGCTGAAGCTGGACGACTTCGACCTCGCCACGCACCAGAGCCGCACGGCGCACGTCGCCGAGGACGGTCTGCTACGGCGCTCGCTGGCCCCACACCGGCGCTACGTGAACTCCGTGCTCTTCCTGCCGGACGGCAGCCGGCCGGGCGCGGTGTGAGGCGTACGCGGGCGGCTCTACCGCGTGCCCACGAACGCCCGCCAGGCAGCGGGCGAGAACGCCAACGCCGCACGCCCCACCTCCTTGGAATCCCGCACCCGAACAGCGTCGGAAGCAGCGGCGACCTCAACGCACTCGCCACCATCACCACCGCTGTAACTACTCTTGAACCACGTCGTTTCGGCGTCGTCGGCAAGTTGCCTGATATTCATGCCTCTCCCATCACCCGGTCGACGAGGGCCAGCGACTCCTCGGGGTCCAGCGCCTGAGCACGGAGAATGCCGTACCGCTGTGTGAGCACGCTGACCTCCTCCTTCTCAGAGATCAGGAAACTGCCCCGCTGGCCCTCGATATAGGCGAGGTTACGTCGCTCAGGCGTCTCAAGCAGCACCATGGGCCCCTCCAATCCAGCATGCGACTCCCGCTCGGTGGGCATGACTTGCAGCGAGATATGACGCATGCGGGCACATTCGGCCAGGCGCTCCAGCTGTGCCTTGAGCACCGTTGGGCCGCCAATGGGGCGCCGGATCACCACTTCCTCGAGGACGAAGCCGAGAACAGGCAGTGGCCTGCGCGTCAGCAGATTCTGTCGGTCGATCCGCGCCGCGATCCGACGATCGGTTTCCTCGTCGTCCGGTGGCGGACAACTGCCGGAGATCACCGCACGCGCGTAGTCCTGGGTTTGCAGCAAGCCAGGAATGATGTGATTGCTGTAGAGGTACAAGCTCACCGCGTCCGCTTCCAGAAGCGCGAAGTCCTGGAACCAGGACGGGAACCGAGCCTCCACCAAGTACGCCCCGCCGGCCCGCAACAACCCACCGGCGGCGAGCGCTTCGTCCACCCGCTCGATGAGTTCCTGCTGTGGCACGCGCCGGCCCTGCTCCACAGACGCGATCGTGGACTCCGAGTATCCCGCCCGGTCCGCCAGTTCGGCCCTGGACAGGCTGGCGCGGGTCCGTAGGAGCTTCAGCTGACTGCCGAAGTACTTGAGCGTCGTGGACGCCGAGTCGCTGTGTTGCCCCATCCTCACCACCGTCTCCCGTGACGCGTCGCTCCGGCGACTCGCCAAGCTGCCCTCTGCGACGGGCAGGTGGTTACGGACCACCGCACGTACACGCCACAACTGTCCGCGTACTTCGCTGCCCGTACACCCAGTGCCCATCCACACACTACGCAGCGTTGCCGAAGCTTGCGGCATGACAGCAGAACTTCCCTCACCCAGAGTGATCCAGCACCGCCCGCACGACGAGTCCGCGCGGCGCGCGCAGTTCCGTATGCGCTTCTCCTCCACCGCTCGCGGAGCCCGGCTCGCCCGACGCCTCACGACCGTACGGCTCGACGAGTGGGGCGTCCCGTACGACAGCGACGCTTCCCACACCGCTGCGTTGATCGTCGGCGAGCTGGCGACGAACGCCACCGTCCACGGGCACACCTCGGGACAGGACTTCGCCCTGTCCCTCTCCCTCACGACCGTGGAAGGCACGCGCGTCCTGCGTATCGAGGTGTCCGACACTGTCGGCCGCGCTGGTCTCCCGGAAACCGTGACCCCGCCGGACCCCTCGGTCGAGACCGGTCGCGGTCTGCTCCTGATCTCGGCACTCGCCCGCCGATGGGGCAGCACCGAGCGCGCACACCCCACGGCCGCCGGTGGGAAGACGGTCTGGGCGGAGCTGGAAGTCGGTTGAGCCAGCAGGGCAGCAACACACAGGCCAGTCGCCAGACGTGCACACCCGGGTCAGCATCAGGCGGACTTGCGCGGCGCCCGCTTGGTCGCCGGCTGCTGCCCGGTCTGCTTCTTCCGGGTGGCGGGCTCCTCCGAAGCCCGCTTCGTGGCGCCCTTCTTCGCGGTCGTCTTCTTCGTGGCCGTCTTCTTCGTGGCCGTCTTCTTCGCTGCCCCCTGCTTCGCCGCGGACTTCTTCTCCGCCGTCTTCCGCTGTGCCGACTTGCGCGCGGCCCGCTTCCCGCCGGACCCGGCCTCCGCCGGTGCCTCGGCAGGCCCCTCCTGCTGCCGCAACTCGTGCACCGTCGCCTCGGCGTCCTCGGCATGGGACTCCTTCGCGGCCTGTACGGAGCTCTCCAGCACGGCCATCAGGTCCACCACCTTGCCCCCGGAGGCGGCCGGCGCGCCCGCGCCCTCCTCCCCCACCGGCTCGCCCTGCTCCTTGGCGGCGATCAGCGCCTCCAGGGCCTCCCGATACTCGTCCCGCAGCTCGGAGCGGTCCAGCTCGCCCAGCGTCTCCATCAGGGTGTCCGCGAGGTCGAGCTCCGCGTCCCGTACCGCCACGTCGCCACTCGGGGCCATGCCTTCCGCGGAGCGGATCTCGTCCGGCCAGAGCATCATGTGCAGGGCCAGCGTGTCCCCGTACACCCGCAGCATGGCCAGGCTCTCGCGACCACGCAGGGCGAGCTTGGCGATGGCGACCTTGCCGGAGCGGTTCAGCGCCTCGCGCAGCAGCACGTACGGCTTGCTGGCGCTCTGCCCGTCCCCCGCCAGGTAGTACGTACGGTCCAGCTGGATCGGGTCGATCTCCTCCGCCGGCACGAAGGACAGGATCTCCACCGTCTTGGCCGTGGGCAGCGGCAGCGAGGCCAGGTCCTCGTCGGTGAGCTGGATGCGCGAACCGTCCGCCGTCTCGTACGCCTTGCCGATCTCCTCGCTGGGCACCTCCTCGCCATCCAGGTCACACACCTTGCGGTAGCGGATACGGCCGCCGTCCGTCGTGTGTACCTGGCGGAAGGACACACTGTGGTTCTCGGTCGCGGACACCACCTTGATCGGGATGGAGACCAGGCCGAAGGATATGGACCCTTTCCAGATGGAACGCATCTTTTGTCCCTTCTATGGGACTCTCAGGGTATGCCCACTGTGGAGATCGAGGGCCGTCGAGTGGCGCTCAGCAACCTCGACAAGGTGCTGTACCCGGCGACCGGCTTCACCAAGGGCGAGGCGGTGCACTACTACGCCGAGCTGGCCGGCAGCGTGCTTCCGCACCTGCGGGATCGTCCGGTGTCCTTCCTGCGCTATCCGGACGGGGTGGAGGGCGACCGGTTCTTCGCGAAGAACGTGCCGCCCGGCGCCCCCGAGTGGGTGACGACCACCGATATCCCGCAC
The DNA here is from genome assembly GCF_001751245.1 of Streptomyces oceani. Classification (GTDB taxonomy): domain Bacteria; phylum Actinomycetota; class Actinomycetes; order Streptomycetales; family Streptomycetaceae; genus Streptomyces; species Streptomyces oceani. Next base: position 67,047 of record NZ_LJGU01000127.1, read on the forward strand.
AGCGGCGGCACCTCGGTGCGGCACGTGCTGTTGCAGGACCTGCCCTCGCTGGTGTGGGCGGCCAACCTCGCCGCGCTGGAACTGCACACCCACCAGTGGCGGGCCGCGACCCCGCGGCGGGCTGACCGCATCGTCTTCGACCTCGATCCCGGAACCGGCGCCGGCGTGCTCGACTGCCGTACGGTCGCGATCTGGCTGCGGGACCGGCTGGCCACGGACGGGCTGACCGCGCTGCCCAAGACCTCCGGCGCCAAGGGACTCCATCTGCTGGCGGCGCTGGAGCCCGCCGACTCCGCACGGGTCTCGGCGTACGCCAAGCAGCTCGCCCGGGAAGCCGAACGGGCGATGCCCGAACTCGCACTGCACCGGATGAACCGGGCCCTGCGCGCCGGCAAGGTCTTCGTGGACCACTCCCAGAACTCCTGGTCGAAGACCACCGCCGCGCCGTACACACTCCGTGCCCGCGGCGCACCGACCGTCTCGGCACCGGTGAGCTGGGACGAGCTGGCCGCCGCCGGCACCGAGGACGAACTGACCTTCCAGGCCGCGGACATGGCGGAACGGGTCCGGCGGCACGGTGACCTGCTGGCCCCGCTGCTCGCCCCCGGGCGGGCATCGTCCCTGCCGGAGCCCGCCGGGTGAGCCGCGCCGACGGGCCCGGTCGGCGGCGTACGTGCGCCGTACGACCGACCCCGTACGGCGCGCTCGGCGCGCTACCGCGTGGTGCTGCTGCCCCGCCAGCCGTTCTCGCGCTCCGTCGCCCACTGGTCGTCGGCGTGCATGCGGTGCTCCCGCATCGCCTGGACCCGCTCGCTGACCGACTCCGGCAGTCGATGTCCGACCCGCTCGTTGACCTGGTCAAAGGCCTTGGTCGCCATCCCCATGCCGTTGTGCGCCGCGGACTCCGCCACGTTGCGCACCGCGGGATTACGGGCCATCTGCTGGGCGCTGCTGCGCAGTTGCTCGTAGCGCTCCCGGCCGGAACGGGTGCCCAGCACATAGCCGATCGCCAGTCCGGCGATGAATGTGAGGCGGTGCATGCCGCACGCTCCTTCCCTCGGTCCTTCTCGCATGATCGTTGAGACAGGCACGATACCGATTTCGGCGTACCCGCTGGCATGCGCTAATGTATGGCCGCAGCGCGGAAACGTCGCCCGGAAACCGGTCGGCGCGTCCGGGTCAAGCGGTCCCCTGTAGCTCAATCGGCAGAGCAGCCGGCTGTTAACCGGCAGGTTACTGGTTCGAATCCAGTCGGGGGAGCTGTGCACAGGGCCCCGACGGGGCCCTTTCGCATGACTGCCCCCTGTTGGCCGGGGTCCGGTCCGGTCAGCGGAGACCCGCTCCCCGCCGCCTCTCCGCACGCCACGGTGGCACGGGCACCACGAGACATCGGGCAGCGGGCACCCGGCCCGGGCAGGAGATCGTATGAGCGGCTATGCTGCGGCACACGACGCACACGCGGAGCGTGGCGCGCCGTACCGGGGCGGTAGCTCAGCCGGTTAGAGCAACGGACTCATAATCCGTCGGCCGTGGGTTCGAGTCCCACCCGCCCCACCGCAGCACACCTGGCAGAACCGTCCTCACCTGCGACGGGGAGGAGCCGTCCGCGATCCCGGCGGCCTCTTGGCCCTCGTCAAGACCGTAGGCTCGCCCGACGCTCGCCCGAGATGCACGCACCGTGCTTCGACGGAGGTAGGGGTCTGAGGAACATCCGTGTCAGATCGTGCGCTAAGGGTTCGTCGGACTGGTTGGTGCTTTGACCTGGGGTGATTGAGCGTCGGAGCCTTCGTGGGTCGTTGTTGTCGATCTTCGGAGAGCTGTTGTGGCGGTCGAGTTCCTGACGGATGAGCAGGCGGTCCGGTACGGGTCGTTCCACGAGGCGCCCTCGCGGGCGGAGCTGGAGCGGTACTTCTTCCTGGACGACGCGGACCGGGAGGTGGTGCAGGCCAAGCGGCGGTCGCACAACCGGCTCGGGTTCGCTGTCCAGCTGACGAGCGTGCGGTTCCTGGGCCGGTTCATGCCGGACCCGCGGCAGGTGCCGGCGGAGGTGGCGGAGTACCTGGCCGGGCAGTTGGAGATCGAGGACGCCTCGTGCCTGAAGCTGTACGGCGAGCGGGACGGTACGGCCCGTACGCACGCGGGGGAGATCCAGGAGGCCGGGGGCTGGCGGGACTTCGCCGAGGTCCGCGAGGAGCTGGCGGGCTGGCTGGACGCGCGGGCGTGGACGACGGGGGACGGGCCGAAGGCGTTGTTCGACGCGGCGGCGGGGTGGTTGCGCGAGGGGCGGGTGTTGCTGCCGGGGGTGAGCCGTCTGGCCCGGCTGGTGGGGTCGGTGCGGGAGGCGGCGAACCAGCGGCTGTGGGACACCCTGTACAGGATGCTGAGCGTCGGGCAGCGGGGGGTGCTGGACTCCCTGCTGACTGTGCCGCCGGGTGAGCGGGTCTCGGAGTTGGACCGGCTGCGCCGCGGGCCGGTACGGATCTCGGGCCCGCAGATGAAGCGGGCCCTGGAGCGGGCCGAGGAGATCGCCGCGCTCGGGATGGGCGTCCTGGACGTGTCGGGGATACCGCCGCGCAGGTTGGCGGAGCTGTCGCGGTACGGGGTGGACGGCAAGGCGTCGCTGCTACGTCGGCACTCGGACGCGCGGCGGCTGGCGACGCTGCTGGCCACCACGGTCTACCTGACGTCGCGGGCGGTGGACGACGCCCTGGACCTGCTGGAGGTCCTGATCGCGACGAAGCTGCTGGCCAAGGCGGAGCGCGAGAGTGCGAAGGAGAAGCTGAAGACCCTGCCGCGCGTGGAGCGCGCGTCGGCGAAGCTGGCGACCGCGTTCCAGGTCATGTTCGACACCACCTCCGAGCAGGTCGACACCGACACCGGGGAGATCGCCCCGCCGAAGGTGGCGAGCCTGGAAGCGATGTGGGCGGAGATCGAGCAGGTGGTGCCACGCCACGAGCTGGCCTCAGCGATCGCCGCGCTGTTCGAGCTGACCCCGCCGCTGGACTCCGACGCCGACGAGGCATGGCGGGCCATGCTGGTCAACCGTTTCGGCACCGTCCGCCCGTTCCTGCGGCTGCTGGTCACCGTGGTGGACTTCGACGCCACCCCGGAGGGCGAGGCCGTGCTGAACGCGCTGCGGTCGCTGCCGGAGCTGATGGGCCGCAAGAAGGTCGGCCCGGTCGAAATCGACACCGGTCTGCTGACCGGGTCGTGGCGGCGCCTGGTCCTGGCGGCTCCGCACCTGGAGCCGGGCACGGTGGACTGGAAGGCGTACACGTTCTGCGTGCTGGAGCAGCTGTACCGGATGCTGCGGAGCAAGCAGGTGTTCGCGAAGAACTCCTCCAAGTGGGGCGACCCGCGGGCGAAGCTGCTGGCCGGTGAGGCGTGGCAGCAGGCGCGGCCGACCGTGCTGGCCTCGCTGAACCTGCACGGCGAGGCGGGCGGGCACCTGGCGGCGCTGGCCGCGCTGCTGGACGGTACCTACCGGGAGGTCGCCGGCCGGGTCCCGGACAGCGCGCAGATCGTCTTCGACGACGGGCGGCTGCACTTCGCTGCCCTGGAGCCGGAGCCCGAACCCGTCTCCCTGCTGGATCTGCGAGCGGCGGTGAACGCGATGCTGCCGCGTGTGGATCTGCCCGAGGTGCTGCTGGAGGTGTTCTCCTGGACCGGCGCCGACCAGGCGTTCACCTCGGTCACCGGCGGCGAGGCACGCTTGAAGGACCTGCCCGTGACGATCGCTGCGCTGCTGGTCGCGCACGGCTGCAATGTCGGCTACACGCCGGTCCTGGGCGGCGTGGACGCGCTGAAGTACGGGCGGCTGAGCCACGTGGACCAGACGTATCTGCGGCTGGCGACGTACCGGGCCGCGAACGCCACCCTGATCGAGTACCAGGAGTCCATCGGTCTCGCCCGCGTATGGGGCGGCGGGCTCGTGGCCTCCGTCGACGGGATGCGGTTCGTCGTGCCGGTGCCCTCGGTCTACGCGCGGCCGAACCCGAAGTACTTCGGCCGCCGGGGCGGTGCCACGTGGTTGAACATGCTCTACCGGGCGGAATTGCGTTGGGTGCAACATCCGACGCAGTCCGTACAGGTAGCTGACCAGCAGCTCATGAAGGGGACCGGCCTCCGGCCGGTCCCCTTTGCTATGCCTGTGACCTGGGCGGCGTAACCGGTTCAACGATGTTGCGTTGAATGCATCGTGAGTCGAGCCGTTGATCTGCCGGGTGCCGCGCATCTGGTGCTTGCCGATGGGGTTGTACACCTCGACCCTGAACCGGCGGTTTTTCAGGCGATGTTGGACGGCTGGGCCCGCCAGCAGCGAACCCGCTTCCTGGACGAGGACGGGACGATCAAGCCGCGGATGTCGGTGGTACGACGCTTCGCGGAGTTCACCAACCAGTACCCCTGGCAGTGGGAGCCCGCCGAGGTCGAGGCGTTCATCGACTACCTGAGATCGCGGCGGAAGACGTTCGCGGTCTCGACCGGGCGGAACTACCAGAACGCGCTGCGCATGTTCTGCGAGTACATCACCGACGCACGCTACGGCTGGCCCGTGCGGTGCTTGGAGCGCTTCGGCCAGGCCCCGGTCCAGATCCTGCACGAGTGGAACACCGTCACCCACAGCAGCGAGTACGAAGGTGAAGCCGACCGGCGCCCGCTGACTTACGACGAGGTTCAGGACCTGTTTGATGCGGCGGAAGCGCGGGTCGAAGAGATCCGGGCCCGGCACCGCAAGGGCTCACTGGCCGCCTTGAGGGACGCGATCCTCCTCAAGACCGTCTACGCCTACGGACTGCGCCGCCAGGAAGCGTGCGGACTGGACCTGGCGGACCTGCGGCGGAACCCGAAGATGCCGCACTATGGCCGGTTCGGCGGCCTGTTCGTACGCTACGGAAAGTCCTCCAAGGGCGGGCCGCCCAAGCGCCGCACCGTCCTGACGGTTCCCGAACTGGACTGGAGCACTGATCTCCTCGATCAGTACCTGGAGGAGGTCCGGCCGGCCTTCTCCCCGGACAAGCACCCGGCGCTCTGGGTTACCGAACGCCGCGGCCGGATGTCGCTCCGACGCCTGGACGAGGCGTTCGAGACCGCCCGCAGGGCCGCTGACCTGCCGGAAGAGCTCGATTTGCATGGGCTTCGCCACAGCTACGTCACGCATCTCGTCGAGTTCGGCTACCCCGAGAAGTTCGTCCAGGACCAGGTTGGCCACGCCTACGCAAGCACCACCGCGATCTATACCGGGGTCTCCGACGAGTACCGCAACCGTCTGCTCCAGCAGGTGTTGAAGGAACAGCACGCCGAACTCTGGGAGGACGACGAGACGTGATCAAGAAGATGGGCTACCACTGGCACCTGCGGCAGATCATGGCCACGCGGCAGATGTTCCAGACCACCGACCTGGTCGGGCCGCTCGCCGAGCGCGGCATCACTCTCTCCCGCGAACAGGTCTTCCGTCTGGTCACCCAGCCCCCGCAGCGGCTGTCGATGGATACCCTCGCGGCGCTCTGCGACATCCTCGACTGCCAGCCCGGTGACCTCATCGAAGTCCGAGTCGTCAACGAAGAGATCCGCAAGACCGCAGATGAAGCACCGGTCCGGCCGCTGCCGACTGTTCGCCGGACCACGATCCGCCGCCCCGAGGGGCTATGACCCGCGCCCGCGACCGCCAACGAGCCGAACAAAGGCAGGCCGCCCTCGATCGCGTGATCATCGCCTTAACCGGCTCACTACCCGAGCTCGATCAGACGGAAGTTCTCCGAGCCGTCACCGAGGCTCGGGCCGACCGAGGTATCCCGCTCCGGGATCTCGACCAGCACCTCGCCGACCATCCCCAGGCCCTGGTCTCCGGCGATGCTCACTGCCCGGCCGTGATCGTCCGCCTCGCTCAAGTCCTCCATACAGCAGGACACACGGCCGTGATCCGCCCGGCCTGCACCGACTGCGGAAGATCCCACGTGGGCCTCCCACGCTTCGGACCCAATGGACGCCTCTGCATCAACTGCTCTGCCCGCAGCGGCAAGGGCACCTGTCGGCGGTGCGGCCGAACGGCCACCCGGCTCGCCGCCCGCCGGGCCGAGGGCCCCATCTGCTACTCCTGCTACCGCACCGATCCGGACGTCGTCGAAGAATGTGCCACCTGCGGCCAGCTCCGCATGCCCGTCACCCGGCGCCCAGATAACTCGCCGCTCTGCACGAGCTGTTGGTCCGGCCCGCAGCACACCTGCGTGATCTGCGGTGCCATCGGCCCGGCCAAGTCGCACGGCTCCGACGGGCCGCTTTGCGCCCCTTGCCATCACCAGCAGCGCAGGCCGGTCCGGGAGTGCGGACTCTGCGGACAAGAGCGACGCATCGCCCGCAGGGCCACCGGAGCACGGCCGGACATCTGCGAAGACTGCTACAACGGCCCCACCACGGTCTGCTCGGCCTGCCGGGAATCACGCTCCTGCCAGCGCGGGCCGGACGGCGCATGGACCTGCCGGAGCTGCCGCCCCGGGCTCAACCAGGAATGCTGCCGCTGCCGGCGGACCCGCCGCGTTCACACCCGCTGGCCGATCGGCCCGGTCTGCTCGACCTGCTACACCGTCGTGCTGGACGCACCTGCGATCTGCCCGGGCTGCGGTCGCCACCAGCCCCTGATCGGCATCGCTGAGGACGGCACCAGGATCTGTGGCGCCTGCGCGGGCACCGCCTTCGACTACACCTGCCGCACCTGCGGACTCGGCGGCCGGACCTACGCCGATTCCGAGTGCGCCCGCTGCGTGCTCATCGCCCGCCTCCAGCAACTGCTGGCCGGGCCCGACGGGCGCATCCCGGCACAGCTCCAGCCGCTGCGGGACGCTCTCGCGCTGGCTGAGCGTCCCCGCGGCATCCTGCTCTGGCTCAAGCGCAGTCCGAACGCTGCCCTGTTCGCCAGTCTGGCCGCCTCCGGAGAACCGATCACCCATCAGCGGCTCGACCAACTCCCGCCCAGCCGTCACCTGCACTATGTCCGCCATACCCTCGTGCATCTCGGCGTCCTCCCCGAGCGCGATGAGGAACTGGACCGCATCCCTGCCTGGCTGGACACCGTCCTTGCTGGCCGCCCTGCCGGACACGTCCAGATGGTTCGCCCCTACGCGCACTGGTACTTGCTGCGACGAGCACGACGACGCGCCGCCCAGCGTCGCCGCCCAGCCGAGCCGGGTTCGTTCCTCCGCACCCGCGTCCTGCTGGCTCTGGAGTTCCTCGCCTGGCTCGACGAGCACGGCATCGCGCTGGACGAACTCCGGCAAGAGGACCTCGACCGCTGGCTCGACGCGGGCAACACCCGCACCTACGCAATCCGCTACTTTCTGTCCTGGACCACCAGCCACGGCCTCACCAGCAGGCTCAAGGTTCCTTCCATCCCACGTCAGCAGCCCAGTCACTTGATGGATGAAGACGGCCGCTGGCAGCTGCTGAAACGGTGCCTGACCGACGAGAGCATGGCCCTGGACACCCGGGCCGCTGGCGCGCTGATCCTGCTCTTCGGCCTGCACGCCTCCCACGTCCGGCATCTGACCACGACCCAGCTCACCCGTCGCGACGGCAACAGCTACCTCACCCTCGACCAGCACCCGATCCTGCTACCGCCCCGGCTCGCCAAGCTCCTGCACCAGCTCGCCGAGGCACCGCACACCCGAGCCGGCCTCACCCGAACGAATCGCGGCGAGCCATGGCTCTTCCCCGGTCTCGTTCCCGGGCGCCCCACCTCGCAGACCGGACTCAGCTCGAAGCTCCTGCCCCACGGCATCGACACTCGACCCGCCCGCAATGCCGCCTTGGTCGCCCTCGCCGGCGACCTGCCCGCACCGGTCCTCGCGAGCATCCTCGGGCTCCACACCAACACCGCTGTCCGCTGGGCCGGGTTCGCCAAGACTTCCTGGGCCGACTACGTCGCAGCTCGGGCCGCGGACCTCCAGCGAGAGAGGAATACGACGCCTCAGAAATAAGTGGTCTGCGCCAGTAAACGACCAGGCCGCGGGGCTGGGCGGGAAGGTCGTGGCCGGCACCCCGCGCGACTCGCTGTACGTGCTGGACGTGCTCTACGACCGCGACGGCGGCAAGCGTCCGGAGATGATCGTCACTGACACCGCGAGCTACAGCGACATCGTCTTCGGACTCCTCACCCTGGCCGGCTTCGCCTACGCGCCGCAGCTGGCGGACCTGCCGGACCAGAAGATGTGGCGCATCGACCGCACCGCCGACTACGGCGCCTTCCAGGACGCGGCCCGTGGCCGGATCGACCTGGCCCGGGTCGAGCGGCACTGGGAGGACATCCTGCGCATCATCGGCTCCATCCACACCGGCGCCGTCCGCGCCCACGACGTGATCCGGATGCTCTCGCGTGACGGCCGCCCGACCCCGCTGGGGGACGCGATCGCGCACTACGGGCGGATCGCGAAGAGCTTGCACATTCTGCGGCTGGCCGACGAGCCCGGATACCGCCGCCAGATCAAGGCGCAGGCCAACCTCCAAGAAGGGCGTCACGCACTCGCCCGGAAGATCTTCCACGGACGGGCGGGACAGCTCTACCAGCGCTACCAGGACGGCATGGAGGACCAGATCGGCGCCCTCGGCCTGGTCCTCAACGCCCTGGTGCTCTTCAACACCCGCTACATGGACGCCGCCGTCACCCAGCTCCGCGCGGACGGCTTCGACGTACGCGACGAGGACGTCGCCCGCCTTTCCCCGTTCGTGCGGCACCACGTAAACATGCTCGGCCGGTATTCCTTCCAGCTCCCGGACTTGCCCGGCGGCCTGAGGCCCCTGCGCGACAAGCACGCCACCGACGAGTGAGGGCTGGCCCGGGGGACGGTCGGCGGAAAGTCGCAACGGCCTTCCCCGCCAAGTGGGCGGTCAGCCACCCGCCCACCGACGGGCTGCGGTCTTGCACGCGGCGGAGAAGAAGATGTGGCCGGGCGGGCGCGGACTGTCCGCGCCTTGCGCGGCGAGGGCTGGATGAGCGGGGTTCACCTTTCCCTGGCGCGAAGTTCGCTACGGCTGTGGCGGGCGGGTGAGGCTTGCCCCGTGTCCGCGCCGGAGGCCACCTGGCGCTGGCGCTCCTGGGGGCCGTGCCAGTCCAGGCACATCACGGTGGAGTCGTCTTGGAGCCGTCCGCCGGCGGCGTCCCGGACCGCGCTGGTCAGCGTGAGCGCGGTCTCCCGCGGGTGCAGGTGGCCGGTGGCCTCGATGAGGCTTGGCAGGTCGACGTTGTCCGCTTCCTGTTCGAGCATGCCGTCGGTCAGCATGACCAGGCGGTCACCGGGCTGCAGATCGAGGTCCTGGACCCGGTACGGGTGGGGCGCAAGGTCCGGTATGCCGAAGGGGTGGTCCACCTTCAAGCTGACCTCCTCAACGACGCCGGCGCGCATGCGCAGTGGCAAGGGGTGGCCGGCGTTGATCAGCCGTGCCTGGCCCGTGTTCAGGCTGACGCGCAGCAGCTGCCCGGTGGCGTGGGAGCCGTCATGGTCGGCCAGAGCCTGGCTGGCCTGTTCGGCCTGCTCGGCCAGGCCCGTTCCGTTGCGGCGGGCCCGGCGCAGAGCGTTGACAAGGACCGTGGCGGTCAGCGCGGCCTTGGTGTTGTGACCTTCGGTGTCGGTCACCGACAGGTGCAGGACGTCCCGGTCCAGGGCGTAGTCGAAGGTGTCACCAGCGAGGTCCTCCGAGGGCTCCAGATTTCCGCACACGGCGAACTGCGCCGCCTCACACGAGAGCGCCAGCGGCAGCAGCTGGTACTGGATCTCCGCGGCCAGGTCCACGGGCCGGGAGCGTTTGCCCCAGGTGTAGAAGTCGGTGAAGCGCTGGTTGGCGATCACGATATAGGCCAGTACGTGAGCGGCCTCCTTGACCTCTTCGAGGGCGTCCTCACTGGGGCTGTCCGGCAGCTCCATCTCCAGCACACCGATGGCATCACCGCGGTTGGTGACCGGTGCGATCACCCTCTGCCCGCTGCCGTTCCCGTCCAGGTAGGTGGGCTGCTGGGTGCGGATCACCTGCTCGTATTCGCTGCCGAACAAGTCGACCCGTTCGGCCTCTCGCCCGACCTCCACATCGGCGACCATCGCCAGCCGCACCACCGCTTTCCCCGTCAGGTCCACGATATGGAAGGAGACCCGGCTGGCGTTGAACCGTCGCCGCAGACTCGCGGCGACCACATCCACAGCCTCCACCGGCGCCGCCGTCTCCGCGGCCGTCAGCAGCCGGGGCAGCCGACCCAACCCATCACCCACGGCCTCGCTCCCTTCCCAGACCGAGCACAGGCACAGGCATCAGGAACAGAGAGTAATGGCACCTAATCCCTGCGTTGGAAGAATGTCCTGCGTGGCCGCGATTACCGGAGCTCGTCCGGTGTGCGCCCGCTTCTCCTTCTCAGAATCCCTCGCACAACCGATCCGTGCAAATAGTCCAATATGGGCAGATTCCACGTATGGATCATCTTCCTGACCTGGCCACAGCCGTCGAACAGCTCGACTGCCCGACCTGTGCCGTGGCCGCCGGAAGCGCCTGCCGCACACGTGGAGGAGGGCCAGGACAGCTGACTCAGCGCCGCGCGTCTCCTGGCGCCAGCAGACTGGTCAGCTCCGAGATCACCTCCGGGGAGGGCTTGAAGTAGCGGCGGACGTTCTCCGGCTTCTTGTGCCGGGACTTCGCCATCAGCATCAGCAGGCTCGCGCCCTGCTCACCGAGGTGCGACAAGCTCGAATGCCGGTATTCGTGCAGGTCCCAGCCCGTCCCCGGCCCGCGCACGGCGGTGTGCTCATCGAGCAGGGCGCGGGCCTGACCGTAGGACAGGCGGGCGAAGCCGGTGTCCGGACACACATCCCGGGGGCTGACGACCTTTCCCGGCCCCGGGCGGCGGTGGGTGACGAACACCGGCCCGCGGGTGCGGCCCTTGAGTAGCCGCGGCAGCAGCCGGGCGGTGCCGGCGTCCCAGTAGACGGTCTCCAGCACGAAGTCCTCCCGCGCCTTGCCCCGTCGGCGCGACTTCGGCTTCGCGCCTTTGGCCTTGACGGGGCAGCGACGCGCGGCCAGGTCCAGGTCCTCGATGTTCACGCCGAGGATCTCCTCGGCGCGTCCGGCGGTCTCGTAGAGCATCCGGTAGAGCGTCTTCTCCCGCAGACGGACCTCGCGGCGGGCGATCAGCCGGTCGACGGCCATCTTCGAGCGGACCGGGGTCTCGCTGTCCGGTGTACCGAGCCGCTTCGCCCATCCCGGCACCGCCGGGGCGTCGTGCCCGCGTTCACCGCACCAGGACAGCCAGGAGAGCACCGAAGCGCGGCGGGCATTCCAAGTGTTGACCGCCGCGGTGCCCCACAGCTGTTCCAGGGCCGCACCCACTTCGTCGTCCGCCACCGTCGCCAGCGGCCGGCCACCGCCGAGTCGTTCGGCGGTCTTGCCCACCCCGATCCCGTAGTTGCGGACCGTATTCGGGTTGCCGAGCGAGTCGAGGAAGACGTCAGCCGCCGCCTGGACGGTCAGCGCCTTCCCTGCCGGCAGTTGTGCGACGGTGGGCACCGTTTTCCCCTTACCACAGATAACAGGGCCTCTTCGCGTAGGACCGGGACCAACGTAGCCGCAGGTGGCGTCAGCCGGCACCGCAGATAATAGAGCGTTATCTGTAGGAAACTTCAGGCGGGCCCGGCCGCCGACGCCCAGTCAGCCGTCCACCAAGGCCGACGAACGCTTAGCGCACGATCTGACACGGATGTTCCTCAGACCCCAGGTACTGCCGCACAACTGCCAGTCAGCGGCTCGCCTGCCTCCGAGCCTTTCCTCGAACCTCCAGGCCGCCAAGAGTTGCGGTTCCGCGTTGACGAGCGAACTCACTCGATCAAGCCCGCAGAAGGTCCAGTCGCGACCCTCACCGCTGCCCCCAGCTACGCCGTCGCCGCGGGCGCCGTGGCTGTGCGGAGCGGTCGTGGGGGCTTTTCGCTGTTTCGACTCCGTAGGGAGGTTTGCGCACCATCTGCACCAGCAACACACCACCGGCCTGGGAGACCACCTCCGACGAGCCGAAGCGCACGCCGGACGACGCCGGACCGCCCGGCCCGGGACTCCAGGACGGGCGGTACGACTCGCCGCTCCGGAGTTCCCGTGCCGGCGTGGACCGCCGCGAGAGGCGCGCACGTTGGTCTCACACAGGATCAGCGATCGTAGTACCAGCCCATGCTATTCGGTGTGGATCCGGCGGCGACGGCGGTCTGCGCGGCGCTGGTGACACGGCCGGCCGGCGGCGCGGTCCGGTCGCGCCGACTCGGTGCGGACGTGCCCACGAACTGGGCGCGCAGCCTGTCCAGTCCGGGAAGGGCGTCGAGGATCGTACTGAAGGGCAGCCCGAAGTCGACCATGCACGCGATCTCGTTGACTCCCGCGGCCTGGGCCCGACGGACCACGGAGGCACACTTCTCCTGGGTGCCCAGCAACGAGCGACGCTGGTAGAAGTCCTCGGCGACCAGCTTGGTCATCTCCTCCTTCTCCGCGGGCGTCATCGAGGCGGAGGACGCGTCGTTGCTCTTCTGGTTCAGGAACGTGCCGAGATAGCGGCGCACCGGTTCGGCCACCAGGTCCCGGGTCTTCTCCTCGTCCTCACCGACGTAGGTGTGCATGCCGGCGGTGACGACGCCCGCTTCCGGATCGTGCCCGGCCTCCTCTCTGGCCTGGCGGTAGCGGGCGATGTTGTCCTCCAGCCGCTCCCAGCTGTCAACCAGCGTGAGGACGTTGGTGCCCAGCTCACCCGCCGTGATCCAGGTCTGCGGGTTGGACGAGTGCACGATCCACAGGGGCAGTTCGGCGCGGTGCGGACGCGGATAGGTGCGCACCGGCAGCATGTCACCACCGGGCCCGGGAAACTCGACCCGCTCACCCGCCCACAACCTGCGCAGTACGGGAATGGTGTCGAAGGCCACGTCGCGCCGCTTGTCGTAGTTCTCCGGGTAGAAGACGAAGTCGCCACTGTGCCAGCCGGTGGCCACGCACAGCGCGGCCCGGCCCTGGGAGAGCTGGTCGACCAGTGCCCACTCCTCGGCGACCCGGACCGGGTGATGGTGCGGGAGGACCACGCTGCCCGCACGCAGTTCCAGCCGTTCGGTGGTGACCGCCAGGGCGGCGCTGAGGACCGAGGGGTTCGGGAAGCTGCCGCCGAACTCCTGGAAGTGCCGTTCCGGGGTCCAGATTGCCGCGAAGCCGAGCGAGTCGATGGTGCGTGCCACGTCAAGGATGAAGCGGTAGCGGTCGCCGAAGGAGTTGTCGTCGTTGGCGGAGAAGAAGTAGACGCTGAATTCCATGGTGTCCTCTGCGCTCCTCACGAGATCAGGTCGCCGGCCGCACCGGCGGCTGGGCCGCCGAGCGCCGGAAGCATCAACTGGGCCATGGTTCGAAGGCCCTGATCGTGGACGATCGTGAAGTGGTCGGCATCCACGTCGTGCACCCGTACGGGCTTGCCGATGAACCGGCCGAAGCCGTTGGTGCGGTCCTCGTCCAGGCGCCGCAGCGGGGACAGCCCGGACGGGTTCTGTGCGCCCACGAACCCCTGGGTGGCGTGGAAGAAGGTCACGTCCACGGGCTCCGGTAGCGGCTGCGGGACGTACTCGGTGAGCAGCCTGACGTTCTGGTTGAACGCCTCGTAGGTACGCTCCAGCAGCCGCAGGATGTTGTCGTACGCCAGCGTCACGGGCGCGTTGTCGACGACGTGGCGCGCGATCAGCCTCAGCTGCTCGTCCTCCTCCCTGCCCAGCAGCGATTCGAGTTTCACCAGCTCGGCTATGTTCCACCGGTGACAGTAGGAGTTGCCGAGCATCATCAGCGGCAGGCTCTCGGACTCCTCGTCCGTGAGTGAGGACCAGTCCACCCCGGCCCAGGCGGGTGTGGTCGGCATGATGCCGTCAGCGACGATCATGGACTGGACCCGCTCGCCCAGGTGCAGGAGCTGACGCGCGACCTCGTAGGCCACCGTGCCGCCGAAGGACGAACCGCCCAGCACGTACGGGCCACCCGGACTGTCGGCACGTATGGCCGCGACGTACTCGGAGCACATCTCCTGGAAGGTGTCGAACCGGTGCAGGTGCGAGTCCACGTCGATCTGTTCGACGCCCATCAGTGGGTAGTCGGCGCCCAGGAACCGCGACAGGTACAGTCCGTAGCTGACGTCACCGTACATGTGGTGCATCCAGTAGGAGCGGTACTTGTCGCCCGCCTGGTTGATGCGGGTGACGAACTGACGCTTCCGCAGCGGCTTCTCGGCACCCGAGCGCCACTCCCTGCGTAGGTCGACGGCGGCGCCGGCGCTGGTGAGGTACTCCGGACGGCTCGGCAGGTCGATGGTCCGCGGCGTGTCCGCCAGCCAGCGCTGCCAGTCCCCCGTCGCGGGCTGTCCGTTCGTCAGCGCGCGGACGACGGTGATACGCGCCGGACCCGCAAGGGGCCGGGGCGAGTACTCCGCCAGGGCCGTGTTCAGCGCGGTGCGGTGGGTATGGGCCTCCCGCAGCCAGTCCGTCAGAGCGGCCTCGGGCAGCGGCGGACGCGCGTGCTCGCTGAGCACCCTGGTCGCGTCGGCGAAGTCCGCCTCGTCGGCGCCGCTGCCCGGCACGTCGGCGCCGAGCCACCGGTACGCGCCCCAGAGAGTGCCGAAGGCACCGGTCAGCGCGCCGAGTCCGCGTCCGATGGGCGTGCCGGGCTCGGGGGCGCCGAGCAGCAGCAGTTCCTCAACCTGGTGGCCGAGATCCGTCAGTCCTCGGGCAACCTCGAACGCGATCACCGCGCCCGCTCCCTGACCCGCTATGCGGTATGGCCCCTCGGGGCGGTCCCGGACGATCGCGTCCGTGGCGGTCGCGGCCAACTCCGCCACCGAGGTGAGCGACGCCCGGCCGGCGCCGAACCCGGGCGGCTCCACGCCCATGACAGCGCCCCCGTCGGCGAGGGCGGACTGGAAGTGGGTGAGCCAGCTCAGTTCACCGGTGTCACCAGGCAGGCAGTAGACGGGGACACCGGCGACGTCTGGGACGAAGGAGATCACCTGGGATTCGCTCGGAGGTTCCTCCTTCTCGGCGGACTCCTTCCCGGCGGGTGTCGTCGCCTCGTCCTCCGGAGCGGCGACGCTCGCCCGAACCGAGGGCTGGGTGTGGCGCGTTGAGGCGTCAGACGGGTGGACGTCCGGAGTCTGGACGTCCGGAGTCCGGTGGTCGGGTTCCTGTGCGGGGGCGGGCCCGGTGACCGTCGCCGCCGGGTCGGGGCTCGTGGCGGCGATGTGCTCCACGAGGCGGTTCAGTGTCGGATACTCGAAGATCGCCGCCATCGGGATCTGGTCACCGAACTTTCCCTGCACCCGCTGCATGATCCGCAAGGCGACGATCGAGTCGATGCCGTACGCCGCGAAGTCCTTCGCGGGATCGACGTCCTCCGGTGGCAGCCCTACTCCCTGGGCCACCATTTCCCGGACTTGCCAGGCCACATCCGGCGCGTTACCGACCGTGTCCATCAGGTGGGTCTCCTCTCCTGTGTCCGTGTGCTGCCGCTGGGCCACAGAGACGGACGACGGCTCGGCGACCGTTGGCTCAGCGGCGGTCCTCACCAACTCCGGCTCCGCCTCGGCGACCGGTTCCTTCCGTCCCGTCGTGCCCTCGTCCGGTATCGCCGTGCGCTCGTCCGGCAGCGCGGTCTCGCCCCGTACCGGGTGTTCACCGCTCGCCAGGGGCTCGGGCAGCCAGTACGAGTCCGTCGCGAACGGGTAGGCCGGCAACGGAACCCGCCGCCCGGACACGCCCTCCGGTTCCGGCCACTCCGTCCCCTCCTGGCGCACCCACCGGACCGCCGACTCCCGCATGGGGCCGTCGCCCTCGGGCTCGCGACCGACGTGCCCCTCGACGTACCCACGCAGCCGCCGCACGAGTTCGGGCAGCGTGCCGGCGATCACCGCGAGCCGCACCTCCATGGCGGGCCGCCCCACCCGCAGGGTGTACGCCACGTCGGCAGGCCGGTGGGAGCCTTCCTCCAAACGGTCCGCGAGGGACTCCGCGTACCGGCGTAGCCTCTCGTCGGTCCGGGCGCTCAGCACGAACAGGTGCGGGCCCGAGTCGCTGTGCTCCGGTTCCGGCTCCTGGGACACGTCCGGCTCGTACTCCTCAACAACCACATGGGCGTTGACACCGCCGAAGCCGAACGAGCTGACGCCGGCCCGACGAGGCAGTTCACCGCCCCGCCCGTCCGGGAGTCTGTCCCAGGGCTTCAGCTCGTCGAGGAGGTGGAACGGTGTGCCGGCGAGTTCGATGAGCGGGTTGACGCGCTCGACGTGCAGCGAGGGTGGCAGTTGCTGGTGCTGTAGCGCCTTGATCACCTTGATGAGGCTGGCGACGCCGGCGGCGGTCTCCAGGTGCCCGACGTTCGTCTTGACGCTGCCGAGCGCGCAGTAGCCCGTACGGTCACCGGCGCCCAGCTCACGGTACGCCTGCACGAGGCCGTTGACCTCGATCGGGTCTCCCAGAGCCGTACCCGTGCCGTGTGCTTCGAGGCAGGTGACGGTATCCGCCCGTACCCCCGCGGCACGATGGGCGCGCACGATGACGTCGGCCTGTGCCTCCGGGTTGGGAGCGGTCAGGGAGTTCGCACGCCCACCGTGGTTGATGGCGGTGCCGCGTACGAGGGCGTAGACGTGGTCCCCGTCGGCCAACGCCCGGCTGAGCGGTTTGAGCAGCAGCGCCGCGACTCCCTCACCGCGCACGTAGCCGTTGGCACGGTGGTCGAAGGTCTTGCACAGCCCGTCGGGCGCGAGCATCCCGGACTTGCCGAAGGCCAGAAACCCGGTGGGCGACAGGATCGCGTTGACCCCGCCGGCCAGCGCGGCGTCGCACTCACCGGACCGGATCGCCTGTACGGCCCGGTGCACCGCGGTCAGCGAACTGGAGCACGCCGTGTCCACTGGCTCGCTCGGGCCGCGCAGCCCCAGCAGGAAGGAGATCCGGTTGGCCAGCACGCTGTGCGCGTTGCCGGTCGCGGCCTGCCCGTCGACCTCGACACCGTTGCTGATCAGCAGCTGCGCGTACTCGGAGGAACCGACGCCGACGAACACGCCGGTGCCGGTGCCCTCCAGCGAGACCGGATCGTGGCCCGCGTCCTCGACGGCCTGCCACGCCGCCTGAAGGAACAGCCGGTGCTGCGGGTCCATCGTGCGGGCCTCGCGCTTGGATATGCGGAAGAACTCGGGGTCGAAGTGGTCGATGCCGCTGAGGAAACCGCCCCAGCGGGACGGCACACGCTCGGGGTCCTGACGCGGGTCGCCGTAGATGTCCCGCCAGTCGAAACGGTCCGCGGGAATCTCCTCCACCAGGTTCCGGCCCGCGGCCAGGTTGTCCCAGTACGCCTCCAGATCCGGTGAGCCCGGGAAGCGACCCGCCATGCCGACGATCGCCACGGGGTCGTCGGTGACCGGCGCGGGCGAGTCCCCGGAGGCGGACGGTGCGCCGGCGATCCGTTCCGGCCCGGGCACACGCGCGGCGAGGGTCTCCACGAGCGAGTTGATGTCCGAGTGGGCGTACAGTTCCGGCGCCAGAACCTGTGTCCCCAGCCCCTCACTGAGTACTTCGGCCAGTTCGGTGAGGGTGATCGAGTCGAATCCGAAGTCGCTGAGGTGGTCGTCGGGCCCCACCTCCTCTCGCGCCAGGCTGAGTACCGTGCCGATGGCGGAGGCCGTCAGGTCGTACACCCGGTCACGGACCCGCTCGGCGACCCCGCCCCCGCCGGGCTCGGTCTCACTCACGGGCGCGGCCTCGCGTACGGGCGCGGCCTCGCGTACGGGCTCGGACGCCTCCGGTTCGGGCAGCCAGTACCGCTCCCTGGCGAACGGGTAGCCCGGCAGCGAGATCACGGCCCCCGCGCCACCGTGCTCACGCCAGTCCACGTCCCCGCCGTCGGCCCAACCGCGGGCCGAGTGCGCCTGTCGCGTCGGCAGCAGATCGATGTCCGGGTCCACGTCCAGCACACCGCCCGCCAACCGGTCGAGCTTGGCCGCCAGTTCCGGCAGGTCTCGCGCGACCAGCACCGTGCGGACGCGTAGTGACTCACGCCCCCTGCGCAAGGTGTGGGCGACATCGGCGAGGTCCGAGCCACTCCCCGCGCCTTGCAGGAACTTCCCCAGCAGGGAAGCGAGTTCACGCAGAGCCTCGGGCCGGCGGGCGGAAAGCGGGATGAGCTGCGGGCCCTGGCCTCCCCGGGCCAGGGGATCCGGCTCCGCCGTTCCGGGCGGGCTCTCCACGATGAGCTGGGCGTTGGCGCCGCCCGCGCCGAAGGAGCTGATCGCCGCACGCCGGACCCGCGTGCCGTCATCCCCCACGGGCCAGGGGGTCTCCTCCCGCACCAGTTCCAGTGCCGGGCCCCCGCCGCCCGACAGGGCCGCCGCGGGCGTGTCGACGTGAATGGTCGGGGTGATCACCCCGGCCCGCATCTGGAGCAGCACCTTGGTGAGCTGCGCGACGCCCGAGGCGGCCTCCAGGTGGCCGACACTGGGCTTGAGTGAGCCGACGAGCACCGGCCCGTGCCCGGCGTCCCGGCCGGCGAAGACCTGGCTCAGCGCCGTCGCCTCGACGGCGTCGGCCAACGGCGCGCCGGTCGCGGCGGCCTCGACGTACTGGATCGTATCGGGAGTCCGCCCGGCCCTGCGTAGCGCCCGGCCGAACAGCGTCGCCTGCGCGTCCGCGTCGGGTGTGGTGTACGTCGACTCGCCGGCGTTGTGGTTCACGGACGACCCGGCGATCACCGCGTGCACACGGTCGCCCGCGCGCCGGGCGGCGGAGAGCGGCTTGAGTACGACGGCACCGACGCCCTCGCCCGTCACCATCCCGTCGCCGTCGGGATCGAAGGCGCGAGCACGACCGTCCCGGGACAGCATCTTGGCCGCCGACAGCTCCGCGTGGTGGCTGGGGTGCAGGATGAGGTTCACCCCGCCGACGACCGCGGCGCCGCAGTCGCCCCGGCGGACACTCTCGCAGGCGAGGTGAATCGCGGTGAGCGAGGACGAACAGGCGGTGTCGACCGCGATACTCGGGCCGGAGAAGGCGAAAGTGTGCGAGACCCGGTTGGCGAGTGACCAGCCGGAGGAGCTACCGGTCAGTCGTTCCCCACGGCCCCAGCGCTCAGCCAGCAGGGACTGGTACGGGGTGTGCATGGCGCCGGCGAACACGCCGACCCCCGCACCCGTACCGGAGACCGCGTCGGCCTCAATCCGGGCGCGGGTCACGCCCGCGTCCTCCAGGGCCGCCCAGACGGTTTCCAGGAGCAGCCGCTCCTGCGGGTCCATGCCCGCCGCGTCACGAGGCGAGATGCGGAACAACAAGGGGTCGAAGCGGTCGACACCGTCCAGGAAGCCGCCCCAGCGGGTTTCCTCGCCGTCAGCGGCCGACTTCCGGGGGCCGTTCCGCTCCGGGACGTGCCAGCGGTCGGCCGGGACCTCCCCGATCGAGCATCGTCCCGCGCGGAGGTTGTCCCAGAAGGACCACAGGTCGTCCGCGCCCGGATAGCGCCCGGCGACACCGACCACGGCGATCGGGTCGTCGACGGGTGCGGCGTCGCCCGGTGTGGGCTGGCGGAGGTCCCCGGTGGCACCGGGTACCGCCACGGTGCTCCGGTCCGGCACGGTCGTCCCGGCGAAGTCGTGCGGACGGGTGTCCGTGGCGGGCCCCGGCCCGGCGCTCTCCTCCGGCCCGGACATGGACTCAGGCGGCGCGACGTCCATGTCCGTCAGTAGCTGGGCCACCTCAACCAGCGTCTTCCCGTCCAGGGCCTCGCCGAAGGTGACACGGCGACCCAGTTCACGCTCCAGGGAGTCCGTGACGTCCATGACGACCAACGAGTCGACGCCGTACGCCAGCAGTGGCACGGAGTCCTCGATCTCGGACTCGTCGAGCTTCAGTGAGCTGGCGAAGAGACCGCGCAGCAGACCGGTCAGCTGTCCGCGAGCGCGGCCCGCCCCGGCCGTGTCCGGGACGGGCCGCGGCGCCCGCTCCGGCGACGGTCCGATGTCCGGGCGCGACAGTACGGACTTGGTGGCGTCCTCGCGCCCGTCGGAGCCGCCGGTCCGCAGGTTGCCGCGTTCGGCCAGCAGCAGGCTCTGGTCCGCGTGCGCGTCCTCCTCCGCCGTGGCGGGGAGGGCGCGCACGTTCCGCAGGCCCGTGGCCGCGAGCACCGCGCCCCAGGTCTCGGGGCCGAGCAGCGGCGAGTGCGGCAGGCGCAGGTGCCCGTCGCCGTACAGCCACCAGCCCTCGGTGAGGCCGAAGATGAGGGTGACGGCGTCCAACACGGAGGTCGACTCGTTGATGGCGAGCAGGGCACCCGGACGCATCAGCGCCGACACGTTGTGCAACGTGGCCCGCAGGTCGGGCGTGGCGTGCAGGACGTTGGCGGCGACCACCACGTCGTACCGCCGGTCGGCGAGGTCCTGTGTACCGAGATCCGCTCCTATGTCGAGAGTCCGGAAGACCGCCTCGGGATACTCCGGGCCGAACCGCTCCTCGGCCTGTCGGACGAGCGCGGGCGAGAGGTCGGTGCAGACGTAGGACGGTGGGTCCCCGGTCTCTCGGAGAGCTTCCATGAGGGGGCGGGTGGTGCCTCCGGTGCCCGCACCCACCTCCAGGACGGAGACCGCCCTGCCCGGATCGCGCTGTCGCAGGTCGGTCACCCGGCGGACGACCGCGGCCGTGCACATCCGGTTGAAGTGCCGCGAACGTGGGTCGTCGTGGTAGAGAGCGGCGAGCCGGTGCTGGGAGCCGCCGGGGAACAGCACTTCCAGTCCCCGGCGCCGACCGGTGAGTACCTCGGCCAGGGACGCCGCGCAGTCGGCGATCAGTTCGACCGCCGGGGCACTGAACGGGTGATCGGCGGTCAACCGTTCGCGCAGTTCCGTCCGGTCGTGCCGTTCGTACGGATCGGCGGGGAAACGGAGCCGGCCGTCTTCCTCCTCGGCGAGGTCGCCGCCGACCAACGCGGCGAGCAGAGCGTCCCACAGCCGCCGCTGGGAGCCCGCGACGCCAAGGTCCTCGGCCAGTTCGGCCGGGGTACGGGCCTCGGCCGCGGCACGCGGAAGGCCTGTCTCCCGCAGCGCGGAAAGGATCTCGCGGCGTGCGAAGTCGTCCAGGCGGGCCAGGTAGCCCCCCGGTACGGACGAGTCCCGCCGCGCCTCGGTGGCGCCGGCCCCGGCGACCCGCACCGCACGGCCGTCGCCCGGCGACTCCAGGACGTCGGCGGCGCCGTTCACCACACCTTCCGGTGTCTCGTCCCCGGTGGTCTTCAGCACGGTCACCTGGGTCAGTGGCGAACCCATCGCGCCACGGAAGGCCGCGAGGCCCTCCGTGTCGGTGAGTCCCGCCACGCCCAGGCGGGCTACGCGGCGTCGGTAGTCCTCGGTGGCGACCGATCCGCTGTTCCCCCACAGCCCCCAGTTGAGGAGCTTGACCGGCAGCCGCGTACGGGCGGCCAGGTACTGGGCGTAGGCATCCTGGAAGGTGGAGGCCGCGCTGTAGTTGCCCTGTCCCGCGTTGGCCCGGTGGGAGATCGCGGACGAGAAGAACGCCAGGAAGTCGAGCGGCTCGGCCGCCAGCGCGTCAGCCAGCACGACGGTGCCGTGCGTCTTCGCGTGCAGCACGGAACGGAACGTCTCCTCCGTCATGCCGGCCAGCAGTCCGTCGGCGAGGGTGAAGGCGGCGTGAACCGCGCCGTTGACGGCACCGAACCGTTCCCGGACACGTGAGAGCAGCGCCCGGACGGCTGTGGGGTCCGCGATGTCCGCCCGCTCGTAGACGACCTCGGCTCCCGCCTCCCGCAGCTCGGACAGCAGATCGTGCGGGAGTTGGTCAGCGGAGCGGCGACCGACCAGCACCAGCCGGGCCGCGTACTCGTGTGCCAGCTGGCGGGCCACCGCACGTCCCAGCCCGCCGGCGCCACCTACCAGGAGATACGTACCGCCGTGCCGGAACGGCGGCGTCTCCTGGGCGGAATCCGGCAGGGTGACCGTGCGGAGTGTCCTGCCCAGCCGGGCTCTGCCGCGCAGGGCGATCTCCCGTACCGGGAAGACGGTCGGCTCGTCACGCACGGCCGCCGCGAGCCGCGGCAGCTCGGCCCCGCCGCGAGCCAGCGCCCTCCGATCCAGGTCGAGGCAGCTGACCGAGACGAAGGGCAGCTCCCGGGCTACCGTCTTGGCGAGTCCCGGGAGCGTGGCCGCGTACGGGTTCCGGGCCGCCACTCCCGGGTCGATCTGCTGCGTGTCGCTGGTGACGACGGACAACCGCAGCCCCTCGGGACGGACTTCGGCGAGCAGCTTGGCGAGCTGGAACAGCGCCACGCAGCCCTGGTCCAGCATGGTGTCGAGATGGTCCAGGTCGGCGGCGCTGTAGTAGCGCTCGTCCACCCCGCCGAGGAAGTGGATCTGGCTGTCGGCGGGCAGCGCCCGCACCGCCGAGTCCATCGAACGACCCGCGTCCGCCGCGTCGAGGCGCAGCGACCGGGCGCCGGGATGGCGTGCCTCCAGAGCCGCGCCGAGGCCGAAGTCCCGCGCGGTGGTGAGGATCAGCGTGTGACCCGTGTGCGGCTCCGGGGCGGCGGAGGATTCGAGCGCCTCCCAGGCGGTACGCAGGTAGGACACACCGCCGCCGCCAGCGTCCGCAACCCCGGTGCCCGTGGTCGCGCCCGCGGGCCGGGCAATCCGAAGTTCGTGGAACGCCGCCACGGGCACGCCCCGCTCGTCGGCCAGTACCACGTCGACACAGGCGGTTCCCCGCGCCGGATCGCTGTCACGCAGTCGCACGTGCACGTGCCGGGCGTCCCGGACACGCCCGGGCAGGTCCACCCGGGCCACCGCCGCCGGCAGCAGTGGCGCGTCGCCCGGGTTCGGGTCCAGCACGCCGTGTACGGCGTGCAGGGCACCGTCCAGCACGCCGGCGTCCACGGCCCACTCGGCGGCACCGCTCGCAGCGTGCGGAGTCAGTTCGCCGTGCGCTTCGCCGCCGGGCGCTGAGCGTACGACCGCGAGCCGCCGGAAGAGCGGCCCGTAGGAGAGCCCGGCCTGCTCGGCGACGGCGTAGAAGTCGGAACCCTCGTGCCGCACGGTGCAGCGTGCCCGCAACGCGTCCAGGTCGACGGGGCCGGGAGCGGAGGGCTGCTCCTGGTCCGGGCTGAACCGTACGGTGCCGGTGGAGTTGGCCTGGGGAGCGTCGCCTTCCGCGGCGCCGATCTCGTAGGAGAGCCCGTCGGCGCACCGCGTGAGCGTGACGCGTACGGTCGTGCCCTCCTCGGGGACCTCGACCGGAGCGCGCCACCGCACATCGGTGATCTCCCGCACCCGGCCGTGCCGCAGCGCCTCGGCCGCCGCCACCGCCATCTGGAGCTGTACCACTCCGGCGACCACGGCGCGCCCCTCGACGAGGTGGTCGGAGACGGCTGGCTCGTCCCGGCGCAGAGCGGCCTCGTACACCACTCCCTCAAGAGTCGGCACGACGCGGTCGAGTGGCCCGTACGTATCTCGGCGCGTCGCGGTGTCCGCCTCCAGCGGTGGCGTCGTGGTGACCCAGTGCCGGCCCCCCGCGAAGGGGTACGAGGGCAGTGGAACGCGCCGGGCCCCCTCGAAGGCCCCCGCCCAGTCGACGTGTGCGCCCTCCGTCCAGAGCCGACCGAGCGCGATCCAGTCCCCGGCGTCGAGCAGCCCCCGGATGTGCTCCGGGCTGGACGAGGCCGCGGGCGCGGAGTCGGTGCTTCCGATGACCAGGCCGTTCGACGCGCCGGTCCGGACGTACTCCTCCAGACGGCGGCGGAGCTCGGGCACGGTACGGGCGGTGACGGCGAGCCGTCTCTCCAGCTCCTCACGCCCCGTCGCCAGGGTGAATGCCACGTCGGCAAGCGCGGGTTCGGGCTCGGCCTCCTCAAGGTGCTGGTGCAGCCGCCGCGCCACGGCTCGTAGACGCTCGTCGGTCTTCGCGGACAGGACGACGAGCCGCTGCGTGCCGGCCGGTGCCGGGGTGCCCCGCCGCGGTGCCCGCGGTGGTTCCTCCAGGATCACGTGACCGTTGGCGCCACCCGCCCCGAAGGAGCTGACCGCCGCGCGAAGCGGTGTGCCGGGCTCGACCGGCTCCCACGGAGCGCCTTCGCGCTGGAGCACGAACGGCGAACGCGCCAGGTCGATCTGGGCGTTGACCTCCTCGCAGTGCAGCGAGGGCACCAACCGCCGGTGCGCGAACTGGAGCAGCACCTTGGTGATACCGGCCACGCCCGCGGCCGACTCGGCGTGCCCGATGTTGGACTTCACGGAACCGATCGCGCAGTAGCCGACGCGTTCGGTGTGCTCCGCGAAGGCTCGACGCAGACCCTCGATCTCGATCGGGTCCCCGAGAGCCGTACCGGTTCCGTGCGCCTCGACGTAGCCCACACTGTCCGCCGGGACCCCGGCGGATCGCAGTGCGGACGAGATCACGCTCGCGTGCGCGCGGGGGGACGGCACGGTGTAGCCGTTGGTCCGGCCGCCGTGGTTGACGCTGGTGGCCCGGATGACGCCGTGGACGTGGTCGCCGTCCTCCAGGGCCGCCGACAGCGGCTTGAGAACCAGCGCTCCGGCTCCCTCGCTGGGAACGAAGCCGTCCCCGCCGGCGCCGAACGCGCGGCAGCGACCGTCGGTGGACAGCAGCCGCATGTCCGCGAGCACCCCGTACTTGATGGGGTGTGTCTGGATGTGCGCGCCCCCGGTGACCGCCATCTCGCACTCGCCCCGGCGCAGCGACTCGACCGCCAGGTGAAGCGCGGTCAGCGACGACGAGCAGGCGGTGTCGACCACGAGGCTGGGTCCGTGCGCGTCCAGCAGGTAGGAAAGCCGGTTGGCGACCGAGAAGTCCATGGAGTGGGCGATGATCGGGTTGTTCTTTCCCCACTCCTCAGCGCCGATGAGCTTGTAGGAGGTGGCGGTGACGCCGGCGAACACTCCCAGCGCGTGCTCGTCGCCCCGACGCGTGCGCTCGTGCAGCGAACGGCGGGAGTATCCCGCGTTCTCCAACGCCGACCACGCCACTTCGAGGAACACCCGCTCGGTCGGATCGGCACGTTCGGCGTCACGGGGCGAGACATTGAAGTAGAGCGCGTCGAAGCGGTCAGCGTCTTCGATGAAGCCGCCCCACTTCGCGTACGTCCTGCCATCGGTACGCTCTCCCGGCGCGTAGTACCGGGAGTGGTCCCAACGGCCGGGAGGCACCTCGGTGATGGCGTCCCTGCCGTCGCGCAGCGTCCGCCAGTACTCGTCGAGACCGTCGCCGCCGGGGTAGCGTCCGGCGACGCCGACGATCGCGATCGGCTCGTCCCCGGGGCGGTCGGGGCCGGAGTCGGATGACGCGCCGTCATCAGCGGGCCGAACAGCGGCCGGGAGTTCGTGCTGGCCGGGTTCCCGGTGCGTCGTCGCGGCCTCACCGGGTGGGGCGGGGGTGGACGTCTTCTGGAGGAGGTCACGCAAAGCCTCGCCGTGTTCCGCCACCAGATAGCGGGTCAGTTCGCGTACGGTGCGGTTGTCGAAGAGGAGCGTGGCCGGAAGCGGCCCGAGCCGGTCCTCGAGAACGACGCTGATCCGCTTGATCAGGACGGAGTCCACGCCGACCGTGGACAGTTCCTGGTCGGCCTGGAGCCGCCCGGCGGGCAGCTGGATGACCTCGCTGACCAGGCCGAGCAGATACTCCTCCGCGGCGGGTCCGACGCCGTCGCCCCGCTCGCCGGAGTCCTCGCCTCCGACCCCGACGGCGACCCCGCCTCCGCCGGCCGCCGTGCGGTCGGCGGTCTCCGGGTCCGCGTCCCGGTCGGCGAGATGCCGTGCCAGGTACGTACGGATACGTGAGGCGTCCCCGTACATGACGAAGAACTCGGGTCGCCCGGACGCGAGCGCCGCGCCGATGGTGCCCAGCATGTGGCTGCACGGCATGGCGACCATGCCGTGCAGGTCACGGGCGGCGCGCTGGTCGCGCTCGTCCAGCCGCATACCGCCGCCCGCCAGGAGCGGCAGCGCCACTGAGACGGTGTTCCCGCGCCGGGTGCCCGCGGCGGCGGCCTCGGCGCGACGTGCCGCGCACGCGCCGAGGGCCCGGTTCGCGGCGGCGTAGTCGCTCTGCCCCGGTCCACCGATGTACGCGGCGACGGAGGAGAACAGTACGAACATCTCCAGCGGTTCGGCCGCGGTGGCCTCGTCGAGGAGGGCCGCGCCGGTGACCTTCGGCGCCAGCACCCGACGCACCGCCCGCGCGTCCTGGTTCACGAGATACGCGTCCTCGTTGACGCCCGCCACGTGCAGGACTCCGGTGAGCGGACCGAACTCCTCGCGGGCTCGGGCGACGGCCCGCTCGACGTCCTCGCGGTGGGTGACGTCCGCCTGGACGTAGATCGCCTGGCCACCGCACGTACGTACGCGGTCCAGCAGTTCACGTGTCGCGGTGTCCGGCGCCGAGCGACCGAGCAGCACCAGGCGTGCCGCGTAGCGGTCGGCGAGCAGTTCGGCGAGCTGTACGCCGACGCCGCCGGTGCCGCCGGTGACGAGGTAGACACCGTGCTCCCGCCACGGATCCGGGGTCTCCTCGGCTGTGGGAACGGGGGTGAGGATCCGGGTGGAGCGCCCGTCGCCGCCGTGGCGTACCTGGGCTGTCCCGGGGACGGGCAAGGTGAGTTCCGCCCTGGCGAGCGCGAGGGACGAGCGGTCCCCGGCGGGCACGGCGGGTTCGGTGACGTGTACGGCGACGGCGCGGACGCGACGGTCCTCCTGGCCGGCGATCTGGCACAGGCCCCCCAGGGCGTCCGCCGTATCGGAGTGCTCACCGCCCGCCGTCAGCACCGCCAGTGCGACCCGTTCCTGACCGTGTTCCGCTATCACCGCCCGCGCCAGGCCGAACGCCGCGTCGAGCACGACGGGCCCGGGCACGTCCCGGGCGTCCAGGACGACGCGGGTCGTCCCCCGGCCCGTCGCGCGCACCGCGTGCCACACGCGGGGCCAGTCCACGGTCGTGGCCGTCGGCACCAGGTACTGCCCGAGGTGGTCCTGGCCCTCGGCGCCTCCGGAACGCAGCACGACGACGAGGGCGTCAGCGTCCGGGAGGGGCTGGGTCACACGCGTGGACGCGGCCCACCCTGACTGGTAGTGAACGATCTGGTGGTTGCCGGACGGGGTGGGTGTCGCGGCCGTCCGTGACATGGCGAGCCGCCGCAGAAGGACGGCCGCCTCGCGGGTGTCCAGTTCCCCCCGGCGTACCCGGTCCAGGATCTCCCGCTTCACCGCTGCTGGGTTGGCGTTCATCGATTGCCCCCGTCCTCGACAACCAACATGTCGTCGACTTCGTCGAGAGACCTGGTCCCGTCCCGCAGGTCGTTGAGTAGGTGGAGCCATTCCTCGTCACTGTCCGGCGGAGCGGCGTCGGCCTCCGCCGGTTCGTCCGCCCAGTGCCGGGTGGGTTCGAAGGGGTAGCCCGGGAGCGGCACCCGACGCGGCGCGGACCCGGAACCGTCGGTGTGCGGTTCGGGCAACTCGCCTCCGGCGATCCAGTGCCGGGCGAGGGCGTCCGGGCTGGTGGCAGCCGCCGGGCTCGACGTGGTCGGCTGCGCGGTGGCCTCGCCGAGGAACGTCCCGGGAAGGTCGAAGTGGCCCTCCTGGCACGAGCGCAGCCGTTCCACCAGTTCGTGGCTGTCCCGCACGAGGAGAGCGAGTCGCCAGGGCATCGGGTCCCGGCCGACTCTCAGGGTGAACGCCACGTCGTCGAGCCGCGGTTCGGGCCGCCGCGCGGCACGCCGGGCCGCCAGGTGGTCCGCGAGCCGCCCGGCGCTGAGGCGCAGGGCGGCTTCGGTACGGGCCGAGAGCACGATCAGCCTCGGTGCCCCGGAAGCCGGTTCGGCCTCGCGCTCGGGCTCGATGTGCTCCTCCAACAGCACATGACAGTTGGTTCCGCCGAACCCGAGTGAGGTGACTCCGGCGCGGCGGGGCGTCTCGCGCCCCCGCTGGTCGGTGAGCCGCGGCCACGGCCGGTGCTCGCTGACCACCGTGAACGGACTGCCATCGAGCTCCAGTAGTGGATTGGCGCTGCCGAAGTTGATGCTCGCGGGCAGTTCACCGTGCCGCATGGAAAGCAGCGTCTTGACCGTGCTGACCAAGCCCGCCGCGGCCTCCAGGTGGCCGATGTTCGACTTCACGCTGCCCAGCGCGCACCAGGGCTCCACGGGTTCGTTCTCCGGCCGGCCGGTGAGGTCGGCGAACGCCTTGCGCAGGCCCCGGACCTCGATCGGGTCTCCGACATGGGTGGCGGTGCCGTGGGCTTCCACGTAGGTGACGGTGCGCGGGTCGACTCCCGCCCGCCGGTAGACGGAGGCGATCAGGTCTGCCTGGGCCGCCGGATTGGGCACGGTCATCGAGGGGACCTGGCCGCTGTGCCCCACTCCGCTTCCGCGTATCAGGCCGTGCACGGTGTCCCCGTCAGCCAGTGCCGCCGACAACGGTTTGAGGTAGAGCGCGCCCACACCTTCGCCGCGCACCATGCCGTTGGCGCCGTCGTCGAAGGGTCGGCACGCGCCGTCCGGGGAGAGGACCCCGAGCTGGCCCAGCGCCACGAACAGCCTCGGCCCCAGGTTGAGATGGACGCCGCCCACGAGTGCCGCCCCGCACTCCCCGTGCCGGA
Organism: Streptomyces oceani; assembly: GCF_001751245.1. GTDB lineage: Bacteria > Actinomycetota > Actinomycetes > Streptomycetales > Streptomycetaceae > Streptomyces > Streptomyces oceani. Next base: position 95,717 of record NZ_LJGU01000127.1, read on the forward strand.
TCGCGAGGGCGGCCCGGTGCAGTGCCGTGAGCGAGCTGGAGCACGCGGTGTCCACCGTCTCGCTGGGGCCGTGCAGCCCGAACTGGTACGAGATCCGGTTGGACAGGATGCAGTGACCGACGCCGAGGCTTGAGTGGGGTTCGCGGTCGCGGCCGATCCGGATCAGGTGCCCGTCGTAGTCGTGTGAGGTCGCCCCGACGAACACCCCGGTGTCGGTTCCGCTCAACCCGCCCGGCCGGTGGCCCGCGTCCTCCACGGCCCGCCAGGCGCTGGTCAGCAGAAGTCGCTGCTGAGGGTCCATGAGTCCGGCCTCCAGCGGCGAGATGGAGAAGAACTCCGCGTCGAACTCCTCGACACCCTCGATGAAGGCTCCCCAACGGGAGTCGGTCTTGCCCGCCTCCCGCTGCGGATCGCCGTAGACCGGTCGCCAGTCGAAGCGTTCCCGGGGAATCTCCGTGACCAGGTCGGCGCCCTCGCGCAGCCGTTGCCACAGTTCCTCGTAGTCGGGCGAGCCGGGGAAGATCCCGGCCATGCCGACAACGGCCACGGGATCATCGTCGCCGGCCCTGTCGTGTGCGGCGGCGGACTCGTACGTCGCCGGGCGGGGCGTCAGGGTGGCTCGCGGTGGTGCCGCCGGGCGCGGTGCCTCGGCGGCCCTCGGGTCAGCGACGACCGTGCCGCCTTCCTCCTCCCTGCCGGCGGGGGCTCGTTCAGCCGGTTCAGCGGGTTCAGCGGGTTCAGCGGGTTCAGCGGGTTCAACGAGTTCAACGAGTTCAGCGGGGAGCGTGGCGATCGCCGACGCACAGGGCTCGGGGGCGTTCTCCAGCAGGTACGCGGCGACCGCCGCCAACGTCCGGCATTCGTACAGCAGCACCTTGGGGAGTGGGCCGAACGTGCCCTCCATGGTGCGCACCAACTGGATGGACCCGAGCGAGTCCAGGCCGTAGCGCTCGAAGGTGGTGACCCCGTCGATCGTGTCGACGGGAACACGTAGGAACGTCGCCAGCTCGTGGCGGAGGTAGCGCACCAGTCGGGCGCTGGTGTCCTCCTCCGGGGTGTCGGGCCGGGTCGGGGCCGGAGCGGGCGGCTCCGGCGCCGCGCGCGTCTCGCCCGCCGGGACGCGGCGGGCCTGTGGCCCGGCCGTGGGCGCCCCGTCGAGCGCGCCGGGCGCCGCGCGGCTCAGCAGTACGGACTGGTCGGCGTCGGCCTCCGCCACGTCGGCGGCGCCGAACACGCTCACCTGGTCGAATCCGGCCACGTCCAGAACCGTGCGCCAGTGGGCGGCGTCCAGTAGCGGGGACCCCGGTAGTCGCCAGTCCCGTGCTGCCTGCCATCCCGGGGCGATGCCGAGCATCAGCGTCAGGTAGTCCAGTGCCCGGGTCAGCTCGTTGAGGGCCAACACGCCACCATCCGCGAGCAGTCGGCGGATACGGGCGGTCGAGTCCGCGAGCACCCGGGTGGCGTGCACCACGTTGCTGGCGACCACGACGTCGAACGAACCGGGCTCGAAGCCCTGCGGCTCCGGCTCCGTGTCCAGGTCGAACCTCTCGTAGCGCACCTCGGTCCGGTGTCCGGACAGCCGCTCCCGGGCGGCCGGGAAGAACGCGGGCGAGACGTCGGTGAACCAGTAGCTGACGGCACCCTCGGGCAGGCCGTACGCGTCGAGCTGCCGCAGGACGCGCTCCGTCGTGGCACCCGAGCCCGCACCGATCTCCAGCACCCGCAGCGGCGCCCCGGGATGGCGGGCGTGACGCTCCCGCAGGTGTCCAGCGGTCGCATGGGCGATGAGGTCGTTGTAGTGGTCGGCGATCCCGGTGTTCCCGTAGATGCGTGAGATGCCCGCCTCTCCGTCCGGGAAGAACAGCTCGATGGGGCTGGTCCGTCCGGTCAGCACCTCGGGCAGCCGTGGTGTCCAGTCGGCGACCAGGTCAATGTGCGGGTGGATCTCACGATGGGTCCGGGCCAGCTCCCGCAGCTTCTCCAACAGCCTGTCCCGCTCGGCCGCCTCGCCGTCGGCGGGCGGTTGGGTCTCCCGCAGGGCGCTCTCCAGGAACTCGATGAAGCGCTCCCGACCGGGCACGATCTCCATACGGTCGGCGAGCCGTTCACCGGCGGCCAGCCTGCCCCGGCCGGTGTGCTGCCGTAGCACCGAAGCCGCGAGCCGGCGGCCGAGGGCACCGAAGTCGAGCAGCCCGGTGAGAATCCGCGCCCCCGGATAGCGGCTGTCCGCGACGTGCGCGGCGAGCGCACCGGCGAGCTTCGCGGTGTCCTGAACCTCACCAACATGCGGGCCCGGGACACTCCGGGGCGCGTCCGCCGGCTGGGGGTCCTCGCACAGCCAGAAGCGCTCGCGCTTGAACGGGTAGGTGGGCAACGCGACCCGCGGCTCCGGGCGGCCGTCCGGGCCCGTCGGCCACGTGACGGACTCGCCACCGACCCACCGGCGGGCGCGTTCCACCGCCCGGTTGTGCCCGGCGGCGTCGCCCCCGGCGTGTGCCATGTCGTGGACACCGCCCACACCCTCCGCGGAATCCGCGTCGTACGCCGTGCTGAAGGACTCCAGACCACGGGCCAGCCCCGCTCGGCTCTCGGCGATCACGGCGAACCGTACGGCGGCCTCCTCACGACCGTTCTGCAACGTGGACGCGATACCGGACGCGGGCAGTCCGCACCCCGCCGCGAGGAAGTCCCGGTACCGTTCCGCCAGTGCGCGCAGCCGCTCCGGGTCCCGGGCGGAGAAGGGAAACACCAGCGGGCCCCCCGCTCCCGCCGCCGTCCGCCGCACTGGCGGTTCCTCCAGTACCACGTGCGCGTACGCGCCACCGAAGCCGAAGGAACTGACACCGGCCCTGCGCGGCACGCCGGGCGGCGGAGTCCACGGAACCGGCTCCCGGTTGACGTACAGCGGCCCCCGGTCGAGGCGGCAGTACTCGTTGGGCTCCTGGAAGGAGGGCATGGCCGGGATGAGGCCGTGCCGCATGGACAGGACCGTCTTGACGACACCGACCAGGCCCGCGGCGCCCTCGGCGTGCCCGAGGTGTGCCTTCGCGCTGCCGAGAGCGACGAACGGCTCGTCGTCGCCGTGACCATGGCCGCGCAGCGCCTCCCGCAGCGCCTCGACCTCGATCGGGTCGCCGAGCTTGGTACCGGTGCCGTGCGCCTCGACGTAGGTGAGCGTGCCGGGGTCGATGGCCGCTTCCTTCCAGGCGCGACGCAGCAGTTCCTCCTGGCGGGCCTGGCTGGGTGCGGTGACAGAGCTGGCGTGGCCGCCGTGGTTGACCGTGGCGGCCTTGATGACCGCGTGCACCGGGTCACCGTCCTCCAACGCCCGGCTCAGCGGCTTGAGCAGGACGGCGGCGACCGCTTCCGCGGGGACGTAGCCGTCGGCGCGAGAGTCGAAGCTGTAGCAGCGGCCACCCGGCGACAGCGCGCCGATAGCGGACAGCTTCAGGTAGTGACGCGGGCTGGCGACGAGGTTCGTACCAGCCGCGAAGGCCATGCCGCACTCCCCACGGCGCAGCGACTCGACGGCCAGCTGAAGCGCGGTCAACGAGGAGGAACAGGCGGTGTCGACGGTCAGGCTCGGCCCGCTGAGGTCGAAGAAGAACGACGGGCGGTTGGCCGTCATCGACATGGCGGCACCGATCGGGTCGTGCACTCCGACCGTGCGGTTCCGCGCGATCATCTCGTTGTCGTAGTCCTGGAAGCACTGCCCGGTGAAGACGCCCGTGTCGGAGCCACGCAGTGTGGACGCGACCCCCGCGTCCTCGGCCGTGGCGTGGAGCACCTCAAGCAGCAGCCGCAACTGCGGGTCCATGCTCTCGGCCTCGCTCGGCAGGACGTGGAAGAAGTCGGCGTCGAAGGCGTCGATCGCGTTGAGGAAGGCGCCATGCCGGCAGTTCGTCAGTCCCGCCTCGTTACCGGTCGGGTCGTAGTAGCGACCGTGGTTCCAGCGGCTGTCCGGTACCGGGGTCACCAGGTCCTCCCCGGCGGCGAGTTTGCCCCAGAACGCGTCCGGGTCGTCGGCGCCGGGAAACCGGCCGCCGATCCCGATGACGGCTATGTCCTCCTCCCGGGGATCGCGGTCACGCTGACGGTCCGGGTGCCTGGCGACGGTGGCCCGCTCACCACGGCCGGACGGCCCCGGGCCCCATGAACCGCTGTCGTGTGCGGGGGGCGGGGACTCCGCGTGGCTCCCGTGCACGGCCGGTCCGTCCCGTCGGGCGAGTTCCCGGCCGTACTCCCGGACCAGGTACGCGGACAGGTCAGGCACGTTGGGGTGACGGAACAGCACGGTGGGCGGCACGCTCACGCCGAAGGTCTCGTCGAGGGCGTTGTTGAACTCGACGAGAGCGGACGAGGTGAGTCCCAGCTCCATGAAGTTGTGCTCGGCCAGCTCGTTCGGGTCCTCCCCCGCGGGGCCGGGAACCAGCGAGCCGAGGATGGTGGTGACCCGTTCGGTCACCGTACGCAGCGATTCGGGTTGGTCTCCGCTGGCGACGGGCGTGGGCGCCACCTCCACGGCGGCGGAACGCGCCCGCTCCTCGACGGTGCGGTCACCGGCTGAGGTCGCGGCCTCACCACCCGGCTCCAGCCAGACGCTCCGACGGGCGAAGTTCGTGACGGGCAGCGGCTCCCGCCAGGGTCGGTGACCGGCGGGCGCCTCCTCCACGATGACGTGGCAGTTGGTGCCTCCGAACCCGAGGGAGGAGACCCCGGCCCGGCGCGGGGCGGACTCCTTGCGCGGCCAGTCACGCCCCGTCAGTACCGGCCGGAACGGGGTCTTCTCGAAACCGATCCGCGGATGCGGTTCGTCGCAGTGCAGGGTCGGCGGCAGATGGTCGTGCCGCAGACCCAGAACCACCTTGATGAACGAGGCGATGCCACCGGCGTGCAACAGGGCACCGATGTTGGTCTTGACCGAACCGACCCCGACCGGGCCCGCTTCACCCGCCCCCTCGTACGCCTCGGCCGCCGCGGCGATCTCGATCGGGTCACCGAAGCCGCTCGCGGAACCGTGTGCCTCCAGGTAGTCGATGCTCGCCGGGTCGACCCGAGCCGACCGCAGGGCCGTGCGGATGACGTCCGACTGGGCGTCGTGGCTGGGGGTGGTGAGCCCTATGGTGCGGCCGTCGTTGTTGACGGCGGAGCCCAGGACGGTGGCCAGGATGACATCACCGTCACTCAACGCCCGCTGCTCTTCCTTGAGAAGCACCAGGCCCACGCCCTCGCCCGGCACGAAGCCGGCCGCGTCGCGGTCGAAGACCCGGGAGCGGCCGTCCGCCGACAGTGCCCCCGCCCGGTCCAGCCCGACGTAGACGAACGGGTCGAGCAGCAGCTCGACACCGCCGACGACCGCCGCCTCGCACTCACCCGAGAGCAGACTCCGCGCGGCACGGTGCAGGGCGACCAGCGACGAGGAGCACGCCGTGTCGATGGTGAGGCTCGGTCCGCGGTAGTCGAAGGCGTGCGAGATGCCCGAGCCCGTCATGTTCAGCAGCGAGTCGGCCAGCAGGTACGGGGGCGTGGGCAGTCCGGACAGGAATCCGCGCCGGGTGTAGTCGTTGGGTGCCACGCCGACGAAGACACCGGTCCTGCTGCCCGCCACCTCCTGGCGGGTGTAGCCGGCACGGTCCAAAAGCTCCTGGGCCGCCTCGAGGGTGATCCGCTGCTGCGGGTCCATCCAGCGTGCCTCCTCCGGATCGATGCCGAAGAAGCCGGCGTCGAACTGGTCGACGCCGTCGATGAAACCTCCCCACCGGGCGGCCTCGGTGACCTCGGGGCCCGCGTGCCGAAGCCAGTCATCGGACCAGCGCCCCACGGGCACGGGACCGACGGAGTCTCGGCCGTGTACCAGGTTGTCCCAGAACCGCTCCAGGCTGGGCGCCTGGGGGAACCGGCAGGACGCCGCGACGACGGCGATCCGCCCGCCGGTCGCCCGCGCACTCTCCGCCGACGGCGACGTACCGGCCGCCACCGTCGGTTCGACGGGCACAGCGGGCACGGTCGGTTCGGCCGGGGACACACCCGGTGCCGCTTCGGACCCCGCCACGTCGCCCAGCACCTCGTCCGCGAGGTGCTGGGCCAGCGCCAGGACGGAACGGTGGCGCAGCAGCAGCGTGGGGGGCATGGCCACGCCGTACCTCTCCTCCATGCCGCTCAGGGCCCGCATGGCCGCCACCGAGTCCAGACCGTACTCGGACAGGTCGTCCTCGGCGTCCAGCTCCTCCTGGGGAATCTTGAGGACGTCCCCGATGACCGCGGTGAGTTCCCCCACGAGTGTGTCGGTATCCGGGCCCCTCCCCCGCGACGGGCGCTCGACGGCCGGCTCGTGGGACCGGCCGGTGGTCGGCTCCGTTCCCGGGTCCGGGTCCGTTCCCGGGTCCGGGTCCGTTCCCGGGTCCGGAGTGCCCCGCCCGTCCCTGGCCGCTTCCGGCCTGCTCTCGACGACGGAGGTCATCCGGGCCTCCAGCCGTACCGGGTCTCCCCGCAGCACGACCATCTGCGACCACTCCGCAGCCAGCGCCACCTCGAAGGCGGTGAGCCCGTCCTCGGTGTCCAGCGGCTCCAGGCCCGCCCGCGCGAGGACGTCCTCCTCCACGTCCCGCGGGATGCGCATGCCGCCGTCGCGCCACATCGGCCAGTTGACGGACAGGGCACGCCCCTTCGCCTCACCACGGGCCCTGCGCTGCTCGCGCCATTCCGCGTACGCGTCCATGAAGCGGTTCGCGGAGGTGTAGTCGGCGGCACCCACGCTTCCGAGCACGGACGAGGCGGAGGAGAAGAGCACGAAGTACTCCAACTCCTCACCGCTGGTGGCGAGATCGAGGTTGCGGGTGCCCGCGAGCTTCGGTGCCAGCACCCGGCGTGTCGATTCGAGTGGCTTGGTGATGAGCAGCGCGTCCTCGCAGACGCCCGCGGCATGGAGCACCCCGGTCACCGGGCCGAACCGGGACCGTGCCTCGGACACCACCCGCTCCGTGTCGGCCAGGATCGCCGTGTCGGCCTGTACGTAGACCGCGTCGGAGCCCGCACGCCGGATCTCGGCGACGGCCGCTTCCTGAACCGGGCCCGGTGCGGAACGGCCGAACAGGACGAACGAGGCTCGGGCCCGGGAGGCCATGTGCCGCGCCGTGTGCAGGCCGATGCCACCGGTGCCGCCGCTGAGCAGGTAGACGCCACCGTCCCGGACCAGTCGGGAGAGGCTGGTGGTCGGGTTCGGGGCGCGGGTGAAGGACAGGACGGCCCGCTCACCCGCCGTGTGGCGCACCTCGATGTCGTCGAGGTCCGAGGTCTCGGCGAGGAGCACGGTACACAGTTCCTTGGTGCTGCCACGGCCACGGACGTCCAGGGCCTTGACGGCGAGCTTGGGCTGCTCAAGCCGCACGCTGCGGGCGAAGCCCCCGACCGCGGCGTTGGCCGCCAGTGCGTCGTCACCGTCGAAGGCGTGGATCACCGGCAGCGTACGGTCCAGGCCGACCGTCCACGCCTGGCAGAAGAGGAAGACCGGAACCAGGGCGGCGTCCAGGTCATCGAGCGGCCCGTCAGTCGTGACCCGCTCGCCCAGTTGCCACAGGTGCAGCACCGCCGAAGGCACGACCCGCTCCTCGCGCAGGGCGCCGAAGAGGGCCTTGTGGTCGCCGGCACTGTCCGGGGCGAGTTCGTAGTCGTCGGGCGAGAGCCGAGTGAACTCCCGCCCCGGGCGTACCCACACGACACGCCCGGCCCGGGACCTGAGTTCGGCCACTCGCTCAGCCGAGGTGTCGAAGACCAGGAGAGTACCGGTGACGGGCTCGCCCGCGCCGGGTCGCCGGGCCCACACCGGGCGGTACAGCAGGGTGCCGTCGGCAGGACGCGGTACCGGGGCCGGGGCCGGGGCCGGGGCCGGGGCCGGGGCCGGAGCCGGAGCCGGAGCCGGAGCCGGAGCCGGCGAGACGCTGTCAGACGTGGCCGGCGTCTCAGACGGACCGGCGGGAACAACCGGGGCAGCCGGCACATCCGGCACGCCCGGCACGACAGCCTTGGCCGGGGTATCACCATGGCCCGGTATCCAGCAGTGCTGCCGCATGAACGCGTAGGTCGGCAGAGAGATCCGGCGCGCGTCGGCGGGCAGCATCTCGCGCCACGGCACGTCGTGGCCAAGCACCCAGCGCTCGGCCACCGACTCCGTGGTCAACGGCGCTCCCGCACCACCGGTGTCCTCAGCCGGCGGCGCCGGCTTGGTCCGCCCGGACCAGCGGCGTACGGTACCGTCCCGTCCGGCGAGGAAGTCGTCCAGCGCGCCACGGAGTTCAACGGTGTCACGCACCTCGACGGCGAGCCTCCACTCCATGGCACGGCGACCGAGGCTCAGCGTGAACGCGATGTCCTCGATACGTAGTTCGGCGGAGCCGTGCAAGTGGCTCAGCAGACGCCGGGCCTGGTCGTGCAGCCGGTCCTCGCCGCGCCCGGAGAGCGGGACGACATACGTGCCGGGGACGCGCCGCCCCGCCGCCTCCGACGGCTCGGGCTCGGGTATGTGCTCCTCGACCAGCACGTGGACGTTGGCCCCACCGAAGCCGAAGCCGCTGATGGCGGCGCGGCGGGGGGCGAGGTCGCCGGTTCGCGGATCGGCCACCCGTTCCCAGGCGCGGGTCTCCTGGGGGACGTAGAACGGGGTGCTGGAGAAGGGAATCTCCGGGTTCAGCTCGTCGGTGAACAACGAGGGCACCACGAGCCGGTGGCGCATGGAGAGCAGCACCTTGGTGAGTGCCCCGATCCCGGCCGCTCCCTCCAGGTGGCCGACATTGGACTTGAGGGACCCTATGGCGCAGAAGCCCCGATCCTGGGTGTACCGGCGGAAGGCCTTGGTGAGCGCGGCGACCTCGATCTGGTCGCCGAGCGTGGTGGCGCCGCCGTGCGCCTCGATGTACGTGATCGTCTCCGGTGGGACCTGGGACTTCTCCAGGACCTCCAGCACGACGCGGTGTTGCGCGTCCGGGCTGGGTACCGCGAAGCCGCTGGTACGGCCACCGTGCTGGACGGCGGAGCCACGGATCACCCCGTAGATCTGGTCGCCCTCGGCCACCGCGTCGGCCAGCGGCCGTACGAGCACCGCGCCCACTCCCTCACCGGGCACGTAGCCGTCGGCGCCGCGACCGAAGACGCGGCACCGCCCGTCGGTGGACAGCAGGTTGCTGTCGGACAGGCGGAGGTACTTGTAGGGGTGCAGCGACAGGTTCACCCCACCCGCGACGGCCGCCCTGCATTCGCCGTTGCGGACGCTCTCGCAGGCGGCGTGCAGGGTGAACAGCGAGGAGGAGCAGGCCGTGTCCATGGCCACGCTCGGGCCCTGGAAGTCAAAGGCGTAGGAGACCCGGTTGGGGATCAGCGAGAAGGTGGAGGCGACGATCTGCGGATCGCGGCGCTGCACCGACTCCAGGCCGTAGAGCTGGTAGTCGTTCCACATCACGCCGGCGAACACACCGACCCGGGCGCCGGTGGCCACGCTCAACGCCTCCGGGGTGTAGCCGGCGTCCTCGATGGTCTCCCACGCGGTCTCCAGGAAGAGCCGTTCGTGGGGATCCATCAACTCCGCCTGGCGCGGGGAGATGTTGAAGAAGAGCGGGTCGAACTGGTCGACACCGTCCAGGAAGGCGCCCCACTTGCTGTACGAGCGGCCGGTGACACCACGACGCGGCTCGTAGTAGTCGCGGTAGTCCCAGCGTTCCTCGGGGATCTCGGTGACGCAGTCCCTGCCGCCGCCCAGTACTTCCCAGAACTGGTTCACGTCCGCCGCCTGGGGATACCGCCCGGCGAGTCCCACGATGGCGATATCCACGTCTCCCGGACGCTCCTGGCCTCCGGACTGCACGGCCGGGGCGGGGCTGGGAGCGGGAGCGGGGCTGGGGGTGTGGGTGTGGCTGGGAACGGGGGAAGCCGAGTCAGTGGGCGCCGTCGTCGGTTTCGGCTCGGGCACGGCGGGCTCGGTGTCGGTCGGCACGGGCGCGGGAGACTCGTCGGCGGACGGTTCCATGCCCTCCTCCCGCAGATAGGCGGCCAGGCTCCGCACCGTCGGGTACTCGAACAGCAGGGTCGGATACAGCTCCCTGCCGAGCCGCTTCTCCAGCTTCCCCGCGATGGCGAGCAGGTTGACCGATGTCAGGCCCAGGTCGTAGAAGCCCCGGTCCTGCTCCACACCCTCCGTGTCCAGTACTTCCGTCACCAGCTCGGTGATCATCTGATCGACCGATCGGGACACGGGCGCGGGCGCGGGCGCGGGCGCGTCAGGTTCCGTCGTGTGCGCCGACGCGGGTACGGCCACGGGGGCCGGGCCGGGGTCGGGGGGTGGCGCGGGTTCGTAGTCCGTGGTAGCCGGTGCCGAGACCGCCTGGGTGAACTTGGTGATGTGCTCGGCGGAGCGCACCCGTTTGCAGGTGAATCCGGTGATCGAACCGAGCACGCGACCGTCCGTCCCGCAGACGCTGATGTCACCGGTGACGGTGTCCCCGTCCGCCTCCTGCTGGGAGAGCCGAGGCACGTGCACACAACTGTCCCGGCTCAGCGGCCCGCTGGCCCGGAAGGACTTGATGAAGATGGGGATGAACGGCCGGGTCATCGCCATCCGCTGCTCGCGCTCGAAGTGCAGGAACGGGACCAGCGTCGAGAAGTCGAGTACCACCGGATGAATGTGGAAGTGGTCGAGGTACTCGGAGGCCGCGTCGCCGAGTGAGACCTCCGCCAACGCGCCACCCGGGCCGTTCCGGACGCGCCCGCTCACCTTCATGAAGTCGCGGTGGTGGATGGCGAGTTGCCGTGCGAAGGCGTACAGCTCCTCGGCGTCACCCTGCTCGGTGACGCCTGACCTGAGGGTGTCCAGGTCGATCACCCGCCCCTGGGTGGGCGGCCCGAGCTTGATCTCCGCCTCGAAGTTGCGCTCCCAGGTGTCACCGGCTGGTGAGCCGCCGATCAGCGCCCGGCTTTCCACGTGCACGGGCACCGTGTCGGGCCCCGACCGCGTCCCCACCACTATCCGCAGTTCCTTGTCCATCCGGGAGGTGGCCACCACGGGTGCGATGAACAGGCAGCGGCGAAGTTCGGCCGAAGCCGGGTCGACGCCTGCTTGCCGTAGCAGTCGCAGTGTCAGGTCCAGGTGGAAGACGCCGGGCAGGACCGGCACTTCGTGCACCAGATGCCCTCGTACGATCTCGTCCGCCGCGGTCACGACCGAGCGCATCCTGCGTCCCTCGACGCGTGTGAGGTCCGCCTCCACGGAGGAGGGGTGGTGGGAGGGGGTCATGACAGCTCCTCCAGTTGCAGATACGGCCGGTGCGGGGACGTGGGGCCGTCGGCCGGGTGAGAGGCGACGGCGGGGGCCGGCCGGGATACCGGGTCGTCCGCGAGCAGTTCCAGGTAGCGGCGTCCCCCCCTCGGGCCGGTCACCGGCGCCGGTGGCTCGGTGACGGGGACCGGTGGCTCGGTGGCCCGTGCCGAGGCGGGGGAGGGTGCGGCGGGCTCGATCCAGTGCCGCGCACGGTGGAAGTCCGCTGGGGGCAGCGCCACACGGGTCACGTTGCCGCGCTCCTCGTCGAGGGGTTCGCGGAGGATCGCGTGGCAGTTGGTACCGCCGAAGCCGAACGAGCTGAGCCCGGCGCGGCGCAGCCCTCCCGACGGGGCCCAGTCGCGTAGCTCCGTGTTCGGGTAGAACGGCGAGGTGTCGAAGGAGAAGCGCGGGTTGGGTGTCTCACAGTGCAGGGTCGGTGGTAGCCGCCGGTGGCGCAGGGCCAGCACCAGCTTGTGCAGCCCGGCCATGCCGGAGGCCATCAGCAGATGGCCTATGTTGGACTTCACACTGCCGACCGCGCAGAACGCCGTCCCCTCGGTGGATCGACGGAAAGCCCTGGTCAGGGCGCGCAGTTCCATGGGGTCCCCGATCATCGTGCCGGTGCCGTGCGCCTCGACGCACGAGACCGTCCGTGGATCCACGTTCGCGGCGCGCAACGCGTCGAGTACGACCCGTTCCTGGGCGTCCGGGTTGGGCGTGGTGAGGCCCATCGTGCGGCCGTCGTTGTTCATCGCGACGCTCTCCAGGACGGCGTGGACACGGTCACCGTCGGCGACCGCGGAGTCGAGACGCTTGAGCAGCACCCCGCCGACACCCTCACCGGGCACGATCCCGTCGGCCCCGGTGTCGAAAACGCGGCACTGTCCGGAGGGGGACAGCGCCTGGGCGGCGCTGAGCTTGAGATACGGCCGCTCGTCGAGCAGCACGTCGGCGCCCGCCACCAGCGCCAGGTCACACTCGCCGAGCAGCAGCGCCTGACGGGCGAGGTAGAGCGCGGTCAGCGAGGACGAACAGGCCGTGTCCACGACCATGTTGGGGCCGCCGAAGTCGTATACGTGGGCGAGGTGGGCACCGATGAAGTTCGGGTTGAGGCCGGTGACGGTACCCCGGCGCGGCTCGGTGATCCGCGTGCCGTAGCCGGTCGTGCCCGCGCCCGCGAAGACACCTACCCGCCGGCCGGCCAGCTCGGAGCGCTCGTATCCGGCGTCCCGGAAAGTCTGCTCGGCGCACTCCATGACCAGCCGGATGACGGGATCGACGTGGGCGGCCTCCTCCTCCGGAACGCCGAAGAAGCCGGGGTCGTACTGCTCGATCCCGTCGAGGAAGCCGCCCCACTTGCTGATCGAGCGCCCGGGGGCGAGGGCGGGCGCGTAAAGCTGTCCCACGTCCCACCGGGAGGCCGGAGCCTCGGTCACCGCGCTGCGGCCGGTACGCAGCAGGTCCCAGTAGTCCTCGGTGGTGGGGGCGCCGGGGAAGCGGCTGGACATGCCGATGACGGCGAGTGGTCCGTGCGCGGTGGGCTCCTCGGCGGCGGGGCGCGTACGAGCTGGGACCGGGGGCTTCTCCGGTACGGCCGGGGTGCTTGTCCGCGCCTCCGGGGACTTCCACTCCGCCTGGGCGGACGACGACCTGTCAGCTGCCCACGCGGTCACGCCCCGCGCGTACTCCTGGAGCAGGTGGGCGGCGAGCCTGCCGGCGGTGGGGTGCTCCATGACCGCTGAGGGGGGCACGGGTTCGCCCGTCAGGGTCTCCAACTTCGCCATCACGCCGGCCAACAGGATGGAGTCGACTCCGAGCGCGGCCAGGTCGGTGTCGGGCTCCACACGCTCCCTCGGCACCATCACCTCTTCGGCGATCAGTTCACGGAGGGCCTCGGTTACCCGGGTCAGCAGCGGCTCAACGGGCTCGTCGCCGTCGTCCTCGCCGGTCTCCGGGGCGCCGGCCCGGGCCAGCGCCACCACCGTGGGGCCCACGTCCCGGCGCAGTGCCGCGTCCAGGAGTCCGACGCCCTCGGCCGGTGAGAGCGACGCGAAGCCCTGTTCGGTGTAGCGGGAGCCGCGCACCTCGCCCATGCCGATCTCGGACCAGCTGCCCCAGGCGACGGAGAGGTAGCGGGTGCGGGAGCCCCGCCGCGAAGCGTGCGCCGCGAAGGCGTCCAGGTACGCGTTCGCGCTGCCGTAGTCGACCAGCCCCACGGACAGGTCAGGCAGCACGGCCGAGAGAGAGGAGTAGAGCACCACGAAGTCGGGGGCGTCCTCGGCCAGCAGCTCGTCCAGTGTCGCGAGACCTTCACCCTTGGGTTCCCAGGTGGTCGCGATGTCCTTCCAGGTTTTCCGGACGAACACCGGGTTTCGCTGGTCCGCCGAACCCGCGCAGTGCAGGACGCCCGCGATGGCGCCGAGGCCGGAGCGCGTGTCGTCCAGGAACGCCCGGAGCGCCGCGCGGTCGGTGAGCGGCCCGCTGTGCACCCTCAGGTGCGCGCCCTGGTCGCGCAACGCGACCAGGTCCGGCATCCCGTTGGGGAGTCCGGGCGCGGTGGCGTCCGCGGCCCACTCCCCGACCGGGGCGACGGGCCGGCGGCCGAGCAACGCGAACCGCCGAGCCCCCCGTGCGAACAGCTCGCGGGCCACGGCCGCGCCGAGCCCGCCGGTTCCGCCCGTGATGACGTACACGCCCTCGGGGTCGATCGTGAACCCCCCGAAGCTGTCCCGGGAGGAGTGAGGCGCGTCATCCGGCGGCAGGTCGGCGAGCCGTGGGGCGTACCGCACCCTCCCCCGCAGGCAGACCTCCGGCTCCTCGCCCGCTGTCTCGGTCTCGCGAACCGCGTGGGCCAGGGCCGTGTCCGAGTCGGTGTCCCACTCCAGGTCGAGGGTGGTGGCGCGGACCGAGCCGTACTCGCTGCCGAGTCCCCGAACCACCGCCGCCATCCGCGCGCCGGTCAGACCGGGCCGCGGGTTACGGAGCGGGGCGAGTCCCCTGGTCGTGTGGACAAGGCGCAGTTCGGAGTCGGTGGTGTGTCGAACAAGGGCCTGTAGCAGGGCGACACGGCCCGCCTCATGGCCGAGCCCCGTCTCCCCGGCGGCACTCGCGGAGTCAGCGGAGTCAGCGGGGCCGTCGAGGTCAACGAGGTCGACCACGATATCCACCCGCGGGTGACGGGCCAGGATGGCGGCGGCGACCGCCTCGCCCTCCTCGTGATCGTCGAGGTCCAGCTCGTACTCGTACTCCGGCGGCAGCAGCCGTGGCAGGTCGGAGCGTTCACGCAGCACGATCCAGTCCGTGCCGGAGTCGAGCGCGCCGACCAGACCGAGGCTCTCCCGGCCGCGGAGCACGAGCAGACAGGTGACGCGCCTGCCCGAGTAGCGGGGGGAGTCCGGCAGGGGGTCCCATCGGCGCTCCAGCAACACGGGGTGGCGGCCGGAGCCGGTGTCCGCCGTGGTGTGGCCGGTCCCGGCCGACCCGGTGGCCACGCTCGGGTTCGCTGGTGCGCTCTCGGCCCGCGGTGGCGAGCCGCTCAGGGGACCGTGTCGCCGCGAGTGGTCGAACGGGTGGGAGGGCAACGGCACTCGACGGCGCGCCTGCCCGTCGTGCACGGCGTTCCAGTCGACCCCGGCGCCCGCGGCCCAGGCCCGGGCCAGCTCTTCCGGGCCGGCCGTCGCGGGGTCGGGCGCGGTGGGCGGCGGCTGCCCGGAGCCGGACGTCGGGACGTCCCCGGTGTACACGTCCGGGCCGCCACCGACGGCCAGGAACTCGGCCAACCGGTCGCGGAGTTCCTCGGCCGATTCGGCCACCAACGCCACCCGGCAGCCGAGGGAGGGCCTGCCCACCTGGGTGGTGTACGCGAGATCGGCCAGGGCGGGCACATCGTCGCCCGCGCGGGACAGCCGGTCACGCAGTAGCCGCGCGTACTCCCGCAGGCGTTCCGGGTCGTGCGCGGAGAGGGTGACGGCCTGCCGAGCGCTGTCCTCGAACGCGGAGACCGACATCAACGGCGGCTCCTCCAGGACCACGTGTGCGTTGGAGCCCCCGAAACCGAACGAGCTGACGCCGGCACGCAGCGGTGGCACGGTCCCGTCGGCACCCGTCGCGGGTTTCCAGGGCTCGGCCGTTCTCAGCAGCCGGAACGGGCTGCCGGTGAGGTTCAGGTGGCGGTTCGCGGAGTCGCAGTGCAGGTTCGGTGGCAGCGTGCGGTACCGCATCGTGAGCAGTACCTTGACCAGTGAGGCGATACCGGCCGCCGACTCCAGATGTCCGATGTTGGACTTGACCGCGCCGAGTGCGCAGCCGCCGGGGGTGTGGTCACCGGCACCCAGCCGGTCGAAGGCCAGTTGGAGGCCGCTGACCTCGATCGGGTCGCCCAGTTCGGTGCCGGTGCCGTGCGTCTCGACGAAGGTGACGCTGCCGGCCGGGACACCGGCCGCCCGGATCGCCTCGACGACCACGTCGGCTTGTGCGGACGGAGTGGGCGCGGTGAGCGAGTGCCCGCGTCCTCCGTGGTTGACGGCGCTGCCGAGGATCATCCCGTGCACCGTGTCCCCGTCGCGTCGTGCCCTGGACAGCGGCTTCAGGAGCAGTGCGCCGACGCCCTCGGAACGCACGTAGCCGTCGGCGGCGTCACCGAAAGCGTGGCAGTGGCCGGTTGGTGAGAGCATGCCGGCACGTGCGAGTGACTCGTACGTCCCGGTGGAGAGCAGGACGTTGACGCCGCCCGCGATCGCGCTGTCACACTCGCCGGAGCGCAGTGCGCCGACCGCGCGGTGCAGTGCTGCCAGCGAACTGGAACAGGCGGTGTCCAGCGCCTCGCTCGGGCCCCGCAGGTCCAGCAGGTGGGAAACCCGGTTGGGCACGATGCTGTGCACGTTTCCGGTCACCGTGTGGGCGGCGGGCCGCTCGCCGTGCTCGCGCAGCACGTCGACCCAGTCGTGCAGCGTCACTCCGGCGAACACCCCGGTACGGCCGCCCGCGAGGGAGCGCGGGTCGTAGCCGGCGTGCTCCAGGGCGGACCAGCTCGATTCCAGGAAGAGCCGTTGCTGCGGGTCCATGCTGCGGGCCTCACGCGGTGAGATACCGAAGAACTCGGCGTCGAAGGCGTCGACGTCGTCGATGAACCCGCCGTAGCGGCAGGACTCGCCCGCCACCGTCGAGCGCCAGTCCCAGCGCTCGGGGTCCACCTCGCGCACCGCATCGTCGCCCGCCACCAGGTTGGCCCAGTAGGTCTCCAGGTCGGGAGCGCCGGGGAACCGTCCGGCCATGCCCACGACCGCTATGGGCTCGGCTCCCGTGGGAGGGCCGCCTCGTTGGTCGGGGCCTCGGCCTTCGGGGACGGGCGGCGTTCCCCGGTTCCCGTCCGCGGCTACCGGGCGGCGGGCCGCCACGGGGCCCGTGGGCACGGACGAGACCTCCGCCTTCACCTCCGGCTCCGGCTCCGGCTGCGGCTCCGGCTGCGGCTCCGTTTCCTCCGCTACGGCGCTTGTCAGCGCCCGACGGACCGTCTCGTTCCGCTGCAACGCCGTCGTCAGCCTGTTGAGGGTGGGGTGTTCGAAGAACATCACCGGGGTGAGGGACGTACCGAAGGAGTCGTTGATCCGGGAGCAGAAGTGGGCCAGCAGCACGGAGGTGAAGCCGTACGATCCCAGTTCGGCGTCCGCGTCGATCTCCTCCCCCGGTGTCTTGAGCAGCCGGGAGGCCATGCCGCGGAGCATGTCGTGCAGGCTCTCCGCCACGTTGACCGAGGGTGGTGGCCCGGCGGCCGAATCCGGGGTGTCCTGGGTGTCCGAGGGGTCTTCCGGGGGCGTACCGGCGAAGGCCGCGACGAACCGGTCCCGGTCCCCCACCCCCACGACCGTGCGGCCCGGTTCCCCCACCAGCACCTGGTCCAGGGCGCCCAGACCGGCCTCCGTGCCCATGGGCCTGAGGCCGGTGGTGGTCTCGGCGAGCGCCAGACTCTCCGGAGGTGCCGACATGCCGCCCTCGTGCCAGTGCGGCCAGGCGACCGACACGCTCAGCCCGTGGCGCTCCCCCCGCGCGGCACGGGCGTCACGCCACAGTGCGAAGGCGTCCAGATAGCGGTTGGCCGCCGCGTAGTCGCTCTGGCCCGCGTTGCCGAGAGTGCCGTTGACGGATGACATCAGGCAGAAGAAGTCCAACTCACTGTCTGCCGTGATCTCGTCCAGCAGCCGGGCGCCGACGGTCTTCGGCGCGACCACCCGGGCGATCGAGGCGTCGGTCTTGTCCCGCAGCGAAGCGTCCTCGACGGTCCCCGCGGCGTGCACGACTCCGTGCAGCGGACCGAAACGCTCGACGCCCTCGGCGATGGCGGCGGTGAGCGCCCGCCGGTCACAGACGTCCGCGGACACGTACAGCGCCCGGCCACCCAGCCTCTCGACACGGTCCACCAGACGCCCGGTCTCCTCGTCGGCGGGGCGGCGGCCCAGGAGGATCAGCGAGGCCCGGTGAGTACGTGCGAGCCGTTCGGCCAGCAGCCCGCCGATTCCCCCGGCACCACCGGTGACGAGGTAGACGCCCCGCTCGCGCCACGGCGAGACGGACGTCGGGGTCCCGTCGAAGGGTTCCAGGGCCCGTACCCAGCGGCCCCCCGCCGCGAGTCGTACCTCCGTGGCCGTTCCGGACGCCTCCGTGAGCAGCTCGGACAGGCCGGGAACAGCGGGACGGGCCTCGGTGCCGGCCACCTCGTCCGTGCCGTCCATCTCGATCCGGATGCCACGGAAGCCGGTCATCTCGCGTTCCACGGACCGGGTGAAGGCGGCTACGGAGGCACCCGCGGGGTCCTCGGCGTCCGGGAGGCCGAGTGCCACGTAGGTGACCGTCGCCGCGCCGGTGGCGCGGGCCCTCGCCAGTTGGAGGGGCAGCCGCAGCGGATCCTCGTCGAGCGCGCCGGGGTCCAGCCGTCGGCCGTCGAACACCACGACACGGTTGCCGCGTTGGGCATCCTCGACGGTGCGCAGCACGTCGGACTCGTCCCTGGCGGCCACGACGCGGGGGTCCCAGGGCTGCCAGCCGCCTCCGGGCAGCGCGACGACAACCGGGTTCCCCGGGTCACTGAGCGGTTCGGCGGGCGGGGCCTTCCGCCAGCCGGTGCGCAGGAACCACGGTCGTTCCTCTCCGCGGTCCGTGGCGGCACGGTCCGGGAGCGCCGCCGGGGCGGCCGCGGGCGTCGAGCGCTCTTCGGGCTGGCCGTCCCCCAGGGGCGCGCCTTCCAGCCAGTGCCGGGTACGACGGAACGGGTGAGCCGGCAGAGGCACACGCGACCGTCCGGCGCCGTCGAACAACACGTCCCAGCGGACGGCCCCGCCCCGGGCCCACACGCGTCCCACCCGCGACAGCTCGCCCGAGGCGACGAGGCCGGACAGGAACGCCGCCGTCTCGTCGCCGTCGGGGAGGACATCCGCCAGGGAGTCGCCGCCGTCGGCCCTACCGTGGACGACTCCGGGTGTCTCGTCCTGCTCGGCCAGCTCCGACAGGTACTCCGTCAGTTGCCCGCGGTCCCGCGCGACGAACGCCGCCCGGTGTGTGAGGGCTTCGCGTCCGACGCGCAGGGTGTGCGCGACGTCCGCGAGGCGCGCGGCACGTCCGGGGCCCGTCGTGAGGTGGGCGTACAGGGCACGGGCGTACGCGCGCATCCGCTCCGGGTCGGCGGCGCTGAGCACCACCAGTTCGGGAGACTCCACGACCTCCCGGTCCGCCGGGCTTCGTGCCTCCCTCTCGGCCACGGGTGACTCCTCGACGACGAGGTGGGCGTTCACGCCCCCCGCCCCGAAGGAACTGACGCCGGCGCGGAGCGGAACACGCGAGTCTCCCGGCCGCCACTCCGCGAGTTCCCGCTGTACCCGGAACGGAGTGCGGTCGAAGTCGATGTGCGGATTGAGAGTGTCGGCGTGCAGGGTGGGCACGAGCCGGCGGTGCCGCAGCTGTAGCAGCACCTTGGTCAGCCCGGCTATGCCGGCCGCCGACTCCAGGTGCCCGATCGCCGACTTGACGCTGCCCACGGCACACCCGCCCGACTCGTCCGGGTCCGTGCCGAAGGCGGTGGTCAAACCGCGGATCTCGATGGGGTCGCCGAGTTCCGTACCACTGCCGTGGGCCTCGACGTAGCCGACCGTACGCGGATCGACCCGGGCGGCGGCGAGCGCCCGCGAGATCAGCTCGGCCTGCGCCCGCGGGTTCGGCACGGTGAACCCGCTGGTGTGGCCACCGGAGTTGGTCCAACTCCCCCTGATCACGCCGTGGATGTGATCGCCGTCAGCGAGGGCCCGGGAGAGCGGCTTGAGCAGGACCGCGCCAACACCCTCGCCCATCACGAACCCGTCGGCGCCCGCGCCGAACGGGCGACAGACCCCGTCCCGGGAGAGCATGCCCATCTGCGCGTACTGAATGTGCCGGGCGGGGTGCAGGATCAGGTTGACGCCGCCGGCGATGCCCGCCGCCACCTCACCACGGCGGATCGCCTCACACGCCTGGTGCAGCGCGACGGCCGAGGAGGAACAGGCGGTGTCCACGGCCAGGCTGGGCCCGGTGAGGTCGAGGTGGTAGGAGACGCGGTTGGCGATCTGGTAGTTCTCGGCGTAGGGGAAGGGCGCGTGCCCGGTGACGGCCGCGGAACGGCTGAGCGCCGCGTAGTCGTTGGCCATCACCCCGACGTAGACGCCGACGTCGGCGCCGAGACTGGCGCGGGTGTGTCCCGCGTCCTGGACCGCCTCGTGGGCCACTTCGAGGAAGAGCCGCTGCTGCGGATCCATCATCTCCGCCTCGCGTGGGGCGATGCCGAAGAACTGGGCGTCGAACCGGTCCACGTCCGCCAGCAGAGCCGCCCAGGCGGAGTACGTCGTTCGCGGGCCGCTGGCCGGACTCAGGTAGCGGCTGTGATCCCAGCGCTCGGACGACAGCTCCCGGACCGCGTCGCGGCCCTCGGTGAGCAGATCCCACAGTTCGTCGACCGTGTCGGCACCCGGATAGCGGCCGGCCAGCCCAACCACCGCGACGGCCTCGTCCACTACTTCCGTCGTGTCGCCGGACGGCACGGCGACGGCCGACGGCGGCGCCTGAGTCGCGCGCGTCTCCCGCGGGCTGTCCGCCAGGGAACGGGCCAGGTCGTCGATGCCACGGTGCTCGAACAGCAGCGTCGTGGGCAGTTCGCGACCCAGCCGTTTCTCCAGCGCCACCGTGAGGTTGACCGTGTCGAGCGACGACAGGTGCAGCGCCTCGAACGTGGCGTCGGTGGTGACCGGGACACGCGGATGCGCCAGCGTACGCGCGAACACCTCCCGTACGGCGGTGCGTACGGCGTCCAGGTCGGTGGTGTCGGAGGAACCGCCGGCGGCCGGGCGCCGCCCGGCGCCCTCGGGAGACGGTTCGGAGTCGGTGCCGTGTACGCGTTGGTTCAGCGCCGCGAGGTCAGGTACCCGTTCGGCCAGTTCGGTCAGGGTGGCGAGTCGCACCGGGTCAAAGGGTGCGCTGGCCAGCTCACGTTCACCGCCCGCGGCCTCCTCGGGGGCACCGGCCTCCTCCGGGCGGAAGGTGATGGCGGCGGTGTGCTCGACCGGCATCCGGTAGCACACGGAACCGTCGTCACGCCGCCGGGCGTGCTCGGCCGCCACGGACTCCAGGAAGGCGTGGGCCGGTTCGTTCTTCGGCGTGGGCCGGAACTCGGCCTCCAGGAAGCGTGCTCCGTCCGCGCGGGCCAGTGTGCCCAGTCGGGCCAGCAGCTGGTGTTCGACACCACGGCCCAGCACCCGGCAGCTCATCAGGAAGGTGTCGAGTACGACGGTGTCGCTGTCGCGGTCCTGCCGGGTGAGCGCCGCCCCCACCAGTCCGTAGTCGCCGAAGCGGTCGCGTACGTCGGCGACCCAGCAACGCGCGTCGGCACCGTAGTCGGTGAGCACGCCACGGATCTCCGCCTCGGTGCGCCGGATGGTGGAGAAGTTGAACTGGTTGGTGCGCTGCGTGAGTTGGGCGACCCGCGCCAGGTCGCTGTCCGTGGCCCTTCGCACGTCGATGGTCAGGTCGAGGTCCGCGATGAAGTCGGCGAAGCTGAGCGTCGTCCGTCGAAGACCCTCCCGCTGACGGTGCGCCGTGTAGGTGTCGGCACGCCTCCGGTCCTCCGCGGTGACCTCCGGGCTGTCGAAGGCCCAGATCCGCTCCAGTAGGCCGGGAACCTGACCTGGTTGGTCCGCGGGGAAGGTGAGGGCCAACACCTGGGGGCACGCGGAGCGTACCGAGGCGACCTCCACCGGGTTGTCGTCGAGGAACACGAAACTGTCGAGTCCGAGACCGAGTTCGGCGGCGAGTGCGGCGAGACCCCGCGCCTTTGGCTCCCAGTTGATCCGCCAGGCGGCCAGGTGCTCCCAGCGCAGCGGCATCGTGGTCCGGCGTCGGAACACCTCGGCGACGCCGTCCTCGTCGTTCTTGCTGGCGAGGCAGATCAGGACGCCGCGCTCCCGCAGCCGCAGGGCCCACCGCTGGAGCTCCAGGTGGGCGTCGTCGAGGATGACGCCGTCCGGCCCGTCCTCCCCGCACACCCCACGCCACAGGGTGTTGTCGCAGTCGAGCACCAGCACCTTGAACGGAGCGGAGAGAAGGCCGTGCGCGGAGCGCGTCAGCGCGGTGCCCAAAGCGGTGTAGGCGGGGTCCGTGTAGGGGATGTGGGCGTGAGCGAGCCGGGCGGGGTCGTGGTAGTCATCCGTCTCGTAGCCGGCGCCCCACCGGTCACCGCCGGTAAGGTGAACCCCGCTCAACTCGGCGAGTTCACGGTTCAGTGTCTCCCTCGCCTCATCGAGCGCGCGAGCACGGCCCCCGACCGCGGACGAAGGCTCGGGGGGGCAGATGTGCACCAGCAGCGGGGCGCCTCGCGCGGCGGCGTAGGACCCGGCGGCGGCCACGAAGTCGTCGACGGTACGGGCGAGGTTCCCCTCAGCCGCCACCCAGTCCTCCGGGCGCAGCAGCACGGCGTTGCAGCCGCCGTCGTTGCGACGGAAGGCACTCCGCGGGTCGAGGAGTTCGCGGAACACCTGGCCGTACGAGGCGAATTCGAAGCGGAGCCCGAGGCGCCTGCCCCAGTACTCCAGTACGGGGGCCAGCGGGTCGGAGGTGAACGTGCCGGCGATCACCAGGGCCGGACCCACGTCGTGGTCCGGTTCCGTATCGGGCGGCCCCGGTCTGGAGGTGGGAACGGACCGGGCCGAACTCGGCGGCGTCTCGTCGTTCGCGGCCCGCGCGTCAGCCCCCGCGTCCGCCGGCGCGTCGTCCCCCACGTCCGCCAACGCCTCGGTCCGCGCGTCCGCCGACGCCTCGAAGGTATCCAGCAGGTGTGCCCGGCCGGGTTCGGCCTCCTCCAGAACGCGGCCCACCACGGCGGCGGCGACCGGCTCGACCGGCGTGCCCCCGCGCTGCCCCGCGATGCCGCCCGACAGGGACGTCGCCAGCCGGGGCGGCCGGACGATGAGGAACCTCGCCGTGGGGTACTCGACGGCGGCGCCGTGCAGGAGACCCTCCACGGCGTACTTCGCGGTGACGTAGTGCGAGCGCCCGGCGGGTGGTTCGATCACCCACTGGGAGGACAGGGCGAGCACCCACCCATGGTTGTCCGCCACGTCCCTGGCGAAGGCGGACAACGGACCGCGGGTGAGGGCGAGGCTGTCCGCGACGTACGCGTCCGCGCGTTCGCCCGCCGCCGCGTCCAGGCCGAGGGTGTTCACCGGTGGGCAGGCGCTGAGCAGCAACACGTCGAGGCGTCCCTGCTCGTCGATGACGCGTTCGCGTGCCTCCGCGCACCAGGCGGGATCGGACCAGTCGCCCTGGAGGAGACGCAGCCGCCCGGACGCCTCTCCCAGGCCGGAACGCACCGCCTCGGCTTCCGCGCGGCTGCGGTGGTATCCGCCGTACACCGTGGCGCCCCGCAGTACGAGTGCCTGGGTGAGGGCGGCCCCCAGTCCACGACTGGCGCCGACGACGAGTGCCACCCGCCCGCTGAGCGCCGTGTCGGAACGTCCCAGGTTCTCCAGCACGCCCTGTGCCCGGGGGGCCGGTGGCTCGTCGCGTACCAGTGCCTCGGCGTCGACGGTCCCGGTGAGTCCCGGCCCGGACACCCGCCCGGTCAGCTCCAGGCGACCGAACCTGGCGTCCACGGTGGTGACCTCCGCGTGCGCCCCGGGTACGGACGTCGCCGCCCCCGACCGGAGGCTGACGGCGTAGCGGGAGGCGAGTGCGGGCCGCCCGGGCGCCTCCATCCCGACCAGGTAGCTGGCCCAGCCCAGGAGCGCCGCCAGCGGCACGGTGACTCCGGCGCGTGCCGCGCCGCTACGCTCCAGCAGTTGGTCGTACGCCACCTCGTCGGGGGCGAACGCGGCCGTGGTCAACTCGCCCGGCGTCAGGTCGTCGAGGGCGCGTACCGCGGCGACGCGGCGCGGCGTCCCGGATGCCGGTGGCAGCTGCCCGGTCGTCGGCGCCGCGTAACCGACCTCAAGGTCGAGGACGGGACGGGCTCCGTCCGTGATCCGCACCCGCGCCCGCCCCTCACCCGGTTCGGTTGTCGCGGTGTAGTGCTGTCCCGTGAAGATCGGGGCGTGGAAGCGGGCTTCGAGGGAGGCTGCCTCCTGACCTTCCGCCGGCTCGGGGAGGGTGGCCAGCGCCCGCAACACACCGAGGGCGCCGTGCACCACGGGCTGGCCGAAGGAGGTGTGCCGCGCGTAGACCTCGTCGGTGTGCAGCGGGCTGTGGTCGCCGCTGGCCCGCGCGAAGGTCTCGACGTCCTCGCCGACGACACGGAACGGGATCGCGGATGTGGTTGGCATTCCCTGAACCCTTTCTGCGGTCAGCTGGTGGCCATGGCCGGAACCGGCCGTTGGGCTCGGATTTGACCGATCAGACCGGTGAGTACCTGGCCGGGGCCGAGCTCGTGGAACTCGGGCTCGGGCTGGTCCAACAGGAAGTCGACGGAGTCGCTCCACCGCACGGGGCTGGTCAGCTGCCGAGTCAGCAGGTCGGGGATCTCGTCGTCCTCGTAGGGCCGAGCGGTGGCGTTGGAGATCACCGGGATACGGAGCCGGACGAAGCGGTATCCGGCGAGGAACCGCTCGAACTCCGTGGCCGCCGACGCCATGTGACGCCCGTGGAAGGCGCCGCTCACCTTGAGCGGGAAGACGGCCTTCGCCTCGTCCTTCAGCAACACGCTGGCGGCGGCTAGGTCGTCCGCGGTACCCGAGAGGACCGTCTGCTCGGGCGCGTTGAGGTTCGCGACGTCGACTGGTGGAGCGTCGTCCCGCTCCAGGACGCTCCGCACCTGGTCGGCCGTCAGGCCGAGCACCGCGGTCATCCCTCCGGGAGCCGCCTCGGCCATCAGCGTGGCCCGGCGGGTGACGAGTTCGAGCCCGGTGACGAAGTCGAAGGCGCCCGCGGCGAACAGGGCTACGTACTCACCGAGGCTGTGGCCGGCCACGAAGTCCGGGGTGACACCGGACTCCCGGACGCGTTCGACGTACGACAGGGCACCCACCGTGTACATCGCGCACTGCGTGTAGCGGGTGTCCGCGAGCAGTTCCGGCGGGCCTTCGAGACACAGCTCCTCGATGGAGTAGCCGAGGACGGCGTCCGCCTGCCGCACGAGATGCGGGTAGCTCTCGAAGAGTTCCTTTCCCATGCCCAAGCGGTGCGCGCCCTGGCCGGGGAAGACGTGGATGACCGTCACATCAGTCCTTTCTGCGGGACTCGACCGGGTCGGCCAGGCGAGGGAGGCGTCCGGGGGTCTTCGTGTGGACTCGGACGGCCCGACACTCGCCAGCCGTGCGTGGTGCGGCCGCCGTGGCTGCCGCGGCTGCCGGGCGTCAGGGTGGGCCCTCGGTAGCCGGGTGTGCGGAGGCCGGCCCGGAGACACCGGGGAGTGCCGCGGTCTCGTCCAGCCGGCGCTGCCACAGCTCCGCCGCACCGTCCATGAGGAGTTCGGCCAGCTCGTCGACGTGCCGTGCCCGCCAGCTCTCCCGACTGGTGCCGCGCAGCATGCTGTTGAGCGCTCCCAGGGAGGGGCCGCACGCGATCTGGTAGTCGACGCGCTGTTCCGCGGATCCGTTCATGGCGAGCCGTGAGGAGTGCACGAAGTACCACTTGAAGGTCAGGATCATCCGCAGCTTCGGGTCGTGCTCGGCGGCGACCAGCTGGTCCGGGTCGCTTTTCCGCAGGTACTCGGAGGTCTCCTCCCACACCTCCTCGAAACTGCGGTGGAAGTACTTCGTCTGGATCTGCCGGGCTGTCCTCTCGTCCAGATCCTCGAGGGAGTCGTGCCGCAGGGTCAGCTCGTACAGCTTGTTCGCGCGGGTCGGGAACAACAGGCCCTTGCGCAGGACCTGCGCCTTGGCCCCGATCTCCAACATGTCCCCGGCCGGCACGATCGCGGTGTCCTGTACGCCGGCCTGCTGGAGCATGTCCTTGACGGCGTCGCTGGTCCCCGCCTCGACGGTGCACTGGTTGATACTGCCGGTGAGGACGAAGTCGGCGTTCATCATGAAGGCGGCGGCGACCGCCTCCGGCGTGCCGATCCCGCCGGCGACGCCGATCCGTACGCTCGCGGCTCGCGGTACGGTCTCCGCGGCCATCCGGTCGCGGAGCCGCGCGATGTCCGGGAGCAGGGTCACCATCGGTCGCTGGTCCGTGTGGCCGCCGGAGTCGGCCTCCGCGCAGATGTCGTCCGCCATGGTGATGTGGGTGGACAGCTCCGCCTCCTCGGCGGTGACCCGTCCGGCCCGCAGCAGGTCGCGGACGATCCCGGCGGGCGGGGGGCTGAGGAACGCCTCGGCTGTTTCGGGCCGGGACACCTTCGCGAGCACCTTGTGGGGTGCCGTCACGCCGCCGTGCGGAGCGCGGGTCAGCCCGGTGACCCGGTAGCGCACCAGGGCGGGCGACATCTGGATGAACGAGGCCGCCTCCAGACGGGGTACGCGGTGCGCGAGGAGGAGGTCGACCATCTCCTCCTCCTTGTGCGGGGCGCCGGGCGCGGACAGCAGGTTCATCCCGTACGCCCGGTCCGGCCCCAGGGCACCGTTGAGGTTCCGGATCACCTCCTCGACCCTCTCGGTACGCACCCCGCCGGTACCGAAGTAGGCGAGCAGCCCGGCCTTGGCCATCCGGGCGACCATCGCCTGGGAGGCCGTCCCCTTGTACATCGAGCCGGCGACGTACGCGTAGCGCACGCCGTGGTCGCCCCGGAACTCCGCCGACCCCAGATACTCCGGCGGCAGTCGCCGCGCCGTCGGGGGCGCGGCGGTTATGGTGCCCTCCTGCTCCATGTGATTCATGTCCTGTCCGTGTCCTCGCCCGCGCGCCGCGCGGAGGAGTCGATGGTCACTTGGACTGGCGGAACCGGCCGTGGGCCGCGGACCGTTCGCTACTCGGCCGCTTTCTCGAACCGGTCGAACACGGCGGGGACCTCGGTCGCGAGATGGCTGTAGAGGTGTTCGAGCCGCACCAGCCGCTCACGACGCTCCTCGGAGGCGCCGTCGAGGACCTCCAGGCCCCGCTGGAGCACCTGGTGGAACTTGGGCATGTGGACGAGTGAGTGACGCACCGCCTTGGGCCAGTTGTGCTCCGGCAGTACGAGCCGGTAGTCGTCGCCACCGGGCTCCTCGTGCTTCTCGAAGACACCCGGGGTCGCCAGCAGTTTCGCCGCGTGGTCGACGTCTCCCGCGGTGACGCCCAGCGCTTCGACGATCTGGCTGACCCGCTGCTCGGCGGGGTCGCAGATCATCATGTAGCCGAAGACGTAGCCGGTGTTCCAGGCCATGTTGTCGATGCGCCGGTAGTGCTCGGCCACCTTGTGGACGAAGGCGCGTTCCTTCTCGGTGAGGCTCGCCGCCGGTGGCGGCTGGTCCGCTTGCTCGGTCATGGTCGTCCTCTCGCGTGGCGGGTCTGCGGGGCGCGGTCGCGTGACGGCACGCCCGTCAGGGGCTGACGGTGGTGGCCGGTGGTTCGTACCGGTCGAAGACCGCGGGAATCTCATCGCCCAGGTAGCGGAAGAACTGCTCCATGTTGACCAGGCGGCGACGTCGCTCCTCGGAGGCGTCGGCGAGGGCTTCGAGCCCGTACCGCATTACGGAGTGAAAGGACGGCAGCGCGAGCATGGCCTGCTGAACGGTCTGGGGCCAGACCTCGGCGTTCATGGCCAGCGAGTACTCACCGTCCGGCAGTTCCGTGCGCTCCAGCACTCCCGGGGGCACCAGGAGCTTGTCGATATGGTCGACGGCCTCGCGGCTGACTCCGAGCACCTCGCACAGCCGGCTGGCGGGCTGTTCGACCGGATCGCTGATCATCAGCCATCCGATGAGGAAGCCGTGCTCCCACGCCATCCTGTCGGTGTCCCGGTAGTGCTCCGCGACGCGGTTCACGTAGTCCCGCTCGTCTTTGGTGAGCCCAGGAGTCGCCGGCTTGTCATCGCTGAGTGCTGGCATGTAACGCCCCTTCACGGTATCCGGTGGACGAATCGTCGGTGGACGAGTCGCGTCTGAGCCTCGCGCGCGCGGCTCACTCGGACACCAGGGTTCACCCCCAGCATTCACCGCCTGTGACCCCCGGGAACGGGCCCCGGGATCGCGGGTACGTGCCGACAGCGGACCGTGCGCCTGGTCAGCGAACCCGCCCGGGTGGCGAGCCGGGGTCTCATTCCCAGCCGTCGAGAGCCTCCTGGACGGTGGAGACGATCCCGGCGTCCAGCGTCGTGGCCACGTCGATGTCCGTGGTGCGGCCGAGTCCCACGTCGCGCACCGCCGCGCTCATCCGGAACGCCACTCCGTGGACGTACCGGATGTCGCTCCGGAAGGACCACTCGGAGCCGGTCGCGGGCGTCCCGTCCGGCCGGTGGACCCGCACGGGTTCCCCTTCCGGCCCGAAGCCGAACGCGTCGAACGGGAACCGCTGACCCTGGCCGATGGCCTTGGTGTACGACTCCTTCAGAGTCCACAGCCGCAGCAGCCCCGAGGCGCGTTCACGCGGTGGCAGCGCGTCGAGGTCCCCGCGTTCCCGCACCGTGCAGACACGCCTCTCCAACCCGGCCGCGCGGAGTCGCCGGTCCGCCGGTTCGGCGTCGACACCGATCAGCCCACGTGTGGTCAGCCCCACGAGCAGCAGGTCCGCGGTGTGACTGAGGCTGATGTCGATCTGGTCGCAGCCCCGCACCGCGGGACGCCCGGTCGGCCCGCGGGTGAGTTCTATCTCGGCTACGTCGGTGCACAGCGCCACGGCCACCGCGTGCCCGAGCAGCAGGTGGGAAGCGGCACGGCGCTCGCGTGCCGCGGCGTGTGCCAGCTGGCGTCGGCCGGTCCGGCCGCCACCGACGGCCGTCGACAGGGTCTCGTTGTCCGCCGCCTGTGGACGCCAGTCGGGGAGCCGCCCGTGGACGAGCACGCTGCCGTGCGCGTGCAGGGTCTCGCGCGCCTCGATCCACTCGTCCCGTCCATCGGCCGTCACCGCGATCGACGCGCCCAGCCCGGCGACGCCGTACGAACGCCGCCTCACCGGGGGTGGCCCGTCAACCTGGCGCCGTACAGGTCGTAGTGACGCCCGTCGGCGAACCGGGCCAGCACCTCCTGGTGCACGCGGGAGGAGCACTCACGCGGCAGTTCCACGTCCCCAACCCCGAGCAGCCTGCCGATGCGGTGCAGCGCGGCCGTGGGCCACGCGGGATCAGCGAGGAACGCGTCGTCACCGCCATGCTGCTGTCGCCAGACACCGAGGACGGCGGCGGCGGCGAGTACCAGCGCGTAGCGCTCGGCCAGGGCGAACCACCGCGCACCGACGGGCTCCCCCGGAACGGACGACGGTAGCCCTAGCACACCGTCACGCAGAGCGGACAGCTCAACGATCATCCGATCGGTCAGGGTCCGCAGGGTCCGCGGCACCGGACCACGGCCGGGCAGGGCGACGGCCACGGCCAACAGCGTGGCACTGAGACTCTCCCCACCGCTGGCCACAGCGAGTTCACCGAAGTGGAAGGGCGGCATCCGGGCGCCCGGTACGAACAGTTCCGCGGGCGCCTCGTCCCGCGTGAACCAGGAATCCCGGGCGAGCCGCTTCAGCTGCGGAATGATCGTCGCCTGGCACGCGGCGGTGTCGGCGTGTCCCAAGCTGAGCAGTGACAGATCCCCGAGACGCTTCCGGAACACCACCGCCGTGCCGTCAACGGCGTGGAACCCCGCCCCCAGGATCGTCGCCATGTCGTACATCGTCCGCGGGAGAATCCTCGGCAGCAGCGACTTGACCGCGGCCGAGTGGATACCGGCCTCCGTGGGCGCCAGTTGCAGCGCCCGGGTGGCCACCAGCGCCAGGCTGTCGTAGACCAGCAGGTCAACGAAGGCTCCGGCGAGCGTGCTGGCCACGTACCGCTGCTCCGGCCGGGTCGTTCCGACATCTCCGGCCCGGTGCGTGCCACCGGCGAGGACGGTGGCGTGTAACGAGGCGTCCACCGTCGGGACCGCGAGTGAGGCGGTGAGAGCCCGGCTGATGTGCCAGGACCGCAACGCGGTGGCCATGCCGCCGCCCGGAGGGCCGAGAAGCGCGCCAGGCGGCGCCGGACACGCGTCGAACCGTGCCCCGGCGTGGAAGTACGCGCGCGGGCCCGACGGTCCGACGGTGGACGGGGCGGTGACCCGGTACCGGTCGGCGGGCAGCCGGCGTGGGTCGAGAAGCAGCGCTGACTGGGCCGCGTCGTCCTGACGTTCGCCAGTACGGCAGAAGAGGACGAGGCCGTCCGCCCGTCGCAGATTGTCGACCACGGGCTTGTTTCCGGTGACGAACAGGTCTCCGACGCCCCGGCCCACGCTGAGTGAACCACGAAGAACGTCGTTGGTGTGCGCCGTCTCGTGGTGGGCGACGGACACCCTCGACCCGTCCAACAGCAGCCGGCCCAGCCAGGACCGCTGCTCGGCACTACCGCTGAGCCATACCCCGGAGGCGGCCAGGAAACTGCTCAGCCCGTAGCCCATCCCGAGGGCCGCGTCCCGGCGGAACACCGGTCGCAGCACACGCACCAGTGCCTCGGGGGAGTCGAACCGCCCACCCAGTTCGCGGGGTACGAACTCCGCGCCCATGCCGGCCTGGTCGAGGAGCGCCTCCGCCTCGGCCGGCACCACGCCGGCCCGGTCCGCGGCCAGCAGCGCCGGGTGGCCGGCCGGGTTGCCCGGCGCGGTCGGATCACCGAGCAACGCCTCGACCAGATCGGCCCGCGACCGCGCGGGGGCGTGCCGAGCGCCCGACACGGCGCGGTGCGTCGCGTGTGACCGCGGCACCCGGTCCGGAGGACTCACCGGAGGCACGCGTCAGGACGTGGGCTGCGCTCGTACACCACACGGGCCGACCAGGGCACGCGGCAGTTCCGAGCGGCGGGCGATGCCGAGCTTCGCGTACACCTGCCCCAGATGCCATTCGACCGTCTTCACCGTCACGAACAGTGTCTGTGAGATCTCCTTGTTGCTGAGGCCCGTGGCCGCCTTCCGCGCGACCCGCTCCTCCGCGGGCGTCAGCGGCACTCGCGGCCCGTCGCCGACCTTCGCCAGCCGCGTCCCGGCGAGCCGCAGCTCGGAGCGTGCGGTGTCCTCGATATCCGCGGCACCGATGCCGTGCGCCAACTCCAGCCCCGTGGTGAGGCGTTGCCGGGCCTCGGTCCTGCTGCCGGCGCGGCGCAGCGCCGCGCCGAGTTCGACGAGCGTACGCGCTCGCTCCAGGGTGTCCGGGACGTCGGTCAGCAACTGCTCGGCCTCCTCAAGCTTGGCGATCGCCGCCGTTCCGTTCAGCAGGGCCGCGAGTGTACGCAGCGCCGCCGCGATCGGCCTGGCGGCCCCGAAGTCACGGCACCGAGCGACCTCCTCGACGGCCAGGGTACGGGCGACACGCACACCCCGGGTGGCGGCCAGGCCACGAGCGGCCTCCGCGAAGTACTCGCAGGTGGCGGACGGATACAGCCAGTTCTCCGCGAGGGCCAGCTCTCGGCAGTCGAGCAGCTCGCGCAGCCCCTCGTCGAAGCGTTCCATGCGAATCCGGAGGCGTCCGCGTGCCAGCCGCAGGGGGACGAACTGCGCGGCGTCCGAGAGCTGGCGCGCGAAGCCGGTCACCGCCAACAGCTCATCCGCCTCCTCCTGACGGCCGGTGTCGATCAGGCAGTGCACCGCGACGGCGGCGGCCAACGGGGCCGCGGCGACCGCCAGGGACCTGTCGCCGTGGTGCCGCAGCACAGCGCCGGCGGCTTCCTCCGCCTCGGCGAGCCGTCCGGTGTCGAGGAGCACCCGGGCGTGCAGACTCTTGGCCGTGGCCGCCGCCAGGAGGTGCCCGGAGTACGAGGCGGCCGTCATGACGTCGGTGAGGACACGTTCGGCGGCGGGAAGGTCGTCACACTGGGCCAGGGTCCACGCTCCGACGGACACCGGGGGCAGCTCGGTGTCCCGCGGTGGCAGCCGTGCGCCGCTCGCGACCGCGGAGGAGGCCAACCGGGCGACGCGTACGGCGGGCCGGCCACGGTTCCAGGCTTCGATCGCGGAGTGCGCCCGAAGCGCCTCGCCCGAAACCTCCCGTACGGTCATGGAGCACCGGTGCTCCCGTCCCGGGGTCATGCGGAGCAACACCCGCGCGGCGGCCCGCGAGTGGCCCGGTACCGGCTGGGTCTCGTCGTCGCCCCCCTTACCGCCGCGGGACCCGGTTCCCAGATACGCCTGGACGACGTCCGCGGCCTCGCACTGGCGTCCGGAGGCCGCGAGGGCCACCGCGAGATCGGTGCGCACCGCGTGCGAGATCGCCGCCCCCCGGAACCGGTGCGACGCCTCCGTCAGATGGTCGACCGCCTCCGGCTCCCGCGCCTGCAACTCCACCAAGCCCAGTTCCGCCAGTGCCGACACCCGCAGGGGCTCCGGAGGTTCCGCCTTCGGCACACACCGCAGATAGCGCGCGGCGTCGGTGGGGGTTCCTCCCCTGACCGCCGCCCGGGCCGCGGAGCACAGCACCTCCGCGGCCCACGACGGCGCGCCCGAGTCCGTCCGGCACAGGTGCTCGGCGACTGTCGCGTCGTCAGCCCCGGCGGCGCGCAGCGCGAGCGCCGCCCGTTGGTGCGCCGCCGCCCGTTCCCGCGGCACCATGTCGGCGTACACCACGTGGCGCGTGACCGAGCTGACGAAGGAACAGGGCACGCCCGGCTTCAGAATGTGCGCGTCCCGAAGTCTCTCGATCTCGTCGTTGATCTCGTCCTCGGGGATGTCGGCGACCAGGGCGCAGTGCCGTGGGTCGGCGTGGTTCTCCAGCACGGCGACGGCGTTGGCGAGCGCGAGGGCTCCCTCGGACAGTCCGCTGAACTGCCGGCGGATGTCCCATGCCAGTCGGGTCGGCGTCAGTAGGGGGAGACACGGCACGGCCGACTCGACCGGTTCGACACCGCGAGCCGCCATCTCCTCCACCAGTTCCGTGAGATGCAGCGGATCGCCCTCGGTGAGCGTCATGCAGGCGTCCACGACGGCCTCGTGCGGCGCGCGGTCCAGCCGCTCGGTCATGATCTCCCGGACGGCCATCGCGCTCAGCGGAGAGAGCCGGGTGACGGTGGCCGAGGGTGCGGCGGAGACGGCGGTGATCAGGTCCTGGGTCACGCACGGCTGTGACGGCACGGGCGTGCTCGCCAACACGACCAGGACCGGTTCGCCCTCCAGCCGGTTGGCCAGGTAACTGACAAAGTGCACGGAGAACGGGTCCGCCCACTGGACATCATCGATGACGAGCATCAGCGGCCGGTCCGAGGCGAGATTTCTGCACAACCAGTATAAGCCGTGTACCGAAGAATACAGCGAGTTCTCACCACTACCCTCAAGCTGCCCTTGCGGACTGTCCTGGTCGTAGTCGAACAATGTGCCGATCAATGTCGCCGGACCGGAAAGCGCCGCCCCTCCGTCATCCTTCCCGGCGGCCACCGAAACAAGCGAGCACTCGAAGAGCTGACGTACCACGACCCAGGAGAAGTTCTGCTCGAACCTACTGCCCCGTGCGTGCAACACCCGGAACTCCCGGGACTCCGCCTCGTCGCGTGCGTACCGCAGCACACTGCTCTTTCCCAGGCCCCGTCCCCCCTCCAGGATGAGGACCCCGCCGTCTCCGCTGCTCGCCCGACCCAACGCGGAACGCAGCAGGTCGATCTCTTTCTCCCGCTCCAACAACCGATGATTCCGTTTCATGAGCAACTCCCCCTTGCGCAAAGAACAAAAACTGGCTGGCTTCGCGGTGCGGTAATCAGCGGGAAAAACCCGAGGAATACAACATGATCAAGAATGAGATATAGCAGAACAGAGAGGTGATCACGCCCAATAATACCCCGTGTCGTGTCACCCGGAGCGACAGCGCCCCAGGAAGGTTGCGCATAGTGCTTCACTTAAAGTGGCCATCAGCTGCTGGCTCTCGGCAAGTGACGACATTGAACCCCGCCCACTCGTGCCAGGCAAGGGACCCGACACGTTTCAAAGCCTGAGCATTCTCGTCGGAGGCTTCCGAGCGGTATCAGCCCGAGAAATCCGTCATGAGTACTTTGGACGCTCTATCCACGGAATGTCACCTGATGGCACCGCACGGCGCCATGTCGGCGCGGGGATCCGCGACTCCCCGCGCCGAGAGCCGTGCGGTGGCTGGTCGGGCGCGGAGCCGCGGGACAAGGCCGGCCCAAGAGTCGCTTAAGCCGTACCCGCGAGGGTGATCACGCCGCGGGTCACCTCGGACAGGTCCGGCGATGGGTCCGTTCGTACGGTTGGTGGCCGGAGAGGGGAGAGCACATGCGCGTCCTGTTCGTCACGTTCCCATGGCGGACCCATTTCCAGCTCAACGTGACGATGGCGTGGGCGTTGCACACCGCGGGCCACGAGGTACGGTGCGCGAGCGGCCCGGAGCTGACCGACGTCATCACCGGCTCGGGGCTGACGGCGGTGCCGGTCGGCTCGGACGAGACGGTGCAGGAGAAGCTCGCC
Organism: Streptomyces oceani; assembly: GCF_001751245.1. Classification (GTDB taxonomy): domain Bacteria; phylum Actinomycetota; class Actinomycetes; order Streptomycetales; family Streptomycetaceae; genus Streptomyces; species Streptomyces oceani. The sequence goes on from NZ_LJGU01000127.1 coordinate 130,016, forward strand.
CGGGCGCAGAAGGAGGGCCGGCTCCCCACTCCGGAACAGCTTCAGGAAATGGCCCCCATCGACATGGCCGAGGAACGCCCGGAGATGCTCACCTGGGAGCGTCTCACATTCCTCTCCGGAATCGTGGCGGGAAACGGAAGAATTCTGAACGACTCGATGGTCGACGACCTGGTCGACTACTGTCGGTGGTGGAAGCCGGACCTGGTGGTCTGGGAGGCATCGAGTTACGCGGGATCGCTCGCGGCCACCGCGGCGGGGGTACCACACGCGCGGATGCCGTTGGCTCTCGACGCGGACGCCCTGATGCGCCGTAACTTCCTGCGGCTGCGGGCCCAGCAGAACCCGGCGGACCAGGAGGATCCGGTTCGGGACTGGCTCACGGAGTGGGCCGAGAAGTACGGCTTCCCCTTCTCCGAGGAGTTGGTGACCGGGCAGTTCTCGATCGATCAGATGCCGGAGTCGATGCTGGTGGAACGCGAGGTGCCACACGTCGGGTTCCGCTACGTACCGTACAACGGCCGTGCCGTCGTGCCCGGTTGGATCCGCGCTGAACCGCCGGCTCCCCGTGTGCTGGCCACGTTCGGAGTGAGCATGCAGGACATGCCGGAGTTGCAGGCCCTCTCCGTCGAGCAACTGCAGGAGACCCTGGACCTGTGCGCCGACCTCGAGATGGAACTCGTCCTGACTCTTCCGAACGACATCCGCAACGAGCTCGAGAGAATCCCCGAGAACACGACGGTCGTGGAATTCGTCCCGCTGAGCGTGATCATCCCGTCGTGTTCGGCCGTCATTCACCACGGAGGAGTTCCGGCCTTTTCCGGGGCACTGACACATGGCATTCCCCAACTCATGATCAGTCGCATCGCCCCGGACGCCGCCCCGCGTGGGCGGGCACTTGAGGAAGCCCGGGCGGGACTCTGGCTGCCGCCCGAGGAGACAACCGCGGCGGATATCCGGGAAAAGCTCGTGCAACTGCTGGAGGATCCGTCGTTCCGATCGGGAGCGGAGCGGCTCCAGCGGGAAATGCTGGCCCAGCCGTCACCCAACGACGCGGTACGCGAGGTGGAGCGGCTTGCGGCCACCCGCGGTTCCCACTGACGCGACGTGCGCTGACATCAGGAGAGTTGCGGGTCACGGCCCGTGACGGAGACCGGGGAGGAGGCGGGGAACGTCCAGTGGTCCTCATCGTCGGCGGTCAGAATCGCCCGGTGCATGTCCCGGAGGGCACGGCCTGGCTCCAGTCCCAGCTCGTCGTGGATCGTACGGCGGGCTCGCTGGTAGACACGCAGGGCATCCCCACGACAGTCGCTGCGGTGGAGCGCCAGCATGAGCTGACGGTGAAACGTCTCACGCAGTGGGTTCTCCATGCTCAGCAGATAGAGGTCGCTGATGAGTTCGCGGTGCAGCCCCAGTTCCATACGCGAGTCCATCAGCATCTCCATACACTCCAGACGCGTCTCGCTCAGCCACGTCTGGAATCCCTGAAGAATCGGCCCGGGCGGCGTGTCCTCCAGGAGTGCTCCCCGGCACAGGGCCAGGGCCTGCTCCAGGCTCTGCGTCGCCGACGCGTAATCGCGCTTCGAGATGCCGTGTCTTCCCGCTTTCACAAGACGCTCGAACTCGTGCAGGTCGAGTTGCCCGGACTCCAGGGTCAGCATGTAGCCCGGTGGCCTGGTGAGAACCGGGCCCGGGGTTCCTCCGGGACGCTTGAGCATTTTCCTGATCTGGGAGATGTACACGTGCAGGCCCGCCGTATCCCGCTGCGGAGGCTCCTCCCCCCAGATTTCCCGGATCAGCTGCCCGTTCGTGACAATCTGGTCGGAACGTATGAGCAACACAGCTAGCAGCATCTCCACCTTGGGTGCCGAAACGGTCGTTGTGCTGTCACCGTCGACGACCCGCAGTGGGCCCACTATCTCGTATCGCACGCTGTACACCCCCGCTACCTGGAAAGGCGATGACCGGATCGCATGATCCCGCCGGTGGCCGAGACGGCTCAAGAGGAGGAAGCACCGGTATGAGCGGCGGCGCCCTGCCCGGGGTGATGCTGGGGTGCCCACCGGTGCACCGGACGTCCGGAGTTGCCGATACTGAGCCGCATCTTCCATCGACAGCCGAGTCGGTCCGACAGCGATGCCGGAGGCCGTTGACGGAGAGGGGGCTTCTTCTCCACCTGACCGGCCGGGTGGTTCGCGAAGCCGTCCGTACCCCTACTTTCCTTACGGATTCCACCGGGAGGACCTGTGCCTGACGACAGCAGCGCCGAGCTGAAGCTCGCGGACATCCTGTTCGCCCCCGACCGCGAGAAGGCCTTCGCCGGGTTGCTGGACGGCCCACCGGTCCGCCGGGCGAAGTACCTCGACGGCACCGACATCTGGCTGGTCACCCGGTACCAGGAGATTCGCACGGTGCTGACCGACGAGCGCTTCAGCAACGACGCCACCAAGCAGTCGTCGACGGACCTCGCGAGCAACATCGGACTGCCCGAGGACGTGGCGCCCTACTTCACCCACACCCTCGGCACGTACGACCCACCCGGCCACACACGACTGCGCCGGCACGTCGCGCGCGAGTTCAACGCACGCCGCGTGCGGGAACTCCGCCCGCGAATCAAGGAGTTCACCGACGAGCTGCTGACCGCGATGGCCGACCGGGAACAGGCCGACCTGCTTGAGGCACTGGCCCGCCCGTTGCCCCTGAACGTCATCTGCGAACTGCTCGGGGCTCCAGCCAGCGACCGGCAGCAGCTGCATGACGCGTTGTCAGGCATGACCAGCGGCGACCTGGAGAAGATCGGCGCGGCGGCCCGCACCCTGGCCGGCTACTTCCAGGGACTCGTCGAGGAGAAGCGGAAGAGTCCGGGGTCGGACCTGCTCTCCGGGCTCACCGCCGCGCACGACCAGGACGATGGCCGGCTCAGCAACGAGGAACTGATCTCGATGTCGCTGAGTCTGCTCTTCGGCGGACGCGACACGACGTTCAGCCTCATCGGCAACGGGGCCATGCTGTTGCTGACACACCCCGAGCAGCTTCGCTGGGTGCGGGAGGACCCGGATCGAATGTCGCACGCGGTGGAGGAGCTGCTGCGTCTCGGCGGCCCGGCGGACATCGCCGTTCTGCGCTACCCCCTGGAGGAGGTGGAGTTGGGCGGCGAGACGATCAGCCCGGGCGAGCCGGTGCAGGTCGTCTACGCTTCGGGAAACCGCGACCCGGAGCAGTTCGAGGACCCACACCAGCTCGACGTCCGTCGAGATGACAGGTCACACCTGTCCTTCGGCCACGGGGTGCACCACTGTGTCGGTGCCGCGCTGGGCCGAGCCGAAGGTGAGATCGCGCTGCGCACTCTGTTCACGCGCTTCCCCGACCTCACCCTGGCGGTCAGTCCCGAGGAAGCGGTGTACCAGCCGGGCATGACACGCGCGCTGGCGACACTTCCGGTCAGGCCCGGCCGGTCCGTCGAGCCGGCCCCCTTCGAATAGGTCGCGTCGTTCGGATCTTCGGGGAACAGGGAGCCCCCAGACGCCCGAACCTCGGCGGACGGCCACCACGCGCTGTCGCGGGCGGGGGCTCTCGTTTCGTGGCCTCGTTGCTGCCACAAGCCCGCGCGACAACGGGCCAGGCGCCCGACCGTACGCGGTGGTGATCGCGTCGCCCGCGCTTAGAACGGCTTTAGCCCGCCCGGCGACACTTCCCGCTGGAGTGTGAGCAACCGACCGCGGCTGGTGGAGAGGATGCCATGACAGGAAGATTCCAGGTCAGTCGGCAGTGGGAACGCATCGGTGAGTTCTGGGTCACGGAGGAGGCCTCCGCTGACCTGACGGACTTCAAGTCGGACCGGAGGAACTACAAGATATCCCTCTGGGATCCGAACACCAACGGAGTTCGGTATCTGAAGGCCCTGCTCTACGACCGCGCCACGCGGCTGGGTCCGGAGGAGTGGGAGAAGGTTCGTCGCATCAGGAACCGTGAGGTCGGGAACCCGAACACGGTGCGCGTCGACGGCCAGTCCGTGTGCATGGACTACCTCCAGGCGGTGCTCGAACTCGGCTTCATCGAGAAGGAGGTCGACCTGACGGGCGGCAACGTGGTGGAGATCGGAGCGGGTTACGGACGCACCTGCCACGCCATGCTGTCCAATCACGACCTGTCCTCCTACTGGATCGTCGACCTCCGGAACACTCTGCTGCTCAGCCGGCGGTATCTGCGGGAGGTGCTGGACGACGGGCAGTTCGCGAAGGTGCGGTTCGTCGAGAACGACAGCATCGACACCGCGCTAGGGTCCGAACGTTTCGACCTGGCCGTCAACGTGCACTCCTTCACCGAGATGACCCCGGCCACCGTTCAGGACTATCTCGACCTGATCGACAGCCGGTGTGCCGCCTTCTTCGTGAAGAACCCGGTCGGAAAGCACATGGACAAGACCATGGATGGCCACCCGGAGGGTGAGGAGGCGGTGCGGATGGCACTGGAGACCGGCCCGCTGCGGCAGGTTCTCGACATCCATGACAGCGAGGCGGTGCGGGCGGCGGTCCCCGAATTCGTCTCCGCGTACCGGCCCGGGGACGACTGGACATGCGTCGCTGACGGGCAGGGCGTGCCGTGGAGTTACTTCTGGCAGGCGCTCTACAAGAAGGACGGCGGCGCCCTCTGACCCGTGCTGAGCCGTGCCTGAACAGTCCGTGCCTCGCACGCGCCCGTCCGTCGGGCGGGACCTTCCTCTGGGGAGCAAGGGATGGCCCAACCTCAAGTGTCCGCGCACTACGGGGAACATCTGCCGGCGACCGGCCAGCGGGTGGTCGTCCTGGGCGGCTCGGGCTTTCTGGGACGGCACATCTGCGCGGCGTTCGCCGCGTCAGGTGCCGCCGTGGTGGTGCGGGTCTCGCGCCACGCACGGGATGTCCCGTGGACCAGCGGCTGTCGGGCCGTGCGGCTGGCCCCCGGTGAGGACGTGTCGGCCCAGTTGGCCCGGCTGTGCGTCGACGAGAGAGCGACGGTACTGGTGAACGCCGCGGGCGCGGTCTGGGACAGTACCCATGAGCACATGACCGCGCTCAACGCCGAGTTGGCCGCGAGGGTCGCGGAGGACGTGGCCAGACTGCCGTCGCCGCCACGGTTCGTCCACCTCGGAACCGCCTACGAGTACGGCCCGTCGCACGCCGGCGACGTGATTGACGAGGAATGGCCGCCGAAGCCGGACACGGTCTACGGCCGCACCAAACTGCTCGGGTCACGGGCGGTCGTACGGGCGGCGCGGGAGCGCGGTCTCCATGGGACGGTGCTGCGGGTCTCCGTGGCCTGCGGTCCCGGTTCCCCTCCCAGCAGTCTTCCCGGGATCGTCGCCAGACACCTGGTGTCCGGCGACGAGGAACTGCGGCTCACGCCCCTACGCGCCCACCGTGACCTGGTCGATGTCCGGGATGTCGGGGAGGCCGTCGTCGCGGCGGCACTGGCGCCGCGATCCGAGGTCGCCGGGCGTGTCATCAATATCGGTGGTGGTCGGGCCGTCCCGGTGCGTCACCTCGTCGACCTGATGCTCTCGTACGGCGACCGCCCCACCCGGGTCGTGGAGGAGCGGTCCGCCCACAGCACCCGCTCGGACGCGTCGTGGCAGCGGTTGGACATCTCGCGAGCGCGGCGGTTGTTGGGCTGGTCGCCGCGCCGCCCCCTCGGGGAGTCGGTGCGCGACCTGCTCGCGGCCGTGGGGGTACCGGACGTAGGCCCTCACGTGAGCGAGTCGGCGGAACGGAAGGCGCAATGGTCAACAGAGGGGCCCAGATGAGCGATCTGACCACGGACATCCTCGACGGTGTCCGCAAGTACCACCAGGACCGCCAGGAACAACGGGAGTTCGTTCCCGGTACCACCGAGATCTGGCCGTCCGGTGCCGTGCTGACCGAAGAGGACCGGACCGCTCTGGTGGAGGCGGCCCTGGAGATGCGGATCGCCTCGGGAGGGATCTCGCGCAGGTTCGAGTCGGCCTTCGCGCGCAGGATGAGGCGTCGGAAGGCTCACCTGACCAACTCGGGGTCCTCCGCGAACCTCCTCGCTGTCTCGGCGCTCACGTCACACCTCCTCGGGGACCGGCAGCTCCGGCCCGGTGACGAGGTGATCACGGTGGCGGCGGGATTCCCGACCACGGTCAACCCGATCCTGCAGAACGGTCTGGTACCCGTCTTCGTGGACGTCGAGCTGCGGACGTACAACACCACGGTGGAACGCGTCGCGGAGGCCATCGGGCCGCGCACCCGGGCGATCGTCATGGCGCACACGCTGGGCAACCCCTTCGAGGCGGCGGAGATCGCCCGACTCGCCGAGGAGCGGGAGTTGCTGTTGGTCGAGGACACCTGTGACGCGGTGGACTCCACCTACGACGGGCAGCGTGTCGGGTCGTTCGGCGACCTGTGCACGGTCAGCTTCTACCCCGCCCACCACCTCACCATGGGCGAGGGCGGTTGCGTGCTGACCTCGAACCTCGTACTGGCCCGGATCGTGGAGTCACTGCGGGACTGGGGTCGGGACTGCTGGTGTGAGCCGGGGGAGAGCGACACCTGCCGCAAGCGGTTCGGCTACCAGATGGGCACGCTGCCGGCCGGCTACGATCACAAGTACATCTTCTCCCACGTGGGATACAACCTGAAGTCGACCGACCTGCAGGCCGCGCTCGGTCTGAGCCAGCTTGACAAGCTCGACGGGTTCAGCTCGGCGCGGCGGCGCAACTGGCGCCGGCTGCGCGAGGGGCTGGCGGACCTGCCGTGGCTGCTGCTGCCCGAGCCGACACCGCGTAGTGACCCCAGCTGGTTCGGGTTCGCCCTCACCGTCGATCCGCAAGCACCGTTCAGCCGGGCACAGTTGGTTTCCTTCCTGGAGGCACGCAAGATCGGCACCAGGAGGCTGTTCGCGGGTAATCTGACCCGGCATCCCGCGTACGCCGACCGGCCCCACCGGGTGTCCGGCGATCTGGTCAACAGCGACCTGGTCACCGAGCACACGTTCTGGGTGGGCGTGTACCCCGGCCTCACCGAGGAGATGATCGACTACGTCGTCGAGTCCATCACGGAGTTCGTGGGGAGCCAGCGGTGACCGGCGTTCGAGAAGCGCCGACCCTGATCCGGGCCCGAAAGGACGTCGACATCACCGGACGCCTCGCGAGGTCGGCGGCGACCTTCCGGGGCCCGGCGGGGGAGGTGGCCGAGGTTCGGGCCTGGCTGGAGCGGCGACGCGAGGCGGTCCCGTTCACCGTGGAGCGGATCCCGTTCGCCGAGCTGGAAAGCTGGTCGTTCGCCGAGGACACGGGCAATCTGACGCACCGAAGTGGCCGGTTCTTCACCGTGGAGGGGCTGCGGGTCACCGTGGGCGGGCCGCGTTTCGAGCGGTGGTACCAACCCGTCATCCGACAGCCGGAGGTCGGGATTCTCGGCATCCTCGCGAGGGAGTTCGACGGGGTGCTGCACTTCCTGCTACAGGCCAAGACGGAGCCCGGTAATCCGAACAGGCTGCAGCTGTCCCCGACGGTGCAGGCGACCTGCAGCAACTACGGCAAGGTGCACCAGGGTGCGGCCGTCCGGTACCTGGAGCACTTCACGGAACCGGGACGGGGCCGGGTCCTGTCGGACGTGCTTCAGTCCGAACACGGCTCCTGGTTCTACCGCAAACGCAACCGGAACATGATCGTCGAGGTGGCCGAGAAGGTGCCGGTACACGAGGACTTCCGCTGGCTGACCCTGGGCCAGGTAGCCGAGCTTCTGCACGACGACCTGACCGTGAACATGGACGCGCGATCCGTCCTGGCCGCGCTCTCCGGCCGACACGCGGAGCGGGCCCTGCACTCCGACGTCGACGTGCTGTCGTGGCTCGCTCGGACGCGCGCCGCGACCTCCCTGCGCGCCGAGACCGTTCCACTCGCCACAGTGCCCGGCTGGACCCACACGCCGTCCTCGATCCACCACGAACACGGGCGCTACTTCCGGGTCGTGGCGGTCTCCGTCCAGGCGGGCAACCGGGAGGTCGCGCACTGGACACAGCCTCTCTTCGAACCCCGGGACCGGGGAGTCGTCGCGTTCCTGAGCCGTACCTTCGAGGGCGTGCCGCACGTGCTCGTGCGTGCCCGCACCGAGGGCGGCTTCCTCGACACCGCCGAGTTGGGCCCCACGGTCCAGTGCACGCCCGGCAACCACAGCCACCTGCCCGCCGCCGAACGACCCGCCTTCCTCGACGTCGTGACGGACCCGGAACCCTCCCGCGTCCGCTACAGTGCCCTGCACTCCGAGGAGGGCGGTCGCTTCCTGAACGCGCTCAGCCGCTACCTCGTGATCGACGCCGACGAGAGTCAGGCGCCACTGGTGCCGCCGCCGGGATTCCGGTGGGTCTCGTACGGGCAGCTTGACGCCCTCACCCAACACAGCCACTACGTCAGTGTGCAGGCCCGGACACTGTTGGCCGGTCTGCACGCCACACCCGTCGAGGCCGCGCCGAACCACTGGGCCGCCGCGTCATGACCCGACGCACGCGACCCCGACCAGTTGAGCCACCTGGTGGTGGAGGCGGTTTCGCGTGGCCGCGCCGGATCAGACGGTGACCCGGCGGGCCACCCGCTCGACCTCGCTGACCAGCCGTGCCTGCCGCAGGCTCGCGTCGTCGTGGTCGACGGCGGCCCCCGCCCCGCCACGTACGGCGTCGACGAAGCTCCGGACAACGTTCGCGAACTGATCGTCGGCGCGTGTCACGATCTGCTCACGGTGGTCCTGCCGCTCGAACCGCAGCACCGGCTGGTACGTGGTCGGCGGCGTGAAGGCCCGCTCCAGCACGAGCCGGCCGCCGCTGCCGGCGAACTCGCAGCTGGTCCGGTAGGAGTGCTCCATCCCGAAGGCAAGGTCCACCGTCACCCCGCCCGCCGCGCACGCCAGGACACGTCCGGAGATCACGGTCCGCGTGCGCGCCTGAAGACGCAGCACCGCATGAACGACCTCCACGTCCGGCCCGAGGAAGTGCGACGCGGCCCGGATCGGGTAGACCCCGAGGTCCAGCAACGCGCCGCCGCCCACCTCGGGTTGGTATCGGATGTTCTCCTCGGGCAGCGGCGGGATCGTGAAGACGCTGGAGAAGTCACGTAGCTCGCCGATGGCCCCGCTGTCGAGTTCCCGGCGCACCCGGGCATGCTGGGCGTGCTGGGGAAAGGCCATGTTCTCCCTCAGCACCAGCCCCGCCGAGCGGGCCAGCCGCAGGAGTCTTTCGGCGTCCCCCGGGTCGGCGGCCAGCGGCTTCTCCACCAGCACGTGCTTGCCCGCGCACAGCGCCTTCTCGACCCACTCCGTGTGCAGCATGGCGGGCAGCGGAACGTACACCGCGTCGATGTCGGCGGAGCCGAGCAGCGCCTCGTACCCGTGTACGGCGGCACAGCCGAACTCGCGCGCGAACCTCGCCGCCCTCGCCTCGTCCCGGCTGGCCACAGCGGTCAGTTCGAGTCCGGGCTCGGCGGCCAGTACCCGCAGCATGCGGCGCCACGCGATGTCCGCGCAGCCGAGCACGCCGCAGCGCAGCGACGTCGTCAATGCTTCCACGGTACGGTCTCCTCGCGCCATTGGGTTTCCTCGCGCCGCTCGGTCAGCTCGACTTGGGTCATCACGCCGAGAGCGCTCGTTCGACGAGCGGCTCCCACCAGGAGCGGTGACTCCGGTACCAGTCGACCGTCTCCGCGAGTCCGGAGTCGAAGTCGTGCAGGGGACGGTATCCGAGCTCGTTCCTGGCCTTGTCGTCCCGGACCGAGTAGCGCCGGTCGTGACCCCTGCGGTCCGTGACGTGGCGCACTCGACTCCAGTCGGCTCCGAGGCTCGCCAGCAGACGGGCGGTCAGCTCCCGGTTGCTCAGCTCGGTACCGCCACCGATGTTGTAGACGGCGCCGGGGCGGCCCGCGGTGCGTACCAGTTCCACCGCCCGGCAGTGGTCCTCGACATGCAGCCAGTCGCGCCGGTGCGTCCCGTCGCCGTAGAGCGGGACGTCACCGCCGTCGAGCAGACTCGTGACGAAGCGCGGAATGACCTTCTCGGGGAACTGCCGTGGACCGTAGTTGTTGGAACATCGGGTGACCCGGACGTCCAGGCCGTGCGTACGGTGGTAGGAGAGGGCCACGAGGTCGGACGCCGCTTTGGAGGCCGCGTAGGGCGAACTGGGGGCGAGCGGGTCCTCCTCGGTGCTGGACCCGCACTCGACCGAGCCGTAGACCTCGTCGGTGGAGACGTGCACGAAACGCTCCACCCCGTGCCTCAGTGCCGCGTCCAGGAGGACCTGGGTCCCGGTCACGTTGGTGTGGACGAAGGCGCTCGCGGCGCTGACTGAGCGGTCCACGTGGGACTCCGCCGCGAAGTGCACCACCTGGTGGGCGTGTCCCATGAGCCTCGTGACCAGGTCGGAGTCGCAGATGTCGCCACGGACGAAGGTCAGCCGGGGATCACCGAGGTCGAGGTTGTCGCGTGTGGCGGCGTAGGTCAGCTTGTCCAACACCGTGACACGGGACACCCCGGAACGCCGATCGGCGCCGGGCGCGAGGAGCATCCGCACGTACGCGGAACCTATGAACCCGGCGGCGCCCGTGACCAGGATGTTCACATGCTCTCCAGGAAGTCGGTGGGCGGCATGCCCACATCGAACGAACGGGCTCGTTCCATGACGTAGTGACCGTACGGCGAGTTCCCCATCTCGGCGCCGAGCGCGTAGCAGTCGTCCGTACCGATGAAACCCATGTACATGGCTATCTCCTCCACACAGCCGAGGCGTGTGCCCTGGCGGTGCTGTACGTCCCGTACGAAACGACCCGCGTCGAGCAACGTCTCGTGGGTACCGGTGTCGAGCCAGGTGACGCCTCTGCCGAGCCAGACCAGGTCCGCCCGATCCTCTTCCAGGTAGGCGCGCAGCACGTCGGTGATCTCCAACTCGCCCCGGGCGGAGGGGCGCAGCTCCTTCGCGATGTCCGCGACCCCGCCGTCGAAGAAGTACAGGCCGGGTATCGCGAGGTTGGAACGTGGATGCCGCGGCTTCTCCTCGATCGAGACGAGGCCGCCCCGCTTGTCGACCTCGGCGACGCCGAAGTGCTCCGGGTCCGCGACCTGGTGGCCGAAGAGAACACACCCACGCAGCTTCCGCGCGCTGCGGCGGAGCGTGGAGGGCAGGTTCGCGCCGTGAAAGAGATTGTCGCCCAGAATCAGCGCGCACTCCTCGCCGCGTATGTGGTCGGCCCCGACGTTCAGCGCGTCGGCGATTCCTCGCGGCTCCTGTTGAGCGGCGTAGTCGATCCTCAGGCCCAGCTTCTTTCCGTCCCCGAACAGTTCACGGAACAGCGAGAGTTCGGAGGGGCGGCACACGATGAGAATCTCGTCGACGCCCGCCAGCATGAGAACGGAGAGCGGATAGTAGATCATGGGTTTGTCATAGACCGGAACGAGTTGTTTCGATCCCACGAACGTCAGGGGCTGTAGTCGGGTCCCGTTTCCCCCCGCCAGGATGACGCCCTTCATCGATGACGCCCTTCTTCAGGTACGGAGGATGGGGCCGGGGCAGCCACGGGTTCGCCACCCGCGGGTTGTCCCGCCAGTCCGGGAGCGCCCTCCGGCGGATGCCGGGCGGGCACTCGGGGAAACACGTCAGCCACGTCTCCTCCGGTGTTCGGGGGTTTCAGGACCGGTGCACCGAGGCGGCGGTACCGCACCCACGGCGTACGCCAATCCTCGACGAGTTGTCCAAAGCGTCTCTAATGCGGGTCGGAACCGCCGGTCACCGGGGCTCCGTCCGGCCCGGCGGATGGCCCGCGCGCACACGACGCCCCCGCCCCGGCCCGCGGAGACGGGCAGAGGCGGGGGTCTTCGAGCGCGACCGGTTCGGGGGGGACCAGTCGCGCCCGGGCTTTGGTCAATCGGTCAGCTGTTCACGTCTCGCCGGTTGAACCGGATGGTGCCGACGGTCAGGAACACCGCAGAGAGAATCACCAGCGCGGCGATGTGACCCCACTGGAATCCGTACCGCAGCGGCTCGCCACCCATGTAGTAGTACAGCGGGGAGAGGTACTTGATCCACTCGGCGTCGAACTGGGCGTACAGCGAGTTGGCGACGTAGGCGATGACGCCGACCACGGTGGAACCGACCAACACCGCCACCTTGCTGCCGAGAGCGGTACCGATACCGAAGGCCAGCGCCGCGAAGGTGACGGCGAGCAGGAACAGTTGCAGGCACTGGGCGAGAAGCTCCACCGGCGTGACGCTGGTGAGTTCGGCACTGTCGCGGATGGCGAGCAGTGCCAGCCAGACGACAAGGCTGATCCCCAGGGCACCCACCGCCGCGTCCGCGAAACGGTGCAGTACGAGCTTGGTGCGGGTGATGGGGTGAGCGAGCGTCAGGTCCATCTCGCCCGACTCCTCGTCGCTCGCGGTGCTGCGCAGGCCCGCGGTAACTCCGTAGATCATGGCGAGCAGCGGCAGAATGAGACCGAAGACGGTGGCTTGCAGATAGCCGGCGGCTGAGCCGTCGATGTTGAGGGACTCACGCACCCCGGCGGGCATGCTGTCGGTGTTGTTCTTCTGGTCGGGATACGTGCTGGCGTATCCCATTCCGATGACCGCACAGCCGATGGCCCAACCGACGAGACTGCGCCTGCTGTTGTTGAGGGAGTGGATAAAGAGGGCGGAACTCATGACAGGAGTCCTTTCCGGTCCGGTTCGCAGGGCCGCTGAATGGTACGAAGTGGCTCAGGCATCGTGGACCGGAGCGGGACGCGGGGCTTCCTCGGCACCCTCGTAGTAGGAGTGGAACAGGTCGTCCAGGGCGGGCTTGGAGACGTGCAGACCGGTGACGGTGTGATGGGCGATGGCTTTGACCAGGACGTCCGGACGGCCGGAGAACTGCCCGGTGAGTGAGGTGCCCTCGCTGTCGAGGCGCAGCCCGTCGGCGCCCGGCATGTTGGCGAACGCGTCGGAGGGCACGGGGCTCTCGAAGGTGACCTCTATGTCCCGGACGGCGTCCGACCGTAGGTTGGTGACCTTGTCCAGCGCGACCAGGGACCCGTCACGGATGATGGCGACGCGGTCCGCGACGGCCTCCACCTCGCTCATGATGTGGCTGGACATGAAGACCGACTGTCCGTCGGCGGCGGCTTCCGTGATCAGGTCGAGAAACGTCTGCTGGACCAGGGGGTCGAGTCCGGAGGTGGGTTCGTCCAGGATCAGCAGCTCCGGCTTGTGCATGAGGGCCTGGACCAGGCCGACCTTCTGCTTGTTCCCCTTGGAGAGTTTCTTGATCTTCAGCGTCTGGTCGAGGCCCAGTCGCTCGGCCAGCTCGTCGACTCGCTCATTCGGCACCCCGCCCCGCAGCGCGGCGAGAAAGCGCAGGTAGCCGCGGACGGTCTGCCGACCGTCACAGACGAAGTCGCCGGCCAGGTATCCGACCCGACCTCGCACTTCGACCCCGTCCGCCAACGGGTCGCGGCCGAGCACCCTCGCCGAGCCCGAGGTGGGTCGGATCAGGTCCAGCAACAGCCGGATGGTCGTCGTCTTGCCCGCGCCGTTCGGACCCAGGAAGCCGAAGATCTCTCCCGGCTCGACCTGGAAGGAGAGGCCGGACAGGCCACGGCGCGTGCCGTACGTCTTGGTGAGCTCGCTGAGCTCGATAGCCTTCGTCACAACTCTGACTATGACGAGTCTTCAGTGATCTGTAAAGACTCTGAGAGTCGAGAGTCATATCGTTATAGTGAGAAGACCATGGCCGCGCACACTCAGGACGCTTCGCGAGGAAGCACGAAGGAGTCCCGGATGGACCAGGACGCTGAACTCCGAGCCACCGCCGAGAAGCTGGCGCTCTCCCTCGCCGAGGGCGGGATGCAGCGGACGATGGCCCGGGTGATGACCGCCCTGCTCTACACCCAACAGGAGACGATGACCGCGGGGGATCTCTGCGAGCGGCTTCAGATCAGCACCGGAGCGGTATCCGGCGCGATCAAGCAACTCGTACAGGTCGGCATGATCGAACGGGTGCCCGCGCCCGGCAGCCGACGCGACCACTACCAGTTCCGAGGGCACGCCTGGGCGACGATGATGAGCAACCAGAACGCGATCCTGAAGGTTCTGGAGGAGGCCGCCGCGGAAGGTCTCCGGATCGTGGGCAAGGACACTCCGGCCGGGCACCGACTCGACGAGATGCGGGACTTCCACGCCTTCATGCAACGTGAGATGACCTCCCTCTTCACCCGGTGGTGCGAGCAGTACGAGACCCCGGCCACACAGTCGGAGGCGCTGCGCTGACAGCACGGCTCCGCCTCCGTACGCCGGCGGTGCGCCCGCTTCGGGCGATGACCACGGGTCCACAAGCCCCGGGGCGTTGCTGGGGTCTCCCCCGGGGTGACTCCCCGGCACCGGAGAACAGACTGGACCGCTGAAAGTCAGCGGACCCGGCTTGGTCGTGTCGTTTGGATCTTCGGGGAAGAGGGAGGCCCCAGGCAGCGGGGCCGGGTACGTGCGGCTGCGAGGCGGAGGAGCGCGCGGCGGTGCTGTGTGCGACGACGACGCGGCAGCTGTGCGTACCCGGCCCGGGGACCCCGCAGAGATCCGGGCGACACGACCAGCGCCTCGCCCGTCGGAACGCAGACGCAGGAGGGAACTCATGGCTGACCAGTCCGCGACACCGCCGGCGTTCTTCACCGACGGTGGTCCCGCGTTGTACGCGTGGATGCGGAACGCCCGGGACAACACCCCGGTCAAGTTCGACGAGACGTCGCAGTGCTGGAAGGTCTACCGGTACGAGGACGTCCACCACGTGCTCACCGACTGGGAAACCTTCTCCAACGACATGTGCCGTATCGTCCCCGAGCACCACTTCACCAGGGGAAACCTCTCCACCATGGACCCGCCGGTGCACAAGCAGCTGCGTGGCGTGATCAGCCAGGGCTTCACGCCACGCACCCTGGCCCAGTTGGCGCCACGCATCGAGGAGCTGGTCAAGGAGCTGCTGGACGAGGTCGGTGACCGGAACGAGATCGACATCGCGCGGGACCTGTCGTACCAGTTGCCGCTGAACGTCATCTCCGAACTGATCGGCGTCCCGCGGGAGGATCGCGGGATACTCCAGCGCACCGCGGACGCACAGCTCGCGCTGACCTGCGAGAACCCCGCTGACAGCGACTTCGTCGTCCAGGTGCAGAAGGCGATGGAGGAGCTACAGGCGTACATCAAGGACCTGATCTCCGTCCGGCGCGCCGCCCCACGTGACGACCTCATCAGCAAGTTGGTCACCGCGAGGGTCGAGGACCGCGCACTGGACGAGGAGGAGATCGTGAACTTCACGGTCCTCCTCCTACTCGCCGGACACCTGACGACAATGTCACTGCTGGGCAACATGATGCTTACCCTGAGCGAGCACCCGGACCAACTGGCGGAGGTACGCGCCGACCGTTCGCTGGTGCCCAACGCCATCGAGGAGGTCCTGCGCTACCGCACCCCGGTACCCGAGGGCGGTCGGGTGACCAACCGGGACGTCGAACTGGGCGGCACGGTCATCCCGGCCAACAAGATGGTGCTGTGCTCGCTGATCTCCGCCAACCGGGACGAGCGAGAGTTCCCCTCCCCGGACACCTTCGACATCCGGCGTGGCTCCAACCCCCAGCTCGCCTTCACCACCGGCATCCACTACTGCCTCGGCGCCCACCTGGCCCGCCTGGAAGCCAAGATCGCGCTCAACGCCGTCCTGGACCGGTACGCCCAGTTGAATCTCACCGAGATCGCGTGGTACCAGTCGCACTCCCTGTGCAACCCGAAGCACCTGACCTTCGACGTACAGCGCGCATGACGTCGGTCCGCGAGTCCTTCGAACAGTGGATCCTACGCCCCCAGGCCCGCGCCTCGGCACCGCTGCGTCTGATCTGCGTGCCCTACGCGGGCGGCGGATCCGCCGCGTACCACACCTGGGCGCGGGAGTTGGGCGACGCGGTGGAACCATGGCTGCTGCGCCTACCGGGACGGGAGGCACGGCTGCACGAGCCACCACTGGACAACGTGGAGGAGATCGTGCGGCGGGCCGCCGCGGCCTCGGCCACCGAACTGCGGGAGCCGTTCGCGGTGTTCGGTTACAGCGTCGGGGCCTGGATCGCCTTCGAACTCGTACGGGAACTACGCGACAGGTACCACCTGCGAGCCGCGCATCTGGGAGTGGCGGCGCGACCCGCTCCGCAGATCCCCAGGAGCCGTCCCCTCATGCACACGCTCCCGGACGACCAGTTCCTCAACGTCCTGGAGCGCCGCTTCCAGGCGATTCCACCGGTGGTCCGTGACTCCCCCGAGCTGCGGGCCCTCTACCTTCCCGCGCTGCGGGCCGACACAACGGTGCTGGAGACCTATCGACACCGGCCCGGACCGCCCCTGGACTGCCCGATCTCCGTGTTCGGCGGCACGGAGGACTTCGACTGCCCCGAGTCCGACCTGGCGGCCTGGGGCGAACTGACGACGGGAGACCACACGGTGCGGATGCTGCCGGGCGGGCACTTCTTCCTGCACACCAGTCAGTCCCAGCTGCTGGAGGCACTGTCGCTGGACCTGTGCCGCTCCCTGGTGCCCTGAGCGGACACGGCGTACGGCCACGCGGTACGGGGAGCCGGTGGCACGGGAGCGCCACCGGCCCGACCCGCTCTCCCGCGCACGTCGACAACCGGACCGCTTTCTCATCAGTTCGGGCTCGGCACGCCATCCGTCGTCAGGGACACCGTCGTGGTGCCGAGCCGGGGCAGGGGTACCGGCAGGGAACCAGCGTTACCTTGAGCGTTTTCCAACTTCAGTTTGAGCCAGTGAGGTGGAGGGTGAGGACCGCTTGGACAGGCTGGCGATGCGGTGGTGGAGCATCGCAGTTTGCGCACGAGCCGGCGGGTCCACTGGCGGCACTCACGCGCGAGCGTTCGGTCATCGCCGCTTCTCTTGATCAGGCCCTGACCCACTCGGAACGGCAGGCCTTGCTCGTGCCGTTGGCACCACTCTTCAGACAGACCGTCATCTTCACGTTCATGCCATCGGGAAGACCGATCTTCCGTTCTTTGCAGGTTCCAGCGCTGCCTGCCGCATCCACTCGGTTACCGTTCAACCAGCCAACAGCTCGGTAGCCGTCCGCATCGATGTCGCACACCTCGAACCGGTTGGACCCTTCGCTGTACCACGCGCTCCCGCCCGGGTCGCCGTCAGTCGTCCTGATGTACCAAGTCCTGTTCGCCTCCACATCCGCATAGGCGGGGGCCGCCAGAACGCCCGTGCCGGTGAACGCGAGTGCTGCGAGAGCAGGCAGCACTGATGCTCGGATGAGTCGCTTGCGCGTCCTTGCCATGGAGTCTCCAATCCCCCTGGCGAAAAGGGAGGCTTGACAGCCACAAGCCACCAGCGCTTGCCATGACCGAATGGCTGCCGTCCCCTCCTGCCCCTCGGGCTTCGCCTCGTTGGTCGCTACTATGACAGAGCAGGGCACAGGACTGCGAGGTGCCCGGATGAGTTCGTGGCGGGCGCCCGGTGGCATTCGCCTCGGAGGATTCTGCCCTGAGACCACCACCACCGCCCGCCGGTGGCGGCAGTGAGTCTCTTTGAAGTTCCCCCCTCCCGGCACTTTGTTTACGGGTCTCCAGGTTGGGGTCGTCTGTTGCGGTTCGTTCGTTCTGATCGGTCTCCAAGGCGTTGGGCTGGGCTGATCAGTGACCGAGCCGCTCGGCCAGCGTAGTCAGCGCCTCCGTGCCCACCAGATCCCCTGGCAACAGTGACACGTCGCACAACGGTACGTCCGGAACCTCTTGCCGCAGGCGGACAAGGTGCTCCTCCTCCCGCTCCCGCCGCTGGGTGAGCAGTGCGCTGGTGTCCCCGGGCGAACGGCGGTTGGCGACGAGTGCGTTCACCTCGACACCGAGGTTGGTGAGCGTCTGATACATCTCCACCGTCTCCGCGACAGGGAGCAGTTCGGCGGCCAATACGATCACGACCCCGGTCTGCGCCGAGTCCGTCATCACCTCACGCAGCCGGACGAAGCGGTTACGTCGGCGCAGCAGGATTCGACGTAGCTCGGCGTCGCGGTCGGTATCCTCGCCGCCGCCGAGACCGCGTACCGCCGCGCCGAAACGCTGCGACCGGTCACGATTGGCGAGCAGGGTCTCCGTCCAGGAGGTGAGCTGCTCGGGCAGCGTAAGCAGCCGCAGCGTATGGCCGGAGGGAGCAGTATCGAAGACGACGAGGTCGTACTCGGCCTCGCCGAGTTCCACGGCCTCGGCAATCCGTTCCAGCACCGCTGACTCGTGGGTACCGGGAGCTTGCCGGGCCGCCTCCAGGTGCCGGGCCGCTGACGCGTGCATCCGTTCGGGGAGCAGGCGTCGCATCGTGCCAGCTACAACGGACAAATGCTGCTCGACCGTACGCTCGGGATCGATCTCCAGTCCGTCGAGGTAGCCCGTGGCCCCGGTCGCCAGCCCGGAAGCAAGCTCCCCGGGGTCAGCGAGGCGCGTGGGCTCGTCCCCTACTCGGCGCTCCCAGAGGTGTCCGAGGTTGTGCGCGGGATCAGTGGAAACGAGCAGCACACGGGCACCCGCCCCGGCACGACCCAGGGCGAGAGCCGCCGCGATCGAGGTCTTACCGACCCCGCCCTTGCCACTGACGAAGACGACCCGACGCGAGGCGATGAGGTCTAGCAGCATCCGATGTGCTCCAGAGGCGAACGGTCCATACCCATGCGCCGGTGCCAGGCGTGGAAGTCCTCGTAGAGAAAGGGCATCAATTCGGCTGTGTAGTAAGCCGCTGGGTCCGGCACACCCAGTGCCTCCGCGAGGATGATCATCCGGAAGAGATCATCCTCCTCCCGCCGAGCGCGGGCGAAGGTACGCCGATACGGACCAGCGTAGAACTCCTCCAGCCCGGCCCGGAACGAGGCCCAACTGGACGTCACTCGTTCACCTCGACCCTTTCCCTCACATCCGCGTCCGGTGCCTCCGGATCCTCCTGAGACGCCCGCCGCATCGCGATCACCGCCTCGAAAGCGACCCACAGGGCAGCGATGATGATGACGACATCGACGGTCAGCAAAAGCCAGTCCCGAGCATCGTAGAGATCACCCAGCTGCACGAGGGCGGCCCAGAAAGCCATCACGAACACGACCACGAGCGGCACCAGCGCAGGCACCGGATTACGTCGCTTCCGAATCAACATGACCGCGACGATCGACAGCGTCAAGGAAGCCAGCAGCTGGTTACTGGTACCGAACAGCGGCCAGATACGCAGGCCACCAGCACCTTCAGCCCCCTGGCTGAAGGTGAGTCCCATACCAGCCACGAGCGCGATGAGCGTACCAACACCATTGTTGATCCTCACCTTTCCGACCTCACCGGCTTCCTGAACGACGAAGCGCAACAAGCGCACACCGGTGTCCATCGTGGTCGCGGCGAACAGAATCGCCATCGTGGCCAGCACTGTCGAGCTCAACGAGGCCGGCAGACCCAGACCACTGTTGACGATCTCACCACCACCCGTGACGAACGCCCCGACGCCACCCTCGCCGAAGGCACTGTAGACGGCCTCCCAGTCGGCCAGGGTGCGGAAACCCGCGGTGGCGGCGATGATCGCGCCGAGAGCCAGCATGCCCTCGCCGACAGCCCCGAAATAGCCCACGAAGCGGGCGTCGGTTTCCTTGTCCAACTGCTTCGAGCTGGTTCCCGAGGACACCATGCCGTGGAATCCGGAGATCGCACCGCATGCGATGGTGACGAAGAGGAGCGGCACGATGTCGGGGGTGTCCGCGGGCACGGCGTCGTTGAAGGCCGGGGCCACGATCGTCGGAGCGCTCAGCAACACCGAAACGAACAGGATGCCGAGTCCGACGAAAAGCTGCACGCCATTGATGTAGTCACGCGGCTGGAGCAGCACCCATACGGGCAGCAGGGAGGCGATACCGGCATAGACGAAGAGGGCGATAATCCAGAAGGTCGCCGGGGACATCCCCAGGATGGGGTCGGGCAACTCCACCGGGACGGCGTCACCAAGGAGGATCAGGCCATAGAGCGCCGCGACACCGATCACGGTGACCAGCCCGAGGCTCATCCTGTAGCGGTAGACCGCCTGTCCTACCAGCAACGCCACCACGACCGCACCCCAGGCGGGGATCACCGCCGAGGGAGTGGAGATCAACAGGTCCTTGATGACCACCGCGAAGGCCGCTACCACCATCAAGAGCAGCAGGAAGATTACGACGAGGAACAGGTTCGCGCCCCGGCCACCGATGTAGCGGCTGGAGAGCGTGCCCATCGAGCGCCCCTTGTTCCGCACCGAGGCCCACAGGGCGCCGAGGTCGTGCATTCCCGCGAAGAAGACGGTGCCGAGAGTTACCCACAGGAAGGCGGGCAGCCAGCCCCAGATCACTGCGACCGCGGGGCCAACGATCGGCGCAGCGCCCGCAACCGAGGTGAAATGGTGACCCCACAGGACGAACTTGTTGGTCGGAACGTAGTCCACACCGTCCTGCAACTCGTGCCCGGGCGTCTTGAAGGACGCGTCGAGCTGGTAAACCCGATTTCCCAGGAATTTCGAGTACAGGACATATCCACCCGCGAGAATCGCGAGGCCTATCAGGAGCAGCGGAAGGGCATTCATGCAAAAACTCTCTGGACTCTGGGGACATGAGACCACTGTCCGCACAAGACGTGCACATGGCGGACATATCGTGGGAACGACGCAGCGTGACCCTCCTTCGACAGCAAGAAAGGGTTGGCGGCCCGAGCAGGGAAGTCAATGGCTGACCTCCCACCACGTACCCGGCAGAGTACTCGAGCGGATGATCCAGGCGAAAGAGTTCCATAACCGTCCGTTCACAACGATCGGGTGTCGCTCAACCAGGACACTCATGATCCGGTAGTACCCGGCTCACGCGGTCCGGGTGTCTTCTCGGCAATCGAAGACTGCGACACCATTCCATCGCTCACCCCGACGGCCTCCGCGCCGAGCCAGCAGCTACGGTCTGCCGAGTCCCACTCGTCTCGCTACGAATTGAGATACTTCCTCTGTACAACCGTGCGGAACCCTTAGAGCTTGTCTCACGGGACTCATAATCCGTCAGGCGTGGGTTCGAGTCCCACCCGTGATGTCGCGGGACGCCGGAAACTCCCGGACCCGCGGACCCACAGCTGTGAGTTCGGGGGTCTCCCGGTCGGGCTGTGTTGGCGTGTGGGCGTCCTCCCGAGTGGATGTCCTTCTCGGAGCGAGTACGGCCACGTTCATTACATTGGACTGTCAGGACCCCGGTGTGGCGGGCGCTGGTGTTGTGTCAGCCCAGGTGGGCGAACAGCGTCCTGGGCTGGGGGTGGCTGGAGTTGGCCACGGTGAACGGCCACACGGCCTGAGGCGCGCCTCGACCGGTCGGCGCCCCGTTCGCGACACCCGCACCGGGCACGATCCGGTGATCGACGACAGACACGAGGAGCAGCAATGAGTACGGGTGCCATAGCAACCATCCCGCAGGAGGCGCTGGACGAACTGCGCTCCGCTGTCGGCGAGTCCGTCCTCGTCTCGGCCAAAGTTCGCCGGGACCTCCGGCTGGCTGCTCATCCTCGCGTTCGACGGCGCGCCCGAACTCGTCGACGCCCAGGAGAAGATCGTCCTGCGGCATGTGCGGGAGCAGGACGGTGAGGTACTCGGCCCCGAGCCCGGCGTGAACTGGGAGCAGCGCCGCTTCGACTACTCCTGGTCGACCGACGCCGTCGGCAGGACGGGCGGGGTCGCCGAGGCCATCGAGGTAACCGCCAACTGGTCGGAACTGCCCGCGCTCCACGAGCGCCTCAAGAAGGCCGCCGCCCCGCACATGCCGGAGTTCATGGCGCACGTCAGCCATGTCTACGACCAGGGCGCGGCGCTCTACGCCATCGTCCGGGGCGACTTCGACTCCGACGAGCAGGCGCTGGAAGCGTATGACGCCGTGTGGAAGGCCGTGATCGAGGAGAGCTTGCGCGCGGGCGCCGTCATCGGCCACCACCACGGGGTGGGTCTGGAGCGCGCACGTGGATGGAGCACGCGCTGGGCTCCGGCCTCGACCTGATGCGCACCCTCCAGAAGTCCCTCGACCCGTCCGGAATCATGAACCCGGGCAAGGCCGGCCTCTGAGCCACCACGAGCGCACGGGGCGGGGTTGACGGCTCCGGGGCTTCGGCTGCCGATCCGGGATCGCGGTGGCCTGGTGGGCCTTCGCGGCCGGCGCTCCCGAGGGATTCCGCCTACCTCCCGCCGCCGAACCGGGAGGCCGGCACACACGTCTCTACCTCCAGAAGAGCAACGTGGCACGTTCGTTCCTTCAGGAGGCATCTCTTGGCGTCACCGCTTCTCCCCGGCGATCCGGTGCAGTTGGGCACGTACTATCTGGACGGCCGACTCGGCAGAGGCGGCCAGGGCGTCGTGTACGACGGGTACGACGCCGCCGGCACGCGAGTGGCCGTCAAGGCGCTGCACGGGGTGAGTGACGGCGACCGAGAGGCGCTCCGCAGGGAGATACGGGCGTGGCGCCGCGTCGCCCCCTTCTGCACCGCCAAGTTGCTGCACGAGGACCTCGACGGTCCGGCCCCGTACGTCGTCAGCGAGTACGTCGCCGGCTCGGACCTGCGGCGTGTGGTCGAGGGCCGTGACGGCGACTCGTCCGATCCGTACGCCGCCGAGGAACTGCGTCGGCTGGCGATCGGCGTGGCCACCGCACTGGTCGCCGTCCACCGCGCGGGGGTGGTCCACCGAGACCTCAAGCCCGAGAACGTGCTGCTCAGTCCGGACGGCCCACGCGTGATCGACTTCGGCATCGCCCGGGTCGTAGAGGGGACCTCGACCGCCGGTCTGCCCATGGGGACTCTCCGCTACATGCCGCCCGAGCGCTACCGCGGCGCGCACGGCGACGGCAAGGTCGACGTGTGGGGCTGGGGCGCGGTGGTCCTCTTCGCGGCAACCGGCCGGCACGCTTTCGACGGTACGAGCGCGGAGGCGCTGGCGTACCAGGTCGCGACGCACGAACCCGACACCTCCGCACTGGAGGAGCCGCTCCGTTCGCTCGTATCTGCGGCGCTGTCCAAGGAACCCGACGACCGGCCGACTTCGGAGGAGTTGCTGTTGTCCCTCGTCGGTCGCGCCGACCTCGCCGACGTGGTGAAGGAGGTCGGCCCGGGCGACGCGCACGCACGCGGCGGGTCCGGCGAGCGATCGCGCCCCGAGGTGGCGGAGGAGGTGTTCAACGGCCTCGACGGCGCGGCGCGGGAGACCGTCTCCCCCGTGCTGCTGCGTCTGGTCGCGCCCGGGGAGCGTGCCGAGGACACCCTGCGCTCGGCACGCCGCACGGAGTTCGCCGACGCCGGGACCGCGGACGTGGACACCGAGGCGGTCCTGCGCGCTTTCACCGAGGTGGACATCCTGGTCTGGGAGGGCGACACCGTCACCCTGTCCAGTGCGGCGCTGATCCGGTCCTGGCCCCGACTACGCGACTGGGTCGAGGCCGAACGCGAGGGCCTGGGCACCCACCAGCGACTGTCCGAGGCGTCCCGTGCCTGGGACGACCACGGCCGCAGGAACGGCGACCTGCTCCAGGGCACCGCTCTGGAACGGACCCGCAACTGGGCGGCAACCGGCCGCCGCCGCCTCACCCTCAACCGCACCGAACGCGACTTCCTCGCCGCCGGCTCCGGACTGGCCCGCCGGCGTGGCCGGTTACGCGTCCTGGTCAGCGGTGTACTGGCCGTGCTGCTGATCGTCGCGACCGGCGCGGCGCTCGTGACGTTCGACCAGCGACAGACCATCGTCGGGCAGCGTGACCGTGCCGCGTCCGCCCAAGTAGCGGGCGACGCCCAGTCGTTACGCCGCTCCGATCCCGAGCTGGGGCGGCGACTGGCGGTGGCGTCGGCGCGCCTGGCCGACACACCCGAGTCGTGGTCGGCGCTGCTGACGCTGCGCAACCAGCTGGAGGAGGACGCGTTCAAGCCACTCGACTTCGCCGCGACGGAGTTCGCTCTCGACTCCACCGGGCGTACGCTCATGGCCGCCGGGGGCACGCGCGTGGAGTTCTGGGACGTCCGGGCCCGTGAGAGGACCGGCACCTATACCGCCCCGGCCAGGGTCCACCGGGTGGAGCTGTCCGAGGACGGCGAGGTGGCCGCCGTCCTCACGGACGACGGACGTACCCGCCTGCTCGACGCCGACTCCGCCCGCCCGCGCGGCGGGCGGACGTACCGCACCACCAAGCAGGACGGACACTGGCCGGGCATACGGCTCAGCCCCCGTGGCACCTACCTGATGACCGGGACGTCGCAGTCGGATGACTCGGACACGCTGAAGTCCACACTGGACGTCTGGGACACCCGCGGCACCGACCGTCGGCTCACCACCGTGACCACCCGCGAGCCCGTCTTCCTCCTGTGGGACTCCTCCTTCTCCCCGGACGAACGAGTGCTCTCCGTGCCCGGTGACGGCAAGGGCGAACCGTTCACCTGGATCGACACGCGCACCAAGGAGGAGCTGCCCGTCCAGCTCCCCAGCGCGATCGAGGCGAAGGACATCCAGGGGCCGGTGGTGTTCAGTCCGGACGGGAAGAAGGCGGCGCTGGCCACGAAGGGCGAGATCAACGTGTTCGAACGCGACACCGGCTTGGGCACCGAGTTCAGCGGCGCCGAGAAGTACACGGACTATCCGCTCCGTTTCAGTCCCGACGGCCGGTTCGTGGCGCAGAACGGCACCGTCTGGGACACGGAGTCGCTGGAGCGCGAGAGCGTCATGCGATACACCACCACCCAGAGCGAGTGCCATCCCTCGACAGCCCTGCGTTTCACGGCCGACGGCTCGAAGCTCCGATGCGCCGGGACTGACGGGGTCGTACGGACACTCGACGTCAGCACCGTCACCAAGTCCACGAAGCGGTCCGACGCGTACTACGAAGAAGGGGTGGTGAGTGCCGATCAGGGCACGATCGCGCTCCGCGAGACCGGCGGCATCGACATCCTCTCCGCGTCGACACGGACCAAGCGCCTGACCGTGACCTCCCGGGCGCGCCGCGAGAGCGAGTTGGTGCACCGCGTCGAACTCAGCCGCGACGGTCGTCGGCTCGCTGTCCTCTCCGAGGAGGAGATCGAGATCTGGGACATCTCGGGAAAGAAGGCCGCGCCGCTCGGCGGACTGCCAATTCGCGACGTCGACCCGAACAAGACAGGGACGACGGCCTTCGCCTTCTCTCCCGACAACGAGTCGTTCGCCACCCTGGACGTGGCGCCGGACGGCACCAACGTGCTCTCGTACTGGGACCTCGGCACCATGCGACGCGTCCGCGAGGTGCGCGCCGACCTCGGAGCCGCCGACAACGGCTCCGCCGTCTTCTTCCACCCCGACGGCGGGTCCGTGTACGCCGCCCCGAACTTCGGCAGGGTCGCCTTCCCCTCCGGTCGGGTCCTCTCCAAGGGCGCTCCGAGCCTGGAGGTGGACTCCGTCAGCGAGGACGGTACGAAGCTCTACTCCCATCCCCGCGGCTTCCGGTCGTACCTGCGGACCTGGGACGCGCGTACGCTCCGTCCCGAGGGGAACGACGTGCGTACCGGAGCCGTGTCCCCACCGCTGGGCGCCCAGGAGCGGGCCACCGCGGTCTCGCCCGACGGGCGGCTGTTCGCGACGATGCACGAGTCCGGGCACAGGTACCAGGTCAGGATCTGGGACAGTCGCACCCGGGCCCAGCTGGGCATCGCGCTCGCCGGTTCCGCCGAGGAGATCCTCGCGCTGACCTTCACGCCGGACAGCTCGGCGCTGACCGGAGTGGACCGGGGTGGCCGGTTCTTCACCCACCCCCTCGAGCCCGAGCGGCTCATTCGCGACCTGTGCGCCGAATCGGGCCCGCTCACGGAGAAGGAGTGGGAGAAGCACATTCCCGACGTGCCCTACCGAAAGACCTGCTGACCCGACAGGCGACACCGCCCGCTGAGACACCCCGGCACCAGTGCGGTGCCGGGGTGCCCGAGACGGCCGGAAACCGAGAGGTGCGTCGCGCGGCGGACCGGCCGGCTTCGCTACCGGTCCTCCACGAAGCGGGCCAGCACGTTCCCGGTGACCCGGGCGACGTTGTTGTCGTAGCCGTTCCACGCGAGGCTGCCCGCCCAGCAGATGGAGCCCACCGAGAAAACCGCGCCGCCACCGTCGATCTCGAAGTAGGTGAGATCGGAACGGACCAGCTCGTTCTCCGTACCGCCCTGGCCCGGGGCGGTCATCAGCAGTTCCTCCTGGGTGATCTGGTAGCGGTCGTCCAGTTGCAGCGAGGTGGCCAGGCGCAGCGCGTGCGCGGGGGTACCAAGGTCGAAGCCGAACCGGTCAACCTCGTCGCCCGCCGCCCCGCCCAGCACGTGACCGAAGTCGCCGATCACCTCGTCCGTCTCCAGGCCCTCGAAGACGAACGCCGCGCGCTCGTCGTGACTGTCCGGCAGCCGCCGGTATCCGGCGGCCCGTCCCCAGCCCTGGGATGCCATGCCGACGCCCACCAGTTGCTGCGGCACGTAGCCGTTGAACCGCCAGAGACCGCCGTGGTCGCCGGTGGAGCTGTGCGTCAGCTCGCCGGGTGGGGAGTCCCAGCACCGGGTGCCGGAGTTGCCTCGCCGCACCTCGATCAGGTGTGGCCGGTCCTCGAAGACGCTGGTGACCCAGTAGAAGCCGTTGCCGCCCAGGTACATCAGCCGCCCGCCGTCGGCCAGGTAGCCGGACAGCGAGTCCATCATGTCCCGGCTCCAGTACTCGGGGTGCGAGCCGGTCACCACCGTGCGGTAGCGGGCGAGGAGTTGCGGCCCCTCGCGGTGCAGGTCCTCGTCGAGGGCGACGTCGAAGTCGTACGAGCCGTCCTCGTGCCTCTCGGCCAGGGAGCGCAGCCAGCCGAGGACGAACAGGTCGGCCGCCAGGTGACGCACGTGTCCGGAAAGCCAGTTGTGGTAGTGCGGTCGCAGGTTCAACACCGGCCGCAGCCGGGACGAGTAGGCGACGCCGCTGCCGTCCGAGTGCGTGTCGTAGAGCGACTTGCCGACCTCGTCGTGACGCACGATGAACTCGTCCTGCGGCGCCAGCTCCATCGCGTGGATCATGAAGTCCTCTTGCAGCCCGGACTCGAAGAGCCGCTCGTTGGCGTACGCCTGGTAGGTGAAGCTGGGCACCAGGAAGAGGACCGGAGCCGTGGCGTCCGCCGGGCGGCGGACGAAGAAGGGGATGTAGTCCACCTCGCCGTCCCCCGTGCCGCCTTCATCGCCGTCGCGCTCACCGTCCTCGTAGAGGCGCAGCCGCAGCGCGTAGGCGCCGGGCGGGGTGTCCGCCGGCACCTCCCAGGTCAGCGAGACCTCCCAGCCCGCGTCCTCCAGGTCGTCCTCGTGGAAGTGGACGGCCGCGTACTGCTCCGGGGCGACGGCGAAGTCGGTGACGCGCCCGTCCCACCGGCTGGAGGTCACCGCCCGCTGCGGAGCCTGCCTCAGCCGGCCGTGCCGGTTGTTCCCGGAGACGTCCCGGAGCCGGCTGGTGGCGAAGTCGGCGCCGAGGTCGTAGTCACAGACCAGCGCCTCCGGACGGACCGCTCCACGGCCCCGCGCGAGCGCCACCTCCCGCGGGTCCAGCGTACGGGCGTAGCAACGCGGGTTCTCGACCTTGCCGTTGAAGTGCTGGTCGAGGTAGCGCGCGCCGTCGATCCGTACCGGCGTCGCGGCGAGGTACGTCTCGGTGAGCCCGGCGCCGCCGAAGCGCAGCGTGGCCGGGGCCTCGGCGGTGTCCAGCTGCGCGGTCCGCTGCCAGCCGGTCTCCTGGGCGACCTGCAGCCGGGCCTCGCCGAGGGTCGTGTCGTAGGAGGCGCTGACGAAGAACCAGCAGCCGGTGCGCAGCTCCACCGGCGACTCCAGGACGGCCTCGGTCCCCCCGGCCCCCTCGGCTTCCTCAGCCCCCTCGGCGCGGAGGGTCAGGACCAGCCGCCCCCCGGCGCTGACGGCCAGCTTCACCAGGTGCCGCTGGTCGGTGTCGCCGGAGGAGAGGAGCACCTGCTCGTGCCCGGCCTCCGGCAGGGTCGGCTGGAACCGCAGTTGGAGGGTGAAGGAGCCCTCGCCGAGCCAGTCCGCGGGCAACGGCAACTCGCCGTACGAGCCGGGGTCGGTGAGCTGGACCGTGCCGGGGTGGGTGCCCTCGCAGGCGGTGGGGACCGGTCGTACGGGCAGGTCCGTCGAGCGGGGGTCGGTCATCCCGCCGAGCAGCTCCACGAGGTCCGCCTGGTACTCCGCGCGGTTCGTGCTGACGTGGAAGGCGATCGCCTCTCCTGCCCGCACTCCCCACCGGTCGGCGTAGCCGGTGATGTTCAGGATGTCGTCCCGGTCGTTCAGCCGGAGGTGGTCGCCGTCAGACGTACGCATGGTCGTGCTCTTCCTTCCTGCCGTGAGCGGTGGCGAAGAACTCCTCCACCTTGGGGTCGATCGGTTGGCGCCTGCCGAAGACGGTTGCCGCGATGCCCACCACGGCGCTCACCGCGATGCCGACCGGACTGACCAGGTGGTAGGGGAAGTCGCCCAGCAGCGCGACGACGACGTACACCACACCGGCCGACAGCGAACTGAGCGCGGCCAGCGTGGTGAACCGCTTCCAGTAGAGGCCGGCCAGGATCGGGAAGGCCAGCAGCGCGGTGAACACCGAGACGTAGGTCAGGACCAGCAGGATGTTGCCGACGAAGGAGAGCGCGAAGACCAGAGTCGAGACCCCGAGCGCCAGGAACACCAGGCGGCTGGAGAGGACGTAGAAGCGGTCACTGCGTTCCCGGAACAGGTACCGCTTGATCAGGTCGTTCACCACGATGGACACCGCGGAGTTCCAGATCGCCACCATGGTGCTGATGCCCACCAGCAGCAGGGTCACCAGCAGCAGGCCCTGGATGATCGGCGGGGTGTACTCCAGCACCAGCCTCGGCAGGGCCTCTTCGGGCTTGTCGAGGTCGGGCATCAGCACCCGGCTGAACATGGTGGTCAGCGCGACCAGGCCGTACAGCACCACGATCAGCGCGGTGTTGACCAGCATGGCCCGGTAGGCGACCCGCTCGTTACGGGCGGAGAAGATCCGCTGTCCGTACCAGGGGGCGGCGACGTAGAGCATGATGTTCTGGAAACACCAGGTCAGGATCGCCGCGAAGCCGTAGTCCTCCAGGTCCCAGATCGGCTCGAAGGAGAGGTACCGCGGGTCGAACACGCCGCTCAGCTCGCCGAAGCCGCCCGAGTTGAAGTAGCCGACGAAGAAGAGCACCGGCACGAACACCAGGATCATGACGTAGGCGACGACGTCGAAGGAGATGGCCGTCATGAAGCCGCCGGCCAGGGCCAGCACCAGACAGACCGAGGTGATCACGATGACGGTGGTCAGCGGGTCCACGCCCAGCAGCACCGAGGCGACGACGGACAGTCCGGCGAGGTAGGTGGCGGGCGCTATCCAGGTGAAGGTCAGCGTCACCAGGCTGGCCAACGCCCGGGTGGTCTCCGCGAGACGCCCGTGGAAGCGGCGTTCGAAGAACTCCGCGATCGTCGAGATCTCCAGGCGGCGGTAGGGCTTGGCGACCGTCCACGCGTAGATGCTGAAGACGAAGACGAAGATGAAGGACGTGTACCAGAGGCCCACGGTGCCGTAGAGGTACGCGACTGAGGCGCCGCCGATCAGCGTGGCGGTGTTGAACTCCGCGGCGCCCAGTGTGGCCACCAGTGCCGCGAACCCGGTCTTGCGCCCCGCCAGGTTGAAGTCCTGATAGCTGTTCACCCGACGGTAGGAGCGGTACGCCAGGTAGATCAGCAGGGCGGTGAAGGCGATAACGATCGCGAACTTCTCGGTCATAACACTTCCTTGGTCATGTGCCTCCACGACAAGCGCGCTGAGGGCCGCGGAGGCGGAAGCTCTCGAACCCGGGGTTCCGGGCCATGGGGAGTGGGGAACGGGCGGGGAGCCCTGGGTGGAGAACCGTCCGCACTGTCCGCACTGTCGTGACGGGCAGTGAATGACGCTGACTACTAATGACTGGACACGTGGATTTTTGCCAGTCTGACGAGCCATAGTGACCGCTTCTGTGGTCTTTGGCAAGCCCCCTCCGCAACTCGCCGGCCCACCGAGCCATCCGACCGACCCGCGGGCGCTTCTCGCCCGTACTGGTCACCGGCGGGTACGAGATATCCGCACCTGGTCACCCGAGGAACCCTCGCCTTGACTCTGCGAAGCAGCGCTGGCCATACTTCGCAACAACCGACCACAAGTTTCCACAGAAACGGCCCGAACATGCTTGCAGCCCAGCGGCACTCCCGTATCTCGCAGGCGGTCCAGGGAGGCGGCGTGGTGTCGACCGTCGAGTTGGCGAACTCCCTCGGCGTCTCAGCCGAGACCATCCGCCGGGACTTCGCCGAGCTCGAGGGCAAGGGTCTGCTGATGCGGGTCCGCGGCGGCGCCACCCGCACCGACCACCTCAGCAGCGAGCCGCCGTTCGTCGAGCGCTTCGGCTCGGCGGGAGAGGCGAAGGCCGTCATCGGAAGCCTCGCCGCCGAACTCCTCCGCCCGGGACAGACCGTCGTCATCGACGTCGGCACCACCGCGACCCACGTCGCCCGGGCGCTGGTCGGCAACTTCTCCGGAGTCGTGCTGACCTGCTCGATACAGGTCGCGAACGAGCTGTCGGAGGCCACCGGCATCGAGGTCCACCTCAGCTCCGGTCGGATGCGCGCGGGGGACCTCGCCCTGTCCGGACCCACCACACAGAGCTTCTTCGAGGACGTCTACGCCGACGTCGCCTTCCTCGGTTCCGGAGGGGTGCACGCCGAAGCGGGGCTGACCGACTTCTACCTTGACGAATGCCATGTCCGGCGCACCATCATGCGGAACTCCGCGACCCACTACGTCCTCGCCGACTCGACGAAACTCCAGCGCATCGCCCCCTACCGGGTGGCTCCGTTGGAGCGGGTCGACAGGCTGATCACCGACCAGCAGCCGCCCGAGGAGCTGGAGCGCGCCATCACCGTCTCCGGCGGCGAGGTCATCCGGCCCGGGCTCCCGCCCGCCGAGACCGGCCACGCGGGAGCGCGGGAGCGCGGAAACGGAACCGACGAGGAGCGGACATGACCACCGTCCTCGCGATCGACCAGGGAACCTCCGGCACCAAGGCGATGGTCGTGGATCCCGCCGGTGCCGTACGCGCCGTGTCCGAACTCCCCGTACGGCCCCGCTACCTCCCGGGCGGCGGTGTCGAACAGGACCCGGCCGCGCTGCTGGAGTCGGTGCTGGCATCCGGGCGGGCGGCGGTGGCCGAGGCGGGGCTGCCGATCGACTGCGTCTCGCTGGCCAACCAGGGCGAGACCGTGCTCGCCTGGGACCCGCGTACGGGCCACCCGCTCAGTGAGGCGATCGTCTGGCAGGACCGGCGGTCCGCGGGGATCTGCGCCGGGTTGGCCGAGTGGGCCGAGCTGATCGCGGAACGCACCGGCCTGGTGCTCGACCCGTACTTCTCCGCGCCGAAACTCCGCTGGCTACGGGACCACCGCGGCACCGAGGGCGTGGTCACCACCTCGGACAGCTGGCTGCTGCACCAGCTCACCGGCGAGTTCGTCACCGACACCACGACCGCTTCCCGCTCCCTGCTCACCGACCTCGGGACCGGCACCTGGGACCCCGAGCTGCTGGAGTTGTTCGGGCTCGCCGACGAGGCGCTGCCCAGGATCGCCGCCTGCGACGAGATCGTGGGCGAGACCCGCGCCTTCGGCGCCCCCACACCAATGGGCGGTCTCGTCGTCGACCAGCAGGCCGCGCTGCTGGCCCAGCGCTGCCTGGCGCCCGCGGAGGCCAAGTGCACCTTCGGCACCGGCGCCTTCCTGCTCGCGAACATGGGCACGGTGCCCACCCGGTCCAGCGCGGGGCTCGCCGCCTCGGTCGCCTGGCGGGTGCGCGGGGAGCTGACCTACTGCTTCGACGGCCAGGTCCCCACGGCCGCCTCCGCGGTGCGCTGGTTGCAGGACCTCGGACTGCTGCGTGACGCGAGCGAGTTGGACCGGACGGCCGCCGCCGACCCGGCGGGCGTGCTCTGCGTGCCGGCGCTGGCCGGACTGTCCGCACCCTGGTGGGCCCCCGAGGCCAGCGCGGCGCTCACCGGCATGACACTGTCCACCGGCCCGGAGCACGTGGTGCGCGCCGTACTCGACGGAATCGCCGCCCAGGTCGCCGAACTCGCGGACTGCGCGGCCCGGGACCTCGGCGAACCGCTGCGGCGACTGCGGGTCGACGGCGGCCTCACCCGCAGCGGGGTACTCATGCAGGCGGTCGCCGACCTGCTCCAGACGCGGGTCGAGGTCTACCCCTCGGCACACGCCACCGCGCTGGGCGCGGCGGGCTTCGCCCGAGCGGCCGCCCAACCGGGACTGCCACTCGCCGACGCGGTGATCGGTTGGGAGCCGATCACTAGCTACACCCCACGTATGGGCGCCGACGCGGCCGGCGAGTTCCGCGCCCACTGGCGCCACGCGCTCCAGAACGCCTCCATCAGCAGGGAGACCGCATGAACACCCCGCCCCGCCCCGGGCACGCACCCGTCGACGTGGCGGTCATCGGCGCCGGAGTCGTCGGGTCGGCCATCGCCCGGGCGCTCTCCGGCCACGAACTGGACGTGGCGCTGCTCGACGCCCGCCAGGACGTGGGCGACGGCACCAGCAAAGCCAACACCGCCATCCTGCACACCGGCTTCGACGCCACCCCGGGCACCCTGGAGTCCCGACTGGTGCGGGAGGGATACCAGTTGCTGCGGGAGTACGCCGACCGCACCGGCGTGCCGTACGAGCCGACCGGCGCCGTCCTGGTGGCCTGGGACGACGAGCAGCTGACCGCGCTGCCCGGGCTGCGCGAGAAGGCGGAACGGAACGGCTACCGGGAGACCGAGCTGATCGACGCCGAGGAGGTCTACCGGCTGTTGCCGGGGCTCGGCCCCGGCGTGCTCGGCGGCCTCACGGTGCCCGGCGAGTCGATCATCTGCACCTGGACGACCAGCCTCGCGCTGGCCACCGACGCGGTGAACCGCGGTACGCGGCTGCTGCGCGCACACCGCGTGGAGTCGGTGTGCCCCGGCGACGGGTACACCGTGCTGCACACCAGCCAGGGCGAGATCCGGGCCCGCTGGGTGGTCAACGCCGCCGGGCTCGGCAGCGACACCCTGGACGCGCACTTCGGCTTCGACCGCTTTCACCTGAACCCCCGGCGCGGCGAGCTGCTGGTCTACGACAAGCAGGCCCGTCCGCTGGCCGACCGGATCGTGCTTCCGGTGCCGTCGAAGCTCGGCAAGGGCGTGCTGATCAGCCCGACCATCTACGGCAACGTGATGCTCGGGCCCACCGCCGAGGACCTCACCGACCGCACCGACAGCTCCACCACCGAGGACGGCTACGCCTTCCTGCTGGAGAAGGGCCAGCGGATCATGCCCGAACTGGTGCGCGAGGAGGTCACCGCCGCCTACGCCGGCCTGCGCGCGGCCAGCGACGTCCCCGACTACACCGTCGAGGTGAGCGCGGAGCGACGATACGCGGTGGCGGGCGGTATCCGCTCCACCGGACTGACCTCCGCCATGGCGGTCGCCGAGCACCTGGTGCGGCTGCTCGGCGAGGCCGGGCTGCCGCTGACCGTACGTCCGAACCTGCCCGCTCCGCCGGTCATGCCGAACATCGGCGAGGCCGCCACCCGGCCGTACGAGGACGCGGAACGCATCGCCCGGGACCCGGAGTACGGCGTCGTGACCTGCTTCTGCGAACGCGTCACCCGGGGCGAGATCCGGGACGCGCTGAACAGCACCATCCCGGCGCGGGACCTCGGTGGCCTACGCCGCCGCACCCGCGCGATGAACGGCCGCTGCCAGGGCTTCTACTGCGGCGCGGAGGTGACCGGCATGCTGGAGGACGCGCTCGGTCAGGAGGGCGACCCCGGGACCACGCCCACCGGGTGCCGCTCGCTCCCGACCGCGCCCTCGGCGGACTGCCGTACGGCTCCGGACGGGCGCGGAGACATCCGGTGCCGCGCGGCGGCCGACGGCGAGAGCCCGGCGGGGACCCAGGCCGGGACGGGGACCGACACCGCGAACCAGGCCACCGAAGCCACCAGGCCGGCCGACACCACCGGCGAGGAGAGCAAGCGATGAGCACGGCACGTACCCCGTTGGAGCCCGAGGTCGTCATCGTCGGTGCCGGTCCCGCCGGGCTGCGGGCCGCCCAGGAGTTGGCACCCACGGTGTCCGGCGAGGTCCTGGTGCTGGACCGCGAACAGCGAGCCGGAGGCATTCCCCGGCACTGCGCGCACACCGGCTTCGGCATCCGCGACCGGCACCGGATGCTGGGCGGCCCGGCCTACGCCGAGCGGATGGTGCGGGACACCGAGGAAGCCGGCGCCGTGATCCGTACGAGCGCGATGGTCACGGGCTGGTCGTCTTCCGGCGGTCTGGAAGTGACCACCCCGGACGGCCTGCTGGAGGTACGGGCCCCCGCGGTGGTGCTCGCCACAGGTGCCCGGGAGCGGCCGCGCACCGCCCGGCTGATCCCGGGCGACCGGGCGGCCGGTGTCTACACCACCGGCTTCCTGCAGAACCTCGTCCATCTGCGGCACCGCGGGGTCGGCCGCCGTGCGGTGATCGTCGGCAGCGAACTGGTCAGTTGGTCGGCGGTACTGACGCTGCGCCACGCGGGCTGCCGGACCGTGCTGATGACCAGCGAGCACCCGCGGCCCGAGGCGTACTCGCTGTTCTCCGCGCCGGGCAGGCACCTGCTGCGCGTGCCGGTACGCACCCCCGCCAGGGTGAGTCGCGTCCTCGGCGGTTCGCGGGTCGAGGGGGTGGAGGTGGAGGACCTGGACACCGGCGCGCGGCACGTCGTCGAGTGCGACACGGTCGTGCTCACCGGGGACTGGATTCCGGACAACGAACTGGTCCGCTCCGCCGGGCTGGAGCTCGACCCGGGCACGCTCGGCCCCGTGGTGGACGCCGAGTTGCGTACCGCACGCCCGGGGATCTTCGCCGCGGGCAACCTGCTGCATCCCGTGGACACCGCCGATATCGCGGCGCTGGACGGCCGGCAGGTCGCCGCGAGCGTGCTCGACCACCTGGCCGGACGGACCCCCGGGGAGCGGCGGGTACGGGTCGTGGCCGACGCCCCGCTGCGCTGGATCTCCCCGATGGTGCGCCGGGTCGGGGACCGCGCCCCGGCTCGCAACCGACTGCTGGCCTGGGCGGACCGCTATGTTCCGGCACCCCGGGTGGTCGTCAGCCAGGGTGGACGGGTGGTGGCCCAGCGGCGGCTGTTGTGGCCCGCGGTGCCGGGGCGGGTGTTCCGTATCCCGGGCGATCTGCTCAACGCTGCCCGGCCGGACGGCGGCGAGGTGCGGGTGTCGATCCGCTGAGCCCCCGCCGGGCGGCGGCCTGGCTCGCGGCTCGCCGGACGAGCGCAACCCGCCGGCCGGCCGTCTCCGGGGCGGCGTTCTTACGGAGCTACGCCCGCGCCAGCGCGGCGTCGTCAGCGGCGGTGTCGGCGTCGGTCCAGGCGGGTCCGTCCGGCGGGTTGTCGAGATGCCAACGGACGGACCGGGCCACGCCTTCGGCCGGCGTGCCGGGTGCCCAGCCGAGGACGGCCTGGGCACGGGCGACCGAGACGAGCAGGTGCTGGGCCGGGGCGGCGGTGAGTGTGAGGTCCGGCGGCAGTGCCGTGTCGGGGACCCGGACGAGTTCGGCCTCCGCACCGGCGGCCTCGATGATCTGGGTGAACCAGGTCGACACCGGCCAGGTCTCGGTTTCCCCGAGGTTGAACGTCCGCCCGTCCGCCGCCCTGGTGTCGAGGGCGGCCAGCACGCCGGTGGCGATGTCGTCGACGTGACCGCGGGTCCACAACAGGTTGCCCGCCCCGATCGGGATGCGCCGACATCCGGCGCGCAGCCGGCGCAGCACGGCGTCCTCGCGGCGTTGCCAGTCATGCGGGCCGTAGATCAAGGGCAGTCGCAGCACGGTGGCCCCACGCGGGCGCCACCGCTCCTCGACGTCCAGCTTGTCGTAGTCCTCGGGCACGTCCGGGAGTCCAGACCCGCGGTGCGGGTAGCGCTGGACGCGCGGCTCGGACTCCTCGGTCAACGGCAGCGGCGCCTCGCAGCGCCCGCTGCCGAGGCCGGCGAAGGCCTGGTAGACGTCCTGGCTGGACAGTACGACCGTCGGCACCTCGGGCAAGACCGGCAGTACGGCGTCCACCGCCGCCCCGGTGAGCGCGCAGCTGTCCAGCACCGCCTCGGGGGCGAACGCCCGTATCTTGTCGGCGTGTTCGGCCAGGTCATGGCGGTCCGCCCACAACTGCCGCACCGGGACCCACGGATCGGGCACGCTGCGGCCTCTGCTGACGACCAGCACCTCGTCGCCACGGGCGTGCAGCCGCTCGACCACTCGGCGGCCCAGGAACCACGTTCCTCCCAGTACCAGTACGCGCATACCGACGACGCTCGCACGGTGGACCCACGCCGCACAGTCGATATCGCTGCGAGCGTACGAGCGTCACGGACCCACCGGACCCGCCGGCCCCGCGAGACACACGGGACCCGCTGCCCCCACGGGTGCCAAGGAACCCGCCACCGCGCCCACCCGTACGGCCCGCCTCGCGGTGCGCCCCGGCCAGGGGCACGCGAAGCTTGCGGAGGTCCCGGCCGCGTGCCAGCCGTAACGGCCTCGCCCGACCCGACCGGTACGCCGCCGGGCCGGTACCCAGGAGTCCGACAACCCGAGCCGAAGGAGCGCGCCGTGGCGACACCTCACCCGTCCGCTCGACAGGACCCGCCCGTCCGCGCCGTATGGCCCTCCCTGCGGGTCGCTGACTGGACGGACACCCGGGACACGCTGCACATGTGGACGCAGATCGTGGGCAAGGTCCGGCTGGCCCACGCGCCGTTGATCAACCACTGGTGGCAGGTCACGCTGTACGTCAGCCCGCGGGGCCTGACGACGGGGCCGGTGCCCTGCCCGAGCGGGTCCTTCGACATCGAGTTCGACTTCGTCGACCAGGTGCTCCGCGTCCGCTCAAGCAGCGGGGCGAACCGTGTCGTGGCGCTACGGCCCAGGACGGTCGCCGACTTCTACCGGCACACGATGGACGCGCTGGCCGAGTTGGGCATCGAGACCCGGATCCAGAACCAGCCGAACGAGGTGGACCCGGCGATCCCGTTCACCGAGGACGACGAGCACGCCGCGTACGACCCGGAGGCCGCGCGGCTGTTCTGGCGGCAGTTGGTACAGGCGGACCGGGTGATGAGCGAGTTCCGTTCGCACTTCGTGGGCAAGGTCAGCCCGGTGCACTTCTTCTGGGGCGCCATGGACCTGGCCTGCACCCGCTTCTCCGGGCGGTCCGCCCCGGCCCACCCCGGTGGCGCGCCGAACTGCGGCGACTGGGTCATGGTGGAGGGCTACTCACGCGAGCTGTCCAGTTGCGGCTTCTGGCCCGGTGGCGGGGAGGAGGGCGCCTTCTACGCCTACGCCTATCCCGAACCAGCCGGCTTCGCCGAGCACCCGGTACGCCCGGCCCAGGCGTACTACAGCCAGACGAACGGCCAGTTCCTGCTGCCGTACGAAGCGGTGCGCACGGCAGCCGACCCGGATCGCGCGCTGACCGACTTTCTGCACAGCACCTACGAGGCGGCCGCCGACCGGGCGGGGTGGGATCGGGCGAGCCT
The DNA here is from genome assembly GCF_001751245.1 of Streptomyces oceani. Lineage (GTDB taxonomy): Bacteria > Actinomycetota > Actinomycetes > Streptomycetales > Streptomycetaceae > Streptomyces > Streptomyces oceani. The sequence continues at coordinate 167,737 of NZ_LJGU01000127.1, forward strand.
GGAGGACGACCCCGGGCGCTGGGCGCACTTGCGGGGTCGCTCCGTGGGTGAACGCTAGGCCGCGGACGACGGCGGCACCTCGAGGACGAAGAACAGGAAGCAGGGCTTGGTCGAGAGATCGTGGAAGCCCTCGGGGAACAGCTCCTGGGCGGCCGGGTCGGGCCGCGGCTCACTGAGGGCGGAGAGGCGAAAGCCCGCCGCGGTGAAGGACTCGGTCATCGCGTGCAGGGGCTTGCGCCAGAATCTCATCGGGACGGTCTGCCCGCCGAACGTCCAGTCGAAGGCGTAGTCGGTGGTCGCGAAGTAGTCGGGCCGCGCGTCCTGGAGCGTGTAGGCCACGAAGGGGTGGTCCACCGAGGCGATCAGCCGGCCACCGGGCCTGAGCACGCGTCGCAACTCGGCCAGCGTCGGCCCCCAGTCCTCCAGGTAGTGCAGCACCAGTGAGGAGACCACGTCGTCGAACGCGCCGTCGGCGAACGGCAGCGGGTCGCTCAGATCGGCCAGGCGCAGGTCCGCGTCGTCCCCCAGTCGCCGCCTGGCCAGCTCCAGCATCCGGGCGCTGGTGTCGACACCGGTGACGACGGCGCCGCGGTCGCGCAGCGCGGCGGACAGTGGGCCGGCGCCACAGCCGGCGTCCAGAATTCGCCGACCGGCCGCCTCTCCGACGAGGTCCAGCATCGCCGGACGAGCGTAGTGTCCGTTCACGAGGTTGTGCTCGTTCTCCGCCGAGTACGCCTCGGCGAAGCTGTCGTAGTCGTTCACCCGGGACGGATCAGCGGACGGGGCGGGGCGCTCGGGCACGTCGGATACGCCTTCCATCGCCGTAGCCTAACCGGGTCGGGCGGCCGCTCAGACACGCCCCGGCGATCGACATGAGGCAGCGGAAAGGGTGGACGGTCGGTGGCGGTCAGTCCTGGCCCTGGTCCTGCTCCTGATCCGTACGCTCCCGCCCGGTGCCCGGGTGCAGGAACCACTCCCGCGCGGCGTCGGCGGCCTGCGCCAGCGTCCCCGGTTCCTCGAAGAGGTGAGTGGCGCCCGGCACCACCTGCACCCGGTGAGGGGCCGCCAAGCGTGCCGCCGCCGCACGGTTCAACCGCAGCACTCCGGTGTCTTCGCCGCCCACGATCAGCAGCACCGGCGCACGTACCCGTGGCAACGCGTCACCGGCCAGGTCGGGCCGCCCGCCCCGGGAGACCACGCAGTGCACGCGGTCGGGTCGCTCGGCGGCGGCCACCAGCGCCGCCGCCGCGCCGGTGCTCGCGCCGAACAGACCCACGGGCAGTTCGGCGGTCGGAGGGTGGATGCGCAGCCATTCCAGGGCGGTGGCCAGGCGATGCCCCAACAGGCCGATGTCGAAGCGGTGTTCGGCGGTGACCTCGTCGACGCGCTCCTCCTGCGGGGTGAGCAGGTCCATCAGTACGGTGGCCAGGCCCGCCGCCTGGAACACCTCGGCGACGGCCCGGTTCCGCGGGCTGTGCCGCGAGCTGCCGCTGCCGTGGGCGAACAGCACCACCGAGCGGGCCGACTCGGGCAGCACCAGGTCACCGGTGGTCGCCTCGCCGTCGGCGGGCAGTGAGATCTCCTCCGCCATCACCGGTGCTCCTTTCGTACGGCACCGCAGCGTGGGGTCGGTGCCGGTGCGGTATCGGTACGGGTCTCGTTTCCGGTTCCGGTGCCGGGTGACCCGGGACGCGCCCGGTATGCGGGCGGCTCCGCGAGCTGCCCTGCTCATCCTCGTGATCGGGTGCACCGTCCAGCGCCGAGTCCAGCACGCGGTGGACCCGGCCGCGGTACGCCCCGAGGACGGTGTGGACGAGACCGTGCCGAACCGTTCGACGGCACCTCGCCCAGCGCCGTGAACCCGCCTGGCCCACGCCCCGCTGCCCGCACGGCGCGAGCGTCGGATACTGGGGGCGTCCCTGGAGTACGGCCGTGCGCCCGGGGCACCCGCCCCGCGGTATGCCGTACGCCGGGGCCGGCCGGCGAACCCACGCGGAAGCGGAGCGCGCGATGACGGAGACGGTGGACGCCGTGGTGGTCGGCCTCGGGCCGGGCGGCGAGACGCTGGCTGGAGAACTGGCCGAGGCGGGCCTCGAGGTGGTGGGTGTCGAGTCCCACCTGGTGGGTGGCGAGTGCCCGTACTACGGCTGCATTCCCAGCAAGATGCTGATCCGTGCCGCGGACTCGCTCGCCGAGGCTCGGCGGGTGCCCCGACTGGCCGGCACCAGCACGGTCTCCCCCGACTTCCCGCAGGTAGCCGAACGCATCCGGACGGAGGCGACGACGGACTGGGACGACGAGGCCGCCGCCCGACGGTTCACCGACAAGGGCGGTCGTCTCGTACGGGGACGCGCGCGGATCAGCGGGCCGCGCTCCGTACACGTCGACGGGCAGGAGTTCACCGCCAAGCGGGCGCTCGTGCTCAACCCCGGCACCGAGCCAGCGGTGCCGCCGGTCCCGGGCCTCGCCGACACGCCGTACTGGACCAACCGGGAGGCTCTGCGCGCCGTACGCGCGCCGCGCTCGCTGGCGGTGCTCGGCGGCGGCGCGATCGGGCTGGAACTGGCGCAGGGGTACGCCCGGTTCGGGACGGAGGTCCTCGTCGTGGAGGCCGCCGAGACGCTGCTGCCCGCCGAGGAGCCGGCGGCCGGTCGGCTGCTCGCCGAGGTGCTGCGCGAGGAGGGACTGACGGTGCGTACGGGCGCCTCGCTGCGCGGCGTGCGGCACCAGGACGGCGCCTTCACGCTGGAGTTGGACGAGGGCGCGCACACCGTGGAGCGGCTGCTGGTCTCCACCGGGCGGCGCACCGACCTGCGGGCGCTGGGCGTGGCCGAGTTGGGGCTCGACCCGGACGCCCGCGGCCTGGAGCCGGACGGGCAGCTGCGGATCGCTCCCGGGGTGTGGGCGATCGGGGACGTCACCGGCAAGGGGGCCTTCACGCACATCTCGACGTACCAGGCCGCCATCGCCACCCGCGCCATCCTCGGCCAGCCGGGACCCGACGCGGAGTACCACGCCGTGCCGCGGGTCACCTTCACCGACCCGGAGGTCGGCGCGGTGGGCCTGACCGAGGCACAGGCGAGGGATCGGGGGATGTCCGTACGGACCGGGATGGCCGAGCTGCCGGAGAGCCCCCGCGGGTGGATTCACGGGGCGGGGAACGCCGGCTTCGTCAAGCTGGTCGCGGATCGCGACACGGACACCCTCGTCGGGGCCACCAGTGCCGGGCCCAGCGGCGGCGAGATGCTCTCCGGCCTCACCGTGGCCGTACACGCCGGCACTCCGATCAGCCGGCTGCGGCGGATGATCCTCGCCTATCCGACCTTCCACCGGGTGATGGAGACCGCCCTGGACCAGCTTGACTGACCCCGCTGTCGCTGACCGGACTTCCGTCGTGCCGCCGATCCGGCCCGTAGACCCCGCCCGTTTCGGCGTGCGCGGCACGGAAGGACGGGGTCTGGGGCGTCACTCGGTGAAGCAGTGGCCGTTGGCAGTCGAACGCCCAGCCGGTGCCGCAGCTGTCCGGGTCGTTGTTGCAGGCGGTACGCCCGCACTCTCGGCCAGAATTGCGGTGTCACTTGCCGTCGAACAGGAACAGAGCTCCTTCGGGGACACGTCCTCCTCCGCGTCGGCGGGGCCGAAATCGGCGAGTACCGCACGGCCTCGGAACGGCCGAACTCCCGCTTCGCCGCCTCCTCCAACGGTCGGGCGACTTCCGCCCGCTCGCCCGGCCCACGACGGAAGAGGTCGGGAACCACCCGGGACGCCTCGTCCAGCACGGCCTCCCGCCCAGTCGTCAGTTCCGTGTGCGCGGACCGATAACGGGTGATGTGCTCGGACCATGCCCTGCCCCGTTCCGCCGGGGACAGTTCAGCCAGGACGGCTTTGCGGTAGGGCACCGAGTGCTGCGTGATTCCCGCGTACGTACGGGGCAACCGGTCCTTGTTCGCGGCGACCCAGGAGCGTGCTCGGCCAGGGCCGCGCCGGCGCCACGGGCCAGCGCCCTCATCCGTACCACCGGCGGTGTCGGAGGGGTGTGCCATGGTGGACCGGTGGAGTTGGAGGACCTCGTCCGGCTGCGTCGGGCCCGAGACCTGATGGACCGCGAGTACGCGGAGCCGCTCGACGTGCCGGCGCTCGCCCGCGCCGCCCTGATGTCGCCGGGGCACTTCTCCCGCAGTTTCCGCGCCGCCTACGGGGAGACGCCGTACGGCTACCTCATGACCCGCCGGATCGAGCGGGCCAAGGCGCTGCTGCGGCGGGGCGACCTGTCGGTGACGGAGGTCTGCTTCGCGGTGGGCTGTACCTCGCTGGGCTCGTTCAGCTCGCGCTTCACCGAGCTGGTCGGGGAGAGTCCCAGCGCCTACCGGGACCGTCCGCACGACGCGGGCGCCGCCATCCCGGCCTGCGTGGCCAAGATTCACACCCGACCGGTCAGGAACGGAGAAGCGAAACCCGGCTCGGCTCCGTAGCGTGAAGCACATGGACATCACACTCTCCACCTGTTTCATCGCCGTCGACGACCATGACAAGGCACTCGCCTTCTACCGGGACGCGCTGGGCCTCGAGGTGCGCAACGACGTCGGGTTCGAGGGCATGCGCTGGGTGACCGTGGGCTCGCCGGAACAGCCCGACGTGTCCGTGGTCCTGGAGCCGCCGCTCGCCGATCCGAACGCCTCGCCCGCCGACCGGCAGACCATGGCGGAGCTGTTGGCGAAGGGACTGCTGCGCGGGGTCATCTTCGACACCGCTGACTGCGACGCCACCTTCGAGCAGGTGCGCGCCGCGGGCGGCGAGGTGCTCCAGGAGCCGGTCGACCAGCCGTACGGGGTACGCGACTGCGCCTTCCGCGACCCCTCGGGCAACATGCTGCGCTTCACGCAGGCGCGCGGAAAGTGAACTGAGCGCGAGCCGACGTCGCCCCAGGCCCCGAAGCGCGCAGCCGACCGGGCGTCGACCGCGTGGCGAGGACGTAGCACACTGCTGGGCGCCGGCCCGCCGACAGCCGGCCGGTGTCCAGCCGGGTCACGCCGGATGGTCAAGCCGACCCCATGGACACCAGGAGCGAGCATGAGCAGGACCACCGGGACGAGCACACGGTCGCCGGCACCGCAGGAGGCCGACAGCCACGACAGGATCCGCGTGCACGGAGCGCGGGTGAACAACCTCCGGGACGTGAGTGTCGAGATCCCGAAGCGCCGGTTGACGGTGTTCACCGGGATCTCCGGTTCGGGGAAGAGTTCGCTGGTTTTCGGGACGATCGCCGCGGAGTCACAGCGGATGGTCAACGAGACCTACAGCGCCTTCGTACAGGGCTTCATGCCGACCCAGGCACGGCCGGAGGTGGACGTGCTCGACGGACTGACGACCGCGATCATCGTCGACCAGGAGCCGATGGGCGCCGACCCCCGCTCGACGGTCGGCACCGCCACGGACGCCAACGCGCTGCTGCGCATCCTCTTCAGCCGGCTCGGGCGGCCGCATGTCGGCTCGCCGGGCGCCTTCTCCTTCAACGTCGCCTCGGTCCGGGCGAGTGGCGCCATCACCGTCGAGCGCGGCGCCAAGAAGACGGTGCGCCAGAGCTTCACCCGTACCGGCGGCATGTGCACGCGCTGCGAGGGCCGGGGCTCGGTCTCCGACATCGACCTCACCCAGCTCTACGACGACTCCAAGTCGCTCGCGGAGGGCGCGTTCACCATCCCCGGCTGGAAGTCGGACAGTTGGTGGACCGTACGGGTCTACGCCGAGTCCGGCTTCCTCGACCCGCACAAGCCGATCCGCGAGTTCGGCGAGCGGGAGATGGCCGATTTCCTGCACCGGGAGCCGACCAAGGTGAAGGTCGAGGGCGTCAACCTCACCTACGAGGGTCTGCTCCCGAAGATCCAGAAGTCCTTCCTGTCCAAGGACCGGGAGGCGATGCAGCCGCACATCCGGGAGTTCGTGGACCGGGCGGTCACCTTCACCACCTGTCCGGACTGCGCGGGCAGCCGACTCAGCGAGGCGGCCCGGTCCTCGCTCATCGAGGGCACCAGCATCGCCGACGCCTGCGCGATGCAGATCAGTGACCTGGCCGAATGGGTCCGCGGGCTGGACGAGCCCTCGATGGCGCCGCTGTTGGGGGCCCTGCGACAGATCCTCGACTCCCTGGTCGAGATCGGTCTGGGCTACCTCTCGCTCGAGCGCTCCTCGGGCACGCTGTCCGGTGGCGAGGCACAGCGGGTCAAGATGATCCGACATCTCGGGTCCTCGCTCACCGACGTGACGTACGTCTTCGACGAACCCACCATCGGCCTGCACCCCCATGACATCCAGCGGATGAACGAGCTGCTGCTGCGTTTGCGCGACAAGGGCAACACGGTGCTCGTCATCGAGCACAAGCCGGAGGTCATCGCGATCGCCGACCATGTCGTCGACCTCGGCCCCGGTGCCGGTGCGGCCGGCGGCACCATCTGCTTCGAGGGGACCGTCGACGAGCTGCGGAAGAGCGACACCTTCAGCGGGCGCCATCTCGACGATCGGGCCGCTCTCAAGGAGACCGTGCGCGGGGCCAGCGGCACCCTGGAGATTCGCGACGCGAGGACACACAACCTGCGCGGAATCGACGTCGACATCCCGCTCGGGGTGCTCGCCGTCGTCACGGGGGTCGCCGGCTCCGGCAAGAGTTCGCTCCTGCACGGCTCGCTGCCACGGCAGTCGGTGTCGGCCGACGCCGGCGTGGTGGCGATCGACCAGGGAGCGATCCGCGGCTCGCGACGCAGCAACCCGGCGACGTACACCGGACTGCTCGAGCCGATCCGCAAGGCGTTCGCGAAGGCCAACGGCGTGAAACCGGCGCTGTTCAGCGCCAATTCCTCGGGCGCCTGCCCGAACTGCAACGGCGCCGGCGTCATCCACACCGACCTGGGGATGATGGCCGGCCTGGCCACCACCTGCGAGGAGTGCGAGGGGAAAAGGTTCCAGGCGACAGTGCTGGAACACAAGCTCGGGGGCCGCGACATCACCGAGGTGCTGGCGATGTCGGTGGCCGAGGCCGAGGAGTTCCTCGGTTCCGGGGAGGCACGCGTGCCGGCGGCGCACCGCGTCCTCACCCGGCTCGCCGACGTCGGGCTCGGGTATCTCACCCTCGGCCAGCCGCTCACCACGCTCTCCGGCGGCGAGCGGCAGCGTCTCAAGCTGGCGACCCGGATGGCCGAGAAGGGTGGGGTCTACGTACTCGACGAGCCGACCACCGGCCTCCACCTCGCGGATATCCAGCAGTTGCTGGGCCTGCTCGACCGGCTCGTCGACGCCGGCAAGTCGGTGCTCGTCATCGAGCACCACCAGGCGGTCATGGCGCACGCCGACTGGATCATCGACCTCGGGCCCGGCGCCGGTCACGACGGCGGTCGGGTCGTCTTCGAGGGCACACCCGCCGAACTCGTCGCCGACCGGTCCACCCTCACCGGCGAGCATCTCGCGGCGTACGTCGGGGCCTGACCCGCACGGGTCCGGCCGCCCCGTCCGTGCGGCACGGGGCGGCCGGACTGCGCTCAGGACGGCGGGACCGGCTGGCCCTGCCAGAAGTACCACACCACGTCTCCCCCGGCGATCGCGCGCGGCCCAGCGCCCGCCCGCCGCCTACGGCTGTTCGGATGACGTGCACGCCGCCCGCCCAAGCGGGCGTTTCGGGCGTCCCGGGCCGGGCACTCGGCCGCGGATCCAGTGCTCCGTCGAACCGCCCGCCGGCCCTCCCGGCCGGCACGGTCGGCGGCACCGCGTCTGCCCGTTGGAGGACGGCATGAACGTCCGCGAAGTGCTGCGTCGCTGGCCGGTCTACCGGCAGTTCACCGGGCGCGACCCGCTCGGCCGCGGCAGCAGCGCCACCTCGCCACGTACGCGTGCGCTGCCCGCCCGTACCCGTACGGCCACCGCGGACCGGGTGGTCCCCTCGGTGTGCCCGTACTGCGCGGTGGGCTGCGGGCAGCAGGTGTACGTCAAGGACGAGCGGGTGGTCCAGATCGAGGGCGATCCCGACTCCCCCGTCAGCCGCGGCCGGCTGTGTCCGAAGGGCGCCGCGACACTGCAGCTGACGACCGGTTCGGCCCGCCGTCACCAGGTGCTCTACCGGCGCCCGTACGGACACCAGTGGGAACCCCTGGACCTGGAGATCGCGATGGACATGGTCGCCGACCGGGTGGTCGAGACCCGGCGGCGCACCTGGCAGTGGGAACAGGACGGCCTGCGGGTGGCACGCACCCTCGGCATCGCCTCGCTCGGCGGAGCGACCCTGGACAACGAGGAGAACTACCTCATCAAGAAGCTGTTCACCGGCCTCGGCGTGGTGCAGGTGGAGAACCAGGCACGGGTGTGCCACAGCTCCACCGTCGCCGGCCTGGGCACCTCCTTCGGCCGGGGCGGGGCCACCACCTTCCTGCAGGACCTCCAGCACGCCGACTGCCTCGTCATCCAGGGGTCCAACTTCGCGGAGGCACACCCGGTGGGCTTCCAGTGGGTGATGGAGGCGAAGGCGCGCGGCGCACAGGTCATCCACGTCGACCCGCGCTTCACCCGCACCAGCGCGCTCGCGGACCTGCACGTGCCGATCCGCGCGGGCAGCGACATCGCCTTCCTCGGCGGGATCATCCACCACGTGCTCGCCGAGGAGAAGGACTTCCGGGAGTACGTACTCGCGTACACCAACGCGGCCACGCTGGTCAACGCGGACTTCCAGGACACCGAGGAACTGGGCGGGGTGTTCTCCGGGCTGGACGCGGACGGGCGACACTACGACCCCGTCACCTGGCAGTACGACGGCGCGGAGGTGCAGGCACCCGCCGGCGACCGGGACCAGCTGTACGACCGCCGCGTCCCGGACCCCACCGACGCCGAGGTACAGGACGCCGCCGGCTCCGAGACACACGGCTCCGGCGGCGCACAGGCGCATCCGGCACCGGAACGGGACGAGACGCTGCAACACCCGCGCTGCGTCTACCAGATCCTCAAGCGGCACTACGCGCGCTACACCCCCGACATGGTCCAGCGGATCTGCGGCGTCCCCAAGGAGACGTTCCTGCGCGTGTGCGAGGCGTTGACCAGCAACTCCGGTCGGGAACGCACCAGCGCCTTCGCCTACGCGGTCGGCTGGACCCAACACTCCGTCGGCGCCCAGTACATCCGCGCCGCCAGCGTGCTCCAACTGCTGCTGGGCAACATCGGCCGCCCTGGTGGCGGAATCCAGGCGCTCCGGGGACACGCCTCGATCCAGGGCTCCAGCGACATCCCCACGCTGTTCAACCTGCTGCCCGGCTACCTGCCCATGCCGCACGCCCACGCGCACCAGGACCTGGCCGCGTTCGTCACCGCGAGCCGTACCCGTAAGGGCTTCTGGGGCGACATGCGGGCGTACTTCGTCAGCCTGCTCAAGGCGTACTACGGCGACGCCGCCACCGCGGAGAACGACTTCTGCTTCGACCACCTGCCGCGGCTCACCGGTTCGCACAGCACGTACGACACCGTGCTCGCGCAGCTCGACGGGCAGTGCAAGGGCTACTTCCTGATGGGTGAGAACCCCGCGGTCGGTTCCGCGAACACCCGACTGCAACGCCTCGGCATGGCCGAGCTGGACTGGCTGGTCGTACGGGACTTCTCGCTCATCGAGTCCGCGACCTGGTGGCAGGACGGCCCCGAGATCGAGTCGGGCGAGTTGCGCACCGAGGACATCAAGGCGGAGGTCTTCTTCTTCCCGGCGGCCTCGCACACCGAGAAGTCCGGATCGTTCACCAACACCAACCGCTGGGTGCAGTGGCACGAGGAGGCCGTCGAGCCGAGCGGTGACGCGCGCAGCGACCTGTGGTTCACCTATCACCTGGGGCGTCGGATCAAGGAGAGGCTGGCCTCCTCGACCGACCCGAGGGACGCCGGCGTACGCGATCTCGCCTGGGACTACCCGGTCACCGGCGTGTTGCGGGAGCCGGACGCCAGCGCCGTGCTGGCGGAGATCAACGGCTACGGCCCGGACGGTGCCCCGCTGTCCGCGTACACCGAACTGGCCGACGACGGCTCCACCAGCTGCGGCTGCTGGATCTACTGCGGGGTGTACGCGGACGGGGTGAACCAGGCCGCACGGCGCCGGCCGCACACCGAGCAGAACTGGACGGCGCACGAGTGGGCCTGGTCCTGGCCGGCGAACCGGCGCATCCTCTACAATCGCGCCTCCGCCGCACCGGACGGCACCCCGTGGAGCACCCGCAAGGCGTACCTGCGCTGGGACACCGAGGCGGGCCGCTGGACCGGCCCGGACGTGCCGGACTTCGTGCCGGACCGGCCGCCGGACTACGTACCGCCGCCGGACGCGACGGGGCCGGCGGCGCTGCGCGGCGACGACCCGTTCATCATGCAGGCCGACGGCAAGGGCTGGCTCTTCACCCCGGCCGGCCTGGTGGACGGACCGTTGCCGACACACTACGAGCCGCAGGACTCGCCGTTCGGAAACGCCCTCTATCCGCGCTACTCCCGCTCCCCGGTACGTCAACTCAAGCCCCGGGAGGGGAACGAGTACCACCCCAGCGGCGCGGAGCCGGGAGCCGGCGTCTTCCCGTACGTGGTCACGACGCACCGGTTGACCGAGCACTTCACGGCGGGCGGCATGAGCCGCTGGTCGCCCTATCTGGGCGAGCTACAGCCGGAGTTCTTCTGCGAGGTCTCCCCCGCGTTGGCCGCCGAACGCGGCCTGCGGCACGGCGGCTGGGCCACCGTCGTCACCGCGCGCAACGCCGTGGAGGCGCGGGTGCTGGTCACCGAGCGGATCAAACCGCTGACAGTGCACGACCGTACGGTCCACCAGATCGGGCTGCCCTTCCACTGGGGCCCGAACGGCACCGTACGCGGCGACGCGGCGAACGAGCTGGTGTCCATCGCGCTCGATCCGAACGCGCACATCCAGGAGGACAAGGCGCTCACCGCCGACATCCGGCCGGGACGCCGGCCGCGCGGGCCGGGACTCCGCACGCTGCTCGCGGACTACCGCGCGCGGGCGGGCAGCACCACGGACACCGGCACCGTGCGGGCCACGGCGTCGACGGGCGGCGGTACTGGCGGTCCGGGCACCGCCCGAGGGACCGGGACCAGCCCAGGCGCGACCGACGACGACCCGGAGGACAGGGCATGACCGGGAACCCGCCACACGACCCCGAGCGCGGCCTGGCCGGCGACGCCGGCTCCGCTCCGGCGGCCGGCGACACTCTTGAGCCGGAACCGCCGCCACGCGTGGGGTTCTTCACCGACACCTCGGTGTGCATCGGCTGCAAGGCCTGCGAGGTGGCCTGCAAGGAGTGGAACGCGCTGCCGGAGGACGGGCTGACGCTCAGCGGCATGTCGTACGACAACACGCAGCAGTTGGGTGCCTCGACCTGGCGCCATGTCGCCTTCATCGAGCAGTCCGCGCCGGCCGCCCCGCCGGTGCCCGCCCCGGAGGGACGTACCGAGCTGCCGGTGGCCGAGGCCGCTCAGTCCGCCGGCGGGGACGGCGAGTTGCGCTGGCTGATGGCCTCGGACGTGTGCAAACACTGTACGCACGCCGCCTGCCTGGACGTCTGCCCGACGGGCTCGCTCTTCCGCACCGAGTTCGGCACCGTCGTCGTCCAGGAGGACATCTGCAACGGCTGCGGCTACTGCGTGCCCGCGTGCCCGTACGGCGTGATCGAGCAACGCCCCTCGGACGGCCGCGCGTTCAAGTGCACGCTGTGCTACGACCGGCTGAGCGTCGGCCAGGAACCAGCCTGCGCCAAGGCGTGCCCCACCGAGTCCATCCAGTTCGGGCCGTTGGACGAGCTGCGTGAGCGGGCCGCTCTGCGGGTGGACCAACTGCACCAGGCCGGAGTGTCGGACGCCCGGTTGTACGGCCACGACCCGGCGGACGGGGTGGGCGGCGACAGCGCGTTCTTCCTGCTGCTGGACGAGCCGGAGGTGTACGGGCTCCCGCCGGACCCGGTGGTGACCACCAGGGACCTGCCCGCGATGTGGCGGCACGCCGGAGCGGCCGCCGCTTCGCTGCTGGGCGGCTGTCTGCTGGCGTTCGCGGCGAGTAGTACCCGAAACGGGAAGGGGACGAGGGCTTGAGCAGCTCACCAGGCGTGCCCGACGGGCACCGGGGCCGAGCCGGCCAGGACGAACGACCCGTCCAGAGCGGACCGGAACACAGCGGGCCAAGGCAGAGCGGACCGGCACCAGCAGCCGAGCCGGCGACCGGCCGCGCGGCGGCGCCGGCGGCGCTGCGGGCCGGCGGCGGGCCGTCCGTAGGTGGTCCGCCCGTCGAGGACCGAAGCGCCGCGGACCGAGGCACCGAGGGTCGGGACTCCGGGGGTCTCGCCCCGAACGGCGGCCGGAGGAAACGCGCCGAGCGGTCCATGGTGCCGCGCGCGGAGTTCCAGGACTACTACGGCCAACCGGTGATCAAGACGCCCGCCTGGTCCGCCCGGGACATCGCCGGTTACTTCTTCCTCGGCGGCCTCGCAGGTGCCGGCTCGGTGCTGGCCGCCGGAGCGCAGGCCACCGGTCGTACGCACACGGCCACCGCGCTGAAGGTCTCCTCGCTCGGCTCGGTCTCACTCGCCACCGTCGCCCTGATCCACGACCTGGGACGGCCGGCCCGGTTCGGGAACATGCTGCGGGTGATGAAGCCGACCTCCCCGATGAGCGTGGGCTCCTGGCTGCTCGCCGGCTACGGCCCGCTCGCCGGTGTCGCGGCCGCCAGCGCCGTCAGCGGCCGATTGCGGCGTACCGGTGCCACGGCGACCGGCGCCGCCGCGCTCCTCGGTCCGCTGGTCACCTCCTACACCGCGGTGCTCGCCGCTGACACGGCCGTGCCGGCCTGGCACGAGGCGCACCGCGAACTGCCGTATCTCTTCGCCGCCTCCGCCACCGCCGCCGCAGCGGGCATGGCCCTGGTCACCGGGCCACGGCGGGAGAACGAACCCGCGCGGTACGCCGCCGCCCTCGCCGCGGCGNCCGAGGACCCGGCGTACACGGTCGTACCGCAGCGGGAACGGCTGGCTGCCAGGGCGGCGCGGGAGACGTCCGAGCCGCGACCGGAGTGAGAAGCGACGGCGGAACCGGCGAGGGACGCGAGAGCGGGACCGGACTGACCGCGCGTGCTGACCGACCACACCCGAGCCGGCCCGGCGGACGACTCAGCCGGGCCCGCTGTCGCCGAGCCGCACCGCCGCCTCCAACAGCAGGGCGTGCACGAACGCCTGCGGCAGATTGCCGCGCAGCTGCCGCTGTATCACGTCGTACTCCTCGGCGAACAGGCCCGCCGGCCCGTACGCCGAGCGGGTGCGCTCGAACCAGCGGTACGCGGCGATCTGTTCGCCGTCGCTCGCGGTCACCAGCGCCATCATGAAACCGCACAGCAGGAACGCACCCTCCGCCTGGTACAGCGGCCGGTCGTCGTGCCGGAAGCGGTAGACGAAACCCTCCTGGGTCAGTTGCTCCCGCACCAGCTCCCGGGTCGCCAGTGCGCTGGGCGCGTTCGCCTCCAAGGCACCACGCGCCAGGGGTAGGAGCAGCCCGGCGTCCGGGCTCGGGTCGTCCGCCGCGCGTGCCCACGCGCCGTCCGGACGCAGGCACCGGCGGCGCGTCTCCCGCAGTATGCCGTCGGCGAGGCTCGACCAACGCGCCGCGGACGGTCCGGGCACCTGTCGTACGAGCGCCCGCAATCCCACGACGACGCTCAGCCGCGAGTGGCTCCACCAGCGCGGCTCCAGCTCCCACAGGCCGGCGTCCGGGCGCTGCCAGTTCCGCTCGACGGCCCCTACCGCCGCGTCGATCGCGCGCCGGCCGTCGTCGTCCAGCCGACCGTGCCGAGCCGCCTCGGCGAAGAGCTGCAACACCTCGCCGTAGGTGTCCAGCTGGAACTGCCGCGCCGCCTGGTTCCCGACCCGGTCGCTGCCCCCGGGGTAACCGGTGAGGGGGAGGCTCCGCTCGGACGGCACCCGTCCGCCGTCCACGGTGTACGCCGGCCGCAGCGCGTCACCGTCCTCCAGCACCCGCGCGGTGGCGAACCGCACCGCGCTGTCCAACAGCGGGTACGTCCCGTGCGCGGCGGCGGCGATACCGGCGTAAGACTGGTCACGCAGCCAGGCGTAGCGGTAGTCGTAGTTGCGCCCCTCGTTGGCGCGTTCGGGCAGCGAGGTGGTGGCGGCGGCGACCATGCCGCCGGCCGAGCTGGTCATGCCGTGCAGCACGGCGTAGGCGTGCTGGACATCACCGCGAGCTGGCACGTCCCGGCAGTCGGGCACAAGCTCCCGCCAACGCCGTTCGGTGGCCCGCCACAGCCGCCGCGCGTCCAGGTCGTCAGCCGCCCGGGTCGGGGAGCCGGCGCCGGCCGTACGGATCTCGAGCACGAGGTCGCGCTCCGTCCCCTCCGGCAACTCAAGACGGGTGTGCAGTCCGCCCTCCGACACCCAGGAGGCGTCCGGCGGACCGGTCCAGCGCAGCCGGAGGTCGCCGGCGGCGGCGCTCCAGATCCCGCCGTCCCAGCGCAGCGGTGGCGGGGCCGACTGCCCGAAGTCCGGCCGGGGGTCGAGCAGCAGCCGCACCCGGGCGTCGCCGCGCACCGCCCGGACGCTGCGCAGCATGACGAGCCGGTCCGGGGTGGCCGGCATGGCCAGCGCCTCGCGGCACTCGACGACGCCGTCCCGGGTGACCCAGCGGCTGACCCGGATGAGGCTGCCCGCCTCGTAGTAGCCGCCCCACACCCGCCACTCGTCCTCCGGGCACACGACGTACCGCCCGTCGCCGCCGATCAGCACCGAGAAGATCGCGGCACTGTGCCAGCGCGGGGCGCACAGCCACACCACTGCGCCGTTCGGATCCAGGAGGGCGCCCCGCTCGCCGTCGGCGAGGAAGGCGTACTCGCGCAGCGCCCACGGATTGGCCCGGAAGGCGGGTGTACGGGAATCCGAATCCATCGTGCCTGCCCTGGACGTCGCTGACCCACCGAGCGTCGGTTCGGCTGTCCGTCTCGGAGCGCCCGTCACGGGGGCGCGAACAACGGTCACTCGCTGCTACCGGGGCCAGGATCGCACACCACGACCGTCGTGCGCGGCCGGACGGACACGCCACCACGTACGGACCGCTCGGTCGGCGATCCCCGCCGCCGTTCCCCAGCGCCACACGGGCGTGCGGTAGATTCGCGGTGTCAGAGGGGGCCCGGAGGGTGGTACCGCACACCGGACCGCACCGGGGCGGTGCCACGCACGGCCCCACGGGGCAGACGTTCACAGGGGAAGGCAGCGTACGGACATGGCCATCGTCGCTGGTCTGGACAGCTCGTCCGAGCACACCCGCATCGTCGTCTGCGATGCCGACACCGGCGAGATCGTCCGGCAGGGGCACGCGGAACACTCCGGCGAGCGGGACGACCCGCAGTCCTGGTTGATCTCCCTCGGGAAGGCCGCCGGTACGGGCCAGTTGGCGGACGTACGGGCAATCGGCGTCGCGGCGCAGCAACAGGGCCTGATCGCGCTGGACTCGGCGGGTAACCCGGTGGCCCCGGCACTGTTGGGCAACGACAAGCGGATGCAGAGTGCCGCCGCCGATCTCACCGACACGTTCGGCGGGCGAACGGCCTGGGCACAGGCCGTGGGCGCGGTGCCGCAGGCGGCGCACCCGGTGTCGAAGCTGCGTTGGCTGGCGCGACAGGACCCGGAGGCCGCCAGCCGGATCACGGAGCTGCTACAACCCCACGACTGGCTGGTCTGGCAGCTGCTGGGCCGTCCCGAGCGGCGTACGACGGACCGGGGGGACGCCTCGGGAACCGGCTACTGGTCGGCGGCCACCGGCATGTACCGCACCGACCTGGTGGAGCTGGCCCTGGGGCACCAGGTACGGCTGCCCGAGGTGGTCCATCCGGCCGCGGCGGCCGGGCACACCCCCGAGGGGTTGCTGATCTCCGCCGGCACCGGCGAGACCATGGCCGCGACCCTCGGCCTCGGTGTCTCACTCGGCGACGCGGTGGTCTCACTGGGCGCCTCCGGTTCCGTCTTCGCCGTCCACCACGAGGCGCTGACCGACCCGACCGGCACCATCACCTCGTACGCCGACGCCACCGGCCTGCACCTGCCGGTGGTGCGTACGCTCAACGCGACCCGGGTGCTACGGGGCACCGCCGAGCTGTTGGGCACGGACCTCGAGGGGCTCTCGGAGTTGGCACTGAAGTCCAGCCCGGGGGCGCACGGCATGGTGCTGCTGCCGTATCTGGAGGGTGAGCGCACGCCCAACCTGCCGCACACCGCAGGCTCGCTGCACGGCCTGCGGCGGGAGAGCATGCGGCCCGAGCACCTGGCACGAGCCGGTGTGGAGGGCATGCTGTGTGGCCTGGCCGACGGCCTGGACGTGCTGCGCGCCCGCGGTGTGCAGGTGCGGCGGGTGTTCCTGTTGGGCGGGGCCGCCGAGTTGCCGGCCGTACGGTCGCTGGCGCCCGGCCTGTTCGGGGCGCAGGTGGTGGTGCCGGAGCCGGCGGACTACACGGCACTGGGCGCGGCGCGGCAGGCCGCCTGGGCGCTCAGTGGTGGTGAGACGCCTCCGGTGTGGCCGGCGGCGGCCGGCCACACCTTCGACCTCGGCGAGGAGGCCGCGGCGTGGCAGGCGGTACGACAGCAGTACACGACCGTACGCGACCAGGCGTACCCGGACGCTTTCGGGCCGGCCCAGGACGGGGCCGGCTACTGAGAGCCGGCGGCGGGGCCTCGTGCGGCCGGTCCGCCGCGCCGCCACCGTGCCACTGAGCGGACAACGCGCTCGCCGCCGTTGTCCTCGATACCCCGCACCCTCAAGGCGGCGATCGTATCCCCATGTCACGAGGAGCGAAGCACGGGATCGATCTGTGCCAGGCTCTCGTGCAACAGGCGCGCCCCAAGGGCAACACGGTCGTCGGTATCGCCAGCCATCTCCTCGCAGAGCCGTAGCGCCTCGTCCAGGTCGTCCGAGAAAATGCTGAGGACATCGACGATCGCGGTGTGAATCCAGTCGGCGTGGTTGTCGTTGGCTACCGCCAGTGCGGACGCGACGATCGTCAGTCCGGCCCTGTCCCTTCGCCGAAGCAAACCCTCCGCGGTCCGTCTGGTGACGAAGGTGTCACGAGGGTCGAGCACGAGCCCCAGCAGCGGCTCCAGGGCTTCCCGCGTCTCGGCGAACACTGCCAGGCTGTGACCGGCATCCGCCCGGTCACGCCAATCATCGCTTCGCCCGATTTCGGCAAGGGTCATGACGGCCGCACGCCGCAGGTCACTGTCCATGAATTCGCCCACCCCTCCCACGACCGGTCGCATTGTCCTCGAGGCGCCCAGGAGGATCCAACCGACTCGGACTAGTCGAGATAGCCCCGCAGTTGGTTGGCGAAGGCGTGTTCGCGGAGCTTGGCGAGCGTCTTGGCCTCGATCTGCCGCACCCGCTCCCGGGTGACCCCGAAGAGATGGCCGATCTCCTCCAGGGTGCGCGGCCGGCCGTCGGCCAGGCCGTACCGCAGCTGCACGACCTTGCGTTCGCGCTCGCCGAGGGTGGAGAGCACCGCCTGCAGGTGCTCGCGCAGCAGCAGGAAGGCGGCCGACTCCACGGGCGAGTCCGCGTCCCCGTCCTCGATCAGATCGCCGAGGCTCGCGTCGTCCTCCTCGCCGACCGGGGCGTGCAGCGAGATCGGCTCCTGGGCGAGCCGCAGCACCTCGCTGACCCGTTCCGCGGTCAACTCGAGGACCTCGCCGACCTCCTGGGGCGTGGGTTCCCGGCTCTTCTCCTGGTGCAGCCGACGCTGGACGCGTACGACCCGGTTGATCTGCTCGACGACATGGACGGGCACCCGGATCGTGCGGGCCTGGTCGGCCAGCGCCCGGGACATGGCCTGCCGAATCCACCAGGTGGCGTAGGTGGAGAACTTGAAGCCGCGCGCGTAGTCGAACTTCTCGACGGCGCGGATCAGCCCCAGGTTGCCCTCCTGCACCAGGTCGAGCATGGTCAGCCCGCGGCCGACGTAGCGCTTGGCGACGGAGACGACCAGCCGGAGGTTCGACTCGATCAGGGTGCGCTTGGCGATCCGGCCCAGCACCACGATCCGGTCCAGGTCCAGCGCGAGTTGGTCGTCCAGGGCGGCGGTGGCGGTGTTGAGGCGTTCCTCGGCGAACAGACCCGCCTCCACCCGGCGGGCCAGGTCCACCTCCTCGGCCGCGGAGAGCAGCGGTATCCGGCCGATCTCCCGCAGGTACTGCCGGAAGAGGTCCCCGGAACCGCTGCCGGGGCCCGGTGCGTGAGAGAGCACGGACCGTTCGGGATCCCGGTCCGGCTGAGTCCCGGTCCCGACCGCGGTGCGGGCCTGATGGGGCACCCGTCCGTTGTGCCGTGGCGGCCTGGCGGGCCCGACTGGCGAGGACGGTGCGGGTACACCTGAGGTGGGTGGTGCCACGGGAGCGGGACCTACGGGCGATGGTGGTGCGGCGGAGGCCGCGTTCGTCAGAAGCTGGGTCTGCGTCTGGGTCTGCACGGGGGCGACCTCCAAAGTGATCGCTGCCGGGGCGACGTGCGGAAGAGGAACGGTGGCGGCCACGCCGCGCCCCGTCCCGAGATCGATGTGCGGTTCCGCGCGGGACTGCGGCCCTCCCGGCCAACACCGCCGCGCTCCAATGACTCAGGCACCGCACACCAGTGTGGGGTACGACACACTCTCGCCACGAGAGTCGTGCGCCCAGTTTTTCCCGGACCGAGGGCGGACGCCGCCGCCCGCTCCGGCCCCCAAAGCGCCGTGCCACAACGCCACAGCGCCGCGGCGGCCCGACTACAGGGCGGCGGCGCCTCGTTCCCGCAGTCCGCGGCCGTACTGCTGGAGGGTCCACAACTGCTCACGCACCGGGGCCGAACCCTCGAAGTCCCGGCGTGCCTCCATCCGGCGGGCGCTGCTCTCCAGTTCGGCGACGCGGGCGTCGACCGCGGCGAGTCGTACGGCGATCAGCTGCTCGCCCGCGTACACCTCGTCCGCTTCCCGGGTGGTGCGCAGTGGTTCGACGGTCAGCTCGGTGATCAGGCCGCGCACCCGGTCGTCCGGCGCGGCGTCCCGCACCCGTGGCAGGTAGTCCCGATCGGCGCCGGTCACGCCCCCGGCAGCGGCCACGGCCGTACGCACGAGGGCGTACGACTCGGCCGTGAACTCGGCGGCGGCGTACGCGTCGAAGGCCGGTGCCACCAGCTCGGGCCGCTGCAGGGCGAGCTTCAGCAATTCCCGCTCCACCCGGTGCGCGGGGCTGCGCGGAGGCTGCCGCGGGCCGCGACGATCCGTGGGACTCGCGGCACTCGGGCTACTCGTGGCGCCGCGGCCC
>NZ_LJGU01000127.1:187609-250865 GCF_001751245.1 Streptomyces oceani
GCGGACCGGCCGTCCAGGCCGGCTCCGCCCGCGCCGGGGCGCGCGCCCCGCTCCCGCGCCCAGCGGGCGTACTGTCCGATCCGGCGCACCACGAACTGGGTGTCCAGGATGCCGAGCAGGCCCGCGAGGCGTACGGCGTGCTCGTGCTGGATAGCGGCGTCCTTGATCCGCGCGACGATCGGCGCGGCCTCCTCCAGCGCGGCCGAACGGCCCTCCGCGGTGTCCATGTTGTGCTGTTCGACGACGGAACGGATCGCGAACTCGAACAGCTGCGTCCGGCTCTCCACCAGCTCCCGCACCGCCTCGTCGCCCTGGGCCAGGCGCAGGTCGCAGGGGTCCATGCCGCCGGGGGTGATCGCGATGGACGTACGTGCGGCGAACTTCTGGTCGTCCTCGAAGGCCCGCAACGCGGCCTTCTGTCCCGCCTTGTCGCCGTCGAAGGTGAAGACCACCTCGGAGCGCGAGTTGTCCATCAGCACCCGGCGCAGGATCTTGACGTGCTCTCCGCCGAACGCGGTGCCACAGGTGGCGATCGCTCCCGTGACGCCCGCCAGGTGGCAGGCCATGACGTCGGTGTAGCCCTCGACCACCACCGCCCTGCCGGCCTTCGCGATGTCCCGCTTGGCCAGGTCGATGCCGTACAGCACCTGGGACTTGCGATAGATGGCGGTTTCGGGAGTGTTGAGGTATTTCGGACCGTTGTCCTCCTCGCGGAGCTTACGGGCGCCGAAGCCGACCACCTCCCCCGCGATGTCCCGGATCGGCCAGAGCAGCCGCCCCCGGAACCGGTCGATGGGCCGCCCGGAGCTGCTCTCCTGAGCGAGCCCGGAGAGTGTCAGCTCCTTGTCCGAGAAGCCCTTGCCGCGCAGGAAGCGCACCAGGTGGTCCCAGCCTGCCGGGGCGTAGCCCAGGCCGAAGCGGCGGGCGGCGTCCTGGTCGAAGCCACGCTCCTGGAGGAACGTACGGGCGAGGCCCGCCTCCGGGCCCTGCAACTGCTCGGCGTAGTACACCGCGGCCGTCCGGTGCGCCTCGAACAGGCGCGTGCGCTCACCCTGTTGGCTGCCGCGGCCGTATCCCCCCTGTTCGTACCGCAGGGTGATGCCCGCCTGGGCGGCCAGCCGCTCGACCGCCTCGGAGAAGGACAGGTGGTCGACCTTCATCAGGAAGTCGAGGGTGTCACCACCCTCCTCGCAACCGAAGCAGTGGTAGAAGCCCTTGCTGGGGCTGATGGTGAAGGAGGGGGACTTCTCGTCATGGAAGGGGCACAGGCCCTTGAGGTTGCCCCCGCCCGCGTTACGCAGCTGGAGGTACTCCGAGACGACGGAGTCGATCGGCACGGCGTCCCGCACCGCCCGCACGTCCTCGTCGTTGATCCGTCCCGCCACGTGGGGATTCTACGGCGCGGCTCCGACGGTCGTGCGGCCCGCCCGGCCTGCCGGTCCCGCCCGGCCGCCGGGTCAGCCGAGGGCCCGGGCGAAGACGTGGTGCGATCCGACGTCCTCGATGTGGAACTCCCCGCCGACCGCCGTGTAACCGTGCCGCTCGTAGAAGCCGCGGGCCACCGTACGGCCGTTGCACCACAGCAGCTCCACCCCGCGGGCCTCCGCCTCGGCGGTACCGGCCCGCAGCACGGCGGTGCCGTAACCCCGGCCACGCACGGCGGGGGCGCTCGCCATGCCGCGGATGCGGTACGCGCGACCGGCGGCGCGCTCCGGGGCGCGTCCCGCCAGGGTGAGTGGCGGGATCAGCCCAGCCGGGAAGTCCTCCGGCACGAAGGTCCCGCAGGCCAGTACGGCCGGCGTCGAACCCGCCGACTCCGTCGGCCCTGTCGGCTGCGGGCCCCGGGAAACGGCGCCCGGGTCCGCCTCGTAGGCCGCCACGTGGAAGGCCCCCGGCAGCTCGTCCCCGCCGAACCGGGCGGCCTCCAGCGGCCGTCCGGGCCGCAGCACCTCCCGACGCAGCACCAGCAGGCTGGAGGCGTCCACCAGCTCCGTACGTATGGCCATGACGAGCCAGCCTACGTCCGCCACGACGGGGTCCCACCACTGGGCTGGGCACGTCCACGCGAGACCGGGACCACGCGAGGCCGGGCACGGCCTTACGCCGGACGCAGCCGCCCGTCCCAGACCTCGCGGACCCGGTCGGCCTCGGTGAGGTGCGTACGGTCGTGGGTGACCAGCACCGTCGCGGTGTCCCGCTGCCTGGTCAGCTCCGCCAGCAGGCCCACCACGGCGGCGCCCCGCTCGTGGTCCAGGGCGCTGGTGGGCTCGTCGACGAGCAGCACGGTGGGCTCGTTCATCAGGGCGCGGGCGATGTTGACCCGCTGCCGTTGCCCGCCGGAGAGCTGGTGCGGCCGGCGGTGCGCCTGCGCGCGCAGGCCGACGGCGGTCAGGAGTTCCTCCGCCCGGCCCCGGGCACCCCTGGGCGCACGACCGTCCAGGTGGGCCATGACCTGGAGTTGCTCTACGGCGGTGAGGGAGGGCAGCAGATTGGGCTGCTGGAAGACGATGCCCACCCGCTCCCGGCGCAGCGCGGTGAGGGCGCCGCGACCGCGGCCGGTGGTGGGGGTGCCGTCGATGGTGACCGTGCCGCTGTCCGGGGTGATCAGGGTGGCGGCGACGGCCAGCAGGCTGGACTTGCCGGAGCCGGAGGGCCCCAGCACCGCCGTGACCGTGCCGTTCTCGGCCTCCAGGCTGATCTGGTCGAGGGCGGTGAGTCGACTGTCGCCGTCGGGATAGGTGAGGGTGATGTCGCTCAGGAGCAAGCTCATGTCAGACACTTCCGAGTGCGGTCAGCGGATCGACGGCGGTGATTCGGCGGATGGCGAGGGTGGCGCCGACAGCGCCGAGCGCGATCATGACGCCGGCCGGCATCAGCAGCGTGGCCGGATCCAGTACGAACGGCACGCCGCCGGAGATCACGGCCCCGACACCGGCCGCCACCCCCGTACCGGCCAGCGTGCCCAGGGTCAGCAGCAGCACCGCCTGGCCGAGGGCGTCCCGCAGGAGGTAGCGGGTGCTGGCGCCCAACGCCTTCAGCACCGCCACGTCCCGGCCGCGCTGGATGGTCCACACGGTGAAGAAGGCCCCGATGACGAGCGCGGAGATGGCGAAGAGGAAGCCGCGCATCATGCGCAGCGAGGAGTTCTCGGACGTGTAGGAGCCGATCGCGGACAGCGACTCCTCGATGCTGACGGTCTGGGTGCCGAGTGCCGAGTCCGTATCGGACAGTTCGGACTCCCCGGTGGTGCGTAGCGCGATCACGGTGGCGCGTGGTCCGGACTCGCCGCCGCCCACGTGCGGCGCGAGCCCCTGCCAGTCGCCCAGTCCGGTCCACACGACGGGCGCGTGGCTGTACGCCGCGTCTCCGGCCACCTCCGCCACCGCGTACCGCTCACCGGCCAGCCGCACGCGGTCGCCGGATGTGGCGTCCAGTTCCTCCGCCGCCGCCACGGAGAGCACGACCTCGCCCGGCCGCGGGGTGGCGTCCGGCGTCAGCCGCGAGCCCTCGCGTACGCCGAACGCCGCCACCCCGGTCGTACGCTCCCCCACCTGGGCCCGGGTCATGGCGATGCCGAGCGGCTCCGCGCCGCGTACGCCCGCCACGTCCGCCCAGTCGCGCCACTGGGAGGCACGTACGGAGGAGTCGTCGAAGGACAGTTGCTGCCCCTCGGCCGGCTCCGCGAAGGCGAGCCGGTCCGCGGACAGGCCGGTGATCGCGGAGATGTTCTGCCGTCCCAGCCCCTCGGTCAGGCCGGACAGCAGCCCCACCAACGCGGTGATCAGCACGATCACGATGCCCATCAGCGCGAACCGCCCCTTGGCGAACCGCAGGTCTCTCCAGGCCACAAACATCTTCCGGCGTCCCGCTCCCCTTGGTCGTTCCGGTCGTTGCCCGCGCCGTGGGCGCACACGTGCCACTCCCGTACGGCTGCGGTCCCCATCCTGGCCGGACTTGCGAGGAGGACACATCGCGCCGGGGTTCGCAGTCCCGGGATCGAAAGGCGCACGCTCGGTTCCACCTTTCGTTTGATGCCCACCGGCTGACGGCTGGCTAACCTGGGGAGGCTGTGAACCCTCGTACGCTCGCTCCCGTGTCGCGCCTGCTCAGCTGGTGTCTGCACCTGCTGGTCGCCGGTCTGCTGGCGCTCACGGTCGGCCGCGCGCTGGCCGAGCGGCCGCCGGACGCGTTCGCCGTGCTCGTCGCCGCCACGCTGTTGGGCGCCTGTTACGCCGCTGGTCCGCTGCTGGGCCCGGTGGGGCGCTCCGTGGCAGCGACCCGTTTCTGGCTGGCCATGCTCGGCGGCTGTTGGCTGGGCTTGCTCGCGTTGACCCCGGACGGCGTGTGGCTCGCCTTCCCGCTGTACTTCCTGCAGTTGCACCTGCTGCCGCGCCGCCTCGGGCTGGGCGCGGTGGTGGTGACCGCCGGCGCGGCCGTCCTCGGTTTCGCCGCGCAGGAGGGCGGCCTGGCGTTGGGGACCACGATCGGTCCGACCCTGGGGGCGGCGGTCGCGGTCGCCGTGGTGCTCGGCTATCAGTCGCTGTCCCGGGAGAGCGAGCAGCGCCAGGCACTGATCGAGGAACTGACCGCGGCCCGTGCCGACCTGGCCGCCGCGGACCACGCCGCGGGGGTCACCGCCGAACGGGAACGCCTCGCCCGGGAGATCCACGACACCCTCGCCCAGGGGCTGTCCAGCATCCAACTGCTGCTGCGCGCCGCCGAGCGATCTCTCCCGGAGGACGCGCAGCCCGCCGGGGGGTACGTCAGCCAGGCCCGGCAGGCCGCCCAGGACAACCTGGCCGAGGCCCGCCGGTTCGTGGCGGCGCTCGCCCCGCCGGGCCTGGACGGCGGCACCCTGGTGGCTGCCCTGCAGCGGCTGTGCGACACCACCGGGCAGCGGCACGACCTGACCGTACGCTTCCACGTCTCTGGTACGCCGGCCTCGCTGCCGGTGGCGCACGAGGTGGCGCTGCTCCGCATCGCCCAGTCCGCACTGGCGAACACGGTCCGCCACGCGCACGCGCGTGAGGTGGAGGTCACTCTCAGCTACATGGATACCCGCACGGCCCTGGACGTCGTGGACGACGGCGTCGGCTTCACACCGTCCCAGGTGCCCTCGCCCACGGACGGCGGTGGCTTCGGGCTGGCCACGATACGGGCACGGGCGCGGGCGCTGGAGGGCGGCCTCACCGTGGAGTCCGCACCGGGCCACGGCACCGCGCTGGCCGTACTGCTACCGGCGGGCTCGGCCCCGGGCGGTGACCAACGGGCGGACGACCAACGGGCGGACGACGAGGAGTGCACGATCCGGGCGGAGGAACACCGACAGCGGCCGCCCGAGGAGCCACCCGAGGAGAAGCGGTCATGAGTGACGCCCCCGAAGCGCGGCAGCCCGTACGCCTGTTGCTGGCCGACGACCATCCCGTCGTACGGGCCGGGCTTCGCGCCGTGCTGGAGACCGAGCCGGGGATCGAGGTCGCCGCGGAGGCCGCGACGGCGGAGGACGCCGTGCGGCTCGTGGCCGAGCACACCCTCGACGTGGTGCTGATGGACCTGCGGTTCGGTTCGGGGATGACCGGTACCGAGGCGACCGCCGCCATCACCGCCGCCGCGGACGCCCCACGGGTGTTGATCGTCACCACCTACGGCACGGACGCCGACACCCTCCCCGCCATCGAGGCGGGAGCGACCGGCTACCTCCTCAAGGACGCCCCTCCGGAGGAGCTCGCCGCGGCCGTACGCGCCGCGGCCCTGGGGCGTACGGCCCTCGCGCCCGGCGTCGCCGACCGACTGATGCACCGGATGCGGAGCCCGGACACCTCGCTGAGCCGCCGCGAGACGGAGGTGCTCAGCCTGGTCGCGGACGGGCTGTCGAACCACGACATCAGCAAGCGGCTGCACCTGAGCCAGGCGACCGTGAAATCCCACCTGGTGCACATCTACGGCAAGCTGGCGGTCGACTCCCGCACGGCCGCGGTGGCCGTGGCGACCTCGCGCGGGCTGATCCGCCGTTGACCGGCGGTCGCCCGCTACGCCGTACGCCCGGAACCGTCCTACGTCCAGCGCCCCGTGCACCCGGCGCCCGGGCGCTCCCCCCGACGCTCAGCCCAGCAGCCGGTCCAGCGGGACCTGCGGATCGGCGAGTGCGCGCGGATCGACGACGGTGCCCGTACGGATCAGCTCCCGCACCGTCTCGGTCACGTCCCAGATGTTGCAGTTGAGCCCGGCCAGCACCCGGTTGTCCCGCAGCCAGCAGGCCAGGAACTCCCGCTTGTTCAGGTCGCCCCGGATCAGCACCTCGTCGTAGCTGCCCGGCGGCGCCCATCCGGAGTACTCGAAGCCCACGTCGTACTGGTCGGAGAAGAAGTACGGCACCCGGTCGTACGCCACCTCCTGTCCCAGCATGGCGCGGGCCGCCGCCGGGCCGGTGTGCAGGGCGTTGGCCCAGTGCTCGACCCGCAGCCGGGTGCCGAGCAGCGCGTGCTGCACCGCCGCGACGTCCCCGGCGGCGAAGATCCGCGGGTCGCTCGTACGCAGTGCGGAGTCCACGGCGACGCCGCTCCCCCTGCCGTCCGCGAGCGCGATCCCGGCGGACTCGGCCAGTCCGGTGCGGGGCGCGGCGCCGATCGCGGCGAGTACGTCGTGCGCGGGGTGCTCGTCGCCGTCGTCCGTCAGCACCGACTGCACCATGCCGGCGTGCCCGGTGATCTTCGTCAGCCGCGCGCCGAAGTGGAACCGGACGCCGCGCTCCTGGTGCAAGTCGGTGAAGAACGCGCCCAGTTCGGGGCCGAGGACCTGGTGCAGCGGCGTCGTCTCCGGTTCCACGACGGTCACCTCGGCACCGTACGCCCGCGCGGCGGCGGCGACCTCGAGGCCGATCCAACCGGCACCGGCGATCACCAGGTGGCCGTTCTCCCGGCCGCGCGCCGCCAGGACGCCACGCAGCCGGTCGGCGTGTGCGAGTCGCCGCAGGTGGTGCACGCCGGCCAGGCTGGTGCCCGGCACGTCCAGCCGGCGCGGCTCGGCTCCGGTCGCCAGCAGCAGCGTGTCGTAGTGCACCCGGGTGCCGTCGCCGAGGCGCACGCACCGGTCCGTACGGTCGATCTGCACGGCGGGCTGTCCGAGGTGGAGTTCGATGTCGGCGCTGGCGTACCAGGCACGCTCGTGGATGAAGACGCTGTCCCGCTCGTCGGTCCCGGCGAGATATCCCTTGGAGAGCGGCGGACGCTCGTACGGGTGGTCACGTTCGTCGCCGATCAGGATGACCCGACCGCTGAAGCCCTCCGCACGTAGCGTCTCGGCCGCTTTGGCTCCGGCCAGGCCACCTCCGACGATGACGAACGTCCGATGTGCGTCGACCACTTGATGCCTCCTCGCTGACAGGCTGTCCCCCGGCGTTCACGACCTCGTTCCCCGCGAATGTTCCCCTCCCAGGAGCCTGCCGCACCGACTGGGCCGGGTGAAGAGGCAATGGGGTGAGCCGGCAGCCGGCACGCCACCGTGCCGGTCCCGCCTCCCGACGGCCCGTACGGGGACGTGCCACGCTCGCGCTCGACGGGGAGACCCATCCTGCCCAGGCGGTCAGCACCCAATCCACCCGGCCCCGTGTGCCCGGGCCGCTGCGCCGAGAGGGGAGCGGCTACCCCCCGGTGGGTCGTCCGGTGAGCTGGCCGTGCAGGCGGCGGGCGGACGCGTCGGTGAGCGCGGCGATCTGGTCCACCAACACGCGCAACCGCCCGCTGTCGTCCGCCGCCGCCGCGTACAGCGCGCGGAACTGCGGGTCCAGCCCCTCGGGTGCCCGCAGGCTGAGCGCGTCGGCCAGTTCCGCCAGGATCTCGCGCTGTTCGGCGCGCAGTCTGGCCTGGTCGGGGCGCTGCATGACGTACCGGTCGGCCACGGCCTTCAGCACCGCGCACTCCAGACGGGCGCGCCGCGGCACCACGAGTTCGGCGGCGTACCGGGTGAGGTGGGCCGTGCCGTACGCCGCGTGGGTCGCCCGCTCGGCTGCCAGGCAGAACCGGCCGATGAGCTGGCTGGCCGCGTCCTTGAGCCGGGCCTGCGCGAGCGCGGTGCCGTCGTAGTCGTGCGGCCACCAGTCCTGTTCGAGGAGCCGGTCCAGGGCCTCCGCCAGTTCGTCCGGCTCGGCGTCCGAGGCGTAGCGTGCGAGTGCCGCGTCGAGGACCTCCTGCCGTTCGCTCGGGGAGGTCAGCGCGGCCGGTGCCAGATAGCCCGCGTGCAGTCCGTCCTCCACGTCGTGCACGGAGTACGCCACGTCGTCGGCCCAGTCCATGACCTGCGCCTCGAAACACGTACGGTCCGCGGGCGCGCCCAGCCGGAACCAGGCGAAGACGGGCACGTCGTCCTCGTACACCCCGAACTTCGGCGAGTCCGGGTCATGCGGGCTCTCGTCGCGATGCCAGGGATACTTCGTCGCGGCGTCCAGCGCGGCCCGGGTGAGGTTGAGCCCGACGCTGACCGGGCCGTGCGGACCGTCGACGAACCGTTTCGGCTCCAGGCGCGTCAGCAGTCGCAGCGACTGGGCGTTCCCCTCGAAACCGCCACACGGCTCGGCGATCCGGCTCAACTCCCGCTCGCCGTTGTGACCGAAGGGTGGGTGTCCCAGGTCGTGTGCCAGACAGGCCATCTCGACCAGGTCCGCGTCACAGCCGAGGGCCGCCCCCAGCTCGCGGCCCACCTGGGCGCATTCCAGCGAGTGCGTCAGCCGGGTGCGCGGGCTGGCGTCCCAGCCGTCGCTGCTGGCCGCCCGGTCGCTGTCCGGAGCCGCGGGAACCACCTGGGTCTTCCCCGCGAGCCGGCGCAGCGCCGCCGAGTGCAGCACCCGGGCGCGGTCCCGCTGAAACGCGGTACGCCCCGGGCGCTTGTCCGGTTCGGGCGCCCACCGCTCGGCGTCAGCGGGCCGGTAGGAACCGGGGATGCTGCCGGTGCGTTCGGTTGCGTGCATATGCCGACCGTACGCCCGGCCCGCGCGCCCGGCCGCCGGGCGGGTGCTGTGCGGGTGCCGGGCGGGCACCCGCGCCGCCATGGTGTGGCCTACGGCGGGCGCGTACCGCTCAGTCCGCGGACGGCACGGACCGGTCCCCGGACGTCTCCTCGACCACCCAGTCCTGGTAGTCGGCTCCGCCGTGGGACACCGGGGTGGCGATGATCTCCGGCACCTCGTAGTCGTGTGCCTCCCGGATGTACGCCTCCAGGGCGGCGTACGCGGCCACGCTGGTCTTGAACAGCACCTGCCACTCCGGCTCGGTCCGTACGGCGCCCTCCCAGCGGAAGACGGAGGTCACCGGCCCGTTCAGCTGGGCGCAGGCGGCGACCCGGCGCTCCACGGCGCCACGGGCCAGGGCTTCGGCGGCGGCAGCGCTGTCGGTGGTGGTCAGCACGGTGAGGATGTCGGCCATCGCTCCACCGTAGCCATGAGGTGGCCGCGGGAGCCGGCGGTGTCCGATTCGTTCAAGACCCGCCGCGGATCCGGCCCGTAGTCTGCCGTACATGGCACCTCGATTTGACCTTGTTGGAATGATTACGGCTGATATGCCGGCCACGCTCGCCTTCTACCGCCACCTCGGCCTGGACATCCCGCCGGAGGCCGACACGGAACCGCACGTCGAGGCCCTCGGCCCCGGCGGCGTACGACTCGCCTGGGACACCGAGGAAGTGGCCCGCTCGGTGCATCCCGACTGGGAGACGCCCGTCGGCCCGGGGCGTACGGCGCTCGCCTTCCGTTGTGACGGCCCGCTCGAAGTGGACCACGTCTACCGGGAGTTGACCGCCGCCGGTTACGCGGGGGCGAACCAGCCCTGGGACGCGTTCTGGGGCCAGCGCTACGCTCAGGTGCTGGACCCGGACGGCAACACCGTGGACCTGTTCGCGCCGCTCGGCTGACCCCAGGCGCCGGACAGCGGCCCAGCCACCAGCACCAGCGGCTCGTCAGCCACCGTCCAGCAGCGTGCCGAGCGGGATGCCGGCCAGGGCCTTGACCTCCCGGGCCAGGTGCGCCTGGTCGGCATACCCGGCGGTCGCCGCCACCTCGCCGAACGCCTGGCCCTCCCGGGCCAGCCGCAGCGCCCGGCGCATCCGCAGAATCCGGGCGAGCGTCTTCGGCCCGTAGCCGAAAGCGGCCAGCGCGTGCCGGTGCAGCTGCCGTTCGCTGTAGTTCACCGCCGCCGCCACCTCGGCGACCGGCCGGCCGGCACGGACCAGCTCGTACACTCGCCCGCTGCGCGCGTCGGGCCCGCCGCGGGCGCGTACCGCCGTCTCGAGTGCGCCGCCCGGCGTGGGCGCCTCGGCGATCCGCTCCGTCAGCTCCCGCACCTCACCGGCCGGCCACACGGCGTCCAGTGGGACCCGGGTGTCGCGCAACTCGCTCGCGGGCAGTCCGAGGATCGCGGGACCCTGGCCGGGCGCGAACCGCAGGCCGGTGGAGCGGTCACCCGCCCGGGACGAGTGGACGTACGCACGGGTGTCCGGACCGGCAACCAGCAGGCCCGTCGTGGTCCAGATGAGGTCCATGCAACCGTCCGGGAGGATGCGGGTGCCACCGGCCCGCCCGCTGGCGAGACCGGTCCACAGGATGGCACCCGCACCGAGTCGGGACGGCCGTTCCGCGTACATGTCCCCAGCATGCCGTCCTTCCGCGTTGCCTGTCTCGCCAGCCGGCGCGACCGCCCCTACGCTGTGACCCCGCGAGGAAGTTCCCTCGCGGCCGTTCGCGGCGAGACGAGGAGCAGTGCTGGCGATGAGCTGGACAGCACGGGACATCCCGGACCAGAGCGACCGGATCGCCGTGGTCACCGGCGCCAACAGCGGACTCGGCCTGGTCACCGCGCGCGAACTCGCCCGCCGGGGCGCCCGGGTCGTGCTGGCCTGCCGCAGCGACCGGCGCGGCAAGGCGGCCGTCGAGCAACTCCTCGCTCAGACACCGGAGGCGCGGGTGGAGTACCGCGCGCTGGACCTGGCGGATCTGGCGAGCGTACGCGCCTTCGCCGAGGACCTGCCGCACGAACGGGTCGACATCCTCATCAACAACGCCGGCCTGATGGCGATCCCGTACGCCGAGACGGCGGACGGCTTCGAGACACAGTTCGGCGTGAACCACCTGGGACACTTCGCGCTGACCGGGCTGCTACTGGAGCGACTGCTGGCGGCGGAGTACCCGCGGGTGGTGAACGTCTCCAGTTTGGCGCACACGCTGGCCAACCTCGACATCCGAGATCTGCAGAGCCGCAAGCATTACGGCAAGTGGGAGGCGTACGCCCGCTCCAAGACGGCCAATCTGCTGTTCACCCACGAGCTGGCCCGGCGGACCAGCGGCCACCCGCTCATCGCCGCGAGCGCGCACCCTGGCTACTCCGCCACCGAGCTGCAGGCCAAGGGACCCCGCATGGCCGGCCAGCGGGGGCTGGAGCGCGCCATGCGGCTGAGCCTCACGCTGGTCGCCTCGTCGCCGGAGCTGGGTGCGGCGCCCAGCCTCTACGCCGCCACCGCGCCCGGCGTAGCGCCGGACTCGTTCGTCGGCCCGCGGTTCCTCGGGGTGCGCGGCGGGCCGGGGGCGGCCTGGCGGGCGCCGTGGACGCGCGACGACCTGGCGGGCGAGCTCCTCTGGGACGCCTCCCGGCGACTGACCGGTGTGGACTACGCGCCACTCGGCTCCTGAGCGGGCGGAACCCCCGAGGCCGCAGAGCCCCGAGCGGCGGAGCCGGTGCGGTGCTCGGTCTCGGGCGGCCCGGCCCATGAGGGGTCCGCGAGCGGTCCGCGGCTCGCACGGCACAACGCGCGCTTGTCGCCGCCAGTTCGGCATATACGCAAAAAGACCCTTAAGTCCGTTTTGCCAACTACCGTCGACATAGCGACGTCTGTCCCTTCGCGTGACGCGCCTAACAGTATGCCCACCGGGCATCGTGACGCGTTCCGGGCCAACTCCTCACACTCGGTCAACTGAACTGGCATGCGGCGAAGTTGGCGCCGCCCCGGAAAAGATCCAACTCACCGTGCGAGCATGCCCGACCGCTCACCGTACTGTCCGCCCGTATCGGACTCCGCGTCACGGGGCCGGAAAAACGGACGTTCCTTGCCGCAACGGAACTCGTGTGTTTTGGTTTCGACGCTCGCCGCAGTTACGCGGAGGGCCGCTGCCGGGACGCCGAGTCCTGCCGCCCGGTAGCGAGTCCACGTCACCGAACGGCAGGAGCGGGGGACCCAGGTACGTGCCGGCCGGGCGACAGCACGGACGGCTTGGGGTGAAGTCTCGCCCGAGCGCGGCCCCACGCGCTCGTGAGACCGGGCAACTCCAGCCCGAACCCGACAGCTCACCTCGTAGGCGTAGGAGAGGAAGCACCACTATGTCTGCACGCGGACGTCATCGCCGTCCTCGCACCCAGCGCCTCGCCCGTGCTGCCGCCGTGCTCACCGCGGGTGGCGCCGGGCTCGCCCTGCCTCTGATGGGAGCGGGCAGCGCCAACGCCGCCTCCGTCGACACCTGGGACAAGGTCGCCCAGTGCGAGTCGACCGGCGACTGGAGCATCAACACCGGCAACGGCTACTACGGCGGCCTGCAGTTCAGCCAGAGCACCTGGGAGGGTTACGGCGGCACCGAGTACGCCGCGACCGCCGACCAGGCCACCAAGGAACAGCAGATCACCATCGCCGAGAAGGTGCTGGCCGAACAGGGCCCGGGCGCCTGGCCGAAGTGCGGCCCCGAGGCCGGCCTGACGCAGAACAGCGGCGATCCCGGTGTCAACCCGGACTCCGGCACGGAAGAGCAGGGCAGCCAGGACACCGCGGACAGCGGCGCCCAGGCCGAGCAGCCCAAGGCACCCGAGCAGCCGGCCGAACAGCCCAAGGCGCAGGCCGAGTCGGACGACTCGAAGGGTTCCAGCGACTCCCCCTCCTCGGACCGCTACACCGTCACCTCCGGCGACACCCTGTTCAAGATCGCCAAGGCGCACGGCGTCGAGGGCGGTTGGGAGCAGGTCTACGACGACAACCGCGAGGTCGTCGGCGACAACCCGAACCTGATCTACCCCGACCAGCAGCTGTCCCTGAGCGGCTCGGGTCAGGCCCAGCCCAGCGGTGACACGGGGTCCCAGGCCCCGGCACCCGAGAAGGCGCCGGCGCAGCAGAGCGACTCCGGGAACGCCGAGGCCCCCGAGGCCCCCGAGACGCCCGCCCAGGACGCCGAGGCCCAGGACTCGGGTAGTGAGCAGGACGACTCCGGCGGCTTCCAGGCTCCGGTCGACTCCGGTACGAGCACCGCGTACGGCGCCTCCGGCAGCAGCTGGTCCAGCGGCAGCCACACCGGCGTGGACTTCTCCGCCTCCAGCGGCACCCCGGTCAAGGCCGTCACCGACGGCCAGGTCGTGTCCGCCGGTTGGAGCGGCTCGTACGGCAACGAGGTCGTCATCCAGCACGCCGACGGCAAGTACAGCCAGTACGCCCACCTGTCCTCGCTCAGCGTCTCCGCGGGGCAGAGCGTCAACGCCGGCGACCAGCTCGGCCTCTCCGGGTCGACCGGCAACAGCACCGGCCCGCACCTGCACTTCGAGGTCCGGACCGGCCCGGACTACGGCTCGGACATCGACCCGGTCGCCTACCTGCAGGAGAACGGCGTCACGCTGTGACCAGCTGACCTGCTGGCCATACTGGTCAGCTAGCCGGCTCACCAGCTGACCGCCGCGTCCGCCGTCGACCGGCACCAGCACGCGCGGGTGCCCGCGATCCACGCGGGCACCCGGTCACGCGCCAACTCGGGCGCCGCTTCCTCAGGAGGCGGCGCCCGACGCCGTCCGGGGCAGACAGATCGCCGTGCTCAGCAACCCGTCGCGTACCGTCCAGCGCCCGGTCAGGGCGGGGGTACGCACGCCGCCCAGGGTCGGTGCGGGCACCAGGAAGCGCGCATGGAAGCTCCGCTCGGCCTCGTCCAGCCGGATTTCCGCCTCCGTGAAGTCCAACTCCTTCCCCACCAGCGGATACCAGGTCTTGAACACGCTCTCCTTCGCGCTGAACAGCAGCCTGCCCCAGTGCACCTCGGGCCTGCGCGAGGCCATCTCGGCTATCCAGACCCGCTCCTCGGGGAGCGAGATCATCTCGAGCACCCCGTCCGGCAGCGGCTGGTTCGGCTCGGCGTCGATGCCGAGCCCGAGCATGCCCGCCGCGTCGGCCACCACCGCCGCCCGGTAACCGTCGCAGTGCGTCATGCTGCCGACGACGCCTGCTGGCCACTGCGGCGCGCCCCGCTTGTTCGGCAGCAGCGGCGCCGGCGCCCTGCCCAGACGGGCCAGGGCCGCACGCGCGCAGGCCCGTACGGTCGAGAACTCGCGCTGGCGCTTCTCGACCGCCTTGGCGACCAGTTCGGCCTCCTCGTGGAACAGCCCCTTGACGGGGTCGCCGGGCGGGTCAGCGAAGACCTCCTCGAAGAGGGTGTCGTGCCGGACGATCTCCTCGATCATCGCCCCTCACCGGAGCCCTCGCCGCCGCCGGTCCCGCCGCGGGTCCCACCGCTTCCGACAGCGGAGCGGGCGCGTACGGCGGACTCCGGCGCCGGTTCGGCGTCCGGCAGCGGCAGGATCTGGCGCAGCCTCTCCCGCGGCGGTCGCTTCCCCCACTCGCGCGGGTAGCCGACGGACACCTCCTCGAAGCGCACTCCGTCGTACCAGGTGACCCGTGGGATGTGCAGATGCCCGTAGACCACCGACACCGCCCGGAACCGTCGGTGCCAGTCAGCCGTGAGCTGCGTGCCGCACCACTGCGCGAACTCCGGATACCACAGCACCCGGGTGGGCTCGCGCACCAGCGGATAGTGGTTGACCAGTACGGTCCGGTGCGTCGGGTCGACGGCGGCCAGACGCTTCTCCGTCGCCGCCACCCGCGCGCGGCACCAGGCGTCCCGGCTCGGATGCGGATCGGGGTGCAGCAGGTACTCGTCGGAGCACACGATGCCGGCGTCGTGCGCCACCCGTAGCGAGTCCTCCTTGTTGTCCGTGCCGGGGGCGTGGAAGGAGTAGTCGTACAGCAGGAACAGCGGAGCCACCGTCACAGGCCCCTCCGCGTCCTCCCACACCGGATACGGGTCCTCCGGGGTGACCACGCCCAACTCGCGGCACAGCTCCACCAGTCGGGCGTACCGGTGCTCACCCCGCAGTTCGACCGGGTCCTGTGGATGTGTCCACAACTCGTGGTTTCCCGGGGACCAGATCACCTTCGCGAAGCGGTCGGCGAGCAGCCGCAGCGCCCACTCGACGTCCTCGAACTTCTCGGCGACGTCCCCCGGGACCAGCAGCCAGTCCTCGTCCGTCCACGGCTGCAGGCCAGCCAGGATGTCCCGGTTCTCCTGATAGGCCACATGCAGGTCACTGACCGCCAGAAGATTCCCTCTCTGCACGGACAACCCTCCCCGTTTCGTTCGTGCGTCTGGAACGGCTGCCCAGCGTACCCAGCGCCACCGCGATCGGGCTCGTCACATCGTGGGCGAGGCTCGACCGCCCCGACAGTGGCGAAGGGTACGGGTTCGCGGTCGGTTGTGAGGGCGAACGGGGGATCAACTCGCCCCCACAAAGCCAAGTTGGTCAATCTACTAACCTCACTGGAAGTCATCGTGCCGAGACTGTTAGAAAGTTCGAAGATCCATACGCAGAGCCGCCAGCCGAGAGCCCACGACGCGCTGACCGGGACCCGCTCGCACCGCCGACCGGACGTCACGTCCGCCACCCCGGGCTCACGGGGGGAGTGGCGGTGCCGCGGCTCAGCGCCCGGACGGGCTCAGCCGCGGCACGCCTCCGGTGGCGAACCAACGTGGACTCACCACCCCCCACTTGCACGGTTACGTCAAGGAGCACAGTCGCCGATGGCCAACGAAGAGAAGCTGCTCGAACACCTGAAATGGGTCACCGCCGAACTCCGGAAGACCCGACGACGGCTCGCGGCGGCCAGTGAACCGATCGCGATCGTCAGCATGGCCTGCCGCTTCCCCGGTGGCGTGACCGACCCGGAGGCCCTGTGGGACCTGTTCGCGTCCGGCGTCGACGCGGTCTCCGACTTCCCGCAGGACCGCGGCTGGGACCTCGACTCCCTCTACGACCCGGACCCGGACCGGCAGGGCACCACGTACACCCAGCAAAGCGGCTTCCTGTACGACGCCGCCGACTTCGACCCGAGCGTGTTCGGCATCTCCCCGCGCGAGGCGCTGGCGATGGACCCGCAGCAACGGCTCGTACTCGAGACCTCCTGGGAGGTCCTGGAACGGGCCGGCATCAACCCGCTCTCGCTCGGCGGTAGCGACACCGCGGTGTTCGTCGGCGCTTCTCCCGGGGAGTACGCGCCCGGGTTCGGGATGACCCCCGACGGCCTTGAGGGGTACCTCGGCATCGGCACCCACCCCAGCGTGCTGTCCGGCCGTGTCTCCTACACCCTCGGCCTGCGAGGGCGTGCCGCCACCGTGGACACCGCGTGCTCCTCGTCCTTGCTGGCCGTGCACCTCGCCATGGAGACGCTGCGGCGCGGTGAGTCCTCACTGGCGCTGGCCGGCGGCGTGAACGTGATGTCCACACCGAGTCTGTTCACCGACCTCAGCCGGCAGCGGGCGATCGCGGCGGACGGACGCTGCAAGTCCTTCGGGGCCGCGGCCGACGGCTTCGGACCTTCCGAGGGTGCCGGCGTACTCCTCCTCGAACGCCTCACGGACGCTCAACGGAACGGGCACCAGGTGCTCGCCGTGCTGCGTGGCGGCGCGGTCAATCAGGACGGGGCGAGCAACGGCCTCACCGCTCCCAGCAGTCAGGCCCAGCGACAGCTGATCGAACAGGCCCTGGCAGACGCCCGGTTGAAGGCCGAACAGGTGGACGCGGTCGAGGCGCACGGCACCGGCACCGCGCTGGGTGACCCCATCGAGGCGGAGGCCCTGCTCACCACCTACGGGCGCGAACACAGCGCAGACCGGCCCCTGTACCTGGGCTCCTCCAAGTCCAACATCGGCCACACGCTGGCCGCCGCCGGCGCCGCGGGGCTCATCAAGATGGTCAAGGCCCTGGAGCACGACCTGCTGCCCAGGACGCTGCACGCTCAGGAGCCGTCACCGCACATCGACTGGTCGACCGGCAGCGTCGAACTACTCGCCCAGCCGCGTCCCTGGCCGTCGGGTGACACGCCACGCCGGGCGGGTGTGTCGTCCTTCGGGATCAGCGGCACCAATGTGCACCTCATCCTCGAGGAGGCGCCCCCGGCCCAGGACCCTGACACCCAGCCGCCGGCGGCGCCGGCCGATCGGACCCCGTCGCCCGAGGAGCACGCTCCCTCGGTCTGGGTCCTCTCCGGCAAGACGCCCGAGGCACTGCGCGCGCAGGCGGCACGACTGCGGGAGTTCAGCAGCGGCGCCCCCGGACTGTGTCGTGTCGACGTCGGGTACTCCCTCGCCACCACCCGGGCTCCCCTGGAGAACCGCGCCGCGGTGATCGCCCGCAACCATGAGGAGGCCGTACGCGGTCTTGAGGCGCTGGAGACCGGAAGTTCCGCCCCCGGCACCTGTCGTGGCAGCGTCAGCAGGAGCGACCAGCCGGTCTTCGTCTTCCCCGGGCAGGGCTCCCAGTGGGCCCGGATGGCCGTCGAACTCCTTGACGCCTCGCCCGTGTTCGCCAAACGGATGCGGGAGTGCGAGGAGGCGCTCGCTCCCCACGTGGACTGGTCACTGACCCAGGTGCTGCGCGAGGGCGAGGTCGGGCCGCGCTTCGAGCAGGCCGACGTGGTGCAGCCGGCGCTCTTCGCGGTCATGGTGTCGCTGGCCGAACTGTGGCGGCACCACGGTGTGGAACCAGCGGCGGTGATCGGCCACTCCCAGGGCGAGATCGCCGCCGCCTGCGTGGCCGGCGCGCTCTCCCTCGAGGACGCCGCGAAGGCGGTGGCGCTACGCGCCCGGGCACTGCTGAAACTCTCCGGCAAGGGCGGCATGGTGTCCGTCGCGGAACCGGCGGACGCCGTGACCCAGCGGATCAGTCGTCTGGGCAACGGACTCGGCGTGACCTCCGTCAACGGGCCGCTGTCCACCGTGGTCTCGGGCACCCTCGAGGAGTTGGAGGCGCTGACGGCCTCCTGCGCGAAGGACGGGGTACGCGCCAAGCGGGTGGCCATCGACTACCCCTCGCACTCCCCGCAGGTGGAGGAGATTCGCGCCGAGGTACTGGAGGCCGTGGCGGACGTCGCACCGCGTACCACCCGGGTGCCCTTCATGTCCACCGTCACCGCCGAGTTCGCCGACGGACGGGAACTCGACGCGGACTACTGGTACGCGAACCTGCGCCAGACCGTGCGCTTCGAGGAGTCGATGCGCACTCTGTTGGCGCAAGGGCACGAGGTGTTCATCGAGGTGAGCGCCCATCCGGTGCTCACCGTCGGGGTGACCGAGTGCGCCGCCGACAGCCCCGCCGTGGCCCTCGGCACGCTACGCCGCGACGACGGCGGCCCCGAGCGCTTCCTGGCCTCCCTCGCCGACGCCTGGGTGCACGGCGTGCGCGTCGACTGGCCGTCGGTCTACGCCGACCGGGACCCCTCCGTGGTGCCGCTCCCCACGTACGCCTTCCAGCGTCAACGCTTCTGGATCGAGCAGGACATGGTCGCGCCCGCGGCCCCCTCGGCGGCCCGGACGGACGACTGGCGCTACCGCGTGCTGTGGCGGCCGCTGGCCGAGCCGGTCCGGCCGGCGCTGAACGGCCCCTGGCTGCTCGTCACCCCGATCGACCACGTCGACCACCCGCTGACCCGAGCCGTCGCCGAAGCGCTCGCCGAGGCCGGTGCCGAGGTACGCGCCGTCGCCGTCGGCAGCCTGGAGGGCACGGACCGTGCCTGGCTGGCGAAAAGGCTCACCGCCGAGGCAGCCGCGGTCGGCGACACCCACGGCGTCAGCGGCGTACTCTCCCTGGCCGGACTGGACGAGCGGCCCGCCGGCGGAGCCGGCGGGCTGCCCTGCGGGCTCATCCTGCAAACGGTGCTGCTGCAGGCGCTCGGGGACACCGGGATCGCGGCCCCGTTGTGGACCCTGACCAGCGGCGCCGTCTCCGTGGACCACACCGACCTGCTACGCAGCCCGCTGCAGGCGATGGGCTGGGGCCTGGGCCGGGTCGCCGCCCAGGAGTACCCGCGGCGCACCGGCGGTCTGATCGACGTACCCGCCGAACTGGACACACACGGCCGACGCCGTCTGGTCGCCGCGCTGTCCGGCCCGGACGACGAGGACCAACTGGCGGTACGCGCCACCGGTGTCTTCGTACGCCGCATCCAGCGCGCCGACGGTGGGGCCCGGACGGCGCAGGATGGGGGGTGGTGCACCAGGCACGGGCACGGCA
Organism: Streptomyces oceani; assembly: GCF_001751245.1. GTDB lineage: Bacteria > Actinomycetota > Actinomycetes > Streptomycetales > Streptomycetaceae > Streptomyces > Streptomyces oceani. The sequence continues at coordinate 206,953 of NZ_LJGU01000127.1, forward strand.
CCGTACTGGTCACCGGCGGCACCGGAGGTATCGGCGCGCACGTCGCACGCTGGCTGGCCCGGAACGGCGTCCGTCACCTGCTGTTGGCCAGCCGCCGCGGTCCGACCGCGCCGGGCGCCGAGGAGCTGGTCGCCGAACTGGCCGAGTGGGGCGCCGAGGCCACCGTCGTCGCCTGCGACATGGCCGACCGCGGCGCGGTAGGCCGGATACTGGACGGGATACCAGACGAGCATCCGCTGACCGCGGTGTTCCACCTGGCGGGTGTGCTGGACGACGCACCCATCGAGTTCCTCACCCCGAGCCGCGCGGCCGAGGTGGTGGGGGCCAAGGCGGACTCGGCCCACGTCCTGCACGAGGCCACCCGGGACCTGGACCTCTCCGCGTTCGTGCTGTTCTCCTCGCTGGGAGCCACCATGGGCGCGCCCGGCCAGGGAAGTTACGCGGCGGCCAACGCCTACCTCGACGCCCTGGCGTACGCGCGCCGCGCCGAGGGACTCCCCGCCACCTCGCTCGCCTGGGGCGAGTGGGGTACCGACGGGCTGGTCGACGAGACCGCACAACGCAACCTGCAGTCCCACGGCATCCTGCCCATGGACCCGGAAGCGGCCGTCGCCGTGCTGGAGCAGGCCCTGGACCACGGCGAGACCTTCCTGGTGGTCTCCCGCGTCGACTGGCGGCTGGCCGCCGCCCGCTCCGACACCGCTCTGCGTGACCTGCCCGAAGCACTCGCCGCGGAGACCGCGCCACTCGACGCCGTGGGCACCGGCACCGCGCTGGCGTCCCGGCTCGCCGAACAGGACCCCGAGCAGCGGCGCGCCGCGCTGCTGGAGGTCGTGCGGGAACAGGCCGCGGTGGCGCTCGGCCATGCCCGGGACCGAGTGGACGCCGTCCCGCAGCACCGAGCGTTCCGGGAGCTGGGATTCGACTCGCTGGCCTCCGTCGACCTGCGCAACAGGCTCACCGAGGCGACCGGACTGCGCCTTCCCGTCACCCTCGTCTACGACTACCCGTCCGCGAACCAGCTCACCGACTTCCTCCACGACGGCCTGTTCGGCGGCGAAGCCGCTCCCTCCCACGAGGCCCCGGCCCCCGCCGACTCCACCGCCCCGGTGCGTGGCGACGACGATCCGATCGCCATCGTCGGTATGGCCTGCCGGTTCCCCGGCGGCGTGGCGTCCCCCAAGGACCTGTGGGAGCTGGTCGCCACCGGCACCGACGCCATCTCCGAGTTCCCCACCAACCGTGGCTGGGACCTCGACGGCACGAACGTCGCCGACCGGGACAGGCACGATCTGCGTGAGGGCGGATTCCTGCACGACGTCGACCAGTTCGACGCCGACTTCTTCGGCATCTCCCCACGCGAGGCGCTGGCCACCGACCCGCAGCATCGGCTGTTGCTGGAGACCTCGTGGGAGGCCCTCGAACACGCCGGCATCGACCCCGAGTCGGCGCGGGGCAGCCGGACCGGCGTCTTCGTCGGCGCCGTCTCCGCCGACTACCTCACCCGGCTCCAGGAGGTTCCCGAGTCGGTGGGACCGCACGGCGGCACCGGCAACATGAGCAGCGTCATGTCCGGCCGGGTCGCCTACACCTTCGGCTTCGAGGGGCCCGCGGTGACCGTCGACACCGCGTGCTCGTCCTCGATGGTGGCCATCCACCTCGCCGCGCAGGCGCTGCGTCAGGGTGAGTGCTCACGGGCGGTGGCCGGTGGTGTGACCGTGATGTCCAGCCAGGTGGGCTTCACCGAGATGAGCCGACAGGGAGCCACCGCGCCGGACGGGCGGTGCAAAGCCTTCGCCGCGAGCGCGGACGGTTACGGCATGAGCGAGGGTGTCGGCGTCCTCCTCCTGGAACGCCTGTCCCAGGCACGGCGCGAGGGGCGTACGGTGCTGGCGGTGCTGCGCGGCTCGGCGACCAATCAGGACGGCGCGAGCAACGGCCTCTCCGCGCCCAACATGCACGCACAGCAACGCGTCATCCGACAGGCTCTGGCCAACTCCGGGCTGTCCGGGGACGAGGTGGACGTGGTGGAGGCGCACGGCACCGGCACCGCGTTGGGCGACCCGATCGAGGCGCAGGCGCTGCAGGCGACCTACGGGCGGCAGCGCGACACGGAGCGGCCGCTGTGGCTCGCGTCCCTGAAGTCCAACATCGGCCACACCGCGGGCGCAGCCGGAGTCGCCAACATCATCAAGACCGTCAAGGCGATGGAGCACGGACAGCTCGCCAAGACCCTGCACGCGGACGAGCCCTCACCACACATCGACTGGTCGACCGGCACGCTGCGGCTGCTCACCGAGCCGCGGGCTTGGCCGGCGGGCGAGCGGCCACGCCGCGCCGGCATCTCGTCCTTCGGGATCAGCGGCACGAACGCACACGCCATCCTGGAGGAGGCACCCAGGGAGGAGGCCCCGCGGGACAGCGCGTCCGGTGCGCCAAACGGTGCCGAATCCTCGACGCCCGCCGGGGCTGTGCCGTTCTCCCGCCTCGAGGACGCGGTGCCGTGGATCGTCTCGGCCCGGACCTCGGCCGCGCTGCGCGGCCAGGCCAAGCGGCTGGCCGACCACACCGTCTCGGACGCGTCGTCGCGACCGGTGGACGTGGCCCGGAGCCTGACCGGACGTACGGCCTTCGACCGGCGTGCGGTGGTCGCCGCCACCGACCGGGAGGGACTCGTCGCCGGGCTCCGAACCCTCGCGGTCGGCGAGCCGGGGTCCGGCGTCACGAGCGCCGGCACGCTACGGTCCGCTGACCGGCCGGTGTTCGTCTTCCCCGGGCAGGGCTCGCAGTGGGCCGGGATGGCCGTGGAACTCCTCGACGCCTCGCCCGTGTTCGCCGCGCGCATGGACGAGTGCGCCGCCGCGCTGGCCCCGCACGTGGACTGGTCACTGCAGGAAGTGCTCCGTGCGACCGAGGGCGCGCCGACCCTGGAGCGGGTCGACGTGGTCCAGCCGGTGCTCTTCGCGGTGATGGTGTCACTGGCCGAGCTGTGGCGGTCCTGTGGCGTACGCCCCGCCGCGGTGATCGGCCACTCCCAGGGCGAGATCGCCGCCGCCTGCGTGGCCGGCGCGCTCTCCCTCCAGGACGCCGCGAAGGTCGTGGCACTGCGTGCCCGTACGCTGCTGAAACTCTCCGGAAAGGGCGGCATGGTCTCCGTCGCGGAGTCCATGACCGAGGCGACCGACCGGATCGGCCGCCTGCCCGACGGGCTCGCGGTGGCCTCCGCGAACGGACCGCGGTCCACCGTTATTTCCGGGGATCCGGACGCCCTGGACGAGCTGCTGGCCTCCTGCGCGGCCGATGACGTACGAGCCAAGCGCATCCCTGTCGACTACGCGTCCCACTCCCCCAAGGTGGAGGAGATCCACGAGGACGTACGCGAGGCTCTGCGGGGTATCGAGCCGCACGACGTCCGAGTCCCCTTCCTGTCCACCGTCACCGCCGAGTTCGCCGACGGTTCCGAGTTGGACCCCGAGTACTGGTGCGCCAACCTCCGCCACACGGTGCGGTTCGAGGAGTCCATGCGGCTGCTGATCGAGCGGGGGTACGAGGCGTTCATCGAGGTGAGCAGCCATCCGGTGCTCACGGTCGGCATGGCGGAGTGCGCTTCCGAGGCCGCTGCCACCGCCGTGCTCGGGACCCTGCACCGCGACGAGGGCGGCCCGGAGCGTTTCCTGCGTTCCCTCGCTGAGAGCTGGGCCCACGGGGTCGCCGTCGACTGGTCCGCCGTCTTCGCCGGTCAGCGCACCGAACGGGTCGAGCTGCCGACGTACGCCTTCCAGCGGCGGCGTTACTGGATCGAGTCGCCCGAGAGCACTGGCGCGCAACCGGCCACCGGCGACCCGGGCGCCGACGGGCTCGAGAACCAGTTCTGGGCCGCGGTGGAGCGCGAGGACCTGACCTCGCTCGCGGAGACCCTCGGCCTACGGGACCACGGGTCTCTGGAGGAACTGCTGCCCGCCCTGTCCTCGTGGCGCAAGCGGAGTCAGGAAGCCGCCACCCTGGACAACTGGCGTTACCGGATCGTGTGGCGCCGCCAAGCCCAACCGGACGACGTGTCACTGACCGGCACCTGGCTGATGGCGGTGCCCCGGGGGCACACGGACGACTCGCTGGTACGTGCGGTGTCACAGGCGTTGACGGACGGCGGAGCCACGGTAGTGGAGCTGCCCCTCGGCGACGACGCCGGCCGGGCGGAGTGCACCGAGGCGCTCACGGCCGCCTGTGAGCAGGGCCCCGTACCCACCGGCGTGGTCTCCCTGCTGCCCTTCGAGGAACGTCCGCACGCCACCCACGGCGAGGTGAGTATCGGCCTCCTCCAGTCGCTGGCGCTCGGACAGGCGTTGGTGGACATCGGGGTCAACACCCGGCTGTGGATGCTCACCAGTGAGTCCGCGATCGCCTACGGGGCGACCGACGCGCAGCGCCACCCCCAGCAGGGCGCGTCCTGGGGGCTCGGCCGAACGGTCGCGCTGGAGCACCCGGAGTTGTGGGGTGGCCTGATCGACCTGCCCTCGACACTGGAGTCCCAAGGGGCGAGCCTGCTGGCCCGTACCCTCGCCAACGGCGGTGACGAGGACCAGCTCGCCGTACGCAACACCGGCCTCTACGCCCGACGGCTGGTGCGCGCGCCCCGCTCGGGCGAGGAGCCGGATCCGTGGCGCACCAGCGGCACGGCCCTGATCACCGGTGGCACTGGCGGCCTGGGCAGGCACGTGGCCCGCGCCCTCGCCGAGCATGGGGCTGAGCATCTGGTGCTGACCAGCCGGCGCGGTGAGGACGCCCCCGACGCCGGCGCCGTACGCGAGGAGTTCGAGGCCATGGGCTGCCGCGTCACCATCGCCGCGTGCGATGTGAGCGACCGTGACCAGTTGGCCAGCTGGGTGCGGAAGATCGAGGGGGAGGACGGACCGATCCGTACGGTCGTGCACACCGCGGCCACTCTGGAGGAGAGCCTGCCGCCCTTCGTCACGGTATCGCCGGCGGAGTTCGCCTCCGACGCACGGGCCAAGTCACTCGGCGCGACGCACCTGGACGCTCTCTTCGACCGGACCGGGCTGGACGCGTTCGTGCTGTACTCCTCGGTGGCCGGCGCGTACGGCAGTGGCCGGCAGGCCTCCTACTGTGCCTCCAACGCCTTCCTGGACGCTCTGGCCGAGCACCGTCGTGCCCGCGGGCTGACCGCCACGTCCCTGGCCTGGGGAGCCTGGGGCGGCGACGGCGGCCTGATGACGCAGGAAGGCATGAGCGAGTTCATGGAGACCCTGGGCGTGTTCCGGATGCGACCGGAGTTGGCGCTGAGCGGGCTGCGGCAGGCTCTCGAGGACGACGAGACGTACCTCATCCTCACCGACACGGACTGGGAGCGCTTCGCGCCCTCGTTCACCGCCGCCCGTCCACGCTCGCTGCTGGACGAGATCCCCGAGGCGGCACGAGCGTTGGGCACGGGGTCGGACGACGCGGCGGAGGGCTCTACGGAGGCGCCCGAGATCCTGGCGGGACGGCTCGCTGGTCTTGAGAGGGAGGACCGGGAGGGAGTGCTGCTGGATGTCGTACGCCGACAGGTGGCCCGGGTGCTGGGCCACTCGGAGCCGGACGAGATCGAACCAGAGCGTGCGTTCCGGGAATTGGGTTTGGACTCGGTCACCGCGGTCGAGCTGCGAAACCATCTGAACGCGGCCACGGGCCTGCGACTGCCGGTTTCCGTGGTCTTCGACCACGCGGAACCGCTGGCCCTGGCGAGCCATCTGACCGATAAGCTCACCACTGTCCCGGCCTGAACGGCCGGCTCCCACGCACCTTGCGTGCGTACGCCCCCGGCACGGGTAGGAGACTTCCACGCGTGCCGGGGGCGTGACCCGGTGCTGTGCGAACCCGCCGGTCGCATGCCAGGATGTGGTCATGACCGAGAGCCGGCGCCTGTTGGCGGACGAGACGCCGTTTCCCGAGGATCTGGACCAACGACTACGCGAGCAGTTCACCTTCCTCGTCGAGGTCGATCAGCTCAAGACCGTCCTGCGCCAGTCGCCACTGGCGGCCACCGACCGGCGGGAGAACGACGCCGAACACTCGTGGCACCTGGCGATGATGGTGGTGTTGCTGGCCGAGCACTCCGACGAGCCCATCGACGTGAGCCACACCGTCCAACTGGTGCTGATCCACGACCTCATCGAGATCTACGCCGGTGACACCCCGTTGTACGACCAGGCGGCCGGCGAGGACCAGCGGGAGCGGGAGACGCGGGCCGCTGACGAGCTGTTCGCGCTGCTGCCGGAGGACCAGGCGCCACGGGTCCGGGCGCTGTGGGACGAGTTCGAGGAACGCCGTACCCCGGAGGCACGGTTCGCCAAGGCCATGGACCGGCTGCAGCCGCTGCTGCTCAACTGGATGGCGCGCGGCGGCACCTGGCGTACGCCGGGCGTGACGGCGGACGACGTACGGAAACGCAAGGCGGTCATCGGCGAGGCTTCCGAGCGGCTGTGGGACGCGGGCCGACTGCTCATCGACGAGGGGGAGGCCCGCGGCTGGTCCCGCGACGACTGAGCCACTGGTTCCTCGGCTTCCCACTCGTCGCGCGACGCATCTCGCCTCCCGGCGCGCCCCTCGGCCTCACATGCGGGTGCCGCCGTCGAGGCGTTCGCGCGGAAGGTCGGCGTGACCGTTGTGCCGGGCGTACTCCGCGATCATGTCGACCATGATTCCGCGCAGCGCGATCGGCTGCCCGTCCCGCCTGCGGATGCCGGTCTCGTCCAGCGAGACCGCCTCCTGGACACGGAACCACCAGCGCTCCAGCGCGGCCAGGTGCCGCAGAACGCCGTGCGGCGAGAGGCCGGACGGCGGCACCGCTCGCTCGGACGGCTGCTCCTGGGTCAGCCCCGCGCACTTCCAACTCGAGCGTCGCGCGCTGCCAGTCCAGCACGGCGCCCAGCGTCACGCGCTCGTCACCGACCGCGGGTGGCGCGGCACGCGTGCCGCGGCCCAACGCGGACCGTAGTGCTGTGATGTGTTGTCGGCCATGTCCGTGCCACCTCGTCCTGGCTCGTCCGCTCACTCGACGGTGAGTCTCGCACTCGTCACTGACAGTCAGCCGTCCGCGCGTCACACGCCACCGCGGCTCGTACTCAGAGGCCAACCGCCCGCGTGCACGGCGATGGGGGCGGTACCTCCGCACAAGGTACCGCCCCCTGGGGTCCGGACCCGCCGCCGCGGTGAGGGTCGGGGTGCGGCGGTCGGCCCGGAGGACTGAGAGCCGAGGACCGAGGACTCAGCCGGCCGCCGCCGCACGGCCCGCCTCGAGGCGGGCGACCGGAATGCGGAACGGCGAGCAGGAGACGTAGTCCAGTCCCGCCTCGTGGAAGAAGTGCACCGACTCGGGGTCCCCGCCGTGTTCGCCGCAGACGCCGAGCTTCAGGTCGGGACGAGTGGCGCGGCCGGCGCGTACCGCGTCCCGTACGAGGGAGCCGACACCGTCCTTGTCGATCGTCTCGAACGGTGACACACCGAAGATGCCCTTCTCCAGATACGCCGTGAAGAAGCTCGCCTCCACGTCGTCCCTGGAGAATCCCCACACGGTCTGCGTGAGATCGTTCGTGCCGAAGGAGAAGAAGTCCGCGGACTCCGCGATCTGGTCGGCGGTCAGCGCCGCGCGCGGCAGCTCGATCATCGTGCCCAGCGCCAGGTGGAGTTCGGTGCCGTAGGTCTCCTCCACCTCCGCGATGACCCGCTCGGCGTCGTCCCGTACGAGCTCCAGCTCCTGCACCGTGCCCACCAGCGGAATCATGATCTCCACCCGGGGGTCGCCGCCGGAGGCCACCCTGCGCTCGGCGGCGGCCTCCGCGATGGCTCGCACCTGCATGGTGAACAGCCCCGGGATGACCAGGCCCAGGCGTACGCCCCGCAGCCCCAGCATCGGATTCTGCTCGTGCAGCCGGTGCACGGCCTGTAGGAGCCGCAGGTCGTTCTCGTTGTGGTCCTGACGGGACTCGGCCAACGCGACCCGGACCGACAGCTCCGTGATGTCGGGCAGGAACTCGTGCAGCGGCGGGTCCAGCAGCCGTACGGTCACGGGAAGCCCGTCCATCGCCTCGAACAGCTCCACGAAGTCCTGCCGTTGCTGCGGCAGCAGACCGGTCAGCGCGGAGTCCCGCTCACTGCCGGTGTCGGCGAGGATGAGGCGTTCGACCATCTCGCGGCGCTCGCCCAGGAACATGTGCTCCGTGCGGCACAGGCCGATGCCCTGGGCCCCGAACCGGCGGGCACGCAGCGCGTCCTCGGCGTTGTCGGCGTTCGCCCGCACCCGCAGCCGACGCATCCGGTCGGCGTAGGCCATGATCCGGTGCACCGCCCGCACCAGCTCGTCCGCGTCGTCCGCGCCGGCGTGCGTACGCCCCTCGAAGTACTCCACCACCGGGGACGGGACGACCGGCACCTCGCCGAGGTAGACCCGCCCGGAGGACCCGTCGATGGAGAGGGTGTCGCCCTCCTCCACCACCGTGCCCGCCGCGGTGGTCAACTGACGGCGCTTCGTGTCGACCTCCAGCTCCTCCGCGCCGCAGACACAGGTCTTGCCCATGCCCCTGGCCACCACGGCGGCGTGTGAGGTCTTGCCGCCGCGGCTGGTGAGGATGCCCTCGGCGGCGAGCATGCCGTCCAGGTCGTCCGGGTTGGTCTCACGGCGGACCAGGATGACGCGCTCGCCGGAGCGGGACCACTTGATCGCGGTGTACGAGTCGAAGACCGCCTTCCCCACGGCCGCCCCCGGGGAGGCGGCGATGCCCCGGCCGATGGTGTCCGTACGGGCCTCGGAGGCGAACCGGGGGAACATCAGCTGCGCCAGCTGGGTGCCGTTGACCCGTTGCAGCGCCTCCGCCTCGTCGATGACACCCTGGTCGACGAGCTGGGTGGCGATCCGGAAGGCGGCGGCGGCCGTGCGCTTGCCCACCCGGGTCTGCAGCATCCACAGGGTGCCACGCTCGATGGTGAACTCGATGTCGCACAGGTCCTTGTAGTGCGTCTCGAGGGTTTCCATGATGTCCAGAAGCCGGTCGTACGAGGGCTTGTCCAGGCGTTCCAGCTCGGCCAGCGGGACCGTGTTGCGGATGCCCGCGACCACGTCCTCGCCCTGGGCGTTCTGCAGGTAGTCGCCATAGACGCCCTGTTGGCCGCTGGCGGGGTCGCGGGTGAAGGCGACGCCGGTGCCGGAGTCCGGGCCGAGATTCCCGAAGACCATGGAGCAGATGTTCACGGCGGTGCCGAGGTCGTGCGGGATGCGTTCCTGGCGGCGGTACAGGCGGGCACGGGCGCCGTTCCAGGAGTCGAAGACCGCGCGGACGGCGAGGTCCATCTGCTCGCGTGCTTCCTGCGGGAAGTCCCGACCGGTCTCCCTGGTCACGATCCCCTTGAACTCCTCCACCAGCTCCCGGAGTTGTTCCGCCGACAGCTCGACGTCACTGGCGGCGTCGTGCCGGTTCCGGGCCGCCTCGAGCGCGCCGGAGAAGAGTTCGCCGTCGATGCCGAGCACGGTCTCGCCGAACATCTGGATGAGTCGCCGGTACGAGTCCCAGGCGAACCGTTCGTCGCCCGCCTGGCCGGCGAGCCCGTGCACCGAGTCGTCCGAGAGGCCGATGTTGAGGACCGTGTCCATCATGCCGGGCATGGAGAACTTCGCGCCGGAGCGCACGGACACCAGCAGCGGGTCGTCGGCCTGGCCGAGCTTCTTGCCCATCCGCTGTTCGAGGGCGGCGAGATGGCTGCCCACCTCGTCACGCAGGGCCGTGGGCTGAGCGCCGGAGTCCAGATACCGGCGGCACGCCTCGGTCGTGATGGTGAAGCCGGGTGGCACCGGGAGACCGAGATTGGTCATCTCGGCGAGGTTGGCCCCTTTCCCACCGAGCAGCTCCTTGAGGTCCTTGTTCCCCTCCGCGAAGTCGTAGACGAACTTCTCGCTTGCTGGCTTCTCTGCATGCTCCGACACGACGACTCGACTCCTCGTGGACGGCGGCCCTGACGGCGGGGAGCGTACCCAGATCGAAGGCGTCGGAGTACGTGCATCACCCCGCCATACGGGTGTAACCACCCATCTGCCAGGAGATCAAAAGCAGGGCGGCGACTCGTCTGGTTTACAGCCTCGTTGATACGCCGAACGAAACGCGGCGCACAGTAGCGAAATCGCGCTCCATGATGACCGAGGGCGATGTTTGCTTCAGATGGCGAATCATGAAAAGGCAAAGTCCCAACCCGCTCTTTGGAGTTGTGGACCACCCAATTGAGCGCTCATTTGAGCATGCAAGCAATCAGAGTGGCGAGTATCACCCCGCGCGGGACCCGTCCGTCTTGGCATGCGGACAGAATCTGGCACCGAGTGCCGCCGGAGGCGTGGCCCTTGCCGAGCACTGCGCCGCCACCCTGACGGCCCAGCACCGGTGAACCGGCCGAACCGTGCGGCCGGTCGTCGCCGTCAGTCGAGGATGCCGCCATAAGCGATGACCTTCCTCGGGTGGAGACGGACGACGACCTCGCCCGGCACGCCGTTGCGCCTGCCGAACTCCTCGGCCCGCTCGTCGCCCGCGTACCGGGCACCGGCCCGGGTGGCGACGTCGACGAGCTCGTCGACGACCCGTGTCCGCCGGCGCCGGCTACCGTCCCGCTTCCTGAGGCCGACGCTTGCGCGGCACCGACTCCAGGACCAGGTCGTAGGAATGGCCGACGAGATCCCGCACCGTCCCCGTGGTGATGTCCCGGCCCGCGCCCACGGAGATCCAGTGCCGCTTGTCGAGGTACCGGCCCGCAACGATCGACTCGTGCTCCCGTTTCAGGGCACACGCATGGTCGGGCTCGGCCTTGACGGTGATGATCTGCTCGTCGGGGTCGTCTGTGACGATCAGGAAAACCTTCCCCGCCACCTTGTAGACGTGCAGCTTCTCGGTGAACGGGCGCCCGCTGCTGGTGCCGGGCAGCTTCCTCGCGGTACTGCGCGCGACATCCTGGAGCCGCTTTCCGCTGATCGTCATCCTCGCGAAGCCCGGGCGGGGGTGCCGTACGTTTCCGGATCGACCGGCTGGTCCGACCGGGGAAAATTGCCGACCACGAGCCGGTAGGACTCGGTGACGAGCTCCTCCACCAGCTTCTCGTCGATCGAGCCACCAGCCTCCAGCGTGGTCCAGTGCCTCTTGTTCATGTGGTAGCCGCGGGTGATGTCCGTGTGCGTCGCGCGCAGGGCCTCAGCCTCACCCGGCTCCGACTTCAGGATCACGACCGGTTTGCCGGGCACGCTGGTCATCAGCATGAACACCTTGCCACGCACCTTGAGTACCTCCCGGTCCGGGCCGAATGGACGCGCAAGCCATGCGGACGGCAGGCTCTCGGCATGGCGCTGGGCCACTTCCTGCAGCGATTCCCCATCCACAGCGCGCTTCTCCTCCTCATCACCACTGGACTCAGCCACGACGGCCTGCCGATCACCACCGGCAGCCCGCCATCCTCATCAGGATATGTACGGATACGCGCGCCCTGCCAGCGGGAACGTCATCGTCAAGGAGTAGCGGTCCTGCTGCTGGGGCCGAACCGGACCGCCTGCGAACTCGGCCGGCACGGCGGACGCCCCAGGGTCGTCGACGACATGGCCGCCTACGCGGCCTGCGCGGGCCCACGGCTTCCCCGTCCTCGAAATCGCCCGCGGGCCGGTCATCACCTCAGGCAAGAAACAGGGCAAGCGACCCTCGGTCGCCACCGGTTACCGGGCCCTCGCCGAAGACGCCGACAACACCAGGTGAGACGTGACGCCCGCCAGAGGGCAGAGCGAGTGCGGCGTGGAGGAGCGTCAACACCGGGTTCGAGCGCCCGGAGGCGAACCGAGCGCGAAGGAGACGTACTCAGCTCGACAGTGCGCGGGCCAGTAGCTCCTGGAGCCGGAGTCCGTGGGCGGCGTCCAACGCGTGGGGCCGCCCGGTGCGTACGGCGGCGGCGAACTCCGCGCGCAGCACCGGCCAGCACTCCGAGTGCTCCAGCTCGGCGGTGTCGTACGTCAACTCCCCCTCCGGTCCGTACAGTTCCACCCGGGTGTTCGCCCTCGGCAGGCGCACCGCACCGGACAACGACGCCTGGCTGACCGCGCCGCCTGAGTGTTCACAGGTCAGCTCGATCCAGCGACGCGGGTCTCCGGTGCCGCTGATCCGTGTCACCGGCCCCACCGCGGCCTCCAGCAGGTCCACCAGGTGCGGGCCAAGATCCAGCAACGCCCCATGCTCCAACCGCCACGAGGTGGCGAACTCACCGCCGAGGAAGGCGCCGTGCAGATAGCAGGAGCGGGCCCCGGACACCTCGTGTCCGGCTGCTCTCCGGAGGAAGTCGCGGGTTGTGGGGTGGTAGCGCTTGGTCAGCACCAGTTGGGAGACCACCCCCGCCTCGGTGACGGCCTCGGAAACCGCGCGTGCCGAGGCGACGTCAGGCCCGAGCGGCTTCTCCAGCAGCAGCGCCTTGCCGGCCCTGGCGGCCCGTACCGCCAGCTCGGCCTGTACGGCGGGCGGTACGGCGAAGGCCACCGCCTCGCACGTCTCCAGCAGCTCCGCGAACGACTCGGACGCCACGGCACCATGGGGCTCAGCCAGTTCGCGGGCGGCCTCCGCCCGGCGTGCCCAGACGGCGACCAGTTCGGTCTCCGGGCCGGCGGCGAGGGTGGGGGCGTGGGTGACGCGGGCCCAGGGGCCGGCGCCCACCAGGCCGACCCGCACCGGCCGTTGGCCGGCCGGCTCCTCCGAGGGCCGTTCCCGGTGGGGCGTGTGTGGGGTGTCCAAGGTGTCTCCGTGGTCTTTCCGGTCAGGGCTTTTCGCGGTCAGGGTTCCTCGCGGTCAGCGACTCATCGCCGTCAGCCGCTCGTCGGCTCGGCCCGGCGCGTACAGGTGCTCGACCACCATGGCGCCCGCTCCCACCAGCCCGGCCCGGTCACCGAGCCGGGCGGTCACCACTTGGAGGTGCGCGGTGGTACGTGGCATCGCGCGCTGGTAGAGGAGTTCGCGCACCCCGGTCAGGAACGGCGTCCCGGCCAGTTCGCCGGTCAGCATCAGCACCCCCGGGTTGAGCAGGGTCACGACCGTGACCAGGACCTCGCCCACCCGACGACCCGCTTCCCGAGCCAGGCGTACGGCCTCGGGCCGGCCGGCGGCCAGGTGTTCGCGTACGTCCGTCCCGGAGCCGGCGGGCACCCCGACCGCGGCGAGTTGTTCCGCGAGGGCCCTGCCGCTGGCGACGGCGGCGAGGCAGCCGTACGAGCCGCACATGCACAACGCGTCGGGGCAGTCGTGCAGCCGGATGTGGCCGATGTCGCCGGCGCCGCCGTCGATGCCGCGATACGTCTCGCCGTCCACCACCACCCCGGCGCCGATCCCGGTGGAGACCTTCACCAGCAGGAAGGCGGCGCAGTCCGGGTAGCCGAAGCGTTGTTCGGCGTACGCCATCACGTTGGCGTCGTTCTCCACCAGCACCGGCAGCGTGGCACTGTCCGGGCCCATCGGGTCCTGTCGGGGGCCGGCGGCGCTGCTGGGACGGGTGTGCTCGGCGAACGCCTGGCGCATCCGCTCGGCGACCGGGTAGCGGTCCCAGCCCGGCATGATCGGTGGCTGCACCACCCGGCCGGAGGTCCAGTCCACCGGGCCGGGCACGGACAGCCCGATGCCGCAGACCTGGGAGGCCGGCGTGCCGGCCTCGTCCAGGGCCACGGCGAACCACTCGGCCAGTTGGTCCAGCACCCGTTCCGGGCCGTCGTCTACCCGTAGGGGGCCGGAGCGTTCCGCCAGCACCGTGCCGCCGAGGTCGAGTACGGCCGCCCGGACGTGCCGGGTCTCCAGGTCCGCGGCGAGCACGACGGCGTGCCGGGTGTCGAACTCCAGCCTGGCCGAGGGCCGGCCGCCGCCGGCCGCGCCACCGGCGGTGCCGGCGCCCGTACGCAGCCAGCCGGCCGCGAACAACTGGTCCAGTCGGCTCCCGACCGTGGAGCGGGAGAGGCCGGTGGCGCGCTGCAGCTCGCCGCGGGTGGTCGCTGTCCCGGTGCGGATCAGCCGCAACAGATGGCCCGCGCTGGCCTGGTTACCACTCATGCCGTCTTCTCCACCGTGTGTGCCGCGTCAGGACGGGGTCGGCCCGTTCAGCCCTTGTCCGCGCCGCTGGTCAGTCCCTCGGTCAGCAACCGTTCGGCCGCGAAGAACAGGAGTACCACGGGCACCGTGAGGACGACGCTGCCGGCCATCAGCACCGTCTTGGACACCTCGATGCCGCCGGCGAGTTGCTGTAGGCCGAGCGAGACCGTCCACTTCTCCGGCTCGGCCGCGAGGAACAGCAGCGCGAACAGGAACTCGTTCCAGGCGATCATGAAAATGTACAGGCCGGTGGCCATGATCGAGGGCAGTGCGAGCGGCAGGACGACCCGGCGGACCGTCTGGAGCCTGGTGCAGCCGTCGATCGCGGCGGCCTCCTCGATGCTGGACGGGATGGTGACGAAGTAGTTCTTCATCATGTAGACGGACACCGGCACGGTCTGCGCGATGTAGACGATCGCCAGTCCCACCAGGCTGCCCTGTAGTCCGATCCGGGCGAACATCACGAACAGCGGCACGGCCAGCAGCGTGGCCGGGAAGAGGTAGACGGCCAGGAAGAGGGTGCTCACCCGCCGTCCGCCGAAGAACCGCAGCCGGCTCACGGCGTACGAACCGGGCACCGCGGCCAGCAGCGTGAGCAGCACCGTGGCGACCGCGACGAGCGCCGAGTTGGCCAGCATGTCCAGGAAGCCCTGACCACCCTCCGAGGTGGACCGCAGCACCTCCTGGTAGGTCGCGGTGGTGAACTCCTTGGCGCTCACCCACAGTTTGCCGGGGTCGAGCAGCAGGGCGTCGATCGGCTTCAGGGACAGCAGCACCATGTAGTAGAAGGGCGCCAGGGTGATCAGCGCGAGGAAGGCGATCACCACCCAGCGGAGCACTCCGAAGAGCCGTTCCTCGAACTGCGCGCGACTCATCAGGACTCCTCCTGGACCCGTTTGGCGAAGAAGGTGAAGTAGACGCCCAGCAGGACCATCAGGATTCCGGCGAGCACGAGTGCCTGGGCGGCGGCCGCGCCCACGTCGTAGCGGGCGGTGAGGAAGTCGTACACGCGCACCGCCGCGACGTCGGTGCCGGCGCCGCCGCCGGTGAGCAGGTAGACGTCGTCGAACTTGTTGAAGGACATGATGAAGCGCAGCACGCACAGCAGCGCGATGACCGGCATCAGCTGCGGCAGCAGGACGTGCCGGAAGCGCTGGGTGAGCGTGGCCCCGTCCACCGTCGCGGCCTCTTCCAGGGTGTTCGGCACCGCCTGCAACCGGGCGAGCAGGAAGAGGAAGGCGAAGGGAAAGTACCGCCAGGCTTCGAAGGCGATGACGGTGAGCAGCGCGAGCGGCAGCTCGAAGTGCAACCCGAGCAGGTCGACCGAGTAGTCCCGGGTGGTCAGGAAGGCGATCGGGTCGTCCCAACCGAGCAGGTCGCGTCCCCATTCGTTGACGACGCCGAACTGCGGGCTGAGCGCGATCTCCCAGACGAACGCGACGGAGACCACCGGCGCGACGTACGGCAACAGCATCGAGCCGCGCAGCAGGCCGCGCCCGCGGAAGGGCCTGCGCAGCGCGAGCGCGGCGACCAGTCCGAGCAGTACGGAGCCGGCGGTCGCGCCGACGGTGTAGAGGAGCGTGGTCCAGAGGCTGGACCAGAAGCCCGGGGAGCCGAAGACGCTGTCGAAGTTGTCCAGGGTCCAGTTCCCGAAGAGACCCATGCCCTGGATGTCCACCAGCTTGGCGTCCTGGAAGGCCAGTAGCACGGTCCACAGGATGGGCAGCACGACCACCACCAGCACCACCAGGAAGGTGGGGGTGACGAAGGCGAGGCCGGCCCGGTTCTCCCGCTCGCTGGCGGTCCGTGGTCGGTCGCGGCGCCGGGTGCGGCGTGCGCGTCCGCTGTCTGCTGTGCTCATCGGTGGGCTACCTCAGGTGTCGGGCGGCGCGTTGGTCTTCCGGCCGGTTCGGGGCTGCCGCGGGCCGCTTCGGGGCTGCCGTGGGATGGTCGTGCGGCCCCGGGGCTCATTCGAGCGAGTCCCGGAGCGCGGTCACTTCCTCGGCCGCCTTCCGTGCGGCCTCCGCCGGGGTGGTCTGGCCGCTGGTCATGGCTCCGACGGCGCGGGGCACCGGTAGTTCGCCGCTGGTGGCGCCGACCAGCACGCCCTCGCCCTGCTGGAAGCCCCAGCGCTGCATGCGGCTGACGCCCTCGGTGAGTTGGTCCAGCAGCCGATCCGGGAAGACCTCGTTCAGCGGCTTCCTGGTGTCGACGCCGATCTCGCTGTCGCGCCAGGCGCGCTCGTACCTCTTCGGCTCGTCGGCGGTGCCGCTACGGACGGGGATCTTGCCCTCCGGTGACATGCCGAACCAGTCGGAGTAGCCGGCACTCATCATGTAGCGCACGAACTGCCGGGAGGCTTCGGTCTCCGCGGTACGGGTCACGGCCCAGGAGGTGATCTCGCCGAACTGCGCGGCCTCCGCGCTGTCCGGGCCCCGCATCGAGGTGACCACGCCCGTACGGTCGGCGAGGTGGCTCGGGTCGCTCTCGCAGTCGGGGCAGCTGGGCAGTGCGTCCTTGCGCAGGCCGGCCAACTCGTCCAGCACGAACGAGGACCACAGGAGCATCGGGGACTTGCCCGCGAAATAGGTGGCGCGGGTGGTGTCCAGCGACTGGGTGCCGGCGGCACCGTGCTCGCCGGCCAGCTGGTGGTACGTACGGAACGCCTGCTGGCAGTTCGGCGAGTCCAGCGTGATCTCGCCGCGCTGGTCGACGAGTTGGCAGCCGTTGGCGAGGGCGAGGCTCTCGAAGCTCTGCTGGGTGAAGGCGTCACTGGGGTCGGTCGCGGCGGCCATGCCGACCCGGCCGCCGGTGTCCAACCGCTCGGCGGCCCGTACCGCCTTCTGGTAGGTGTCCGGCTCCGGCAGCTTCGCCTGGTCGAGCAGGTCCTTGCGGTAGAGCAGGATCTGCAGCCAGGCGTCCGAGGGCACGGCCAGTTGCCGGCCCTTCTCGGAGGTCAGGTCGAGCGCGTTGGTGTTGAAGGTGTCCTTGCCGAGCTCCTTCACGATGTCGGTGCTGACCTCGGTGTTCAGCAGCTCGTTACCGTACATCTGCCAGAGTTGGCCCATCGGGATGGCGCCGATGACGTCGGGCAGGTTGCCGGCCGCGGCGGCGGACATGATCAGCTGCGGGAGCTGGTTCTCGGCGACCCCGACGAGTTCCACCTCGATTCCGGAGCGCCGCTCGAAGCGGTCGATGATCCTGTTGCTGGCCGCCATCCGCGGTGGCAGGTTCTCCAGCGACCAGACGGTCAGCTTCCTGTCCGGCGTCTCCGGTTCGCCGGCCTGACCGTCCGCGCAGCCGGCCAGGCCGGCGCCCAGCACCAGGGCGAGGGCCGCTGCCGCCGCCCTCGACCACCCGGTCCTCATTCGCATGCCTCGTCCTCGTGGTTCGCAGCAATTTCGCTTGATAGCGATGCATCACACCACCACTTTTGCGTAATGGCAAGACGTATCTCTAAGGTACGTTCAACAGAACTGCCAGAACCAAGATGCCGGAGTCCCTGTGGAACGCGTCGTCCAGTTCACCGGCCCACGCCGGGTCGAAGTCGCCGAGCAGCCAAGCGAGTCCCTGCCCCCGGGGCACCTACGGGTACGCACCCGCTACTCCGGCATCTCGGCCGGCACCGAACTCACCGCCTACCGGGGCACCAACCCGTATCTGACCCGCAGTTGGGACCCGGACGCGCGGCTCTTCCGCGAGGGCGCCGTCGGCATGGAGTACCCGGTGGTGGGCTGGGGCTACTCCGAGGTGGGCGAGGTCGTCGAGGTCTCCGCGGAACTCCCCGACCTCCCGGACCTCCCGGGGGTGGGCGACCTGGTCTGGGGCATCTGGGGTCACCGCAGCGAGGGCCTCGTGCCGGCCGAGCGCCTGGCCGGGCACACCTTGCCGGCCGGACTGGAGCCGCTGGCCGGGTCGTTCGCCCGGGTCGGAGCCATCGCGTACAACGCGGTGCTGTCCGCCGGCGTCCACCTCGGTTCGGACGTCGTGATCTTCGGCCAGGGGGTCATCGGGCTGCTCGCCACCCGTCTCGCGGCCTTGAGCGGCGGACGGGTCACCGCCGTGGACACGCTGGACGGGCGGTTGGCGACCGCACGGGAGTACGGTGCGCGCCAGACCCTGAACGCCCGTACGGAGTCGGTGGCCGAACGTGTCCGGGAGGCGACCGACGGACGCGGGGCGGACACCGCCATCGAACTCAGCGGCACCCACCCCGCGTTGCACGAGGCGTTGCGCTCGGTGACCGTGGACGGTCGTGTGGTCGCTTCCGGCTTCTACCAGGGCGAGGCGACCGGGCTGCGGCTCGGCGACGAGTTCCACCACAACCGCGTACAGCTGATCAGTTCCCAGATCGGCGGCGTGCCACCGGAGTTGGCGGGACGCTGGAGTGTCGAGCGGCTGCAGCGGACCTTCCTGCGGCTGGCCGCCGAGGGCGAGGTGGACCTCCGGAGCCTGGTCAGCCACGTCGTCCCGGTCGCGGACGCGGCCGAGGCGTACGCACTGCTGGACCAGCGGCCGGGAGACGCGCTTCAGACGGTGCTGGAGTTCTGAGCCACCCCGCCCCGCCACCACCGCTGGGCCCGGGCCCGGCGGCGGCCCGTGCGACCGCGCGCCGCGCGACCCTCCAGTCCTCCGTACGACAATCCACACACGAGAGAGGCCGCAGGAGATGTTCCAGACCGCCTGCCAGGAGCAGTTGATCCCCGGCGACACACTGCAACACAAGTGGGAGTTCGCGGCGGAGGCCGGATACGCCGCGATCGAGCTGCGGGGCCGGGGCGACCTGCACTTCCGCTCCCGGCTTCCGGAACTGCGGCGGGCCGCCGCCGACGGGGTGCCGATGCCGACCGTCTGCGTCGACATGCCGCACTTCGTCGGCGCCTTCGACGAGGAGCTTCGCCGGGACGCCGTCACCCAACTGAAGTCCCAGCTCTCGGTCATCGCCGAACTGGGCGGCCGTGGCGCCCAGACCCCGGCGTCCTACGGCATGTTCTCCCGCCGGCTGCCGCCCTTCACTCCTCCCCGCTCCCCGGACGAGGACCGCGAGGTGCTGCTCTTGGGCCTGACCGAACTGGGCGAGCACGCCCGCGCGGAGGGCGTGACACTGTTCCTCGAGCCGCTCAACCGGTACGAGGACCACATGGTCAACCGGCTGGAGCAGGCGGTCGAGTTGATCACCGCCGTCGGCCTGGACTCGGTCCGGATCGGCATCGACAGCTACCACATGAACATCGAGGAGGCCGACCCGCCGGCGGCGATCCTGGCCGCCGCCCCGTACCTCGGGCACGCCCAGGTCAGCGACTCCAACCGGCTGCAACCCGGCGCGGGACACCTGGACTGGCCCGC
Organism: Streptomyces oceani; assembly: GCF_001751245.1. Classification (GTDB taxonomy): domain Bacteria; phylum Actinomycetota; class Actinomycetes; order Streptomycetales; family Streptomycetaceae; genus Streptomyces; species Streptomyces oceani. The sequence continues at coordinate 226,428 of NZ_LJGU01000127.1, forward strand.
CTGGCTGGGGGCGCTGGACGCCGCCGGGTACACCGGAGAGCTGGCCGTGGAGTGCCGGCTGAGCGGCGACCCGGCCGCGGCCCTGCGCTCCGTACCGCCGTTCCTGCACCAGGCCGGCCCGCAGCGCCCAGCCGCCGGACAGGCGGCGGCACAGGCGACAGCCGGACAGGCAACGGGCCAGGCAGTGACCGGGCAGGCGCCTTCATGACCGCTCCCCCGCTGGCGGGCACGGTCGACGTCCCGTCCGCTCCGGACCCCGACGCGGATACGCCCACGGCTCCGGACGCCCTCCGACGTGCCGCCGGACGGGTCCTGCTGCGCAACTGGACCGGCGCCTCGACCGTGCCCTCGCGCGGGCTGTATCCACACCAGTGGAGCTGGGACTCGGCGTTCATCGCGATCGGCCTGCGGCACCTGTCGGTCGTACGAGCGCAGCGCGAGCTGGAGAGTCTGCTCGCCGCTCAGTGGGGCGACGGGCGGCTCCCGCACATCGTGTTCAACCGCGCGGTACCCCTGGACGCCTACTTCCCCAGCCCGGACTTCTGGCGCTCCTCCCGCGCCGGCCGCGCGGCGGGCGCGCCCGCCCGGGTCGAGACCTCCGGCATCGTGCAACCGCCGGTGCACGCGCTCGCGGCCTGGCTGGTGCACCGCGCCGACCCCGAGGTCTCGCGTCGCCGCGGCTTCCTCCGTCGGCTCTATCCGCGGTTGGTCAACTGGCACCGCTACCTCACCCGGCGGCGGGACCTGGGCGGCCACGGCCTCGCGAGCGTGCTGCATCCCTGGGAACCGGGCATGGACAACAGCCCGTGCTGGGACGGGCCACTGCGACGGGTCGAGCCGGCCGCCGCCGGATCGTTCCAGCGTGCCGACCTGGACCATGGCGCCGCGGCCGACCGGCCCACCGATCTCGACTACGGCCGGTACGTCCGACTCGCCACGGACTACCGCGACCACGGCTACCTCGACGCTGACACACCACATGCCTTCGTGGTCGAGGACCCCGGTGTGAACGCCCTCCTCATCGCCTCGGAACACGCACTGGCCGAGATCGCCACCGCCCTCGGCCAGGACCCGACAGACCACCGGACCAGGGCGGAAACGCTCACCGCCACGCTGGTGCGCCGGCTCTGGGACCCGGCCGCCGGCATGTTCCGGTGCCATGACGTCATCGCCGGGAGGTCCGTCCCGGAACGCGGCGTCAGCGGACTGCTGCCGCTCGTCCTGCCGGGTCTGCCCTCCGACGTGGCCACCGCGCTGATGCGCACCATGACGGGCGAGCACTTCGGGCTGGGCGCCGCCGTACGTCTCGTGCCCAGCTACGCCCTGACCGGCAACGCCTTCGATCCCAGCCGCTACTGGCGCGGTCCCGCCTGGTTCAACGTCAACTGGTTGTTGGAACGCGGTCTGCGGACACACGGACGGCACCCGCTCGCGGCGGAGCTGCGGCGCGCTGCGCTGGAGACCGCCGCCAGCTCGCGGTTCGCGGAGTACGTCGATCCGTACACCGGAGAGGCACGCGGCACCCGGGACTTCGGCTGGACGGCGGCGCTGACCCTGGATCTGCTGGCGACCGACCGCCGCGCGGGAGCATCCGACGCGTCCCGAGAGGCGGTGCGTTGAACCGTGCCTGAACACCTGCTCGTACGCCGGGGCACGTTCGCCCTGCTGCTGGACGGCGGCGACATCCGGGGCCGGGGCGGTCGGTCGCCGGACGGGCTGTTCCGGCGGGACGCCCGGCACCTGAGCCGTTGGCGGCTGAGCCTCGACGGGACGGAACCGGTGGTGCTGGTCCCTGGTACCAACGGGGTGCGCAGCAGCACCGTGTTGACGCCCGGTGAGCGCCGCGACCGACCTCCGGCCTACACCGTCTTCCGCGAACAGCGGGTGCACGAGGGCGGGTTGGTCGAGCGACTGCGACTGGCGGCGAACGGTCCCGAGGCACTGACCGTACGGCTGGAGCTGACCGTGGACGCCGACTTCGCCGACCAGTTCGAGCTGCGGGGTGACACGGTCTTCCACAAGCCGGGTGCCGGGCGGCACGCGCAGCGGACGGACACCGGGGTGGAGTTCCACTACCGACGTGGCGACTGGCACGCGCGTACGAGCGTCACGGCGCATCCGGCCCCCGTAGCCGTGGACACCGTCGCCGAACCCGAACCCGCTGCCGGCGACGCCGAAGACCGCACCACGGCCCGGCGGCTGACGTGGACGCTCGCCGTGCCGGGGCACGGCACGACCCAACTCGAGCTGTGCGTGCGGACGTTCCCACCCGGTGTGGATGAGGCTGGCCCGGAGGACGCCGCCCCGGAGGACACGGCAGACAGCCGCAGGTCCCGCCCCGACGACCCACCGCGGCCGGGCGGCCCGCTGGAGCGGGCCTGCGCCCAGGGCATGGCGGACCTGGAGTCGCTGCGCATCACGGCCGAGGGCCCGGACGGCGAGCGACCGCGTCCCCCAGCCGCCGGCATCCCGTGGTTCCTGGCACTCTTCGGCCGGGACGCGCTGCTGACCTCGCTGTTCGCGCTGCCGTACCGCACGGACCTGGCCGACGCCACCCTGCTCGCGCTGGCGGCCACCCAGGCCCGCGGGCCGGACCCGGCACGGGTCGCCCAGACCGGCAAGATCGTGCACGAGGTGCGGCACGGCGAACTGGCCCACTTCGGCCAGGTGCCCTACGGCCGCTACTACGGCTCGGTGGACAGCACGCCCCTCTTCCTGGTGCTGCTGGCCGCCCGTACGGAGCACACCGGTGACCACGCGCTGGCCCGACGACTCGAGCGGCCCGCGCGGGACGCGGTGCGGTGGCTGTTCGAGGGAGGCGGCCTCGACGAGCACGGCTGGTTGGTGTACACGGCGGACGAGGGCGGACTCGCCAACCAGAACTGGAAGGACTCCCCCGGCGCCGTCTGCACCGCCGAAGGCCGTCCGGCCCAGGGCACGGTCGCGGTGGCCGAGGCCCAGGGGTACGCCTTCGACGCGTTGCGACGTACCGCCCGTATCGCCCGTACCGTCTGGGCCGACCCGGACTACGCGGAGCGGCTGGACGCCGCGGCGACCGAGTTGCGCGCCCGCTTCCTGCGGGACTTCTGGCTGGCCGGGCGGGACTTCCCGGTACTCGCCCTGGACTCGACCGGGCAGGTGTGTGACGTCCTCGCCTCGGACGCCGGCCACCTGCTGTGGTCCGGAATCCTGGAGCCGGAGCGGGGCCAGTTGGTCGGACGGCGGCTGCTGGAGCCGGACTTCTTCTCCGGCTGGGGCGTCCGCACCCTGGCCGCCGGGCAGGAGGCGTACCACCCGCTGTCGTACCACCGGGGCAGCGTGTGGCCGCACGACAACGCCGTGATCGCGCTCGGCCTCGCCCGCTACGGCCTGCGGGACCAGGTGCGTACGCTCGCCCGCGGGCTGGTCGACACCGCCGCCCGGCACGGCCACCGGCTGCCCGAGGTGCTGGCCGGCTACGGGCGCGACGAGCACGCCGAGCCGNAGGCTCCGCACGGCGCTGGCGGCCGGCGCGGGCGACTGAACTGGCCGCGGGCGGTACCCCCGCGCGGGTGCGCGGGTGCGGCGCGCCGGGGACCCCGTACGGACGTACCCCGCTCGCCGGGGTGGTGCCGAGGGGACACCGTGGAGTGGCACCCGTCCCCACAGCACCGGAGTCACACCATGTCGGACCACACGTACCGGGTCACCGAGATCGTCGGCACCTCGCACGAAGGGGTGGACGCCGCCATCCGCAACGCCGTAAGCCGCGCCTCCGAGACCGTCCGCAACCTGGACTGGTTCGAGGTCACCGAGGTGCGGGGACAGATCGAGGAGGGGCGGATCGAGCACTACCAGGTGGGTCTCAAGGTCGGCTTCCGCCTTGAGGACGGCGGGTCGGCCTGACAACCGCCGCGGGTCGGCGGTCGCCGACTGGCGCCCTGGGGAAGTCCGGGGCGGGGGAAGCCCGAGCGGCGGGCCAGCCGGCGGTCAGCCGCCCGAGGTGTCCAGTTCGGCCTCCGCCGAGACACCCGTGTGGTCGTACGGGTCCGCGAGCCAACCGTCCGGCAGCACCACGCGGTTCCGGCCGGCCGTGCGCCCCCGCGGACCGTCCGCGCCCGCCGGCCAGGGCTGGCTCGGGTCCAACTGGTCGAGCAGCGCGCTGAGTTCCGCCAGCGAGGAGGCCACCGCCAGCTTCCGCCGCAGGTCCGAGCCCACCGAGAAACCCTTGGTGTACCACGCGACGTGCTTGCGGAAGTCGATAACACCGCGCGCCTCGTCCCCCAGCCACTCCCCCAGCAGCCGGGCGTGCCGCAGCATGGTCTCGGCAACGGCCCCCAACTTGGGTCGGGCGTACGCCACTTCGCCTGTCGCCTCCGCGTCGCCCCGGAAGGCGCTCACCAGGTCACCGAACAGCCAGGGCCGCCCCAGACAGCCACGCCCCACCACGACGCCGTCGACGCCGGTAGCCCGGACCATCCGCAGGGCGTCGTCCGCGGACCAGATGTCGCCGTTGCCCAGCACCGGGATCTCGGGCACCGCCTCCCGCAACCGCGCGATCGCCTCCCAGTCCGCCGTCCCGCCATAGTGCTGCGCCGCCGTACGGCCGTGCAGCGCGATCGCCGTCACGCCCTCCTCGACGGCGATCCGACCGGCGTCCAGGTAGGTCAGATGGGCGTCATCGATGCCCTTCCGCATCTTCATCGTCACCGGCAGCGCACCGGCGCCGCGCACCGCCTCCCGCAGGATGCCGCGCAGCAGGGGCCGCTTGTACGGCAGCGCGGAACCGCCGCCCTTGCGGGTCACCTTGGGCACCGGGCAGCCGAAGTTGAGGTCGATGTGATCGGCCAGGTCCTCGTCCGCGATCATGCGTACGGCCGCGCCGACGGTCGCCGGGTCCACGCCGTACAACTGGATGGAGCGCGGCTTCTCCGCAGTGTCGAAGTGGATCAGACGCATGGTCTTCTCGTGCCGCTCGACGAGCGCCCGGGTGGTGATCATCTCGCTGACGAACAGTCCCGCACCGCCGGAGAACTCCCTGCACAGGGTGCGGAACGGCGCGTTCGTGATCCCGGCCATCGGCGCCAGCACCACGGGGGGCTGGACGGTGTGCGGTCCGATCTGGAGCTGCTGGGGCATGGGGCGAGGGTCCTCGGCGCGTCGTGTCGTCCTGGGGCGACCGCCTCCGTACGTACCGGAGTGGCACGCCCATTGTCCCTGATCACCGAGACCGGGTGCTGCCGTGCTCGGGGCCCCGGAACCCCGCACGAGGACGGCGCCACCATACGCCCCGACCAGCGCGAAGTCGCGACCCTCGTGGCCCGGAGCCGTGCCCTCCGGAACACGCGCGATGACCGGCGCCCGGCGAACCTCGTCAGGTCCTCGCGCGGCTCACTTCCGTCCACGATCGTCGGGAGGTTCGGCCCCGTCACGGTGCGCGGGACCACCGGGCCCTCGCTCGCCGGAGAGGCCGGAGAACTGCCGGAGCATGGCCTGGTAGGCGTCGGCGCGCTCCCGCGGTGATTCCGACCGGACGCCGCGGGAGATGTGCCGGGGGACTTGTCCAGGCTCCGGAGGCCTCCGGGACTCGTAGTCCTGTCGCCTTCGGCGGTGCTCGTGGTCCCAGTCATGGACGCCCCCTACGCGGGCGAACCAGTACAACGGCCACGGAGTCCAGAGGAAGACGAAGGTCGCCACGACGGTGCCGCCGTCATCCAGGAAGAACCCCATCAGCACCGAGTATCCAGGGACGAGCAGTAACCTCGTCATCCTGGTGAACGGCTCACGGGTCAACGCGTCTTCCCGGTGCGGTCTCAAGATTTCGCGGAGGCCGCGCAACGGCGGGCGATACGCACCACCGAGCCGCAGCACGGCCGGCACTCGGGCCGCCAGGACCGTCGCGGTCAGCATCGCCAACTGCCAGGTGATCGTCTCGGCGTAGCCAGCATGTGTCCAGCCCCACAGGAGCCACGGGACACACAGGGTGGCCGCGATCCAGGGCGCGAACCAGAGCGTCATACGGCCGACCGCGGCCAGCCGGGAGGCGGCCGACAGTCGCGTGGACTCGTACTCGGCCCACTGTTGGTCGCGGTGGGCCGCGGCGGAGTCCGCAGCCTCCCGCAAGCGCTGATCCTCCCAGACGCGGGCGGCCTGCCGGTTCTGCTCGCGTGCGTGGCCATCGGCGATCACCGCGAAGTCGGTACGCAGGAGGATCCCGATCGGGGTGTCCGGACCGGGCTCCCGCGCGCGCAGCCAGTCGTACCACTCGACGGCGCCCTCGGCGGGCGGTGTGACGTGGTTGCGGGCCGTGTGCAGCCAGTCCCTGGCGTCGGGTCCGGGTAGCAGGGCGGCGAGCAGGAGTCCGCGCGCGTTGTTCTCCGCCCAGTCGAGGTATTCCTGAGGCATGGCGGGGGCTCGCGCCACCAACCGCCGCCAGTGTGACCAGACGTCATCCCAGTTCTGTTGGACGCCGTCCAGTTCGCGCAGCTGGGTGAAGCCGGCCAGCGCGTCCAGCAGTCCTCCCTCGCAGAGCTCGCGGTAGAGGTCGAGGTCCGCGACGGGCACGGTGGCGTCCTCGAAGCGGCCGTTGCGGCATGCCTCGGACAGCGACGCGACGGTGACGTGAGCACCGCGCCAGACCGGTGTCCCCTCGGGCTCGAGCCAGCGCAGCAGGTGCAACAACTTGAGGTCGGGGGTGAGTTCGGGACTGGTCAGGCGGCGGTCGATCAGTTCCAGACGGCCCTCGATGTCGTCGGTGGTGGGGTCGTCGAACTGGCGCAGCCAGGCGAGCAGGGTACGCCAGCCCTCGGCGGGAGCGGCAGTCGTGCCCATGACATCAAGAAACCGGGAGCGGGCCTCGGCCCAGTGGGCCCGTATGGTGGCGGCGAGGTCGCGCGGGGTGAAGTGCAGGGTGCCCGCCAAGGCGAGCGGAGTGCGCTGCCGGGTGTCGGCCGACAGCTCGTCCGCGACGGGGACGCCGTCGCCGTGCCGGGCGAGAGCGGACACGAACCCCGGGTCATCGAGCAGTGTCCTGCTCTTGACGGCCTCAAGCCGCTGGTGACGCCAGTTCCGAGGTGCCTTGGTGACGATCCCGAGCAGATACCCGTACGCGAAGAGCGCGGCGCCCGACATGCCCTCCCACGGAGAGCCGTCGTGCGCCAATTCGGGGGACACATCCTGAATGTCCAGTACGTATCGACCGCGCACCAGCCCCGATCCCGGACGCAGCGCACACTCGATGTGCTCGGTGTCCAAGCGGTTGTCCTGCCGGGCGGCCTGGGGAAAACCCATAACCTGGCAGTCCGCGAGGGGACGCCCATCGGCAAGCCTGCCCCAGCGCACCGGACCCAGGCTGGCCACCGCCCGTGGGTGGACGAGGTCCCGCTCGGCGAGCAGCAGAGCGGCGTCACACTCGTCGTCCTGCCGCATCCACACGATCGCGCAGCGCTGGTTGCCGCCGCCGCGCACGGCCACCGCCTGCGGCGCCAGCTCGCCGCTCACGACATGCGCGGCGGTGAGGACCAGCCGGCTGGTGAGGAGGTAACCGCTACCACCACGACCACTGAGGACGGCGGCGACCCTTTCGTGTTCGGGCCCGGCCCCCTGGCCGCTCGTCACAGCGCGCCCGCCCCGGCCAGACCGGTGGCGTCACCCTCGTCGTCCGCCGCGATCAGCAGCGGATCACCGGTCGCCGACCGCCGGGGCTCAAGGGTGAGGGAGACTCGATGAGTACGCGTCCGGCCCACCGCGCCCTCGGTCTCCGCCGAGAGGACGATCGCCCTGATCCCGCCGCGCGCATGGGCATCCTTGCGCAGTTCGACGGCGAACTCCATCTCGATCGGCCCCACGTGGAAGGCCATATCGCTGCCGGCCCCTTGCGCGGCGGCACTGGTCAGCTCGTCCCGCAGCACCTGTACGGCCTGCGCCAATTCCATGTCCCCGACCCCGGATGCCAAACCACTTCCCCCATGATCACACTGCGTAAGCGAATCAGAATCAAAGGATATACACGCGATGTCGTGCGCCACCAGCCCCGCCCGCTCACCCGCGTCCGGGACTTCCGCACGAGCGGGACCACTTCTCGCGGGGCCCCGCCGCCGTCTCTGCCAATCCGCCACGACCAGCGCCTACAACTCCTCCACCCGCTCCTGGGTCTCCGCGTCGTCGGGGACGTAGACCGCCAGCCGTGGACCGGCGTTCGGGCCCAGCCACAACTCGGTGGGGGTGAAGTGCATCAGCCCCACGCCGGGATGGTGGAAGCGCTTGACCTTCGTGGCCGGCTGGACGACCTCGTGCCGGTCCCAGATCTCCCGGAACTCCGGTGACGCCTGCCGCAGTCGCCGCACCAGGGACTTCCACGCCGGTTCCGCGATGTGCTCGGCCATGGCCGCCCGCAGGTTCGCGGTCATCAGGCGCCGGGCCTCGTCAAGGTCGACGAGGGTCGCGCGCCACTGCGGGTGCGTGAAGGTCAGCCACAGGCAGTTGCGATCCGCCGCCGGTAGCGCGTCGAGATCGCAGAACAGCCGTCCGTACGTCCGGTTGTGGGCGAGGATGTCGTACCGGGCGTTCTGCACGCAGGCCGGATACGGCTCGAGCTGGCGCAGCGTCCACCACAACGAGTCGGTTACCACCCTGCTGCACTCCGTGCCCGGCGTCGGGTCGGTGGCTCCCGCGAGGGCGAAGAGATGCGCCCGCTCGCTGGAGTCGAGCATCAACGCCTGTGCGAGCGCGTCCAGTACCTGCGCCGACACCTGGATCGCGCGGGCCTGTTCCAGCCAGGTGTACCAGGTCACCCCGACCGCCGAGAGCTGCGCGACCTCCTCCCGACGCAGTCCGGGCGTACGCCGCCGACGGCCCCGTGGCAGTCCGACCTGCTCGGGGGCTATGCGCTCGCGACGGCTGCGCAGGAACGCCGCGAGTTCACGGCGGCGCGTCCCACCGCCGTCCGTCGTGCCGCGACCGTCGACGCCGGTGGTGTCTTCCGCGGTCAGGCTCATGAGCCCAGGATGCCGGCATCCGCAGCCGCTTGCCAGGTAGTGCTGATACCAGGACAAGGACACTCTGGTACCCCTCTGCGCGGCACCGCAGTCTCGGTTCCGTGAGCGATTCCACGACAGTCCAGAACCCCGCCCGACTCCCGGACCACTCTGCCGCCCCGCCACGGGACCCGACTCCCGACAGCCCCGAGGCAGTGCCGGGACTCGGCCCGCTCGGGCTGTTCACCGTGTTGTTCGGCGCCGCGCTGCCGCTGGTCGACTTCTTCATCGTCAACGTCGCGCTCGCCGACATCGGCCGTGATCTGCACGCCGATCCCGCGCTGCTGGAACTCGTGGTGGCCGGGTACGGCGTGGCCTACGCCGCACTGCTGGTGCTGGGCGGCCGGCTCGGCGACATGTTCGGGCGCCGCCGGCTGCTCCGCGCCGGACTCCTCGCCTTCGGTGTCACCTCGCTCGCGTGCGGGCTGGCGCCGGACGCCTGGTCGCTGATCACGGCACGGGTGGCCCAGGGCGCGGCCTCCGCACTGATGCTTCCCCAAGCACTCGCCACCATCCAGGGAGCCACGTCCGGCCGACGCCGGGCCCGCGCGATGGGTCTGTACGGTGCCACCTCCGGGTTGGCCATGATCACCGGCCAGATCCTGGGCGGCCTGCTGCTCGCCGCCGACCTCGCGGGGACGGGCTGGCGGGCGGTCTTCCTGGTGAACGTGCCGGCGGTGCTCCTCGTGCTCGTCCTGGTGTGGCGGTCCGTGCCGGAAACGCGCTCCGAGAGCCCCTCGCCGGTGGACGTGCCGGGCACCGTACTGCTGGCCACCGCGCTGACCGCGTTGCTGCTGCCACTGACCGAGGGGCGGGCGGCCGGGTGGCCGCTGTGGTCCTGGCTCGCCTTCCCGCCGCTCGTCGCCGCGTTCGCGCGGGTGGAACGCCGCGCGAGCCGGGCGGGCCACACGCCCCTCGTCCCACCCGGAATGCTGCGCCTGCCAGGCATGCGGCGCGGACTGCCCGTGTTGGGGCTCACCGTCGGCGGGTTCGGCGGCTTCATGTTCGTCCTGGCCATCGCCTTCCAACAGGGCCTGGACTACGGGCCAATCAAGGCCGGCGTGGCGCTGACGCCGTATGCGGTGACGTTCTTCCTCGCCTCCCTGGCCGGCCCGCGGCTGTACGAACGCCACGGCACCCGGGTCGTCAGCGCGGGCGGCCTCACCCAGATGATCGGGCTGGGGGCGCTCGCCCTCACGGTGCTGGGCGCCTGGGACGGGCTGAGCCTGCCGCAACTCGCCCCCGGTCTGGCCGTCGCGGGCTTCGGGCAGGGCCTCATCATGCCGGTGGCCATCCGGATCATCCTGGCGGACGTGCCGAGCGCACAGGGCGGAGTGGGCAGTGGCGTGATGGCCACCAGCCAACAGTCCTGCGTCGCCGTGGGGATGGCGCTGATCGGCGCCCTGTTCCTGGCGCTCGTCCCGACCGCCGGCATACGGGACGCGCTGGCCCTCGCGCTGGCGGCGCAGTTGGCCTCGGTGGGGCTGATCACCCTGCTGAGCCTGCGGCTGCCCCGCGCCGCCGGCTGACGGACCGCGTGCCGGCCGCGCGGCACGGCTGAGGCACCGCGTACTGCTCAACCAGGACGTGGTGATCAGCGTGACCGGGCCGGCGCCCGGCAGCGGGCCGGACTGGCGGCGGGCGGCGCGGCTACCAGTGCCCGGGCCGGGCCAGTGCCTCGGGCAGTCTGGTGTCGGCGTCGCCGCGAGCGGCGTTCACCTGGGCCTGGGTGAGGAAGAGGCTGTCGGTCAGGTCGGCGCCGGCCAGGTCCGCGTTCCGGAAGTCGGCCCCGAGCAGGTCAGCGGTACGCAGATCGGCGGCGCGGAGGTCGGCCGCGATGAGGTACGCGCCCCGCAGGTCCGCCCCGCGCAGGCCGGCGCCGCGCAACCGCGCGCCCGCCAGGTCCGCGCCCCTGCGCCGCCGCTTCCGGCCGGGTACCTGGGCACGTACCAGCTCACTGGTGCGCAGCAGCAACGGGTTGACCTGAGCGCGGTGTTCGGCCGGGTCGACGTCCGCGAGCCGTTCGGCCGGGGCAAGGGTGAGGGAGTCGATCCGGTCCCGCGCCGCACGCAGCTCCGGGTGTACGGCGCCGGCCGCCGGGCGGTCGAGGGCGTCGGCGAGATACCACAGCAGCTCGTGCAACTGCCGCTGACGAGCGAAGACCTCGAACATCTGACGCGCCGTGTCCGGCTCCTGCCGCCAGTCCCGGCCCGCGTAGGTGTGCTGGGAGACGCGTTGGCCCGCGCCGAAGCAGTCGTACGTGGTGCAGCCTGGGTAGCCGCTCTCCCGCAGCCGGGAGTGGATGCCGCAGCCGAAGTCACGCTGAAGGTTGTGGCAGGGGGTGCCGGCCGCCTTGTCCACCGCGAAGTCCGCCGAGGCGGTGAACGGCAGCGCGACACAGCACAGCCCGAAGCAGTTACGGCAGTCGGCACGCAGAGCGTGCTTACCGTCACTCGCGTCGGACGCCCGCCCGGACGGTTCCTGCTGCTCGGTTGTCACGCGAGGTCTCTCCTGCATTCGGTCCGCGAAGCACGCCGTACGAGGGCACGCGCGCACCGGGTCGGAAGGGTCCGGTGCCGCGCTCAGGTCATGTCTACAGGTTCAGCACCGTGTCCCCGGCGACGGGGGGTCTGCCGCCGGGGACACGGAGTCCGTTGCCGGGGTTAGCGTCCCGCGGGCGGGTCCGCACGCCGCCGGTCCGTCGCCCCCGTCACGCCTCCCCGGTGTGCCGGCCCGGGCCCGTACGCCGTATCGGCTGGCACGGCACACTCGGGAAGCGACTGCCAGGTGCCGTCCAGGGGTCGTTGCCAGCGACCCGCACGGTCCCAGTCACACACGCCGCCCGGGAAGATGTCCCGAAGCCGGCGCAGTTGATCGACGCTGAACTCGACAGCGTAGTCTCTCGCAGTCACCGGCTTGCGCCGACAGGTCACGATGTTGTCCGTCACCGGCGCGCCGGCCACCAACCGGGGTGTGGGGTAGGCCGGGTACAGCTCGCCGCACTCGCCCTGGTTGTCGTAGGTGATCCGCTGGGTGATCTTCCGGGGGTTCTCGCCCCGAGTCCAGCAGGCGTCGGTGAGCGTGTCCGGCTTGTTGGCCACCACCTTCCGGGCCCGCGGACGGTCCGAACCGTCCTCGGCGAGCGAGGTGAGCCAAGCGTCCATCTGACTGAGCGCGGACCGCAGCACCGGGCTCTTCAGGCTGAACCCGCCGTACCGGTCGTCCTCCTGGAGCATCACGTGATTCCTGGCGTGACCGTTCTTCTCGATCAGCCGGGCCCTGGTGCTGAACCCGTGCACCGCCATGTGGATGTCACCGTTCTCCGCGTCGTCGGTGTACGCGCGGTAGTCGATGATCGGTGTGCTCGACAGACCTCCGCCACCGGAGAGGATCCGGCCCGTGCGGTGCGCTGCTTTCGCTGCCGCCGGGTCGGCGCGGGCCCGCTCCGTGGTGTGCTCGGCGTCCCGGTCGAGGCCGCCGATTCGGGCGTTCAGGTCCAGGAACTGACTCTTGCTGATGACACCCCTGTTCAACGCCGCGAGGCCGTACTGCACACCGGTGTTGTCCAGGGGACGACGCGCGAAACCCGTTTCGGGATCCTTGCCGTAGACATTGACGGTGTGGTCGTAGACGGTGCCGCGCGCCCCGTCCGGGTTGGTCTCGGGGTCGTACCGGGACGCCACGGGAAGCGAGTCGGGAAACTCGGCGTCCGGATCGAGCCGTTTCGCCCCGTCGCTGAGGTTGGGGATGCTCTCGCGCACCCGGAAGCCGGAGACGGCGCGCTGCTGTTCCGGCGTGAACCTCGCGGCTCCGTGCCCGCTGAAGTAGTGCCGCAACAGCCGGGAGTCCAGGAGGGTGAGGTTCGTGGCCGAGGTGACGTCGGGGAAGCTGCAGCCCACCACGATGCCGTCCAACAGTCCGGGTAGTTGTCGGCTATCTGGTGGCCCTGGTAGGCGCCGCCGGAACAGCCCCAGCCGATGGTGAACTTCGGAGCGCCGTACCGCTCGACGAAGTGCTCCTTGACCATCATGGTGCTCTCGGCCGCCAGCAGGTCGTTGCAGTTGTTGCCGAAGACGTTCAATGAGGACGAGGCCACCGCGTAGCCACGGCCGAGCATCTCCGGGTCCAGCACGCCGCCGGTGTGCGCACCCTGGGTGTACCAGCCGGCACGGCAACCGCCGCCGAAGGTGTACATCAGCCGCCCGTTCCACCCCGGGCTGCGGGTGGCACGATCAGGCGCCGGATCTGCGGGGTCGTGCAGCATCGAGACCTGGTAGACCGCACGGTTGGCGGTGCCCGTCTCGATCCGGATCAGGAACGGCACCTCAGCACCGGTGGAGGTGGTGGTGTGCGCCAGGTCGGCGGGCCGCGCGTCCTCGTCCGGCAGCGGTCGTACGGAGCCGTCGGTGGCCCGGTAGGCATAGTCCACCCGGGTTCTGGTCGAGCAGTTCGCGTCCAACGGCGGGCCGAGCGTCGATCCGTCGACCAGCTCGAAATCGTTCGTGGCGCACTGGTACGGCGTCTCGTGCGGCCCGCTGACCACCGGCCCGGTGCCCGGGTGGTTGCGGACCCGGAGGCGGGCGCGGTCCGTGTCCGTGCGTGCCGTGATCCGGTTGCCGCCCTGCCGCAGGTCGCCCACCAGGCCCGTGAGGTGGCCGCTCGGCCCCGGTCGGAACGCCTCGGTCACCTCGTCGCCGTTACGCGTGACGGTGACCTCGCCCGGGCGCGTACCTCGGGGGACGCTGACGCGTACGAGGACCTCACCGCCGCTAACGAAGTCCGCGCGGGTGGAGACGGTGTCGATGTCCAACGACCCGCGCGCCGTACGGCCGTCCTTCCGGGCGGCGGCGTGTGCCTGCGTCACGACCAGCGTGGGGAGCAGCAGCGCGAGGCAAGCGACTAGGACAGACCACGTGGTGCGTCCGTCCCGACGGATGGAGCCGGATCTGAACGCCATCACGCGGGGCCTCCTGCGGCGCGTCCCGCACGGCGGCCGATGTACACGGCAGGACGGACGGGTTGAAATCGATTTCGTTAAGGACGTCGCGGAAACTTATGACCGGGGGACATGAGGCGTCAAGGGTTCGCACGCCCCGAACAGTGCGCGTTTCAGGGGCCGTCGGCCCGCCCCGGCCACCACGTGCCGCTCACGGTGCCGGCGCCCGCGTGGCTAGTGGCACTGGCCCGGAGCGTCCGGCGCGGCCGACCGGCGCGCCGGCTGCTCGACAACGAACCCGTCCGCCGACGTTTGAATGGAACCCCGCGTCGGGCCGCCGTGCTCGCTGCGTTCCGCCGCCGGCGAGGCGGCCTCCCGCCACCATGGCGTGACGGGCAGCCTGCCCGCCGGCTCGAACGGCTCCCCGGGCGCCGGCACGGCCAGCCGTACGCGCGCGGCCTCCGCCGCCGTCACCATCCGGTCCGCAGGCTCCCGCCAGGGATGGGGCGCAAGGTTGAAGGTGCCCCAGTGGATCGGCAACAACGCGCCCCCGGACAGATCCAGATGGGTCTGGACGCCCTCTTCCGGGGTCATGTGGATGTCCGGCCAGTAGACGCTGTACGCCCCGACCTGGATCATCGTCGCGTCGAACGGACCGTACGCCGCGCCCGTGTCGGCGAAGCCCGGGAAGTATCCGGTGTCCCCGCTGTGGAAGATCCGGTGCTCCGGCCCCGCCACGACCCAGGAGGCCCAGAGCGTACGCTGTCGGTTGCGCAGCCCACGGCCGCAGAAGTGCCGCGCCGGAGCGGCCGTCAGCTCCAAACCGGCGATCCGCGCCGACTCGTGCCAGTCCAGCTCCCGCACCGCGTCCTGCGCTACCCCCCAGCGCTCCAGGTGTGCGCCCACGCCCAGTGGGACCGCGAACGTCACCTCGCGACGGGCGAGGGCACGGACGCTGGGGAGGTCCAGGTGGTCGTAGTGGTCATGCGAGATCACCACCGCGTCGAGCGGGCCGAGTTGGTCCAACTGGTCCAGCGACAGCGGTGCCGGGTGGAAGCGCCGTGGCCCCACGAAGGGGAACGGCGAGCACCGCTCGCCCCACACCGGGTCGAAGAGCACCCGCCGACCGTCGATCTCGGCCAGCACGCTTGAGTGCCCCAGCCAGGTCAGTCGGAGGCCGGACACCGGGCTGGTGGTCAACTCCGGCCGGCTCACCGGTATCGCCCCCGGAGCCGGACGGCGGCCCGCCCGGCTCAGCAGCTCCCGCGCCATCCGCAGTCGCGAGGTCTCGGGGGCCGGGACCGTCCTGGCCGCCACCGGGTTACGGAACTCGCCGGTCGTACGGTCGAAGTGCGGCGAGCGCAGAATCCTCTCCCGGCGCTCCCCGACGGGCTCGGCACCGAAGGATGTGGGGCGCGGCAAACCGGACATCGAACCTCCTGTCGGATGGACACCGGGGGAACGCTCCACTCCTGTCACGGGTTCCCGCGCGGCCTCACGCGGAACGCCACCGGGGAACGCCCGGGAAGCGGCGCACGAAGGTTCGCCGTGACGGACTTCGGCTCCCGGCCCAACCGCGCGTGACGCGCGCCGGGCCGGGAGCCGACGGGAGGTGCGGGCCGCTTCAGCAGCCGAGCAGCCGACTGCCGAGGTAACCCTCGATCTGGTCCAGCGACACCCGCTCCTGCTTCATGGTGTCCCGCTCGCGCACGGTTACCGCGTTGTCATCCAGGGTGTCGAAGTCCACCGTGACGCAGTAGGGCGTGCCGATCTCGTCCTGCCGACGGTAGCGGCGGCCGATGGCGCCCGCGTCGTCGAAGTCGATGTTCCAGTGCTTGCGCAGCGTCTCGGAGAGGCCACGCGCCTTGGGAGACAGCCGCTCGTTCCGGGACAGCGGCAGCACCGCCACCTTGACCGGGGCGAGCCGCGGGTCCAGCCGCATCACGGTGCGCTTCTCCAGCTTGCCCTTGGCGTTCGGGGCCTCGTCCTCGACGTAGGCGTCCAGCATGAACGCCAGCATCGCGCGGTTGACGCCCGCCGCCGGCTCGATGACGTACGGAATCCAGCGCTCCCCGGCCTCCTGGTCGAAGTACGACAGGTCCTGGCCGGATGCCTGGGAGTGCGCGGTGAGGTCGAAGTCCGTGCGGTTCGCGACGCCTTCGAGCTCGGAGAACTCCGACCCCCCGAAGTTGAAGCGGTACTCGATGTCGGCGGTGCGCTTGGAGTAGTGCGAGAGCTTCTCCGCCGGGTGTTCGTACCAGCGGATGTTGGCCTCTTGGATGCCGAGGTCGCGATACCAGTCCCAGCGCTGCTGCATCCAGTACTCGTGCCACTGCTCGTCCTCGCCCGGCTTGACGAAGAACTCCATCTCCATCTGCTCGAACTCGCGGGTACGGAAGATGAAGTTGCCCGGGGTGATCTCGTTCCGGAAGGACTTGCCCGTCTGCGCGATACCGAACGGCGGCTTCTTGCGCGAGGTCTGCTGCACCGCGGCGAAGTTGGTGAAGATGCCCTGCGCGGTCTCCGGACGGAGGTACGTGACCGAGCCGGAGTCCTGTGTCGGGCCGAGCTGGGTGGACAGCAGGCCGGAGAACTGCTTGGGCTCGGTGAAGCTGCCCTTGTTGCCGCAGTGCGGGCAGTTGATGTCGGCCAGCCCGGCGGCCGGCAGCCGGCCGTGCTTGGCCTCGTACGCCTCCTCCAGGTGGTCCGCGCGGAAACGCTTGTGGCACGAGGTGCACTCGGTGAGCGGGTCGGTGAAGGTCGACACGTGCCCGGACGCCTGCCACACCTCGGGGGCGAGGATCACCGACGAGTCGATTCCGACCACGTCGTCGCGGGAGGTGACCATGGAGCGCCACCACTGGCGCTTGATGTTCTCCTTGAGTTCGACGCCCAGCGGACCGTAGTCCCAGGCGGCACGCTGGCCGCCGTAGATCTCACTGCACGGGTACACGAAGCCACGGCGCTTGCTCAGGCTGACGATGGTGTCGATCTTGTCGGCGGCCACGGTGCTCTCTTCATCAACGACGACGGAATACCTCAGATTACCGGCGGTGCGGGGTCTGAGACCAAATCGGTTCCGGCACGGGTCGCAGGGGTCCGGCTCGAACACACAATTGACAATCGTTTCCATCTCACTTGAAAATGACTGTCATGAACAGAAGACGACGCCTCATACGCGCCTCCGCGGCAGCCAGCACCCTCACGGCCGGTGCGCTGGTCCTCAGCGCCTGCGGCGGAGACTCCACCGCGGACGACCGCAAGGTGGACGTGGCCGCGTCGTTCTACCCGATGGAGTTCCTGGCCAAGGAGATCGGCGGCGAGCACGTCTCCGTCACGCAGCTGACCGAGCCCGGCGCCGATCCGCACAACCTGGAACTCTCCCCGAAACAGGTCGGGCAGCTCAGCGACGCCGACCTCGTGGTCTACCTCCGGGGGTTGCAGCCCGCCGTGGACCAGGCGGTCGAGCAGGCGGACGTGCAGCGGGTCGCCGAGGTCAGCTCGTACACCACGCTGGAGACACACGGCGGCGACGACCACGGCGAGCACGAGCACGGCGGAGACAGCCACGGCGAGCACGACCACGGTGGCGACCACGGCGAGGAATCCGCGGAAGGTCACGACGGCGGCGGCGACGAGGGCCACGACCACAGCGCCGAGGGCGGCAAGGACCCGCATGTCTGGCTGGACCCGACGCGGTACGCCGAGATCGCCAAGGGTGTGGGCAAGCAGCTGGCCAAGGCCGACCCCAAGCACAAGAAGACCTACCAGCGGAACACCAAGACCCTGGTGACCAAGCTGAAGGCGCTCGACGCGGACTTCCGCGCCGGCCTGGACGGACGCGAGTCCGACACCATCATCACGACCCACGCCGCCTTCGGTTACCTCACCGAGCGCTACGGCCTGCACGAGGAGTCCATCGCGGGCGTCGACCCGGAGTCCGGCTCGGCCAGCGGCGCGCACCTCAAGGAACTGCACCAGATCGCGAAGGAGGACAAGGTCAGCACCATCTTCTCGGCGAGCAACTCGAGCGACCGGAGTGCCCGGACGCTGGCCGACGACCTCGGCCTGAAGACGGACAACCTGAACCCGCTGGAGAGCGTGCGGGACCCGGAGAAGCAGGACTACTTCTCGGTCATGCGCGCGAACCTCACCGCGCTGCGCTCCGCACTCGGCGCCGGCTGAGCCCGACCACGCCCGGTCACGTCCGTCACCCCCACTCACCCCCACAGCCAAGCCCCCACGGCAGGTCCCTCAGCGGGCCGCGCCGCGTCGCACCAACCCGCGCCACCGCCCCACCATTCCGTCGCCGAAGGAGAGACCCCGTCTTGAGCCCACCGGAACCCGTCATATCCCTACGCGGCGGCACCGCCTCGCTCGGCGGCCACTCCGTGCTCCGCGGAGTCGACCTGACCGTCGAGCCGGGCGAGGTCGTCGCGTTGCTCGGCGCGAACGGCTCCGGCAAGTCGACGACCGTGCGCGCCGTGGTCGGCCAGGTCCCGCTCACCGAGGGTGAACTGCGCCTGTTCGGCACGCCACTCCGCCGTTTCCGACAGTGGCGACGCGTCGGATACGTGCCACAGCGCTCCACGGCCGCCGCCGGCGTGCCGGCGACCGTGCGAGAAGTGGTGTCCGCGGGTCGCCTGGCGCGTACGAGGCTGCGCCCGCTCGGGCGCGCGGACAAGGAGGCCGTGCACCGCGCACTCCGGCTGATCGGCATGGACGAGCTGGCCGGGCAGTCCGTGAACGCGCTCTCCGGAGGCCAGCACCAGCGGGTGCTGATCGCCCGCGCGCTCGCCGCCGAACCCGAACTGTTGATCATGGACGAGCCGTTGGCCGGGGTGGACATCAACAGCCAGCGCGTGCTGGCGGAGGCGCTGCGGAAGCAGACCGCGGACGGTGCCTCCGTACTCCTGGTCCTGCACGAGCTGGGTCCCCTGGCACCGCTGATCGACCGGGCGGTGGTGCTCGAGCGTGGCCGTGTCCAACGCGTCGACCACCCCGAGCGGTTGCACGACGTCGCCTGCCACCCGCAGGACTCCGGGCACCCGGAGGCCAGCGCAAGGATCGAGACGGGGCTGCTGCCATGAGTGAGATGCTGAGCTACGAGTTCATGCAACGGGCCCTGCTGGCCGCCCTGATGGTCGGCGTCGCGGCGCCGACGGTCGGCGTCTACCTCGTCCAGCGCCGCCAGGCGATCATGGGCGACGGCATCGGTCACGTCGCGCTCACCGGCGTCGCGCTCGGCTTCCTGCTGAACCAGAGCCCGGTGTGGAGCGCCGTCCTGGTCGCCACGCTGGGGTCCATCGGGATGGAGCTGATCCGCTGGTACGGCAAGACCCGCGGGGACCTCGCGCTGGCGCTGCTCTTCTACGGCGGCATGGCGGGCGGCGTCATGCTCGTCAACCTGTCCGAGGGCGGGTCCACGGCGAACCTGGTCACCTTCCTCTTCGGTTCGGTGACCACGGTCTCCGAGTCCGACATCGTCACCGTCGTCAGCTTGTCCGTGCTCGTGCTGCTGATCACCCTGGGGCTTCGCCGACAGTTGTTCGCGGTCTGCCAGGACGAGGAGTTCGCCCGGGTGACCGGCCTGCCCGTACGCCTGTTGAACCTGCTACTGGCGGTGACCGCGGCAGTGACCGTCACCGTGTCCATGCGGGTGGTCGGGCTGCTGCTGGTGAGCGCGCTGATGGTGATCCCGGTGGCCGCCGCGCAGCAGGTCACCCGTGGCTTCGCGACGACCCTCGGGCTGGCCATGGGCCTCGGGGTGCTGGTGACCCTGTCCGGCACCGTCACCTCGTACCACGCGGACGTGCCGGCCGGTGCCAGCATCGTGCTGCTGGCCATCGCGGTGTTCGTGCTGATGACGGCGCTGGCCGTGCCGTTGGCCCGGGGCCGCGCCAAGCGCGCCGAGCCGGAACCACGCGAAGGCAGCGAGGAGGAGCGCCGCACCCGGGCGCGGACGTGAGGCGCGCGGGACGACTGTCTCCGAGTCGTCCCGTCCGTGGCCGCCTACGCGGGACGTACGCCTGGCACAATGGCGAGCCAACCTGGTCAGCTGTGCACGTGGAGGAGGAAACGGTGGATACCGCAGGACCCGCGGTTCGTGGAAGGTCAACCCGACAGCGCACCGCCGTCGCGGCGGCACTGGCGGAGGTGGAGGAGTTCCGCAGCGCGCAGGAACTGCACGACATGCTCCGGCACCGCGGCGACTCGGTCGGCCTGACCACCGTCTACCGCACCCTGCAGTCCCTCGCCGACGCCGGCGAGGTGGACGTGCTGCGTACGGACGAGGGCGAGGCCGTCTACCGGCGCTGCCAGAGCGACGATCACCACCACCACCTCGTGTGCCGGCACTGCGGCAAGGCGGTCGAGGTGGAGGGTCCCGCCGTGGAGAAGTGGGCGGACGCCGTCGCGACCGAGCACGGCTTCGTGGACGTCGGTCACACCGTCGAGATCTTCGGCACCTGCGCGGAGTGCGCCGCGGGGTAGTCACGCCGGGTGCGGCCGCTGAGCCGGGCTGGCCCACGGCGAGGCCAGCCGGTTGGCGGACCGACCGCCCACGCCGTTCCGCCCGGGGACGCTCACCCCTCCGGGGTGTCCGAGGCGACCGGCGCCGCACCACCGAAACGCCGGTCCCGCTTGGCGTACTCCAGACAGGCCGCCCAAAGGTTGCGCCGGTCGAAGTCCGGCCACAGCACGTCCTGGAAGGCCATCTCGGCGTACGCGGTCTGCCAGATCAGGTAGTTCGAGGTGCGTTGCTCGCCGGAGGGCCGCAGGAAGAGGTCCACGTCGGGCATGTCCGGGAAGTACATGTACTTCGCGAAGGTCTTCTCGTTGACCTTGGCCGGGTCCAGCCGGCCCGCCGCGACGTCCTCGGCGATGGCCTTCGCGGCGTCCGCGATCTCCGCCCGGCCGCCGTAGTTGACGCAGAAGTAGAGGGTCATCGCGTCGTTGTCGGCGGTCTGCTGCTCGGCGACCTGCAACTCCTTGACGACCGACTTCCACAGCTTCGGCATCCGGCCCACCCAGCGGATACGGATGCCCAGCGCGTCCATCTCGTCCCGGCGCCGGCGGATGACGTCCCGGTTGAAGTTCATCAGGAACTTCACCTCCTCCGGGGAGCGCTTCCAGTTCTCCGTGGAGAAGGCGTAGAGGGAGAGGTTCCGCACGCCCATCTCCAGACAGCCCCGCAGCACGTCCATCACCACGCCCTCCCCCACCTTGTGCCCCTCGGTGCGCGGGAGTCCGCGCTCCTTGGCCCATCGGCCGTTGCCGTCCATCACGACGGCCACGTGGTCCGGGACCAGCTCGGCCGGGATACGCGGTGGCCGCGCCCCTGAGGGATGCGGGTCGGGGGCGGCGTGATCGGCGGTCGAGCGAGGCTGCCGGGACAGCATTCCGCGACGGGCCATGTGGATCTCAGCTCCAGGTGGTACGGGGGACCTGCGGACTCCCGGAGCCTAGCCGAGACCACGCCGCGCACCGGGCGCAGGCCGCCCTCCCGCACAGCCCGCACGCGGGACCCGCACGGGTCACCCCCGGACGTAGCGCAACGAGCGCAGCCCCCGCTCCAGGTGCCAGTACAGATACGCCGAGACCAGCCCGCTGCCCTCGCGTACGTGTCTGCCCTCCGCGGCGTCCGCCGTCTCCCAGTCGCCCGTCAACAGCGCACCCAGCAGCCGCAGTGCCTCGGGGGACGGGACGACGCTGCCGGGCACCCGGCAGTCGCCGCACACGGTGCCTCCGTTGGCCACCGCGAAGTGCCGGTGCGGCCCGGGCAGCCCGCACTTCGCGCAGGCGGCGAAGCTGGGCGCGTACCCCGCCACCGCCAACGAACGCAGCAGGAAGGCGTCGAGCACCAACGAGGGCAGGTGCTCCCCGCGGGAGAGGGTCCGCAGGCCACCGACGAGCAGCAGGTACTGCTGTACGGCCGGCTCTCCCTCCTGGTCGGTGAACCGTTCCGCCGTCTCCAGCATGGCCGTGCCCGCGGTGTAACGGTCGTAGTCGCTGACGATGCCGTTGCCGTATGCGGCGATCGTCTCGGTCTGAGTGCACAACGGCAACCCGCGGCCGATCAACTCACTGCCGCGCGCGAAGAACTGCACGTCGACATGGGAGAACGGCTCCAACCGCGCTCCGAACTTCGACTTGGTCCGACGCACGCCGCGGGCGACCGCGCGCACCCGTCCGTGCTCGCGGGTGAGCAGGGTGATGATGCGGTCCGCCTCACCCAGCTTCTGGGTACGCAGGACGACGCCGTCATCGCGGTACAGGCTCATGCGCCGAGGTGGTGCGGAGTACGGCGTCCGGAAGACTGCTGCATGACCGCATTCTCGCCCATCCGGGAGGCACGGTGCGCACACGGGCACGGCCACGGCCCGTACGCGGTCCCCTGGGGACAATCCCCTACGATCTGCTCCCGTGTCCAAGCTGACCGATGCGTCAAAACGCATTCTTCTGGGCCGCGCGCTGCGCAGCGACAAGCTGGGCGAGACACTGCTGCCGAAGCGTGTCGCGTTGCCCGTCTTCGCCTCCGACCCGCTGTCCTCGGTGGCGTACGCGCCCGGCGAGGTGCTGCTCGTCCTCTCCCTCGCCGGTGCCTCCGCCTATCACCTCAGCCCGTGGATCGCGGTCGCGGTGATGATACTGATGTTCACCGTCGTGCTCTCCTACCGGCAGAACGTGCGCGCCTACCCCTCGGGCGGCGGCGACTACGAGGTGGCCACGACGAACCTTGGGCCCCGTGCCGGTCTGACCGTCGGCAGCGCGCTGCTGGTCGACTACGTCCTGACGGTCGCGGTTTCCATCTCCTCCGGCGTGGAGAACCTGGGCTCCGCCATCCCCTTCGTCGTAGAGCACAAGACACTCACCGCGGTGGCCATCATCGTGCTGCTGACCCTGATGAACCTGCGCGGGGTCAAGGAGTCCGGGAGGCTCTTCGCCGTACCGACCTACTGTTTCGTCCTCGGTGTACTGGCCCTGCTCCTCTGGGGCGGCGTACGGTTCGTGCTGCTCGGCGAGGAACTGCGGGCCCCGACGGCGGACTACGAGATCGACACCGAACACGCCGGCGGCCTCACCGGGTTCGCCCTCGCCTTCCTGCTGCTGCGCGCCTTCTCCTCCGGTTGTGCCGCTCTCACCGGCGTCCAAGCGATCAGCAACGGCGTACCCGCCTTCCGCGAGCCGAAGTCCCGGAACGCCGCGAACACGCTGTCCCTGATGGGACTCATCGCGATCACGATGTTCTGCGGGATCATCGTGCTGGCGATCGCGACCCAGGTGAAGATGGCCGAGCGGCCGGCCACCGACATCCTCATCAACGGCGATCCGGCCGGCGCGGACTACGTACAGCACCCGGTCATCTCCCAGGTGGCGGCCGCGGTGTTCGGTGAGGGCTCGGTGGCGTTCGTCTTCCTGTCCGCCGCGACCGCGCTGGTCCTCTTCCTCGCCGCCAACACGGCGTACAACGGCTTCCCGCTGCTCGGGTCTATCCTCGCCCAGGACCGCTACCTGCCCCGGCAGTTGCACACCCGTGGTGACCGGCTCGCCTTCTCCAACGGCATCGTGCTCCTCGCGGGCATGGCCGCCGTGCTGGTGGTCAGTTACGAGGCGGACTCGACCCGGCTGATCCAGCTCTACATCGTCGGCGTCTTCATGGCGTTCACGCTGAGCCAGACCGGCATGGTGCGGCACTGGAACCAGCGACTGCGTACGGGGATCAGCGGCGCCGCCCGCCGACGGATGCTCCGGTCCCGCGCGATCAACGCCGTCGGCGCAACGCTCACGGGGGTCGTGCTGGTCGTGGTGCTGATCACCAAGTTCTCGCACGGAGCGTGGGTTTCACTCGTCGCGATGGCGGTCTTCTACGGAGTGATGACGGCCATCCGCCGACACTACGACGAGGTGGCCGCGGAGCTGGAACCGGAACCGGGCGAGAAGGTCTCGCGTCCCTCCCGCGTGCACTCCATCGTCCTGGTCTCGAGGATTCACAAGCCGACGCTGCGGGCCCTCGCGTACGCACGACTCATGCGCTCCGACACGCTGGAGGCGCTCACGGTCAGCGTGGACCCCGAGGAGACCCTGAGGCTGCGCGCGGAATGGGAGGAGCACGGCATCGACGTGCCCCTGACCATCCTCGAGTCGCCCTACCGCGAGGTAACCCGACCGGCCATCGACTACGTGAAGCGGCTGCGCCGGGAGAGCCCACGAGACGTGGTGAGCGTGTACATCCCGGAGTACGTCGTCGGCCACTGGTACGAGCAACTACTGCACAACCAGAGCGCGCTGCGGCTCAAGGGGCGGCTGCTCTTCACCCCTGGGGTGATGGTGACCTCCGTGCCCTGGCAACTGGAATCCTCCGAGGCCGCCAAGCAACGGGCCCGGCGACGCGCGGAGTGGGCCGCGCCGGGCGCGGTACGCCGCGGGCCCGCGCCGGAGAGGGCCGAGACGGCCCGGAAGGACGGTGGCCGGGCCTGCTGTACGGCC
>NZ_LJGU01000127.1:251298-301135 GCF_001751245.1 Streptomyces oceani
CCGCGCCGGGCGCGGTACGCCGCGGGCCCGCGCCGGAGAGGGCCGAGACGGCCCGGAAGGACGGTGGCCGGGCAGGCCGGTGAGCCGCCGGCGCGGGCGCCCATGAGCCCCGGCCCAGGCTCACCCGAGCCGCACGGCCCGTGCCGCGGAAGGGGCAGGGGACTCGGGAAGGGGAGAAAGCGCTCAGGAAGGGGTGCGCGCGGTGGCGAGCAGCCGCTCGATGTCCCCTCCCCGCAGGCTGAGGACCTCGCCGACCGTCTCCAACACCTCCCGCTCCGCCGCGACGTACGGGCCGTCGGCGAGCGCGACCACCGCCCCCCGCAGCAGCAGCGCCTCCCGGCCCGAGGCCGCCAGATGCGGAGCCAACGGGCGCAGGACCTGGGCCACCTCAACACCGGCGGCGGAGGGTACGACCGCGCCCTCGCCGGCCGTCGGGCGCCGCTCCGCCTCGAGCGCGGCGAGCAGGGTGATCAGCTGATCCTCCGCACAATCGGAGTATCCAGCGTCGCGCAAAACTGCGACAGCCGCCTCGCGGCTGACACGTGAGCCGCCGCCACCCGCGGCGAGGACGGCCAGTACGACGGAGTGCGTCGCGTCCCGAAGCATCGCCGAAAGCCGTCCGGTGGTGGGCTCGGACAGCGCCTCCAGGCCGAAGTGGCCCCGGCAGGCCGCGCATTCGACCACCGTCGCCGCCGCCCCGCGCGGCAGCAGCGGCAGGCCCAGCAGGACGAATCTGCGCCGCCCGGTGCGCCGTCGATAGCCGCGGTCACCACCACACTCCGGGCAGAAGAAGTCACCATCGCCGACGGTGTGCCACCTCGTGCGGATGCCCGCGACGCGCGCGGGCCCGTCTCGCCCACCACGGGAACGCATCATCCGCACCTCCAGCACGCTTCGGCAACATCGCCGGGAATGGACGTGATGTTAACCACATCCGCCAGTATCCGTCAGCCCCCTGTGGAAACCGGCGCCGACGGCCCCCGTACGCGCGAGCGCGCCCGCCGGCCCGGACACGCCGCCCGAGGTCGCGCATGGAGCGGGCGGGACGGGACACCCGTGGGGCACTGACCTCCCGAGGAGGAGCGGAGATGTCGCAGATCGACCCGACGCCCAGGAACCCGGTCACCGACCAGTGGAACACGGTGGCCAGCTTCGACGCGTACGAAGAGGCGCAGGAGGCGGTCGACCATCTGTCGGACGAGCACTTCCCGGTGGAGTACGTGGACATCGTCGGCAGCGGACTGAAGCTCGTCGAGCATGTCACCGGGCGACTCACCAAGGGCAAGGCGGCGGGCGCGGGCGCCGCCAGCGGAGCCTGGTTCGGGCTGTTCATCGGGCTGCTGGTGGGGCTGTTCACGGCAGGTCCGGTCTGGCTCGGACTGATCCTCGGCGGGGTGCTGATCGGCGCCGTGTGGGGAGCGGTCTTCGGTTTCGCCGGGCACGCGGCGACCGGCGGTCGACGCGACTTCGCGTCCACCCGGGCTCTCACGGCGACCCGGTACGACGTCATCGCGCGCGGTGGTCACGCCCAGGAGGCCCGCGACATCCTCGGGCGCGCGCGGCACGCCGCTGGTTGAGGGTGCCGAGTTCCGCGGGGGTCCCGACCGACGCGCGGAACGGGGAAGGATCGTCCCGCAACCCCGTCGGGACCCCCGCGCACCCGCACGGGTGTCCCGACGGGACGTGTGCTCAGCTCACCGGCTCACGGCCGAGCGGCGCGGTTCACCGCGGAGACCACGGCCTTGATGGACGCCCGGACGATGTTCGCGTCGATGCCCATTCCCCACAGCACCTTGTCGTCGACGGCGCACTCGATGTACGCCGCCGCCTGCGCCCCGGCTCCCTCGCTCATCGTGTGCTCGACGTAGTCCAGTAGCCGTACGTCCACCTCGACAGCGTCCCGCAGCGCGTCGAAGAACGCCGCCAGCGGGCCGTTGCCGGCGCCGGTCAGCACGGTGTCCTGACCGTCCACCGTCGCCTCCACGGTGAGGGCGTCCTGGCCCTGGCTGGTGGTGGACGTCTGCGCCGAACGCAGCGCGATACGGCCCCAGCTCTGCTCCGGCACCGGCAGGTACTCGTCCTGGAACGCCGCCCAGATGGCCGCCGGTGTGATCTCGCCGCCGTCGCTGTCGCTCCGCTCCTGGATGAGCTTCGAGAACTCGACCTGCATCCGCCGCGGCAGCGACAGGTTGTGCTCCTGCTGCAGGACGTAGGCCACACCGCCCTTTCCGGACTGCGAGTTGACCCGGATGACGGCTTCGTACGACCTGCCGACGTCCCTCGGGTCGATGGGCAGGTACGGCACCTCCCAGGTGATGTCCTCGACCGCGCTCCCCCGCTCCGCCGCGGTGGCCTCCAGCGCCTCGAAGCCCTTCTTGATGGCGTCCTGGTGGGAGCCGGAGAAGGCGGTGTACACCAGGTCGCCGACGTACGGGTGGCGGGGGTGCACCTCCATCTGGTTGCAGTACTCGTACGTCCGCCGGATCTCGTCGATCTCGGAGAAGTCCAGCTCCGGGTCCACACCCTGGGAGAAGAGGTTCATGCCCAGCGTCACCAGGTCGACGTTCCCCGTACGCTCGCCCTGTCCGAACAGGCAGCCCTCCACCCGGTCGGCGCCGGCCATCAGCGCCAGCTCGGCCGCCGCGACGGCGGTTCCCCGGTCGTTGTGCGGGTGGACCGACAGGCAGACGTGCTCCCGGCGGGAGAGGTGCCGGCCCATCCACTCGAAACGGTCCGCGTGCGTCGAGGGGGTGGAACGCTCCACGGTGGCCGGCAGGTTCAGGATGATCTCGCGCCCCTCCTCCGGCTGCCATACGTCCATCACGCCCTCGCAGATCTCCAGGGCGAAGTCCAGCTCGGTGTCGGTGAAGATCTCCGGGGAGTACTGGTAGCCGAACACGGTCTCGGGGCCCAGCAGCTTGTCGGCGTACTCCATCACCAAGCGGGTGCCGTCCACCGCGATCTGCTTGACGTCCTCCCGGGAGCCCCGGAAGACCACCCTGCGGAAGACCGGCGCGGCGGCGTTGTACAGGTGCACCGTGGCGCTCCGGGCGCCACGCAGCGACTCGACGGTGCGCTCGATCAGATCCTCGCGCGCCTGGGTGAGCACCGAGAGGGTGACGTCCTCCGGAACGGCGTCCTCCTCGATGATGGAGCGCACGAAGTCGAAGTCGGTCTGGCCTGAGGAGGGGAAGCCGACCTCGATCTCCTTGAAGCCCATGGACACCAGCAGGTCGAACATCGCACGCTTGCGGGCCGGCGACATCGGGTCGATCAGTGCCTGGTTGCCGTCCCGCAGGTCGGTCGACAGCCAGCGCGGCGCCTGGGTGACGCGTTGCTGGGGCCAGTTACGGTCCGGGATGTCGACACTCTCGTACGGCGTGTAACGGTGTACGGGCATCCCGGAGGGCCGCTGGCGCACGGTCGCGGCGGTGACGGGGGTGGCCGGGTGCACCCGGGAGGCGGCGCCGCCGGGGCGCGCGGGGCTCGTGGGGCGTACGGCAGGGGTCTCGGAACGATCGCTCGGGGCAGACATGAGACGCGGCTCCAGTCGCTGGACTCTTCGGTGGCTGGACTCTTCGGGGCTGAGAGAGGCCGACGGATGACAGCACCGATCTCCGCGGGGAGGGGGTCGGCCGTACGACTACAGACCCTCGCCGCGGCAGCTAAGGAGGAGCGTTCCGAAGCGCATGATGTCCCCACGCTAACCGAAGCACCCGGTCACCGCCGGGGGCGTATCACCATGCGGGACGGGACGTCCCCGCGCGTCGGCGTACGCCCCCGGAGCGCCCCCGGAGCCGCCCGCCCGGTGAAACGATCGAGAACGGCGAGGCCCCTTAAGTTCCGCCGCCGGCCGCGCGAGGATGGGCACATGCGCATCACCGTCACCCGGAGCGGCGGCTTCGGCGGACAGTCCCGCCGGGCGACGCTCGAAACCCAACACCGCACGGACGCCGAGGAGCTGACCACCCTCGCCCAGCACGCGCTGGCCGAGGGCCGGCGGGAACGCCCGCTCGGCGTACCGGACGGATTCCACTACGAGATCGAGTGCGACGGGACCGCCACGTACTGCGCCGACCCGCGGCTCAGTACCGCCCAGCGCGCTCTGATCACCCGAGTCCTCAAGGAGGGCGCCTGACCATGACCCAGCACGTACGCGGAGTCATCGCTCCGGGCAAGGACCAACCCGTCCGTACGGAGACCATCGTGGTGCCCGATCCCGGGCCCGGCGAGGCGGTGGTCGAGGTGCGGGCGTGCGGGGTGTGCCACACCGATCTGCACTACCGCGAGGGCGGCATCAACGACGACTTCCCCTTCCTCCTGGGACACGAGGCCGCGGGCGTGGTCGAGTCCGTCGGGGAGGGCGTCAGCGAGGTGGCCCCCGGCGACTTCGTGGTGCTCAACTGGCGCGCGGTGTGCGGGCAGTGCCGAGCCTGCGCCCGGGGGCGCCCCTGGTACTGCTTCGACACGCACAACGCCGAGCAGCCCATGACGCTGACCGACGGCACGCCCCTGTCCCCGGCGTTGGGCATCGGCGCGTTCGCCGAGAAGACACTGGTCGCCGCCGGACAGTGCACCAAGGTGCCGGAGACCGCCCCGGAGGTGGCCGGATTGCTCGGCTGCGGGGTGATGGCCGGCATCGGCGCGGCGATCAACACCGGCCAGGTCTCCCGGGGCGACTCGGTGGCGGTCATCGGCTGCGGCGGCGTGGGGGACGCGGCGATCGCGGGGTCCAGGCTGGCCGGGGCGGCCCGCGTCATCGCCGTCGACATCGACGACCGGAAGCTCGCCACCGCGCGCGAGCTGGGCGCCACCCACACGGTCAACTCCCGGCAGACCGACCCGATCACCGCGGTACGCGAGTTGACCGGCGGCTTCGGCGCCGATGTCGTCATCGAGGCGGTGGGCCGGCCGGAGACGTACGAACAGGCCTTCTACGCGCGCGACCTGGCCGGGACGGTGGTACTGGTGGGAGTGCCCACCCCGGACATGAAACTGGAGCTGCCGCTGCTGGACGTCTTCGGACGGGGCGGTTCCCTCAAGTCCTCCTGGTACGGCGACTGCTTGCCGTCCCGGGACTTCCCGATGCTGATCGACCTGCACCGACAGGGGCGGCTGGATCTGGCACCGTTCGTCACGGAGAAGATCAACCTGGACCAGGTCGAGGAGGCGTTCGCGAAGATGCACACCGGTGAGGTACTGCGCTCGGTGGTGATGTTCTGATGCCGGGCTGCCGCGTCGACCACCTGGTCACCTCCGGCACCTTCAGGCTGGACGGCGGCAGTTGGGAGGTGGACAACAACGTGTGGATCATCGGTGACGACACGGAGGCCGTCGTGATCGACGCCGCGCACGACGCCGACGCCATCGCCGAGGCAGTGGGCGGGCGTACCCTGCGCGCCATCGTGTGCACGCACGGGCACAACGACCACGTCGACGCCGCCCCCGCCCTGGCGGAACGCACCGGAGCGCCGGTGTTGCTGCACCCGGACGACGAACCGCTGTGGCGGATGACGCACCCGGACCGGCACCCGGACGGCCAACTGGCCGACGGCCAGGTGCTGACCGTGGCCGGCACGGACCTCACCGTGCTGCACACTCCCGGGCACGCGCCCGGCGCCGTGTGTCTGCACGCCCCGGAGCTGGGCACCGTCTTCACCGGAGACACCCTCTTCCAGGGCGGGCCGGGCGCCACGGGAAGGTCGTACTCGGACTTCCCGACCATCGTCGAGTCGATCCGGAACCGACTGCTGACGCTGCCCGACGACACGATCGCGCGTCCCGGGCACGGCGACTCGACCACGATCGGCGAGGAGTCCCCCGGCGTGCCGGACTGGCTGGCCCGCGGGCACTGATCCGCCTGGACCGACCAGCGGTGTCCTCGCCGGACCCACGCCACCGCACGCGTACGGGAGCAGACCCGTACGCGTGCGGTACGGCGGTCCGTACGCGCACGGCCCACGCGCACGACGCACGCGTACGGGATGACGCGCACGGGATCACCCGCCCGACGTGACCAAACCGGCGCGACCGCTCCGGAGTCTCGGCCCTCCCGGCAGTCGCGGCCGCCGCGGAAGCGCCCCGGAGCCGGCGGCGAGGCAGACTGGCCGTGCGGCGCCCGCCGCGTACGGCACGACAGGGAGAAGCACGGTGAGCACGCCCGAGACACCGGACCGGACGGCGCAGAGGTACGAGAGGCTCGGCGGCGAGGACACGATGCCTCCCGGGAGCCGGCTGCCGAAGAGTTCCGGCCGGCTGGACCCGCTCGCCGCCGTACGCGCGCCGCAGGACCCGGACTGCGACGTGTACCTCACCGGCACCGTCTTCCTGGACATCATCTTCACCGGGCTGGACGCGGCGCCCGTACGCGGCACCGAGTCCTGGGCCCGCGGCATGGGATCCAGCCCAGGCGGCGTGGCGAACATGGCCACCGCGCTGGCCCGCCTCGGCCTGCGGACCTCGCTGGCCGCCGAGTTCGGCGACGACATGTACGGCGACTACTGCCGGGAGGAGCTGGAGCTGGGCGAGGGCATCGACCTGTCGATGTCGCACACCGTGCCCGGCTGGCACTCCCCGGTCACCGTGTCCATGGCGTACGAGGGCGAGCGCACGATGGTCTCGCACGGGCACGAGACGCCGCCCGCGGACCGGGTGCCGGAGCACGCGCGGGAGGGCCCGCCCCCGGCGCGCGCCTGCGTGGCCTCCCTGGTGCCCGACGAACGCCAGGACTGGATCGCCACCGCCGCCGACCAGGGCAGCCGCGTCTTCGCGGACGTGGGCTGGGATGACACCGGCCGCTGGGAACTGGACGCGCTGCGCGGCCTGGAGCACTGCGAGGCGTTCCTTCCGAACGCCGTGGAGGCCATGCGCTACACCCGTACGGACTGCCCGCGCGCCGCCGCCCACAAGCTGGCGGAGCGGGTGCCGCTCGCCGTGGTGACGATGGGCGCGGAGGGCGCGTACGCCGTGGACGGGCGGACCGGGGAGGACGCCGAGGTGCCGGCGATCCGGGTGCCGGCGCTGGACACCACCGGAGCCGGGGACGTCTTCGTCGCCGGCTTCGTCACCGGCACTCTGGCGGGCTGGCCGCTGGCCGACCGGCTGGCCTGCGCGGGGTTGACGGCGGCGTTGTCGGTGCAGGAGTTCGGCGGCTCGCTGTCCGCTCCCGGCTGGGTGGAGATCGCCGCCTGGTACCAGCACGTGCGGTCGTACGACGACCAGGACCCGACCGCGCTGCGGCAGCGGTACGGCTTCCTGGACGGGCTGTTGCCGGGCTGCGCGCGAGCGTGGCCGCTGCGCCGGGCCGTACCGACGATCGGCTTCCGCGCGTGAGGACGGGCCGGGGCAGCTACGGACGGGACGGGGCCCGGCCGGGACGCCGGACGCACACGGCGGGGCGGCAGCGGCGGGCGGCGAGTGAGCCCCGGAAAACCCGTCGGGCTTGTCGGTGACCGGGCGTAAGCTGGGTGGTGCACGATCCACGCAGCCCCCAGAGAGGGATGAAGTAGGCCGCGCAGGCCGCCCATGACGCAGACAACCACCACCCAAGAGAACGCCAGCCAGGGCACCGCACGGTTCACCGTGCCGGCCAAACATCCGATGGTCACGGTGCTTGGATCCGGCGACTCGCTGCTGCGGGTGATCGAGACGGCGTTCCCGGAGACCGACATCCACGTCCGGGGAAACGAGGTCACCGCGACCGGCGCCCCGGAAGAGGTCGCACTGGTTCAGCGGCTGTTCGACGAGATGATGCTGGTGCTGCGGACGGGCCAGCCCATGACGGAGGACGCCGTCGAGCGCACCATCGCGATGCTGCGGGAGTCGGAGTCGGGTGCGGAGGGCGGCCACTCCGCACCCGCCCAGGTGCTCACGCAGGACATCCTCTCCAACCGGGGCCGCACCATCCGGCCCAAGACGCTCAACCAGAAGCAGTACGTCGACGCGATCGACAAGCACACCGTGGTCTTCGGGATCGGCCCGGCCGGCACCGGCAAGACGTATCTCGCGATGGCCAAGGCGGTGCAGGCGCTTCAGTCCAAGCAGGTCAACCGGATCATCCTGACCCGGCCGGCCGTCGAGGCGGGCGAGCGGCTGGGATACCTCCCCGGCACGCTCTACGAGAAGATCGACCCGTACCTCCGCCCGCTCTACGACGCGCTGCACGACATGCTCGACCCCGACTCCATCCCCCGGCTGATGACCTCCGGCACGATCGAGGTCGCACCGCTGGCATACATGAGGGGCAGAAGCCTCAATGATGCCTTCATCATCCTGGACGAGGCGCAGAACACCAATCCGGAGCAGATGAAGATGTTCCTGACCCGGCTCGGCTTCGACTCGAAGATCGTCGTCACGGGCGACATCACCCAGGTCGACCTGCCAGGCGGCACCAGGAGCGGCCTGCGGCAGGTGCGGGACATCCTGGAGGACGTGGAGGACGTGAACTTCTCCACGCTCACCAGCAGGGACGTGGTGCGGCACAAACTCGTGGGGCGGATCGTTGACGCCTATGAGCGCTACGACGTGCGCGACGGCTCCGGCAGCACACCGAACGGCGAGACCGACGCGACACGCGGTGCGCGAGACGACAGACACCAGAGCAACGGAAGCCACTGAATCCCACACCCATGTCGATCGATGTCAACAACGAGTCCGGGCGAGAGGTCGACGAGCAGTCGCTTCTCGACATCGCCCGATACGCCCTGACCAAGCTACGTATCCACCCCCTCGCGGAGCTGTCCGTCATCGCGGTGGACGCGGAGGCGATGGAACAGCTGCACCTGCAGTGGATGGATCTGCCCGGCCCGACCGACGTGATGTCCTTCCCCATGGACGAGTTGCGGCCGCCCGGCCGGGACGACGAGGAACCGCCGCAGGGGCTCCTCGGAGACATCGTGCTGTGCCCCGAGGTGGCCGAGAAGCAGGGGGCCGACGCGCCCACCGGCCACACCATGGCCGAGGAACTGCACCTGCTGACCGTGCACGGCGTGCTGCACCTCCTGGGGTACGACCACGAGGAGCCCGGTGAGCGGGCCGAGATGTTCGGACTACAGGCGGCGATCGTCGACGGCTGGCGCGCCGAGCAGGGCCTGGAAGGCCCTTCGCCGACCCCGACCACGACGTCATGAACCTCCAACTCGTCGCCGCGGCGGTCGCCCTGGTGGTGGTGGCGTGGCTGGCCGCCTGCGCGGAGGCCGGCCTGGCACGCACCACCAGCTTCCGGGCGGACGAGGTGGTGCGCTCGGGCCGGCGGGGAGCCAACCGGCTCGCCCACGTCGCCGCGGACCCGACCCGCTACCTCAACCTCGCGCTGCTGCTCCGGGTCGCCAGCGAGATGGCGGCCGGGGTGCTGGTGACGTACGCCAGCCTGGGCTACTTCGCGCACACCTGGGAGGCGCTCTCCCTCGCGATCGGCGTGATGGTGCTGGTCTCCTACGTCGCGGTGGGCGTCTCGCCCCGGACCATCGGCCGGCAGCACCCGCTCAGCACGGCGATCGCCGCCAGTTACGTCCTGGTGCCGCTCGCGCGGGTGCTCGGACCCCTCCCGCAGCTGCTCATCCTGCTGGGCAACGCGCTGACTCCCGGGAAGGGCTTCCGTCGCGGCCCGTTCGCCAGTGAGGCGGAGCTGCGGGCGATGGTCGACATGGCGGAGCAGGAGTCGCTGATCGAGGCCGAGGAACGCAAGATGGTGCACTCGGTCTTCCAGCTCGGGGACACGCTCGTGCGCGAGGTGATGGTGCCGCGTACGGACCTGGTCACGGTCGAGCGGTACAAGACCCTCCGGCAGGCCCTCACCCTGGCACTGCGCTCCGGCTTCTCCCGGATTCCGGTCGTCGGGGAGAGCGAGGACGACGTGCTGGGCATCGTCTACGTCAAGGACCTCGCCCGCAAGGTGCACATCAACCGCGAGGCCGAGTCCGAGCTGGTGTCCGCCGCGATGCGGCCGGCCACCTTCGTGCCGGACACGAAGAACGCCGGCGATCTGCTGCGGGAGATGCAGCGGGACCGGACGCACGTCGCGGTGGTGATCGACGAGTACGGCGGCACCGCTGGCGTCGTGACCATCGAGGACATCCTGGAGGAGATCGTCGGCGAGATCACCGACGAGTACGACCGCGAACTGCCACCGGTGGAGGAGCTGGGCGAGGGCAGTTACCGGGTCACCGCCCGGCTCGGTCTGGACGACCTGGAGGAGCTGTACGACCTGACCGGGCTGGACGACGACGATGTGGAGACGGTCGGCGGGCTGCTGGCCAAGTCGCTGGGCCGGGTGCCGATCCCGGGTGCGAGCACCACGGTCGACGCCACCCAGGACCGCTCCGACCCGACGCTCACCGCCCTGCGGCTGACCGCTGAGTCACCGACCGGGCGCCGGAACCGCATCGTCACGGTGTTGGTGGAACCGGTGCGTGACGCCTCGGTCCGAGAGGCCGAGGAGGAGAGGACCGCGGCCGTGTCGGACCGCTGAGGAGCGAGCGGACGGGGCCGTTCCCGTCCGCTCGGCCCGGACGCATATGCTCCCGCGTATGAGTGACGACGCCCTGGACCCGGAAGACGCCAAGCTCCTCACCCTCGCCCGCAGCACCCGCGCACGGAACGCCGTGCAGGAGGGCGCGGCGGTTCGCGACGACACCGGCCGTACGTACGTCGCCGGCACCGTGGATCTGCCCTCGCTACGGCTCAGCGCGCTGCGTACGGCCGTCGCGATGGCGGTGGCCTCCGGCGCGCGCTCGTTGGAGGCGGGTGCCGTCGTCTCGGCGGTGGAGCGGTTGCCGACCGATGACCTGGACGCCGTACGGGACTTGGGGGGCGAAGGCACGCCCGTGCTGCTCGCCGGGCCGGACGGGGTGCCGCACACCACGACGCTGGTCGGCTGACGCGGGCCCGGGCCGGACCTTCTGCGTCGCTGGACCCGGGCCGGTGCGCGTCGTCGTGAGGCCCGTACGGTCACCCGCACCGGGGCCGTACGGTCACCCGCGGCGGCCGGCTCTCCACCCGGTCCGGGGCGCCGCGCGCCATCGGGGACAATGTTCCGTATGAGCGCACCCCCTCCTGCCTCCGACACCCCCGCGGACACGCACCGCTCGGGCTTCGCGTGCTTCGTCGGCCGGCCCAACGCGGGCAAGTCGACGTTGACCAACGCGCTGGTGGGCACCAAGGTCGCCATCACCTCGACCCGCCCGCAGACCACCCGGCACACCGTGCGCGGCATCGTGCACCGGGACGACGCGCAGTTGGTGCTCGTCGATACTCCGGGTCTGCACAAGCCCCGCACGCTGCTGGGCGAACGCCTCAACGACGTCGTCCGCAGCACCTGGGCCGAGGTCGACGTCATCGGCTTCTGCCTGCCGGCCGACCAGAAGATCGGCCCCGGTGACCGATTCATCGCCCAGGAGCTGGCCGAGTCCCGCAAGACGCCGAAGGTCGCCGTTGTCACCAAGTCGGATCTGGTCGATCCGCCGGCGCTCGCCGCGCAGTTGCTCGCGGTCGAACGGCTCGGGCAAGAGTTGGGCATCGGGTGGTCCGAGATCGTCCCGGTGTCGGCGGTGGACGGACACCAGGTCGGTCTGCTGGCCGACCTCCTCGTCCCGCTGCTGCCGGAGGGGCCGGTGTTGTACCCGGACGGGGAGCTGACGGACGAGCCGGAGCGGGTGATGGTCGCCGAGCTGATCCGGGAGGCGACCTTGGAGGGCGTACGCGACGAACTGCCGCACTCCATCGCGGTGGTGGTGGAGGAGATGGGCCCGCGGCCGAACCGGCCGCGGGACAAGCCGCTGCTGGACGTGCACGCGAACATCTTCATCGAACGGCCCAGCCAGAAGGGCATCGTGATCGGCCCCAAGGGCAGGCGGCTGAAGGAGGTCGGGAGCACCTCCCGGGTCCATATCGAGGCGCTGCTCGGCACCCCGGTCTATCTCGACCTGCACGTCAAGGTCGCCAAGGACTGGCAGCGCGATCCGAAGCAGCTGCGTCGACTGGGCTTCTGACGCCAGCCTGTCGGCCGGCCAGCCTCGCGCGGGCCGGGGAAGCGCCCCGCCTGGTCAGCTGCCGGCGTGCAGGACCGACGTGACCGACAGGGTTACCGCAGCACTCACGGAGCCGGGCAGGGTGACGTGTTCCCCCGGCGCGTGCACCCGATGACCGCGGTATTCACTGATGTGCGGGTCGCTCAGCACGTGGAGCCGACTGTGCTTACGGTCGACGATCAGATAAAGCGGAATCCCGGCTACCGCGTACGCCACCACCTTGGCCCGCAGGTCATTGGCGGAGTTGGTGGACGTGACCTCGATAACCATGCGGAAGGCGATCGGGTCATAGCAGTTGTTCTCACGCAGGTGCTCTCGGTAGTCGGCGTCGACCACCGAGAGGTCAGGCACGGCGAAGTCGGCTGGGCCGCCGGGAAGCCATACGCCGGCGCCCTGGAGCACCCGGGTGTGCGCACCGTGCAGCTCGGCGAGCGCGAAGGTCAGATCCGTCAGGGCCTCCGCGTGCGGCCCGTCCGGCGGTGGTGTCACGGTGATCTGGCCCCCGATGATCTCGACGCGATAGCCCGCCGGCAGCTCTGACCGCAGTCGCTGAGCCTGCCGCAACAGGCCCTCCCCACGCTCGCCGTCACATGGACGCTCGACTGCGGCTGCGGACATGCACGCCTCCCGGGACTGGTTCGCGACCATCATCGTAGAACGGGCGGCCACGGCGTGCTCCACGCTCGGCTCGTCCCCGGGACGAGTGACCCCAGCTGGCACGCGTCCGGCACGGTGGCTCAGCGGCGCTTGGGCACCGGGATGCGGTCCAGGTCCCGGGCAGCCGTGAGTTCCCCCTCGAATCCGGCGGCACGCGCCTGGCGTACGAACGCCTCCGGGTCCGGGTAACGCTGGCTGAAGTGCGTGAGCACCAGATGCCGTACGCCCGCGTCCGCGGCGACCCGGCCGGCCTGTCCGGCGGTCAGATGGCCGTGTTCGCCGGCGAGCGTGGCGTCCTCGTCCAGGAAGGTGGACTCGATCACCAGCAGGTCGCAGCCCTCGGCCAGTTCCTCCACGCCCGCGCACATCCGGGTGTCCATGACGAACGCGAAGCGCTGCCCCCGGCGGGGCACGCTGACCTGCTCGAGCGTGACGCCACGGAGCGCGCCCTCGCGTCGTAGCCGCCCGACGTCCGGGCCGCTGATCCCGTACCCCGCGAGCCGTTCCGGCAGCATCCTGAGACCGTCCGGCTCCTCCAGTCGGTAGCCGAATGACTCGACGGGGTGCGAGAGTTGGCGCGCGCTCAGGGCGTACGCCGGTCCCTCGTACAGCACTTCGGAACGCAGTACGGGCGCCGGGCGCAGCGGCACCGTCTCGCGGTAGGCCGTCGCGTACCGCAGGCGGTCGAAGAAGCGCTGGCCGCTGGCCGGGAAGTGCGCGGTGATCGGATGCGGCACCCGGTCCAGGTTGATGCGCTGGATCACTCCGGCCAGTCCGAGGGAGTGGTCACCGTGGAAGTGGGTGACGCAGATCCGGTTGAGGTCGTGTGCGGCCACCGAGGCCCGCAGCATCTGACGCTGGGTGCCCTCGCCGGGGTCGAAGAGGATGCCCTCGCCGTCCCAGCGCAGGACGTAGCCGTTGTGGTTGCGGTGCCGGGTCGGGACCTGGCTGGCGGTGCCGAGTACCACCAGTTCGCGTACGGACAACAGCGGTCACCCCGGTCAGCCGGGCGGCCAGTCGAGGCCGCGCCCGCCGAGGACGTGGGCGTGCGCGTGGAAGACGGTCTGTCCGGCGCCCGTACCGGTGTTGAAGACCACCCGGTAGCCCGTGCCGGGGCCGCCCTCGGACACCGCGAGCTTCTCCAGCGCTGCCACCTCGCCCGCCTCCCGCAACACGTCCGCGGCGACCTGCGGTGCCTCGGTGGCCAACGTCACCGCGTCCCGGTGGTGCGCCTTCGGGATCACCAACACGTGGACGGGGGCCTGTGGGTTGATGTCCCGGAACGCCACGGTGGTCTCGGTGTCCCGTACGACGGTAGCGGGCACCTCACCCGCCACGATCTTGCAGAACAGGCAGTCGGCCTGCGGTTCTCCCGCCACTGTGGCGCCTCCCGCTGTCGATGAGGAATCCGTACGCACCGGATGCTACCGGCAACCGACCAGCGCGCTCGGCTCCGCACCCCGCGGACGGGCGTACGGCCATGACCCTGGTGCCGGCCTGACGCTGGCGCGCCGACGCCGGTACCACCACATGCTCAGGCGCCACCCCAGCGTCCCGTACGCCCCATCAGCAGCGCCGCGGCGGCCGTACCAGCCGTGGAGGTGCGCAGCACGCTCGGGCCGAGCCGGTACGGCTGGGCACCCGCCTCGGCGAACGCCCCCAGTTCGGCCGGGCTGATCCCGCCCTCCGGACCCACCACCAGCACGATGTCACCCTCCGCCGGCAGTTCGGCGGCGGCGAGCGGGAGCCCACCCTCCTCGTGCAGTACGGCACCGAACGCGGCGGCCGCCAGCCAGCGGGCCGGCTCCGTCCCCCCGATCGGCTCCGCGACGTGCGGAAAGCGCAGTCTTCTCGCCTGCTTGCCCGCCTCCCGCGCAGTACGCCGCCACTTCTCGAGCGACTTCGCGGCGCGCTCGCCCCGCCACTGGGTGACACAACGGGAGGCCGCCCAGGGCACGATGGTGTCCACACCGGTCTCCGTCATGGTCTCCACCGCCAACTCACCCCGCTCTCCCTTGGGCAGCGCCTGGACCACGGTCAGCCGGGGCCGTGGCGGCGGTTCCGTGCGCACCCGGGTCACCTCGGCTGTCAGCCGGTCCTTGCCCTCGACCGAGAGCACCGTGGCGTCCGCGCCGGTGCCCTCACCGTCGGTCAGCGTGATCTCCTCACCGGGCTTCACGCGGCGTACGGACACCGCGTGCCGCCCCTCGGGCCCGTCCAGGAGGAGACGGCCGGCGGCGAGCGCCTGCGGGGCGGCGACGAACATCGGAGCGGTCACGCGACGCCTCGCTCGGTCATGCCCTCCCGGGCCACGGACAGTTCGGCCGCGAGCACCTCCACCAGCTGCCCGGCCGGCAGATCCCGCGCCAGCTGGTGGCCCTGACCCGCCCACAGCGCCATGCCCTGCGGGTCACCGACACGCGCCGCGGCCTTTCGCAGCCCGGCGGTGAGGTGGTGGACCTGTGGATACGCGGCGGGCGCGTACGGTCCGTGCTCCCGCACGAAGCGGTTGACCAGCCCGCGGGCGAGTCTGCCGGAGAAGGCCCGGGTGAGTTCGGTGCGGCCGTACAGCGGGTCCGTCAGGGCCCGCTTGTGCAGCGGACTGGCCCCGGACTCCGGGCACGCCAGGAACGCGGTGCCCAACTGCGCCGCGCTCGCACCCGCGGCCAGCACGGCGGCGACCTGTCCGCCCCGCATCAGCCCGCCGGAGGCGATCATGGGAAGCCGCACCGTCTCCTTGATCCGGGTCAGCAGCGGCAGCAGCGCGCTGTGTGAACCGGTGCCGTCCAACTCGGGATCGTCCTCGTACGAGCCGTGGTGCCCGCCGGCCTCCACACCCTGCACGCACACCGCGCCGGCACCGGCTGCCTCCGCCTGCTGAGCCTCGGGGACCGAGGTGACGGTGACCACGGTGAACGTACCCAGTCCGGCGAGGCGTTCGAGGACCTGCGGAGCGGGGCAGCCGAAGGTGAACGAGACCAACGGCACCGGGTGCTCGAGCAGTACGGCCAACTTGCCCTCGAAGGCGTCGTCAGCGCCCTGGTCGGTGTCTCCCAGCGGCGTCTCGTACCACCTGGCCTCTCCGGCGAGTTGCTCGCGGTAGCCCCGCAGCGCGGCCGGGTCGGCGTTGTCCGGCTGCGGCAGGAAGAGGTTCACGCCGAACGGCCGGTCGTTCAGCCCGCGCAGCTGTCGGATCTCCCCGTACATCGCCTCCGGCGTCTTGTAACCCGCGGCGAGGAAACCGAGGCCGCCGGCCTCGCCCACCGCCGCGGCCAGCTCCGGACCGGCGGCACCGCCGGCCATCGGAGCCTGCACGAGGGGGTGTTCGGAGAAGTCAGCGAGCGCTGTCCCAGCGGCCATGACGTCATCCTGTCACGCGGCCGCGCCCCGCACCTCCCCGCCCGCGCCGAGACGGGACGCCGGTGTCCGGGGATCCGTGTACTGCTGGGCCTCAGCGGACGTTTGGGGCTCAGCGGCCGTTGAAGGCATCCTTCAATCGGGAGAACAGCCCCTGTTGCCCGGGCTGGAAGTGCCCCTCCGGCCGCTCCTCACCGCGCATCTGGGAGAGCTGGCGCAGCAACTCCTCCTGCTCCGTGTCCATCTTGGTCGGCGTCAACACCTCGACGTGCACGATCAGCTGGCCCCGGCCACCGCCGCGCAGGTGTGTGACACCACGCTCGTGCAGCGGGATCGACTGGCCGGACTGGGTGCCGGGCCGGATGTCCACCTCTTCCTTGCCGTCCAGCGTCTCGAGCGGCACCTTGGTGCCCAGCGCGGCGGCCGTCATGGGGATGGTGACCGTGCAGTGCAGGTCGTCGCCACGACGCTGGAAGGTGGGGTGCGACGCTTCGTGGATCTCCACGTAGAGGTCGCCCGCGGGCCCGCCGCCCGGGCCGACCTCGCCCTCGCCGGCGAGCTGGATACGGGTGCCGTTGTCGACACCGGCCGGCACCTTGACGGTGAGCGTACGCCGCGAGCGGATACGGCCGTCTCCCGCGCACTCCGGGCACGGGGTGGGCACCACCGTGCCGAAACCCTGGCACTGCGGGCAGGGGCGGGAGGTCATGACCTGGCCCAGGAAGGAACGGGTGACCTGGGAGACCTCCCCACGGCCCCGGCACATGTCACAGGTCTGCGCGGAGGTCCCGGGGGCGGCGCCCTCGCCGCTGCAACTGCCGCAGACCGTCGCCGTGTCGACCTGGATGTCCTTGGTCGTGCCGAAGGCGGCCTCGTCCAACTCGACGTCGAGCCGGATCATGGCGTCCTGACCCCGACGGGTACGCGAACGCGGTCCGCGCTGCGAGGCCGTACCGAAGAAGGCGTCCATGATGTCGGAGAAGTTCCCGAAGCCCGCGCCGAAACCGCCGGCCCCGCCGCCACCGGCAGCCGAGGCCGGGTCGCCACCGAGGTCGTAGACCTGCTTCTTCTGGGGATCGGACAGCACCTCGTAGGCGGTGTTGATCTCCTTGAAGCGGTCCTGGGTCTTCGGGTCCGGGTTGACGTCCGGGTGGAGTTCCCGCGCCAACCGGCGGAAGGCCTTCTTGATCTCGTCCTGCGAGGCG
The DNA here is from genome assembly GCF_001751245.1 of Streptomyces oceani. GTDB lineage: Bacteria > Actinomycetota > Actinomycetes > Streptomycetales > Streptomycetaceae > Streptomyces > Streptomyces oceani. The sequence continues at coordinate 268,544 of NZ_LJGU01000127.1, forward strand.
TCCCGCTGCACGCCGAGGACCGCGTAGTAGTCCGTCGCCACTTACGACTCCGCGAGGATCTGTCCGACGTAACGTGCCACTGCGCGTACCGCTCCCATCGTTCCGGGGTAGTCCATCCGGGTCGGCCCGACCACGCCGAGCTTGGCGACCGCCTCTTCGCCTGAACCGTAGCCGACCGATACCACCGATGTGGAACTCAGGCCCTCATGGGCGTTCTCATGACCGATTCGCACGGTCATGCCCGAGTCGGTGGCCTCCCCCAGGAGTTTGAGCAGGACGACCTGTTCCTCCAGTGCTTCCAGCACCGGCCGGATGGTGAGGGGAAAATCATGGTCGAAGCGGGTGAGATTGGCGGTGCCGCCGATCATCAGCCGCTCCTCGGTCTCCTCGACCAGTGTCTCCAACAGCGTGGCGAGCACCGCCGAGATCGTGCCACGGTCCTCCGCGTCGAAGCCCTCCGGGAGGTCCTGCACCAGCCGCGGCACCTCCGCGAAGCGCTGACCGGCGATGCAGCTGTTCAGCCGGGCACGCAGGTCCGCGACGGTGTTGTCGACGATCGGCGCGGGGCAGTCGACCAACCGCTGCTCGACCCGCCCCGTATCGGTGATCAGCACCAGCATCAGCCGCGCCGGCGCCAGAGACAGCAGCTCCACGTGCCGCACGGTGGAGCGGGTGAGCGAGGGATACTGCACCACCGCGACCTTGCGGGTCAACTGCGCCAGCAGCCGGACCGTACGCCCCACCACGTCGTCCAGGTCCACGGCGCCGTCCAGGAAGTTCTGGATGGCGCGGCGCTCCGGTGAGGTCATCGGCTTGACTCCGGCCAACCGGTCGACGAAGAGCCGATAGCCCTTGTCGGTCGGCACCCGCCCGGCGCTGGTGTGCGGCTGCGCGATGAAGCCGTCGTCCTCCAGCGCCGCCATGTCGTTACGGACCGTGGCTGGGGAGACCTGCAGGTTGTGCCGCTCGGTCAGCGCCTTGGAACCAACCGGCTCCTCCGTGCCGACGTAGTCCTGAACGATGGCGCGCAGCACTTCCAGTCTTCGTTCACCGAGCATCCGCGCACCTCCTTCACAAGCGGCTCCGGTCCCGCGGCCTGGCACTCACGACCGGGGAGTGCCAGTCACCGGAGCAAGTGTACGGCCGGATGCCGTGCGGGGGGCAAGGGTGGGCGCGGGCGAGCACGGCGGGTGATCGCGAGGGCACCCCCGCGCCGGACGCCGGGCCGCCGAGTGCCAGACGCCGGACGCGGGATGCGCGAGGGCCGCGGGATGCGCGAGGGCCGCGGGCCGGATAGCGTCCCGGTGTGCGCGCTCCCCCGGAAGAACTCACGCCCGGAGTCGTACGCTTCCGGCTCCCCCGCTGGGACGCGACGGTCGGCGCCGTCGCCGGGGCCGACGGAGTACTCGTCGTCGACGCCGGGTCGAGCCTGCGCGAGGGCGCCGCCGTCCGGCACGCCGTACGGCAACGTTTCGGCCTGCCGGTGACCCAACTGGCACTCACCCATGCCCACTTCGACCATGTGCTCGGTGCCGCCGCCTTCGCCGGCGCCCGGGTGTACGGCGCGGTGGGGGTGGACACGCTCCTCGGCTCGGCCGGCCGGGTCTCGCTGTACGAGGAGGCCGTCCGGCACGGTCTGGGACGGGAAGCCGCGGCGGAGGCGGCCGACGTCCTCGTACGGCCGAGGCACGCCGTGTCCGGCGAGCTGACCCTGTCTCTCGGTGGCGGTCGGCAGGTGCTGCTCGCCAACGTCGGCCCAGGACACACGGGACACGATCTGGCCGTGTTCGTGCCGGGCCACACCCCTGGCGAAGCTGAGACGGTCTTCTGCGGTGACCTCGTGGAGGAGTCCGGCCCGCCGCAGGCCGGGGCGGACGCCCGCCCCAGCCGCTGGCCCGAGGCCCTGGACCGGCTGCTGGCGCTCGGCGGCCCGGACGCCGCCTACGTGCCCGGGCACGGCGCCGTGGTGGACGCGGCGTTCGTACGCGCTCAACGCGACCACCTGGCTCGGCGGTTCGGTGCCGGGTGAAGAATGGGCGCATGCGCAGCCGCAGTTACGACCCGGATCTCACCCCACCCTGGAAGCGCCGGAAGACCGCCACCGAGGTGACCGCCGCACCCGGACTGGTGGTCGAGGAGGTCAGCACCGGCTTCTGCGGGGCGGTGATCCGCTGTGAGAAGACGGCGCGGGGCCTCACCGTCACCCTGGAGGACCGCTTCGGCAAGCACCGGGTCTTCCCCATGGAGCCACGGGGTTTCCTGTTGGAGGGCCAGCCGGTGACTCTCGTACGGCCACGCGCCGCCACCCCGACTTCCCCCGCGGGGAAGGGGCGCACCGCCTCGGGCTCGGTCGCGGTGCCGGACACCCGGGCACGGGTGGCGCGCGCCGGGCGGATCTACGTCGAGGGGCGGCACGACGCCGAGCTGGTGGAGAAGGTCTGGGGAGACGACCTGCGGATCGAGGGCGTGGTGGTGGAGTACCTCGCGGGGGTGGACGATCTCCCGGGCGTGGTGCGGGAGTTCGGTCCGGGCCCGGACGCCAGGCTGGGCGTACTGGTGGACCACCTGGTGCCGGGGTCGAAGGAGTCGCGCATCGCTGCCCAGGTGACTCATGAGGACGTGCTGGTCGTGGGGCATCCGTACATCGACATCTGGCAGGCAGTGAAGCCGGCCTCGGCGGGGATCGAGGCATGGCCCCGGGTGCCGCGCGGGCAGGACTGGAAGACCGGCGTGTGCCGAGCCCTGGGCTGGCCGGACAACACGGGCGCGGCATGGCAGCGGCTGCTGGGGGCGGTGGGGTCGTACAAGGACCTGGAACCGGAACTGCTGGGGCGGGTGGAGGAGCTGATCGACTTCGTGACGGCGCCGCCCGACGGGCACCCGGGCTGAGACCCGCGCGGCAGCGGGACCGGCAGGGTCAGGGCTGGGTACGGAACGAGGACGTCTCGAGCGTGACGTCCAGCGACTCAAGCGGGATCGGCTCCTCGAACTTGGAGATCCGCTCCACCCGGTAGTCAGCCGCCGCTCCAACACCGGCCGGCTCCGTGAACAGCACGCAACGACCCGACAGCGGATCGATCACCAGATACGCCGGCACGCCACCAGCGGCGTAGATCGAGCGCTTCAGCCGATAGTCCCGATCGACGCTGTTCCTCGAGACGACCTCCAGAACCAGTGTCACCGCAGGGGCCGGAATCAGCCGCCCCGGCCCCTCGAACGCAGCTGGGTCCAGCACCACGAGGCCTGGCTGCGGCTCGCTGGCCTCGCCGGGAATGGCGATGTCCTGCGTCTGTAGTCGATCCCACCGCGCGGGCGGGATCTGGTCCGCCACGGACTGCACGATCTTGTTGTGCACCCAGTCCGAGCCGGCCATCATCACGATGTCCCCCCGCAACAGCTCAGCCTTGTACCCCTCCGGCACCTCAAGTTGTTCGAAGAGCTGTATCGCCCGGTCATCAATGGCTGTCACCGCTTCGCCCTCCCACTCCGTGTGCACTCAGAGTAACGCTCCTCGGAGGTACACGCACCAGCTGGGATACGGGGCCACGCCTTCGGGTGACGATGCCGGACAATGGCGTTCATGCCCTCCGCACTACCCGACGGCGAGCCGGTCCCCGAGAACGGCTCGCTCCCCGACCACGCCCTCGAGAGCGCCACCTCCCGCCCGCTGGGCTTCTATCTGCACGTGCCGTACTGCGCCACCCGCTGTGGCTACTGCGACTTCAACACCTACACCGCCGAGGAGCTGACCGGCGCCGACGGCACCCGGGCGTCCAGGGAGACCTACGCCGCCAATCTGGCGGAAGAGCTGCGGCTGGCCCGTAAGGTGCTCGGCGACGACCCCCGTTCGATCAGGACCGTCTTCGTCGGTGGCGGCACTCCCACCCTGCTGCCCCCGGCGGATCTCGGCCATCTCCTGGACGTGCTCCGCGCGGAGTTCGGACTGGCGCCGGACGCCGAGATCACCACGGAGGCGAATCCGGAGTCCGTGGGCCCGGCCTCGCTGGAGAAGCTCCGCGCGGCCGGCTTCAACCGGATCTCCTTCGGCATGCAGAGTGCCCGACAGCACGTGCTGCGGGTCCTTGAGCGTACGCACACGCCCGGTCGCCCGGAGGCGTGCGTCGCGGAGGCACGCGCGGCGGGTTTCGAGCAGGTCAGCCTGGACCTGATCTACGGCACCCCCGGCGAGTCCGAGGACGACTGGCGGGCCTCGCTGGACGCCGCGCTGGCCGCCGGCCCCGACCACGTCTCGGCGTACGCGCTGATCGTCGAGGAAGGCACCCGGCTGGCCCGGCGGATTCGCCGCGGCGAGATCCCACCCACCGACGACGACCAGCACGCCGACCGCTACCTCCAGGCCGAGGAGACACTGAGCGCGGCGGGCCTGCGGTGGTACGAGGTCTCCAACTGGGCGACGGACGACGCCGCCCGCTGCCGGCACAACGAGTTGTACTGGACCGGTGGCGACTGGTGGGGCGCCGGTCCGGGCGCGCACAGCCACGTCGGCGGGGTCCGCTGGTGGAACGTCAAGCACCCGGCCGCGTACGCCCAGGCCCTCGCGGAGGGGCGTACGCCGGGCGCCGGACGGGAGGTGCTGACCGCCGACGACCGTCGGTTGGAACGGGTCCTGCTGGAGCTGCGGCTCGTCGACGGCTGTCCTCTGGACCTCCTCGCCCCCGAGGGGGCGCGCGCCGCCGGCCGCGCGCTGGAGGACGGCCTGCTCCGCCCCGAGGCGTACGACCGCGGGCGGGCCGCACTCACGCTGCGCGGGCGGCTGCTGGCCGACGCGGTGGTCCGCGGCCTGGTGGACTGAGCGCCTGGGAGGCGCACGTCCACCAGGCCGGCACGACCGGCTGGGCTCGAGTTCGCGGAGGGTCAGGCGGCGCGGGACCCCTCGTACATCTCGTCGATCAGGTGCTTGAACTCGCGCTCCACCACCGGCCGCTTGACCTTGAGGCTGGGGGTCAGCTCGCCGTGCTCGATGTCGAGGTCGCGCGGCAGGATGCGGAACTTCTTGATCCTCTGCCAGCGCTGCAGACCCGAGTTGAGCTGCTCGACGTAGCCGTCGATTAGTTCCCGTACCTCGTCGGAGGCGACCACCGCTTCGTAGGGCTTGTCCTTGAGCGACTCGTGTTCGCTGGCCCACTGGGTCAGCGAGGGCTCGTCGAGCGCGATCAGCGCCGTGCAGAAGTTCCGGTCCGCGCCGTGCACCAGGATGTTGGAGACGTACGGGCAGACGGCCTTGAACTGGCCCTCGACCTCCGCCGGCGCGATGTACTTGCCGCCGGACGTCTTGATCAGGTCCTTCTTACGGTCGGTGATCCGCAGGTAGCCGTCGGAGGACAACTCGCCGATGTCCCCGGTGTGGAACCAACCGTCACTCTCCAGCACCTCGGCCGTCTTCTCCGGGAGGCCGTGGTAGCCCTGCATGATGCCGGGGCCGCGCAGGAGGACCTCACCGTCGTCCGCGATCCGTACCTCCGTGCCGGGCAACGGCTTGCCGACGGTGCCGGTCCGGTACGCCTCTCCGGGGTTCACGAAGCTCGCGGCGCTCGACTCCGTGAGGCCGTAGCCCTCGAGGATGTGGATGCCGGCACCGGAGAAGAAGAACCCGATGTCCGGGGCCAACGCGGCGGAGCCGGAGACGCAGGCGCGCAGCCTGCCGCCGAACGCCTCCCGTAGCTGGGCGTAGACCAGTCGGTCGGCGACGGCGTGCTTGGCCTTGAGGCCGGCGGGAGCGCTGGCGACGCCGGTACGGCGGTAGTTGTCCTGGGTGACCTTGCCGTACTCGCGAGCCACCCCGGCCGCCCACTGGAAGATCTTGTACTTCGCCGCGCCGCCCGCCTTCGCCTTGGCCGCGACGCCGTTGTAGACCTTCTCGAAGATCCGCGGCACGGCGGCCATGTACGTCGGGCGCACCACCGGAAGGTTGTCGATGATCTTGTCGACCCGACCGTCCACGGCCGTCACGTGCCCGACCTCGACCTGCCCCGCGGTCAGCACCTTGCCGAAGACGTGTGCCAGCGGCAGCCAGAGATACTGCACGTCCTCGCCGTTGACCAGGCCGGTCTGGGCGATCGCCCTGGCCATGTAGGACCAGCACTCGTGCGGCAGCCGTACGCCCTTGGGCTTGCCGGTCGTGCCGGAGGTGTAGATGAGGGTGGCGAGTTGGTCGCTGCGCAGCGTCCCGACGCTGTCCCGGACGCTCTCGGGCTGTTCCTCCAGGTGCGCGTTGCCCCGCCGGATCAGCTCGTCGAGTGAGAGGACCCAGCCCTCCGGGTCCTCGGACCGGGCGACGGCGTCCGCCTGCTCCATCACCACGACGTGAGCCAGTCGCGGCAGTTCGTCCCGCTTCTCCCGAACCTTCGCCAGCTGCGCGGCGTCCTCGGCGATCAGCACGCGGCTCTCCGAGTCGGAGAGGATGTACGCCGTCTCGTCCGTGTTCGTGCTCGGGTAGACCGTGGTGGTGGCCGCTCCGGAACACAGCACCCCGAAGTCGCACAGAATCCAGTCGACCCGGGTGCTGGAGGCCAGGGCGACCCGCTCCTCCGGTTGGATGCCCAGCTTCATCAGGCCGGCGGCGATCGCGGAGACCCGCTCGCCGGCCTCCCGCCAGGTGTAGGACCCCCAGGTCTCGGACCCGCCCGGGGTGGTCGCCGGCACCGGATACCGGTACGCCTCCGCGTCCGGAGTGGCCGTCACGCGCTCCAGGAACACGTGCGCCACGGATGGCGGCCGGTCTTCGATCAGGGACTGTGTGTCGCTCACGCCAACCTCCGGGCCCGAATCTGCTGCTTGTGCGTGCTCGCTCGCGGGTTCGTCCGCGCGGAGAACGTCGCGGCGGACACACGGGGCACTTTTGTGACTCACGAGTAACTATTGATCGGCGATCAGCGTAGAGGTCACAGCGCCGTAATGTAAGGGGGACGGGGGGCGGTCGATACGGGAGCGTGACCCCGCCACCCGCGGTCACCCGCGAAGCCGCCATCGAACCGCCACATGTCGCGGGTCCGAGCCCTACTTCTTGGCCTTCGCGTCGCCGGCTTTGCCATCGCCGCCGTCGCTGGAGAGCGCCGCGATGAACGCCTCCTGGGGCACCTCGACCCGGCCGACGACCTTCATCCGCTTCTTCCCCTCCTTCTGCTTCTCCAGCAGCTTCCGCTTCCGCGAGATGTCACCGCCGTAACACTTGGCCAGCACGTCCTTACGGATCGCCCGCACCGTCTCGCGTGCGATGATCCGCGAGCCGACCGCCGCCTGGATCGGCACCTCGAACTGCTGCCGCGGGATCAGCTCCCGCAGCTTCGTCGCCATCCGCACCCCGTAGGCGTACGCCTTGTCCTTGTGCACGATGGCGGAGAACGCGTCCACCCGATCGCCCTGCAACAGGATGTCGACCTTCACGAGATCGGCGATCTGCTCGCCGTTGGGCTCGTAGTCCAGCGAGGCGTATCCACGCGTCTTGGACTTCAGCGCGTCGAAGAAGTCGAAGACGATCTCGGCCAGCGGCAGTTGGTACCGCAACTCGACACGGTCCTCGGAGAGGTAGTCCATGCCCTGCAGGCTGCCGCGACGGGACTGGCACAGCTCCATGATCGCGCCGACGAACTCGCTGGGCGCGATGAGCGTCGAGCGCACCACCGGCTCGTGCACCTGGTCCACCTTGCCGGTGGGGAACTCGCTGGGGTTCGTGACGACGTGCGTGGCGCCGTCCTCCATGTCGACCTGGTAGATGACGTTCGGCGCGGTGGCGATCAGGTCCAGTCCGAACTCGCGCTCCAGACGCTCCCGGATCACCTCCAGGTGCAGCAGACCGAGGAACCCGACCCGGAAACCGAAGCCGAGAGCCGCCGAGGTCTCCGGCTCGTACACCAACGCCGCGTCGTTGAGTCGGAGCTTGTCCAGCGCGTCCCGCAGCTCCGGATAGTCCGAGCCGTCGAGCGGATACAGCCCGGAGAACACCATCGGCTTGGGCTCCTTGTAGCCGCTGAGCGGTTCCTCCGCGCCGTGGTTGAGCTGGGTGATCGTGTCACCCACCTTGGACTGGCGTACGTCCTTCACGCCCGTGATCAGATAGCCGACCTCACCGACGCCGAGCCCGTCGGCCGGGTTCATCTCGGGCGAGTTCGCGCCGATCTCCAGCAACTCGTGGGTGGCTCCCGTGGACATCATGCGGATGCGCTCGCGCTTGCCCAGCATGCCGTCGACGACCTTGACGTACGTCACCACGCCTCGGTAGGCGTCGTACACCGAGTCGAAGATCATGGCTCGCGCGGGCGAGTCCGCCACACCGACCGGCGGAGCGACCTGCTCCACCACCGCGTCGAGCAGGTCCTCGACACCCTCTCCGGTCTTGGCCGAGACCTTCAGCACGTCCGTCGACTCGCAGCCGATCAGATGGGCCAGTTCGGAGGCGAACTTCTCCGGCTGGGCCGCCGGCAGGTCGATCTTGTTCAGTACCGGGATGATGGTCAGGTCGTGCTCCATCGCCAGGTACAGGTTGGCGAGCGTCTGCGCCTCGATGCCCTGCGCCGCGTCCACCAGCAGGATGCAGCCCTCACACGCGGCCAGCGAGCGGGAGACCTCGTAGGTGAAGTCCACATGACCGGGGGTGTCGATCATGTTGAGGACATGCGGAACCGCCCCGTCCGTGCCACTCGTCGGCGCCCACGGCATCCGGACGGCCTGGGACTTGATCGTGATGCCGCGCTCCCGCTCGATGTCCATCCGGTCGAGGTACTGAGCGCGCATCTGTCGCTGCTCGACGACACCGGTCAGCTGGAGCATCCGGTCAGCGAGCGTCGACTTGCCGTGGTCGATGTGCGCGATGATGCAGAAGTTACGGATCAGTGCCGGCTCGGTGCGGCTCGGCTCAGGCACGTTCGAAGGGGTCGCGGGCACGCAGTGTCCTGTCGGTCAGTCGGTGAGGGCTCTCGGGTCATACGTCGCGTCCATGGTCCCATGAGCGCGCGCCCGCGGGGGAACGCCGACCGGATACGTGGAGGGCCACGGACGGCTGTTAGGCTTGCCCACTGTGTCTCGTGCCGGTAGCTCCACCGGAACTCCAGAAGTTCGGTGCGACGCCGCCCGGAAGGACACCAGCATCACACCTTCGAACACCGTAAGGGCACTTTCGTGGCGAACATCAAGTCCCAGATGAAGCGGATCAAGACCAACGAGAAGGCGCGGCAGCGCAACAAGGCGGTCAAGTCCGAGCTGAAGACCGCCATCCGGCGGACCCGTGAGGCCGTCGCCGCAGGCGACGCCGAGCAGGCGAACGTCGCTGTCCGGGACGCCGGCCGGAAGCTGGACAAGGCCGTCAGCAAGGGCGTGCTGCACAAGAACAACGCGGCCAACAAGAAGTCCGCGCTGGCTCAGAAGGTCAACTCGCTGCAGGGCTGAGCGCAGCCGCACAGCGCGAATCCGTCGGCACGGAACCGCGGACCCTCTCTCCGCCCGCGCCGAATGCGTCACTGGCACCGCACGCGGCCTGCGTTCGCCACGCGGGTGCGGTGTTCACAACCAGACAGCGAGCCCGTTCACGGGCTTGGCAGTACGGCCCGATCGGCTTCCGTCGATCGGGCCGTACGCGTGGCGCACGCACGTGAACCCGAGAACACTCCACCGGCTCGCACAGGCTTCCGGCGCGCCACGTCATGCGGATCACCGGAGCGGTATCCAGCAGGCATGGAAAGACGTACCACCACCCGCGCAGGCCAGCAGACCGGGAAGCACGACGGTGCGCACGGCGGTCGCCGCCATCGACTTCAGCCCACGAGGTCATGGGTCGACCTTCTGTTCACTCACGCTGTTCACTCACGCGGTGCCTCCCTGCCGGTCGATGCCGGCGCTGCCATCCCCGGCGCGAGACCCGTCGCTGATTTCCTTCCGTGTACGGGAACGGGCACGTCAATCACCTCTGAGGTCATCGACCCCGGCAAGCGCGCCGGACACCATGGTCGACACCCGAACCAGCCAGCGGAAAGGGACGCCATGCCCGCCTACGCCATAGCTCACCTGCGCGACGCCGCCCCCCACCCGGAGATCGCCGAGTACATGGAGCGCATCACCGGCACCCTCGAACCGTACGGTGGACGCTTCCTCGTGCACGTCACACGGCACGAGGTGAAGGAGGGCAGCTGGCCCGGAAGCGTCGTACTGATCAGCTTCCCCGGTATCGCCGAGGCGCGCGCCTGGTGGGACTCACCGGCCTACCAGGAGATCGCTCCACTGCGGTCTCGGCACATCGAAGGCGACATCATCCTCGTCGAGGGCGTCCCGGAGGGCTACTCACCGGCCTCCAGCGCCGCGCGGATGCGGGAGACAGCGGCCACCGAATAGCCTCCGACAGAGGCGGGACGGTGGCTTCCCACCCGCCGCCGCTCGTACGCGAATACACCCCGGCCTCGGTCCGCTCCGTACGACGCGCTCGCCATGGCCCCCGTACGGTCCTGGGTGCCTGGCGCGTACCAGCTCGGTCGTCAGGCGGCGATCTCGCGGACGACCCGGGCCGGGTTGCCGACCGCGACGACATTGGGCGGCAGATCCTTGACCACCACCGCTCCCGCCCCGACGACGGTGTTCTCGCCGATGGTCACTCCCGGGCAGACGATGACGCCCCCGCCCAGCCACACGTTGTCGCCGACCGTGATCGGCTCGGCGGCCTCCCATTTCGCTCGACGCTGCTCCGGGTCGACGGGATGGGTCGGCGTGAGCAGTTGCACGTTGGGGCCGAACTGGACGTCGGCGCCGATGGTGATCCTGGCCACGTCGAGCAGTACGGCGCCGAAGTTGATGAAGGTGCCCGGCCCGACGGTGATCTGGTAGCCGTAGTCCACATAGAGCGGTGGTCGTACCTCCGCACCAGCGCCCACCTCGGCCAGCAGCTCGGCGAGCAGCTTCCTGCGCCCTTCCGGGTCGGCGGCGGACGAGGCGTTGAACCGCTCGCTGAGCTGGGCCCCGCGCAGTGCGTCCGCGGCCAGTTCCGGATCGTCGGCGATATAGAGCTCCCCGGCGAGCATCCTGTCCTTCTGGCTGGTCACGGTGGTCCTCTCGCAACGACGGGCTCGGCACAAGCACCCCCAGTCTGCCAACCGGACTGGGCGGCCGTTACGCACCGCGCTGTCGGTGTGCCATGCGATGCTGGAGCACGATGGCCGCAACCCGTAGGAAACCGACGACCGACGACCCACTGGCGCGGGTCACTCTTGCCGTGGGCCAGGAGGAGCTGCTGCTGGATCGTGCGGTGAGCCATGTTCTCGCCGCCGCGCGCTCCGACGACCCGGACACGGACCTGCGCGAGTTGACCAGCCCCGAGTTGCAGCCCGGCACGCTGGACGAGCTGACCAGTCCCTCGCTGTTCGCCGAGCGGAAGGTGATCGTGGTGCGGGGGGCACAGGACCTGGCCTCGGACAGCGTGAAGGATCTCAAGCGTTACCTCGCCGCCCCGGCCGAAGAGATCATCCTGGTGTTGCTGCACGCGGGGGGCAACAAGGGCAAGGCGGTGCTGGAGGCCGCCCGATCCGCCGACGCTCGCGAGGTGGCCTGCGCCAAGCTGACCAAGCCGGCGGATCGAGTCGCCTTCGTGCGGGGGGAGTTCAGGTCGTTCGGGCGTTCCGCGACCCCGGAGGCGTGTCAGGTGCTGTGTGACGCCATCGGCAGCGATCTTCGGGAGCTGGCGTCCGCCTGCGCACAGCTCGTGGCCGATGTCGAGGGCACCATCGACGACTCGGTGGTCGCGCGCTATTACACCGGGCGGGCCGAAGCCTCCAGCTTCACCGTCGCCGACCGTGCGGTGGAGGGCCGTGCGGCCGAGGCCCTGGAGGCGTTGCGGTGGTCTCTCGCCACCGGTGTCGCGCCAGTGCTGGTGACCAGCGCTCTCGCGCAGGGTGTCCGGGCTGTCGCGAAGCTCGCCTCGGCGCCCAGCAGCATGGGCCCGGGTGATCTGGCGCGGGAGTTGGGCATGCCGCCCTGGAAGGTCAAGACGGTGCGGCAGCAGATGCGGGGCTGGTCCGCGGACGGGGTCGCGGTCGCGCTGCGGGCGGTCGCCGAGGCTGACGCGGGGGTGAAGGGCGGCAGCGCGGACCCGGAGTACGCGCTGGAGCAGGCGGTGCTGACGGTGTCCCGGGCCGCGCGTTCGCGGTGATCGTGGCTTCGGTGGTCTCAGTGGCTTCGGTGGCTAGGAGGAACAGCACACATGGCATGCTTCCTCTCATGCGGAGGATGACCCGTTGACCGACGTACGACACGTGCTGGTGCTGCCGGACCGGGACGCCGCCGAAGAGGTCGCCGAGCTGTTGTTGGAACGTTTCCACATGCCCGACGAACCTCGCGTGCTCAGGGACGAGTTGGCCGGCGAGGATGACGCGGAGGACGCGCAGTGGCTGGTGGTCGTGGAGGACCCGGAAGGGCGCTGGTCAGCTGACCGACTGGCGACACTGGCCGAGGAGTTCGAGGGCTGGCGGGAGAGCTGAGGACCGGGCGGGCCATCCGGGGCGTACCGACGGTGGCGTGCCTGGTTCGGGCGGAGCGGCTGCGGCGCTTGAGCTCGCTGGACGACCCCCGTACGCACCGGACTGCCGGGCCCGCAGTCGATGGCCTGAGGCACGGGCACTAGGACCCATGACGGATGGACGGCATGTCTCCCTCGCGCTAGCTTTCCGAGGGTGACACTCGACTCCGCGGCACGCACCCGCACGCAGCGCAAGCAGGAAGTACTGGAACGTTTGCGTACCGAGCACGACGTCTGGGTGGCGTCGGCCGATGCGGAGGGGACACCCTGCCTGGTGCCGCTGTCGCTGTACTGGGATGGTACGGCGATCTGGTTGGCCACCCGGGAGACCAATCCGACCGGGCGGAATCTGCGGACGGGCCGAAGCACCCGGCTCTCCTTTCCGGACACGCACGATGCCGTGCTGCTGGACGGCGGCGTGGAGACGTTCACCAAACGGGACATCGACGAGGCTACGGCGGACGCGTTCGCCGCACGCTGTGGTTGGGAGCCACGACGCTCGGCCGCCAGGGGTGTCGTGGGCGACTACGTCTACTTCCGGGTCACACTGACCGCTGTGCAAGCCTTCCGGGGACTGCACGAGATGCCCGAGCGGCATCTGATGCGTGAGGGCGAGTGGCTGGTCTGAGACGCCGTTGGGCTGTGCCACTCCGACCGGTGCGCGCCGTCATGGCCGTTCCTGGCCCGGCCGCCGGACGACAGCGTCACCGGATCCGGTCACGGACAACGCTCCGGAGATGTCGGTGCGCAGCACCAACGCTCCTTCCCTGCGCAGCGCGTGGACGGTACGGGGTGCCGGATGGCCGTAGTTGTTGTCGGCTCCACAGGAGATCAGCGCGATACGTGGGCTGAGCCGTCGCAGCAACTCGGCGTCCTGTCGTCCCGAACCGTGGTGGGCCACCTTCAGAACATCGACCTGCGGCAGGCCCGGGTGGGTGTCCAGCAGCTCTCGCTGGGCATCCGGCTCCAAGTCTCCGGGCAGGAAGAGTGTGAGCTTCCCGGAACGCACCAGCATCGTCACGCTCGAGTTGTTGGCGCCGTCCTCCGAACCGCCTGACGTGGACGGGTCTCCGTTGCCGTCCGGCCACAGCACCCGCCAGGACAGTGAGCCGACCTGACGTCGCTCGCCGGGTGCCGCACGTGTCATCGGGATTCCGGCTTCCCGCGCCGTGCGGCGTACGAACGCCGCCTGCCCCGGCGGCTCCGCCAAGCCGGTCGTCTGGATGGCGCCGACCGCACGGCCCCGCAGGACGCCCGGGAGTCCGGTCACATGGTCAGCGTGGAAGTGCGTCAGCAGCACCAGCGGCACCGTCGTGACACCCAGCGCACGTAGGCAGTCGTCCACCGCGTCCGGGTCCGGTCCGGAATCGACCACCACCGCGCTGTGGTCGCCCGATGCCAGCACCAGAGCATCACCCTGCCCCACATCGCAGGTCACGACCCGCCAGTCGGGCGGAGGCCAGCCGGTGAGCGGGCGGGTGACACCCTGCGGACGTAGCAGGGCGAGCAGAAGCAGGACCGCGCAGCAGGCGGACAGCCACGGGTGGCGCGGAAGCCTACGAGCGAGCACGGCCATGGCGGCGCTCAGGCCGGCGAGCAACAGAGCTCCGGCCCAACTGTCCGGCCATGCCACAACCGCTCCTGGCACGTCAGCTCCGGTGCGTGCGATGACCGCGATGCCTCCGGTGGGCCAACCGGCCAACCAGGCCAGCGCGGTGGCAACCGGCATGGCGAACGGGGCGACCGCGAGAGCGGCGAAGCCCAGCACCGTCGCGGGCGCCACAGCGAACTCCGCAAGGAGGTTGCAAGGCACCGCGACGAGACTCACGTGTCCGGAAAGCACCACCACCACGGGGGCGCACACGGCCTGCGCGGCGCCTGCCGCGGCGAGTGCCTCGGCGAGGCGTCCCGGCACCCCGCGCCGGCGCAGCGCCATGCTCCAACGCGGAGCCAGGAGAAGCAGCGAGGCGGTAGCCAGCACGGACAGCGCGAAGCCGAAGTCCTGGGCCAGCCAGGGATGCCACAGGACGAGCAGCAGCACGGCGGCGGCGAGCGCGGGGAGCATCGAACGCCGGCGTCCCGTACCGATCGCGAGAACGGTGATGAGTCCGCAGGCGGCGGCCCGCAACACGCTGGGCTCCGGACGGCACACCACCACGAATCCGAGGATCACCGAACCGGACAACAGCACGGTCCCCCGCAGGGAGATGCCCAATCGTGGGGCGATGCCACGTCGTTCGGCACGGGAGGCGGTGCCTGGCGGACCGATGAGCAGGACCAACAGGATGGTGAGATTACCGCCGCTGACAGCCAGCAGATGCAGCATGTCGGTGGTGCGGAACGCCTCGTCGAGTTCCTCCGGCACTCGGGTGGTGTCGCCCACGACCAGCCCCGGAAGCAGGGCTCTGGCGTCGGCGGCGAGCCCGTCGCTGGCTTCCCGCAGACCAGCTCGCAGCCCGCCGGCGGTGCGTTGCAGAGCGCTAGGGCCCTCGAGGATCGCGGGCGGTTCGCCATCCTGGACACTCAGCACGGCGGCGAGATCACGCGCGCCGTGCTCGGGGGCGTCCGGCAGCTGGAACCGCGCGTCCACACGCAGCCGAGAGGACGGCAACAGGTCCAGCCACTCCTCCTCCCTATCCGGTGTTGCGTGTACGGCGCTCCTCGCCGATTCCCGAGAATCCCCGCCGGCGGCTTCCCCGGATGCCGTGCTCGCGGTTATGGCCGGCGCTTCGTGTGACCGCACGAAGAGGAGTGCGGGCGCGCGTAGTCCGCCGGTGTCCGTCCCCTCGAAGTCGACACGGCTGATCTGGGCCGGCACCACGATCGTCCCCGGGGTCTGTCTGGGGCCATGTGTCCGTGGGGCGACAGCCCAGGGGTCACCGGTGACCTTCACCTCCACGGTTGCCCGCGCGTGTTCGCGCGCCAGACCGGGCACGGGACCACGGCGCAGGTCCGCGGTGTGCAGCGTGGCGGACGCCACACCCGCGGCAGCGGAACACAGGGCCATCGCCGCGGCCACCAGCACCCCACCCGGAAGCCGCGCCCTCCCACCAGATCCCCGGCACGGTTCGGATGCCGGCTCGGGAGCCCGCGTCGCCTGCCCGTCCGTTGGTGGAGCGGGCGGCGGGTCGGATTCGACTAGGGCTCTACCAGCCCGGCTGGCCGGCTCCGGAACAGTCCCTCCCGCCCATGGGCCGCGTGCACAGCGTGTCCACAGCAACAGCAGCAGTGCCGACAGGAAGCAGCCCGCCGACAGCACCACGGCCTGAACGCCCGTCACCCGTAGACCAATCGCGGCCGCGGCCCAGGTGGCGAGTGCGGAGGGTACGAGTCGGAGGTCCAGTGGCCCCTCCTGCCGTTGATCCCTCGCTCCCCGCCGGTGGTTGACGGACCCGGGCGACGGGGGCCGCCCCGGCGCGCAGCGCCCTTCCGTCCTGTCTGGCGCCGGTGCCGTGCCGCCCGTCACGGGATGACCAGCGATTCGAGTTCGGCGAACCGGGCCTCTCCGATCCCGCTGACCTCCTTGAGCTGCTCGATCGAGGCGAAGCCGGCGTGCTCAGTGCGGAATTCGATGATGTGCTGGGCGAGTACGGGGCCGACTCCCGGCAGTTGCTCCAGTTGCTGCGCCGAGGCGGAGCTGAGGCTGATCCTGCTCTGCGCGACCCCGGCGCCCCCGGTGGACGCACCGGATGGATCGGACGGGGCGGAACCGGGGGGTGCGGCGCCCGCGGCCGCCGGGGCTGGCGGCTTGTCGCCGACGCTGATCTGTTCCCCGTCGACGAGACGCCGTGCCTGGTTAAGGCCCTTGGTGTCCGCGCCCGATGTGAGGCCCCCGGCTGCCTTGAGCGCGTCGGTGACCCGGGATCCCGGTGGGAGCCGTTGGATTCCCGGGTCCTCCACATCGCCGGTGACCTCCACCGTGACTCGCTTGCCCCCGGAGGCACTTGGCTCAGGGGCTTCATCGGAGGTGGGAGAGCCGGCGGACACCTTGGGTGGTCGAACCGGCTGCGGCCGTCCGCTCCAGAAGTGGTGCACGGCGAAGCCGACCGCGACAAGCAGCACCACAGCGAGAGCGGCCAGGGTCTTCGGTTCCACTCCACAGCGCAACTGGACCCACGGTGGCAGTCGTTCCAGCACGGCGAGCCGCCCTCGGCCCTGCCGCCCCACCGGACGCTGACCGCTTTCGCGGCGGCACTCCTCCTCGTCCTCGAGCGTCTCGCCAGGCGATCGTGAATACGATCCGACTCCCCGTTTCCGTACGGAAGATGGCACTCCACGGGCAAGCGGCTCCGGGCGGTCATGTCCAGCTGCACGCGCCGCACACGGGCGTGGCGGGACCGTGCGCCCGGCCCGGCTACGCCGAACCGCCGCCCGCGCCACGGAGATCGCCACGCCGCGCGGCAGCTGCTGATCAGGCGAGGATGGGTGGACGGCGGCGCGGTCCGGGACGAGCGCTTCAGCGACGACGGTTCCGGCCGTCACCGGCCCCGGAGCCCGCACTGAGCGAGCTTCGGTCGGGCGGGTCGGCTCCGGGCGCCCCAGGACACGGCAGCCCCGCCCCGGAGAAGCCAGTGACTGCCCCGTGAGCGACCGGTCGCCGCTCCAGCGGCCCTCGGCGGGCGCACCGTCCGGCAACGCTCCGTTCCGCACCGCACCGTCCCGTACCGCACCGTCTCCCGGCGTGCTCAGCGCGGGACGTGTACGGGTCGGGGGCGGACCGCTCCCCGGCAGGTGCGCGCTTACGGACAGCGGCCGGGTCGACGACGGTTGGTTCCCTGCCACCGGTCCGCCTGGAGGTGAGGTGGGGAAGAGGGCCGCCACCCGGCCGGGGAAGGGCGACGGTGCGCTGTCCCGGCGGTGGCGAAGTCGACTGGCAGAGCCGCGACCTGGGCCGGGGTGTCCGGGTCCACGGGTGTCACGGTGAGATCGAGAGTTCATGGGCCGACGCTAAGGTGGCCCACGGGGAACAAATGATCTTGCTCGTCTTCTGGGGACAACTGTCGGCTTGTGGAAAGTTCGCTCACTCGTTCCGGTGAAGTGAGACCACCGTGCCGAGCAGACCCGGACCGGTATGCGCGCCGATGACCGCTCCCACCTCGCTCACCTGCAGACTCTTCAGCCCGGGGACCCGTGAACGCAGCCGATCGGCTAGTTGCTCCGCCCGCTCCGGAGCAGCGAGATGATGCACCGCGAGATCCACGTCCAGTTCGCCGGCCTTGCCCACGGCGATCTCCTCCAGGCGAGCCAGTGCCCGTGAGGCCGTCCGCACCTTCTCCCGCAAGCCGATGCTTCCGTCCGCCAACTCCAGGAGTGGCTTGACGGCCAGGGCGGAGCCCAACAGGGCTTGGGCGGCACCGATCCGACCACCTCGTCGGAGATAGTCCAGGGTGTCGACGTAGAAATAGGCGGAGGTCGCCTCGGCTCGTCGTGACGCGGCGGCCGCCACGTCGTCCAGCGTGCCGCCCGCTGCCGCGGTCTCGGCCGCCGCCAGCGCGCAGAAGCCCAGGGCCATGGCCACCATTCCGGTGTCCAGCACGCGCACCGGCAGTGGTGCTTCCCTGGCGGCGAGGCAGGCGGCGTCGTACGTACCCGAAAGCTCCGCGGACAGGTGCAGCGAGACGACGCCTGACGCCCCGGCGTCGGCCGCTTCCTGATAGGTCTCGGCGAAGGCCGCCGGACTGGGGCGGGACGTGGTGACCGGACGTCTCTTGTGCAGAGCCTCGGCAAGCGAGTCCGCCGAGATCTCCGTGCCTTCCTCCCATGCCTGTCCGTCCAGCACGACGGTCAACGGCACCGTACGCACCTGGCACGCTGCCGGAATCGCCGGCGGCAGATAGGCCGTGGAGTCGGTGACAACAGCGACATGGTGGTGCATGGAAGGGAGATTATCCCCGCTCGCCCGCGGTCAGCAGCCCAGGCCCGGCGGCTGGCATGCCGCTCGCCCGTCCACGGACGCCGGCTCTCTCAGCGTTCACTGTCAGGGCGTCCCTTACGCAGGTCATGTGGCTTGCCCGAGGGCTCGGCCTCCGGGTCGCCCGCCTCCCACCGCGCTCTCGGGTCCAGGGCCTGGCTAACGGCGTCCGGCAGGGTCGGCTCCTGCGCCGGCGTCAGCGCTGCCGGCCCACTCCCGGTGTCGCGCTGAGCCTCGTCCACGGGCCGCTGGCCACCGTGCGCGGCCGGCTCCTCCACGGCAGCGACCGACTCTCCCGGCGCGGCCGGAGCCGAACGGTCCCCCACGGAACGCCCGCTTCTCGGCGGCCCCTCCTCCGCCTCGGCGGCGCCCGCCCGTGGCTGGGCCGGGTCCCGCCAGCCCCGCAGCGCGCCCGACTCGATCTCGATCTGCTCCCGTAGCGAACCCAGCGAGTCAGTGGTGTCGTAGTCCCGCGCCCGCTCCTGGGCGGCGAAACGCAGCGAGTCGGCGGATTCCTTGATGGACGCGACGCGCTCACGTGCCTCCGGCAGCCTCTCGGCGACTCGGGCACGGTCCGGCTCCCGCTCCATCAGCAGGCGCAACTCGCCGTCCAACTGTCGGGCGTGCTCATGCAGCCGGTCGAGCAGACCGAGAGCCTCACGCAGCGAGGGGTCGTCGTCCGCACCGGCGTCCAGGACACCCCGAGTGTGATCAATGGACGCGCGCAGCTCCAGCCTCAGCCGTGCGACCTGGCCCACCGGACCCGGCTGCGCGCTCTTCGCCTTGAGCCCCGTCTCCTCCACGGTCCGCCGCACCTGACTGCCCGTACGCTCCACGCCCCGACGCACCGCACGCGCCGTCCGGACGGTGAGCATGATCCCGAGGGTCACGAAGATCACGAAGAGCACGGCGAGCACTCCGATGACGAATTCCACTCGCGCTCCCTCGTCAGACTTTCCCGGTCCGTGCGCCTGCCATCGCGCGCACGGCAACACGCACCGCGCGCGGCACCTCCAGGGTAAACGGCAAGCAGAGGCGTGGGGTTCCACCCGTCCCGGACACTTCCCCCGGCGGCCCCTTAGGGGGTCCGGGGTGCCGTCCCGTCTTCCGGGGCCTCGTGAGTCCGGGTGTTCCGGGTGCCCAGTCCGGGTGTTCCGGGTGCCCAGTCCGGGTGTTCCGGGTGCCCAGTCCGGGTGTTCCGGGTGCCCAGTGTGTGCGGGAACGGGTGAAGCGCTCCGATGTCAGCTCGGGACGATGTTCACCAGCTTGGGAGCCCGCACGATCACCTTACGGACCGACATGCCTTCCATCGCCGAGGCCACCGCGGGACTCGCCAGCGCCAGCGCCTCCAGGTCCGCGTCCGTGATCGACGGCGACACCTCCAGTCGGGCCTTCAGCTTGCCCTTGATCTGTACGACGCAGGTCACCGACTCGTCCACGACGTACGCCGGGTCGGCGACCGGGAAGTCCGCGTACACCAGGGAGGTCTCGTGGCCGAGCCGGTGCCACAGCTCCTCCGCGATGTGCGGCGCCAGCGGGGCGATCAGCAGGACAAGCTGCTCGACGACCCCGCGCGGCACCACGCTCTGCTTGGTGAGGTGGTTGTTCAGCTCGGTCACCTTGGCGACGGCGGTGTTGAACCGCAGTCCGGACAGGTCCTGCCGGACGCCGTCGATCGCCTTGTGCAGCGCACGCAGGGTGTCCTCGTCCGGTTCCGTGTCGGCGACCCGGACCTCGCCGGTGGCCTCGTCGACGACGTTCCGCCACAGTCGCTGCAGCAGCCGGTGCTGGCCGACGACAGCGCGCGGGTCCCAGGGCCGGGAGACGTCCAGCGGCCCCATCGCCATCTCGTAAAGCCGCAACGTGTCGGCGCCGTAGTCGGCGAAGATCTCGTCCGGAGTGACGGCGTTCTTCAGGGACTTGCCCATCTTGCCCAGCTGCCGGGAGACCTGCTCGCCCCGGTGGAAGTACTGCCCGTCGCGCTCCTCCACCTCGGCCGCGGGAACGACGATGCCACGGCGGTCCCGGTAGACGAACGCCTGGATCATGCCCTGGTTGTACAGCTTGTGGAAGGGCTCGGAGGAGGAGGTGTGGCCCAGGTCGAACAACACCTTGGACCAGAAACGCGCGTACAGCAGGTGAAGTACGGCGTGTTCCTGGCCTCCGACGTACAGGTCGACCCCGCCGTGCGGAATGCCCTCCCGCGGGCCCATCCAGTACCGCTCCACCGTCGGGTCGACCGGCGCCTCGTCGTTGCGCGGGTCCAGATACCGCAGCTCGTACCAGCAAGAACCGGCCCAGTTGGGCATGGTGTTGGTTTCCCGCCGATACGCACGCGGCCCGTCGCCCCGCCCCAGGTCCAGGGTGACGTGCACCCAGTCGTGGTTCCGGGACAGTGGCGTCTCGGGAGTGGTCGCCGCGTCGTCGGGATCGAAGGTGCGCGGCGAGTAGTCGTCGACCTCTGGGAGTTCCAGCGGCAGCATCGACTCCGGCAGCCCGTGCGCGACGCCCTGCTCGTCGTAGACGATCGGGAACGGCTCGCCCCAGTACCGTTGCCGGCTGAACAACCAGTCCCGCAGCCGGTAATTGACCACACCGGCGCCGATCCCCTGGGCCTCCAGCCACTCGGTGACCTTCGCCTTGGCCTCCGTCACTCCCAGACCGTCGATGGTGATCCGCGGGCCGGCGGAGTTCACGACGCGCGCGTCGTACGAGACGAACGCGTCGTCCCAGTCCGCCGGGTCGTTGCCCCGCCCGTCGGCGGGCTCCACCACACACCGCATGGGCAGTTCGAAAGCCCGCGCGAACGCGAAGTCACGGTGGTCGTGCGCCGGCACCGCCATGATGGCGCCCGTGCCGTATCCCATCAGCACGTAGTCGGCGACGAAGACCGGCACCTGCTCGCCGCTGACCGGATTGGTGGCGTACGCACCGGTGAACACACCGGTCTTGTCCTTGACCTCGGCCTGTCGTTCCACGTCCGACTTGGCCGCGGCCTGTGCCTGGTACGCGGCGACCGCGTCCCGTGGGCTGCCGTGTCCGCCGGTCCAGGTCTGGTGCGTACCCTCCGGCCAGGCGTCCGGGACGATGTCGGCGACCAGCTCGTGCTCCGGGGCCAGCACGACGTAGGTCGCGCCGAACAGGGTGTCCTGTCGCGTCGTGAACACGCTGATCGTGGCCTCGCCCGCGGGCCCGCCACCGGCGTCGCCGGCCGACTCGACCGGGCGGGCGGACTGCCGCGGCACCGGAAAGTCGACGTGCGCGCCCTCGCTGCGTCCGATCCAGTTCCGCTGCGCCAGCTTGATCGACTCCGGCCAGTCCAGCCCTTCCAGGTCGTTCACCAGCCGGTCGGCGTACGCGGTGATGCGCATGTTCCACTGACGCAGCTTGGCCTTGAACACCGGGAAGTTGCCGCGTTCCGAGCGGCCCTCGGCGGTGACCTCCTCGTTGGCCAGCACGGTGCCAAGCCCCGGGCACCAGTTCACGGGGGCGTCGGAGGCGTACGCCAGCCGGTACTCGCCCAGCAGTTCGGCGCGTTGTACCTCCGTGAGTTCCGCCCAGCTGGCGTGACCCTCGGGGGTGGGGCGGCGCCCGCTCTCGAACTCGGCCACCAGCTCGGCCACCGGGCGGGCACGGTCGGCCTCCGCGTCGTACCAGGAGTCGAAGATCTGCAGGAAGATCCACTGGGTCCACCGGTAGAACTCCGGGTCGGTCGTCGCCACCGAGCGCCGCTGGTCGTGGCCCAGACCCAACCGCCGCAGCTGGGAGCGCATGTTGACGATGTTCGCCTCGGTCGACTCCCGCGGGTGGGTGCCGGTTTGCACGGCGTACTGCTCCGCGGGCAGACCGAACGCGTCGAAGCCCAGGGTGTGCAGGACGTTGTGCCCGGTCATTCGCTGGTATCGGGCGGCCACGTCGGTGGCGATGTAGCCCAGCGGGTGGCCGACGTGCAGCCCCGAGCCGGAGGGGTACGGAAACATGTCCATGAAGAACTTCTTGGGCTTGGCGACCATGTCGGGATCGCCGCCCAGCTCGCCCGCGCCGGGGTTGGGGGCCTCGTACGTGCCCTGTTTCTCCCAGAAGTCCTGCCAGCGTGTCTCGATGTCGGCGGCCATGGCCGCCGTGTAGCGATGGGGGGCCGCGGCCTCGGCGGCAGTCGTCGTCTCGCTCATCGTCCTCAAAGCTCCATCGGTCGTCCCTGCTTAGCCAAATGAAAAATCCCCTCACACAGGAGGGGATGCCGCGCCGACTCCGCCCCGCTACCCACGGGGCGGGACTGGTCAGCGCGGCCGGCTAAGGAGAAGGCGTACGGCACGCATGCGGCCAGCCTACCGCAAGGGCTCCGAGCCCCTGCCCGTTTCGCTGCGGCCCGCAGCAGAAACGGGCCACCCGTACATCGGGTGACCCGTCGAAGCCCCACGCACACCACGTGAGGGAGTGTGGAGCTAAGGAGAATCGAACTCCTGACCTCTTGCATGCCATGCAAGCGCTCTACCAACTGAGCTATAGCCCCGGGAATGGTCCGCCCGAAAGACGAAGCAGTGACCTGCCGAGAGTTCGGCGGCTGCACTGGTGCGTCCTCGCGCGGCGTCGCCCACTGTACACGGCCGGCCGTGTGCTCTGCCACTTCGCACCCGGGCGACGGTACGGGACTCTCCACCGGGCGCGCCCCGCTCCGACCCGCTGTGCCCAACCGGGCGCACAACGGGGGCGTTCGGGAAGCAGCCGGCGAGGCTACGCGCCTCGGAGCCGGGAGCGCCGGAACAGTCAGGCCGTGGCGAACGAGTAGAAGCGCTTCAGCGTGCAGTGTTCCTCGAGCAGCCGACCGTAGATCGGCTCACCGTCCAACTCCCGGTACGTCTCGATCGGATCGCCGCGTATGATCAGCGCCCGCGCGCACTCCTCGCACCAGTACTGGTACTCCAGGTTGGCCGGCTCCATGTCCCGGACGATCGGAGTACCGCTGTTGCACCAGTCGCACTTGCGGCTGTGAGCCCCCATCAGTCAGCTCCAGGTGTGGCCACAGGCCGTGCACACGTAGGAAACTCCTCCATTGTCGCCGAGCACCTGGGCGATGTTCGATGATCCACAGACGGGGCAGCCAAGGACCGTCGCGGCCATCGCTTCCGTCCTTTCCTCAGCCCCGCCCTCTCCCTTAGACGATTCTGCCATGTTCTCGTCCTGGGCATGAGCCTCGTCCGCGGACGCCTCGCCGAAACCACCCGTAGCCGGACGGCGGACATCACGGAACGACGAGAAAGGCCACCCGCGGAGCTGCGGGTGGCCTTTCCGGCTGTGGAGCTAAGGAGAATCGAACTCCTGACCTCTTGCATGCCATGCAAGCGCTCTACCAACTGAGCTATAGCCCCGTGCGGGAACGGACAGCAGCCTAACCGGTGGACACCCGGATTGAGAAATCAAGGGTCGTGCCCGCTGGGCACCCGCCCGTGTGCCGCCAGCCGAGCGCGGTCCACCGCGCCGACTCAGTCGTCATCGCCGAGCACCGGCTCCGGGAGACTGCCGGCGTTGTGCTCCAGCAGCCGCCAGCCGCGTACGCTCTCGCCCAGCACCGACCAACAGCAGTTGGAGAGCCCGCCGAGCGCCTCCCAGGTGCCGGGCTGAAGTCCCAGCAAACGTCCGATGCTCGTACGGATCGTGCCACCGTGGGCGACGACCACGAGCGTCCCGTCCTCCGGCAGCTTCTCCACGTTGCGCTCGATCACCGGAGCGGCTCGGTCCGCGACCTCTGTCTCCAACTCGCCACCACCGCGACGAACGGGTTCCCCCCGCTTCCAGGCGGCGTACTGCTCGGCGTACCGCTCCACGATCTCGTCGTGGGTCAGCCCCTGCCAGGCACCGGCGTACGTCTCGCGCAGGTTCTCGTCGTGGGAAACCTCGAGGCCCGTCACCGCGGCCAGTTCCGCCGCGGTCTCACGGGTCCGCAGCAGGTCCGAGGCGACGATCGCGTCCGGCCGCAGCGCGGCGAGCAGCCGAGCCGACCGCCGGGCCTGGGCGACACCACCCTCGGTCAACTCGATGTCGGTCGTCCCCTGGAAACGTCGTTCGAGGTTCCAGGCCGTCTGACCGTGCCGCCACAGCACGACCTTCCGTGCGTACCCACCGCCACCACTCACTGAGCTTCTCCCGCCTGTGCCTCCTCCTGGCTGCCCCTGCCGTGTGAGGCCTTGGCGTCCTTTGGCAGCTCGAGTTGCGGGCAGTCCTTCCAGAGGCGTTCCAGCGCGTAGTAGACACGTTCCTCAGCGTGTTGGACGTGTACCACGATGTCCTCGAAGTCGAGGAGCACCCAGCGACCCTCGCGTTCTCCCTCCCGGCGCACGGGTTTGGCGCGGTGCTCGGTGAGCAGTGCCTCCTCGACCCCGTCGACCACCGACTTGACCTGTCGGTCGTTGGGCGCCGAGACGAGGAGAAAGGCGTCGGTGAGCACGAGGACGTCGCTGACGTCGTACGCGATGATGTCGTGTCCGAGCTTGTCGGCGGCGGCCTGGGCGGCCGTGTTGATCAGCTCGATGGAACGGTCCGTGGCGGTCACAGGCGAGGCTTCCGGTCGGGGTGGGTGTGGGTCAGGCACTGTCAGGTCGCGTCCGCGTGCACGACCAAGACGGTCGTACGACGCCGCGTCCGGGCAGCAGGCGAACTCCAGGATCTCACGCCCGCCCGTGGCCCCTCACCGGTTCACGCGGTGCGCCGTTTCACACCCCGTACCTCTCGCTCGGCGCCGTCTCCCCCGCTCCTCCGCTCAGCTGCTCCGCTAGTTCTCGTAGTCCTCGCCCAGTACGACCGTGACGTCCGCGTTCCCGCCGGCCTTGCCCTTCGTCACGGAGTCGGCGGGCAGACCGAGCGTCTCGGCGACCTCCCCGGCCTTCTCCTTGTGCGCCGCCTCGGCGTAACTCACCTCGGAGGTCCGTCGCGTGGCGTCGTCCGAGTCCCCGCCCACCACGGTGAAACCGCCGTTGACGAGCGTGACCCGGGCCGAGTCGTACGCGCCCTTGGCACCCGCGGCGTTTCGCACCCGCACCGTGGGCGCGGCCTCCTGGTCGGAGTTCCGGGCCGTTCCGCCCAGCACCTCCTTGACCAGCCCCTGGCTGGTCTTGTCGCTGAGCGTGCCGTTCCGCCGCACTGGCAGCGTCCGAGTGTCGTACGCGTCGTCCCGCACGCGCTGGGAGAGTCCGGCGAGCGTGGCGCCGAGCGAGCCCTCGGACAGCGAGGGGTCCAGGATCTGCCCGAGGTTACGCACGGTCTTGGTGGCGGCGGCCTTGTCGTCCGGGACCTTGCCCAGGGTGGCCTCCATGACCTGCCCGAACCGGGCGAGCTGCGCGCTCTTCGACTCGCCGGTTTCTCGGTGGGTGGCGTACGCGACCGCGGCCCGACCGTCCAGCGTCTTCCTCTCGCCGCGCTCGGTCACCGGCTTGTCACCCTTCTTGGCGCCCGGCACGGTGGCGTCCGGAGTGACGGGGACGCCACCGACCGAGTCGACAAGGATCTCCAGGAAGGGCGTGTCCAGCCGCCAGGTCCCCTTGATCTCCGCGCCGAACAGCCGGTTCAGCGCCTCCCGGGTCGGGGTCGCCCCCTCGCTCTCCACCGACTTCCCGAGAGTGGTCGTGCCGCCGTCGCCCGTGGACACCGACAGCGAGCTGGGCAGCAGCAGGGTGGTGCCACGCTCGGCGGTGGCGTTGTCGACGAGCAGGGCGGTGGAGCTCGACTCGCTGTCCGTGTCGCGCAGATGCACGACGGTCACGTCGCGCTGCTGCCCGGCGGCCGGAGTGTCCTCGGTGGCCGTACCGCCGAGCCCGGGGATCTTGCCCGCGCGCCAGAGGTAGCCGGTGCCGCCCAGCAGGAGGAGCACGAGCAGCACGATCAGCGCGGACTTCCGGTTTCGGCCGCGACGCTTCGCCTCCTCCCGACGCTCGGTGCGACTCTCAGTGAACTTCAGCCAGTCGATGACGTCTTCGGAGTCGTCCGACTCCTGATCGACGAAGGAGAACTGCTCGGTGTCGTAACCGCCGTCGTCGCCGGTGGCGGGCTTCCCGGTCTCGCCGAGCCCGCTCGCGCCGGACCCGCTCTCGCGGCTCCGGTTCTCGGCTGAAGGGGGTTGTGCCTGCCGGGGCACCCGGCCACTCGTGTCAGCCGTCGCCCCGTACGGGTCGTACGGGTCGTACGGGGCGTCGTAGCCGTAACTCCCGGGTACGGGCTGTTGTTGGCCGCTGTCCGTCGCTGGCCCGTAGGGGTCATAGCCGTAGCCGCCGTCAAGCTGCTGGGCCTGCTGGGCCTGCTGGGCCTGCTGGGCCTGCTGGTACGCGGCACCCTGCTGCCCGCCGTACGTGTCCGCGTACCGATGCTGCTCGTACTGCTCCGGCTGCGGTCCGCCCTGCCCGGTGCCGTACGGGTCGTAGCCGCCGTACCCCGAGTCCTGGGTGCCGTAGGGGTCGTAGGCCGAGTACGGACCGTACGTCCCCTCCTGCCCGTACGGCGTCCCCTGTCCGGGCGCCCACTGCCCGTACGGCGCCCCCGCCTGGCCGTACGACGAGCCCGCACCCTGATCACCCTGCGGCTGCCGGGCGTCCTGCTGATAGACGGGCTGGCCGTAGGCGTCGTAGCCGACGATCTGGGGCTGCTGCCCGTACGGGTCGTCACCGTAACCGTCGGTCACGTGCAGGCCCCCTCCGCTCTGTTGCGGTACAACTGCCGCTTGCTGATGTAGCGCACGACACCATCCGGCACCAGATACCAGACCGGATCGCCACGTTCCACCCGCGCGCGACAATCGGTCGAGGAGATGGCGAGCGCGGGGACCTCGACGAGCGAGACCCCGCCGTCCGGCAGTCCCGGATCGGCCAGCGTGTGCCCTGGCCGGGTCACGCCGATGAAGTGCGCCAGTCCGAAGAGTTCCTCCGCGTCCCGCCAGGTCAGGATCTGCGAGAGGGCGTCGGCACCGGTGATGAAGTAGAGGTCGGCGTCCGGGTTCTCGGCGCGCAGGTCGTGCAGGGTGTCGATGGTGTACGTACGGCCGCCGCGGTCGATGTCGCTACGGCTGACGGAGAACTGCGGATTTGACGCCGTGGCGATGACGGTCATCAGATACCGGTCCTCGGCCGGCGAGACCCGCTGGTGGGTCTTCTGCCAGGGTTGTCCGGTCGGGACGAACACCACCTCGTCGAGATGGAACCGCGCCGCCACCTCGCTCGCCGCGACGAGGTGTCCGTGGTGCACGGGATCGAAGGTGCCGCCCATCACCCCGAGTCGCCGCCGGCCGGCGCCGCCCGTTTCGCTTTCGCCACTGCCGCCAGGCACTATGCGCTCTCCCATGCGAGCTGACCCTAGTCGAGTACGTCGAACGCCCGGCTCGTGGGACGGGCGACCCGCGGCACGCCGCCGGGCTCTCCCACGCGGCGTTCCGACGACCTGCGCTCCGCCGAAACGCGGCTCAGCGGTCCCGGTTGAAGCGGGTGGTGATCCACAGCAGCAAGAGCAGCCCGACGAACGCCCCGATGCCGATGACGTATGCCGTGGAGCCCTGTTCGCCCCCACCACCGGAGGCGACGGCGACGAGGGCGTCGTGCGCGGAGTTGCTCAGAGTCATTGTCGGTCGAACCCATCCAGAAGTGTGCGGGCAAGTAGCGTGCTGGCGAGGAGCGGCCGGAGCCGCCCGCGAGTCACTGGCCACATGGTATGCGAAGCCGAGTGTCCCAACCCTGGAACGGTCCCCCGTACCCTCGGACACAGCAATTAGGCTGACACTCCCAGCCGAAGAGGGGGATCAACCACCATGACCAACGGAACGGACGGCGCCGAGCGCCTCCCCGGCCGTGACCGCCGCCGGTTCCCGGGCATCTCTTCCCGGGCCTACGAACACCCCGCCGACCGCACGGCCCTGGTGGCCCTGCGCAAGCTCACCGGTTTCGACACGGCGTTCAAGGCCCTGAGTTCGCTGTTGCGCGAACGCAGCATGCGGCTGCTCTACCTCTCCAACGCGGTGCGGGTGAGCGACGAGCAGTTCGTCCACCTGCACGAGATGCTGCGGGACGCCTGCTACATCCTGGACCTGGAGAAGGTCCCCCCGATGTACGTCAGTCAGGACCCCCAGCCCAACGCGATGTGTGTCGGGCTGGACGAGCCCGTCATCGTCGTCACCACCGGTCTCGTCGAACTCCTCGACGAGGAGGAGATGCGGGCGGTGGTCGGGCACGAGGTGGGGCACGCGCTCTCTGGGCACGCGGTGTACCGCACCATCCTGCTGTTCCTGACGAACTTCGCCACCAAGGTCGCCTGGATTCCGCTGGGCAACGTCGCCGTGATGGCGATCGTCACCGCCCTGCGCGAGTGGTTCCGTAAGGCCGAACTGACCGCGGACCGTGCCGGTCTGCTGGTCGGGCAGGACCTGCAGGCCTCGATGCGCGGGCTGATGAAGCTCGCCGGAGGCAACCACCTGCACGAGATGAACGTCGATGCCTTCCTGCGGCAGGCCGAGGAGTACGAGTCGGGCGGCGACCTGCGGGACTCCGTGCTGAAGATCATGAACGTCCTGCCGCGCACCCATCCGTTCCCGGTCGTGCGGGCCGCCGAGCTGCGCAAGTGGGCGGCGACCAGGGAGTACCAGCGGATCATGGAGGGTCACTACGAACGGCGGGAGGACGACGAGGAGTCCTCGGTCAGTGACTCGTTCAAGCAGTCCGCGAACCACTACGCCGAGTCCATGAAGGCCAGCAAGGACCCGCTGGCCGGCCTGGTCCGGGACATCGCCGGCGGCGCGGGAGACCTCGGCGGCAAGCTGCGGGACACCTTCGCCGGCGGCCGTCGCCCGGGCGGCGACAGTGCCGGTGGCGGCTCCAACGGCGGTGCCGGTGGCAAGGACGACAGCGGTTCAGCGGACGGCGACGACAACCGCTGAACACGGACGTGGCGCCTGCGCCCCCGGTCGTACGTAGCCGTGCGGGCTGCGGACGTACGGCTACGTACGACCGGGGGTGGGCGCTGCGGGCCTACTCGTCCGCCGGGCTGGGCTGGGCCGAGTCCGCCAGCACTCCGCAGGTGGCCCGCCCCCGGTCATACGGATTCTCCCCGGCCGGCCCGCCGTCCGGGGCACGCTGGCCCGCCAGCAGCGGGTTCAGCGTCTCCGCCGCGTCGGCGGAGCAGGCCATCGGCCCGGCTCGGGTGGTGGCCTGCGCGACCCGGACCTGATGCTCCCGTAGGTCCTCCCGGTCCAGTTCGAAGCGCATGTCGCGGTGCACGGTGAAGAGCGAGGCCCGCTCGGCCGCCGCTTCGCCGTCGCCCGATCCGGCGGGCCGTACGGCGTAGACGAAGACGTGGTCGGCGGTGATCTCCAGCACACCCGAGCGGGACTCCTCGACCGCGAGCGTGCCGTTGACCCGGACCTGCTTCGCGGCCAGCGCCACCTTCGCCGGGTCGAACCGGACCATCCAGCCTGTGCTGGCGTGTTTCCCGTCCGCCCTGGGGTGCTCCACGCTCTGGTCGAACTGCCCCCGCTGTTCCGCGTCCACCAGGTTCCGTACCGGACGCACCGCACCGCCGGTGAGCACGCTCGGGTCCATCGAGCTGGACACCAGATAGTCCTTGACGATGGTCAGGGCGTTCAGCACCTCGCTCCGCGCGAAGCCGCCGGTCTGGTGCACCGTCGGCAGTGTGATGCCCTCGGCGCCGGCACGGAACTGCGCCGCCGGGCTGTGCTTGAACAGGTCCGCCGGAGTGGAACCCGGCACCTCACCCCGTGGTTGGAGTGGCAGCGTGGTCGAGCGCATCGGTCCGGACGGCGTGCTCTCGATGCCCGGAAAGGGATTCCGGATGCCCATGAAGACAGCCGTGCCGAAGGCCAGCACGATCAGCAGCATCAGCACGATGGCCTGCTTCGAGGCCCGGAAGGGGCGCCTGCCGGGAGGCGTCGGGCGGCTGCGTACGGCGGCGTGCTCCTCGTCGTCCAGGCGCTCCTTGGCGGAGTACTCCTGGAGCCGGGCGGCCTCCACGAACGACTCGTCGAAGACGACGGAGCGGTACTCGTCGTCGCCTCCCGGCGTCCCCTCGTCAGGTTCCTCACGCCCGGCCATACGGACAGGGTAGGTCGCCGGGAGCCACGTTAAACGCCCGCCGTCGAAGCAACCTTCCAACCGCCGGACCGCCCTCGCGTCGACGGGGCCGCACCGCGGACGTGCCGCCGTCCGGAGATGGACCGTCCATGATCAACCGATCACACGGCTCGTCCCGACCGGCTCCGCGAAGGTGCCGGACGGGGCGCCGGTCTTCACCCGGTCGCGCTCGGCCGAGGGTGCGCCCACACCCGTGGAGGGTGGCGGTGTGGGCTCCTGTCGCTGGCTGGTGGCACCGCGGTAGACGGCGGCGAACGCCAACGCCACCACCCCGATGCCCATCACCACGGCGAGCACCCAGGCGACCGGCCGCTGCCACCGCGCGTGCCCGCGATAGGCAGGCGGAGGACCGTCCTCCGGGCCGTATCGGTCCCCGAAGGCCCAGCCGTGCTCATACCCCTGGTCGAGGACGTCGTCGAAACCCCCGGGCGCAGAGCCAGGTCCGGGCGTCCGACCTGGCCAGCCGTCCGGTCCGGTCAGCTCTCCGGAACCGAAGCTGGCGTGCCCGCTCGGACCGTACGCCCCCGGCTCCCAGGCACCCGGGCCGTGGGTGTACGGCAGGTCGTCGTACGGCCCGCGCGACTCGCTGTCCGGGTGGGACGGCTGCGGGGCAGCCAGTATCCGTTCGGCCGCGGTGGGCTCATGGACCTCGGCGCCCCGCACGAAGTCCTCATCGAACACCACGGCGGCGAACTCGTCGTCCGCGTCTCCGTGGTGGCGGTCCTCGGGCTCTTCGCCGTGCGGGTACGGCTGGCCCCCCACATCCTCCGGCACATCGTCCAGCCTAGACCGATCCGGACGATTTGGGCAGTGAGCGCCGGAAACGGGACAAGGGTTCAGTCGCGGGTGTGACCGTCGCCCGTGACGACGTACTTCGTCGCCGTCAGCTCCGGCAGCCCCATCGGCCCCCTGGCGTGCAGTTTCTGCGTGGAGATGCCGATCTCCGCGCCGAACCCGAACTGCCCGCCGTCGGTGAACCGCGTCGAGGCGTTGACCATCACCGCCGTCGAGTCGACGAGCGCCGTGAAGCGGCGGGCCGCCGCCGCGTCCCGGGACACGATCGCCTCGGTGTGCCCCGAGGTCCACTCCCGGATGTGCGCGACCGCCGCCTCCAGGTCTGGTACGACGGCCGCGGCGATGTCGTACGAGAGGTACTCCGTGCCCCAGTCCTCCACGGTGGCCGGCACCACCCGCGCGTCGGCGCGCTGCCATGAGGCGTCACCGTGCACCGTCACCCCGGCCGCGGCCAGCGCGTCGAGGGCGCGCGGCAGGAAAGCCTCGGCGACGTCCGCGTGCACGAGGACCGTCTCCGCGGCGTTGCACACGCTGGGGCGCTGCGCCTTGGAGTTGACCAGGACGTCCACCGCCATGTCCAGGTCGGCGGACGCGTCCACGTACACGTGGCAGTTGCCGACCCCGGTCTCGATGACCGGCACGGTGGACTGCTCGACCACCGACCGGATCAACGACGCGCCGCCCCGCGGGATCAGCACGTCGACCAGGCCGCGGGCCCGCATCAGCTCCGTCGCGGACTCCCGCCCCTCGCCCGGCACCAGTTGCACGCAGTCCGCCGGCAGTCCCGCCTCGTGGAGCGCGTCCCGCAGTACTCCGACCAGCGCGGTGTTCGAGGCGTACGCCGAGGAGGAGCCGCGCAGCAGCACCGCGTTGCCGGACTTGAGGCAGAGCGCGGCGGCGTCCACGGTGACGTTCGGGCGCGCCTCGTAGATGATCCCGACGACGCCGAGCGGGACCCGCACCTGGCGCAGGTCGAGGCCGTTGGGCAGCGTGCGGCCGCGCACCACCTCGCCCACCGGATCGGGCAGCGCCACCACGTCCCGTACGTCCGAGGCGATGGCGGCGACCCGCTCGGCGGTGAGGGTCAACCGGTCCACGACCGCCTCCGGGGTGCCGGTGGCCCGGGCTCGGGCGACGTCCTGGACATTGGCGGCCAGGATCTCGTCCGTACGCGCCGACAGCGCGTCGGCGACGGCGTGCAGCGCCGCGTCCCGCGCCGTGCGCGACTGCGGCGCCAGCACGGCGGCTGCTGTACCGTA
>NZ_LJGU01000127.1:301529-534597 GCF_001751245.1 Streptomyces oceani
TGGCGCGTCGGGCGGTCGCGGTCACGGGGGTGTCGTCACGGCGCGCGCCTCCCGGGCGCGTGTCCGTGTGGTGCGGGTCCGCCGGGTGCGCGTCCCGCGTGGTCCGGGGCTCCGGGGCGGTGTCGCCCGGGCCGGCGGTGCTTCGGGCGTCCGAGAGGTCGCTGCTCATACCAGTAGCCTACGGCGGGTGTCATGCCGCCCCTCGCCTGTCCCAGGCTTCGAGACGACGTACGGACGGCCCGGAGGCCCGCGGCATTCGGCGCGGCCGGCCCCGACAGGCCAGCGGGCCATCCGACCGTCCCGGCGCGCTCAGTACGGATGCACTCCGACGGGTGTCACCGGCGCCGGGCCGTGACCCTCCGCGACCCGCTGGCGGTACGTCTCCCGGCCGATGACCTCGAGCCCGACGATCTCCCAGGGCGGTAGCCCGGCCGAGGACCGGTGCTCGCCCCACAGCCGCAACGCCACCGCCGCCGCGTCGTGCAGGTCGCGGGCCTCCTCCCAGTACCTGATCTCGGCGTGGTCGTTGGCGTACCGACTGGTCAGCAGGAACGGGTGGTCGTGCGCGAGCTGTTCCAGCGCCCGCCGCACCTCCCGTAGCGGAGCCTCCGCGCCGGAGACGCTCAGCGTGACGTGCCACATCCGCGCCGTCTCCTCCGGCTCGTGCCCGTCGGTGGTCGCCTCCCCCAACCGCACGGGCCAGGAGCCGGAGCGCTCGACTCCCGGCAGCGTCCCCGCCGCGCCGCCGGAGCTGGGGCCGTCCAACTCGACGCTTGCCAGTCGTCTCACCGGGCCTCCTCCTGAACTGCTGTCGGGTGTTCGCGCGTCTCGTACGCGCGTCGCAGCGTGCCGTTCGGTCTCCCTACGAGCCTTCGTGCCCGCTCCCGCGTCCGTGCCGCTGGTGCGACTCGCTCGCACCACAAAGTTGACCAGTCCGCGCGCGGCGGCGTGGCGCTTTTGCCGAAGGTGTCGGTGGAATGACCAGTCTTTCGCCAAACCCGTACGCAAATGACGGCGCCCGCCCCTCCCCCGCCCCTTCACGGCGCGCGGACAGTCGGCTCTCCCGCCCCGCGCACGCCGGCGCGCACGAACCCGCAGACCGGTACGGCCGCACGCCGTGCGTGCCGCGCGCGCTACGGGCGGCGCAGCACCACCAGGTCGTCCCGGTGCACGATCTCGCGCTCGTACGCCGGCCCCAGCTCCCGCGCCAGCTCCCGGGTGGAGCGGCCCATCAGCTGCGGGATCTCCCGCGCGTCGAAGTTCACCAGCCCGCGCGCGACCGGCTGCCCCCGCACGTCCCGCAACTCGACCGGATCGCCGGCCGAGAAGTCGCCACCCACCTCGACCACCCCCGCCGGCAGCAGCGAACCGCTCCGCTCCACCACCGCCCGTACCGCCCCGTCGTCGAGCGTCAACGCGCCGCGCGGCACCGAGGCGTGCGCCAGCCACAGCATGCGGCCGGTGGCGCGGCGGCCGGTCGGATGGAAGTACGTGCCCGTCTCCCCGCCGGTCAGCGCCTCCGCGGCGTGCACGGTGGAGGTGAGCAGCACCGGGATGCCGGCGGCGGTCGCGATCCGGGCGGCCTCTACTTTGGTGACCATGCCGCCGGTGCCTACACCGGCCTTCCCCGCGCTGCCGATCTCCACGCCGGCCAGGTCCGCGGCCCCGGTGACCTCGGTGATTCGGCTGCTGCCCGAGCTGGCGGGGTCACCGTCGTACAGCCCGTCCACATCGGACAGCAGCACCAGCAGGTCGGCCCGTACGAGATGCGCGACCAGCGCGGCGAGCCGGTCGTTGTCGCCGAAGCGGATCTCGTCGGTGGCGACGGTGTCGTTCTCGTTGACGATCGGTACCGCGCCCATAGCCAGCAGTTGCTCCAGGGTGCGGTAGGCGTTGCGGTAGTGCGCGCGGCGGCTGGTGTCGTCGGAGGTGAGCAGCACCTGCCCGACCCGGCGACCGTACCGGGCGAACGAGGCGGTGTAGCGCGCGACCAGGAGTCCCTGCCCGACGCTGGCCGCGGCCTGTTGTCGGGCCAGGTCCCGGGGGCGACGCTCCAAGCCGAGCGGCGCCAGCCCGGCGGCGATCGCCCCGGAGGAGACCAGGACGATCTCCCGCTCGACCGGCGCACCCGCGCTTTCCCCTCCCTCGGCGGACCCGGCCGGCTCCGCCGGAGCCCGTACGCCCTGCTGGGCCAGCACGTTCACCAGTGCGTCCACCCGATCCGCGTCCAACCCGCCGGCGGCCGTGGTCAGCGAGGAGGAGCCGACCTTGACCACGATCCGGCGCGCGCTCCGTACGCCCGAACGCCGCTGTTCCGTTTGCGCTGACACCTTCGCCCGTTCCCCTTGCCCGGGAGTGTTCTACGGCTCCCGACACCCGCTGATCACCGGTCGGACACGGACCGCGGCCGGCCGCCGCCCCAGCCGAGACGGACGGACCGTCGCGGGCTGGCGGACGCCCGTGGGCGTATCCACCACGCAAACCTATGCGAGCGGCGGGATCGGTGAACTGTCACGTTCGACTCGTGGACAGCGGGTGGAGGGCCGGTGTGCGCGGCCTGGCGCGCGAGCCGGGCCAGATCACGATTTGGGGTGTTTGGCATGCTGTGCGTAACCGCAAATTGTCATCCAGCCGGCCACCGTCATACGGTCAGTGGTCAGCCGACCGGCACCCGCGCCGCAGCCGTGCCCATCCGATCACCTCCTGCCAGGAGCCCATTCCGTGCCCTCTGCCCGACTCTCGTTTCGACGCGTCGTTCAGTTGGCGGCGCTCCTCGCGCTGCTGGTGCTCTACTCCGGGCAGCTGCTCGGCGCCCTGCTGCCGAACGTGCCGCTGCTCGTCGTCTCCTCCGCTGGCGGCCTCGCGCTCGACCTGTACCTGAACCACAAGCAGCCCGGCCTGCTGGCGCTACTCGGCAAGGTCCGGTTCGACCAGGTCACCCGTCAGCTGCTCCGGGACATGCTGGTCGTCATCGGGCTGGTGCGGCTGCCGAAGGTGGAACCGGTCGAGGAGATGGGCGTCGTCCCGCTGATCCTGGGCTGCTACGCCGCGCACTTCGCCTGCCAGGCCGTGGCCGTACTGGTGCGTCGCCGCCGCACGCTGCCCATCGTCACCCGGAACATCGACGCCTCCGCGCTCCGCCTCACGCCCGCGCCGCCCCGGCTGCTGCTGCGGCAGCCGAGCCGCCGGCTGCTGCGCTTCATGATCCCGTCCACCGCCGGGCTGTTGCTGACCGCCATCACCTCGGTGACCGCCTGGGCCCTCGTCGGACTGTCGCTGTCCCTGCTGCTGTCCGTCGGCAGCGCCGCCCATCTGGTGACCTGGCTGCTGCCGAAGAAGCGGCTGCCGAGTGACGAGAAGGTGCTGAAGTGGCTGGACGGTTGGCTGGCCGACTACCAGCCCACCGTCGGCATGTACTTCTCCGGCGGCGCCAGCTCCGCCTACCAGGCGAACATGTGGCTGGGCACGCTCGGCGCGCTGGACGGACGTCCGCTGATCGTCCTGCGGGAACGCTTCATGGTGCAGAAGATCGAGGCGACGGACGTGCCCATCGTCTGCATTCCCAAGGTCGCGCACCTGATGCACCTGGAGCACTCCACGCTGAAGGTCCTGCTGCACCCGGCGAACTCCGGCAAGACCTCGCAGGTGCTGCGAATCCCCACCATCAAGCACGCCTTCACCAACCACGGCGAGAGCGACAAGCTGTCCTCCTGCAACCCGTACGCCAAGGCGTACGACGAGGTATGGGTGGCCGGCCCGGCCGCGCGGGAGCGCTACCAGCTCGCGGACATCGGCGTGGACGACCGGGACGTACGGGAGGTCGGCCGGCCGCAGTTGGCGCCGATCGAGCCGTACTCCGGTCCGCCCGCCGCCGGCGGCTTCACCACGGTGTTGTACGCCCCCACCTGGGAGGGCTGGACGGACGACCCGGGCAACACCTCGGTCATCCTGGCCGGGGAGAACATCGTGCGGGAGCTCCTCGCCGATCCGGCCGTTCGGCTGCTCTACAAGCCGCATCCGATGACCGGCTCCGTCGATCCGCAGGCGGGCGCCGCCGACCGGCGTATCCAGGCGATGATCGCCGAGGCCAACGCGGCACGCTCGGGCAGTCGTCCGGGCCCCGAGGCGGAAGCGGAACTCGCCCGCCGGACAGCCGAGTTGGACAACCTGACCACCACCGCGTTCCGCCAGAGCGCGGACGAGGCCGAGCGAATGCTGCGGCAGTCCAGTCCGGACAGCGAGCAGGCCACGGCCCTGGAGGCGGCGCAGCGGGCCTGGGAGGCGGCGTACTGGGCGTCCCTGCCGGAGTGGGAGCACCAGGTCATCACCGGCCCGCGCCCGGGCATCTACCCCTGCTTCAACCAGGCGGACCTGCTGGTGAGCGATGTCTCCAGCGTCGTCTCGGACTATCTGAGCAGCGAGAAGCCGTACGCGGTCGCCAACACCAGCGGCCGGTCGACGGAAGCCTTCCAGGCCGGCTTCCCGACCGTGCGGGCCGCGACCATCCTCTCCCCGAAGGCGACCGAGGTGCCGGAACTCCTGGCCTCCGTACGGGCTCCGGAGCGGGACGCGCTCGCCGACGAGCGTGCCCGGCTCAAGGTGGAGCTGCTCGGTCCCTCGGACCCGCCCTCACTGGTCCGCTTCAACCAGGCCACGCTCGACCTGTGCGCGGCGGCGGAGGCCCGCAACACGCGCGCCGCCGCCCGTATCGAGCACGAGGGCACCGGCGGGCACGAGGCGGAGCAGGCCGCCGAGGAGAACGAACTGGACCCCGCCGACCGGCCGGTGACCGAGCGTGACCCGGTGACCGACAGGGCCGAGGACGTCGACGACATCGATGACGAAGCTGGCGAGCCCGGTGACGAGGCCACCGACGTGCACGGCCCGGCGTCCGAGTCGGACACCCACGGCGCGGAACTCGCCGAGAGTGCCGACACGGAGAGCCTCGGGGCGGAGGACGCGCCGGGTGCGACTGACGCGGCGGACGTGGCGCCCGGCACCGCGAACCGGTGAACGGTTGACGAGACGGTCGGGACCGCTCACTCCCGCGAGCCCGGACTTTCCTCGGGAGCTTCCTCCCCGGGGCAGTCTGGTTCCGCCTGGCGGTCCTTCCGGCCCCTACGGCCTCCGTGCCGCTTGTCTCCGGCTTCTCGTGGCCGCCGGCGTACCCGCGCGTACGCCGAACTCGGCCTCCAGTCCCGGTCGCTGGGCAGCACCCAGTCCCGGCTCAGCGCCGTAAGCCGCAGGACGGTGCCGACGAGGATGCCCACCACGAGCCCGATGGTCGGCGCGCCCAGCTCCGTGGAGAGCACCAGCACGCCGGCGACGAGCAGCGCGACGGAGGCGTACAGCTGGTTGCCGCCGAAGATCCCCGGCCGACCGGTGAGCAGCAGGTCCCGTACGGCACCACCGCCGACCGCCGTGGTCATGCCGAGCAATAGCGCCGGCAGCCAGCCGAGCCCGGCCTCCAGGGTCTTCTGCGCCCCGGCGACCGCCCAGAAGCTGAGGACCGTGGCATCCAGCAGGTTGAACGTACGGCTGGAAGTGTGCCGGCGCAGATCCAGCACGAAGGCCAGCAGAGTGCCGGCGGTGGCCGTGGGCAGATAGGCGTGGTCCGTGAGGGCGACCGGGGTGCCGTGCTGGAGCAGCACGTCACGGATGATGCCGCCGCCGAGCCCGGAGACGATGCCGATGATCAGGAAGCCGAACAGGTCCAGGTCCCGGCCTCGGGCGAGTACGCCGCCGAGTAGCGCGTTGGCGAAGACCCCGACCAGGTCGAGGTATCGGGTCACCTCCGTCACGGTCTCCGGTGACAGCCAGGACAACGGCATGAGGTCGGCCTCCTTCGCGGCACGTGGTTCCGCGGTGCACTACACCGCGGGCGTGCCCGCGAGATCAGCGGACCCACGCACCGGATTCCACCCTGTGCGGGTGGACGAGTGGTGGCAGCTCAGGGGGCGGCGTGTCGCAGGAACGCCGTGAACGCCGGGGCGGAGACCGTGAGGTGGGGGCTGTCCGGGCGCTTGGAGTCCCGGACGGCCACGGCGCTGGCGAGACGGGCGGTCTCGACGCACGAACCGCCGGTGTCGCTGCTGTGGCTGGACTTGCGCCAGGCCGCCGCGCCCAGCGTCGCGCACTCCACGCACGAACCCCCATCATCACCGCTGTAACTCGACTTACGCCACTGGATCGGGGCCTGGCTCGGGACCGTGCGCATAGCGTTCCTCCATGACGTGGGCGATCAGGCGGGCCGACTCCACCGGGGACAGGGCGGTGGCCCGCAGCAGATCGTAACGGAGCGAACGCGCCCGGACATGCCGTGGATCGGCGGTCGCCCAACCCTCCTCGTAGCCCTCCATATAGGCGATGCTCGCCTGGGCCGGGAAGGAGAAGATATCGAAGGAGCCCTTGAGTCCCGTGTGCTCGCCGGTGGTGAAGGGCAGCACCTGGATCTGTACGTCCTCCCGGTCCTGGTAGCTCAACAGGCGGGCCAGTTGCTCCCGCATCACCTCCCGGCCACCGATCTCCCGATACAGCACCGCCTCGT
Organism: Streptomyces oceani; assembly: GCF_001751245.1. GTDB lineage: Bacteria > Actinomycetota > Actinomycetes > Streptomycetales > Streptomycetaceae > Streptomyces > Streptomyces oceani. Next base: position 308,077 of record NZ_LJGU01000127.1, read on the forward strand.
CCAACACCGTCCACAGCACGGGTGGTTCGACCCGCTCCAGGATGCGCTGCCGATCCAGTCGGGCCTCCACGCTGGCGTCCAGCCCGTTTCCCGGCTGCCGCATGACGCCGAGCACCGCGCGCGCGTACGCCTCCGTCTGCAACAGACCGTGCACCAGCTGTGCCTGGAACACCTGGATCTCCCGCGCCGTCTCCTCCATGTGCGCGGTCTGCTGGAACCACGCGGGCAACCGGCTGCGCTTGGCCGGCTCCCAGGCGCGGAGCAGTGCGCCGTCCGCGCCCAAGGCCGTGTCCAGACGCGGGACGTGCTCCCCCTTCGGAATCCGCACGGCGGTCTCCACCTGCCCGATCATGGAACCGGTCAGATAGACGATGTCGCCGAGCTGTTCCAGCGTGAGGCCGGCGGCCTCACGCAGTCGGCGGAGTTCGGAGCCGAAGTAGTGGAGCGGTGAGGCCCCCGGGTCGAGACGCTTGATGTTGGGCATACGCCGCCCCTCGTACGACGGGCGGCACAGCGCCCGTAGTTGGTTTCACGCCATGGCCCAGCGTAATCGACCCACTACACACTTGCCCCGTGAATCCGATGACCGAGGAACCACTCCCCCAGCCACCACGGCAGTACCGCGTCACGCTGACCGTCGGCGACCACTCGCCACGCCATCTGCGCCGCGTCGCCCGCGCCCACACCCGCGCGTGGGGGCTGGAACAGCTCGCCGACGCGGCGGAGTTGGCGCTGACCGAGCTGACGACGAACGTGCACCGGCACACCCCGGACCGCTGGTGCGTGGTCACCCTCATCCACACCCTGACCGGCCTGCGTATCGAGGTGTACGACCACTCCCCGATCATCCCGGTGCCGCTGCGCGCGGACGAACTGGCGGAGAGCGGGCGGGGGCTGGCCCTGGTCGCCCTGCTCACCGACAAATGGGACGTCACGCTGCACCGGATCGGCAAGACGGTCTGGTGCGAACTGCTGGACGCCTGACCACACCCGACCGTCGTACGCCTGTGCTCAGTCAGGCCGCTCGTCGGAGCCCGGACGCCCCGTGCCATCGGGCCGCAGCCCCAGCACCACCGAGGCCTCCCACTCCTCGTCGACGCGCACCCGAGGCAGCAGCCCGCTCTCCGCGAGGAGGCACACCGCCGTGGCCGCCTGCCGCTCCCCGGTCTCCACCAGCAGCGCGCCACCCGGCGCCAACCAGTCAGGGGCCTCGGCCGCCACCCGGCGCAGCACGTCCAGCCCGTCCGTACCGCCGTCCAGCGCGGTACGCGGCTCGTGGTCCCGGGCTTCCGGCGGCAGCAGGGCGACCTCCTCGCTGGGGACGTACGGCACGTTCGCGGCCAGGATGTCCACGCGACCGCGCAGCCGGTCGGGCAGCGCGGCGTACAGGTCGCCCTCGTACACCCGTCCGCCCGCCGCCGCGAGGTTGTCGCGGGCGCAGCGCACGGCCGCCGGGTCGCTGTCCGAGGCGTGCAGCTCCCGTAGCGGGAGGGCTGCGGCCAGTGCGGCGCCGAGCGCGCCCGTACCGCAGCACAGGTCCACCACGACGGGTGCCGTCGATGCCTCACGGCCGAGCGCGAGGGCCTGCCGCACCAGAAACTCGGTGCGGCGGCGTGGCACGAACACGCCCGGTGCGACGCTGATCCGGCGGCCGTGGAACTCGGCCCAGCCGAGCACCTGCTCCAGCGGGAAGCCGCTGACGCGGCGATCCAGCAGGCGGGCCAGCTCGGTGCGGTTCGCGGCGGCGTCCAGCAGCAGCCGTGCCTCGTCCTCGGCAAAGACGCAACCGGCGGTGCGGAGTCGGGAGACGAGCGTGTCGAAGGGGATCGAAGGTGTCGAGGAAGCCGACATGTGGTGCCTTTCGGGATGCCCGGGGGGCTCCCGAGTCACCGGGAGGCGGCGACCGTACGGCTGTGGGGAGGGAGCCCCTGACCTGCGCTGGCGGTAACGGGACTCACCTCCTCGGACGTCGTCTGTGCGAAGCCGTCACGCTATCGGATCTCGCGGGTGCAGTCACACCCGTCGGTAACCGGGAGCCCGGCTCCGCCTCCGTCCGGACTAGGCGCGTGGCTCGCCGTACCAGCGCCAGTTCTCCCGGTGTCCGTGCCCCGGCAGTGAGATCCGTCCGGTCGCCCACAACAGCGTCGGCCACGGTTCCGCTTCGTCGTACGACACGTCCGGGAACAGCCGTGTCAGGACGCGTGCGCACAGGTCCGCTGGTGGCGACCAGTCAAATTCCAGCCCGAGGGCGAGGTCGTGGGTGTGCACGAGGGTCTCCACGATGCCCATGGCGGCGAAGCCCTCGGCGTCGGAGACCCCCATGGAGTGAAAGGCCCGTATGTGCGGGGGCGTCGCGCCGGCTATGGCGACGAGCAGCGCGCCGCTCCCCTCCAGCAGCCACAGCAGTCCTGGTACGCCGCCCGCCGCCCGGTCCGCGTGCACGGCCTCCTCCGGGCCGCCGTCGCGGCGGCTCGAGCCGGCCAGGGAGACGTAGCTGTCCTCGGGTTTCGAGACCGCGCCGAGCTGCAGGGCGTATCCCAGCAGGTCATCGCACAGGTGTTCGGTGGTCTCCCAGCATGTCCAGGTGAGCGAACCGGCGTCGCTGTCCCAGCGGCTGGGGTCGGTCGGTGCGCTGCGGAGCGCCGTGAGGGCCAGGTGCAGGGCTTGCCGCAGGTCCTCGGACGTGACGGGGCCGGCTGGATACGGCGGGGCTTCGGACGGGTGATCCATGACCGGGACGCTAGCCGGAGCCGGTCGCGTTGTCCGGTGAGTTTTCTCCGGTGAAGGCGTGTGCCTACGAAGCCGCGTCCGCCGTACACGACGCCGACGGGCTCCGCTCCGTGGGCACACGCCTCGGCACGTCGGTGACCGCGCAAGGTTTTCCACAGGCACTTCCGAGGGCTTGGCGCCGCTGTTAGTTTCTGGCTCGCGCGATCCTCATGAGCACCCAGACAGCCCGTTCGCCCCGATGCGAACGGCAACACGCATCATCCCGTCAGGCAGCCGATGCCTTTGGTCACGTACAGGGAGCACAGCCGATGGTGGGACTGGCAAACTCCGGGCTCCGACTGGACGCCACACCGCTCGACTACGCCATTCTCGGGGCGTACTTCGCCGTGGTGCTCGGCATCGGGATCGTGGTGCGCCGACGCGTGCGGAACAGCCTCGACTTCTTCCTCTCCGGCCGCTCGATGCCCGCCTGGATCACCGGCATCGCGTTCGTCATGGCGAACCTCGGCGCGATCGAACTCATCGGCATGACCGCGAACGGCGCACAGTACGGCCTTCCGACGCTGCACTACTACCTCATCGGCGCGATCCCCGCGATGGTCTTCCTGGGGCTCGTCATGATGCCGTTCTACTACGGCTCCAAGGTGCGCAGCGTCCCGGAGTTCCTGCGACGCCGGTTCGGTCCGGGCGCGCACCTGTTCAACGCCCTGAGTTTCACGGTCGCGTCGCTGCTCATCGCGGGGGTCAATCTCTACGCGCTGGCGCTCATCGTGAACGTCCTGCTGGGCTGGCCGATAGCCGTGTCGATCGTGGTGGCGGCGGCACTGGTGCTCAGCTACATCACCCTGGGCGGACTGACGGCCGCCATCTACACCGAGGTGATGCAGTTCTTCGTGCTCCTCGCCGGGCTCGTGCCCATGACGGTGCTGGCGCTGCGCGAGATCGGCGGCTGGCAGGGGCTCGTGGATCGTATCGAGCGGAACCCGGGCAGTTCGGAGCAGTTGAGCGCGTGGCCCGGGACGGAGCTGACCGGCCTGGAGAATCCGGTGCTCAGCGTCATCGGCATCGTCTTCGGGCTCGGCTTCGTGCTCTCCTTCGGGTACTGGACCACGAACTTCGCCGAGGTCCAACGCGCCATGTCGGCCAAGGACATGTCCGCGGCGAAGCGGACCCCGCTCATCGGCGCGTACCCGAAGATCCTGGTGCCCGTGGTGATCGTCCTGCCGGGCATGATCGCCGGGGTGCTGTCCCCGGAGCTGGCGAAGCTGAAGGCGGGTGAGAGCAGCGACCTCACGTACAACGACGCGTTGCCGTACCTCATGGCGGAGTTGCTGCCCACCGGCTTCCTCGGCATCGCGGTCGCCGGTCTGATGGCTTCCTTCATGGCAGGGATGGCGGCGAACATCAGCTCGTTCAACACCGTCTTCACGTACGACCTGTGGCAGGACTACGTCGTCAAGGGCCGGGAGGACGGGTACTACCTCTCGGTCGGCCGCTGGGTGACGGTCATCGGCAGCGTGCTGGCCGTCGGCACGGCCTTCATCGCCGCCGGCTACAGCAACATCATGGACTACATCCAGGCGCTGGCCTCCATCTTCAACGCCCCGCTGTTCGCCACCTTCATCATCGGCATGTTCTGGAAGCGTATGACGCCCGCCGCCGGCTGGAGCGGTCTGGTGGCGGGCACGGCCGCGGCGCTCGCCGTCTATGTGGCCTCCGAGACCGGGGTGCTCGAGCTGCCCGGTCAGGGTGCCAGCTTCCTCGGGGCGTCCCTGGCCTTCGTACTGGACGCGCTGGTCACCGTCCTCGTCACGCTGCGGACCCGGCCGAAGCCGCAGGAGGAACTCGTCGGGCTGGTCTACGGCCTGGGCAAGATACCGGCGGACGGCTCTGGCACGGACCGGATAGCCGGAGCGCCGGAGGCGGCCGCCGTGGAAGCCAGAACGGTCACGGAGGGGGCGGGCGGCACGGAAACGGAGGGAGAGGGCACGACCGGCAAGCCGAGTTGGTATCGCCGCGCGGACGTTCTCGGTGTCAGCGCGCTCGTCCTGGCGGCTCTGTGCTACGTACTGGTGGGCTGACGCGAGTCCGCTCGGCTGACGCGAGTCCGCCCGGTGGAGGGCCGCTCGATCGACTGGTTCACCCGCGTCCGGGCCCCGGACCACCTTCTGACCCTACGGCTCCCGGGCGCGGGCAGCCGTAGCTCAGGCGAACGGGTCGAAGTCGTCGAACTCCCGGGCCACCTCGTCCCGCTGGGCCTCCCGGTCCCGGCGACGGTGCCCCGCGGGCCGTACGGTGTCCATCCGGTGGTCCTCGCCGCGCCGGCCGAGCATCTCAGCGCCGGAGCCCAGCGCGGGCTCCCAGTCGAAGACGACCGCGTCGTCCTCCGGCCCGATGGCGACCCCGTCACCCTCCCGGGCGCCCGCCTTCACCAACTCATCCTCCACGCCAAGCCGATTGAGCCGGTCGGCGAGGTAACCAACGGCCTCGTCGTTGTTGAAATCGGTCTGCCGTACCCAGCGTTCGGGCTTCTCGCCCCGCACGCGGAAGAGTCCGTCCGCCTCCTGGGTCACGGTGAACCCGGTGTCGTCCACCGCCCTCGGACGGATGACGACCCGGGTGGCCTCCTGCGCCGGCCGTGCCGCACGGTCGTCCTCGACGATCCCGCCCATGGCGTACGCCAACGCGTCCAAGCCGCGGTGCGCGACCGCCGACACCTCGAAGACCCGATGGCCACGCGCCTCGATCTCCGGACGGATGATGTCCGCGAGGTCCTGGCCATCCGGGATGTCGACCTTGTTGAGCACCACCAGGCGCGGCCGGTCCGCCAGGCCGGCGCCGTACCGCGCGAGTTCCTCCTCGATGGTGTCCAGGTCGGACAGCGGGTCACGGTCGGACTCGAGTGCCGCGCAGTCCAGCACGTGCACGAGGACCGAGCAGCGCTCCACGTGCCGCAGGAACTCCAGGCCGAGGCCCTTGCCCTCGCTGGCACCGGGGATCAGGCCGGGCACGTCGGCGACGGTGTAGACGGTCGAACCAGCGGTGACCACGCCGAGGTTGGGCACCAGGGTGGTGAACGGATAGTCGGCGATCTTCGGTTTCGCCGCCGAGAGCACGGAGATCAGCGAGGACTTGCCCGCCGACGGATAGCCGACCAGCGCCACATCCGCGACCGTCTTCAGCTCCAGCACGAGGTCCCGGCTCTCGCCGGGCTCGCCCAGCAGCGCGAATCCGGGTGCCTTGCGCCGGGCGGAGGCCAGCGCGGCGTTACCCAGCCCGCCCCGTCCGCCACGCCCGGCGATGAAGGTAGTGCCCTCACCGACCAGGTCGGCCAGCAACCGCCCCTGCCCGTCCAGCACCACGGTGCCGTCCGGTACCGCCAGCGTCAGGTCGTCGCCGTCCTTGCCCGAGCGGTGTCCGCCCTCGCCGGGACGGCCGTTGGTGGCCTTGCGGTGCGGCCGGTGATGGTAGTCGAGCAGGGTGGTCACGCTCTGGTCGACCACCAGGACGATGTCCCCGCCCCGGCCGCCGTTGCCACCGTCCGGGCCGCCCAACGGCTTGAACTTCTCCCGATGCACGGAGGCGCAGCCGTGGCCCCCGTTGCCCGCGGCGACACGCAATTCGACGCGGTCCACGAAGGTGGTCATGACGGTGGCCTCCCGGCGTACTTGTACAGGGATGAGTGCGGATGTGCCGTGCTTGCTGATGCCGTGCTTGTTGATCTCGCGCTTGCTCGTGTCGTACGGACGGTCGGGCGACGGGTGACAACTCCCCGCGGAGCGGCGGGTATCCGCACCGCGCCTCGGACCGGCACCGTGCTCCGATCGCCCGGCGTGCTGCCGTGCCGGAGATGGACAGCCGGCAGTGAAGGCAGCATGCCCGGTACCCGCCGCGCCCCTTACGGACCTTATCCGCCACGACGGGGAAGCAGACCTTCCCCGTGGCCCACCGGCTCGAAACGCACCGAGGGCGGCGCCGCCCCCGTACGGGAACGGCGATCCGCCCTCGGAATGTCTCGCTGACCGGCCGGCTGGTTACTCAGCCGGAACGACGTTCACGACCTTGCGGCCACGCCGGGTGCCGAACTGCACCGCGCCAGCGTCCAGCGCGAACAGCGTGTCGTCGCCGCCACGGCCGACACCCGATCCGGGGTGGAAGTGCGTGCCGCGCTGCCGGACGAGGATCTCGCCCGCCTTGACGACCTGGCCACCGAACCGCTTGACGCCGAGGTACTGCGGGTTGGAGTCGCGACCGTTCCGGGTGGACGATGCGCCCTTCTTGTGTGCCATGTGTTCTCAGTCCCTTACTTCGCGGCGGGGGCGGGGATGCCCGTGATCTTCAGCGCGGTGTGCAGCTGGCGGTGACCGATGCGCTTCTTGTAACCGGTCTTGTTCTTGTACTTCTGAATCCGGATCTTCGGACCCTTGTGGTGGTCCACGACCTCGGCCTGAACCTTCACACCCGCCAGCACCCACGGGTCGCTGGTGACGGTCTCGCCGTCCACGACGAGCAGGGTCGAGAGTTCGACGCTGTCGCCGACCTTGCTCTCGGGCTTGCGGTCTACCTCGATGACGTCGCCCACAGAAACCTTCTGCTGGCGCCCGCCGGTGCGCACGATCGCGTACACGCGGAACTCTCTCTCGCTCGGTTCGGGGCCCCTGATGCCAGCCGCCCGCACGGACGGTGTCCGCGACTGATCCGGTACGGGATTGAGCGGCCTCTCCACGGCGCACGGGATCGTACACACCCAGGAGGGAAGTGCTCAGGAGCATGACGTGCCTGTCCAGACACGCCGAAAGTCAAGATTACGGTGCCGCTGACCTGGTGGTCAAACCAGGTCAGCGGCACCGGCCGTCAGTCCTCTCGCTGCTCAGCCGCCGAGACGTCAGCGGGTGACTCGGGCGACCCCTCGGCTGCCGCTGCGTCCTTCTTCTCAGCCGATTTCGCGGTGGCCTTCTTGGCTGTCTTCTTGACCGCCTTGGCCGGCTCCTTCTTGGCTGTCTTCTTAGCGGCCTTGGCCGGCTCCTTCTTAGCGGCCTTCTTCGTGGCCTTGGCTGTGCCCGCGGCCCCCGACTCCTCGGCAGCCGGTTCACACGCGGCCGGTTCGCCAACTGCCGACCCCGAGCCGGTCTCCGCCGCGGCCACCTTCCTCGCGGCTGCCTTCGTCGCCGTGGTCTTCTTGGCGGCCTTCTTCGCGGCGGCCTTCTTCGCCGGCGCTGAGCCAGTCGGCTCCCCCGCGGCAGCCGGTGCCGGTTCGATCACCGTGCCGTCGCCGCCCGCTTCGCCTCCCGCGGGGGAGCCGGCGGGCGCGGTCACCGTACGCGTGACCCGCCGCCGTGCGCGTACGGGTGCGGCGGTGCCAGCACCTTCGGCCTGTCCCGACTCACTCGCCTGATCCTGCTGCACCCCCTGGGCAGCGTTCTCGGAAGTCCCGGCAGGCGGAACCACGATGGCGGACTCCTCCGTCGCCGCCGGCGAGCCGGCCGGAGCGGTCGCCTTGCGACTGACCCGACGACGCGGACGCGACGTGCCGGACGCAGCGGCCTCCGACGGGCCGTCGGCCGGCCGCGGCGAAGTAGCGGACACTCCGTTGGCGGCGGCTCCGTGGGCGGACGCTTCCGAGCCGGCGGCGTCACCATCGACGGCCGAGGCGTCAGGTGCGCCGTTCACGCTCACCTCGTGGCCACCACCGGTTCCCTCGTCCACGGGCACCGTCACCGCCGTGTCCACCGTCTCGGCCCCCTTCGGGGCGCCAGCGGGCGCACTGGCCTTCCGGCTCGCCCGGCGACGCGTACGCCCCGGATCGCGGTGTTCCACACCCTCCTCGCCGGCCGGCGCGGGCGCGGGCGCGGGTGTCGAAGCTCCGACCGACGGCTCGGTGACGCTTTCCGGCTCCGACTCCTGACGCCGCGGCTGGCTCTCCACGCCAGCCGCCGTACCCGTCTCCTCAGCGTCCGGGGCCACGGGGGCGGGCGATCCCGCCGGGGCACTCGCCCGACGGCTCGCCCGGCGCCGCGAACGGCCTCCACGAGAAGCCGCCCTCTCGGCCTCCGCGGCACTACTGAAAAGGTCCTCATCCGGTACGAACGCGGGCTCGGGAAGCGCCTTCGGTGCCGCGACCTCGGCTTCGACCTCGGCGACCGACTCTGTCTCGCCCTCGGAGGTCGCCCGATCCTCCGACGCGTCGGCCGCGGCCGGCTGCGCCGTGGGAGCGGCGGCCGTCTTCTGCTTGCCGCGCTTGCCCTTCTTGCCCCCGCCGTTTCCACCGTTGCCGCCACCGCCGCCCACGGACTGCGGCTGCTCCATGTGCACCGTCAGGCCACGGCCGTTGCAGTGCGGGCAACTCTCGGAGAACGACTCCAGCAGCCCCTGCCCGACCCGCTTCCGGGTCATCTGCACCAGGCCCAGCGAGGTGACCTCGGCCACCTGGTGCTTCGTACGGTCCCGGCCGAGACTTTCCAACAACCGGCGCAGCACGAGGTNGCGGCTGGCTCTCCACGCCAGCCGCCGTACCCGTCTCCTCAGCGTCCGGGGCCACGGGGGCGGGCGATCCCGCCGGGGCACTCGCCCGACGGCTCGCCCGGCGCCGCGAACGGCCTCCACGAGAAGCCGCCCTCTCGGCCTCCGCGGCACTACTGAAAAGGTCCTCATCCGGTACGAACGCGGGCTCGGGAAGCGCCTTCGGTGCCGCGACCTCGGCTTCGACCTCGGCGACCGACTCTGTCTCGCCCTCGGAGGTCGCCCGATCCTCCGACGCGTCGGCCGCGGCCGGCTGCGCCGTGGGAGCGGCGGCCGTCTTCTGCTTGCCGCGCTTGCCCTTCTTGCCCCCGCCGTTTCCACCGTTGCCGCCACCGCCGCCCACGGACTGCGGCTGCTCCATGTGCACCGTCAGGCCACGGCCGTTGCAGTGCGGGCAACTCTCGGAGAACGACTCCAGCAGCCCCTGCCCGACCCGCTTCCGGGTCATCTGCACCAGGCCCAGCGAGGTGACCTCGGCCACCTGGTGCTTCGTACGGTCCCGGCCGAGACTTTCCAACAACCGGCGCAGCACGAGGTCCCGGTTGGACTCCAGCACCATGTCGATGAAGTCGATCACGATGATGCCGCCCAGGTCGCGCAGCCGGAGTTGACGCACGATCTCCTCGGCCGCCTCCAGGTTGTTCCTGGTGACCGTCTCCTCCAGGTTGCCGCCCTGGCCGGTGAACTTGCCGGTGTTCACGTCGACGACCACCATCGCCTCCGTCCGGTCGATCACCAGCGAACCGCCGCTGGGCAGCCAGACCTTGCGATCCAGCGCCTTCATCAGCTGTTCGTCGATCCGGTAGGTGGCGAAGACGTCCACCTCGGAGGTCCACCGCTGCAGCCGCTCCACCAGGTCGGGCGCCACGTGGGAGACGTAGTCGTGGATCGTCTGCCAAGCCTGCTCGCCACTGACGATGACCTTGGAGAAGTCCTCGTTGAAGATGTCCCGGACGACCCGCACCGTCATGTCCGGCTCGCCGTAGAGCAGCGTGGGGGCGTTGCCCTTGCGCGCCTTGCCCTGGATCTCCTCCCACTGCGCCTGCAGCCGCTCGACGTCGCGGCGCAGCTCGTCCTCGCTGGCGCCCTCGGCCGCGGTCCGTACGATGACGCCGGCGTCCTCCGGGACGACCTTCTTCAGGATCTGCTTGAGGCGGGTGCGCTCGGTGTCCGGGAGCTTCCGGCTGATGCCGGTCATCGAGCCCTCGGGGACGTACACCAGATAGCGACCCGGCAGCGAGACCTGGCTGGTGAGCCGAGCGCCCTTGTGCCCGATCGGGTCCTTGGTGACCTGTACCAGCACCGACTGGCCGGACTTCAGCGCGGTCTCGATCCGCCGTGGACCGCCGGACATGCCCAGCGCCTCGAAGTTCACCTCGCCCGCGTACAGCACGGCGTTGCGTCCCTTGCCGATGTCGACGAACGCCGCCTCCATCGACGGCAGGACGTTCTGCACCTTGCCGAGGTAGACATTGCCGACGTACGAGGTGGTCTGCTCCTTGTTCACGAAGTGCTCCACCAGGACGTCGTCCTCGAGCACCCCGATCTGCGTACGCTCGCCCTGCTCCCGCACGACCATCACCCGCTCGACGGCCTCGCGGCGAGCCAGGAACTCGGCCTCGCTGATGATCGGTACCCGCCGACGGCCCTGCTCGCGTCCCTCACGGCGACGCTGCTTCTTGGCTTCCAGCCGCGTGGAACCCTTGATCGACTGCACCTCGTCGCTGGGCTCGGCGTCCTTCTTCTTGCGCGGTTCCCGGACCTTGACGACCGTACGCTCCGGGTCGTCCTGGTCGGCCGGACCCTCGTTGCTGTCGCCGCTGCGTCGACGGCGCCGTCGACGACGCCGGGAGCTGCTGTGCGAGCCGCTCCCGGACTCCTCCTGGTCGTCCTTGCCCTCCCCGGAGTCCGTGGAGTCGGAGTCCTCATCAGCGTCGCCGGACTCACCGGAGTCAGCCGAGCCGGCCGCCCGGGCCTCGCCGGGCCCAGCGGCGCCCTCCTGACGCCGCCCGCCGGCGGCGCCGTCGCCGGAGTCCTCCGCGCCGTCCGTGCTCTCGCCACGCCGCCGGCGACGACCACCGCGTCGACGGCGGCGGGCGGGGCGCTCCTCGGAGTCCCCGTCCTCACCATCCTCAGCCCGCTCGGCACCCTCGGCGTCCTCGGGCTCAGCGGCGGTGCCGCGCTGTCCGGCGGCGCCGCCATGGTCGGTGCCGGGGGCCTCGTCCACGGACCGCGAGGCCGTCCGCGCCGTCGCGCCGTCCTCACCATCCTCGCCGCCACCGGCACGGCGCCGCCGACGCCCACGCTGCGGCGGCTCCGCGTCCGTCTCGGACTCTCGCGCCGACTGCTCGGAGCGTTCCGCCCCGCCCTCGGTCTCCGCCGACTGCCGCGCCGCCGCTTCTGCCGCCGCGCTCTGCGGGGTCTGGAACATCGGCTCCGTGAAGACCGGAGCCTGGAAAACCGCCATCGGCGGAACCCCACGGGTGCGACCGGGCGGGCCCTCTCGACGGTCCGCGGACCTCCTTCCGGAACTCCCCTCCTGAGCGGTCCCCCCAGCGCCCTCGGCGCTCTCCGCCGGCTCGGCGGGTGCGGGACCCTCAGCCGACGGCCTGCGCACGGCACGCCGTCGGGTACGCCCGCGGGCGGCCTGCTCGCTGTCGCTCCCGGTGTCGGAGTCCGCGTCGCCACCGCCGGCGGCGTCGCCGGAATTCCCAGGTGCGCTCGCCTCGGCCGTGGCCTCCGAGGTGCTGGCAGGCGGCGCGGCACTGGCCGCTGCCTCGCCCTGACCAGCCGCCTCGGCGGATGCGGCGCCGGCACGGGTGCTCGTAACAGCACGGCGGCGAGTACGGCGCGCTGGCTCCGTCGGAGTCTCCGGCTCCGCGGCGCGGGTCCCCCCCGCGGCCGCTTCGGAACCGGCGTCGTCGCTGACCTGTGGAGTCCCCGCCGGCGCCGCGGCGCGACGCCGCGCTCGCCGCTGCGGCGGCCTCACGGCGGAGGCTCCGGTGGCCGCTTCCATCGGTGCTTCGGATGGAGCCTCAGAAGGCTCCTGAGCCGTCGATGTGACAACCGTCTCGGTCGACTGCTCCACTCCGGCGGACGGCGGCCCGGCGGGCCGGGACGCCGCTCGGCGCTTACGCGGCGGCAGGGTGTCACCTGGTCCGCCGGGGTCCGATACGGCTGGCGGTTTCGTGTTGTTCTCGGCGCTCTCCGCGGAAGCGGAGTCCTTGGGCTCGAGCATGCGGGCTGTTCTCCCGTCAGGCTCCCGGGCGCCACGCCGTGTCCGGGCGGCCCGCCTACAGTCCGTGGGCCGCGCCGGGGCGCGGGCGCCGCACGGGAGCTCCTTGTCTCACTCGCCGGTTCCGTCCCGAGGGGCTCGGCTACGGCGAAAGTCTCCTGGTCAGTGCACTCGCCTGCCGGACAGCTACCCGAGTGGCTCTCTGGCGCGTGCGTCGGCGGCGGCGTGTTTGGCGGCGTTCCTACGCGGTGAGCGCCCCTGGGTACTCCGGGGGGACCCCACTCGGCGCCGTCGCGACGTGGGATGCGTCGCGGTCGGGCGCAAGCGGGTCCGTCACCGTGCCGGTCTCCTCATCGAGCGGCCCCTGCGCCAGCCTGGTCACCGCTACCGGGACCGGCGGCGCCAGGTCGGCCACAGCTCGGAGGCCAGACAGGACGTCGTCGGGTCGTACGGCAGGTGTCAGGTGCCGTACCACCAAGCGCAGTATCGCACAGGCCGGCGCCTCAGGCCCATGGCCCTCCGGCTGCTCGGCGGTCAGAGCGATCACCGCGGCCCGTGCGTCGAAGGTTCGGTTTCCTTTCTTGGTCTTCCGGGTGACCTCGATGGACTCGGTCGCCAGGAACGCCGTGACGGCCCGCCGGGCCTCCTCCTCCGGCACTCCCTCCAGCCGCAGCTCCCAGCGGGACGCCTGCAGGCGGTCGGCGAAATCGGATGTACCCGCCTCCACTGCCTCGACGAGGTCGAGCCCGGACGGCATGCACGCGTCGAGCGTCGCCCGCAACTCGTCCGGCGCGCAACGCCGGGTGAGGGCGATCTCCAGGTACTCCGCCTCGCTGCCCGTGCCGGTCGGTGCGGCGTTGGCGTACGAGACCTTCGGGTGCGGGCTGAATCCGGCGGAGTACGCCATGGGCACCTCGGCCCGGCGCAGCGCCCGCTCGAACGCCCGCTGGAAGTCACGATGGCTGGTGAACCGGAGGCGGCCTCGCTTGGTGTAACGCAGACGCATGCGCTGCACCGCGGGTGCGGGCGGCGGGCCTTCGGGCTGTCGCTTGCCCAGTGCTTCTCTCCTCGGTGCAGGGCGGCGCCCGCGGTCGGGCCGACCGCCCGTGGTGTGCGGTTTGCGTAATCGGGCCTCTGCACGAGGCGCCACGGGGGCGGAGATCCACACGCCGCGCTGCCGCATTGTGCGGATGATCCTCCCGCCCAGGGTACGCGTACCGGTCGGGCATACGGCTCAGGGCCGGTACGGCGGGCTCAGTCGGTGGCGATCCAGTACCGCAGCTTGGCACCACGCCGGTCCTCGAGAAGACCACCACAGTTCTCGATCACCCGACGCGAGGCGATGTTGTCGGTGTCGCAGGTGACCAGCACGGAGCCGAGGCCGAGGTACCGGGCGCGGGGCAGCGCGGCACGCAGCATCGCGGTGGCGTGTCCCCGGCGGCGGGCGGCGGGGCGTACGTCGTAGCCGATGTGGCCGCCGTAGTCACGGAGGAAGTCGTTGAGTTCATGCCGGATCGCGATACGGCCGAGGTAGTTCGCCGCCTCGAGATACCACAGCGTGGTGCAGCGCACGAAGCCGTCCCGAGCGGGAGCGCGTGCCTCCGCGCGCAGCTCGGCGACATGGCGAGCGAACACCGCCGGGTCATGCCAGCGCTGGCCGTACGCCCGCAACGCGCTCCCCATACTCGTCCGGTCCGTCGCCGCTCCTCGTCCCTCAGCAGCGAACTCGCCCATGGCGGTGAGGAAGGAGGCGTGTACGTCGGTCGTCGGCTCGGTCAGCTCAGGCATACCCCAGTCTCCCGAAGCACGGCGTCGGGGTCCAGCGGCTTCCAACCCGTGCGGACTTGCCCAACGGCAACGGGCGCGGCCCGCCGACCGGGCGGCGTCGAGGCCGAGTTGAGCCGCGCCGAACCCACGGACCGTCGCAAGGGAGGGCTGATGGCCGGCCACGCGGCGTACACTCCTGTTGTCCGCAGCGCCACTCCTGTCGTCCTCCGAGGACCCGGAGCTTAAGCGAAACACCATCGTCCGCGACCCCGGCGGCGATCTGTCCACGGAACGGCCCGTGACACGCGAGTCACCGCGATTGCCGGTCACCGGCATCAGCACGACGACCAACGGCCGACGACCACCGAGTCGAGAGAGGACACGAGCGATGGGCGATGAGAAGAAGGGATCACACGGCATAGCACACGACGCCCAGCAAGCCCGCCGCGTGTGGCTGGAGCAGCGGCTGGAACTCCGCCTGGTGTTGTCGGAGGAGTGCAAGGTGCCGCTGGACGCCCAGTTCACCTACGCGAGCCACGAACCGTACGCCGTCCGGCTGGTCTTCCACCTGGAGACCCAGGAGCCCGTGCACTGGGTGTTCGCGCGGGACCTCCTCACCGAGGGGATGACCCGGATGACGGGCCACGCTGACGTACGGGTATGGCCCTCCCCGGACGAGTCCACCCTCTGTCTGTTGCTGGAGAGCCAGCAGGGCCGCGCGCTGCTCGAGGCGCCGGCCGCCAACCTGGGCCACTGGCTCGCGCTCACCCACGAAGTCGTCCCAACCGGGCAGGAAGGCCGTTTCCTCGACGTCGACTCCGTGTTGGAGCAGCTTCTGCCCACCCCGGGTGCCTCCGGTCCCGGAGCCCACACGGCGCCGAACGAGCCCGCGGACGGGCCCGAGAGCCCCGGCAACGGCGCGTGGGGACCGGGGAACTCCGAACAGGGCTGATCCGCCGGGTCGAATCGACGGCGCGCCAGCACCGTGTGGAGGCTGGAGTCGCGCCGCGTTCAAGGGCAGTTGGGCAGGCCTCCCGCTGTGCCAGTCGTGGCGTGGTGACGTGTTCGTGGCGGCGTGTCGTACGTGCCCGTGACCGTCGTGGACCCGCCCTGACGAGCCGTCACTGCAGCGAACCAAGGGGGCCGTTCGGTCCCTTTTCCGAGCCAAACGAGTGACCATGAGCGCTGCCGTCGGGGCGAACCGTGGAGAGCCGACAAGACTGCCCGGGCTCCCTTTGGTTGGGAGCTTCCTTTTCGACATCACGAGATTGAGGAACCCATGAAGAACCTCGCGCGCGCCGCGGCCACCGTGGGCGCCATCATCGGCATCGCCGCGTTCGCAGCCCCGGTGGCCTCCGCGGCCTCGACGGCCCCCCAGGCCACCCCGGCCTCGCACGCTCCTGCCGCCGCTCCGCAGCAGACGGCCCCCCAGCAGTCCGCACAGCAGGCGACGCCGCAGAGCGCCCCGCAGGACTCGAAGTCGCACCCCGCGAAGGCGCAGATCGACGACATCACCGTCTACTACGTCCAGGGCGACGCCGTGATGGCGCAGGAGAACGGCCCGGGTGACCAGGCCAACTACCTGACCAAGGACTCCAAGCACGTCTCCCAGCCCGCGCAGAACGAGGCCATCAAGACCGGTGACATCAAGCCGTCGGTCGTGGGCAAGCACAACACGGTGCCCGTCGAGGTCGAGGGCTCCGAGCAGGACCAGGGCCAGGCTTCCTGAAGTCCGCCCCTCCGTCCCGGTGTCCGGGTCACCGGGACGGAGGGACCGCTCCCGCTCCCGTCCTAGGCGGTGTCGTTGACGACCGTCAGTGGCAGCAGCTTCTTGCCCGTCGGCCCCACCTGGATCTCGGTGTCCATCTGCGGACAGACCCCACAGTCGAAGCAGGGGTCCCAGCGGCAGTCGGGCACCTCGGTCTCGTCCAGGGCGTCCTGCCAGTCCTCCCAGAGCCAGTCCTTGTCCAGCCCCGAGTCCAGGTGGTCCCACGGCAGGACCTCCTCGTACGAACGCTCCCGGGTGGTGTACCAGTCGACGTCCACGCCCTGCGGCGGCAGCGCGGTCTGGGCAGCGGCCATCCACAGGTCGTAGCTGAAGTACTCCCGCCAGCCGTCGAACCGGCCACCACGCTCGTACACCTCCCGGATCACCGCGCCGACCCGGCGATCGCCCCGGGAGAGCAGGCCCTCCACCACGCCGGGCTTCCCGTCGTGGTAGCGGAAGCCGATGGAGCGGCCGTACTTCTTGTCGCCGCGAATCCGCTCCCGCAACTTCTCCAGCCGGGCGTCGGTCTCCTCCGCGGACAACTGCGGCGACCACTGGAAGGGAGTGTGCGGCTTGGGCACGAAGCCGCCGATGGACACGGTGCAGCGGATGTCGTTGGAGCCGGCGACCTCCCGGCCCTTGGCGATGACCCGGGTCGCCATGTCGGCGATCTGCAGCACGTCCTCGTCGGTCTCGGTGGGCAGCCCGCACATGAAGTAGAGCTTCACCTGCCGCCAGCCGTTCCCGTAGGCGGTGGCGACCGTGCGGATCAGGTCCTCCTCGGAGACCATCTTGTTGATGACCTTGCGGATACGCTCGCTGCCGCCCTCGGGCGCGAAGGTCAGGCCAGACCGACGGCCGTTCCTGGTCAGCTCGTTCGCCAGGTCGACGTTGAAGGCGTCCACCCGGGTGGAGGGCAGGGACAGGCCGACCTTGTCCTCCTCGTACCGGTCGGCGAGGCCCTTGGCGATGTCGCCGATCTCGCTGTGGTCCGCGGAGGACAGCGACAGCAGGCCGACCTCCTCGAAGCCGGTGTTCTTCAGACCCTTGTCCACCATGTCGCCGATGCCGGTGATGCTCCGCTCCCGCACCGGACGCGTGATCATGCCGGCCTGGCAGAACCGACAGCCGCGCGTACAGCCCCGGAAGATCTCCACGGACATCCGCTCGTGCACGGTCTCCGCGAGCGGCACCAACGGCTGCTTCGGGTACGGCCACTCGTCCAGGTCCATGACGGTGTGCTTGGAGACCCGCCAGGGGACCCCGCTGCGGTTCGGTACGACGCGGGCGATCCGGCCGTCCGGCAGATACTCCACGTCGTAGAACTTCGGCACGTACACCGAGCCCGTGCGGGACAGTCGGAACAGCAGCTCGTCCCGGCCACCCGGACCGCCCTCCGCCTTCCAGGACCGGATGATCTCGGTGACCTCCAGCACCGCCTGCTCGCCGTCCCCGACGACCGCGCAGTCCAGGAAGTCCGCGACCGGCTCCGGGTTGAACGCCGCGTGGCCGCCGGCGATCACCAGCGGGTGGTCCTCCGTACGCTCCCGGGACTCCAGCGGGATACCGGACAGTTCCAGGGCGGTCAGCAGGTTGGTGTAGCCCAGCTCGGTCGCGAACGAGACGCCGAGCACGTCGAACGCGCCGACCGGGTGGTGCCCGTCCACGGTGAACTGCGGGACCTCGTGCTCCCGCATGAGCTTCTCCAGGTCCGGCCAGACGCTGTAGGTGCGCTCCGCCAGGACTCCCTCACGCTCGTTGAGTACCTCGTAGAGGATCATGACGCCTTGGTTCGGCAGTCCCACCTCGTAGGCGTCCGGATACATCAACGCCCACCGGACCTCGGCGGCGTCCCAGTCCTTGCTGGTGGAGTTCAGCTCGCCGCCGACGTACTGGATCGGCTTCTGGACGTGTGGGAGAAGGGCCTCCAGGCGGGGGAAGACCGACTCGACAGACATGGGGTTCCTCGGCTCAGACTCAGGGCTCGGGGCTCTCGTGCAGCGGTGACCCTCCAGCGTACCGTCCGCTGGGCAGGGGTACGGACGGCGGCCAGCCGTGGTACGGAACCGGCAGGACACGACGGACCCCGGCAGGCTCTGTCCAGTTCCGCGCGGGTCACCAGCTCCCCGCCTCACCGCGGAGGGTTCAGGCGGAGACCGGACGCTTCACCTTGATCGACTGCAGGAGCCCCACCGCGATCCAGCTCGCGAACATCGAGGTGCCGCCGTACGAGACGAAGGGCAGCGGCAGTCCGGCCACCGGCATGATGCCCAGCGTCATGCCGATGTTCTCGAAGCTCTGGAAGGCGAACCAGGCGATGACACCGGCCGCCACGATCGTGCCGTACAGCTCCGTGGTCTCCCGGGCGATGCGGCAGGCCCGCCACAGCACGACGCCCATCAGGGCGATGATCGCGGCACCACCGACGAAGCCGAGTTCCTCGCCGGCCACGGTGAAGATGAAGTCGGTCTGCTGCTCCGGCACGAACTGGCCGGTGGTCTGGGTGCCCTCGAAGAGCCCCTTGCCGGACAGTCCGCCCGAACCGATGGCGATACGGGCCTGGTTGGTGTTGTAGCCCACCCCGGACGGGTCGAGCGCCGGGTTGGCGAACGCCGCGAACCGGTTGATCTGGTACTCGTCCAACAGGCCCAGCGTCCACACCGCCACTGCTCCACCCGCGCCCGCGAGGACGAGACCTATGATCCAGCGGTTGGACGCGCCGGACGCCAGCAGCACCCCCAGCACGATGACCACCAGCACCATCACCGAACCCAGGTCGGGCATCAGCATGATCACCAGGATCGGCGCGGTAGCCATCCCGAGGGCCTGGAGCACGGTGCGATGGTCCGGGTGCTTGCGATCACCGGCGTCCACCCGGGCGGCCAGCAGCATGGCCATGCCCAGAATCACCGTGATCTTGGTGAACTCGCCGGGCTGCAGGGACAGCCCGCCACCGAGGTGCAGCCAGGCCCGCTGGCCGTTGACCGTGGCGCCCAGCGGGGTCAGCACCAACAGCGCGAGCAGTAGCGAGAGGCCGTACAGCACCGGCACGGCGCCGCGCAGCCGGCGATGCCCCAGCCACACGGTGCCCACCATCAGCCCCAGTCCGATCCCGAAGGTGAGCAGGTGCTGCCAGAGGTACGACTGCGGGTCGCCCCCGTTGAGATCGGTACGGTTCCGGGTCGCCGACCAGACGAGTAGGGCACCCACACACGACAGCGCTATGCCGGCCAGCAGCAGCGGCCAGTCCAACCGCCAGGCGACGGAGTCTCGGGCGGTCAGCTTCTGCCAGGCTGTACGACGGTTCGCGTAACGGCTGAGTGAGTAGGTGTGGGTGCTCACTCGCCGCCTCCCGGGTCCTTCGAGCCGTCCTCGGCACGCTTGTCGAGGCGCTCGGAGAACTTCTTGTCCCGGTCGGCCGCGATCTGACCGTCGGACCTGATCTCGGGAAGCGAGTCCTGCGGATCGGGCAGCAGCGCCTTCTCCTTGTCGATCTCGCCCTTCTCGTCGACGCCGTAGAGGGCGTTGTAGATGTTGCGTACGGCGGGACCGGAGGCTCCGGAGCCGGTGCCGCCCTGGGAGATCGTCATCACGATCGTGTACTCGTCGGTGTAGGTCGCGAACCACGAGGTGGTCTGTTTGCCCGCTACCTCCGCCGTACCGGTCTTGGCGTGCATCGGGATCTTCTTCTGCGGCCAGCCCTCGAACCGCCAGGCGGCGGTGCCGTCCGTGGCGACTCCCTCCAGCGCCTTGTCGATCTGCTTCAGCCACTTGTCGCTGATCGGCAGCTTGCCGTGCGCCTCCGGCTTGATCTTCCTGATGTCCCGGCCGTCCGGGCTGACCACGGCCTTGCCGATGGAGGGGTCGTAGAGGGTGCCGCCGTTGCTGATGGCGGAGTAGATCGTGGCCATCTGGATCGGGGTGACCATCGTGTCGCCCTGTCCGATGGAGTAGTTGATCGCGTCTCCTGCCCGCATCTTCATACCCGAGACGCAGTTCTCCTTGGCGATCTTCTCGGCGTACGTCTCGGGGTCCTTGACCTTGCACCAGCGGTCCTTGTTGGCCTCCCAGTAGTCCTTCTTCCACTGGCGGTCCGGCACTCGGCCGGGGACCTCGTTGGGGACGTCGATGCCGGTCTTCTCGCCGAGCCCGAATTCGCTGGCGGTCTTGTAGAACCAGTCGTCCGGGTTCTTCTTCGGGTTCGTACCGCCGTCCTTCTTCCACTCCTTGTGGGCCAGGCGGTAGAAGACCGTGTCGCAGGAGACCTCGAGCGCGCGGCGGAGGCCGATGGTGCCGTAGCTCTTCGACTCGTAGTTCTTGAAGGTCTGTCCGCCGACACTGTACGAGGACGAGCACTGGTAGTTCCCGTCGAACGGGTAGCCCGCCCGCAAGGCCGCGGCGGTGGAGACCACCTTGAAGATCGAACCGGGTGCCGCCAGGCTCTGGATGCCGCGGTTGATCAGCGGGTAGTTGGAGTCCTTGCCGGTGAGCCGCTGGTAGTCCTTCGCGGAGATGCCGCCCACCCAGGCGTTCGGGTCGTACTTCGGCTGCGAGGCCATGGAGACCACCCGGCCGGTCTCGGACTCCAGCACCACGACCGCGCCCGCGTCAGCCTCGTAGTTCCGCCCCGTGTTGTCGTCGAACTTCTTGCGGGCCTCCTTCATGGCCTTGTTCAGCTCCCGCTCGGCGACCGCCTGCACCCGGGAGTCGATGCTGGTGACGAGGTCGGAGCCGGGCTCGGCCTCCTCGCTCTGGGTACGACCCATCACCCGGCCCAGTTTGTCCACCTCGTAACGGTTGACACCGGCGTCGCCTCGCAACGCCTTGTTGTAGCTGCGCTCCAGACCGGAGCGACCGATCTGGTCGGACGGCAGGAAGGGCGAGTCGGAGTCCTTGGCCTTCTCGATCTCCTCGTCGGTGACCGGCGACAGGTAGCCCAGCACCTGCGAGGTGTTCGCGTCGTACGGTGCCGGATAGCGGCGTACGGCCTCCGGCTCCGCGTTGATCCCGGGGAAGTCCTCGGCGCGCTCACGGATCTGCAGTGCCTGCTCGGTGGACGCCTCGTCGGTGACCGGGATGGGCTGGTACGGCGAGCCGTTCCAGCAGGGCTGCTTGGTCTCCGCGTCGCAGAGCCGTACGCGCTGCTTGACCTCCTTGGCGGACATGTCCAACACCCCGGCCAGACGCTCGAGCACCGCGGCGCCCTCGTCGGGCATCTTCATCAACTCGGTGCGGGACGCGGTCACCATCAACCGGGTCTCGTTGTCCGCCAGCGGCATCCCGCGCGCGTCCACGATGGAGCCCCGCACCGCGGGCTGTACCACCTGCTGGAGGTGGTTGCCGGCAGCCTGCTTCTCGTACTCGTCGCCGTTGCGGATCTGGAGATACCACAGCCGCCCGCCGAGCGTCAGCAGCAGCGAGAACACCAGGATTTGGATCGTCACCAGCCGGATCGTCACCCGAGGGGTCCGTCCGGTCTCCGGAATGTTGCTCACAGCCGCTTGACCCCCTTGATCCGATCCGCCTTACGCATGGGGCGGCCCAGCAAGCCGTTGCGCTGTCCGCCGATCGCCGACTCGCCGTTCTTTCCCCCACGGCCGGAGCGCAGACTCACCCGCATACCGGTGCCCGAGGTGAGCCCGTTGTACGCGCCGTCCCCGCCACCGTGGCCCGCGGCGTCGGCAGCCAGCAGGTCCCGCGAGGTGCGTCGTGCCAGCGCCATCACCAACGGCACGGTGAACGGCGCCAGCAGCAGGTCGTACAGGGTCGCGGTGAACAACATGCCGACGAAGCCGGAGGTGCCCGTCGCGGAGTCCCCGACGAGCGCGCCCACGCCCGCGTACAACAGCGCCGAACTGATCGCCCCGCTCGCCACGACCAGCATCGGCACCGTCGCCGAACGGTGCTGCCCCTTCTCCGGCTTGGTGAGCCCGGCGGCGTATCCGACAAGGCACAGCACCAGGGCGTAGCGGCCGACGGCGTGGTCGGCGGGCGGTGCGATGTCGGCGAGCAGCCCGGCGGCGAAGCCCACCAGCGCACCGGGAGTGTGCCCGTAGACCATGGCCAGGCCGAGGACGGTCAACAGCAGCAGGTCGGGGACTGCGCCGGGCAGTTGGAGTCGCGCCAGCACGCTGACCTGGACGATCAGCGCCAGCACCACCAGCGCCATGGAGAGGAGGATTCGGTTGGCTCTCACTGGGCACCTCCCGGTTGGTCAGCCTCGGCTTCGGGGGCCTCGGCACCAGGCTGCTCGGCACCGGCTTCCTCGGCTCCGGGAGTCTTCGTCACGGTGACCGTCGGGGTGGGTTCGGGCTTCTTGGGGTCGGGCTTGAGCACCTTGTCCCGTGGGTCCTCGCGGGGTGGCTCGACGACCACACCCACGACGTCGAGTTGGGTGAAGCCGACGAACGGGCGGACCTTCAGGGTCTTCGTCAGGTCGCCGCCCTTCCGCTTCACCTCGGTGACCTCGCCGACCGGGACACCCGGCACGAACGGCTTCTCCTCGTGGGAGCCGAAGGTGACAAGCCGGTCCCCCTCGGAGATCTTGGCCTTGCTGTTCAGCAGCTGCACGTTCATGGAGTTGCCGCCGCGACCGGTGGCGAAGCCGAGTTCGCGGCTGCCCTCCATACGTGTGCCGACGGTGAAGTCGGGGTCGTTGGCGAGCAGGACGGTGGAGGTGGAAGGACCGGCGGTGGTGATCCGACCGACCAGTCCCTCGCCGTTGAGCACGGTCATGTCGCGTTTGAGACCGTCCTCGGTGCCGGCGTCGATGGTGACGGTCCAAGAGAAACCCTGCGTGGCGCCGATCGCGATGACCTCGGCGGGCTTGACGCCGTACCCGCCGGCGCCCGCGGTCTTCAGCAGCTTGTCGAGTTCCGTGGCACGCGCCCGGTTCCGGTCGGTGGACCCGGCCTGCCGCTTGAGTTCGATGATCTCCTGCTCAAGCTCCTTGATCCGACTGTGCCGTTCGTCGGAGTCCCGGACGGCCGCGACCGCTTCGCCGACCGGGTCGACGGCACCGGCCACCCCCTCCTGCACCGGCCCTATTACGGAAGCGGCTCCCTGCCGCGCGCTGTCGAGCGGGGACTGCTCGCCACCTCTGAGGTCCACCGTGATCAGTGCGAACGCGATGGAGATCAACAGGACGAGCAGCAACCGGCTTTCTCGGGTGTCCCTCACGTGCGGCGGCCGTGCCTTTCTCGGTCGGACCGGGTCGTGCTTCGGTATCTTGTCGCCGGTGTTCTGAGTGTCCGCGACCGGAGCCTGCGCGGGCGGGTCACCCGCGGTCGTACGTCATCGCTTCGGCTGCGAGTCGAGAACCTGCTGCAGCGCCTCGAACTCCTCCACGCACTTGCCCGAGCCGAGCGCCACCGAGTCCAGCGGGTCCTCGGCGATGTGGATGGGCATCCCGGTCTCCTGTCGCAGCCGCTCGTCGAGTCCGGTCAGCATGGCGCCGCCGCCGGTGAGCACGATCCCGCGGTCCATCACGTCACCTGACAGCTCCGGCGGGCACTTGTCCAACGTGGTCTTGACCGCGTCGACGATGG
Source organism: Streptomyces oceani (assembly GCF_001751245.1). GTDB lineage: Bacteria > Actinomycetota > Actinomycetes > Streptomycetales > Streptomycetaceae > Streptomyces > Streptomyces oceani. Next base: position 331,643 of record NZ_LJGU01000127.1, read on the forward strand.
CGTTGACCGGCTCCTCGATGGACTTGCGGACCTCCTCAGCCGAGATCACCACGGTCTTGGGCAACCCGCTCACCAGGTCCCGGCCACGGATCTCGGTGTGCTCGTGGTCTACCGGGGACGCCGATCCGATGGTGACCTTGATGCTCTCCGCGGTGCGCTCGCCGAGCAGGAGGTTGTACTCCTTCTTGATGTGCTGAATGATCGCGTTGTCCAGTTCGTCCCCCGCGACTCGGATGGACTGCGCGGTCACGATGCCGCCGAGGGAGATGACCGCGACCTCGGTGGTGCCGCCGCCGATGTCCACGACCATGTTTCCGGTGGCCTCGTGCACCGGCAGGCCCGAGCCGATCGCCGCCGCCATCGGCTCCTCGATGATGTGCACCTGCCGCGCGCCCGCCTGGGTGGACGCCTCGATGACCGCGCGTCGCTCCACTCCAGTGATTCCGGACGGAACACAGATAACGACTCGCGGCCTGGCGAGGTAGCGGCGTTTGTGGATCTTCAGAATGAAATAGCGGAGCATCCGCTCGGTGATCTCGAAGTCGGCGATCACACCGTCCTTCAGGGGACGTACGGCCACGATATTGCCGGGGGTACGGCCGATCATCTTCTTCGCCTCGGAACCGACCGCGAGGATGCCACCGGTATTGGCGTTGATGGCGACGACGGACGGTTCGTTGAGGACGATCCCGCGACCCCTGACGTACACCAGCGTGTTGGCGGTCCCGAGGTCGACAGCCATATCACGACCGATGAACGACATATTGTTCGCCATGAGGATACGTCAGGCCTTCCAACTGGAGCGATGTTGTGTGCGGAGGACAGCAGGAGTTGTGCGCACGGCGCATGGCAAGGTGCGAAGAGACCATCGTAAACGCGACCGTCTGGACACGCTGCGAGGGTTCCGCCGACATTCTCGCCGGATCACCGGCCGTCCCCGGTAATAGTGACGTCGTGTCCGGGTGATGCGTTCCCCCGAACGGCTGGCCCCATACCAACGGATGACCAAAATCATCGTGACTGCCCCAGGTCACAGAGATAACAGAGCTGACGCCATGTCAGCAATCTGTCAGACAAAATCCGGGAAAAACGTCTTCAGCTCTCGCTCAGCGGACTCCTCGGAGTCCGAGGCGTGGATGAGATTCTCCCGCACGATGGTCCCGAAGTCGCCGCGGATCGACCCGGGCGCGGCGGCGATCGGATCCGTCGGGCCGGAAAGCGCGCGCATGCCCTCGATGACCCGCTCGCCCTCCACCACGAGCGCCACCGACGGACCGGACGCCATGAACTCCACCAGCGGCTCGTAGAACGGCCGGCCCTGGTGCTCGGCGTAGTGCTGTTCCAGCGTCGGGCGGTCGAGGTGGCGCAGCTCGAGGGCGCGGATCGTCCAGCCCGCCTTGCTCTCCACCCGGCCGATGATCTCGCCGATCAGGCCACGGCGTACGGCGTCGGGCTTGAGCAGGACAAGGGTGCGCTGGGTCATGGGTGGACTCCTTGAATCACGGGTTCGGCGCCGGGACAGCGCGCCGAAGCCGCGCCGCCGCAGCGGGACGGAGTGCAGAGGCTACACGGGCCCGTCCGGCGCCCCTCACGCAGCGTCAGGCTCAGCCGCGGCACGCGCCGCCTTCGCCTGGTCCACCAATCGACCGAAATGCACCGAGGCCCACCAAAGGCCGGCGAAACAGGCACCGAGGAAGAACATCGTCGGCACGACGAAACCGGTCGCAATCAGCCCCACCTGCAGGGCCCAGCCCAGGTGTACGCCACCGGGCCGGGACAACGCGCCACACAGCAACAGGCAGAGCAGCATGGCCGTACCACTGACCCCCCACACCGTGGCGGTGGACAGCTCGGTGGTCTGCATGGCGACCAGACCGGCGAAGCCGATCACGAAGAACTCCCCGAGCAGCGTGCTCGCACACAGCGTGCGCATCAACGTCCCTTTCCGAGCAGCAGCCGGGCTTCCCCGACCGTGATGACGGAACCGGTGACCAGTACGCCCGCGCCGGAGTACTCGTCCTCCTCCTCGGCCAGCGTGATAGCGACCTCCACGGCGTCGTCCAGGCGTGGCTCGACCTGCACCCGGTCCTCCCCGAAGACCTCCACGGCCAGCGCCGCCAGCTGGTCGACGTCCATGGCACGGTGTGTGGAGTTACGGGTGAGGACGACCTCCGCGAAGATCGGTTCGAACGCCTCCAGTATGCCCCGCACGTCCTTGTCGCCGCTCGGCCCCACCACGCCGATCAGCCGGCTGAAGCCGAACGCCTCGCTCATCGCGGCGGCGGTCGCCTGTGCCCCGGCGGGATTGTGCGCGGCGTCCAGGACGACCGAGGGCGAGGAGCGTACGAGTTCCAACCGGCCCGGTGTGGACACCGAGCCGAATGCCTCCCGTACGACCTCCGTGTTCAGGCTGCGCGAGGGTTCGGAGCCGACGCCGAAGAACGCCTCGACGGCGGCCAGCGCGACCGAGGCGTTATGCGCCATGTGGGCGCCGTGCATCGGCAGGAAGAGGTCCTCGTACTCGCCGCCCAGGCCGCGCAGGGTCAGCAACTGGCCGCCGACCGCCACCTCCCGGGAGACCACCCCGAACTCCATGCCCTCGCGGGCGACCGTGGCGTCCACCTCGACGGCCTTCTTCAGCACCACGGACGCCGCCTCGACCGGCTGCTGGGCCAGCACCACGGTGGCGTCCGGCTTGACGATCCCCGCCTTCTCCCCCGCGATCGCCTCCGGCGTGGCGCCCAGCCGGTCGGTGTGGTCCAGCGAGACGGGCGTGATGACCGCGACCGAGGCGTCGATGACGTTCGTGGCGTCCCAGGTGCCGCCCATGCCCACCTCTACCACCGCGGCGTCCACCGGAGCGTCCGCGAAGTCGGCGTACGCCATGGCGGTGAGCACCTCGAAGAACGACAGGCGGTAGGACTGCTGGGCGTCGACCAGCTCGACGAAGGGCTTGACCTCCTCGTACGTCTCGACGAACCGCTCGGCGGACAACGGGGCGCCGTCCACGCTGATCCGCTCGGTGATCGACTGCACGTGCGGGCTGCTGTACCGACCGGTGCGCAGCTCGAAGGCCCCCAGCAGCGCCTCGATCATGCGGGCCGTGCTGGTCTTGCCGTTCGTGCCGGTGACATGGATCGACGGGTACGTCCGCTGCGGCTCCCCCAGCGCGTCCATCAGCGCGCTGATCCGCACCCGGGACGGCTCCAGCTTCGTCTCGCCCCAACGAGTGGCGAGTTCCGCCTCCACCTCCCGCAACGCCCGGTCGAGCTCGGGGTCCTGCGGACGAGACGGCACGACATCCGCCTGTGGCGTGCCGGACTGCGCGCGCAGCGTCCGGCTGCCCGCCTCGATGACGGCGAGATCGGGATCACGGCCGGTCTCGGCTCCGACGATCTCTTCGAAGGGATCGGAGCCTCGGGACTCCGCGTCGGGCTCGGGTTCCTGGGACTGGTCGCTCACGTCGCCCAGTCTACGGAACAGGTACACGGGGGCGCCGCCCAACCCGTGCGCCCGGACCATCCCGGCCGGGGCGCACGGCGGGCTCGGTCAGCCTCGCGGCAACCGCTCCAGCTGCTCCTGAATCCGGGTGATGTCCTCCTGCGCGGCAACGCGTCGTGCGCGGATCTTGTCCACGACGTCCTCCGGTGCCTTCGCCAGGAAGCCGGCGTTCTCCAGCTTCGCGCCGGTCTGCCGCAGCTCCTTCTCGGCGAGCCCGAGGTCCTTGGTGAGCCGCTTGCGCTCGGCGTCGACGTCGATCGCCCCGGAGAGGTCGAGTTCCACCGTCACGCCCGCCACCGGCAGTGCGGCGGTAGCGGTGAAGTCCTCGCCAGCTGGTTCCAGTCGCAGCAGGGACCGGATGGCCTCCTCGTGCGCGGCCAGCGGCGTACCGGTCAGCGCGAGCCGTCCCGGCACCCGCTGCCCCGGTTGCAGTCCCTGGTCGGCGCGGAACCGGCGGACCTCGGTGATCACCTGCTGGAGCACGGCGACCTCCTGCTCGGCCGGCTCGTCCCGGAATCCGGAGTCGACCGGCCAGTCGGCCACCACCACGGACTCGCGACCGGTCAGCGTGGTCCACAGCGACTCGGTGACGAACGGCACGATCGGGTGCAGCAGCCGCAGCAGCACGTCCAGCACCTCGCCCAGCACCCGCTGCGACACCTCCGCGGCGCGCCCGCCCCGCTGGAACGTCGTCTTCGTCAGCTCGACATACCAGTCGAAGACCTCGTCCCAGGCGAAGTGGTAGAGGGCGTCGCTGAGTCTCGCGAACTGGAAGTCGTCGTAGTAACCGTCGACCTCGGTGACGACCGCGCCGAGGCGGGAGAGGATCCAGCGGTCCTCGGCGGTCATCTCGGCGGGCTCCGGCAGCGGGCCACGCACCGTCGCGCCGTTCATGAGGGCGTAGCGGGTGGCGTTCCAGATCTTGTTGGCGAAGTTGCGGGACGCCTTGACCCAGTCCTCGCCGATCGGCACGTCGGTGCCCGGGTTGGCGCCGCTCGCCAGCGTGAAGCGCAGCGCGTCGGAGCCGTACGCCTCCATCCAGTCCAGCGGGTCGACGACGTTGCCGAAGGACTTGGACATCTTCTTGCCGTGCGCGTCCCGAACCAGACCGGTCAGCGCGATGCTACGGAAGGGTGGCGTCCCGTCCATGGCGTACAGCCCGAACATCATCATCCGAGCCACCCAGAAGAAGATGATGTCGTAGCCGGTCACCAACACGTCGGTGGGATAGAAGCGTCGGAGGTCGGCCGTCTCCTCTGGCCAGCCCAGCGTGGAGAACGGCCACAGACCGGAGGAGAACCAGGTGTCCAGCACGTCGGTGTCCTGGTGCCAGCCCTCCCCGGTCGGGGGCTGCTCGTCCGGTCCCAGACACACGACCTCGCCCTCCGGCCCGTACCAGACCGGAATGCGGTGGCCCCACCACAACTGGCGCGAGATGCACCAGTCGTGCATGTTGTCGACCCACTCGAAGTAGCGGCTGGACAGGTCCGCCGGATGGATCTCGACCCGCCCGTCCCGGACCGCGTCCCCGGCAGCCCGCGCCAACGGGCCCACGCTGACCCACCACTGGAGGGACAGCCTCGGCTCGATGGTCGTGCTGCAACGTGAGCAGTGCCCGACCGAGTGCGTGTACGGCCGCTTCTCCGCCACGATCCGGCCCTGTTCGCGCAGCGCGGCGACGATCGCCGACCTGGCCTCGAAGCGGTCCAGACCCTCGTACGGTCCGTGCGCGGTGATCACTCCGCGCTCGTCCAGGACGGTCAGCGTGGGCAGTTGGTGCCGCTGCCCGATCGCGAAGTCGTTCGGGTCGTGCGCCGGGGTCACCTTGACCGCACCGGTGCCGAACTCCGGGTTCACGTGGACGTCCGGGACCACCGGGATGTCGCGGTCGGTCAGCGGCAGCTTGATCCGCTGGCCGATCAGGTGCGCGTACCGTTCGTCGTCCGGATGCACGGCGACGGCGGTGTCGCCCAGCATCGTCTCGGCCCGGGTGGTCGCGACGACGACGCTGTGCTCGCCCTCGCCGTAGCGGATGGAGACGAGTTCGCCCTCGTCGTCCTGGTAGTCCACCTCGATATCCGAGATGGCGGTGAGGCAGCGGGGGCACCAGTTGATGATGCGTTCCGCCTGGTAGATCAGTTCCTCGTCGTGCATCCGCTTGAAGACGGTCTGCACGGCACGCGAGAGGCCCTCGTCCATGGTGAACCGCTCACGGGTCCAGTCGACCCCGTCACCGAGCCGGCGCATCTGGCCGAGAATCCGACCGCCGTAGTCCTCCTTCCACTGCCAGACCCGCTCGGTGAACTCGGCACGACCCAGGTCCTGTCGGGACTTGCCCTCCTCGGCGAGCTGCTGCTCAACCTTGTTCTGCGTGGCGATGCCGGCGTGGTCCATGCCGGGCAGCCACAACGCCTCGTGTCCCTGCATGCGCTTACGACGGGTGAGCGCGTCCATGAGCGTGTGCTGGAAGGCGTGGCCCAGGTGCAACGAGCCGGTGACGTTCGGTGGCGGGATGACGATGGTGTACGGCGGCTTGTCGCTCTTGGCGTCCGCCTCGAAGTAACCGCGCGCTACCCAGCGTTCGTACAGCTCGCTCTCCACCTCAGCCGGGGCGTACTGAGTCGGCAGGTCTGCGGGGGCTGCTGTGGAGGGCTCGTGGTGATTGTGAGGGCCCTGCTGAGTGTTCTCGGTCACGGCGGCAAGTCTAGGGGTCGCAATGTCATGGTCTCGAATCGGTTTGCATCCCGATGCGGCGCTCAGGCGTTCGGTCCGTCAAGATAGCGGTGCGCATCGAGGTACAAATCAACGGAGGGAACGCGCACCATGAGCCACAACCAGCCGCCGCCCGGCCCGTACGGGCAGCAGCCCCCTCAACCACCGCCCCAGCCGCCCCAGTCCGGCCAGCCGGGACCTTACGGCGCGCCGGCTCCACCACCGCCCGGCGGCCCGAATCCGTACGCGCAGGGTGGCGGCGGCGTGCCGGGACAGCCTGGTTACGGCTACCCACAGCAGCCCGGTCAGCCCTACGGACAGCCCGGCATGCCCGGCGCACCGACCCCGCCCCCCTCGGGCGGCGGCAAGGGCAAGACCATCGGCATCATCGTCGCCGCCCTGGCGCTGGTGGTGGCGGTCGTGGGTGGCGCCGTCTTCTACATGAGCGGCGACGACGACAAGGACGACAAGGCCGACAGCTCCAGCAGCGAGGGCCAGAGCGGCGGAAGCAGCGGGGGCGACGACGGCGGCGACACCAAGGTGGCGCCCTACAAGGTCGTGCCTCCCAAGACGGTACTCGGGGGCGAGTACACCATGGCAGGGTCGCCGAAGAAGGAGGAGGACCTCTCGAACGACCCGAAGGCGTCGAAGCTCGGTGTCGAGAACGGCAAGGGCGCGAACGCCGAATACGCCACCAGCAAGCAGGAGAGGCTGCAGCTGCTCGGTATCTACGGCGAGGTCTCCGACCCGGAGGCAGCCACCGACGCCATGTTCGACCAGGTTCACGAGAACCAGTCCAACGACAGGGCGACCATCGACAACTACCAGGTCGAGACCACGGACGGGCCCGAGGAGTACACCCCGGACGGCTTCGACGGCACCATCCTGAAGTGCGAGACCCGGAAGCAGACCGGCGAGATCAGCGCCAAGCCCGTGGAGCTCGAGTTCGCGACCTGCGTGTGGGCGGACAACTCCGCGGTGGGCGTGGTCTCCCAGACCGGCGCCGTGCCGACGGCCGGCTCCGGCGCGTACGGCAACTCGATGGAGCAGGACGCGCTCGCGGAGGCCACGGCCAAGATCCGCGAATCGTCCAGGCAAGAGATCTGAGACCTAGGAGAAGTGACGGCTCAATGAGCTACAACCAGCCGCCCCCTGGCCCGTACGGCCAGCAGCCTCCCTACGGACAGCAGCCGGGATACGGACAGCAGCCGGGGTACGGCTACCCACAACAGCAGCCCGGATACGGCTACCCACAACAGCCCCCGGGCGGCGTGCCGCCACAGGGGCAGCCCGGGTACGGCTATCCGCAGCAGCCTGGTCAGCCCTACGGACAGCCCGGCGTGCCCGGTCCGCCGATGCCGCCCCCCTCGGGTGGCGGCAAGGGCAAGACCATCGGCATCGTCGTGACCGCGCTGGTGGTCGTCGCGGCGGCCGTCGGCGGCGCCCTCTTCTTCATGGGCGGCGATGACAGCGATGTCGCCGATGACGGGAAGAAGTACAAGCTCAAGGCTCCGGAGAAGCTGCTCCAGGAGTACCAGCGCGCCGGTGGCGAGAACTCCGGTGACGACATGAGCATGGACCAGCAGGCCCAGGACAAGATCGGTATCACCGACGGTACCGGCGTCAGCGGCAGCTACACCACCGCTGACCTCTCCGGTGGCCAGCCGGACCCCTCAGAGATCAACAGCATGAAACGACTCACGTTCATGGGCGTCTACGGCGAGGTGTCCGACCCGGAGGCCTCCGTCGACAAGATGTTTGATCAACTGTCCAGCGAAGGCCGGATCGAGATGCAGGGCAGCCCGGAGAAGCAGGAGCCCGAGGGCTTCGAGTACGGCATCATGAAGTGCCAGGTCGCCAAGCCGAAGGCCGGGGACGCGGGCCAGGGACCCTCTGAGGCGCCGATCTGTATCTGGGGTGACAGCACCACCATCGGCTACGTCACCATAGGCTCGATACAGAGCGCGCCCTCGATGTCGGAACTCGCCAGCGACACCGCGAAGGTCCGTGAGGAGACCCGCGTGGAGATCAGCTGACGCGACGCACCGGCTGTCCGACGGCCATGCGAGAGGGGAGCCTCCGGACGGGGGCTCCCCTCTGTACTGTCCGCTGCTGTCCGGCTGGCGGGCTGAGCCGCCGAAGTCCGCGGGCCGGGCGGCGAGTCGGTCAGGCGCTCTTCTCGTGCGGCCCTTGCTCGGTGTTGCCCTTGCCCCGAGTACGCGGCACCAGGGTCGGGTTGACGCTGGAGTGCACGACGTCCTCAGTGATCACGACCCGTTCGACGTCCTGGCGGGACGGCACCTCGTACATCACCGACTGCAGGACCTCCTCCATGATGGCCCGCAGTCCGCGCGCCCCGGTGCCCCGAAGGATCGCCTGGTCGGCGATGGCCTCCAGTGCCGGACGGTCGAAGTCCAGCTCGACGTTGTCCAGTTCGAACAGCCGCTGGTACTGCTTGACCAGGGCGTTCCGCGGCTCCAGCAGGATCTGCAAGAGCGCTTCGCGGTCGAGGTTGTGCACGTTGGTGATGACCGGCAACCGTCCGATGAACTCCGGGATCATCCCGAACTTCACCAGGTCCTCGGGCATGACCTCCTCGAACTGGTTGCGCTCCTCGATCTCCTTCTTCGACCGGATGTCCGCGCCGAAGCCGATGCCCTTGGCACCGGCCCGGGACTCGATGATCTTCTCCAGGCCGGCGAACGCGCCGCCGACGATGAACAACACGTTCGTCGTGTCGATCTGGATGAACTCCTGGTGCGGATGCTTCCGTCCGCCCTGTGGCGGTACGGAGGCGGTGGCGCCCTCGAGGATCTTCAGCAGCGCCTGCTGCACGCCCTCCCCGGACACGTCCCGGGTGATCGACGGGTTCTCGCTCTTCCGGGCGACCTTGTCGATCTCGTCGATGTAGATGATGCCGGTCTCGGCCTTCTTGACGTCGTAGTCAGCGGCCTGGATCAGCTTCAGCAGGATGTTCTCGACGTCCTCGCCGACGTAACCCGCCTCGGTCAGAGCGGTGGCGTCCGCGAGGGCGAAGGGGACGTTCAGCATCCGGGCCAGTGTCTGTGCCAACAGGGTCTTGCCGGAGCCGGTCGGCCCGAGCAACAGGATGTTGGACTTGGCCAGTTCGATGCCGTCCTCGCGGCCCTGCGTGCTGGCGTTCTCGCCGGCCTGCACCCGCTTGTAGTGGTTGTACACCGCCACCGACAGCGCCTTCTTCGCGGCCTCCTGGCCGACGACGTACCCACCGAGGAACTCGTAGATCTCACGCGGCTTGGGCAGTTCGTCCCAACGCACCTCGGAACTCTCCGCGAGCTCCTCCTCGATGATCTCGTTGCAGAGGTCGATGCACTCGTCGCAGATGTAGACACCAGGCCCCGCGATGAGCTTCTTCACCTGCTTCTGGCTCTTGCCGCAGAACGAGCACTTGAGCAGATCGCCGCCATCACCGATGCGTGCCACGAGGTGCTTCCCCTTCGCCTGGGATCGGCCCACCGGGACGGACCGAGGTACGTGCACTCCGACGGTACCTTGCCGAACCGTCGATATGGTCCCCCCTCGAACCGACCTCATGTGTCCGCCTACCGGGCATCGGACAACCAGGTCGGTCCGAGGGAGCCAGGACTCTACGCGTCGACCGCGCTCTTCCGAGTCGAAACGATCTGATCGATCAGACCGTACTCCAGGGACTCCTCGGCGTTGAGGATCTTGTCCCGCTCGATGTCGTCCCGGATCGTGGCCACGTCCTTGGTGGAGTGGGTCGACAGCAGCGTCTCGAGCTGGTTGCGCATCCGCTCCACCTCCCGGGCCGCGATCTCCAGGTCGGACACCTGGCCACGACCGGTCTCGGTGTACGGCTGGTGGATCAGGATGCGGGCGTTGGGCAGCGCCAGCCGCTTGCCCGGCGTGCCCGCCGCCAACAACACCGCCGCCGCGGACGCCGCCTGGCCCATGCACACCGTCTGGATGTCCGGACGTACGAACTGCATGGTGTCGTAGATGGCGGTGAGCGCGGTGAACGAGCCGCCCGGGCTGTTGATGTAGAGGGAGATGTCCCGGTCCGGATCCATCGACTCCAGGCACAACAGCTGCGCCATGATGTCGTTCGCCGAGGCGTCGTCGACCTGCACCCCGAGGAAGATCACCCGCTCCTCGAAGAGCTTGGCGTACGGGTCGTACTCGCGCACGCCCTGCGAGGTGCGCTCGACGAAGCGCGGCACGATGTACCGGGACTCCGGTGTGGGCCCGGTGTAGCGGGACTGCGGGCCCGCGCTGAGCCCGGCGTCGGTCACGTTGTTCATCCGAGGATTCTCCTGGTGATGGGGGCGGTTGGGTACTACGGAGTCGGCACGCCTCACGCGCCCGTGCCACCGCCGCCCGGGACCTGCGCCGCGGCGCCGTACACCTCGTCGATCAGGCCGTAGTCCTTGGCCTCCTGGGCACTGAACCAACGGTCCCGGTCACTGTCCTCGATCCACCGCTCCACGCTCTGCCCGGTGTGGTACGAGGACAGCTCGGCCATCTTCCGCTTGGTGCGCAGCAACTGCTCCGAGTGGATCTTGATGTCCGAGGCGGAACCAGCCAGTCCGGCGGAGGGCTGGTGGATGAGAATCTCGGCGTTCGGCAGCGCGAAACGCTTGCCGTGCGTGCCGGCGCTGAGCAGGAACTGGCCCATGGAGGCGGCGAAGCCCATGGCGATGGTCACCACGTCGTTCTTGATGTACTGCATGGTGTCGTAGATCGCCATGCCGGCGTTGATCGAGCCGCCCGGGCTGTTGATGTAGAGGAAGATGTCCTTGTCCGGGTCAGCGGCGAGAAGCAGCAGCTGCGCGGTGATCTTGTTGGCGATATCGTCGTCAACCGGCTGGCCGAGGAAGATGATCCGCTCGTTGAGCAGCCGGTTGTAGACCTGGTCGCCGAGGCCACCACCGAAGTTGGGCTCAGCGGCGGCGGAAGGCATCGGAAGCGTCACGTGTCCACCTGCTCGTGTCCGGACGGCTGCGACTCGGCGTGGCCGTCACTGGCGTCGTCTTGTGGGGCGCGAAGCGCCAACCGTCCCTTGGCGGGACCGTCCGCGGCACTCTCCACGCCTCGTATCCAACGACCCTAACGCGCTGGTCGGCGGGCGTGATCCCGCATCCGGAACTGTTCGCTGTGAGCGCAGGTTCCGGGCCCCACGGGGAGGTCGGAGCGCCCTCCCGTAGAGCACCACTGGGCGCCCCGACGGGTGCGCCCAGTGTGCCTCGGTCTCGCTGGTCAGCTCTGCTTGTCGTCCCCGGCCGGCTTGTCGCCCTCGGACTCCGAATCCGCGGTGGCTTCGCCGTCCGCGGCGGCCTCAGCGGCCGACTCGTCGGCAGAGGCTGCTTCCTCGCCCTCGCCCGCTTCCTCGTCCTCGTCCTCGAGCTGGACGACCTCGCCGTTCGTGTCCTTGACGGTGGCGGACTCGACGACCAGCGCGAGTGCCTTGCCGCGGGCGACCTCGCCCACCAGCATCGGCACCTGACCGCCTTCCACCACGGCCTGGGCGAACTGGTCGGGGCTCATGCCGGAGGACTGCGCACGCCGCATGAGGTGCTCCGTCAACTCCTCCTGGCTGACGTTCAACTTCTCCGTGTTGACCAGCTCGTCCAGCACGAACTGGGTCCGGATGCCCTTCTCCGCCTGCTCCTTCAGCTCGGCGTCGAAGTCCTCCTCGGACTTGTCCTGCATCTGCAGGTACGAAGCGAGGTCCAGGCCCATCTGCCCGAGCTGGTGGTTGACCAGGTTGTGCTTGCGCGAGCTGATCTCGTCCTCGAGAAGCTTCTCCGGGACGGGGACCTCGGCCATCTCGATCAGCGCGTCGAGCACCTTCTCCTGAGCCTCGGTGGCCTGCGTCTGCTGCTTGGACTCCACGAGCCGCTTACGGCTGTCCTCGCGCAGCTCGGCGATGGTGTCGAACTCGCTGGCCTGCTCGGCGAACTCGTCGTCCGCCTCCGGCAGCTCACGGCTGGAGACGGTCGCCACGTCGACCTTGATCTCGGCCTCCTGGCCGGCCCCGGAGCCGCCCTTGAGCTCGGAGGTGAAAGTGGTGGAACCGCCCGCCTCCAGGCCGGTGACCGCGTCGTCGATGCCGTCCAGCAGTTCGCCGGAGCCGATGGTGTAGTCGACGCCCTGCGCGACGCCGTCCTCCAGCACCTCGCCGTCGACCCGTGCCTCGAGGTCCACCTTGACGACGTCACCCTCGGCGGCGGGCCGCTCCACGACCGTGGTCGTCGCGAAGCGTTCCCGCAGCTGTTCCACGGCCTCGTCGACGTCCTCGTCGCTGACCTCGGCGGTGTCCACCTCGACCTCGATGGTGGAGTAGTCCGGGATCTCGATCTCGGGACGGACATCGACCTCCGCGGTGAAGGTCAGCAGCTCGTTGTCCTTGAGGTCGGTGATGTCGACCTCGGGCTGCCCGAGCGGATTCAGCTCACCCTCCTCGACCGCGGACTGGTAGAACTTCGGCAGCGCGTCGTTGACGGCCTCCTCAAGCACCGCGCCACGGCCGAAACGCTGGTCGATCAGCCGGTTCGGGATCTTCCCCTTACGGAAGCCCGGCACCGTGACCTGCTCGTTGATCTTCTTGTACGCCGCGTCGAGGCTGTCCTTGAGCTCCTCGAAGGGCACCTCGACAGTGAGCCGAACCCGGGTCGGGTTCAGGTTCTCCACGGCGCTCTTCACGGTCGATCTCCTTGGGGCTGACTGCTTGGGGTCTTCGATGTGCGCCCCGTATACGACACGATGGTTGCGACAAAAATCGCGGACACGACACAGGCACGCGCGTCTGCACATTCTACGTGGTCGGGGTGGCCGGATTCGAACCGACGACCTTCCGCTCCCAAAGCGGACGCGCTACCAAGCTGCGCCACACCCCGTCGGTGCGACACGTAGCGTACATGCCGTAGGATGCTGCTCGTGCCGGCCGGTCGGATTCCGGTGGCGGCGCTCGCGGGCGTAGCTCAATGGTAGAGCCCTGGTCTTCCAAACCAGCTACGCGGGTTCGATTCCCGTCGCCCGCTCCGCACGCGTCGTGGACCCGCTCCGAGGAGCGGGTCCACGACGCGTTTCGCCGTCTGGCCGGGCGGTTACCCGCCCACCGCGGAATGCCCGCTGGCGGCGGCACGGAACTTCCGCCAGCGGGACTGATCAGATCTGGATGTCGTTGATCGCGTTCGCGATGGAACTCATCGTGTCGTTGATGGTCGGCGCCGCGCCGGTGGAGGCGAGGAAGAAGCCGAAGAGCACCGCGACGATCGCCGGGCCGGTCTTCATGGAGCCGTTGCGGATGATCATCACCAGGATGATCCCCAAGAGCAGCACCAAAGACAGTGAAATGGCCACAACTGATCACACCCTTGCGGTCGAAACGCCTCCACTGGCGGGGACTGGGGCCATCACCCCCGCTCAGCACCATCGTGCCACCAACTGAGGTCACCGTGGAGCCAGGTGACGGATCGTCGCGAGACAGCGACCTAGGAAATGTCGCCATCGGTGGTGATTCACACCATATAAAGCGCCACCAGTCGCCGAACCGAACCACGCTCCACGGCCAACCAGTCGGCATGTACCCGTCCGCGCCACCACGTCACACCCGTAGGCGGCGACCGGGCCCGTCCGATCCGACCCGCGCCCCACACACCGCCCGCGCCCGCGTCCGTACGTGAGGGCGTGACCGGCGGCGACGCCGGCATCCGGCATCACCTCCGCTGGCCCGCGACGGTCATGACACCCTCGAGCTCTTCGAGCCCCTCGAACCTCGCCCGCACGTACCGGACTTGGTGCTCGCACCGCGCCGCCCGGGGGTGTCGCGCGGGGGAGGGATGCCGTGGAAGAATCCCCGTCCGCCCGACCGGGGTACGCGGGCGGCGAAAAGCCGGAGTGTGAGTCAGCTAACCCAAATGACGCACTCCGGTGGACACATGGAGCGTTCTCCCCGGACACGCCACACTCAGGCGGACACCGGTTCCGGTTCTCCGGGGCGAGAACCGCTCAAAGTGTCGATCCGAATTTACGATGACGGGACACGGAGGCTATCGTTTCGCAGATGTTGCACGCTCGTTATGAGCGGGCCCCGCTCCCCCCGGCCCGTCCTGACACGCCTTCCGACACGTCCGCGGAGCCGCCGCCGAAGCCCGCCAAGGCGTCCGGGGCTAAGCAACGTGACCCCTTCTTGGACAACGCCAAATTCCTGACCATCGTGCTGGTCGGACTCGGGCACGTCTGGGAACCACTTCGCAGTGACAGCCGCGCCGCGGAAGCGCTGTACTTCGTCGTCTACGCCTTCCACATGCCGGCGTTCATCATCATCTCGGGCTATCTCTCCCGTAGCTTCACGGCGAAGCCGGGACAGATCAAGCGACTGATCACCGGCGTCGCGGTGCCCTATCTGGTCTTCGAGGTCGTCTACACCTTCTTCATGCGTTGGGCGGACAATCCGGACCGGGAGTTCAGCCTGCAGAACCCGGGCTTCGCCCTGTGGTTCCTGATCGCGCTCTTCGTGTGGCGGCTCACCACCCCGCTGTGGCAGTCGATGCGCTGGCCACTGCCCGTATCGCTGGTCATCGCGGTGGCGGCCAGTGTGACGCCGACCATCGACGGCGACCTGAGCCTGATGCGGGTCTGCCAGTACCTGCCGTTCTTCGTGCTGGGCCTGCAACTGCGCCCCGAGCACTTCGAGTGGGCGAAGCGCAGGGAACTGCGTACGGCGGCCGTCCCGATGCTGGGGCTGGTGCTGCTGTTCGCCTACTGGGCGGTGCCGCGGATGGACAAGACCTGGTTCCTGCACGACAGGCCGGCGCAGGAGATGGGGGTCCCCGCCTGGGTCGGCGGCACCATGTACCTCGCGCTGTTCGGCTGTGCCCTCGTCCTGACCGTGTGCTTCCTCGCCCTGGTACCGCGCCGGCACACCTGGTTCACGGCGCTCGGCGCCGGCACGCTCTACGCGTATCTGCTGCACGTGTACCCGGTCAAGGTGTCGCGCGAGTTCGACTGGTACGACATGGACTGGGTGGACCACCCGGCCAGCCGGGTGTTCATCACGCTGCTCGCGGTCGTGATGATGACGGTCCTCTGCACGAAGCCGGTGACCCGGATCTTCCGCATCGCCATGGAGCCGAAGATGGCATGGTTCTTCAAGGAGGACGCGGTCACCAAGGCGCACGAACGCAAGAGCGACAAGCCCGGCACTCCGGACCACCAGGCCACGGACCAGCAGCGGGCGACGGAGCGCCAGCCGGTCAGCAGTTCCCCCTGAACTGGGCCCCTGTCGTCCCGTGGCGGGACCGCGGGCTCGCTGAGGCCCAGCCCACCCGAACGGGGTCGTACGTCCTACGAGGGTCATACGGCCCCGTTGGCGCGGGCCGTACGCTTCGGCCTCAGTCTCGGCTGATCACCAGCAGCGCCCGATCGTCGTTGACGTCCCGGGCGACCGCCTCGATCAGATGCCAGGCCACTCCGCGGAAACCGGCGCCCAGATGCCGGTCGGCCTCGCCGGTGAGCCGGTCGACACCCTCGGCGATGTCCCGCTCTGCGGTCTCCACCAGGCCGTCGGTGAAGAGCATCAGCACGTCCCCCGACTGCAGGGTCCCCTTTACCGGGTCGAACTGCCCGCCGTCGTAGACGCCGAGCAACGGCCCCTCACCGGCCTTCTCCTCCCACTTCCCGCTGCCGGCGGCCCGGTGCACGGCGGGCACGTGGCCCGCCGAGAACAGCTCGTAGTCCCCGGAGTCCAGGTCCAGCACCAGGTGTACCGAGGTGGCGAAGCCCTCCTCCCAGTCCTGCCGCAGCAGGTAGCCGTTGGCGGCGGGCAGGAAGGCGTGGGGTGGCAGCGAACCCAGCAGTCCGCCGAAGGCACCGGACAGCAGCAGCGCTCGGGAGCCCGCGTCCATCCCCTTGCCGGAGACGTCGGTGAGCACCACCTCGAAGGTGCGGTTGTCCGGCCCGGTCCGCGCGGCCACCACGAAGTCGCCGGAGAAGGACTGGCCGCCGGCCGGCCGCAGCGACATCTCCCGATGCCAACCGCGCGGCAGCGTCGGCAGCTTGCTCTGTACGCGAATGCGCTCGCGCAGGTCGAACAGCATCGTCCCGCCACGCCGCCACGGCACCCCCACCCGGCTGCGGAACTGTGCGACCAGTAGTCCGGAGAGGCCCACCGCGGCCACCACCAGCACAGTGCCGGGAGTCACCCGGCCCGCGCCGTCGCCGTACGGACCGAGCACTGTGGCCTCGACCATCAGGCCCACCGCGGCTGCGGTGTACAGCGCCAGCAGACTCGCCGGGCGCAGCAGCAGGCCGCCCGCGATGATCGGCAGTACGAGGATCTCCGGCGGGCACCACACCGGGTAGCTGATCGTGCCCCAGGTGAGCAGCGGCACTGTGAGCAGTAGCACGCCGAAGGCAAGCCAGTCCGGGCCGCCACCACGGAAGTAGTCGACGGCCGAACGGCGCAGGGCTGTCCGTGCCCGGTGCCCCGCCTTGTACGCCCGGTGCAGCCGGGCCGTCGCATGCGCGGTGTCCGCTCGACGTGCCGCCATGTCCCGGACCCTACCGAGCCGCTGGTGACGCGTCGATTCCCCGGGGCGGACGTGGTGCGCTTCCGGCGCACACCAGGAGTGCGTCCGCCGGGTCGTCGTCGCTCAGGCGCCCACGTGCCCCGGTCCCAGGGCCGGCCGCGAAGGGTTCGACGGGCGCCGCCGGGGTTGCTAGACAATGCGGATGTCGATCGAACTACGTCAACTGGACGGTTCCGAGCTGGATCGCTTCTTCGAAACGCTCGCCCACGCCTTCGGCCAGGGTCCGCCGTTCCCCGCTGAGATGGAGGAGCTGTGGCGCTCGCTGCTCGAGTTGAAGCGCACCGTCTCGGCCTGGGACGGGGAGCAACTGGTCGGTACCGCCAGTACGTTCGACTTCCGAGTGACCGTGCCGGGCGGTGGCTCGCTGCCGGCCGCGGGGGTGACGGCGGTCGGTGTCAGGCCCACTCATCGGCGACGTGGCGTCCTGCGCTCGATGATGCGCCGGCAGCTCGACGAACTGCACGCCTGGGGCGAACCGCTGGCCCTGCTCACCGCCTCCGAACCAGAGATATACGGACGTTTCGGTTACGGCGTCGCCAGCGAGGAACTCACCGCCCGGATCGACACGTCGCGGGTCCGCCTCACCCTCCCCGAGGGGGCGGACGAGCTCTCCCTGCGTCTGGTCGACCCGCGGGACCCGGAAGTGCTGGCACGGTGCGAGGAACTGTACGCGCGCCGGGTGCCGGTGCGTCCCGGCATGCTGGAGCGACGCCCTGGCTGGCAATGGGTGCCTCTGCGCGACCCGGCCGAGAAGCGGGACGGCGCGTCCCCGATGATCTGTGTACTGGCCGAGTCGGATGGGGAACTGCGCGGTTACGCGCGTTACGCCGTGCGCCCCCGTTGGGACACCGGCAGTCCGCACGGCCAGGTGCTGCTACACAACATGGAGGCGCTGGACCCGGCGGCGCACGGGGCGCTGCTGCGCTATCTGTGTGACCTCGACCTCACCACCGAACTGGACGTGCGCAGCCGCCCGACGGATGATCCACTGCTGCACATGGTGTCCGACACCCGTCGCTGCCACGTTCGTCCCCTGGACCAACTGCACCTGCGGCTGGTGGAGGTGGACGCGGCGCTGGCCGGTCGTACGTACGCCGCCCCGGTGGACGTGGTCTTCGAGGTGGCGGACGCCTTCTGTCCCTGGAACGAGGGACGTTGGCGACTCACCGGAGACGCCCATGGCGCCCGCTGCGTACGGACCGACGAGACGCCGGAACTGGCGCTGTCCGTACGCGAGCTGGCCAGTGGCTATCTCGGCGGTACCTCGCTGAGTGCCCTGGCCGACGCGGGGCTGGTACGGGAGCTTCGCTCCGGGGCCCTGGCCGAGGCGACCACGGCGTTCCGCGGCGCGCTCGCGCCGTGGGCACCGCACGGCTTCTGAGCGAGTCCCGCTGGGCACGTCCCGTCGCCGGGCAAGTCCTCCCGCCGGGCGCACGGCCCGCGAACGGCGGTCGCGGCCGCGGGCCGGGGACCGGGGGCCGTACGGCGGTCGGTTCAGCGAGGTTGACAGGCCGGGCACCAGAAGAGGTTGCGGGCGGCGAGGGTGGCGCCGCGGATCTCGCCCCCGCAGACGAGACACGGCTGCCCGGCGCGCCGATAGACGTACACCTCACCACCGTGGTCGTCGACCCTGGGCGGGCGACCCATCGCCTCCGGCTCGTGCGCGGGGCGCACGGTGTCGATGCGTCCCGCCCGTACGCCGGCGCGCAGCAGCCCGGCGAGGTCGTCCCAGAGCGCGTCCCACTCCCGGCGGGTCAGGTCACGCCCGGGGCGGTACGGGTCTATGCCCTGCCGGAAGAGCGCCTCGGCGCGGTAGACGTTCCCCACTCCCGCGATGACCTGCTGGTCCAGCAGCAACGCGGCGACGGAGCTCCGGCTTCGCGAGACCCGGGCCCAGGCACTGTCCGGTCGGGCGTCCGAGCGCAGCGGATCGGGCCCCAGCCGGGCGGCGACGGCCGCCTTCTCCTCCGGGGTGATCAGCCGGCACTGGGCGGGGCCGCGCAGCTCGGACCAGTCGGCCGGGGTGCTCAGCCGTAGCCGTATCTGCCCGACCGGGGCGGGCACCGGGCCGGTGCCGAACCGGACGGTGCCGTACAGGCCGAGGTGGACGTGCACCCACCCGGTGGCCGCGAAGTCCAGGAAGAGGTGCTTGCCGTGCGCCTCGGCCGCGTGCAGGACCGAGCCGTGGAGCAGCGCGGCGCCGTCCGCGAACTTGCCCTGCGGGCTGGCCGCGCGGACCGGTCGCCCGGCGAAGCGGGTCTGGTGGTCGGCGGCCAGCCGGTGGATGGTGTGGCCCTCCGGCACGGGCCGGTCAGCCGGCCTGTGCGGGGTGGTGCGCGGGGACGGGCGGGAGGGCGCCGGTCTGCTCGTAGGCGCTCAGCATGTCGATCCGCCGGGTGTGCCGCGCGTCGCCGGAGTAGGGGGTGTCGAGGAAGGTCCGCACGAACCCCACGGCCTCGTCCTCCGTGTGCATGCGGGCGCCGACGCTGAGGACGTTCGCGTCGTTGTGCTCACGGGCGAGTGCCGCGGTCTCCTCGCTCCAGGCGAGCGCGCAGCGGATGCCGCGCACCTTGTTCGCGGCGATCTGCTCGCCGTTTCCGGAGCCGCCGATGACGATGCCGAGCGCGCCCTCGTCCGCCGCCGTACGCTCCGCGGCGCGGAGGCAGAAGGGCGGGTAGTCGTCCTGCGCGTCGTAGATGTGCGGCCCGCAGTCGACGGGGTCGTGGCCCACCGACCGGAGCCAGGAGACCAGGTGGTTCTTGAGTTCGTAACCGGCGTGATCGGAGCCGAGGTAGACGCGCATGGCGAGGAGTCTAGGACGTGTGTGGGAAGCGCCGTCGTCCGCCCTCGAAGCGGGTCCCGGGCATGGCGCAGCGTGCACGACGAGCACACGGCGGAGGAGGAGACCGGGAGCGGGGGCGTGCGTGCCACGCCCCCGTGTGCGGCCCAGGCCGCTGGCCTCAGCGTTCGTCGCCGAGCAGCTTCCAGACGGCGGGCAGCGCCCCCATCGCCAGCGCGGCCTTCAGCGCGTCACCGACGAGGAACGGCACCAGCCCCGCGGCGAGCGCCTCACCCGCGGACATGCCGGTGGCCAGCGCCAGGTACGGCACGCCGATCGCGTACGTCACCGCCATTCCCGCCGCCATCGTGCCGGCCGTACGAAGCACGCCCCGGTCTCCACCGCGGCGGGCCAGCGCGCCGACGACCACGGCGGCCAACAGCATGCCCAGGACGTAGCCGAACGAGGACAGCCCCAGGCCGGACTCTCCCTGGGAGAACCACGGCACTCCGGCCACGCCGGCCATCGCGTAGAACGCGAGGGCCAGGAAGCCGCGGCGGGCGCCCAGCGAGGTGCCGACCAGCAGCGCCGCGAAGGTCTGTCCGGTCACCGGCACCGGCGAGCCCGGGACCGGCACGGCGATCTGCGCGGCCACACCGGTCAGGGCCGCTCCGCCGAGTACGAGGGCGGCGTCCCGTACCCGCGCGCGCCCGGCACTACTGGCGGGCAGGACATCGGCGAGGACGGTACCTGGGCGGACGGTGGTGGCGGGGAACGTCATCGGGACTCCGAACGCGGACGAGGAAGCGGACCGTTCGACCGTAGCGGACCGGGCGGGGACTTCCGGCGTGACTTTGACGACATCCGACGCCCCCGCGCGGTGGCCAACCGGCCCACGAACAACGGCGGAACGACCCGTGTACGGCAAATCGACGGAAAATTTCCGTGAAGCTGCGTTGCCCTGTGCGGGCGTCGCGTCGACACTGATCCGAGCAGCGCACCAGCGCGCGCCGCTCCGCCGCACCACCCTCCCCCGTCTCCGTATGAAACGGTCGGTCTGCACCCATGGCAACCACGAATCAGGACCCGCCCGGCACCGGCTCCGACACGTCCCAGAGCACGCTGAGCCAGGGCCTCAAGCAGCGCCATCTGTCGATGATCGCGCTCGGCGGGGTGATCGGCGCCGGGCTGTTCGTCGGCTCCGGTGCGGGCATCGCGGCCGCGGGGCCCTCCATCGTGTTGGCGTACGCGGCCTCCGGCGTGCTGGTGATGCTGGTGATGCGGATGCTCGGCGAGATGTCGGCGGCGCGGCCCGCCTCCGGCTCCTTCTCCGTACACGCCGAACGCGCCATCGGTCCCTGGGCCGGCTTCACCTCCGGCTGGATCTTCTGGGGGCTGCTGTGTGTGGCGATCGCGGTGGAGGCGATCGGCGCCGCGGAGATCATGACCCGCTGGCTGCCGGGCACCGAGTCCTGGATGTGGGTCGCGCTGTTCATGCTGATCTTCTGCGGCACGAACCTCACCAACGTACGCAACTACGGCGAGTACGAGTTCTGGTTCGCCGCCATCAAGGTCGCCGCGATCATCACCTTCCTGGTCCTCGGCTGCCTCGCCATCGTGGGCATGCTGCCCAGCGTCGACGCCCCGGGAAGCAGCAATATCACCGGTAACGGCGGCTTCTTTCCGAACGGCACGGACGGCCTGATAGTGGGCCTGCTGGCCTCCGTGTTCGCGTACGGCGGTCTGGAGACGGTGACGATCGCGGCGGCCGAGTCGGAGGACCCGGTGCGTGGCGTGGCCAAGGCGGTCCGCACCGCCATGTGGCGGATCGCGGTGTTCTACGTGGGTTCGATGGCGGTGATCGTCGCCCTGGTGCCCTGGGACAGCGAGGCCGTCGCGGGTGGTCCGTACGCCGCCACGCTGGACCAGCTGGACATCCCGGCGGCGGCCGACGTGATGGACGTGGTGGTGTTGATCGCGCTGCTGTCCGCCATGAACGCGAACATCTACGGCGCCTCCCGGATGTCGTACTCGCTGGTGGCACGCGGGCAGGGACCGCCGGCCCTGGGCGTGGTGTCCGGGCGGGTGCCGCGCCGCACGGTCGTCGCCTCGTCCTGCTTCGGCTTCTTCGCGGTGCTGCTGAGCTACTGGTGGCCGGACACCGTCTTCACCTGGCTGTTGAACATGGTGGGCGCCGCCGTGCTGGTCGTCTGGGGCTTCATCGCGGTCACGCAGCTGATCACCCGACGTCAGCTGGAGCGGGAGGCGCCGGAGAAGCTGGTGGTGCGGATGTGGTTCTACCCGGTGCTGACCTGGCTGGCGCTGGCGGCCATGGCGGCGGTGCTGTTGTTGATGTTCCGCGAGGAGGAGACCCGGACGCAGCTGTTCTTCACCGGCGGCCTGGCCCTGGCGCTGACAGCGGTGGGCCTGGTGCGGCAGTACGTACTTCCCAAGCGGAAGCAGTAGGGACGGCCGCCGGGCGCCGGCCCGGTACGCGCGATGTCGAGGGGTGGCCCGGCCGGGCCACCCCTCGATGCCGTGCGGCCGCGTTGTCTGCGTACGTGCCCCGTCCTCTACCCGGCACGCTCCGCGTTCGGGCGCACACTCTTGCTGCTAGCCTCCTTTTGCAAGTATCTTGCAATAAGTGCCGGAGGAGAATAAGCATGGCGACCTACTCACTGCCGGAGCTGCCCTACGACTACTCGTCGCTGGAACCGGTGATCAGCGGCGAGATCATCGAGTTGCATCACGACAAGCACCACGCGGCGTACGTGAAGGGGGCCAACGACACACTCGAGCAGTTGGCGGAGGCTCGCGAGACGGACCAGTGGAGCGCGATCAACGGTCTTGAGAAGAGCCTCGCGTTCCATCTCTCCGGACACATCCTGCACAGCATCTACTGGCGGAACATGTCCGGTGACGGAGGCGGCGAGCCACTCGAGAAGGACGGCACCGGGCAACTGGCCGACGCCATCGCCGAGAGCTTCGGCGGCTTCGCCCGGTTCCAGGCCCAGATGACCAAGGCCGCCGCCACCACCCAGGGCTCCGGCTGAGGCGTACTGGCCTACGAGCCGGTGAGCGACCGGCTCGTGGTGGAACAGGTCTACGACCACCAGGGCAACGTGGGTCAGGGCTCCGTGCCACTGCTGGTCTTCGACGCCTGGGAGCACGCCTTCTATCTGCAGTACCGCAACCAGAAGGTCGACTTCGTCGAAGCCATGTGGCGCGTCGTCGACTGGCAGGACGTCTCACGACGGTACGTCGCCGCCAAGGAACGCGCGAACGACCTCCTACTGGCGCCGTAGTCTCCTGCGGCGCGGGCCCCGCCTCGTGATCGTCTTCTCACCGCTCCCGAGGCAGGGCGGGAAAGAGGAGCGGCCCCCGGGTGGACGTGACACCCGGGGGCCGCTTCGCTCCCACTACGACGGGCGGGTGACCGCTCAGTCGAACTGCGGCGCCGCCTCCCGGGTGCGCTTCAGCTCGTAGAACCCGGGCGTCCCGGCCACCAGCAGCGTGCCGTCCCACAGCTTGCCGGCGGCCTCGCCCTTCGGTGCCGGGGTCACCACCGGGCCGAAGAACGCGATCCGTTCGCGGTCCGCTCCCGGTACGGCGATCACCGGGGTGCCGACGTCCTGCCCGACCAGGTCGATGCCCTCCTGGTGCGAGGCGCGCAGCCGGGTGTCGTACTCCGTGGAGTCCGCCGCCTCGGCCAGCTCGACCGGGAGTCCGGCGTCCTCCAACGCGCCGACCACGGACTCCCGCAGCCAGGCCGCGCTCTCCTCCTCGGAGTACTCCTCCGTCTCCCCCGACTTCGCCGCCCCGACGTGCAGGCGGTTGCCGAGCGCGGTGTAGAGCGGTCCGAGGACCTCGCTGCCGTGCCGCTGCTCAGCGGCGACGCACACCCGTACGGGCCCCCAGCCCCGTGTGAGCAGCGCGCGATACCCGTCGGAAAGCTCGTCGATCTTGGGCTCGTTCAGCACCGAGAGGCTCATCACGTGCCAGCGGACCTCGACCTCCCGCACCTCCTGTACCTCGAGCATCCAGCGGGAAGTCAGCCAGGCCCAGGGGCACAGCGGGTCGAACCAGAAGTCGGCCGGGGTCTTCTCAGTCATACTCACGAATCTCCTCACGCGTGCGTACGGTCAGCGCCGATGCTGCCGTGTAGGCGCCTCCAACGCACCCGGAGCGGACGCCATTCCCGCCGCCCCGGCCTCTGGTCCGGCCCGCTGGGCCTGGCGATCCCAAGTCCGACGCACCGGGCGGTTGTCGGCACGTGCGATGCTGGCTGCCTTCGTGTTCGGTATCCGAGACAAGGAGTCCGCTGTGCCCGGTGAGAATCTGACCCGTGACGAGGCCCGGCAACGCGCGGAGTTGCTGGCCGTGGACGGGTACGAGGTGGCGCTGGACCTGCGGTCCGCGCTGGCGCCGGTGCCCGCGGGGGCGGAGCGGACCTTCCGCTCGACCACCACCATCCGCTTCCGCTGCGTACGGCCGGGTGCCTCGACCTTCGTGGACCTGCTGGCACCCACGGTGCACTCGGTGACGCTGAACGGACGCTCGCTGAACGTCGACGCCGCATTCGACGGCAGCCGCATCGCCCTGGACGACCTGGCCGCCGAGAACGAGCTGATCGTCGACGCCCGCTGCGCGTACAGCCGCACGGGAGAGGGGATGCACCACTTCGTCGACCCCGAGGACGGCGAGGTCTACCTCTACACGCAGTACGAACCAGCCGACGCGCGCCGGGTGTTCGCCAACTTCGAGCAACCCGACCTGAAGGCTCCGTTCGACTTCGTGGTGACGGCGCCCGAGGGGTGGACCGTGCTGAGCAACGGCGCGCCGAAGGGCGAGCCGGCACCCACGGATGACGGCGCCGCGCTGTGGCGGTTCACCCGCACCGAGGTCATCGCCACCTACATCACCGCCGTGGTCGCCGGCCCGTACCACCAGGTGCACGACGTGTACAAGCGCACGTTCGAGGACGGCCGGGAACTCGAGATCCCGCTCAGCGCCCTCTGCCGTAGGGGACTCGCCCCGCACTTCGACGCCGAGGACATCTTCCTCGTCACCAAGCAGGGCCTGGACTTCTTCCACGAGCACTTCGACTATCCGTACCCGTTCGGCACGTACGACCAGGCGTTCGTGCCGGAGTACAACATCGGGGCGATGGAGAACCCGGGCTGCGTCACCTTCCGCGAGGAGTTCATCTTCCGCGGCCGGGTGACCGAGGCGTCGTACGAAGGCCGGGCGAACGTCATTCTGCACGAGATGGCGCACATGTGGTTCGGCGACCTGGTCACCATGGAGTGGTGGGACGACCTGTGGCTCAAGGAGTCCTTCGCGGACTACATGGGCGCCCTGGCGCTGGTGGAGGCGACCCGCTTCCAGGACGGCTGGATCACCTTCGCCAACCGGCGCAAGTCCTGGGCGTACCGCGCCGACCAGCTGCCCTCCACCCACCCGATCACGGCGGACATCCACGACCTGGAGGACGCCAAGCTCAACTTCGACGGGATCACCTACGCCAAGGGCGCCTCGGTGCTCAAGCAACTCGTCGCCTACGTCGGCCGGGAGCCCTTCCTCGAGGGAGCACGGCGCTACTTCAAGCGGCACGCCTGGGGCAACACCCGGTTGGGTGACCTGCTGTCCGTGCTGGAGGAGACCTCACGGCGCGACATGACCGCCTGGTCCCAAGCCTGGTTGCAGACAGCCGGCGTCAACGCACTGACGCCGCGGGTGACGTACGACACGGCGGGGCGGATCAGCGAGTTGACGGTGCTGCAGGAAGCCACCGAAAGCCACCCGACGCTGCGCCCGCACCGGGTCGCGATCGGCCTCTACCGGCACGATCCGGCCAGCGACGAGCTGATGCGGTACGCCCGGGTCGAGACGGACGTGGCCGGCCCGCGTACGTCCGTCGGTGAGCTGACCGGAGCCGAGCGGCCGGATCTCGTACTGCTCAATGACGAGGACCTGACGTACTGCAAGGTGCGCTTCGACGAGTCGTCGCTGGCCACCCTGCGGGAGCGGCTGGGCTCACTGACCGACCCGCTGGCCCGGGCACTGTGCTGGACGGCGCTGTGGAACCTGACCCGGGACGGACTCATGCCGGCCCGGGACTTCCTCTCCCTGGTGCTCCGGTTCGCCGGCGAGGAGACGGACGTCGGCGTCCTGCAGATGCTGCACGCCTGGGCGCGTACGGCACTGGTGCGCTATACGGCGCCGGATCGGCGTACGACGGCCGGCGGGGAGCTGGCCGAGGGCGCGCTGGCCCAGCTGCGGAAGGCGGCTCCCGGGAGCGGCCACCAGCTGGCCTGGGCCCGGTTCTTCGCCTCGGTCGCGGAGCGGGCGTCGGACCTGAGGGTGCTGCGGGAGCTGCTCGCCGGTACGGCACGGATCGACGGACTCACCGTCGACCAGGAGCTGCGCTGGACCTTCCTGCTGCCGCTGGCCGCCCACGGCGCGGCCGACGAGGAGACCCTGCGCGTCGAACGGGCTCGGGACGACACCGCCTCCGGCCAGCGCCACCAGGTCCGCTGCCTGGCCGCCCGCCCGGACCCGGGGGTCAAGGCCGAGGCGTGGGCGGCGGTGATGGAGACCGACCGGCTGTCCAACGCGCTCGTGGAAGCCACCCTCGACGGCTTCGCGCAGCCAGGGCAGGAGGAACTGACGGCGCCCTACGTCACGCCGTACTTCGAGGCGTTGGAGAGTGTCTGGCAGAGCCGCTCGATCGAGATCGGGATGGACATCGTCCGGGATCTGTACCCGGCGCTACAGGGCGACCAGGCCACGCTGGACGTCACCGACCGCTGGCTGTCCACCCACCCCGACGCGGCACCGGCGCTGCGCCGGCTGGTACTGGAGGCGCGGGACGACCTGGCGCGCGCGTTGACCGCACGGCGGTGCGACGCCCGTGCCGGGCGGGATTGAACGCCGGGCGCCTCGCCGAAGCGCGTGGATCCGCTGATCAGCCCGCTGGGACAGGGCCGTTCGGGGGAACCTGATCGGCAGTCGAACGTGCGTACTTTAGTACGGGGTTGTCTGGTTTTGTCGACGAGCGTGTAACAGGCGTTGGCTGGCGCCCGTTAATGGGGCATCGAGGAGGTCATGACTCACAACGCCCCGCACTCCGCCAGGCTCCACCACCCGAACCAGGAGGACGGACACGGCCCGGACATCCACGACAGCGTGCTCACCGCCCGGGCGCTCCGCGCGCAGGGGGTGTCCGCGGCCGAGGCCGACCGACGCTGCCGGCCCGGCGGACCCTGGCAACTCCTGTTGCCGGGCGTCTACCTGCTGCGCGCCGGGCCGGCGGTGCCGGCCGAAAGGTTGCGTGCCGGACTGCTCTACGCCGGGCGCCGCACGGTCCCCGCACAGCCGGGACCCGACCGGCACACTCGCACCCCACCGGCCGGAGAGGCCCGAGCCAGCGGAGAAGTCCAGGTCACCGGGGAGGCCCAGGTCACCGGAATGGCCGCGCTCGCCCTGCACGGCTTCCGGGGCGTCCCCGCGCTGCCCCTACTCGAGTGCGTGGACGTCCTGGTGCCCCACACCCGAAGACTGCGCTCTGCCGGGTTCCTCCGCGTCGTGCGTACCCTCTCCCTCCCGGAGCCCGAGGAGATCACCGGCCTGCCGGTGGCCCCCGTGCACCGCGCGCTGACGGACACCGCACGGCGGCTGACCGACGGGGCCGCGCTACGCGAACTGCTGATGGAGGCCGTACACGCCGAGCACTGCGAGGCGACGGCGGTCGTGTCCGAACTGCGCCGCGCCGGCCTGCTGGACCGCCCCGAGGTGGCGGCCTTCGCGCCCCACCTGCTCTCCGAGGGCAGGGCCATCAGCGAGGGCCACCTCTACGGGGCTCTGCGCTGCCAGGGACTTCCGGAGCCGTGCTGGAACGTCGAGCTGCGGCTGCCCGACGGCCCGCCGCTCGGCGGTCTGGACGCGTACTGGCCGGGGCACGCCGTCGCGTTGGAGATCGACGAGCTGCCCGCGAACCCCGACGACTGCGCCGCCACACGGGCCCCTGGCCGGGCCGACCCTCCTGACACACCTCGCGCGTACCGGCACGCGGCGCTGGAGCGACTGGGGATCAGCGTCGTACGCGTGTCCCCGGCGCTTTTGCGGGACACGCCGGACCTGGCGGCGAGCCTCGTGCGTACGGCGCTGATGGCGGCGGAGGAAGCCGATCCGGCGGCCTACGTGGAGGTGCTGCCGCGCTGACGCGGGCGCGCGTACGGCCATGCGGGGGCTGCGCGCATGTGACGAGTACGCCGGAGGCCCGCCGGCGGGCCTCCGGGGAAATCGCCCCTCGGACCGCCGGGGACGCATGGAAGGATGGCGGGTCAAGCCACAAGAGGAGATGACCACGTGCCTGGGACGAACCTGACCCGCGCGGAAGCGCAGGAGCGCGCACGGTTGCTGACCGTGGACGCATACGAGATCGAGCTGGACCTGACCGGTGCGCAGGAGGGGGGCACCTTCCGGTCGGAGACCCTGGTCCGGTTCGACGCCACCGAGGCCACCGACAGCTTCATCGACCTGGTGGCGCCCGAGGTGCACGAGGTCGTGCTGAACGGAGAGGAGTTGGCGCCCGACACGGTCTTCGCCGACTCCCGCATCGCACTGACCGGGATCGTCGCGGGGCGCAACGAACTCCGGGTCGTCGCGGACTGCGCGTACACGAACACCGGCGAGGGTCTGCACCGCTTCGTGGACCCGGTGGACGAGCAGGCGTACCTCTACACGCAGTTCGAGGTGCCGGACGCGCGACGGGTCTTCGCCAGCTTCGAGCAGCCCGACCTGAAGGCGTCCTTCCAGTTCACCGTGCACGCCCCGGAGAGCTGGAAGGTCATCTCGAACTCCCCTACCCCCGAGCCGGCGGGCGACCGGGGGAACATCTGGCGGTTCACCCCGACGGCACGCATCTCCTCGTACATCACCGCGCTGATCGCGGGTCCGTACCACAGCGTGCACAGCAGTTGGGAGCGGGACGGGCGTACCGTGCCGCTGGGGGTCTACTGTCGGCCCTCGCTGGCGGAGTACCTGGACGCGGACGAGATCTTCGACATCACCAGGATGGGCTTCGACTGGTTCGAGGAGAAGTTCGACTACGCCTACCCGTTCGAGAAGTACGACCAGCTCTTCGTGCCGGAGTTCAACGCCGGCGCGATGGAGAACGCGGGCGCGGTGACCTTCCGCGACCAGTACGTCTTCCGCTCCAAGGTGACCGACGCGGCGTACGAGGCGCGGGCCGAGACCATCCTGCACGAGCTGGCGCACATGTGGTTCGGCGACCTGGTCACCATGGAGTGGTGGAACGACCTCTGGCTGAACGAGTCGTTCGCCACGTACACCTCCATCGCCTGCCTCGCGCACGCGCCGGAGAGCAGGTGGCCGCACTCCTGGACCACCTTCGCCAACCAGATGAAGACGTGGGCCTACCGCCAGGACCAACTGCCCTCCACGCACCCGATCATGGCTGAGATCGGCGACCTGGAGGACGTGCTCGTCAACTTCGACGGCATCACCTACGCCAAGGGCGCCTCGGTGCTCAAGCAACTCGTCGCCTACGTAGGCATGGACGAGTTCTTCCGGGGCGTACAGACCTACTTCCGGCGGCACGAGTGGGGCAACACCCGACTGGCCGACCTGCTCACCGCGCTCGAGGAGACCTCCGGACGGGACCTTCGCGCCTGGTCCAAGGCGTGGCTGGAGACGGCCGGGATCAACATCCTGCGCCCCAAGATCGAGACCGACTCCAGCGGCACCATCACCGGCTTCGCCGTACGCCAGGAAGCCCCACCGCTGCCCTCCGGCGCCACCGGCTCCCCCACCCTCCGCCCGCACCGCGTCGCCATCGGACTGTACGACCTGAAGGACGGCAAGCTGGTGCGCGGTGACCGGCTGGAGCTGGACGTGGACGGCGAACTGACCGACGTACCAGAACTGGTGGGCCGGCAACGGCCGGCGGTCATCCTGCTCAACGACGACGACCTGTCGTACGCCAAGGTGCGGCTGGACGCCGAGTCGCTGGCGACCGTGACCCGTCATCTGGCCGACTTCACCGAGTCGCTGCCGCGCGCCCTGTGCTGGGCCTCGGCCTGGGACATGACCCGGGACGCCGAACTCGCCACCCGGGACTACCTGGAGCTGGTGCTGGCCGGCATCGGACGGGAAGCGGACATCGGGGTCGTGCAGTCACTACAGCGTCAGGCGCGACTCGCCCTGGACCTGTACGCCACCCCCGAGTGGCGGCCCACCGGGCTGGCGCGCTGGTCGGAGGCGACCCTGGAGCAGTTGCGGGCCGCCGAGCCCGGCAGCGACCACCAGCTGGCCTGGGCACGTGCTCTGGCGGCCACGGCTCGTACGGACGAACAACTGGACCTGCTCGCCGGGCTGCTGGACGGCTCGCAGGAGGTTCGCGGGCTCACCGTGGACACCGACCTGCGCTGGGCGCTGCTCCAGCGGCTCGCGGCGACGGGGCGGGCGGACCGTAAGCAGATCGACGCCGAGTTGGAGCGGGACGCGACCTCGGCCGGCGAGCGGCACGCGGCCACGGCGCGGGCCTCGATGCCCACGGCGGAGGCGAAGGCGGCGGCCTGGGCCTCCGTGGTCGAGGGGGACGCCCTGCCGAACGCCGTGCAGGAAGCGGTCATCCACGGCTTCGTACAGACCGACCAGCGGGAGCTGCTCGCGCCGTACACCGCGAAGTACTTCGCGGCGTTGCCGGGGGTGTGGGAGAGCCGCAGTCACGAGATGGCGCAGCAGATCGCGGTGGGGCTCTACCCCACGCTCCAGGTCTCGCGGGAAACCCTGGACGCCACGGACGCCTGGCTCGCTGACACCAAGCCGAACGCCGCGCTGCGCCGGCTGGTCACCGAGTCGCGCGCGGGCGTCGCACGTGCGCTGAGGGCGAGGGCCGCGGACGCGGCGGCGGGCGAGGGCTGAGGCGGCCCGCACGGAAGTACGACCGCTGGGCGCGGGCGCGGGGCACCTTCCCGCGCCCGCGTCCGGTGTCGGGGCGAGCAAAACCCCCACATCTCACCACCGCAGTCCATCTTGACCAGGCGCAACAAAGACGTACGGGCATGCCCGCTTGACCTCAGTCAGGCATTCCTGCGGATCTGTCAACCTGCTCACTCGAACGTTCGAGAAAAACGTGAGCCCGTGCGCAAGACCTGTGGGGATCCGCCCGACCTCGTCACCGATTCAGGAGAACTACATTACGAATCGATTTGGCGGATCGCCTCCCGGGGGTAAGGGGTGCTCCGGCTCTCCTGCTGAAACCTGCGATAGAAGTCACCCATCACCGCGGCGACCGGCGCGTAACGAACAAGAACTTCCGCTACCGCCGGTGGAACTCGTTCTGGAGAGACCCCCCGGGCACAGGAGTGCACGAACTCCTTGCGTTCCTCCGGTTGGTACCCGTACAAAGCGACAACCAGCCAGTTGACCAGATGTGTCACCGTATAGCACCGATCGTAGGTGCGGTGCTCGTCGAAGAACTTGCCCTCCTCCGGCGTGAGATCGAAGCGCGAAGAAATCGCGAGGCCGTAGTCAGCGAAGAAGAGCCGCCGACCGTCGGTCAGAATGTTCTGGAAGTGAGCGTCAAAGTGCAGCAGTCCGCGAGTGTTCATGAACGAGACACCGGCGTGCAGCTCATCGTCCACCATGGCGCAGGCCTGCTCGGCCATCTCGTCACTGGTCTCAACCTGAACGCCGAACCAGTCGTGCAAGTTCTGCGGGATGCACTCCAGGAACAGCATGAGACTCGCGGAGGAGCGCTGGAGAGCCTCAATCCGGCAACGTACTCCCGTTCCGCCTCCCCAGTAGGCGACAGCTCGTTCCACATCGGCCAGTTCCTCGGGAAGTGGCTGGCCGGAATCTGGTAGCACCCGCCAGTGGTACATCAAGGGGAACCCGTCGTAGTCTCCCGCGATCACCCAGTTTGTCGTCATGATGTGCACGGCCAGCTCCCGCCAGGCTCCGAACCCCGGGCCTCCGATGCTGCCGATGCCGTACTGGCAGAAGGTCGGGATTCCGAAGACATTCTCCGTGGAATGGATGTTCTCCGGGCGTCGCTCCAAATCGCTCAGGCGTACCTGCTTCACGAAGACCGAGGTCCCGCCGACCTCCAGCAGCACTGATTTTCCGCCGAGTCCGGAAGCGATCGGAGTGGCGGCGTCCACAAGTTCGTGCAGTCTGCGATCACTGGATAGTGCCAGCGATGTGGAGACGGCTCCGTGGGCGGCCAGACGAGCACCGCGGGACATATCAGGGCTCTGCATCAATGCCTCCGGCTGGACATCTGCCCTTGGTGCAATCGCTTCAACGAGCACCCGGGCAGGAGATCCCCGTCAGCTTCTCACCTCAGGAGCGATGATCCGTTTGCGAGCGCAGACGGCACGCAGCGCCCAGGAACGATGGATCGGCCACGCGCGGCGCGTACGGTCCGGGAGCCGGCGGCAGTGCCGCGGGCCACGGACCGGGCGGGCGTCGGGAGGGGGTCCTACTGTTTGCGGGGCTTGTCCCCGACCATCACCAGGCCGGCGATCACCAGGAAGAGCAGGATCGGCAGGCCGACGTAGATACCCAGCGTCTCGAGGACACTCAGGCCCGGCCCCGGGTCGTCACCGTCGTCCGGAGTGACGGCGAAGGCGGGGGACGACAGGGTCAGCAGGGCGACCGTCCCCGCCGTGAGGGTGCCGGCGCGCAGTGCGTTCATCTTGTTTGCCACGCTCCGACGGTAGCGAATGGTCCTGTCGTGCGCGCGCTCGGGGTGGGTCCAGCTGTCGGGCGCGCGCCCGACGTCCGGGCCGCCGGCCGGATCGGTCGTTGTCCGGCCGCCCGGACGCGTGCGTACGAGGTTGCGCAGGGGGCGTACGAGGTGCGCGCGCGAGGCGCAGCCCCGACTCAGATGTCCGAGGGCTCGGTACCGATGCCGGTCGCGGTGGGCTCGCTGGTCAGCGGCAGCTCGGCGTCCATGGGAAGTTCGCTGGTGAGCGGCGCGACATCGGCCAGTGGTGGCTCGCTGGTCAGTGGCGTCTCGGCGGAGCCGAAGGAGCACGAACCGTCGAGTCCGGAGTCGGGGTCGGTCACGCCGGACAGGTCTACCGGTTCGTGCCCGGGTTTCTCCGGCGGGGCCGGGATCTCCAAGCGGCTATCGGATTCGCTGGTGAGCAGTGCGGACGCGGCCACGGCGGGCCTCCGTTCATGGACTTCGGTGTTCGGTTCCTGCCCTACCCAGCCTGCACGCGCGCAGACATCCTCCGGGAGGCATCGTGACTCAGGTCACGGGTACTTCCACGAAGAATCTGCCGTCACCACCCCGCCCTGGGCAAAGTTGTTCCGGGCATTTCGGGCTTCGAACTCCAGTTTTTCCACTACCCCCACGAGCGTGTCGCGGCGCCGGCGCCGGTCCGTGTACCCGGCAACCGCGCCGGCGCACCGTGTGCCCCGTGCCCCCGTAAACGCGAAAGCCCGGATGCTCAGGCAGGTACTCTGCCGTCGATCCGGGCGAGTGCGTCGTCCGCGCCGTAGGGCTGGAGGTACGGCATCCAGCTCGGGTCCCGATGTCCGGTGCCGATGATCCGCCAGGCCAGTCCGGACGGCGGGCCGGGTTGGTGGCGCAATCGCCAGCCGATCTCGGTGACATGGCGGTCCGCCTTGACGTGGTTGCAGCGTCGGCAGGCCGCCACCACGTTCTCCCAGGTGTGTTTGCCGCCCCGGCTGCGCGGGATGACGTGGTCGACGCTGGTCGCGACGCCACCGCAGTACGCGCATCGGCCGCCGTCCCGAGCGAACAGCGCGCGCCGGGTCAGCGGCACCGGGCCGCGAAAGGGCATCCGCACGAAGTGTTTGAGACGGACCACGCTGGGTGCGGGGACGACGCGGGTCGCGCTGTGCATCAGGGCGCCGGAGTCCTCGAGGCTGATGGCCTTCTCGTTGAGGACGAGTATGAGCGCGCGGCGGAGCGGTACGACACCGAGCGGCTCGTACGACGCGTTGAGGACCAGGACATGCGGCACGGTGCCTCCTCGTACGTCGGCGGCGCGTGGCTCGCGCCGGGACGATCTCCCCCAGTGTGTCCTCTGCACCACTGACCGCGCCACCACGAGCGGGTAACGCGCCCGTGGTGTTTTCCACCACAGGAAGCTCACCGGAAGCCGTCACGGAACGGGGTTCCGCTGGCCACTCGGCCGCCGCCGGTTTCCGCAAGACCTCGGCGCGCGCCCCACGCGGAACGCCGATGGCCGGGCATGAAGGGGCTGTGCGGGCGGATCGTACGCCACCGGGGCGGAACCGGCAGGGCGTGACGGACCGTGGCCGGGATTGGTCGGGAGGTGCGCGGAGGGGCCGGATGTGTGCGGGATGGGCCATTAGTGTGTCCTCTGTGTGCGTACGCCGCCGCGCGTACCTCCCGGGGCCTCCCGGGACCGCCCGGGCACGCCTCGCACGGAAGGGTTCTGCTGTGTCCTGGTCGTTCGCCGCCACCCCTTCTCCGGACGGTACTCCCCCCACCGACGGGGCGACCTCGCTCGAGGAGGCCCACGAACGGGCCACCAACGCCGCCGGCTGGTTCGAGGAGAACTGGTCGACCTGGCTGGCGACCGGGCTGCGGATCCTGCTCATCCTGGCCATCGCGGTGGTCCTGCGCTATCTCGTACGCCGGGCGATCACCTCGTTCCTACAGCGCGTGAACCGGGACGCGGAGGCCGAGGCGAGCGGTAACGCGCTGCGAGGCCGCGGACTCCTGGTGAACGTCGAGCGCCGCCGGCAGCGCTCCGAGGCCATCGGCTCGGTGCTCCGCAGCGTGGCCACCATGGTGATCATGGGCACGGCCGGGCTGGTCGTCCTGGGCACCCTGGGCATAAACCTGGCGCCGCTGCTGGCCAGCGCCGGCGTCGCGGGAGTCGCGGTCGGCTTCGGCGCGCGAAACCTGGTCACCGACGTACTGACCGGGACCTTCATGCTGCTCGAGGAGCAGTACGGCGTCGGCGACCGGATCGACGCGGGCGAGGCGACCGGCAAGGTGATGGAGATCGGCCTGCGGGTGACCAAGCTGCGCGGCGACGACGGCGAGATCTGGTACGTACGCAACGGCGAGATCAAGCGCGTCGGCAACCTGAGCCAGGGCTGGGCGACCGCCGCGCTGGACGTCCAGGTCCGGGCGCGCGAGGACCTGGCTGAGGTGCGCGGCGCCATCGTCTCGGCCGGTGCGGCCATGTCGAAGGACGAGCCCTGGGACGAGGTCCTGTGGGACGCGGTACAGGTGCTCGGTTTGGATTCGGTGACGCTGGACTCCATGGTGCTGCGCGTGCAGGTGAAGACCATGCCCGGGGAAGCGTTGGGGGCGCAGCGGGAACTGCGCTGGCGTGTCAAGCAGGCCCTGGACGAGCGGGGTATCGAGATGGTCGACGACGAGTCGCTCGCTCTGGAGGCGGGCCGGCTCTCGCTGGAGAAGACGCCGGCCGAGCGCTGAAACGGCACGGCCGAGCGCCCGTACGGGTGTGCGGCCGTACGGACGGGCATTCCGATCACACGTTGACGCCGTGCGCTGGCGGGCCTAGCGTTTCGTTTGAACAGGAAACCTTCCTAACAGTTCGCTGGAGGCTCCGTGTGCCAGGCGTCCCCGGGCACCCCGGGCGTGCTACGGGCCATGAACGACCGCGCCGCGCTGGACCTGCTGGCCACACACGGCCCGCTCTCCCGCAGCCGACTCGGCGGACTCACCGGTCTGTCCAAGCCCACCGTCTCCCAGCTGCTGGCCCGCCTGGAAGCCGCCGGCCTGGTCATCGGCACGGGCACCAGTGGCGGCGGCCCCGGACCCAACGCCCGGCTGTACGCGCTCAACCCGGACGCCGCGCGGGTCGCCGCGCTCGATGTGACCGCCGGCACGATACGCGCCGCGATCGCGGACATCACCGGCCGTACGATCGGCCGGCACCAGGTGTCCGTCCCCGCCCGACGGTCCGTACGCACCACGGCCCCCGCCGGAACCCGCGCCGGGGG
The DNA here is from genome assembly GCF_001751245.1 of Streptomyces oceani. Classification (GTDB taxonomy): domain Bacteria; phylum Actinomycetota; class Actinomycetes; order Streptomycetales; family Streptomycetaceae; genus Streptomyces; species Streptomyces oceani. The sequence continues at coordinate 367,241 of NZ_LJGU01000127.1, forward strand.
GACCCGCGCCGCGGGACAGCCCGTGACGGAGCTGCTCACCGCCGCGCTGGAGGGCGCCGCCGCGGAGGCCGGAGTCGCTCTGCACGAGCTGCACCACGCGGTCATCGGCACTCCGGGCGCCTTCGACCCGAGCACCGGACGCCTGCGCTACGCCCAGCACCTGCCCGGCTGGCACTCCCCCGACCTACTGGAGGAGCTGGCCACCACCCTGCCGATGCCGTTCAGTTGCGACAACGACGTGAACCTGGTCGCCGTCGCGGAGCACCAGCTGGGGGTCGCCAACGACGTCGACGACTTCCTGCTGTTGTGGAACGAGGCGGGGATGGGCGCCGCGCTCGTCATCGGCGGCACCCTCTACCGGGGCTGGACCGGCGGCGCCGGCGAGGTCGGCTTCCTCCCGGTGCCGGGCGCCCCGCTCGTACGGGACGCGGCCCGTGCCGGCAGCGGCGGCTACCAGGAACTGGCCGGGGCTGGGGCCGTGTTGCGGCTGGCGGACGAACTCGGCGTGCCCCGCCCCCCGTATGCCCGGAAGATGGCCGTCGAGCACGCCGCGGCCGGACTGCTGAGCGAAGCCGCACGCGGCACGGGTCAGGTCGGCGACGCCGGGGAGCGGTTGCTCCAGCGCTTCGCCACCGCCCTGGCGACCGGGCTGGCCGGACTGCTGGCGATGCTCGATCCGCCGGTCGTGGTGCTCAGCGGCGGACTGCTGGCCGCGGGCGGCGAACCGCTGCGCGAGCGGGTGCGCGCCGAGCTGGCCGAACTCGCGGTGCCCCGACCGCGGCTGGTGCTGGGCACCGTCACCGAACGTCCCGTGCTGACCGGCGCCCTGCGGAGCGCGCTGGCCAGCACCCGGCAGGAGGTGTTCGACACCTCGCGCTGAGACCGAGGACCGCACCGGGCGGGCCGGCACCCGCCACGGCTGCGTCACCGACCCGCCGACTCCCGCACATGAGAGAGGTACGCCCGTGAAACTGGCCGTGGTGGGTGGAGGCTCGACCTACACCCCGGAACTCGTTGACGGCTTCGCCAGACTGCGCGACACCCTGCCGGTCAGCGAACTGGTGCTGATCGATCCGGCGACGGACCGACTGGAGCCGGTGGGCCGACTGGCCCGCCGAATATTCGCCCGGGAGGGACACTCCGCCCGGATCACCACCACCGCTGACCTGGACGCGGGCGTGGAGGGCGCCGACGCGGTACTCCTCCAACTGCGGGTGGGCGGCCAGGAGGCCCGTGCCGAGGACGAGGCGTGGCCCCTGGAGTGCGGCTGCGTCGGCCAGGAGACCACCGGCGCCGGCGGCCTCGCGAAGGCGCTGCGTACGGTGCCGGTGGTGCTCGACATCGCGGAACGTGTACGACACCGCAGCCCGAACGCCTGGATCATCGACTTCACCAACCCGGTCGGCATCGTCACCCGCGCGCTGCTACGGGCCGGGCATCGGGCGGTGGGTCTGTGCAATGTCGCGATCCACCTGCAGCGCAAGTTCGCCGGCCTGCTGAACGTCGATCCGGAGCAGGTGCACCTGGACCACTACGGCCTCAACCACCTCACCTGGGAGCTGGGCGTACGCCTGGGCGGCCCCGGCGGCCCGGACGTGCTGCCGCAGCTGCTCGGTGAACACGGCCCCCGGATCGCCGAGGAACTCCACCTGCCGTTCCCGGTGTTGGACCGGCTCGGCGTCGTGCCCTCGTACTACCTGCGCTACTACTACGCGCACGACGACGTGGTGGACGAGATGCGCACGAAACCCTCCCGCGCGAGCGAGGTCGCCGCGATGGAGGAGCGGCTGCTGCGGATGTACGCGGATCCCGCGCTGGACCGGAAGCCCGAACTCCTCGCCAAGCGCGGTGGAGCCTTCTACTCGGAGGCCGCCGTCGCGCTGGCCGCGGCCCTCCTGGGCGGGCGGACGACGCCGGCGAGCACCGAGCCCGGCCAGTCCGGCACCGGGGCGGCCGGCGGTGCCGTGCAGGTGGTCAACACGGTCAACAACGGCACCCTGCCCTTCCTGCCGGACGACGCGGTCGTCGAGGTCCCGGCGCTCGTGACGGCCGGTGGCGCCCGACCGCTGCCCGCACCCGACCTGGACCCGCTGTACGCCGGGTTGGTCACACATGTCACCGGTTACGAGGACCTGGCGCTCGAGGCCGCGCTGCACGGCGGCCGTAACCGGGTGTTCAAGGCGCTGCTGGCACACCCGCTGATCGGCCAGTACACCCTCGCCGAGGAGCTGACGGACCGGCTGCTCGCCCACAACCGGGAGCACCTGGGATGGCTCTGACCGACGCCCACACGAGTACCCAGGCCCGCGCCCGCCTCGCCGCCGAGCAGGACGCCGCGGAGGTGTCCGCCGACGCCGCCTGCCTGGCCATCGACGCCGGGAACAGCAAGTCCGACGTGGCGGTGGTCCGGGTGGACGGCACCGTGCTGGGGAGCGCGCGCGGCGGCGGCTTCCAACCGCCGACGGTCGGCGCCGAGGCGGCCGTACACGCGCTCGGCAGGACCGTACGACGAGCGGTCGAGTGCGTGGACGAGTACGCCGCGGGCGGCCGTGCGGACGTCTGTCAGGACGTCCGTGTCAGCGACCACCTCAGCGACGAGCCCGCACCGGTGATCCGGGATGTCTCGGCCTGTCTCGCCAACGCCGACCTGCCGCGGGAGGAGGAGGAACTCGCCAACCGGCTGCGTGAGCACGCCTGGGGCACACGTACCCACACGGTGAACGACACCTTCGCGATCCTGCGCGCCGGACTCCCGGACACGGACTCGACCGGTCCGGGCGTGGCCGTGGTGTGTGGCGCGGGGATCAATTGCGTGGGCCGGGACGGCGAAGGAACCACCCACCGGTTCCCCGCGATCGGCCGGCTGTCCGGCGACTGGGGTGGCGGTGGCGGCCTCGCCGACGAGGCCCTCTGGTTCGCCGCGCGGGCCGAGGACGGCCGTGGGGAGGCGACGCGGCTGGCGCGGGCGTTGCCGGAACACTTCGCGCTGCCGTCCATGTACGCCCTGATCGAGGCACTGCACCTGGGTGACCTGGCCCCGGGGAGCCGTCACGCGATCCCCCCGATCCTCTTCGAGGTCGCCGCCGCCGGAGATCCGGTGGCGCGCGCGCTCGTGCACCGGCAGGCCGACGAGATCGTGGCGCTCGTGACGGTCACGCTACGCCGGCTGGCACTGCTCGACCGCCCCGCGCCGGTGCTCCTGGGCGGCGGTGTCCTGGCCGTCCAGCATCCAATGCTCCACGACCGGCTTCTCGAGCAGCTCGCCGACCAGGCCCCACTGGCCAGTCCGCGGCTGGTCAGCACACCACCGGTGCTCGGTGCCGCTCTCCTGGGTCTGGACCGACTCGGCGCGTTCCCGTCCGCGTACGCCCGGCTGCGCCGGCACTACGCCGCCTGAGGACGTGGCCAGCACTTCGCCAGCACCCAGCCAGCGCCGGGGCTGACCGGCTCAGAGTCGCATCCGCACGCCCGGCGGCCGGTACGCGCGGACGGCGGCGGCGACGGTCTCCCGTTCCGCCCCGTCACCGAACTCCAGCACCAGCAGCGCGCCCTCGCTGGTACGCCGGCTGTCGGGCACGGCGTCGGGCAGCGGGACACCGTCCACCAGCCAGAGCCGCAGCCAGCCCTTCTCCTGCCCGGCCCCGGCGTCCAACCGGCGTACCTCGCTCCAGGAGTACCGGAGGGTGGCGCGGCCGCCGCACCGGAAGGCGACACCGTGGGTGTCGATGGCGAGCGAGTCCGGCAGTCGCTCGCGGACCGTTTCCTGTGGGCCCTGTCGACGCTGCCGCCAGGCGGTCCATCCGCCGCTGCCGAAGAAGAGGGCGACCGGCACGACGACGATCAGCACCAGCGCCACCAGCAGCAGGTCGCCGGACAGGAACGTGGGGAAGAGCGGCGTCATGCCGAGGACCAGCGTGCCGAAGAGCAGCAGCAGGGTGGCGGAGATCGCCAGCACCGGTCTGGACGGGGGCACGCCGGCTCGGGCAACGACGGTCCCCGGCATGTGTCCCGCCGGAGGTTCCAGGCTCTGTCGCGTCGGCATTCAGGGATACTAGTGCGCCCTTGGCCCGGGTTCATCCACCCCCGCGGCCCGAGGTGCGCCGGCCCGGCGGGCGATACGAACAAACTCTGACATAGCACCTAAGGCTCCCCTATGACCCGCTGGTGAACTTATCCTCGTTCGTACGAACTTGCCGGCCTGAGAACACCCCTTTCACCAGCATCGGGGAACCGAAGGCACCCGGCAGTGTGGTAGCGACCGGAAAGCCGGGGAAGCCCGGGGAAGCCTCGGCGGGGACTCGTCCGCGGCGACGTTCCGTCAATCCCGGTGTGTTGGCCCGTGGTTGTGGCCATACTGCTGAACGGGGCCACCGCCACCCGCGGCACGCGCGGGAGCCGAGGCGTGGCACGGCGGTGGAGCAGGCGCTGCCAGCGACCGAGGGGGTCTTCGAGCCGTGACACAACGGCCTGACGTACGGACGGCTCCCCCGCCGCGCGTGTCCGTGGACCCGGACCCGCCCACGGGGGTACGCCGCTTCACCTCGGTCTATCGGCCCGCAGTACAGGTCAGCGCCCTCCGACAACTGGTCGACGCCGCCGACACGCCACCGGGCCGGCTGCGGATCAGAGGCGCGGTACTGGCCCTGCTGATCATCGCGTCCGGCGCGGTGACGACCTGGCAGTTGGAGGAGCGGAGCGCCGCCGCGGACGACGTGCTGGAACACAGCCATCCGCTGAGCGCCGACGCCGCGAGCATCCACCGGTCGTTGGCGCATGCCAACACCATGGCCTCGATCGAGTTCCTGGCCGGTCAGCGCACGGCGGACGCGAAGCGCGCGCAGGACGAGAAGGACATCCGTACCGCCTCCGAGCTACTGACCCGCGCCACCGCGAACTCCCGAGGCTCCGTCGCCGCGCGACGGCAGATCACCAAGCTGAGCCGGGAACTCCCGCGCCACACCGGCCTGGTCGAGACCGCACGCGCCAACGACCGGCAGGGGCTGCCCCTCGGCGGCTCCCACCTCCGCTACGCCAACGAGCGGAGGCAGGACACGCTGCTCCCAGCCACCGAGAAGCTGTACGCGACAGAGAGCGCGCGGCTGAGCGAGGACCGCACCAAGGCACGGGACTGGCCGCTGCACGCGCTGGGCCTGGGCCTGGGCCTGTTCACCCTCGTCACGCTGCTCCTCAGCCAACGGCATCTCCACCGGCGTACGAACCGCGTCCGCAATCCGGGCCTGCTCACGGCGACGGCGGCGGTGCTCGGTGTCCTGCTGTGGCTCACCGGCGCGCACGCGGTGGCGCAGTCCCGGCTGGACGCCTCCGACCAGCACGGCGCCGAGTCCCCACGGGAACCGAACGAGACCTGGACGGGCTCCCTCCAGGCGCGCGGCGCGGAGAACATGTGGCTGGTCGCACGCGGCTCGGGCGGCGGGAAGTACGAGAAGGAGTATCAGCGGCGGATGCGCGAGGTCGCCGGTGGGCAGGGTGTGGAGGGCCGACTCGACGCGGCCCTGGCGCTGGCCGACGACCGGGCGGGGCGCCGACCGGTGGAGGAGGCCATGGAGGCGGTGCGGGTCTGGCAGGAGCGCCACCAACGCGCCCGTGACCAGGAGACCTCGGGCAACCACGAGAAGGCGGTCGACCTGGTGATCGACCGGGTCGGCAGTACGGGCGCCACCCTCGACACGGTCGACACCGCGCTGCGGGAGGCCGCCGGGCACGAGCAGCGCGAGTTCGAACGCGCGGCCTCGAGCGGACGCGCGGCGCTGACCGCGCTGCCCGTCGGTGCCGCCGCACTGGCGCTGCTGGCGACACCGGACGCACTGCTGGCCTTCGGCCGAAGCGTCGCGGAGTACCGGTGAGGCGGGCACTCATGAGGCACGGTCAAGACCGTACGGGGCGTGTCGGGGCAGCGGTCACCGCTCGGCGGACTCCGCACCGGGGCGGGCCCGGCGTGCGCCGGCCGGTCGCGGCGCTCCGGTCGGCTGCCGGATACGCCGCCGTGGCGGGGCTGTTGCTGCCGGCCGTACTCCCCGACGCGGCTCGTGGGCGAACCCGCCACGACCGGGCCGTACGTCACCGTGCACCGGGAGGACCGGGAGCTGGTGCGACGCGTCCACGGGGGTGCTGGAGGAGTATCGGAAGGGCGGTGCGGACAGTCCCTGGCGGGAGTCGTACGACGAGGGGCTCGCCGAGGCGATGAACCCGGCGCGGGAGCCGGCACCTTCGAAGCCGGTGTACCGGGACTGAGTGACGGGTAACCGCCGTTCGGCACGGCGGAGCGGCACGCGACAGGGTGAGCAGCGCGAGAGAGCAGAGGTGAGGTCGGGATGGGCCCCTCGGGACCTGGCGGACCGGTGATGAGCCGGGAGGAGGTGGACCGTGCGCTCGCGCGCCTGGACGCCGAGCACGAAGCGGTCGAGACGTCGCTGCTGGCCCTGCAGGACCACGCGGGCCGCCGGCTGTTGGAGGGCGCGCGTCTGACCGGCACCACGGCCCGCCGTTGGGCGGCCACCGAGCAGTTGGTCAACAGCTTGTGGGCCAGCTTCGACGCGTACGCCCGCACGCTGCGCGCCGCGCACGAGCTGCGGGACCGCCGACGCTGGCCGAGCCGCGACGATCTCGGGGAACTGACCGGCCTGTTGCGCGGCACGCTCACGGTGCCGGGTATGAGCGTGCCCGGCGACGGAGCCGGCGACGGATCTCGGCCGTACGACCGGGGCGCGGAGGCCCCCGAGGAGGAGGCCCGGGGGCGACCACGGCTCGCCGAGGAACTGACGTTGAGCCAGCTGGTCGAGCGGATGAACGGCTCGTACGCACGCGCGCTGGACGTGGTGGCGGCCGCCGACTCGGTCTGGTCCGCGTTGCCCGCCCGGATCGACCTGTTGAACGCCGAGCTGCGCCGGGTCCGTTCGCTTGCGCAGTCCGTGGGCGTACGCCCCGGCGAGCACCCCTCGGCCGACGACCTGGACCGGATCACCGACGAACTCACCGCGCTGCGCGCCGAGGTGCTCAGTGACCCGCTGGCCTTCTGGACAGCGGACGGCGGCAGCGCCGCTCCGGGCGGCGGGCGGGCGGAGACGGCCCGCTACGACCGTGCCGCTCGGGCCCTGGAAGAGGTGCGCCGCGAGATCGACGCGGTGCTGTCCGTCCGACAGGACGCCGAGCAGCGGCTGATCAGCCTGCGCGACGTGCTCTCCCGCGCCGACCGTACGCTGGCCGAGGCGCGGGCGGCGCGCGGCGAGGTGCTGGCGAAGATCGCCGCGTCCGAGGTCCCCGTGGTGAGCGGCCCGCCCACCGCGCTGCACGAACAGCTCAACACCGCCGCCGACTACCGCCGCCGCGCCCAGTGGCACCGGCTCTCCCCGCTGCTGGAGAGCCTCGAGCGGCGTGCTGAGGACGAGTTGGAACGGGCTCGGGCCTCGCTCTCCGCGGTGACCGCCCCGCTGGCCGTACGGGCCGAGCTGCGCGGGCGGTTGGACGCGTACCGGGCGAAGGTGGCACAGCACGGCATGGCGGAGGACGGCCTGCTGTCGGAGCGGTACGACACCGCACGCCGCATGCTGTGGAGCGCTCCGTGTGATCTGCGCGCCGCCGAGGACGCCGTACTGCGCTACCAGCAGGCCGCGCAGGCACTGCTGGTGCCACCGCAGAGCGGCCCGGCGCACGCAGACCGCGGGGGGAACTGTTGACCCGGACAGCACAGTCACGCGGCCCGTGCGAGCACGGCGACTGCGCCGGTGCCTACGAGGACATGGCCGAGGGCGAACCCCACTGCGACACCTGCGGACTCGCGCCCGCACTCGCCCCGGACGGCGTCCTCGGAGCGGCGCCGACCAGCCTCACCGCGGCGGCGCGTGGCACGGGCGACCCGAAGCGTGCGGGGTCCTCGGCAGCCTCCGCGGGCTCCGGCGGCGCTGGCCCGGCCAGGGCCGGGCACGCCAGCACCGCCGGACCGGCCGGTGCCGACTCCGCCGCCAGCTCCGGCCGACTCACCCGCTCCCACGTCGACGAGCGGGAGACCGCCCGCTCGGCCCGACAGTTGTCGGTGCGCAGCCCCGGTACGGGCGGCAACGCACGCGCCAGCCGCGGTCGTCTCGGGCTGGGCCTGGTCGCCGTACCGGACGTGCCGAAGCCCGACCCGAGCATCCGGACCCGCACGGCGGGGGTATGGACGGGTACATCGTGATGGAGTACGTCGGCGGCAGGTCGCTCGAGGAGCTCGCCAACGCCCGGCGTACGCCCGAGGGCCGACACGATCCGTTACCGGTCGAACAGGCCTGCGCGTACGGTCTGGAGGCGCTGGAGGCCCTCTCCCACCTGCACAACCGGAGCCTGGTCTACTGCGACTTCAAGGTGGACAACGCGATCCAGCAGGACGACCAGCTCAAACTCATCGACCTGGGTGCGGTACGCCGCCTGGACGACGAGGAGAGCGCCGTCTACGGCACGGTGGGCTACCAGGCCCCCGAAGTGCCCCTGAGTGGTCCCTCGGTGGCCTCCGACCTGTACACGGTGGCACGTACCGTCGCGGTGCTCACCTTCGACTTCCAGGGCTACACCGGCACCTACGCGGAAAGCCTGCCCCACCCGGACGACGTCGAGGTCTTCCGGCGGTTCGAGTCCTTCTACCGGTTCCTGGTCCGGGCCACCGAGCCGGACCCGCGGCGTCGCTTCACGTCCGCGGCCGAGATGGCCGAACAACTGAGCGGTGTGTTAGGGGAGGTGGTGGCGCTGCGCACCAGGCGCCCACGTTCGGCGGTCTCCTCGTTGTTCGGGCCGGAAGTCCGCGTGGTCGACACGAAGTTGCTGGCCGGCACGGACGGCGACACCTCGGTCCTGGGCCGCCGGGACGTACGCCCTTCCCTGATCAGCCGAATCCGCCGGGCGCTGGGGCCGTACAACCCGGCGGAGAGCCCTCCCGTGGGGCCGAGGGGCACCCTCCGGACAGGCGAGCCGCCGGCCATGGCAGCCGTGGGCGACGGCCGCGACACGGCGCCGACGCCCGCGCCAACCGCTCCGGACCTCGTCGCACTGGCTCTGCCGGTGCCCAAGGTGGACCCCAACGACCCCGCGGCCGGCCATCTCGCAGGTCTGCTGACCGCCACACCAGCGGAGCTGGTCAGCGCGCTGGCGGGCACCCTCGACAGCCCGGTCGAACGTCAACTCCGGTGGCTGCGTGCCCACCTGGAGCAGGGTCGCCCGGCCGACCTCGGGGAGGCCGCCGCGACGCTGGAGAAGCTGACGAGCGGGCACCCGAACGACTGGCGGGTGGTCTGGTATCGGGGGTTGTACCACATGGTCGCCGGAGAGCCGCGATCGGCGGCACGGGCGTTCGAGGCCGTCTACGCCGCGTTCCCCGGCGAGCCGGCCGCCAAGCTGACTCTGGCCTGCTGTGCGGAGGCCCTGGAGCAGCTGGACAACTCCGCGGACTACTACCGCCTCGTCTGGTCGACCGATCCGACCTACGTCGGCGCCGCGTTCGGCCTGGCCCGGGTGCGGCTGCGGCTGGGGGCGGTGGCGGTGCTGGAGTCCGTACCGGAAGCGTCGATCCACTTCCTGTCCGCCCGGGTCGCCACCGTACGGACCCGACTGCGGGGCCGTACACCGTCAGAACCGCTGCTCGACGAGCTGCACGCGGCGGCCGGCCAGGTCGAGCAGCTGCGGGCGGCGGGCCTTGACTCCCTGCGAGAGCAGGAGTTGGCCGTCGTGGTGTTGGGGGGCGCGCGGGACTGGCTGCTGGCGGGCGGCCACACCGGTCACACTCGGGGCGCCGGGGCCACCAGGTCCAAGAGGGCCAAGAGGGCCGCCGAAGACCCGAGCAACGCGGGTACCGTACCGCCGAACGACCCGTCAGGCGGTACGGTTACGCCCGTGGTCGTACCGCAAACCGCCGCTGAGCACGAGCGTGGCCCGGATGGGAGTTCCGCGCACCACCCTGGCAGAGTCGTGCACGGGCCCGCCCGTCCGTCGTTGCTCGGTAACCCGATGAACGAGTACGGGCTGCGACGGGACCTCGAACGTTCGTACCGGAGACTGACGAGACTCGCGCAGACCGGCACGGAGAGGACCGAACTGGTGGAACGGGCGAACCGATTCCGCCCCAGGACGTGGGTGTGACGAAGATGCCACAGCTCGACCGACTGTCCGGCTGCCCCAGCTGCGCGGAGCCGTTGGAGGAGGGGGACCTCTACTGCGGGGCGTGCGGCGCCGATCTGCGCGCCGCCGCACGTCTGCCGGCCGGCGGCGCGACGTGTGATCAGGGAGAGCAGCCAACCCTCCCGACGGACGGGGCACTTCACTCGCCAACGGCATCGCCCGCTGTGGACTCGCCCGCGGCGGCCGCGCCACCACCGCCGGCCGCCCCTCCCATGCCGCCCCAGCCGCCACTGTCACCGCCTACCGGTGCCGGCACCCTCCCCGCCCCGCCCGTACCCACCGCCCCGTCCACGCCCACCCTGCACCTCCCACGCCCGGCGGGGCAGACGCTCGAGACCCCGACCAGCGCCGCCCAGGCGGCCGGTGACGCACCAGGCGCGCCCGATCCCCCGCCCCAGCCCGGCGCCGCACCCCAACCAGCCGGCACGCCGACAGGCGAACCCGAGGCTCTCGGGCCGCGCTGCATCGCCTGCGGTACCGGTGGCATCGACGGCGACGGGTGCTGCGAGCACTGCGGCCACAAGCAGCCCGACGCCCGTGACCACATGGAGCAGGAGCGGGGTGCCCTCGCCGCCGCCAGCGACCGTGGTCTGCGGCATCAGCGCAACCAGGACTTCTTCGCCATCGACACCTGCCCGCTATCGGACGGCGGTGCGGCCGGTATCGCCGTGGTCTGTGACGGTGTCTCCTCGGCCGCCCGTTCCGAGGAGGCCTCCGCCGCGGCGTCCGAAGCCGCCCGCGCCGCGCTGCGGGAGTCCGTACCCCGCGGCGCGCACCCCGAGGACGCGATGCACGACGCCCTGCTGGCCGCCGCCGACGCGGTGAGCGCGCTGGCCTCCGGCTCGGACACCGACGCCGAACGCAATCCGCCGGCCTGCACCATCGTCGGTGCCGTCACCACGGCCGAGCTTCTGACGATCGGTTGGATCGGGGACAGTCGCGCGTACTGGATTCCGGAGGACCGAACGTCCTCCCCGGCCCGGCTGACCGAGGACGACTCCTGGGCCGCCCACATGGTGGCCGCCGGGCTGTTGAGCGAAGAGGAGGCGCAGGCGGACCCCCGTGCGCATGCGATCACCGGCTGGCTCGGCGCCGACGCGTACGAACTGGAGCCGCACACCGCCTCGTTCACTCCTCGGGGGCCGGGCGTGGTGGTGGTGTGCAGCGACGGGCTGTGGAACTACGCCGAGTCCGCGACGGAGATGGCGGCCACCGTCCCGGCGGACGCGCGTACCAGGCCGCTGCACTCCGCGCAGCGTCTCGTCGGTCACGCCTTGGACTCGGGGGGCCACGACAACGTAACAGTGGCCCTGGTTCCGTTCCCGGTGCCGACCGACGGGGCAGGTCCGGCCGCAGGGGAAGTGTGAGGTTCCGCCCCGGGGCTCTCGAAGTGCCCCGGAGTCTCTTCGTGAGCGGCGCGCGACCGACGGGCAGCGGGTGATCGTACGGATCCGGGGGCCGGTGGCACACGCACGGAAGAGCCGGACCGCCATGAACCCGGCGTGGAGCTCGCCCCGCCCAGCGTCGCGAGCTGAACCGAACAGCACACGGGGGCAGGGGAGTTCGCGGAAGGCGCCGCACACGCCGTCCGCCCGCCCCTCCTTCCCCTCGCCGGCCAGAGGCAACCACCTGGCGAAGGAGATCTTCCCGGGCAACGGCGGGTTGGCCACCGCCGGTCCGGAAACCCGGGCCCGGGCACGGGAGTCACTCGACATGCTCAGCCCCGGTGGCGGGCACCGCCATCGGCACCTGGCTGCGCCTGGCCCACGAGCTGTTCAGTTCGGCGGAGGCACGGATCCGGCACGGCATCCTGCTGACCGACGGACGGAACGAACACGAGGAGCCCACGGACCTCCAGGCCGCCCTCGACCTGTGCACGGGAGGGTTCACCTGTGACACCCGTGGAGTCGGCACCGACTGGGAGGTCGAGGAGCTGACCGCGATCGCCTCGGCCCTCCTCGGCACCGCGGACATCGTCGCCGATCCGGACGGCCTGGCGGCCGACTTCGCGGACATGATGCAACGCGCCATGGGCAAGGACGTCGCCGATGTCCGACTTCGATTGTGGACCCCGCGAGACGCGGAGGTCCGCTACGTGAAGCAGGTCGCGCCGACGGTCGAGGACCTCACCGACCGGCGGGACGAGTCCGGCACGCGCTCGGGCGACTACCCCATCGGCTCCTGGGGGGACGAGTCGCGCGACTACCACGTCTGTGTACGTGTTCCCGCCGCCGAGGTGGGGCGGGAGATGCTGGCGGCCCGGGTGTCACTTGTCCTGCCTGGACCCGACGGGGATACTCCGGACATGCTGGCCAGGGGACTGATCCGTGCGGTGTGGACGAACGATATGACGGCCACCACACAGATCAATCCCCAGGTCGCCCACTACACCGGGCAAGCCGAGCTGGCCCAGGCCATCCAACAGGGCCTGGACCTGCGGAAATCCGGTGACGAGCAGGGCGCGACCGCGCATTTGGGACGTGCCGTGCAGCTAGCCAACACATCCGAGAACAGGGAGACTGCGAAACTGCTTTCGAAGGTGGTCGACGTGGTGGACGCGGCGACGGGTACTGTTCGACTCAAGGCGAAGGTCGCCGACGCCGACGAGATGACGCTCGAGACACGGTCCACGAAAACGGTCCGTGTAAGGAAATAAGCAGTACGGAGGGGGAGGCACGACGATGCCGACTTGCCCGAACGGCCACCAGTCGGCGGCCGACGACTGGTGCGAGGTATGCGGCCACCGCATGACCGGTGCGCCGGCCGGTGCGCCGGGTGCGCCCGGAGCTCCGATGGGTGCTGTCCCGCCACCCCCGCCCGGCCCGGGCGGCGGCCCGCAGCAGGGATACGGCTACCCGGGCCCGCCCGGACCCGGCGCCGCTCCCGGACCGCCCGGACCACCCGGACCGCAGCAGCAACCGGGATACGGCTACCCGGGCCCGGAGGCGCGCCCACCCGCCCCTCCGCCACCGGCCCAGTCCGAGACCTGCCCACAGTGCGGCACGCCTCGAGAGGCACAGGCGCCGTTCTGTGAGGGCTGCCGGTTCAACTTCCTCACGAACACGCCGACGGCGACGCCGCCGCCACAGCCCCAGCCAGGGCAGCCGAGTCCCGGCGCCGGCGGCTTCCCCCAGCCACAGCCAGGCGTGCCACAGCCGGGCGCGCCGCAGCCTCCTGGGCCGCCACAGCCCCAGCCCGGAGCACCGCACGGCCAGCCGCCCGGCCCGGGTCATCCCGGTCCGCCGCAGCCTGGAGCGGGTCAACCGGCCCCGCCCGGGCCGCCACAGCCCGGCATGCCCCAACCACAACCGGGGGCACCCCAGCCACAGCCCGGTCCACCGCAGCCTGGAACGGGTCAACCGGCCGGCGAATGGGCGCCCGCCACGCCCGTCCAACAGGAACCGCCACAGGCTCCGCAGCACGGCGGGGGTTACGGCTACCCGCCGGCGGGTGCGCCGCCCGTCGGGCCTCCGCACGGGCAGGCGAACGGCAGCGCTCCAGCGCCGCCCGGTCAACCGCAGATGCCGGCCCAGCCACAGATGCCGGCCCAGCCACAGGCCCCCGGGGCGCCGAGGTCCTGGACGGCGTCGATCGCGCCGGACCGGGAGTACTTCATGGCGATGATGGGCCGCAGCGGGCCGGAGGCCGCTTCCCTGAACCTGCCGGCGTACTCCGAGCCCCAGCAACTGCCGTTGAGCGGCCACCAGATCACCATCGGCCGGCGTCGGCAGTCCACCGGCGAGGCCCCGGACGTCGACCTGGGACGTCCGCCGGAGGACCCCGGAGTCTCCCACCAGCACGCCGTGCTCATCCAGCAGCCGGACGGCAGTTGGGCGGTCGTGGACCAGGACTCCACGAACGGCACCACGGTCAACGGCGGTGAGGATCCCATCCAGCCCTTCGTTCCGGTTCCGTTGCAGGACGGCGACCGCGTCCACGTCGGCGCGTGGACGACGATCACCCTGCGGGCTGGCTGAACCCCGCCGGGACCGAGCCAGTCGGACCGACATCCGCATCAGCTGGAGCCTTCCCGCCGCCTCCCCGTGGCAGGCGGCGGGAAGGCTCCAGCTGTCTCAGGACCCGTCCTCGGGTGACCGGACGAGCCAGGTGTGCGGTCCGTCCGTGTGGTCCAGCCAGACCCACTGCTCGCCGTCGGCCACCGTGACGCCGTAGCGCTCCCGGGCCGGTCGCCCCTCGTCGCGCCAGATCTCGTACGCCCAGCGCGCCGGGATCTCGCCCCCAACGAGGGCCAGCAGAAACTGGAACGAATCGCTGCGCCGTGCGTCCAACGGCACGCCCGTATCGGACACGGGAATGCTCGCGCGCGGTGGTACGTCCCCGCGCAGCGGCACGAAGTACGCGGGTGTGGCCAGGAACCGGCCGGTCGCATGGGTGTCGTCGGACACCCGGAGCGCGATCAGTCCGGTGGCGAAGGGCGCGAGGATCAACGCCCCCGTCCTGCACTGGGCCAGCCAGGGAAGCGGCACCCGGGGGAGCGAACACGTCGCGATCAGCCGGTCGTACGGCGCGTGCTCGGGGCAGCCACGGGCACCGTCCGCGGTGATCACCGCCGGGTGGTAACCCGCGGCGGCCAGATGCTCCCGGGCGCTGCGGGTGATCTCCGGATCGACGTCCACGGTGGTGACGTTCGTCTCACCCAGCCGGTGGGCGAGCAGCGCCGCGTTCCACCCCGGCCCGGTCCCCACCTCCAGCACCCGGTTCCCGTCGACCACCTGGAGCGCCTCCAGCATCCGGGCCATCAGGGAGGGCTGGCTGCTGGAGGAGGTCAGTGCACCGTCCCGCATCCGCGTGGCCAGCGGCACGTCCTGGTAGAGCCCGCGCCACCAGCGCTCGCGTACCCGCGCGTCAGGATGGTCGCGGCTGCGCCACTCCTGGTCCGCGCCGTCCGGTGTGACCGCGTGGTAGGACGGGACGAACAGCTCGCGCGGGACCTCCTCGAAGGCGCGACGCCACGCCGGATCGACCAGCGCGCCTCCCGCGACGACCTCCCGGGCGAGTTCTGTCGGGGCGTCCATGTCTCCATGCTGGTGCCGTGGAGCCGTGAGTGCCAGGACACACGGTTCGCTGGGCCGTATCCAGCGCCCGCCAGATCTCCTCTCGCGCCTCCCTCATACCGGCACTCTCTCGGGGCCCTGGGTCGGCGATGAGCGCCCTCGGATTCCAGGTGCGCTGCCAGGAGGCGCCGAGCACAATTCTCTTGCATACCGACAAGAACCGCCATAGCACCAGCGACGACAAAGACGACAGCGACGGCACGACGGACAGATGGTGCCTCCCAATGAACGGACCACGGAGCGACAACGAATGAGCGCACCGCAACACGACCCCGCGATCGAGACGAGCGGCCTCGTCAAAGTGTTCGGCGAGTCCCGGGCGGTGGACGGAATCGACCTCAGCGTCCCTGCCGGCACCGTCTTCGGCGTCCTCGGACCGAACGGAGCGGGAAAGACCACCACCGTGAAGATGCTGGCCACCCTGCTTCGTCCGGACGGGGGCGAGGCGAGGGTGTTCGGGCACGACGTGGCACGCGAGGCCGACGCCGTACGCAGCAGGGTGAGCCTGACCGGGCAGTACGCCTCGGTGGACGAGGACCTGACGGGCACCGAGAACCTCTACCTGCTGGCGCGGCTGCTCGGGCACCGTAAGCCCGGGGCGTACGCCAGGGCGTCGGAACTGCTGGAGGCGTTCGGTCTCACCGAGGCCGCCGGACGGCAGGTGAAGAACTACTCCGGCGGCATGCGGCGACGGATCGACATCGCCGCCAGCATCCTCAACACACCGGACCTGCTCTTCCTGGACGAGCCGACCACCGGGCTCGACCCCCGCAGCCGGAACCAGGTGTGGGACATCGTGCGTGCCATCGTCGCGCAGGGCACCACCGTCATGCTCACCACCCAGTACCTCGACGAGGCCGACCAGTTGGCCTCGCGGATCGCCGTCATCGATCAGGGCAAGGTGATCGCGGAGGGCACCAAGGGCGAGCTGAAGGCCTCGGTCGGAGCCGGCACGGTCCACCTTCGATTGCGGGATGAGGCGGAGCGGGAGACCGCGCGTTCCATCCTCGCGCACACGCTGGACGCGCACGTCCAGTTGGAGGCCGATCCGTTGGCGCTCACGGCACGCGTCGAAGGGGACGCCGGAGTGGACGACGCCTCGGGCGCCGAGCAGGCGTCCCGGGCACTGGCCGAGCTGGCCAGCGCCGGGATCATCGTGGACACCTTCGCGCTGGGTCAGCCCAGCCTGGACGAGGTGTTCCTCGCCCTGACCGACCAGCCCCCCGGCGGGTCCACCACCCTCGACACCAGCACCGACACCAGCACCGAGGAGATCGCGTCATGACCACCGCGACGAAGCATGATCCACCGACCGCGGAGGCCACCTCGGTGCGCACGGATGAGCTGGCCGCGCTGTTGGTCGCCGGCGAACGGCCACCACGGCCCAGTGCGTTGAGCGCCTCGCTCACCTTCGGCTGGCGCGCCATGGTGAAGATCAAACACGTCCCCGAACAGCTCTTCGACGTCACCGCCTTCCCGATCATGATGGTGATGATGTACACGTACCTCTTCGGGGGTGCGCTGGCCGGATCGACCTCGGAGTACCTGCAGTTCCTGCTTCCCGGAATTCTGGTGATGAGCGTGGTGATGATCACCATGTACACCGGGATCGCGGTCAACACCGACATCGAGAAGGGGGTCTTCGACCGCTTTCGGACGCTACCGATCTGGCGCCCGGCCCCGATGGTGGGTTATCTCCTCGGTGACGTACTGCGCTACGTCATGGCCTCGGCGGTGATGCTGGGCATCGGACTGATCATGGGGTTCCGGCCGGAGGGGGGCCTTTTGGGCGTGCTCTCCGGGGTGGCGTTGCTGCTCGTGTTCTCCTTCTCCTTCTCCTGGATCTGGACGATGTTCGGGTTGTTGCTGCGCAGCGAGAAGTCCGTGATGGGCGTCAGCATGATGGTGCTCTTCCCCCTGACCTTCGGCAGCAACATCTTCGTCGAGCCGAAGACCATGCCGGGCTGGCTCCAGGCGTTCGTGAACAACAGCCCAGTGACTCACCTGGCGGCGGCGGTGAGGGACCTGATGGCGGGGAACTGGCCAGCCGAACACCTCTTCTGGGCACTACTGTGGTCCGGGGCGCTGTTGGCGATCTTCGCCCCGGTCACCATGCGGTTGTACAACCGCAAATGACGGGATGCCCCGGGTCCGCCGTGCGAACCCGCTCGTACAGCGGACCCGGGGCAGTGTCACTCGCGCCGCGAGGGGGCTGCCGGGGCGGCGGTCAGGGCCTCGGAGCGGGCCTCACAGCCGCCAATGAACGCTCCCCTGGGCCGCGTAGCAGCAGGCCGACCCGGTGGAGACGGTGGCTCGTAGGTGCGCTGCCAACTCCGGATGGTGTTCGTCGAGCTTGCGCAGCACGTCCCGAATGCGTGCCGTCACCGTCTTACGGGCCCGCTCCGCCTCGTCCCCCAGCCTGCGGCTGCGGCCTCCCAGCCCGGCCGCCCTGCGCAACTCGCCCAGCAGCGCTGTCCGTTCCCGTTCGTACTCCGCCGCCCGCTCGTCCGCGCCCCGTTCAGTCATGCGCTGGATCTCCTGGTCGAGCGACCGAAGGCGCCGTGCGTAAGCCGTCTTGGCCTCCTCGTCGAGCACCGGGTCACCGCCGAGCGACCGCGCGGCTGTCAGCGCTTCCCCACCCGCGGGGTCGAGCAGCCGGGCGGCCGGGATGTCCGTGTCCGGCGTGCTGAGCAGCGTGTGCAGGTCCCGCAGTCCCTTCGCGTCAGGCACGTGCACCGTACGACCGTCGAAGGCCAGGGACCACACCGCGCCCTCTCTCCGGAACTCCCCCCTCATCGCGGACTCCTCGGGGCGCGCACCTCCGGCCAGCGCCTCCGGGCACGGGTGCTCCGAAGGCGACAACGACCCGCCCTCGAGTGCTGCGCTGTCCGCGGGTGCCACGCCCTCCGGACGTACCACACGACCCGAGCGTACCGGCCCTTCGGTCATGCCCAGCTGCCCCGTCGGGCTTTGCTCGGCCTCAGACGCGGCCTCCCGCCCGTCCTCACCAAGAGCCCGAACCGGCGTGGCGGCCCGTACACGCTGAACCAGCGCGCGCATCCCGAGCCGCTCAGCCTCCGCACCCGTCGCCTTCAGCAGCAGGGTCGCCTCGTCGACGTCCTCGGGAGCTCCCCGCCCCAGCAACGCCTCCGCGAGATGGGTGCGTGCCCGTATCGACCAGGTGACGGCCCGCAGACCATCAGCCTCACGGACCACGTTGGCGAAGCC
The DNA here is from genome assembly GCF_001751245.1 of Streptomyces oceani. Taxonomy (GTDB): domain Bacteria; phylum Actinomycetota; class Actinomycetes; order Streptomycetales; family Streptomycetaceae; genus Streptomyces; species Streptomyces oceani. The sequence continues at coordinate 385,705 of NZ_LJGU01000127.1, forward strand.
TTTCACCGCCGTGTCCCAGCGCTCCTCCGCCGTGTCGATCCGCGCCAGCCAGTACGCCACGGGGCCGCTGATCACGCAGCCGTACATGGGCGCAAGCCACTCGTTCGCGTAGGGCCCCAGGGCGTGCCGAACCTCGGCGCACCGCGGCAGGTCCCGGGTTTCGGCCGCTAGTTGGGCCTGGAAACGCAGCCACAGGGCGCGGAGTGACCGTGGGATTCCGCCCTCTGTCGCGGCCAGCTCCTCGTACATCTGGGAGGCCGACTCCAGATCGCCCAGCTCCGCGGCCGTGACGCCCTCGATCAACCTCAGGAGCGGATCAGCGCGCTGACACACCGACTGGTGCATCTCCGTCAGTTCCTCGAAGTGGCCCTGCTCCAGGAGGATAGACCAGCGCAACAGCACCAACACGTGCGCGAAATGCTGGTGCTGCAGCTCATGTCGATCATCGACCCCGGCCTGGCTGAGCATGCCTTCGGCTTCCGCGAAGCGACCCTGCGTACAGGCGATGACGCAGCCGTCGACGGCGGCAGCCATCTGGCAACGCCGGTTACCGGACCGTTCCGCCACCCGCAGGAAGGCGTAGAACGCGTCGAGATAGCGCGGGTTGCCCTGTTCGAGCAGGGCGACCCAGCGCAACGAGGATGAGAACCAGACGAGTTCGGCCTCGCCGCTGCGTTGTGAGACCTCGACGAGTTCCTCCAGCACGGCGGCACGCTCCGCCGCGGTGCCCGGACCCCACAGCTGGTCGTGCTGGGCGCTGAGGATCGCCGACAACGCCTCGTCGTCCTGTTCCCGACGGGCCAGCAGCACGGCCACCGCGGCCAGTTCCCGCGCGAACCTCTCCGGCTCGATGTCCCAGTCCGTCCGCCGGCTGCTTCGACCCGTGTCCGGCTCGCCCGGTTCCCGCTCGGCTGGCTGCCCCGTCACGGCGGGCTTCGACGGGCCCACCGTCACCTCTCCGAGCGCCCGCCCATGTGCCGTCAGCAGCAGCGCCTGGGTGAGCTCGCGTTCCTCTTCCAGCCCGCCAACGCGGCACAGCAGAAGCGCCGTACGGATGAGGAGTTGGTCCTCGTCCAGCTCCCGGGCCAGCCGCACGGTCTCCCGGAGCACCCGCCAGGCTCCTTGCCGGTCACCCAGCATGTGCAGCCCCACGCCCAGGTCAAGCCCCACGAGTGCCCTCCTGCGCGGCCCCACCTCCGCCGCCAGGTCGAAGGCGCCACGCAGATGTCCAGTCTCCTCACCGAAGGCCAGGCGGCCCGCCGCGTCCCGGGCCGCAGCCACCAGCAGATCCACCACCCGGCTCGGCGCGAGCGCGTTACCAGCCAACCGAGCGTGCCGAGCCAGCTCCGCCGAGGCACGCGCCATCGCCGGATGCGCGTCCAACACCCGTACGACCGAAGCGTGCCGGGCCTCTGCCTCCCGCTCGCCCAGCTCGGCGTACAGCGTCTCGCGCACCAGATCATGGGCGAAGGAGAACCACTCCGCGCGTTGGGTCCGTACCAGTCGCGCCGCCACGGCCTCGTCCAGCAGCCGATCCACCCGGCCGATCGGGATGTCCGCCATGGCGGCCAACATCCGGCGATCGAACTCACGGCCCAGTACGGCGGCGTCCGTGAGCAGTCGCACCAGCGGCTCCGGCAGCAGGGACAGGCGGCGCCGCAGGGATTCCCGCATGCCGGGAGTCATCGCCGTGACCGATCCGCCACCGTGCCAGAGCCGAGCTGTCTGCTCCACGAAGAACGGGTTCCCGCCGGTGCGTCGGTGCACCTCGGCCACCAGGTCCTCCTCTGGTTGCGCACCGGCCGTACGCGCCATCAGCGCACCCACCTCGGAGGGCTCCAGACCGGTGAGTGTGAGGGTGGTGGCCCGCCCCGCCAGCGCCGTCATGGGGGAACGCAGCGGGTGACCGCCCGCCTCCACCTCGACGTCCCGGTACGTCCCCAGCACCAGCAGGCGCTCGAACCAGGTGTGCTGAGCGACGAACTCCAGGAGGCCGAGTGAGGCGGTGTCCGCCCAGTGCAGGTCCTCCAGCACCAGCAACACCGGCTGGCGGTGCGCGATCGCGACGAGACCACTGGTCACCGCGTCGTACAACGCGAAGGTCGTCATGCCCTCGCGATAGCGCGACTCCCCCAGCAGCATCGACAGCCCGCCGTCCGCGGCCTCCTCGGCGGCGGCCCACCGCCCGGCCGTGCTCTCCCGCCGCAGTGCACGGACGACCTGAACCCACGGCCAGTAGCCCGGGGCGTTCTCCGCGTCCCAACAGGAGCCGTTCAGCACCAGCGCGCCCTGCTGACGTGCCTCTTCCAACGCCCCGGTGACCAGCGTGGTCTTCCCGATCCCCGCCTCCCCGGCGACCAGCACCAAACCACCGTGGCTGTGCGCCGTGCGATCGATCTCCTCGCGCAACACGGCCGCCGGATGCTCCCGGCCGATCAGCCGCGCCTGCGCAGGGCGGCTGCCTCGCTCCCGGGCGCTCCGGTGGCCGGCGCGGGGATACTCCACTCTCGGAGGCTTGTCAGTCATGGTGTCCCGAACGTACCCGCTGCCTATGACAACGCCACCCGGGTTCGCCTCAGCCGACCAGGCGCCCCGCGCCCTCCCTCCCGGGCGTCCCCGGGTCCTACGTCGAACGGTCTCCGTCGGACCGTCTGCGACCATGGTGGCGTGATGGAGATTTCGCGCGGCACCTCGCAGACCCAGACGTTCTACGAACAGGTCGGCGGCGAGGAGACCTTCCGACGCCTCGTGCGCCGCTTCTACCAGGGCGTGGCCGAGGACCCGTTGCTACGTCCGATGTACCCGGAGGAGGACCTGGGGCCGGCCGAGGAACGCCTCACGATGTTCCTCATCCAGTACTGGGGCGGGCCCCGCACGTACAGCGATCAGCGGGGACATCCTCGGTTGCGGATGCGTCACGTGCCGTTCAAGGTGGACCGGGCCGCACACGACGCCTGGTTGAAGCACATGCGCGAGGCTGTGGACAGCCTGGGACTCGATCCGGAGCACGAACGTCAGCTCTGGGACTATCTCGTCTACGCCGCGGGATCCATGATCAACTCCCCGGACTGACCGTCCCGGCGGTGCTCCGCTCCCGACGCGCCAGGCACCAGCCCGCGTCAGACAGGTGTGACGCTCAGGCCATGGCCCGGTCCACGCCCGCCGCTCTCCGTACGCACGATCACCGAGCCGCGCGCGGTGCGCAGCCGCAGCCAGCCCCTGGCGTCGTACAGCTCGTTCGGGGCGGAGCGGTCGCTCAGGAAGCCCAGCGCGTGAGCCGCGTGAGCCGCCCGGAGTGGCAGCTCCGTGCCCCGCAGCCGGCGCTCCCAGATCTCCTCGGCGAGGCCGTCGAGAAGCTGACGGGTGCGATCCTGGCTGGGCAGCCGCTCCGTACGCTGACGGAACTCGGAGATCACGTCCTCGGCGGCCCGCCGAGCGGTACCGGGTGGCAGCGCCGCGACAGCTCGCCAGCCGGACCTCGGCGGAAGCAAACCAGCCCAGGAGGGTCCGGTGACCTCCACCGGCACCGCCACGGACTCACCAGTCTCGTCCACGCGCTCCAGCAACTCGCCGGCGGACACTGTGGCGTCCAGGTCAATCGGCTCCAACAGCCGTGCGGTCAGCACGGCAAACACCTCGAAGCGCGCCGGTTGGGCGAACACTCCGAGGACGCCGCGGCCCGCCTGCAGGCGCACCGCGGCGGCCTTCTCCCAACGCAGGAGTTTCTTCAGGAAGGCGGCGAGGGACGCCGCCTCACCGGGGTCAGCGAAGGTCAGCGGACGGGCTGTCATCGAAGTACCCCTCCAGGAAGGACTTCTCCTCAGAGGTCAGCCGGCGCGGGCGGCCCTGCTCGAGGTCGTAGGGCACGATGACGGAGTTGGCGCGTGCGTAGACCGTCTCCGCATCCTTGATCTCGTAGGCCAACGTGGTGGAGGCCGCCGCGATGCGAGTGACCCAGGTCTCGATGGTCACGGGCTTCTGTCGGTGCTCCAGCGGCCGAAGGTAGTCGATCTCGTGCCGGGCGACGACCGAGCCCCCCTTGAAGTCCCCACCTTCGGGGGATTCCGCGACGTCCTGGGAGGGCCGGAACAGGAAGTCGATCCGTGCCTCCTCGAGATAGCGGAGAAAGACGACGTTGTTGACATGCCCGAAGGCATCCATGTCCGACCAGCGCAGGATGCACTCGAATGTGTGCCGCACGTTCTACCCATCACTCTCTGTGCCGGCCACAGCAGCGGCTGTGGCCGGCTTGCGGGAAGTACGCCCGAGGAAGGGCACGTCCCGTACGGACGTGTCAGCCGCGGGTGAGCTTCTTGTACGTGGCGCGGTGCGGGCGGGCGGCCTCCGGACCGAGTCGCTCGACCTTGTTCTTCTCGTACGACTCGAAGTTGCCCTCGAACCAGAACCACTTGCTCTCGCCCTCGTAGGCGAGGATGTGCGTCGCGATACGGTCCAGGAACCAACGGTCGTGGGAGACCACCACGGCACAACCGGGGAAGTCCAGGAGGGCGTTCTCCAGGGAGGACAGGGTCTCCACGTCCAGGTCGTTGGTCGGCTCGTCCAGCAGCAGCAGGTTCCCGCCCTGCTTGAGGGTGAGCGCCAGGTTGAGCCGGTTGCGCTCGCCCCCGGACAGCACGCCGGCAGGCTTCTGCTGGTCCGGCCCCTTGAAACCGAACGCCGAGACGTAGGCACGGGACGGCATCTCGACCTGTCCGACGTTGATGTAGTCCAGCTCGTCCGAGACCACGGCCCACAGGGTCTTCTTCGGGTCGATGTTGGCACGGGACTGGTCGACGTACGAGATGCGGACGGTGTCGCCGACCTTGATCTTACCGGAGTCCGGCTCCTCCAGGCCCTGGATCATCTTGAACAGGGTGGTCTTGCCGGCGCCGTTCGGACCGATCACGCCGACGATGCCGTTCCGCGGCAGGGTGAACGACAGGTCATCGATCAACACCTTGTCGTCGAACGCCTTGGTCAGGTGCTCGACCTCGACCACCACGTTGCCCAGCCGTGGGCCCGGCGGGATCTGGATCTCCTCGAAGTCCAGCTTGCGTGTCTTCTCCGCCTCGGCGGCCATCTCCTCGTAACGGTTCAGCCGGGACTTCGACTTGGCCTGCCGTCCCTTGGCGTTGGAACGGACCCATTCCAGCTCGTCCTTGAGGCGCTTCTGCCGCTTGGCGTCCTTCTGCCCCTCCACCTTGAGACGGGCCTGCTTCTTCTCCAGATACGTGGAGTAGTTGCCCTCGTACGCCAGGGCGCGGCCCCGGTCCAGTTCGAGAATCCACTCCGCGACGTTGTCGAGGAAGTACCTGTCGTGAGTGATCGCCACGACGGTGCCCGGATACTTCGCGAGGTGCTGCTCGAGCCACTGCACCGACTCGGCGTCCAGGTGGTTGGTCGGCTCGTCCAGCAGCAGCAGGTCCGGCTGTTCCAACAGGAGCCTGCACAGCGCGACACGACGCCGCTCACCGCCGGAGAGATGGGTGACCTGCCAGTCACCGGGCGGACAGCCGAGGGCGTCCATCGCCTGTTCCAGTTGAGCGTCCAAGTCCCAGGCGTTGGCGTGGTCCAGCTCCTCCTGGAGCTTCCCCATCTCCTCCATCAGGGCGTCGGAGTAGTCCGTCGCCATCTGCTCGGCGATCTCGTTGAACCGGTCGAGCTTGGCCTTGGTCTCCTTGGCGCCGTCCTGGACGTTCTGCAGGACGGTCTTCGACTCGTCCAGCGGTGGCTCCTGGAGGAGGATTCCGACGCTGTATCCAGGGAGCAGAAACGCGTCGCCGTTGGAAGGCTGCTCCAGACCGGCCATGATCTTCAGCACGGTGGACTTACCGGCACCGTTGGGGCCCACGACACCGATCTTCGCGCCTGGCAGGAAATCCAGGGTGACGTCGTCAAGGATCACCTTGTCGCCGTGTGCCTTGCGCGCCTTACGCATGGTGTAGATGAACTCAGCCAAGAGAAACCGTCCGGCAATTCGTAGGGATCGAGAGGCGGCAGTGCCGCGCTGTCGGGGGCACGTCCGCACCGCGCACGGGCAGACGGACCCACCCCATCTTGCCGCACATCCGGCCGCGGGCGGAAACGGGGAGTGCGAGGCTTCCGCTCCCCGCCTCCGGGCGGCGCGTCATGGCCTGACGACCGAGCGTCAGTCCGCACCATCCACGGGCTCGGGTGCGGCCTCGGACTGGGCTTCCTCCGTCTCCGAGCCGCCCTCACCGCCCTTCGACCAATGCCGACGTACGAGCAGCATCGCCACCGCCCCGACTGTCAGCAGACCGACCGCGACCCCCACGATCAGCGGAGTGTTGCTGCTGTTTCCGGTCTCCGCGAGGTTGACGTCGTCGGGCTCACCACCGGTGGTCGCGGTGCTCACGGACGAGTCGCCGGACTGCTCCCCAGTCTGTGGGGCCAGTCCGGAGCCGTCCTCCTCCGCGCCGGAAGGCTGGCAGTCGAGAATGCCGGAGAACGTACGGTCGAACCCGCCGGTGCCGGCCACGTTGATCTCGTACGGCTGGTCTTCCCGCACCGGCACGGTGAGGGTCCGCGTCTCGCCTGGTGCTATCTCGTAGTCCTCGCCGCCCAGGCTGAAGCGGAACGGTCCGTCTCCCTTGTTCGTCGTCGTGACGTCGACACCGCTCTCGGCGCAGTTCTTCCTCCCGTTGACGGCCGGGATCGCTCCGCTGTCCGCCCAGTTCGCCCGGGCGGTGGCGGAGACCATCGCCGGACTGGAGCCGGCGAGGATCGTCGGGCTGGTGGCGTGCTCGCCGGTCCCGGTGAAGACACGACCAACCGGAACGCTGGTGGTGGCTTGCGCGGTCAGCGTGGTGCTTCCCGGGTCGACACCCTCCGGCACGTCGAAGTACAACTTGCTGCCGTCCCGCGCAGTGGTGATCGGTTCGCCGTCGGCGCCGACCACGTCAACATCCAGAGAGGAAGCCTCCGCTCCGGGAACGATCGTGACGCTGGGCGCCGTGGTCCGTACTGTGATCGGCCCGAAAAGCTCACCGGCTTCGCCGGCCACGGCCGGTTTCGACAGGGTCAGCGACGCGTTCGGCTCCGGAGTGTTCTTGGCTTTCCTCTCGAGGTAGTCGGCGAGCTTCTCGGCGGCCGGATCGACGGCCTCCACTCTGGCCTCGTCCGTGAAGCGCCAGATCGCCACCTGGGTCCCGGCTGCGGCGGTACTGGGAGTCAGTCGGCCAGCGTCCGAGATCTTCGCCAACTTCGCGAGATCGTTCACCTGCGGATACGAGTGCCGCAACACCCAACGGATCTTGCCGGCGTGTCTGTTGTCATGCAGCGACGACGCGCTTCTGGGGACCTCCTCGTAACGCGCCAGCTTCTGCACCGGGTTGTGCACGTCCACGCCGTACACCTGTAGCATCCCGCCGTCATCCACCGACATCTCGAAGAGTCCGGCCCCCGTCGTCACCTCCTTGCCGTCTTTGTGCACCACGGCCTGGCCGGACGTCTTCTGGCCGTTCAGCGTCGCCGTGGCTCCCCCGCGCCCCGTGGAACCGTCCTCCGCGGCGGCGGGCCCCGCGCCGACCACCGCACCTGCCACAAGCAGCCCCGGGGTCAACGTCACGGCAGCCAGGCGGGAGACGACCCGCCGGCGAACAGAAGTCATGCTCTCTTTTCCCCTCCGGGCGAGACAGAGTGGTCGTCGGGAAGGCGCGCGTCTCGCCGAACAACTGGTCCAATACCCCGTGAGTATGCGAGGGATCGTAGATACCAAGCGCCCCACCGTCCCCAGGAATCCGCTCGGCGAAGCTTTCCGACTCAGAATCGTTATCGCGAATTCCGGCGGACCGGGACGTTCACGACGGCGGACGCTGATGCGGAAGTCTGGCTTCCGGCCCACTTGGCGCACTCGATGCACCAGGGGCGCCGACCACACCGACAGGGCTTTCCCCCTGTCCTGCGCTGGTCCCTCGCGTCAGGCCCGGGATCGCTCGGCTCACCCGGGCGAACGCCGAGGTACCACGCGCCAGATCGTGGCCGACCGCGCTCGCCAACAGCTCCGCCGAGGTGTACGTCCGCCCCTCCCGCTCCGTCTCGCGCACCCGCAACTGCCCTCTGACGATGAGCGGTTCGCCGAGGGTCACCGAGGACGAGACATTCGTGGCCAGCGCGCGCCAAGCCCAGACCGTGTAGAAGCTCGTGTGCGCGTCGGCCCAGTCGCCCCGCGCCCGGTCGAACCTGCGCACCGTAGCCGCCAGGCGGAATCGGACCGTTGGGTATCCGCCGTCCGAAGTACGGTAGTCCACCGGTGTGGCGACGTTCCCCACCACCGTCACGTCCACCTCGTGCATCCCCACGCCTCCCGATCAACGGTGTCACTGTCGCTGCCAGCGAGGTCCGCTCCAGTCCCGCTCGGCGCCCTCGCGTGGGAACCATCCTGTGCCGCGACGCGATCCGTCGCTTGACGCTGTGCATTACCGAGGAGTTGTGGAAAAGCCCGTGGCCCCGAAGAGTGAGTTACCGTCACGGCCCCATACTCCTCAACTGTCTCCATGGCGTCCGCGTGCTGGCACGTGGAGGAGCGACCATCCAGCTCAGCTTGGCTCGGTGTCGCCGGCCGCGACGACGTACTGTTCCCGCACCTCGTGATAGCGCAGCAGTTCCGCCGCCACCGGTTCCAGCACTCGGGAGCGGCCACAGCTCACCGCGAGCCGACGCAGACGACGTTCCTCCTCCTGTCCGTATCCGCGCGCCGGCCCGCGTGCGGCGGCCCGACACCCCCAGGCGAGCAGCGGGCCACTGCACGCCCCGCCCAGCACCAGGAGGACGGGCAGCCACATCGGCTCGTCGTACGCACCGAACGCGGCACCCACCAGCCAGACCACGCCCAGCACCTGCAGCGCCAGCAGCAGCCCCTGACCCGCGGTCGCGGCCGTCCACCAGGGCGGCCGCTGCATCCTGACGGGGCGCCGCCGGTCGTCCGCCCCAGGCTGCGCCGCCTCGCTCACCACAGCGTCCAGCGCCTCCGGCAACCCCTCGGCACCGCGCCACGCGGCGTCTCGTACGGTCTTGCGCCATGCATCCGGCAGCCCGGTGACCGCACGGGCGGCGAGTTCGCGTACCGCCTGGGCCAGCACCGGCCGTGCCACCAGCGGCTGCGCGGAACGCGCCATGGACTGCCAGTCCGACCGCCCCTCCGTCACTGGCTCGGTTACGGCAGTGGGTCCCCCCGCAGCGGCGGGCCGAGAAACGGGCGACAGCAACGCTGCCGTATGGCCACCGTGCCACAACGGAAGCAGTCGCTGCGCGTGGTTCGGCCGCCGCATGTCACGCCAGCGCACCAGTTGAGCCCACGGGGTGCCGCAGGAGCGTTCGGCGTGCCTCAACCACGCACGCTCGGCGGCCTGACCCGCTGCCGTCGCACCCACCGCGGAGGCCAGCCTGTCCTCGAAGTCCTCCCGCACCGTGTCGGTGAGTCCGCTGCGTTCGGTCAAGTGCGGGTCCGCGTAGGCCGGACGCAACCGCTCGGCGGCGCCGTCCAGGTCGGCCGCGAGCCGCCGGGCGGGTGCCGCGCCCGCGGCGACGAACGCAGCCAACTCAGCGCGGAGTTCGCCGACACCCTCGCCGGTGAGCGCCGAGGTGGCCAGTACCCCGGCGCCGGGCTCGCCGTGCTCGCCGAGGGCCATGCCGTCCTCATCCAGCAACCGCCGCAGGTCGTCCAGCACCGCGTCGGTCGCCTCACCCGGCAGCCGGTCGGTCTGATTGAGCACCACGAACGTCACCTCGGCGTAGCCGGCGAGCGGCCGTAGGTAGCGCTCGTGAAGGACGGCGTCGGCGTACTTCTCCGGATCGACCACCCATACCACCGCGTCGACGAGCCCCAACAACCGGTCCACCTGCTCGCGATGCCCTTCGGCCATCGAGTCGTGGTCCGGCAGGTCGATCAGCACCAGGCCATGGAGTTCCGCGTCCCGGACCCGTCGCCGCTCGACGGGCGCGACACCCAGCCGGTCCAGCAAGCCGTCCGCACCACCTTCCCGTTCCGCCTCCCAGGTGCAGCCGACCGGACGCGCGGTAGTGGGTCGGCGGGTGCCCACCTCGGACAGCGCACGGCCTGCCAGCGCGTTGAACAGCGAGGACTTTCCGCTGCCGGTCGCACCCGCGATGGCCACCGTGGTGTAGTCGCCGGAGAGCCGCCCCCGCGCGGTGGCCTCGTCCAGGACCCGGCCAGCCTCCGTGAGGACCTGGCCGTCCACCCGCGTACGGGACAGCCCGATCAACTCCCGCAGGGCACCGAGTCGGCGCAGCAGAGCGTGGTCCCCGAGACCGCCCGTTCCGAGGGTCTCCCCCTCGGCGGCGTGGCCGACGTCGTTCCCGGCCGCCGACCCGGAGGGGGACTGGGCCGCGCGGGTCGCGGGCAGCGATCGCTCGCCCGTACCGCACTCGTCATGTGAGGCGGACGCCATGCTGGTGGTGTCGCCTCTGCTGGCGTGAGCGGCGGATTCACGGTCCTCCGGGACCACCGGCGTGTGGGCCGGCTCAGCGGCGGCCCGCTCCTCCGCGCCCGCCGGTGGCTCCCCCGCGCGCCGCGACCGTTTGGCCGTCACCGACTCCGGACCGTCGGCGCCGACGGCTCGCGTGTCCGCCGCGTCGTCCGCGTCACCCACGCCCCCCGTATCACACAGGGCACCCTTGTCCCGCTCGGCGCCGCGGCCACTGCCGCCCCCCTTCACCACGTCACGCTCAGCTACCGGCTCCGCACGTACCACACCGCTCGCGTTGTCGCTCGGGCTTCCTGACGCCGCGGTGCCGGCACGGCGAGCGATCAGTCCGTCGTCCCAGCCGGTATCGCCGCCTCGATGGCTCGCCGATGGTGGTTCGGGCTCGGACGCCATCTGCTGGGAGCGGCGCGTGACCGTGGCCCCGCCAGCCTCGTCGAGCACCGCGTCCTCTTCCGCGTCTTCCGGCCGGAACACCTGGGCTGGTTCGGCCGGTTCGGCGGCTCCGGCTGCTGACGGCCAATCCGGACGCTCAACCGTCTCCGCGGCGGGCGTGGGCACGCCCGTGGCCTCCTCTCCCGTACGATCCGGCGGGCCCGCCGGGGAAGCGGGCGCTCGTGGCACCGCTCCCTTCTCGGTACCGGAACAACCGTCCAGCCACTGGTGTGCCTTTCCCCGGTCGACCACCTCGCCCCCGGCGTCGGGCCGGTCGTCGGCCTCGCTGGCGCGTGAGCACCGCTCGTCGACTCCGCCGTCGACCCGGCTGTCGGCATTCGTTGCGAAGGCGCTGTCGGACGCACCGCCGCCCTCCGCCTCAGTCAGCTCGCACGCCGCGCCCTCGGACGGGTTCTCCGCGCGCGGGTCATCCTCCGTACTGACCCTCGACGACACAGCTCACCTCTCCTCTCGCACGTGCCGCGCCGCATCACTCGTCTCCGCCCGGCGAAGCAGCGAGTACGCCGCGATCAGTTCCACCTGGGGATCGGGCGTCGCCCCGACCGCCTCCAGGGGTGCTAGCCAGCGCTGGCGCTCTTCGTCCAGCACCCGTTCGACACAGTTCGAGAGCACCTGCGTGCCCATCTCGTACAGTCGCTCAGCGCGTTCCGTCCCCAGTGCCGCGGCCAGCGCTATCCCGGTCTCCCCCGTGTCCGCGGCACGCCATCCGCCCAGCAGCGCGACGGCGAGCAGGCCGGCCGTCTCCTCCGCTCCGCTCACCGAGGCTCCGCGTTCCTCGGACCGCATCTCCTCCTCTACGTACTCGTCGACGCAGCGCTGCCACCGGCGCACGGACACCGCGATCCGGCCCCTGCCCTCCTCACCCGCCGTCCCCTGCGCACCTGCGCTCACCGGGGCACCCTGCGGAGCACCCGGCTCCCGGCGCCAGGCCGACGCGACCCGCTCGTCCGCCGCCGCGACCGTGCCCACCAACAGGGCGGTCAACCCGTCCGCGAACGCCGTCAGAAGTTCGCTACCGGCGCTGTCCAGCGGGAAACCACGCCAGCGGGCGGCGGCGTCTCCGGCGAGCAGTTCACCGTCCGCGATGCGTTGACGCACCCGGCGTACCGCCTCGTCGAACGCTTCCTCGACATGTCGGGTGAGGCGCAGAGCCGTGGCATGTTGCGCGGCGGCGGCGTTCGCCAGCGCGGTGACCCGGGGGCGGAGCGAACTCAGCGTGCCGAGAGTGGTCCGGTCCGCAGCCGTACGCGCGGCCGAACCCGCTGCGCAGCGCTCCAACCAGTCACGTAGTCCGGCCACCGCGGTCATCGGCAGCAGTCCGGAACCACCCGCGGACTCGGGGAGTTCGGGGATGGTGAAACGGCAGACCGCGGACAGGCCTGCCCGCTCCATCATGTCCGCGTAGCGGTGTGACACCTCGTCGGCGATCTGATGCGGAACCCGGTCCAGGACGGTGGCCAGCGTCACGTCGTACTCCCTGGCGGTACGCAGCAGGTGCCACGGCACCGCGTCCGCGTAGCGTGCGGCGGTTGTCACCAGCACCCAGACGTCGGCGGCACAGATGAGCTGCGCGGCCAGGTCGCGGTTCCGCACGACGAGCGAGTCGATGTCGGGCGCGTCCAGCAGCGCGATGCCGATCGGCACCGCGGGGTCCGTCTCGATCCGCAGGCTGCGCAACGGACTGTCCTCGTCGGACACGGTCGGCGGGCCAGGAGCGTCGTCGTCCCGAAGTCCGTAGTCGCCTCGGAGGTTGTCGGCACCAAGGTGGGATGTGGGGTCCGCCTCCTGAGAGGGTGTCAGGATGCGATCGAAGTCGGGTAGCACCCTGTTGTCCGCGAACCAGTGCCTGTCATTCGGATGGCACACGAGCACGGGCGTGCGCGTCGTGGGACGCAGCACTCCGGCCTCGCTCACCCGGCGTCCGACCAGCGAGTTGACCAGTGTCGACTTCCCGGCTCCGGTGGAGCCGCCCACCACCGCGAGCAGCGGTGCCTCGGGGCTCCGCAGACGCGGCATCAGATAGTCGTCCAGTTGGTCGAGCAGTTCGACGCGGGACCGGCGTGCGCGCTCCGCGCCGGGCAGCGCGAGCGGGAAACGCACGGCGCCCACGCGCTCCCGCAGCGCCGTAAGCGCGTCCAGCAGCCCGGACTGTGCCTCCAAGATCGCCACCCGGGAAGAATGCCCAATTTTGAGCGTTTTTTGAAGTCCATCTCGCCTTCACCCCGTGAAAATGCACCGCATTCACCCCTCGAATGGCACATCCACCCCCGGGCGACGCACGCGACAACCACGCGTCAGCCATAACGAGTGCGCAACACCCCGCCCACGCGACGCGAAAAACGCTGCAGAAATCGCACCAGCCTGCGAGTATCGGAGCGCTTCACCGAACCTCCACAACCCGTCGCGGGCGTGAAGCACCCAGGCACGAGTGGCACGAACCCCTATCCTTGGCCGTGCCAAGGTCACCACGGGGACGCGTCCGCCCGCCCGCGACCGATACCGGCCCCCGTAGCTCAGCGGATAGAGCAGGCGCCTTCTAAGCGCTTGGCCGCAGGTTCGAGTCCTGCCGGGGGCACCACACCGTCCCCGTCGGCTCTCTCAGACGGAGATGCATGTTCAGCGGTAACGGCTCGGCGGCGCTCCGGCCGTGTCCGGCGAACCCGACAGTCACGGCGCCTCCCCAAGGCCGGCGGCCATACGCGACGAACACGCGGCCGTTCGCAACCTCCAGAGAGACCCCCCTAACTTCGCCCACGGAGCCCTCGACCACGTCCGAGGAACACGCCTATCAGCACCAGGTCGATCACCAGCACCAGCACGCCCACCAGGAACAGCCAGAACAGACCTTCCGCCAGCCATCCGATGACGCCCAGCACGATCGCGGCGGTGAGCAACAGCAACACGGTGTTCATCATCGACCCGCTTCCACTCCCGGGGACTGCCGTGTTCTCAACGGCGAGCCAGCCGCCGCTCGCCACGAGCGCCCGCCTCGTAGGACAGGTCGTAGTGCTCGAACACGGATGGTTCTCTTTCCACGGTCAGCTCGCCATCCGTATCAATGCTGGGTGCGCTCCTGACGAGCTTCTTGGCGTACTGGATCTTGAGGTAGCCGGGCCCGACGGTGGCGTCCGTCAAAGGAGCGAAGACCAGCCGGTGACGTGTGGGTAGCCCAGTCGTCACCGCGACGAAGCTCGGCTGGTCACTGACCGTGTCGACGTAGATGGACTCCAACGAACCGATCTTGTCTCCGTTCCGGTCCACCACGGCCTGGCCGAGCCACTCCCGGATGTTCTCCGCCTTGAACACAGCGCCTCCTCGCCCGTCGCGACCCCCTCAACAGCTCCCGTACGTAGTACGCGGGCTTCACGGGTGCCCGGACACGTCCGCGCTAGTCGTACTCCGAGGGACGGCACGGAACGGCTCCCGAGCCGGTCCGCGAGGCTGGCGCGCATCGGAGGCGAAGTGACACGTGCGGCGTGACCGGCGACGCCAGGGGAGAGCGCCAGCGGTGGGAAACAGCTGAGGGGTTCGCGACGACGGACCCGGCCCGCGCGGAGGCTGTCATCGTGACTCAGTGATCATGCGCGGTACTCCTCGTGGTGGGGAAATCCGTGGTCAGCAAGGTCAGGGCACGAACGACCTCCTCGGTGGATTGCGCTGTTGCGAGGAAGATTACGGTCACGACACTCGACGGCACATCAGGTATGTGGTGTCTGCCCACCCCAAGATTCCTAAGGGTCCGAGCCCCGCAGCCGGCCGCCGATGCCGGGCATCCGCTCGGGGTGGTCACCGCGGTACTCCGCGACCCATCGGCCGCCACTCGTGACCTTCCGCCGTATGACCGCGCCGCCCCAACTCTCAACAGGGTTCCCCTGTTCGTGCGTGTGAGGCTTCTCTCCATACGTGCCTGTAGGACACCTGCTGTCCCATTCACCCTCGTACGGCATGAGCTGCGACGACGTCAGGCGTACGACAGCACTGGCCGAAATTGATCTCGGATGCCGCTTTTTGAAGCTTCCGGCCGGATGTGCTTACTGTCGCACTGCTCGCCACAAGGCGGGCACCGCAACCGTTCCGCCCAATCCTGCCGGCGGTTGTGGGCAGTTTCCGTCGCGTGAGCGCCGTAGGCAGGAGCGGGGGACCCAGGTCCGCGACGTGGTCGCCGTCACCGTCCACGTCGTACGGCCGTGCCCACACCGGGAACGGCCAGGGGCAGGCAACACGCGCCCCAGGGGCGAAGCCGTACGTCCGCGTACGGCCGGGCACTCATCCGGCCCGAGCCCGACAGCTCACTCCGTAGGCGTCGGTGAGAAGGAAGTTCGTCATGTTTTTCGCCACCCATGGTCGTCATCGCCGCCCCGGCAGGGCCGCTCGTATCGCGACCCTTGCCGGAGTCGCCGGCGCGGCGGTCGCCGTGCCGCTGATGTCCGCGACCAGCGCACAGGCCGCTTCCGTGGACACCTGGGGGAAGGTCGCCCAGTGCGAGTCCGGCGGTGACTGGCAGATCAACACCGGCAACGGCTACTACGGCGGCCTGCAGTTCTCCGAGTCCAGCTGGGCCGCTGCGGGCGGCACCCAGTACGCCCCGCGTGCGGACCAGGCCAGCAAGCAGCAGCAGATCGCCACCGCCGAGCGACTGTTGGAGATGCAGGGTCCGGGCGCCTGGGCGTGTGCCAGCGCGGGTGGCCTGTCCCAGGGCGGCCCGGCCGCGGACGTGGCTCCCGAGGGCGACGCCGCCTCGGACGACGCCCCGCAGCAGCAGGAACCACAGCAGCAGCCGGAGAAGCCGGAGCAGAATCAGCAGTCGCAGCAGAGCCCGCAGACCGGCGGCGACACCTACACGGTGCGTTCCGGAGACACCCTGGGCTCCATCGCCGACGAACACGGCACCAGTTGGCAGCGTGTCTTCGAGGCCAACAAGTCGGTCATCGGCGACGACGCCAATCTGATCCTGCCCGGGCAGGAGTTGACGGTCTGACTCCGAGCACCCGAAGCGACACGGCCGGCGCCCCCTCCGGGTGGTGCCGGCCGTGCCCTGCTCTACGAGGCTCGGGACTCGCCGTCAGTCCAACGCGTCGGCTCGGTCGATGGTGCGGGCCAACCGCACGACCTGCGGATCGTCCGTCTCGGACGCCGCGTCCCGGACGTGCTCCGCCAGTTCTCCCAGGGCCGGGGCACCGCGCAGGTCCCGCTCCGCCCCCCGCAGGGCTTCCGCGAAGTACGCGGCCGCCGCGACCGTACGCAATCGCGGGTCAGCGGACTCCCACAGCGCGTCGTCCAGCACCTCGACATCGACGTGCCGGGACTTCTCGTACGGCTCCCTCGAATCCGGGTCCTGCCAGCGCACCGTGGCCGTGGCCACGTGTCCGTCCGCGCCTTCCGCCAACCGCACCGCGTACAGGGCCGTGACGGTGTGCCCTGGACCGGTCTCGCCACCGTCGACCGCGTCGTCGCGGAAGTCCTGGTCGGCGATCCTGCGGTTGTCGTAACCCACGAGCCGCTGTTCCGCGACGTTGTCCGGGTCGAAGGTCACCTGTGCCTTGGCGTCCCGAGCGCGCAAGCGGATGTTGCGGGGCAGTTGACGTACGAACACCTCTTCCGCCTCCCGCCGGCTGGAGACATAGCTGGTGTGCCCGTCGCCCTGGTTGGTGAGGCGTTCCATCAGCGCGTCGCCGTAGTCGCTGCCCACTCCGACCCCGAAGAGCGTGATCCCGTGTGTCGCACGGTACTCCCTGACCTGTTCCAGGATGCTGTCGGCGCTCGTCTCGCCGGTGTTGGCGAGCGCGTCGGACAACAGCACGACCCGGTTGGTCGCTCCTTCCCGCTTTCCCGCGACCGACTCGGCGTATCCCGTACGCACTCCGGCGGCGAGGTTCGTACTGTCCGCCGGTTCCAACCCCTCGATGGTGGAGCGGATGTCAGCCCGCTGCCCCTCGTCACCCAGACCGGTCATGGGCAACACCGTCCGGGAGTCGCCGCTGAAGGTCACCAACGCGACCGAGTCCTCCGAGCGCAGTTCGTCGACGGTCCTCCGCAGCGCGTGTTTGACAAGGTCGAGTCGTCCGGGTTCGGACATCGAGCCGGACACGTCGATGACGAACGTGAGCGCCGCGGGCTTTCGCCGCTCTGCGGCCTCCGCCGGCTCCCGCTGCGTGGCAAGCCCCACGCGCAGCAGTGACCACTCGCCCGCGCCCACCCTGGCACCGTCCGCGCTCACCGAGAAACCGTCACCGGCGGGCCGTTGGTACCCCTGGCGGAAGCTGTTGACGAACTCCTCCGGCCGCACGGTGCTCGGGGGCGGCATTCGACCCTCCCGGATGGTACGTCGCGCGTACTCGTACGAGGCCGTGTCGACGTCCAGGGCGAAGGTGGAGCGTAGGTCCGGGGGAACCGGAGCGTGCTCGTCCCCCTTCCGGTACTCCTGCTTCCGCTGCTGGTCCGGTGGCGGCGCGGGCTCTGCACCGCCCTGCGCACCGTCCTGCTGGGCGTCAGTCGCCTTGTCCGAACTCCCGCCCCCGGTACTCGTACACCCCGTCAGCAGCATTCCGCCGACCAACAACCCCGCCACCAGTCGTCGCCCGCTGAGCCACATCATGTTCCCCCTCCCAGACGCACGGCGATACCCGTGCTCGCTCGGATGAGACGGACGACGCCTCCTGCCGGAGCCGTCCGAGCGGTCACGGATACGTCTCGAAACCGCAACAGGACACACGGTGGACGGCGGTGACAGTGACGGCCAGAACGGCGGGTGGGCCGGGAGAAGCAGCGCGCGGCCAGAGCCGGCCTGTGGGCCGTTTTACAACGGCCGCCGGTTTGTGGAGGCGCGCACTGGATAGCAGTTATCGTGTAGCAGACAACGAAAGATCAAAAAGGGGAGCCGGGAAGTCTGGTCGGCGGTTGTTCCGTCCTGCCCGCACACACTGGGAGCCCGCCATGCCGCCCGCCCCCGAGAAGCCGACCATGTCCAAACCCTCTCTGTTGGGCCGACCCTCCGCGCCGGAACGGCGTCGGCTGAGCGACGCACTGCGCACCGAAACGGTCGGCGGAATGGTTCTGCTCGCCGCTGCCGTGCTCGCACTCGTACTGGCGAACACGCCGCTGCGTGAGGCGTACGAGTCGGTGAGTGACTTCCACTTCGGCATACCGTCCCTGGGTCTCGACCTCTCGATGGCGCACTGGGCCCAGGACGGCCTGCTGACGATCTTCTTCTTCGTCGCCGGCATCGAGCTGAAGCGAGAGCTGCTGGTCGGCGAGCTACGCAAACCGTCCGCGGCGGCACTGCCCGTGGCGGCAGCAGTGTGCGGCATGGTGGTGCCGGCCCTGTTCTACGTCGGCATCAACCTCGCCGGTGACGGTCAGATGCACGGCTGGGCAGTGCCGATGGCCACCGACATCGCCTTCGCACTCGGCGTGTTGGCGGTGATCGGGACCAGCCTGCCATCCGGCATCCGGGCCTTCCTGCTGACCCTGGCGATCGCGGACGACCTCGGCGCCATCCTGGTCATCGCGGTCTTCTACACCGCGACACTGAACTGGTTCGCCTTCGGCGGTGCGTTGGCCGGGCTGGCACTCTTCTGGGTCCTGCACCACAAGCTGCGGATCAGCGCCTGGTACGTCTATCTGCCGCTCGCTCTGGTGATCTGGGCGCTGATGTACAACAGCGGGGTGCACGCCACCATCGCCGGTGTGGCAATGGGCATGCTGCTGCGGGTACGGCCACGGACCGCGGAGGACGGCACACCGCTCGAGGAGGAGTCTTCGGCGGATCGCGTCGAGCACCTCGCGAGGCCGGTCTCCGCGGGCTTCGCCGTCCCGGTGTTCGCACTCTTCTCCGCGGGGGTTGCGGTCTCCGGCTCGGCACTGAGCGAAACCTTCCAGCAGCCGGAGGCGCTGGGCGTGGTCGCCGGCCTGTTCCTCGGCAAGATAGTGGGTGTCTTCGGCGGTACGTATCTCACCGCGCGATTCACCCGAGCCCGGCTCAATCCCGACTTGTCCTGGTCGGACGTCCTCGGCATCGCCATGCTGGCCGGGATCGGGTTCACGGTGTCCCTGCTGGTCACCGAGTTGGCCTTCACTGACGAGACGACCAGGGAACACGTGAAGGCGGCGGTCCTGATCGGCTCGTTGATCTCCGCCGTCGCGGCCTGTGTGCTGCTGCGCTTCCGGGACGCGACCTACCGGAGGTTGTGGCAGGAGGAGACCCGGGACGAGGACCTGGACGGCATCGCCGACATAGACCAGGAGGAGGACCTCGTCAAGCGTCCCAGCGAGGCCAAGCGTCGTGCCACGGAGGAGGCACGGGCAGCGGCCGGGGCCGTACCGGTCACCGAGTCCGCCGAGTCCGCTGCGGTCGATGCCGGGGAGGCTACGGGCACGGGTTCCGGAGCGGAGACCACGCCCTCGACCTCCGACACCGGAGCCTCCGACACCGGCGATCAGACCGGGCCGAGTTCCAGCCGGAGGAAGCGTGGCCGGTAGAAGTCGACGTTCCGGTGGATGGCGTCCGCGTCACCGAGCACGTTGACGTCGTAGCCGAGCAGCAGGTCTCTGCCCCCCGTGCTGAACTCGATATGCCCCTGTGGGTTGTACGCGCTCGCCCCCGCCGCCTCGCCACCTGTCGGCAGCGGGGGCCGGCCGACGGCATCCGGCCCCCGCCAGGGCCCGACCGGGCTGCACGACCAGTACGACACGACGTCGGCGGACGGCTTTCCGTCCGGCCCGCCGGCGTCCATGGTGAGCAACAGCCAGGTTCCGCCCCGTTGGACGACCGTGTAGGTGTTCGTCGCGCTCTCCGGGTGTCGGCCGAAGTCCAGGGGTTCGGCGGCAGTCGGAGAACCGGACCACGCCGTTCCGGTCCAGTAACGCCATTCCCGGGAATCGGCCAGACCGCCACTGGGAACTCGGGCAACGTACGCGTTCGAGGCGCCGCCGTCCCGCACTCCGCGTTCGTCCGCGCCGAAGACGTACGTCCAACCTTCGTCGCGTACCGCAGACGTGCCGTAAAGCACCCGCTGCTCGGGGGGACTGGCCGGGTCCGTGCGATTCACCGGGCTGATGCCACGCAACTCCAGGTCGGGCAGCGACAGGGTCGCCACCTCGGTCGCCTGTGGCACCCCGAAGACCCAGGGCGGGGCACCCGCCGCGCGCTGCCACAACAGCACCCGAACGACCCGTTCCGCCGAGCCCGACGCCCGAGGCTCGACCACGGCCTGGACCGGCCAGCGCCAAGCCTCCTCGCCGTCGCCCCCGACCCAGCCGGGGAAGAGCGCCGCCGGTCGCCCGTCGCTGCCGGGTTCGCCGGTGAGCGTGCGCTGCACGTGGCCCTCCGGGGACATCACCAGTGCGGAGTTGCGCACCCAGGAGGGGTTGGGCACCCGCTCGCCTCCTGGATAGACCTTGTCCAGGAAGGTGTCGGCGGACAGCCACAACGTACGGCCGTCCGGCAGGCGTACGGATCGGCTGCCGTCACCGCCGGTCCAGTCGTCGGTGCGGGAGTTGTCGTCGCCGTAGCGGGCGAACTCCCGAGTCATGCCCTGGTCAGCCTGCCATCCCGTAACTCGCAGGCCACCACAGCCGAGGGCGTCGTCCTCGTCCGTGCCCCGCAGGGCCCAGGCGGCCAACGCGAGCACGAGGAGCACGCCGACGACGGGGCCGACTCGGGTTCGCCGCAGCATCATTGCGTGGAGAATACGGGCGTGGCGCGGTGGAGAATTGTCATCCACGGCACAAGATTGCGGAGCGCTGCCAGGCTCGTGTGAGGGGATCGACGGCGTGCCCGTCCCGGAGGGCCGGGGGCACGGCCGGAGATGCAGCGTGGAGGGGCGCGAGCGGCCCCGTGGACTGGCCTTCCGGTACTCCCTGTCGATTGACTCGATCACACCGACAGCACATTCATTCGATCGAGGGAACGACAAGCCGAACTCATCCGATTACCGTGTGTAGTCATCGGAGCCCGATCGCGCGAATGTCGTATATCCGACGCCTCGCGTGGTACCTCCGCTCTGGAACCAACCGGCTTCGGTGGGAGGCCACGCTATGAATGTCCGGATCACACTGCGGGTGGACGGCGAGGAGCGTTCGACGACGGTGGACAGCCGCACGACCCTGCTGGACGCGTTGCGGGAGCACCTGTCGGTGACCTCACCGAAGAAGGGCTGCGACCACGGCCAGTGCGGCGCCTGCAC
Organism: Streptomyces oceani; assembly: GCF_001751245.1. Classification (GTDB taxonomy): domain Bacteria; phylum Actinomycetota; class Actinomycetes; order Streptomycetales; family Streptomycetaceae; genus Streptomyces; species Streptomyces oceani. The sequence goes on from NZ_LJGU01000127.1 coordinate 406,808, forward strand.
GGTACTGATCGATGGCAGACGCATGCTGAGCTGTCTGAAGCTCTTGGTCGGATGCGACGGCTCGGACGTGGTCACGGCCAACGGCCTGGGCGCGGCGAGCGGGAAGAGTGAGGCGGTGCGCGACCCGGCTGGCGAGTTGGGCGGGCTGCACGCGGTGCAACGCGCCTTCCTGGATCATGACGGTTTTCAGTGCGGGTACTGCACTCCGGGCCAGATCTGCTCGGCTGTCGGCATGTTCGAGGAGGCAGCGGCTGGACAGCCCAGTCACGTCACCACCGACCTGGCCGACGAGCGGATCGTCCTCGACGACGCGGAGCTGCGGGAGCGGATGAGTGGCAACCTCTGCCGCTGCGGTGCCTACGTCAACATCCTCGCGGCACTGCGTGCGGCACAGCCGCGCTCCCCCGCGGGGCGAGCACCGTCGGAGCTCCCGGAGGACGGCGCATGATCCCCTTCGACTACCAGCGTGCAGCTGCCCCTGCCGACGCCGTCGCCGCCGTGGCCGGCCGACCCGGCGCCGCCTTCCTCGGCGGTGGCACCAACCTGGTGGACCACATGAAACTGGGTGTCGCCGGGCCGGACCTCGTGGTGGACGTGTCCGAACTACCACTGAACCACGTACTGGAGACGGACACCGGAGCCCTGCGGATCGGCGCCACCGTGCGCAACAGCGACCTAGCGGCGCACCCGCTCGTGCGGCGCCGTTATCCGGCGCTCTGCCGGGCCTTGCTGTCCGGGGCCTCCGGACAGCTGCGGAACGCCGCGACGACCGCGGGGAATCTCCTCCAGCGCACCCGATGCCCGTACTTCCAGGACACCAGCACGCCCTGCAACAAGCGGGAGCCGGGCACGGGATGTTCAGCGATCGGCGGACACACCCGGGAGCAGGCCATCCTGGGGGCCTCGGCACACTGCATCGCCGTCCATCCCTCTGACATGGCGGTGGCGATGCTCGCGCTGGACGCCTCGGTCGGGGTGCTCGGCCCGTACGGTGAACGCACCCTGCCGCTGGACGCCTTGCACCGCCTCCCCGGCGACGCACCCGAGCAGGACACGGTCCTACGGCACGGTGAGTTGATCACCGACGTGGAGTTGCCGGCACGCCGATTCGCCGCGCGCTCCACCTACCGGAAGGTGCGGGACCGCGCGTCGTACGCCTTCGCCTTGGTGTCCGTCGCCGCCGCGCTGGATCTGGACGATGGTGTGGTGCGGGACGCACGCGTCGCATTGGGCGGGGTGGCACACGCTCCATGGCGCGCTACCCGGGCGGAGGAGGTGCTGCGCGGCGCGGTCGCGAGCGAGGGCACCTTCCGCCAGGCCGCGGACGCCGAACTGACGGCGGCCCGACCATACGGGGGTAACGCGTACAAGGTTCCGATGGTGCGCAACACGCTGGTGGCAGTGCTGCGAGGGCTCACCGCCGAGCGTCCTGATCGACCGTACCCGGGCTGGCACGGTCCGGGCCTGGAGGAGGAGAGCGGATGACAACGGGAGCGAGGTCCCGTGCCGTCGGTACGCCGGTGGCACGGGTGGAAGGCCACGCCAAGGTGACCGGCACCGCGCGGTACGCCTACGAGCAGCCGGCCGGCGCCGGCCCACCCCTGTACGCCCACCCCGTGCTCTCCACGGTGCCGCACGGTCGAGTCCGCGCGTTGGAGACCATGGCGGCGCGCACCCTGGACGGTGTGGTGACGGTGCTCACGCCGGACAACGCCGGCCAGCTGGATGATCTGCGCGGGGCGCAGGACGGTGAACTGGCGGTCCTGCAGTCGAACGAGGTCGCTTTCCGTGGCCAGTTCATCGCAGTGGTGGTCGCGGAGTCACCGGAGGCAGCCCAGCAGGCGGCCGGACTCGTGGAGGCGGACTACGACGAGTTGCCGCACCACACCGAACTCCGTGGTGACAGCGGTGACCTCTACACCCCGGAGCGGGTCAATCCGGCGTTCGCCCCGGACACCGTCGAAGGGGACGTGGACGGTGCTCTCGATTCCGCCGAACACATGGTTGACGTCACTTACCTGACGCCGATGGAACACAACAACCCGATGGAACCGCACGCTGCGGTGGCCCTCTGGGAAGCCGAGGGTGGGCCAGCGGACCGGCCGATCCCGGCAGGCTCCGACGCCGAGCGGCCCTCCTCGGACGGCGTGGCCACGGTGCGACTGACGCTGTACGCCTCGACTCAGGGCGCGCACACCGTACGCTCCACTCTCGCGCCGCTCTTCGGCCTGCGGAAGGAGGAGATGCGCGTGGTGTCGCCCCATGTGGGCGGCGGTTTCGGCTCAAAGGGGATGCCGCACGCGCACGACGTGCTCGCGGTGCTCTGTGCCCGAGCGGTACCGGGCCGTGCGGTGAAACTGGCGCTCACTCGACAGCAGACGTTCTCGCTGGCGGGTCATCGGACACCGACACTGCAACGGCTGCGGCTGGCCGCGGACTCAACCGGACGGATGGCGGCGGTGGCCCATGAGGTCACCGAACACACGTCAACGGTCAAGGAGTTCGCCGAACAGACGGCCTGTGGCACCCGAATGATGTACGCGGCTCCGAACCGACGTACCGCACACCGGCTGGCCGCCCTGAACGTGCCGGTGCCCTCGTGGATGCGGGCACCGGGTGAGGCGCCGGGAATCTTCGCACTGGAGACGGCCATGGACGAGCTCGCCTCAGCATGTGAGCTCGATCCGATCGAGTTGCGTCTGCGAAACGATCCGCCCCTCGATCCGGAGTCCGGAAAGCCCTGGTCCGGTCGCCGGCTGGTCGAATGCCTCCGGCAAGGCGCCCGCCGGTTCGGCTGGCAGGAGGGGCCCCCGGGATCACGCCGACGCCGGGAAGGCGATCAGCTGGTGGGCATGGGCGTGGCTGCGTCGACCTACCCGTGTTACACCTCTCCGGGCTCCCGCGCGCTCGTGCGTCATGACGGGACTGAGCACTACACCGTGCGTATCGGTGCGGCGGACATAGGCACCGGCACCTGGACCACACTCACCCAGATCGCCGCCGACGCGCTGGACCGCCCGGTCGAGGCGGTGACCGTGGAGATCGGCGACACGGACCTGCCCCACGCGACCGTGGCGGGCGGCTCCTCCGGGATGGCCTCCTGGGGGCCCACCATCGTGGCCACCGCGCGCCGGTTCCGTACGGAGCACGGGCAACAGCCGGCGGCCGGTGCGGTCATGACCGGCGAGTTGCCGGACAACCCGGATGCCGAGCAGTTCGCGCTGCATTCGTTCGGCGCGCAGTTCGCGGAAGTGCGGGTGGATGTTGACACCGGAGAGGTACGCGTGACTCGGATGCTCGGAGTGTTCTCCGCGGGCCGGATCATCAACCCCCGTACGGCCCGGTCCCAGTTCATCGGTGGCATGACCATGGGTCTCTCCATGGCCCTCCATGAGCACGGTGTCCTGGACCACCGGACGGGGCACGTCGTCAACCACGACCTGGCGAGCTATCACATCGCCGCCCATGCCGATATCGCCGATGTCGAGGCCGAGTGGCTGGAGGAAACCGATCCGCACGCCAACACGATGGGATCACGGGGAATCGGCGAGATAGGGATCGTGGGGGCACCGGCGGCCGTGGTCAACGCCGTTTACGACGCCACAGGCATACGGGGGCGAAGCCTCCCACTCACCCCGGACAAACTGGTGCGCTGAGAAGAGCGGATCGGGCCTCCCGGGAAGCCCTTCTTTCGGGAGCACCGCTTCGGCAACTCGATCAGGGCACCGGAACACACGAGATGGCCGGCGTGCACGGTGGGAATGGCGTACGCACCCCTACGCACGCACCACGAGGACGCAGGGGCGGAATCACCGAGACAACCCCGAAAGGCCAGCTCGGTGACCATCCGTCCTGACCGCCGTGAGCACGGCGTATCCGTCAGTGGTTTCGGGGGAAGCCCAGGTTGATGCCCCCACTGTCCGCTGGATCCGGCCAGCGGGTGGTGATCACCTTCCCCCGGGTGTAGAAGGCGATCCCGTCGTTTCCGTACACGTGCAGGTCGCCGAAGAGTGAGTCCTTCCAACCGCCGAAGGAATGGTGCCCCACCGGCACCGGAATCGGCACGTTGACGCCCACCATCCCGGCCTCGACCTCCAGTTGGAAGCGGCGAGCCGCGCCACCGTCCCGGGTGAAGACGGCCGTGCCGTTCCCCCAGGGGGAATTGTTGATCAGCGCCAGCGCCTCGTCATAGGTCTCGGCTCGTACGACACACAGCACGGGCCCGAAGATCTCGTCCCGGTACGCGTCAGACGCCGGACGCACCTTGTCCAGCAACGAGACTCCGAGGAAGAAGCCTTGCTCATGCCCCGACACCGACAGCGCCGTACCGTCCACCACCACCTCCGCACCCTGGTCGGCCGCTCCTCGGACGTAACCGGCGACCTTCTCCCGGTGTTCAGCGGTGATCAGCGGCCCCATCTCGGAATCCGGGTCGTTGCCGGGACCGATGCGGAGGTTCCTGGCACGTTCGGCGATCTTGTCGACCAGTTCGTCAGCCACCGAGTCGATAGCGACCACGACCGATACGGCCATGCACCGCTCACCGGCCGAGCCATACGCGGCGTTGACCGCGTTATCCGCGGCGTGGTCGAGATCCGCGTCCGGGAGCACGAGCATGTGGTTCTTGGCACCACCCAGCGCCTGCACCCGCTTGCCGTGACGTACGCCTTCCTGCTGGACGTACCGCGCGATGGGAGTGGAGCCGACGAACGACACGGCGGAGACGTCCGGGTGTTCCAAGAGCCGGTCGACCGCCACCTTGTCGCCACCCACGACATTCAGCACACCGTCCGGGAGTCCCGCCTCCGCGGCGAGTTCGGCCAACCGGTAGGCGGCGGACGGGTCCTTCTCACTGGGCTTCAGCACGAAGGTGTTCCCACAGGCGATCGCGAGCGGGAACATCCACAACGGCACCATCGCGGGGAAGTTGAACGGGGTGATGCCTGTGACCACCCCGAGCGGCTGCCGAATGGCGGAGACATCCACCCGTGTGGACACCTCGGTGGACAGTTCGCCCTTGAGCTTGTCCGCCAGCCCGCAAGCGAGTTCCACGATCTCCATACCGCGGGCCACCTCACCCAGCGCGTCGGAGTGCACCTTGCCGTGCTCCGCGGTGATCAGCCGGGCGATCTCCTCCCGGTGCGCGTCCAGCAACTGCCGATACGCGAACAGGATCGCGGTACGCCGAGCCAGCGAGTAGTGTCCCCACTCCTGGTACGCCTCCTTCGCGGCCGCGACAGCCTGGTCGACCTCCTCGGCACTGGCGAGGGCGATCCGGGTGGGTTGCTCCCCGGTGGCGGGGTCGTAGACCGGGCCGTACGCGCCGGTGCTGCCGTCGGTGTGTTTACCACCGATCCAGTGGCCGAGGGTCTTCATCGGATTCCCAATTCTCTCGTAGCGGTTCTGGTTGGGCTTGGATGCCCTTTCCAGGGGCTCGGGCGAGTGGTGCGTGGGTGGGTCAGTACTCGCCCGGATCGGGTGGGGGGAAACGTCTTCCGGCAAACCGAGCGTCTCCCGGGCAGCCTTGACATCACCGGACCGTCCTGGGCTACAGCTGCCGGCGTCTGTCCGCCAGCCGACGTTCGTACTCCACTCGGGCAGCGCGCGCCGCAGGCCGGGCCGCTGTCTCCGCCACCGGCACGTCCCACCAGGCCTGCGCTTCGGGGGCGGTGGACGTCGGATCGGTCTCGACGTATACACAGGTGGGGTGTCGGGCCTCCCGGGCGTCCCGCAGCGCGGCACGCAACTCCCGTACGCTGTCAGCCCGGAGCACCTCCATGCCGAGGGACGCGGCGTTCGCGGCCAGGTCGACGGGCAGCGGGTCCGCGGTGTAGTCACCGTCCGGCGCGGGGTACCGGTAGGCGGTGCCGTATCCCTCACCGCCGGTCGCCTCGGAGAGACCGCCGATGGACGCGTAGCCGTGGTTCTGGATCAACACGATCTTGAGCGGGAGCCGGTGCTGCACGGCGGTGACGATCTCGGTGGGCAGCATAAGGTAACTGCCGTCTCCGACGAGGGCCCACACCGGTCGCTCTGGATCGGCGAGCAACACGCCGAGGGCGCCGGGGATCTCGTAACCCATACAGGAGAAGCCGTACTCCACGTGATACTGCCGCGGCGACCGGGCCCGCCACAGCTTGTGCAGGTCACCGGGCAGCGAGCCGGCGGCGTTGATCACCACGTCCGACTCGTCGACAACCTCGTCCAGCGCGCCCAACAGTTGGGTCTGCGTGGGCCGGGCGGCGCCGTCCCCACCGTCATAGGCGGCCCGCACCACGCGTTCCCAGGCACCTCGGCGCCTCTGGTACTCCCTCTCGTACTCCTTCTCGACCCGGTGACCGCGCAGCGCGTCGGTGAGCGCTTCCAGGCCGCTGCGCGCGTCGGCGACCAGCGTGTGCGCGTTGAGCTTGTGCGCGTCGAACGGGGTGACGTTGAGGTTGACGAACCGGACTCCGGGGTGGGCGAAGAGGGTGCCGGACGCGGTCGTGAAATCGGTGTAGCGGGTGCCGACCCCAAGCACCACGTCCGCGGTGCGCGCGATCTCGTCCGCGGCTGCCGTGCCAGTGTGGCCGATCCCGCCCAGTTCCGCGGGATGGTCGTGACGCAACGCCCCCTTCCCGGCCTGGGTGGTTGCGACGGGGATTCCGGTGGCGTCGGCGAACGCCCGCAGCGCCTCCGCCGCTTCGCTGTGCTGCACGCCGCCGCCCGCGACGACCAACGGGCGAGCGGCGGACCGTACGACGGTGGCGGCCGCCGCCAGAGCGAGGGGCTCCGGCGGCGGCCGTCGCACCTGCCAGTCCCGTTCCGCGAAGAACTCCGCCGGCCAGTCGAAGGCTTCGGCCTGTACGTCCTGCGGCAGCGCCAGTGTGACCGCCCCGGTCTCCGCGGGATCGGACAGGACCCGCATCGCCTCCAGCGCCACGGGAATCAACACTTCCGGACGCACCACCCGGTCGAAGTATCGGGATACCGGCCGGAGCACGTCGTTGACCGAGATGTCGCCCGCATGGGGCACCTCGAGTTGTTGCAGCACCGGATCAGCCGGCCGGGTGGCGAAGGTGTCACCGGGCAGCAGAAGCACGGGCAGCCGGTTCACGGTGGCCAGTGCCGCCCCGGTGGCCAGATTGGTGGCGCCCGGCCCGATGGAGGTGGTGACCGCCTGTGCGCGCAACCGGTTCGAGTGACGGGCGTAACCGACGGCCGCGTGCACCATGGCTTGTTCGTTACGGCCCTGCAGGTAGGGCATGTTGGCGCGGTGCTCCACCAGGGCTTGTCCGATCCCCGCGACGTTGCCGTGCCCGAAGATCCCCCAACAGGCACCCAGCAATCGCTGCCGGTTGTCGTCTCGCACGGTGTACTGCGCGGTCATGAAACGCACCAGCGCCTGCGCGACGGTGAGCCGCACGGTCATGACGTCATCCCTTCCCCGGCGGCGCCGGACGCCCCGGTTTCCCCGGCGTCCCCTGGGGGCCCGGTCTCCCCGACCGGCCCGACTGTCTGCCGGCCGCTGCTCCGCCGCGCGGGGTCCATCGCCGGCGCCGTGTACCGCGGCAGCCGCGGGTCCACCGGCTGGTCTTCCCAACTGCTCCGAATCCAGGCGTGCTCGGGATGATCCCGGATCAGCCACTCGCGCGCCGAGCCCGGGCCGGCCATCACGTTGAGGTAGTACATGTCATGTCCCGGAGCAGCGATGGAGGGACCGTGCCAGCCATCCGGAATCAGGACGGCGTCTCCGCTGCGCACCTCGGCGAGTACGTCGGTACGGCTGTCCGGACCGGAAGGAGTGACGCGCTGGTATCCGACACCTTCCGTCCCGTCATGAGCGGCGATCTCGTAGTAGTAGATCTCCTCGAGTTCGCTCTCCTCTCCCGGACTCTGCTCGTCGTGCTTGTGCGGCGGGTACGACGACCAGTTGCCGCCCGGAGTGAGCACCTCGACGGCGATCAGGTTGTCCGCCTCGAAAGCCCCGGCCGCGGCGAAGTTGTTGACCTGGCGGGAGCAGTTCCCCCGCCCCCGCAGTTCGACCGAGACCTCAGCCGCGGGACCGTATCGTGCCGGAAGTCGGCGCGCGCAACGAGCCCCGGCGAGTGCGAACCGTCCGCCTCGCGTGCTGGAGATCCACAGCTCTCCGTCTCGGGGCGCGTAGACGAAGTCGGTGACGCCGCTGAAGACGCTGTCCCGACCGTGCAGTTCGAAGTCCCGCCGTGTGCTGTCCGCCCGCACGGCCACGGTGCAGCCGCCGCCCAGCGGCAGGACGATCCACTCGCTGTCGCCGGTGGCGAACCGGTGGCGGCCGCCCGGCGGCAGTTCGAGGACCCGCAGTGCGGAGTAGTCCCAGCCGGCGCTCTCCGGTGCGACGTCGAGCACGTACGGCGAGCCCGGGGCCTCCGAGTCGCCCTCGGTGCCCGCCAGCCGGTGGAAGCCGTGGTTCCTCATCTCTTCACCCTTCCTCTCCGGGACCGATCAGAGCAGTCCGACGGCGGTGTCCACCGCCGCCTCGACGTCCCCGTCCACCGGATAGAGCAGCGCACGACCCACCACCAGTCCCTGCACCGTCGGCAGCCGCAGGGCGGTGCGCCAACTGTCGTACGTCTCCTCCGGATCGCCGTCGAGGTCTCCACCTAGGAGCACGGCTGGCAGGGTGGACGCGGCCAGCGCCTCGGCCATCCGGCCGGGGTCCTCCGTGACCGGGACCTTCAACCAGGTGTACGCGGAGGTGCCGCCGAGTCCGGAGGCGATGGCCAGCGAGGTGGCAACCGCCTCCGGAGACAGGTCATTCCGCAGCCGGCCGCCAACCCGCCTACTGAGGAACGGCTCGACGAATACCGGCAGTTTCCGCTCGGCCATCGCATCGACCATCCGTGCCGTGGACAGCAGCGTGCTGAGCGTGCCCTCGTCCTCGTGGTCGATACGCAGCAGCAGCTTGCCGGCGTCGAAGCGGAGTCGCCCAATGTCCTGGGCCCGGTGCCCCGTAAAGCGATCGTCCAGCTCGAACGCCGCGCCGGACAGGCCGCCCCGGTTCATCGAGCCCACGACCACCCGCTCCTCCAACGCCCCCAGCAACAAAAGGTCGTCCAGGATGTCGGCGGTGCCGAGCACGCCGTCCACCCCGGGTCGCGCCAGCGCACGGCACAGTCGTTCCAGCAGGTCGGCGCGGTCGGCCATGGCCGTCTTTCGGTCTCCCACACCGAGCATGCCCCGGGCCGGGTGGTCGGCCGCGAGAATCAGGAGCCGTCCGCTCTCCCCGACCAGCGGGCGCCGTACCCGTCGGGCCGCCGCCTCGGCGACGGCTTCGGGGTGCCGCGCCCGCAGCGCGGCCAGTTCGGCGGGGCTGATCGGCAACACACTCACCTCCGTCGGGTCAGCCGTCGAGCAACGCGTCGACTTCGGACGGCACGGGCATCGCGGACGAACAGGCGAGCCGGCCGGCGACCAGTGCACCGGCGGCGTTCGCGTAGCGCACCAGGCGGGCGAGGTCCCAGTCGGCCAGCAGACCGTGGCACAGTGCCCCGCCGAACGCGTCGCCGGCACCGAGTCCGTTCACCACCTCGACCGGATGCGGCGGTAGTTCGGCGATCGTGCCGTCCCGATGGGCCGCCAACACCCCCTCGGGCCCCTTCTTCACGACGGCGAGCGTGGCCCCGGAGGCGAGCAAGGACTCGGCGCAAGCCCGTGGCTCCCGAAGGCCGGTGGCGACTTCGCACTCATCAAGGTTGCCCACCGCCACGGAAGCGTGCGCCAGCGCGGCCTGGTAGATCTCGCGGACATCCGCTGCCTCGGTGCTCCAGAACATCGGCCGCCAGTCCAGGTCCAGGACACTGGCGACTTCCGGCTGCCCCGCTCCCTGTTTCGGATCGACGGCGCTCTGGCCCCCGCCCCCACCGTCGCCCCGGGCACGCAGTGCCGCGAGGGTCGCGGACCGGCTCGGCTCCGCGCACAGTCCGGTGCCTGTGACCCAGAGGATACGGGCCGCGCGTACCGCTTCCAGGTCCAGTTCGGCGGCGTCGATCTCCAGGTCAGGGGCCTTGGGCCAGCGGTAGAAGTAGAGCGGGAAGTGGTCCGGAGGGAATATCTCGCAGAAGGTGACGGGCGTGGGCAGGTCGCGTACGGGGGTGACCCAGCGGTCATCCACCCCGAACTCCCGCAGGGCCTGGTGACAGTAGTCCCCGAACGGGTCCGTGCCCGTACGGGTGATGACGGCCGAGGTACGTCCGAGCCGGGCCGCGGCCACGGCCACGTTGGTCGCGGAACCGCCCAGGAACTTCGCGAACGTGTCCACCTCGGCCAGCCCCACCCCCGTCTGCAGCGGATAGATGTCCACCCCGATGCGTCCCATGGTCAGCACGTCGAAGCTTGGGCTCATACGGGGTGTCCCTCCGGGGATTGGAGCTGACTGCTGACAGCATCCGGTGTAGACCCGCGACGGAAGCCTGTCAACGCGATGTCCTTACATAAGAACGTATGGACCTTCCGAGACTCCCCGGTCTATCGTCGGAGTCACGCACCCCCCCGCCCCACCGTCGATCAGGCGAGACTCCCGGCCGGCACAGGGCCGGCACAGGAAGGAGCGTCCCGCATGCCCACTTCCCTCGACCGCCTCCGGGTCGGCTCCGCCCCCGACTCGTGGGGCGTCTGGTTTCCCGACGACTCGCAGCAGGTGCCATGGGAGCGCTTCCTGGACGAGGTCGCGGACGCCGGCTACGACTGGATCGAACTGGGCCCCTACGGCTACCTCCCCACCGACCCGGTCCGGCTTCGCGACGAGGTGGACCGGCGCGGCCTCCGTGTGTCGGCCGGGACGGTGTTCACGTCGCTGCACCGGGGCCCCGCGGTATGGGAGGAGACCTGGGCACAGGTCTCCCGGGTCGCCACCCTCACCCAGGCGATGGGCGCACGGCACCTGGTGGTGATCCCCTCCTTCTGGCGGGACGACCGTACCGCGGAGATGATCGAGCCCAGCGAGCTGACCTCGGCGCAGTGGGAGCAACTGACCAGCGGGACGGAGCGGTTGGCCCGTGAGGTACGGGACCGGTTCGGCCTGGAGATCGTCGTGCACCCGCATGCCGACACCCACATCGACACCGAACCGCACGTTCGGCGGTTCCTCGACGGCACGGACTCCGGACTGGTCAACCTCTGTCTGGACACCGGGCATTACGCCTATTGCGGCGGAGACAGCGTCAAACTGATCGAGACGTACGGCGAACGGATCGGCTACCTGCATCTCAAGCAGGTGGATCCAGCGGTGCTGGCCCGGGTGTCCGCCGAGGGCACTCCGTTCGGTCCGGCCGTCCAGCAGGGGGTGATGTGCGAGCCACCCCTCGGCGTGCCCGAGATGGAACCGGTGCTGAACGCCGCGCAACGACTCGGTGTCGACCTGTTCGCCATCGTCGAGCAGGACATGTATCCCTGTCCGCCGGACCAGCCCCTGCCCATCGCCCGGCGGACCCGACGCTTCCTGCGCGGCTGCGGCGCCTGACGTACGAGAGGCCGCACGGCGCCGTGCCCTGGCCTCGCGGAAACCCCCCGACGCGGCCCGCCCGGCCCAGCCCGGTCCAGCCCGGCCCGGTGGCCGGGCATACCGTACGGCCATGGGTTCGCTGAGTCATCACAGCTACTGCACCGAGATCCTCGCGCAGACCGCGCTGTTGAGAGCGCATCTCGACGGCGCGGATCTGGCGGGCGAGGTGGCCGCCTGCCCGGGCTGGAGTCTCGACCAGTTGCTGCGCCACCTCGGTGGCGCGCACCGCTGGACCGAGCGGATCGTGCGTACCCGCGCGACCGGCCCGGTCGCGGACGACCAGGTCAGCGACCCCGCTTGGTACGCACACCAGGACCCCTCCGCCCTTCGCGACTGGCTCACCGAAGGCGCCGAGCGGCTCGCGGACACACTGCGTGAAGCCGGTCCCGACGTACCGGTGTGGACGGTGGCACCGGGCGGCACGCCGACGTTCTGGGCCCGCCGCATGACGTACGAGACCGTGGTTCATCGGGCGGACGCGGCCTCGACGGTCGGCGCGGGCTTCATGGTCGACCAGGCACTGGGCCTGGACGCGGTCGACGAGTGGGTGGGGTTCAGCGCCCTGCCGCAGGCGTACGCCTCAGCTGACTCCCGCACCGCGCTACTCGCCCCCGGCCGGTGCGTTCGCCTCCAGGCCACGGACGCGGCACCCGGAACACCCGCGAACTGGTTCGTCCTCCTCAGTGGCGAGCCGATCACCTGGCGCCGTACGACCGCCGCGGACCTGGAGCAGGGCACGACCTCACCCGAGGCCAGCGCGACCGTACGCGGACCGCTCGCCGACCTCCTCCTACTGCTGTACGGCCGCAGGACACCGGCGAGCGAGGGCATCACGGTGGATGGCGACGCGGAGTTGCTCATCGCGTGGCTGGAGGCAGCGGGCGACTGGCTGCGGCGATGATCGGCACCGCCACGGCCCCGACTGGGCACGATGCGATACCCTAAGGGGGTATAAACGGGTCGAACTTCCCGACCCGGCGGCACACGCGCACACCACACCACCAGGGAGCGAGACATGTCGGAGGCCACCACCTACCAGGTCAGCGGAATGAGTTGTGACCACTGCGAGAAGGCGATCTCCGCCGAACTCTCGGAGATCGAGGGAGTATCGGCAGTACAGGCCGCCGCCTCGACGGGCTTGGTGACGGTCACGTTCACCGGCGATCCGGACGATGAAGCCGTACGCGCCGCCGTGGACGAGGCAGGGTACGAACTCGTGGGGCGGCACGCCGACCAGCCGGACGTGTGAGCCCCACCAGGCGCCGGCCCGACCGACACCACAACCTTCTCGCGCAGCGCCGGGAACGCCCCGCGACGAGTCCCCCCACGGGCCCGCCGGCGGGGCGTTCCGCTGTCCCGGTCTTGGATTCCCCCCACAGGATTCCCACCGGGCGCATGCTGGCGCGCGCATCGAGGGGCCGCTCAAAGCTTCCCGTGCACGCGCACCGTGCGGCGACGACTCCGCCGGGTGCCGACGCCACCCGGTTAGACTCACGCCCCCCGCGAATGGTTACCCCCAAATTTTGTGACCCGCGTCACATCACCCTCGGTCGCTCATCGTTGGCACCCGCCGACCTCGACCCATGCGACAGGGCCTCAGTCCGTAGCGGACTGAGGCCCTGGTGAGCTTGGTACGGTCGCGCCTACCGCCGAGCAGGACGTGAGGTTCGGCCTACGTCAGCGGGATTCGACCGGTACGTAGTCACGCTGCACCACACCGGTGTAGATCTGCCGGGGGCGACCGATACGGGAGTTCGGCTCCTTGATCATCTCGTGCCACTGCGCGATCCACCCGGGCAGCCGGCCGAGCGCGAAGAGCACCGTGAACATGCTGGTCGGGAAGCCCATCGCACGGTAGATCAGACCGGTGTAGAAGTCGACGTTCGGGTAGAGCTTCCGCTCCACGAAGTAGTCGTCGCTGAGCGCGCGCTCCTCCAGCCGCAGCGCGATGTCCAGCAGTTCGTCGCTCTTACCGAGCGCGGAGAGGACGTCGTGCGCCGCCGCCTTGATGATCTTCGCCCTGGGGTCGAAGTTCTTGTAGACGCGATGCCCGAAGCCCATCAGCTTCACGCCGTCTTCCTTGTCCTTCACCTTGCGGATGAAGGTGTCGACGTCGCCGCCCTGCGCCTGGATCGACTCCAGCATCTCCAGCACGCTCTGGTTCGCACCACCGTGCAGCGGGCCCCAGAGCGCGTTGATACCAGCGGAGATGGAGGCGAACATGTTCGCCTGCGAGGAACCCACCAGCCGGACCGTGGAGGTGGAGCAGTTCTGCTCGTGGTCGGCGTGCAGGATGAGCAGCTTGTCCAGGGCACTCACCACGACCGGGTCCAGGTCGTACTCCGCCGCCGGCACGGAGAAGGTCATGCGCAGGAAGTTCTCGACGTATCCCAGGTCGTTGCTGGGATAGATCACGGGATGACCGACGGCCTTCTTGTAGGCGTAGGCCGCGATGGTCGGCAGCTTCGCCAACAGCCGGATGGTCGACAGGTGCCGCTGCTGCTCGTCGAACGGGTTGTGGCTGTCCTGGTAGAACGTCGACAGGGCGCTGACCACGGAGGAGAGCATCGCCATGGGGTGGGCGTCCCGGGGGAAGCCGTCGTAGAAACGCTTGACGTCCTCGTGCAGCAGGGTGTGCTGGGTGATCTCGTTCTTGAAGTGGGCCAGCTGGTCCACGGTGGGCAGCTCGCCGTTGATCAGCAGGTAGCCCGTCTCGATGAACGACCCACGCTCGGCCAACTGCTCGATTGGATACCCGCGGTAACGCAGGATGCCCTGCTCACCGTCGAGGTAGGTGATGGCGGACTTGTACGCGGCGGTGTTGCCGTAGCCGGAGTCCAGGGTCACCAGGCCGGTGTCGGCACGCAGCTTCCCGATGTCGACGCCACGGTCACCGACCGTGCTGTCCACCACCGGATAGCTGTATTCACGGTCACCGTGCCGCAGTACTACAGCGCTGTCACTTGCGTGGTGTTCGCTCACGTCTTCCCTCACCCGGACGTAGTGCCTCTTCGTTGAGATGCCCCTGACGCTTTCCACTGTCCCCCATTTGGTGCCGTGCGGTGCACTGGGGGTCGGCCAATGGGCTCCATGGTGGCACCGAGTGCCGCCATGGCTACTATCCTGCACCTTCTGAGCCCGCCGGTCACCCCCGCGCGCGCATTCCGTACGCCCTCAGGGTCCGCTCGGCGCGGCGAGCCGGTGATCCAGGGCCGTGCAGCGACGACCAGCCGAGACCGTACGCACCGCCTGGCCGATCGCCCGGTGCGAGCCGACCAGCACCACCAGCCGTTTCGCCCTCGTTGTCGCGGTATAGAGGAGGTTGCGCTGCAACATCATCCAGGCACCGGTGGTGACCGGAATCACCACCGCTGGATACTCGCTGCCCTGTGAGCGGTGAATAGTCACGGCGTAGGCGTGCGCCAGCTCGTCCAGCTCGTCGAAGTCGTAGCACACCTCCTCGTCCTCGTCAGTCAGCACGGTCAGCCGCTGGTCCTCACCGTGCAGTCCGGTGACCACGCCGACGGTGCCGTTGAAGACGCCGTTCGCGCCCTTGTCGTAGTTGTTGCGGATCTGGGTGACCTTGTCGCCGACTCGGAACACCCGGCCGCCGAACCGCTTCTCCGGCACATCCGGACGGGCGGGCGTGACGGCCTGCTGCAACAGGCCGTTGAGCGTGCCCGCGCCCGCCGGGCCTCGGTGCATCGGGGCGAGTACCTGTACGTCGCGGCGGGGGTCGAGTCCGAACCTCGCCGGAATCCGTCGGGCCACCACGTCCACCGTGAGTCGTCCGGCGGCCTCCGTGTCGTCCTCCGCGAACAGGAAGAAGTCGGGCAGTCCCTGGGTGAT
The DNA here is from genome assembly GCF_001751245.1 of Streptomyces oceani. GTDB lineage: Bacteria > Actinomycetota > Actinomycetes > Streptomycetales > Streptomycetaceae > Streptomyces > Streptomyces oceani. The sequence goes on from NZ_LJGU01000127.1 coordinate 422,178, forward strand.
GGGCCGTGTCCCGGCGTTGATCCGGTGCGCGTTCGTGACCACGCCAGACTGCTGTGCCTGCCGGAAGATCCTGGTCAGTCGCACCGCGGGCACCGGACTCTCGGACGCGAGGAGGTCACGCAACACCTCACCCGCCCCGACCGACGGCAACTGGTCGACGTCGCCCACCAGTAGGAGGTGGGCGCCCGGCGGCACCGCCTTGATCAGCTTGTTGGCGAGGAGCAGGTCCAGCATGGAAGCCTCGTCCACCACCACCAGATCCGCCTCCAGCGGTCGCTCCCGGTCGTACGCCGCGTCCCCACCCGGCTTGAGCTCCAACAACCGGTGCACCGTGGACGCCTCCGCGCCGGTCAGCTCGGCGAGCCGCTTGGCGGCCCGGCCAGTCGGCGCCGCCAGCACCACCCGAGCGTTCTTCGCCCGCGCCAACTCGACCACCGAACGCACCGTGAAGGACTTCCCGCAGCCCGGCCCTCCGGTGAGCACCGCCACCTTCTCGGTCAACGCCAGTCGCACCGCCTGCTGTTGCTCGGGGGCGAGATCCGCGCCCGTACGCCGGGCCAGCCAGTCCAGGGCGCGGTCCCACACGACCTCCTGGAAGGCCGGGAGCAACTCCTCGTCAGTGCGCAGCAGGCGCAGCAGCTGTGCGGAAAGCGAGATCTCCGCCCGGTGGAAGGGCACGAGGTAAACCGCCGTCACCGGCTCCCCGTCCGTGCCGGGGACAGACTCCCGGACCACGCCCTCCTCCTGCTCGGCCAGCTCCCCCAGACACTCGATGACCAGTCCGGTGTCCACCTGAAGGAGTTTCACGGCATCCGAGATCAGCCGTTCCTCCGGGAGGTAGCAGTGCCCCTGATCGGTGGACTGGGAGAGGGCGTACTGCAGACCGGCCTTGACCCGCTCAGGACTGTCGTGCGGGATGCCGACCGCCTGCGCGATCCGGTCGGCGGTCAGGAACCCGATGCCCCAGACGTCCGCCGCCAGCCGGTAGGGGGAGTTCCGCACGACGGAGATCGACGCGTCGCCGTACTTCTTGTAGATCCGAACGGCGATGGACGTGGACACCCCCACGCCCTGCAGGAAGATCATCACCTCCTTGATCGCCTTCTGCTCCTCCCAGGCCGCCGCGATCTTGTGCGTACGCTTCGGGCCCAGGCCAGGCACGTCGATGAGCTTCCCCGCGTCCGACTCGATCACCTCCAGGGTGTCGAGACCGAAGTGGTCGACGATGCGCTCGGCGATCCTCGGTCCGATCCCCTTGATCAGCCCGGAGCCGAGATAACGTCGAATGCCCTGCACGGTGGCCGGCAGCACCGTGGTGTAGTTCTCCACCGTGAACTGCCTGCCGTACTGCGGGTGCGACCCCCAACGGCCCTCCATCCGCAGCGACTCCCCCACCTGCGCTCCCAGCAGCGAGCCCACGACGGTGAGCAGCTCCCCGCCACGACCGGAGTCCACCCGGGCGACGGTGTATCCGTTGTCCTCGTTCGCATAGGTGACGCGCTCCAGGACGCCTTCGAGCACAGCTGGTTCGAACGACATATCACTCACGGTAGCGCCTCGGACTGACAACCCGGCCGTACGGTCAGGTGGCCGTTCGTGCGGTCCAGACAGCGAGGGCCGGATGTGTCGCCCTCTTGTCCCCGTTTCCTGACACGTCCTACTCTCCGAGCTGTATTCGTTACCGTTCGGCACCGCTCGGCACCTTTCCGCGCCGCTCCGTCCCGCTCAGCACCGCCGTCCCCTCCCTACCCGGCACCCCGCTCCGCCGACCGCTCCGGACCGCCGACACCGCAGGTCACCCCACAGCGCGAGCCGTCGCCCACGTCTGCCGCCGGCCCGGCCTCCTCCAACGTCGCCTCGGACGCACGGGATTGGAGCACCCTTGACCACCCTCGACGCGTCACCCGCCCCCGCCCTGCTCCGCACCGAGGCAATCAGCAAGCGGTATCCGGGCGTCCAGACGCTGGACCGGGTCGACTTCGAGGTGCGCGCCGGCGAGGTGCACGTCCTGCTGGGTGAGAACGGCGCCGGCAAGAGCACCCTGATCAAGGTCCTCGCCGGAGCCCACCGTCCGGACGGCGGCGCCGTCCTGATCGACGGAGAACCGGTCCGCATCCGCGGAGCACGGGACGCGGAACGCCACGGCATCGCCACCATCCACCAGGAGTTCAACCCGGTGCCGGAGTTGACCGTGGCGGAGAACATCTTCCTGGGCCGCCAGCCACGCCGGTACGGCCTGCTCGACCGCGCGCCCGCATGCGGCGGGAGGCAGAAGCTCTGCTGCGCCGGGTCGGCGTGGACGTGCCGGTGTCCGCACGACTGCGTCACCTCGGTGCGGCCAGACGGCAGATGGTGGAGATCGCCAGGCCCTGAGCCGCCAGGCCCGGGTGCTGGTGATGGACGAGCCGACCGCGGTGGTGACCACTGGCGAGGTGGACCGACTCGTGGAGATCGTGGATCGGTTACGGCAGGACGGCGTGGGCGTCGTCTTCATCACCCACAAGCTGGAGGAGGTGGCGCGGCTCGGTGACCGGGTCACCGTCCTGAGGGACGGTCGCGGGGTCGCGCAGGTCCCGGCCGACACCGACCGGGACGAGTTGGTACGTCTCATGGTCGGACGCGACATCGACCAGCACTTCCCCAGGAAGTGTGGGGCGCGGGAACGGAGCGTGGCGCCACTCCTGCGGGTGACGGCGCTGACGAGTCCGGGCCGCTTCGTCGACGTCGGCTTCGAAGTACACCCCGGGGAGGTCGTCGGCCTGGCCGGACTGGTGGGCGCGGGGCGTACGGAAGTGGCACGTGCGCTGTTCGGCGTCGACCCCTATCCGCACGGTTCCGTCGAGGTGCTCGGCCGGCCACTCCCGCCGAACGACGTCGTCGCGGCGCTACGGGCCGGCCTCGGCCTGGTGCCGGAGGACCGTACGGCCCAGGGGCTGCTGTTGGACGCGTCCGTGGCGGAGAACCTCGGCTTGGTCACGATGCGGCAGGCGCGTCGCGCGGGTCTCGTGAACCGTGCCGGACAGCGCCGGGCCGCCGGTCAGGTGGCCGAACGGCTCGGGATTCGGATGGCGGGCCTGAACCAGCACGCGCGCACACTGTCCGGCGGCAACCAGCAGAAGGTCGTCTTCGGCAAGTGGCTGCTGGCGCGTACGCCAGGGTGACCTGACCGCGACCGTGGCGCAACAGCCGTCGAAACTCGGCTCGATGGCCGTACGCCAGGCCGTACGAGCCGCGGGCGGCACGGACGTGCGGCGGCAGATCGACGTCCCGGTACGGGTCGCGACCGAGCGGAACGCCGACGAGTTCTCGTGACCCGGCGACGTCCCCGCCCACCCAGCCACACCGGCCTCCCCTCGCCGCCACCCGCCGTGGCCCGAACGGCACCCGCCGTCCTCGTACTTGACGACGAGGATGTCCGCCCTCCTGCATACTTCGATGTAGTCCCGCGCGGGGAGGCGGGAGGCCCGGGCGTTGTGTTGCCATAGTGCGTGCCTTCCAGTTACGGCAGCGCACGCGAAGCACGACAACCCCCCGGTCATGCTTCGCGCGCGTGATGACGGTGGCGTGGAGGGCGCCAGCGCTGCGGCAACCAGACCGAACGGTCCCGGGTGAGTCGGCTGGTGCGGGCTCCCCCCGTGGCCCGTCCACCGAACGACCCACCCTGGTTGCCGCGGCGCGATGGTTTCTGGTCGGCTGAGGTCATGCGACTGGCTTTCTCCACTCTCGGCGTCCCCGGTATGCCCGTGCCGGAAGTCCTGCGTCTCGCCACCGAGAACGGCTTCCACGGGGTGGAACTCCGCGCTCATCCGGAGGAGTCCGTGCGTCCTGGAATGTCGCGGGCCGAACGACTGTCGGTCGTCGAACGCTTCCGGGACGCCGGCATCGAGATCCTCACCGTCGCCGGGTATCCGCGCGTCGCCGCCCCCGGCGCCGACGAGCCGGTGCTGGCCGAGCTCCGGTCGCTCCTGGAACTCGCCCGCGACCTCGGGGCGAGGTGGGTGCGTGTCTTCCCGGGCGGCGCCACCGGTGCGGAGGAGCGGGAACAGGAAGCCGACCCCGGCACCGCTGTCGGCACGGACGCCGACGCCACGGCCGTACGCCGCCTGTCCGCCGCCGCTCCCATGGCCAGCGACATGGGCGTACGCGTCCTCCTGGAGACCCACGACTCGCACCCCACCGGTGCGGACGTGGCCCGGGTGCTGGACGCGGTGGCCAGCGACGCGGTGGGCGGCTTGTGGGACGTCCTGCACACCTGGCGCGGGCGGGAGGAACCCTCCGAGACGCTGCGGCTGCTCGGTCCGCACCTGGGTTATGTCCAGGTGAAGGACATCGCCGCCAGGGAGGACACCACACCCCTGCCGCCCGGGGCAGGGATACTGCCACTGGCCGAGGTGATCGAGCTGCTGGCCCGGCGGTCCTGGGACGGATGGCTGTGCTGGGAGTACGAGAAGCGCTGGTATCCCGAGGTACCGGAGCTGGCCGGCGCGCTGAAGGACGTACGGGAACACCTGTTGCGTCTGCTGTCGGACGCCGCCTGAGACGAACCGGCGGCGTCCGACAGCGGTCCCGGCCCGCCCGGGGTGAGCACCCGGAGGAACGGGCCGGGACGGGAGGCCGTCAGGGACGCAGTGCCCGGTCCCGTAGTGGCTGCTGGTCCAGCTGCGGGTGGGGCTCCGTCAGCCGTCGCGTGTGGGCCTTGACTCCGGGATCGTCCCGCACGTCAGCCCACTCCAGCAGGGACGAGGTCGCGGACCGCCGCTCGTCGTCTCGGAGGCCGGCGATGTCCGCGCCGTGGTTCGCGCCGGGCGCGGTGTAGACATGACCGTCGGAGCTACCCTCGCCCAGGCGGAAGGGTTCCGCTCCCCAGGGGTCGTTCTCTCCGTAGACGAAGAGCATCTCGGAGGATTCCGTACGCACCCACTTGTCGATGTCCCGCATCGCCCGCTTGTCGAACTCCATGGGAATGTCCCGGGGCACGAAGCTGCGCGGGGTGTTGATGCCCGGATAGCGCAGCAGGTCACGGAGGTGCGGCGTACGGACGTCGGGCTGCCCCAGCTCGGTGCCGGCCTGGTAGTAGTACGGGACGTACGGCCGCAGGCCCTGGTCGGCGTACGCGGCGAAGCCGGCGATCTCGTCGACGAAGGCGTACAGCTTGTCGGTGCTCACATCGGTCGTGGGCACGTCCGCGCACGCGGACTCCTCCTGGTACTGCCAGAAGCCCCACACCAGGTCGAGCACCGTGACCTCGTACGCCCGGTCCACCGAGCCGACCAGGTCGAAGGTCCAGCCCTCCTCGGCCGCGGCCTTCTCGTAACGCGCGACCATCTCGTCGCGCCGCTCCAGCGCCTCGCGCTGGATGTCGGCGAGCCGTGCCCGGCAGGCGGGGGTGGAGACCTCGTCGAAGAAGCGGTCGTACGCGGAGTCCTCGCGGTTGTTGACGTTGTTCGGGGCGACGTACGCCACCGTGCCGTCCATGTCCTCCGGGTAGAAGCGCCGGTAGTAGGTGGCCGTCATGCCGCCCTTGCTGCCGCCGGTGGACACCCAGTTCTGGTCGTAGATGCGCTTCAAGGCCTGCTGGAGGCGGTGTTGGTCGCTGGCGGCCTGCCAGATGTCCAGCTTGCTCCAGTCCGCGGGGTCGGGACGGGAGGGGGTGAAGAAGCGGTACTCCATGGACACCTGGTTGCCGTCCACGATCTGGGTCGGCTCGCTGCGCCGCGGCTCCTCGCTGAGGTCGTAGCCGGAGGTGAAGAAGACCGTGGGCCGGTCCTCGTCGCGGTGCAGGATGGAGATCCGCTGCTTGAACGTGCCCGCGTCCGGGTCCCGATGGTCGACCGGCTGCTCGTAGTTGAGCAGGAAGAAGCGATACCCGTCCGCGGGCTTCTCCTCGATGATGCTCATGCCCGGGATCGCCAGGATGCGGTCCCTGATATCCGTGCTGACAGCACTTTCCGTGCCGTTGTCTGCGTCCGCCGCGGTCGCTGCGGTGGCCGACGCGCCACCCACGCACGCGGTGCCGATCAGCACCACGAACGAGAGCAGCCATCTGAGCGCCTTGCCCATGCACCCTCCCCTGGAGTCGAAAAGGTCGCAGGCGAACCTATCGGCGCGGGGAGGACTCCGCCAGATCCACGCCCGGGGAGGTCTTGACGAACCCTCACACGAGGCTGAGCTGCCCGCCGGGGCCAGCGGGCAGCTCACACCACCGAAGCTCGGGCGCCCTCAGACCACCGAGGGCTCGGGCACCCCCACGTATCTCCGCCACAGCTCGGCGTAGTGCCCCTCCCGGGCCAACAGCTCGGCGTGGGTGCCGGTTTCCACCACTTGGCCGTGCGCGAGGACGACGACCCGGTCGGCACGGGCGGCCGTGGTCAGTCGGTGTGCGACGACCAGGGTGGTACGCGTCCGGGCGAGCTGCTCCGTGGCCCGGTTGACAAGCGCCTCGGTCGCCAGGTCAAGCGCCGCGGTGGCCTCGTCGAGCAAGAGCACATCCGGATCGACCAGCTCCGCCCGCGCCAACGCGAGCAGTTGCCGCTGTCCGGCGGAGAGGTTGCGGCCCCGTTCCGCGATCTGGTGCAGATAGCCGTCCGGAAGCGCGGCGATCATGTCGTGCGCTCCCACCGCCCGGGCCGCCGTCTCCACTTCCGCGTCCGTCGCGTCCTCCCGGCCGTACGCGATGGTCTCCCGCACGGTGCCGGGGAAGAGGTACGGCTCCTGCGGCACGACGCCCAACCGGTGCCGGTAGGTCGCCGGATCCAGCGCCCGAAGGTCCGTGCCGTCCGCCCGCACGGTGCCGGACGTCGGATCGTAGAACCGCGCGACCAGCTTCACCAGAGTGGACTTGCCCGCTCCGGTCTCGCCGACGAAGGCGACTGTCTGACCTGCCGGCACCCGCAGGTCGATGCCGGAGAGCGCGTCCTGTTCACCCTCGCTCGTGGTGTAGCGAAAGCGCACGTCCTCGAAGGAGAGGTCGCCCCGCAGCGTGCCGACCTCCCGGGGACGCTCGGCCGTGGGTGTGCTGGTCCGCTCACGCAGCAGCTCCTGAATCCGGCCCAACGCGACCGACGCCTGCTGGTAACCGTCGAAGACCTGGGAGAGCTGCTGTACCGGCGCGAAGAAGAGTTCGATGTACAGCAGATACGCGACGAGCGCACCCGCGGTCAGCGTCCCTTCCTCGACCCGCCCCGCGCCGACCACGAGGACCGCCGCGGTGGCCAGCGCGGCCAGCAGCTGCACGAACGGGAAGTACACCGAGATCAACCACTGGCCCCGTACGCGGGCGCTCCGGTATCCGCTACTGCGCTCGGCGAACCGGCTGGTGCCCCTGCCCTCCCCGCGGAACGCCTGGACCATCCGCAGGCCGGCGACGGTCTCCTGCAGGTCCGCGTTGACCGAGCTCACCCGCTCACGGGCGAGTTCGTACGCCTTGACGCTCTTCCGGCGGAAGTAGAACGTCCCGATGGCCAACACCGGCAGGGTGGCGAAGACGAGCAGCGCCAGCTGCGGATCGAGGACCACCAGCGCGACGAGGATGCCCAGGAAGGTGAGCAGTGAGACCAGGGCGGTGACCAGGCCGGTCTGCAGGAACGTGGACAGGGCGTCCACGTCGGTGGTCATCCGGGTCATCACGGCACCGGCGAGATGGCTCTCGTAGTAGTCGAGACCCAGTCGCTGCAACTGCGCGAAGATCTTGACCCGCAGCGAGTACAGCATGCGTTCGCCCACCCGGCCGGTGAGGAACAGCGCCGCCGTCTGTGCCGCCCACTGTCCGAGAACCACCACGAGCGCCAGCCCGGCGGCGAGCCAGACGGCACCGAGGGCGAGCTGCTGTACGCCCTCGTCGATGCCGTGCCGGATGAGGATCGGCAGCAACAGCCCGGCGAGCGCGTCAAGCGCCACGAAGGCGAGAGCGATCGCGAGCGGACGGCCGAAGCCCCGCATCAGTCGACGCAGGCCGTAACTGTCCTCGGGTTGTTCCGCTCGCGCCTCGTCGATCTGCGGCGTGTCGTCCGCCGGTGGCAGGGCCGCCACCCGGGCGAGCAGTTCGGGGCTGCCGGGCAGCGCGGCGAGTTCGCCACCGAAGCCGCCTGGGCGGCCGCTCTGGGCGGCGTCGCCGCCGCTCGGGAGCTGGTGGTCGGGGCCGCTCGAACCGTCCCGACGCACCCAGAGTTCGGGGGTGACACCGTCCACGGTGTGGTGAGCGTCGTGTCCGGCGAGGCCGGCCGGATCCCGCTCGGTCTCGGCCAGTTCCTCCGGATCGGTCAGTAGTCGGCGGTACAGCCCACAGCGTGCGGTGAGTTCCTCATGCGTCCCGCAGTCCACCAACCGCCCGCGGTCCAGCACCGCGATCCGGTCGGCGAGGGCGAGGGTGGACTGACGGTGCGCGATCAACAGGGTGGTGCGTCCGGCCATGACGCCTCGGAGCGCCTCGTGGATCTCGTGCTCCACTCGGGCGTCCACCGCGGAGGTCGCGTCGTCCAGCACCAGCAGTCGGGGATCGGTGAGGATCGCCCGGGCCAGCGCGATCCGCTGCCGCTGCCCGCCGGATAGGGTGAGGCCCTGCTCGCCGACGGTGGTGTCGTATCCGTACGGGAGTTCCGAGACGAAGCCGTCGGCCTGCGCCGCGCGGGCCGCCGTACGTATCTGCTCGTCCGTCGCGTCGGGGGCGCCGTAGGCTATGTTGGCCCGAATGGTGTCGGAGAAAAGGAAGCTGTCCTCGGGCACGAGGCCGATGGCCGACCGCAGCGAGTCGAGCGTGAGGTCACGCACGTCGTGACCGCCGACGCGGACGGCACCGGCCGTGACGTCGTAGTACCGGGGTAGCAGCATCGAGACGGTGGACTTGCCGCTGCCGCTGGTGCCGACGACCGCCACGGTCTCGCCCGGTTCGATCCGCAGGCTGAAGCCGGACAGCACCGTGTGGGCCGGCCCGTTGCGCGGCCCGTCCTGTTCCTCGTCGTACGGCTTGTCGTACGGCTCGTGCCCCTGGTCAGCGACCGCCCCGGCGGACGGTGTCGCGGTCAGGTCCGCGCCGTAGCCGAAGGTGACGTCGTCGAACTCGACGGAGGCGTCAGCATCGGCTGGCAGCACCCGGGCGTCGACGCGTTCCGCCATCGTGGGCTCGGTGTCGATCAGGTCGAAGATCCGCTCCACCCCGGCCCTGGCCTGCTGGCCGACCGTGAGCATCATGGCAAGCATCCGGACCGGGCCGACCAGTTGCGCGAGGTAGGTGGAGAAGGCGACGAACGTGCCCAGCGTGATCTGACCACGCGTCGCCAACCAGCCGCCCAGCGCCAGCATCGCGACCTGGCCCAGGGACGGCACGGACTGCAGCGCGGGCGTGTAGCGCGCGTTGAGCCGCACCGTGCGGAGCCGGGCGGCGAACAGCACACGGCTGATGCGTCGGAGCTTGCCGGTCTCCTGACGCTCCTGACCGAAGCCCTTTACCACGCGTACCCCGGTCACCGCGCCGTCCACCACGGACGCCACGGCCCCGGCCTGTTGCTGGGCGTACCAGGTGGACGGGAACAGGCGCTTACGGCTGAGGTTGGCGATCCACCACAGGAGCGGGGCGACGGCCACCGACACCAGGGTCAACAGCGGCGAGAGCGCCAGCATGACGACCATGGCGACGGCGAACAGCAGGATGTTGCCGAGCATCATCGGCACCATGAACAGGAGACTCTGCACCAGCTGTAGATCGCTGGTGCCACGCCCCACCACCTGGCCGGTGCTCAGCTCGTCCTGTCTCCGGCCGTCGAGCCGGACGAGGGCGCCGTACATGTCCGTGCGCAGGTCGTGCTGTACGTCCAGGGCGAGCCGTCCGCCGTAGAAGCGCCGCACGTACGTGAAGCCGTACACGACGAGTGCCGCCGCGACGAACAGCCCGATCCACCAGACCATGCTGCCGTCCCCGGACACCACCACGTCGTCGATGATCACCTTGGTCAGCAACGGCACCAGCGCCATGACCGCCATGCCGCCGAGTGACGCGCCGAGCGCCAGGAGAACGTTGCGCTTGTATCGCCAGCAGTAAGCGGTCAGCCTGCGCGCCCACCCCGGCTGTCCGCCGCCACTCGCCGTCTCCTTCTCCCCCACGCCGCGCGTCCTTTCCCGACGAATCCTCGCTGCCGGAAGGCTGCAACATCACGACCGCCGGATTTCATTCCGCCCGTCGCGACTCTCGACCGTATCCCGCGAGCCAAGCTGAACACAGCGAGCCCCGGAGGAGCCGCATACTTCTCCGGGGCCGCTGCTCGGGGCGTCGGATCGGTGGCCGTCAGCGAAGCCAAGCACCCCCCACAGGGCTGGCCCGCCGTCCGTCAGCGACACCCCGTCCCGCGGGGCAACGTCGAGCAGTCTGCCGAAGTGGGGCCCGCGCAGCCAGCGACACCGAACAAAACCAGTAACGTTGTGTATTAAAATGACACCTCTGAGTATCACTACGATGTGCAGGTATATCGATACTCTCCGCGTCCCACCTGCGCGATCTTCCTCCACGGTCATTCGACGCGTGGGACACGCCACACCCCGGCCCCGCCGGAAGCCCTCCGCAACACGGCCGGAAATCGCCCCCGGAATTCCCCCTTCAGGGCATGGGAGGAAGTGCCTGAAAGACCCGTGGGAAGGGGACGCGGCACGGCGAACACACCCGGCCGGCCACCGACCGTCGCCGGCAGCGGACGACGCGACTCCGCATGGACGGATCTCATGATGCCGGTGCCCCGTTTCGACCGCGCCGGCCATCGACCTGGCATACGCGTCACAATGGCGCCATGCCATTGCCTCTGCCGCTGCCCGCCACGCCCTCCCGGTCCGAGCTGACCGAGCACCTCGTACGCACCCGGATCGCGGGCGACGTGGCCACTCCACGCGAGAACAACCTCTCCCACTACCGCCGGCTCGCGAACGGCGACCGGCACTACTGGCTCGGCCTGGAGCTGGGCGATCGCTGGTCGGACGAGCAGGACGTGCTCGCGGTCATGGCGGAGCGCTGCGGAGTGAGCGACGACCCCGACCACCGGCACGGTCAGGACACCATCGACCCCGAACTGACGGTAAACGCCCTGGACAGGGTCGCCGATCACCTGCGGAAGGCCGCGGAGGGCCGGCAGCGGGTGCTGTTCGCCACCGGACATCCGGGAGCGCTGCTGGACATGCACGGCACCATGGCGATGGCGCTGCGTGCGGCGGGCTGCGAGATCCTCCGGGTGCCGGCCGGGGTGTTCGCCGACGACGGAGTGATCGTGCAGTTCCTGGGCGTCGCGGCGTACGAGCGCGGGGCCTCGCTCTGGCACACCCACTCGCCGGAGCCGATGCGGCAGATCCTCGACACCCGGCGCGGAGCCGGTGAACCGTCTCCGGACCTGGTGATAGCGGACCACGGCTGGGCGGGCTTCGCCGCGGAGCAGGGCTTGGACGCGGTCGGGTTCGCGGACTCCAACGACCCCGCGCTCTTCCTCGGCGAGGCCGAGGGCACGGTCTCGGTCACCGTCCCGCTGGACGACCACGTGACCAGTCCCCGCTTCTACGAGCCCATGACCGCGTACCTGCTGGGCGCCGCGGGGCTGCTACCCGACTGAACCGACCGCAGCGGACCACGACAACCGCTCAGTGAAGCGACCGGAAAACCATTGGCACTCTCCGAGCAGGCCTTCGTACCCTCTCCGCCATGGGAGCCATCGCAGCGATCTTCAACGGGCCGCGCGCCGACGCGTGGTGCGTGTGGAGCGCCCACCTGCCCCTCCGCCCGCGCGGCCGGCGCCCGGCCCTGGTGAGTCAGGACCACCGCCGCGCCTGAACACGCCGCGGTGAGCACGCCGGACCCCTCGGGAAGCCCGTGGCTCATACGCGGGCCGTCCCCCATCCGCGGCTACCCGTGTCCACACGTGTGACGCTCCGCTCCTCGCGGTGCGGCTCACCCGTCCGTGCCGCCTCACGCGGTGCTCCCTGACCCTCGCCGCTCGCCGAGCGATGCCGAAACAACCGAGGTGCGCCCCGGTTCGACGCCCAGCACGGCGCGTCGCCGTCTGAGCCGTACCCGCTACCCGACGCGGCGCCAACGGGCGTCCAGCCACCGTACGACCCTCCCCCTGGGCAGGAGCACGGCGGCGCCTCTGGCGGGACGTCCCGGCATCGACAGCCTCTCCCCGACGGGCGACACTCCCCGATTCGCGCGGCCGTAGCGGACGACCACCACTCCAGGGCCTCCGGTGTCCCCATCGAACCGGACAGGCCGCTGTTCCCGCGCGCCTGTCCTCACACCAGAGGACCGCACCGTGGCACACCGCCGCAAAACCCTCTCACAGAACTTCCTGCGTCAACCCGCCGTCGTACACCGCGTCGTGCGCGCCGCCGCACCGGCCCCGGACGACCTCGTCCTCGAACCGGGCGCCGGCCAGGGAGCGCTCACCCGCCCGCTCGCGGACCGCTGTCGCCTGGTTCTCGCCTACGAGGTCGACCCTCGGCTGAGCGCCCGGCTCACCGCACGGACCCGCGGCCATCCAGGCGTCCAATGGGTGCGGGAGGACTTCCTCCGCGCCCGGCCACCGCGGCAACCCTTCGCCGTGGTCGGCAACATCCCCTTCGCGCGCACCAACGACATCGTCCGCTGGTGCCTCGACGCCCCCGATCTGACCTCCGCCACGCTGCTGACCCAGTTGGAGTACGGCCTCAAGCGCACCGGCGGCTACGGCCGTTGGAGTCTGCTGACCGTACGGTCCTGGCCGGAGCACGAATGGCGGTTCCTGTTCCGTGTCGGTCGGACCGCCTTCGAGCCCGTGCCCCGTACGGATGCCGCGCTGCTCCGTGTCGAACGTCGCGCGGAACCACTGCTTCCGACGGAACGGCTCGCCGCCTACCGGGAGTTCGTCGAACGGGGGTTCACCGGAGTGGGCGGCTCCGTGGCGGCGACGCTCTCCCGCGTGCACGGTGCTCGTCGGGTGCGCGCGGTCTGCCGGGGACTGTCGCTGGACGGCTCGGTGCCGGTGGGATTCGTCCGCCCGGAGCAGTGGCTGGAGCTGTTCCGGGAACTCGGTTGACCGGTCACCCGCTGACCGATTGACGGGTCCGCCCGTACGCGCGGGGCGGCGTACGGGCGGCGGACCGGAAGGGAGCGCGGGCACGGGCGGCCGGCTCAGCTCCTGCCACGCGGCGGGCGGACGAGGCCCTCCTGGATCACCGAGACCGCCAGCGCGCCCTCCGTGGTGAACATCCGCCCCTGCGCCAGCCCCCGGCTGCTCTGCGAGGTCGGGGAGCCCTGGTCGTACAGCAGCCACTCGTCCGCGCGGAACGCCCGGTGAAACCACATCGAGTGGTCCAGGCTCGCGCCCACCACGTCGCCCACCGTCCAACCGCCGCGCCCCTGCGCGAGCAGGACCGAGTCCAGCAGCGTCATGTCCGAGACATAGGTGGCCAGGCAGAGGTGTGTGGCAGGGTCGTCCAGTTCGCCGTCCAGCTTGCCATTCGTACGGAACCAGACCTGGGAGTGCGGCGCACGCGCCTCACCGGCGCTGGCGTACGGCGGGTCCGCGACGTAGCGCAGGTCCACCGCCGCCCGCAGGCGGGACATGCGCCGCACCGCGGCGGTGTCCTGGAACAGGTGCGCGTGTCGGGCGAGCAGCTCGTCGGAGGTCGGGAGCGTCTCCGGATCGGGGGCCTCGGGCATGGGCTCCTGGTGCGTCCTGCCCTCCTCCGCCTGCTGGAAGGAGGCGGTCAGCTGGAATATGGGGCGGCCGTCCTGCACGGCGCGCACTCCCCGGGTGGTGAAGGAGAAGCCGTCCCGGACGCGGTCCACCGTGTACACGATCGGCGTGTCCGGATCGCCCGGCCAGAGGAAGTACGCGTGCAGAGAGTGCGGAAGGCGCCCCGAGGGAACCGTACGACAGGCCGCGGCCAGCGCCTGCGCGGCGATCTGGCCGCCGAACACCCGGCGCGTGTCCGCGGGCACGCTGCCGCCCTGGAATACGTCCCCGTCGACCCGTTCCAAGGTGAGCAGGTCGACCAGCTCTTCGAGTGCGTTCACCGGATTCCTCCGAGGATGCCCCGGCTCCGGGGTCGTACGGGACGCGCGAGGGTCACCTCACGGTCGGGTTCACAGGCCCATCGACTTGGCGATGATGGAGCGCATGACCTCGCTGGTGCCGCCGTAGATGCGGGTCACACGGGTGTCGGCGTACAGCCGGGCGATGGGGTACTCCATCATATAGCCGTATCCGCCGTGCAGTTGGAGGCACTTGTCGATGACCCGGGCCGCGGTCTCGGTGGTGAACAGCTTGGCGGACGCGGCGTCGGCGGCGGTGAGTTCACCGGCGTCGTGCGCCTCCAGGGCCCTGTCGACCACGGCCTGCATCGCGTCCACGTCCGTCCGGCAGTCGGCCAGGACGAACTTGGTGTTCTGGAACGACGCGACCTCCCGGCCGAACACCGTCCGCTCCTTGACGTAGTCGTGGGCGAATCGGACCGCCGCCGCCGCTTGCGCGTAGGCACTCAGCGCGATGCCGAGCCGCTCCTGCGGCAGGTTGTGGGCGAGGTATCCGAAGGCCTCGCCCTCCTCCCCGAGGAGGTCCTCGACGGGCACCCGGACGTCGTCGAAGGCCAACTCCGCGGTGTCCGAGGACTTCAGGCCGAGCTTGTCCAGCGTACGACCGACCGTGTAGCCCTCCGAGGCGGTGTCCACCACCAGGATGGATATGCCGGCGCGCCGGTTCTCCGGGTCCGGCGCGGACGTACGGCAGCAGACGAGCATCCGGTCCGCCTGCGCGCCGCCGGTGATGAAGGTCTTGGCACCGTTGAGGACGTAGTGCGTGCCGTCCGCTGAGAGCTTGGCGGTGGTCCGCATCCCGGCCAGGTCGGAGCCGGTGCCGGGCTCGGTCATGGCGATGGCGGTCATCATGTCCCCGCTGACGAAGCCGGGCAGCCAGCGGCGCTTCTGCTCCGCGTTGGCGTACTTCATGAAGTACGGCAGGCACAGCGCCGTGTGGACGCTCGAACCGCCGAAGCTGACACCGGCGCGGGTGGTCTCCTCCGTCAGCACCGCGTTGAACTTGAAGCTGGTCTCGCCCGCGCCGCCGTACTCCTCCGGGACCTCGATGCCGAAGACCCCCAGTTCGCCCAGCTTCTTGTAGAAGTCCCGGGGAACAACGCCCTCCTCGGACCACCGCGGGTAGTGCGGGACGACCTCGGCCTCGATGAACTCGCGGATGGTCCGACGGAACGCCTCATGGTCCTCGTTGAACACCGTACGCCGCATGGTGTACCTCCACTGCGGCGGAACCGCCGCCATAACGGAACTTCTAAGCGCTTGCTCAGGCCAAGTTACCGGTGCGTTCTTCACACTGTCCAGGGCGCTGGCACGCTCCAGGGCACGCCGGCACCGCCCAGGGACGAACGCAGCGCCGGCCGCTCAGTCGCCTGCCGCTCGGACGCCCGCGCCGCCCGCCATCGTTCCTTCGCGCCCCGCGCTTCCGCCGGCCGCCGCCAGCGCACCGCGGGCCAGGCGATGCAGCAGGGCGGCCGTGGCGTGGCGGTCCGGCAGTCGAGCGGGGCCGTCGAGATGCGGAGTGGAGTTGAGCAGCCCGAAGACGGTGTGCACGGACACCCGGGCCTCCAGCACGGTCAGGCCCGGGTAGACGTCACGCACGGCGGCCACCCACAGCTCGACGTACTGCCGCTGCAGCTTGCGCACCTGCCGGCGGTCAGCGGCCCGCAGCCGGTCCAGCTCCCGATCGTGCAGCGTGATGAGGGAGCGGTCGTCCAGGGCGAAGTCGATGTGCCCGTCCACCAGGGCGGCCAGCGTCGCCTCGGGCGCCAGTCCGGCCGCGGCCGACTCCTCGATCCGCATCCGACCGCCCTCGTGCAGCCGCTCGCTGATTCCCACCAGCAGTTCGGCGAGCATGGCGTCCTTGCCCGCGAAGTGCCGGTAGAGCCCCGGGCCGCTGATGCCGACCGCCGCCCCTATCTCGTCGACCCCGACGCCGTGGAAACCCCGCTCGGCGAACAGCCGGGCAGCCTCACGCAGGATCTGCTCACGGCGGGTGGGAGGGGCCGTATCGGTGCTCATGGCACCCATTCTAGACAGCCGAGTTAATGCTCGTTAACCTTCATGTGGAGTTAACGGTTACTAACGCTCTTCGGGTCGACTGGTCGGCCCGTCGACGGCCCGACGGGCGAGTGGACCGGCGACACTCACAGCAGGCGCACACATGGAGCACGTACGCACAGAGCAGGCGCACACTCACCCGCGGCAGAAGCAAGGGGGCCCAGCGGATGCAGGAGGCAACGACGCTCACCAGCAGCGTCGACGCGGCGTCCGAGTCCGGCAGGACGAACGACGCGGCACACCGTGAACTCGCGGCGAGACTCCGCGAGAAGCTGGCCGCGGCCCGGGCGGGCGGCGGGGCGAGGGCTCGCGAGCGACACACCGCGCGCGGCAAGCTGCTCCCCCGGGACCGCGTGGACGCCCTGCTGGACCCGGGCTCTCCGTTCCTGGAGCTCGCACCACTGGCCGCGGACGGTCTGTACGACGACGCGGCTCCCGCCGCCGGTGTGATCGCCGGAATCGGCCGGATCTGTGGCCGCGAGGTGATGATCGTGGCCAACGACGCCACGGTCAAGGGCGGCACGTACTACCCGATGACGGTCAAGAAGCATCTACGAGCGCAGGAAGTGGCCCTGGAGAACCGCCTGCCGTGCGTGTACCTGGTGGACTCCGGAGGCGCGTTCCTGCCGATGCAGGACGAGGTGTTCCCGGACCGCGAGCACTTCGGTCGGATCTTCTACAACCAGGCGCGGATGTCCGGCGCCGGCGTGCCGCAGATCGCGGCGGTCCTCGGCTCCTGCACCGCTGGAGGCGCGTACGTCCCCGCGATGAGCGACGAAGCGGTCATCGTCCGCGAGCAGGGCACCATCTTCCTCGGTGGGCCGCCGCTGGTGAAGGCCGCGACGGGTGAGGTCGTGACCGCGGAGGAACTGGGCGGGGGCGAGGTGCACTCGCGCGTCTCCGGTGTGACGGACCACCTCGCGGAGGACGACGCGCACGCCCTGCGCATCGTCCGGCACATCGTGGACACCCTGCCCGAGCGTTCCGTACTGCCCTGGCGCGTCCGCCCCGTGGCCGAGCCCGTCGTCGACCCGGCGGAGTTGTACGCCGCCGTCCCGGTCGACTCCCGCACTCCGTACGACGTGCGGGAGGTGATCGCGCGGGTGGTCGACGGCTCGTGCTTCCAGGAGTTCAAGACGGAGTACGGCACCACGCTGGTCACCGGGTTCGCGCACATCCACGGTCACCCGGTCGGCATCGTGGCGAACAACGGCATCCTGTTCGCCGAATCGGCCCAGAAGGGCGCGCACTTCATCGAGCTGTGCGACCAGCGTGGGATCCCCCTGCTCTTCCTGCAGAACATCTCCGGCTTCATGGTCGGGAAGGACTACGAGGCCGGGGGCATCGCCAAGCACGGTGCCAAGATGGTGACCGCCGTCGCCTGCACCAGGGTTCCCAAACTCACCGTGGTCATCGGTGGTTCGTACGGCGCTGGGAACTACTCCATGTGCGGACGAGCCTACGACCCCCGCTTCCTGTGGATGTGGCCGAACGCCAAGATCTCCGTGATGGGTGGGGAGCAGGCCGCCTCCGTGCTGGCCACGGTCAAGCGCGACCAGTTGGAGGCGCGCGGCGAGGAATGGAGTCAGGCGGACGAGGACGCCTTCCGGGCACCCGTCCGCGCACAGTACGACGAGCAGGGAAACGCCTACTACGCCACGGCTCGGCTGTGGGACGACGGCGTGATCGACCCGCTGGAGACTCGTACGGTCCTGGGTCTCGCGTTGACGGCCTGCGCGAACGCCCCACTGCCGCAGAAGGACCCGGCGGTACCCAACTACGGCGTCTTCCGGATGTGAGAGGGATGACGATGTTCGACACCGTACTGGTGGCAAACCGTGGTGAGATCGCGGTCCGGGTCATCCGCGCGCTCCGCGCGTCAGGAATCCGGTCCGTCGCCGTGTACAGCGACGCGGACGCGGACGCCCGGCATGTGCGGGAGGCGGACACCGCGGTGCGGATCGGACCGGTCTCCGCCGCCGAGAGCTACCTCTCCGCGGAGCGTCTGCTCGCCGCAGCTCGACGCACCGACGCCCAAGCGGTACACCCCGGCTACGGCTTCCTCGCGGAGAACGCCGACTTCGCCCGTGCCTGTGCGGACGCGGGAGTCTCCTTCATCGGCCCGCCGCCGGAGGCCATCGAACTGATGGGGGACAAGATCCGCGCGAAGGAGACGGTGCGGGCCGCGGACGTGCCGGTGGTGCCCGGCTCCTCCGGCAGCGGGCTGACCGACGCCGAACTCGCCGCGGCCGCCCGCGACATCGGCATGCCCGTGCTGCTGAAGCCCTCCGCGGGCGGAGGCGGCAAGGGTATGCGGCTGGTCCGGGACACGGCACTGCTGGCCGAGGAGATCGCTGCGGCTCGTCGGGAGGCCCGTGGCTCCTTCGGCGACGACACGCTGCTGGTGGAACGCTGGATCGACCGTCCCCGGCATATCGAGATCCAGGTACTGGCCGACGAGTGGGGCAATGTCGTGCACCTCGGGGAGCGGGAGTGTTCCCTACAGCGCCGGCACCAGAAGATCATCGAGGAGGCGCCCAGTCCGCTGTTGGACGCCGACACCCGCGCGGCGATGGGCGCCGCCGCGGTGAACGCCGCGCGCTCGTGTGGTTACCGCGGAGCGGGCACCGTGGAGTTCATCGTGCCGGGCGGGGAGGCTCCCGCCGGGGACGGGGCCTTGCGTCCGTACTACTTCATGGAGATGAACACCCGGCTCCAGGTCGAGCACCCGGTGACCGAGATGATCACCGGAATCGACCTGGTGGAGTGGCAGCTCCGCACGGCGGCGGGCGAGCGACTGCCGTACTCCCAGGACGACATCACCCTCGACGGCCACGCCATCGAGGCACGCCTCTGCGCGGAGACGGCCCGAGTCGGCACGGACAGGGTGGACTTCCTGCCTTCGGCCGGCACCGTCCATCTGCTGCGTGAGGCGCGGAAGCCCGATGTCCGCACGGACTCCGGACTGGCCCAGGGCACGGAGGTCGGGACGGCGTACGACCCCCTGCTCGCCAAGGTGATCGCGCACGGCGCCAATCGGCAGTCAGCACTGCGCCGGTTGCGCTCCGCACTCGCGGAGACGGTCGTACTTGGAGTGGAGACCAATGCCGGGTTTCTGCGCCGCCTGCTCACCCATCCGTCCGTGCGCTCCGGCGACCTCGACACCGGGCTGGTGGACCGGGACGCGCACACGCTGGTGGAGACGGCCGTACCAGACGAGGTGTACGCCACCGCCGCCCTCCTCCGGCAGGCGGAGCTCGTGCCCGCACCGGCGGAGGGGGCCGGGGCATGGCGCGACCCCTTCTCGGAACCCAGCGGATGGCGACTGGGTGGCGAGGCGGCGTGGACCGTGCACCACCTGCGCGTGCCAGGACACGAGCCCGTCGTCGTACGAGTGCGCGGTGACGCTCGAAGCGCGGAGGTCCGCGTCGACGACGCGGTGTCGCCCAGCGAAGCGACGCTTTCCGGGCCGCGGGGCGCGGGCTCCGGCCCGGAGGCGCCACGGACGCGGCCGGTGTCCGGCGAGGTACGCCTCACCTTGCAGGGCGTCGACCACCACTTCACGCAGGTGTACGCGGACACGGCCCGTTGGCTCAGTCGGGAGGGCGAAGCCTGGCAGGTGCTGGACCACGATCCCGTACGGGCAGCGCTCAGCGGCCGGGCCGGTGCGCACGGCGCGGACGCCCTCACCGCGCCGATGCCGGGCACGGTCACCGTGGTCAAGGCGGCTGCCGGGGACGCGGTCGTGTCTGGTCAGAGCCTGCTGATAGTCGAGGCGATGAAGATGGAACACGTCATCACCGCTCCTTATGACGGCACGGTCACCGAGCTGGACGTCCGCACCGGCAGTGCTGTGGCGATGGACCAGGTGCTGGCCGTGGTGGAGCCACAGCAGGAGGTACGTGATGACTGACGGCCCGGGCCACGGCCTGCCCATGACGGTGCCCGCGCGGGGCCTGCCCTCCGCGGTCCGCATCCACGAAGTGGGCCCACGCGACGGACTGCAGAACGAACAGACGGTCGTTCCCGTCGAGGTGAAGGCCGAGTTCGTCCACCGGCTGGCCGGGGCCGGCCTCCGCACCATCGAGGCCACCAGCTTCGTCCATCCCAGGTGGGTCCCGCAGCTGGCCGACGCCGAGGAGCTGTATCCCAGGCTCACCGGACTGGACGGGATCCGACTGCCCGTGCTCGTGCCCAACGCCCGTGGCCTGGATCGGGCGTTGGCCCTGGGTGCTGGCACTGTCGCCGTGTTCGGGAGCGCCACCGAATCCTTCGCCAAGGCCAACCTGAATCGCACCGTGGAAGAGTCGCTCGCCATGTTCGAGCCGGTGGTGGGTCGGGCCAAGGAAGCGAACACGGAGGTCCGAGGCTATCTCTCGATGTGCTTCGGTGACCCGTGGGAGGGCCCGGTGGCTCTCGAACAGGTGGTCCGGGTATCCCGACGACTACTCGACCTGGGTGTCGACGAACTGAGCCTCGGGGACACCATAGGAGTCGCGACGCCGGGTCACGTCGACGCGCTGCTCCATGCTCTCGGTGAGGAGGGCGTGCCCCCCGAAAGACTCGCCGTGCACTTCCACGACACCTACGGTCAGGCGCTCGCCAACACGCTCGCCGCCCTGCGGCACGGCGTCAGCACGGTGGACGCTTCCGCCGGCGGACTAGGCGGCTGTCCGTACGCCAAGAGCGCCACCGGCAACCTCGCCACCGAAGACCTCGTGTGGATGTTGCACGGGCTCGGCATCGAAACCGGAGTCGACCTCGGTCAACTCACCGCCACCAGCGTCTGGATGGCCGAACGGCTGGGCCGCCCCAGCCCCTCCCGTACCGTCCGTGCCCTCTCCCACAAGGAGTGACCCGTATGTCCCTGGACCACCGCCTCACCAGCGAGCACGAGGAACTCCGCCGCACGGTGGAGGAGTTCGCACACGATGTCGTGGCTCCGAAGATCGGCGAGTTCTACGAACGCCACGAGTTTCCCTACGACATCGTCCGCCAAATGGGCGAGATGGGGTTGTTCGGCCTGCCGTTCCCGGAGGAGTACGGCGGAATGGGAGGCGACTACCTCGCACTCGGACTCGCCTTGGAGGAACTGGCCCGAGTCGACTCCTCGGTCGCCATCACGCTGGAGGCCGGGGTTTCCCTCGGTGCGATGCCCGTGTACCGCTTCGGCACCGCGGAACAACGGCGCGAGTGGCTGCCCAAGCTGTGTTCTGGAGAACTCTTGGGAGCCTTCGGACTGACGGAGCCGGAGTGTGGTTCGGACGCGAGCGGCACGCGAACCACGGCGGTGCGTGACGAGCGGACCGGGGAGTGGGTGATCAACGGCTCCAAGTGCTTCATCACCAACTCCGGTACGGACATCACCGGTCTGGTCACCGTCACGGCGGTCACCGGCCGCAAGGACGACGGTTCCCCCGCCATCTCCACGATCATCGTTCCCGCCGGCACTCCCGGATTCAGCGTCGCAGCCCCCTATTCGAAGGTCGGATGGAACGCCTCGGACACTCGTGAGCTGGCTTTCTCGGATGTTCGTGTGCCGGGGGCGAACCTCCTGGGTGACGAGGGTCGTGGCTATGCCCAGTTCCTGCGCATCCTCGACGAGGGTCGGATCGCGATCTCGGCTCTCGCCACCGGACTGGCACAGGGCTGTGTCGACGAGTCCGTGCGCTACGCCCGCACCCGTACCGCGTTCGGCAAGCCGATCGGCGCCAATCAGGCCATTCAGTTCAAGCTCGCCGACATGGAGATGCGGGCGCACACCTCCCGTATCTCCTGGCGAGACGCCGCCTCCCGGCTGTTGGCGGGTGAGCCTTTCAAGAAGCAGGCGGCACTCGCCAAGCTGTACTCCTCCGAGAGCGCGGTGACCAATGCCCGTGAGGCGACGCAGATCCACGGTGGTTATGGCTTCATGAACGAGTATCCGGTGGCCCGGATGTGGCGGGACTCGAAGATCCTGGAAATCGGCGAGGGCACGAGTGAGGTGCAACGCATGCTGATCGCGCGCGAACTCGGCGTGAGCTGAGTGCCCCTACTTCTACGCCAGGACGCCCCTCTGCCTTGGCAGCCGTGCTGAGATACTGACTCCATGGCCGAAATCCTCCAACCCACGGGCAGCTGGACGTTCGACCGGGAAACCCTGCGCATCGTGCCAGGCAGCGGAAAGGGCGTGCACACTCTCCGGAAGACGCTGGGTGAGGTCGCGGTGCCGTTGGAGGCCGTGGCCGGCATCGCGTACGAGGCCGGCCGCAAGAGCGGAAGACTGCGCTTGCGGCTGCGTACGGGGGCCGACCCACTCGCCCAGGTGGCGAACGGCCGGCTGCCGGACAGCGCGGACCCGTACCAGTTGACGGTGGAGAGCGACCGATCCGGTGTCGCCGAGTACCTGGTGGAGGAGGTCCGCAACGCCCTGCTCTTGGAGCAGGTGCCCGGCACACCCTGTGACCGCTTTCTTCTCCCCGGCCCGTCCATCCCCCTCACGGCGGCCTGCTCTGACGGGACGGCTACCTTCGACGGGGAGCGGGTCCATCTCGAGTGGAACTGGATGGCCGAGGAGAGCAAGTCCTACGCCGGCCCGCGCTCCCTGGCCATCGAGGAGCTGTCCGGGGTGGAATGGACCCCCTCGGTCGGCTGGGAGAACGGCAATCTGCGTTTTCGCCCGAAGGGACCGCACGCCACGATCAAGCCGGAACACGACCCCAACTCCCTGACCCTGTGGGGTATCCGGCAGGCACGGGAAACCTCCGGCGCGGTGCTGCTCGCCGCCGCCGTGACGGTGCGCCTGCCGCACCCCGCCAGCGCGGACGAGAACGCCCCCGCGATCGCGCCGTCGGCAGCCGGTGCTCCCCAGACGGCGGACGGGGCACCCTCGACCGCCACCCCGAACAAGGACGCGCCTGACCACGACGGCCTGCTGCGCCGCCTCCGAGAACTGGGCGAGTTGCACCAAAGCGGCGTACTGACCGACGACGAGTTCGCGACGGCGAAGAAGGCCATCCTGGACCGCTTCTGACCGCCGGAACACGACTGCGCTGTGCCCACCAGGACGCTTGGATGGCATCAGCCACAAGCCGGTCATGGCTGACCGAGCGGCCGTAAGCCGCGCGCCCATGCGCCCGCCCGAAACCGGGGATCCTGCTCCCCCGAGCCGCTCCCGGTAGTCCTACCAGTCGTGCGACGCAGCGCTCGACCAGCCCAGGTCGGCGATGCCGGGCAGCCTCAGGAAGGCCTCGAACCCCGGCTGGCCATCGGTCTCCACCGCCTCGGTCATCGACGCTTCCCTCCCAAGCAGCGAGTCGGGCCGGCGTACCGTTCACGTACGTGCCGGCCCGAGTCGTACGGGTGCCGCACCTCGACGAAGCCGGAGCAGCTCAGCCCGTACGGAATAACCTGACTGTGCTTCATGCCCGGAAAGGCCCGGTTGGCTGGGGAGAGCACCAGTCGGGTGCGCTTCCGCGCCGCCTCCGCGACCTGCGGTGCTGCCCGTGACCTGCCCCGGGACCGCGCCACAGCGCCCCGTCACCGAATCGGCCTCAACGAGCTGGTGACAATCCACAACACCGTTCGCGGACAGTTCGGGCGCGACCCAGAGACGCGAGCCCGACCCCTCCGACACGAGAGGTATCTGCCCGATTCCGGGCAGATTTCTTGCGAAACCAGCAGCACCCCCGCAGTATCAACGGGTGCTCGACAGCCGACCCCCGACACACGACGACCTGATCGACCACCTGGTACGCACCACCGCCCTGGCACGCGGCGAGGCGAACCGGGTGGTGCTGGACGTGCTGGCGTACTTCGACGAGACCACGGAGGAGTTCGTACGCCGTCGCCACCGCGAGCTGCGTTCGGGCGGGTTCCGGAACACGGAGATCTTCGAACGGATCTCCACCGAGCTGCCACACCGTGCCGTGGCTCCGGCGCAGCTGTCCCTGCGACAGCTGCGCCGCATCGTCTACGGCTGAACAGCCGCGGGAGTCGGCGCGCCGCGCCGGCCCGCCCGGCCCCATCGACCACTGCCGAGGAGAAGCGCATGTGCGGAATCGTCGGATACATCGGGAAGCGGGACACCGCCCCGCTGCTCCTGGAAGGACTCCAACGCCTGGAGTACCGGGGCTACGACTCGGCGGGCATCGCCGTCCAGAGTCGCACCGGTGGGTTGCGCACGGCCAAGGCCAAGGGCCGCGTACGGGAGCTGGAGTCCCGTCTGCCCAAGCGGTTCGCCGGCACCGCGGGCATCGCGCACACCCGCTGGGCCACCCACGGAGTGCCGAGCGACGCCAACGCGCACCCGCACGTCGACCCGACCGGCAAGGTCGCCGTCGTACACAACGGCATCATCGACAACGCCGCCGCGCTCCGCGCCGCGCTCGAGGCCGAGGGCGTCGCGCTCGCCTCGGAGACGGACACCGAGGTGCTGGCCCACCTCATCGCCGACGCGCACCAGGACCAGCACACCCTCGAGGGCGCCGTCCAGAAGGCCCTCAGTCGCGTCGAGGGCACCTACGGCATCGCGGTGCTGCACGCGGACTTCCCGGACCGGATCGTCGTCGCCCGCAACGGCTCGCCGGTCGTCCTGGGAATCGGCGAGCGCGAGATGTTCGTCGCCTCCGACGTGGCCGCGCTCGTCTCGCACACCCGCCAGGTGGTCACCCTGGACGACGGGGAGATGGCCACCATCAAGGCCGACGACTACCGTACGTACACCACCGAGGGTTCGCGCACCTCGACGACCCCCGAGACGGTGGAATGGGCGGCCGAGTCGTACGACATGGGCGGCCACGACACCTATATGCACAAGGAGATCGCCGAACAGGCCGACGCCGTCGACCGGGTGCTGCGCGGTCGAATCGACGACCGCTTCGCGACCGTCCATCTCGGCGGTCTCAACCTCGACGCGCGTGCGGCGCGCGGAGTCCGCCGGGTGAAGATCCTCGGCTGCGGTTCGGCCTACCACGCCGGGATGATCGGGGCACAGCTGATCGAGGAGCTGGCGCGGATGCCGGCCGACGCCGAGCCGGCGAGCGAGTTCCGCTACCGCAATCCCGTCGTCGACCCGGACACCCTCTACCTCGCGGTCAGCCAGTCCGGCGAGACGTACGACACGCTGGCAGCCGTCCAGGAGCTGAAGCGCAAGGGTGCCCGGGTGCTCGGCGTGGTGAACGTCGTGGGCTCGGCCATCGCCCGGGAGACCGACGGCGGCGTGTACGTCCACGCCGGCCCGGAGGTCTGTGTCGTCTCCACCAAGTGCTTCACCAACACCGCGGTGGCCCTCGGCCTGCTCGCTCTGCACCTGGGGCGAATCCGGGACCTGTCGGTGGCGGACGGCAAGCGGATCATCGCCGGGCTGCGTCGACTGCCGGCGCAGATCACCGAGGTGCTGCGGAACGAGGCGGCGATCGAGAAGCTGGCGGCGGACTACGCGTCGGCCCGCAGCATGCTGTTCGTCGGCCGGGTCCGAGGCTATCCGGTGGCGCGGGAGGCGTCCCTGAAGCTCAAGGAGGTGTCGTACATCCACGCGGAGGCGTATCCGGCCTCGGAGCTGAAGCACGGACCATTGGCGCTGATCGAGCCCGCGGTGCCGACGGTGGCGATCATGCCGGACGACGACCTGCTGGACAAGAACAGCGCCACCCTGGAGGAGATCAAGGCACGGCAGGGCAGCATCCTGGCCGTCGCGCACCAGGAACAGCAGAAGGCGGACCACACCATCGTCGTGCCGCGGAACGAACCGGAGTTGGACCCCATCCTGCTGGGCATCCCGCTGCAACTGCTCGCCTACCACACGGCGCTGTCCCTCGGCCGCGACATCGACAAGCCGCGCAACCTGGCCAAGTCCGTCACCGTGGAATAGTCGCTCACGCGCGCCGTACGAGGTGCCGTACGAGAGCGGGGAACCCGCGCGGACGAGCAGCGAGCGCGCTGACGGGTGGCGGGGCGGCAAACTCCCGCGCGGGCCACCAACCGCGCGGGAGTCCGCCTCCCGAGGCCGACGTTGCCCATGACGTCGGCGGGTGAGCTGCCATCCCGGGACCGTCACCTCCCGGTTGACAGCGCGCTGTCTCCTATATGCCCGCAACAGGACCGGCACAAGCGAACAATCCACCGGGAACGTCGATTTGGAGCACTCGACCTCAGGGACACGAACCGGATGACGACCGGAACATCCGCGCACTCACGCGCTCGTGCTCACGGCACCACGACGACCGGACGTTGCGCTCGCCGGGCCAACCGCCCGGCGACCGAGCCGAAAAGGCGGCCGACGAGCCCGTGGGTCGAGCCGACCACGATTGCGTCGGCCTCGTACTCCTGGCCGACCTCCTCCAACTCGTGGCAGATGTCGCCGCCTCGCTCGACCAGAATCCACGGCACCTCCGAGAGGTGGTCCGCGCAGGCGAGTTCGAGACCCAGCACCTCGGTCCGATGGTCCGGCACGTCGACGAACACCGGTGGCTCACAGCCCGCCCACACGGTCGTCGGCAGGCGGTTGGCCACATGCACGATGATCAGTCCGGAGTCCGTGCGCCGGCTCATGCCGATGGCGTACGCGAGGGCGCGTTCGCTGGAGGTCGAGCCGTCGAACCCCACCACCACGCCGTGCTTGAACGCCGGATCACAGGAATGGCGCGCGCTTTCCTCCACATCAGGTGTGGCCGCTGAGTCGGCGACCTGACTGCGGTCCGCGGGTTCGGGGATCTCGTGTCCAGCCATGGTGTCTCGGCGCAGGGAGTCCTCTTGCGGAGGGAACGGCGGTTGACGGGTGAGGCGACATCGTAACGAGCGGGTACGGGATTCTTGGTTTCCAGCCCTCTACCCCAAGAATACGGCGACACTCCCCCTCTCCCGGAACTGTCGGGCAACGGCCACCGGGCGTGCGCTGACCCCGGAGCATGCCGGAACAGGACGCGTGGCGCAATCCACGGTCACGCTCCTTACACCCCGGCGGGCGCCCCGTAGGGGACACCCCAGGACGCCGGCATACACCCCATAACGGGAGGCTGCCGACGCATGGCCGGTGCTCAAGGGCCCCACCCGACCTGGGAGCGCGACCGGTCCCGTGCTGGCGGCTACCAGCCAGCTCAGCCCCTCGTTTTTCGGCCAACTTACGGGCCGCGCTAAGCGCCTGCTCGCACCCCGCGCACACCCCTCGTCACCAGGCAGGAAAGGAGTGAATCCGAGCGGCGCACCCTACGAAGGCGGGGTGTTCGGCGGACGCGCACTACACAACCGGGCCGCCGAGTGGAACGCTTCGTGATCGAATGCTTTACGCCAAGTTGCCTTGTCGACAAAACGTCGAGAGCCGAAGTTGTCACTGCGGCCTCGCCGGACCCAGTAGATTCGATCTTGGCTACCGCCGCCGGGGGAATAGTGCAGGACCGAAGGACGCGATTGAGGGGGCTTAGGTCCAATGAGCCAGGACTCCACGAACGGTCCGGCGCCGACCACCCGCAAGTTGGCTGTGCGCCGCCGGCGCGAGATCGTCGCCGTGTTGCTGTTCAGTGGCGGACCCATCTTCGAGAGTTCCATACCGCTCTCCGTATTCGGCATCGACCGGCAGGACGCAGGTGTCCCCCGCTATCGCCTGCTGGTGTGCGCGGGAGAGGACGACCCGTTGCGCACCACCGGCGGTCTGGAGCTTTCCGCACCACACGGGCTGGAGGCGCTCTCCCGGGCCGGGACCGTGGTGGTGCCGGCCTGGCGCTCGATCACTCACGCGCCTCCACCGGCGGCCCTCGAGGCACTGCGTCGGGCGCACCAGGAGGGCGCTCGGATCATCGGCCTGTGCACCGGCTCGTTCGTGCTGGCCGCCGCCGGGCTACTGGACGGCCGTCCCGCCACCACGCACTGGATGTACGCTCCGACGCTTGCCAAGCGCTATCCGGCCGTACACGTGGACCCTCGCGAACTGTTCGTGGACGATGGTGACATCCTGACCTCCGCCGGCACCGCGGCCGGCATAGACCTGTGCCTGCACGTGGTGCGTACGGACCACGGCGCCGAGGCCGCGGGAGCGCTGGCGCGTCGGCTCGTGGTGCCGCCTCGGCGCACCCTGGAGCCCGCCCAGCCCCGTGGGCTGGACCGGTCCTTACCAGAG
The DNA here is from genome assembly GCF_001751245.1 of Streptomyces oceani. GTDB lineage: Bacteria > Actinomycetota > Actinomycetes > Streptomycetales > Streptomycetaceae > Streptomyces > Streptomyces oceani. The sequence continues at coordinate 450,365 of NZ_LJGU01000127.1, forward strand.
GAGATCGGCGCCGACCCGCTGGCCGAGGTGGTCGCGTGGGCCCTGGAGCACCTGCACGAACAGTTCGACGTGGAGACCCTGGCCGCCCGCGCCTACATGAGTCGTCGCACCTTCGACCGACGGTTCCGCTCGCTTACCGGCAGCGCCCCGCTGCAATGGCTGATCACCCAGCGGGTGTTGCAGGCTCAGCGGCTGCTGGAGACGTCCGACTACTCGGTGGACGAGGTGGCGGGTCGCTGCGGTTTCCGTTCCCCGGTGGCGCTACGGGGGCACTTCCGGCGGCAGTTGGGCGCCTCTCCGGCCGCGTACCGCAGCGCCTACCGCGCCCGGCGGCCGGACGACACCGGCGGGGACGCGGAGGCACGGATTCCGGAGGCCCGCAAAGCCGCCGCCGCGGCGGCCGCGGCGGCCGAGCGGGAAGGCACCCCGGAAGCACCGCCAGCCGGGGACGAGTCGCCGGACGGGGTCACCGGAGCGGTGGAGCGGCCAGCGGCGGGCGGACTCGCGGAACCAGACCCCTGGAGCCCCCGCCTGCCTCAGCAGCGCGGACGCGGCTGGCGGGCGTCGCCCTGAGATCCGGTCGTCCGGACGCCCCGATCGTCCGGACACCCGCGGGAGCGCGGCGCCGCCGCACGACCGGACCGACTCGACGGGGCGCCGGGGCACTTCGGGGCGGCTTCCGGGGTGTCCTGGGAGTCCCGATGTCCAGGGGCCTCGGTGGCCGTGCGATCCGGCGAGTTCGGGGCCATGCCGGCTGCCCACACGGTGCCGTGGCCGGACCGCACGGGTTCCACCGCGGGCGGAGCGACGTAGGGTAAAAGGCATGAACGATCGCATGGTGTGGATCGACTGCGAGATGACCGGGCTCTCGCTGTCGGACGACGCGCTCATCGAGGTGGCCGCCCTGGTCACCGACTCTGACCTGAACGTACTGGGCGAGGGCGTGGATCTGGTGATCCGCCCGCCGGACACGGCGCTGGCCGCGATGCCCGAGGTGGTGCGTACGATGCACACGGCCTCCGGCCTGCTCGACGAGCTCGCCCAGGGCACCACCCTGGAGGACGCCGAGGAGCAGGTGTTGTCGTACGTCCGCACGCACGCCCCCGAGGTGGGCCGTGCCCCGCTGTGTGGGAACTCCGTCGGGACGGACCGGGGTTTCCTGGCCCGGGACATGCCGACCCTGGAGACCCACCTGCACTACCGCATAGTGGACGTCTCCTCGGTGAAGGAGCTGGCCCGCCGCTGGTATCCGCGCGCGTACTTCAACAGCCCGGAGAAGCACGGCAACCACCGGGCGCTCGCGGACATCCGCGACTCCATCGCCGAGTTGCGCTACTACCGGGACGCCGTTTTCGTACCTCTGCCGGGACCCACCTCCGAGGAGGCGAAGCGGATCGCGGCCCAGCACGTCGCAGGGGCCGGCCAGCATGAGCCCGACGAGCGAGAGTCCACCAAACCGGAATCGCCCGCGCGCTGACAGCCAGCGGACGCGCCCGGCGTGCGCGGCTCCATGGCCCGCGTAAACCCGTGCGCGAGCACCTCCGGCGAACCTGTACACTCTTTCTCAGCCGGACGGAAAGCGCCGGTCGTGGTGGATGTAGCTCAGTTGGTAGAGCACCTGGTTGTGGTCCAGGAAGTCGCGGGTTCAAGTCCCGTCATTCACCCTGCGCAAAGAGGCCCGTGACCTGCGGAAACGCGAGTCACGGGCCTCTTGCGGTGGCTGAAGCGAGAGTGCCTGCCCTCCGCGGTGCTACCGCACCACCCAAGGCATGAGCTGCCTGCACGGATGTTGACCTCAGCATGTATAGGTGCTCTCCACCGGCTCAGCTGACAAAGACCTCGACTGATGGAACCGCGAGAACGCCGTCCGACGCTCGCCGGTCCACCCAGCGGGCCCGGCCACCGTGGGCATCACCTCATCCGGCTCCGCCTCGGCCACGGCCACATCCAGCAGGTCCTGAAGCAGACCCTCATCGAGCCGCCGCGGAGTGACGTCAGAGCGCATGCCGGCATCCTGCCGTCCCGACTGAGTGGCGTACCAACGGCTTTCGGCGATGGCGCCGAACGGGACTGTGAAGCGCATGCCGCTGTCTCACCCTCGGTGGTGGCGCAGGGTCGTGGGGTGGGTCCACCCCCGACGACCGTTGACCAAGGTGTGTGTTCAACCAGAGTCCGGCCGACGCCTTGCCTGTGAGGGACAGGGTTGACCAGCGACCTCCTGGACGTAGCAGATGTGCCCGTCATCGGAGACGGTCCGGGCCACTCCGAGGAGTGTTCCCGAACTGTCTCGTGCGGTGATGACGAGGTGGGAGTTCCGCGGACCGTGGCGAGGAGAACGTCCTCTTCCGTGATGAACACGCCGAACTCCCCGGGTGGCGCTGCTTCTCGTAGCCGAGTTCTCCTCGCATCCGACGTCACGGTCATCAGTCACGTCAAGATCGGCGACCGTCGGCTCGGCGAGCCTGGGCGGGTGCTCCGGTTCGTGCTCGGGTGCTGGCGAGGCGCTGAGTCGGTGCCGGAGCCGCGCAGTTGGCGAGACGGACCGTCATGTCGCCGGTGGGTCCGCGGGACGAACGTCTCCAGCGGGGCCTCGCTGGACTCGGGTGCGTTCGAGGTGGGTCCAGCCGGCCCAGCCGCGTTCGTTCAGCAGCTCTTGCAGGCGGTCGGTGACGGACGCGAAATGATCGGCGAAGGAGTCGAGCAGACCCACGATGGTCCGCTCGGCCAGCTCGTCGGGTTGCGGGCGAGTTGCCCATTCCTCGGTCAACTCGACAAGCAGGTCGGCGGCCTCATGGAGACGGGGATCGTCGGTGGCCATCTCCGCCGGGTCCAGAAGCTGGTAGAGCCTGACCATGCGCGGGTCGTCGAACTGTCGGCGTTTGTCGGCCATCCAGGCCGCCATCCGCTCGGGCCACTGCGCCGCGATGAGAATCCAGGCGTCCCGCTCCACCTCGATCACCTCCTCGCAGACACCGACATCACGGAGCATCCCGAGGTACGCGACCGCTTCCTCAGGGAGCGCGAGACTGTCTCCGGCCGCCAGCTCCGCGATCTCCTCACGGTGCCGCTGAAGGCGCCTGATCTCCGAACCCAGCCGCCTGTCGATCTCCCTTACCGCCTCGCCGAACTTCTCCGGCGAAGCGTCGAGCAGCTCCGGCACCTGCGCCAGCGGGACGCCGGCATTGGCCAGCGTGCGTATTCTGATCAGCTCCACGACGGCCTGGGCGTCGTAGCTCCGGTAACCCGAGCGGTCGCGTTCGGGTTCGGGCAACAGCCCCACCTGGTGGTAGTGACGTACCGCCCGAACCGTGACGCCGGCGTAGGACGCCAGTTGGCTGATCGTCAGCATGGGACTCAGTGTGCCCGGACCTTCGCGTACAGTCGACGCGACCAGAGGAAGCAGAGCGCCGTGATCAGGGCGCACCATCCGAAGGCCAGCCAGGCGTCCGTACCAGCCGTTGCGCCGGACGTCCAGGCGCGCAGGGTGTTGATCACCGAGGTGCACGGCTGATATTCAGCGAACCAACGGATCGTGGTGGGCAGCGAGTCGGCGGGCACGAAACCGCTGGAGAGGAACGGAAGGAACAACAGCGGCATCGGGGTGTTGCTCGCCGTCTCGGCGTTGGGCGCGGACAGGCCGAGCGCGACGGTGAACCAGGTCAGGGCGAGCGTCATCAACAGCACCAGGCCGGTCACGCCCAGCCAGGCGAGGATCGAGCCGTCGCTGCGGTACCCGAACAGGACCGCCACCGCGAGCACGACGACCTGGGCGAGCACGGTCAGGATGACGGCTCCGAACACCCGTCCGGTGAGCACCGCCGAGGGGGCGATCGCCATCGTACGGAACCGGTCGACGATCCCCTTCTCCATGTCGAGGGCGATCATGTACGCGGTGTTGAGCGCGATCGAGGCAACGGTGATGATCATTATCGCTGGCAGGATGAAGACCAGGTAGTCCGCGCGTCCGCCGCCGCCGGGGAGCCCGGCTCCCATCGTCGCTCCGAAGACGTGGACGAACAGGAACAGGAAAATCAGCGGCTGGCCGATCAGCATCAGTGTCAATGACTTGTAGCGGACCATCTGCAGCAGGGTGCGACGTAGCATCGTCCAGCTGTCCCGCAGCGGGTGGGCGCCTCGCCTGACCGGGGCGGAAGCGGAGTCGGCGGTGGGGGCGGTCGTGGCGCTCATCGGGCGGCCTCGTTCCCCGTGCTCGCGTGCGCCCCACGGGCCGGGGCTGGGCTTGCGGGGGTCGCCGGCGCGGGCTCGGCTTTCCGGGCGGCGTGGCCGGTCAGGGCCAGGAAGACGTCGTCGAGGTCGGGGGTGTGGACCTCCAGGCCCGTGACCGCGTCATCGTCGAGACGGCCCATCAGCCGCCGCAAGGAGGAGAGACTGCCGTCGTGCGGGACACTGAGCGTCAGCCTCTCCTCGTGAGCGGTGGCCTCCTCGATGCTGCCCGCCGCCGCGGCGAGCTCGCCCGGGTCGTCGTACGCCACCTCGATCCGCCCTCCGGGCAACCGGCCCTTCAACTCGGTGGAGGTGCCTTCGGCGACCAGTCCACCGTCGTCGAGCACGCCGACGCGGTCGGCCAGTTCGTCGGCCTCGTCGAGATACTGAGTGGTGAGGAAGACGGTCACCCCTTCGTCGACCAGCTCCCGCACGATGTTCCACAACTCCCGGCGGCTACGCGGGTCGAGGCCGGTGGTCGGCTCGTCCAGGAAGATCAGCTCGGGCGAGCCGACCAGCGTCATGGCAAGGTCGAGACGACGCTTCATGCCGCCGGAGTAGGTCTGGGCGCCACGGTCGCCCGCCGCGACCAGGTCGAAGCGCTCAAGGAGCTCCTGGGCACGTGCGCCGCCCCGCTCGCGCGGCAGATGGTGGAGGTCGGCCATCAGTCGGAGGTTCTCCCGACCGGTGAGCAGCTCGTCCACCGCCGAGAACTGGCCGGTCACGCCGATGTCGCGACGAACGCCGCCGGGATCGCGTCCCACGTCGTGGCCGAGGACCGTTGCCGTTCCCGTGTCGGCGGTGATCAGCGTCGTCAGGATGCGCACGACGGTGGTCTTTCCGGCGCCGTTGGGACCCAGGAGGGCGTAGACGGTCCCGGGCGGGACAGTGAGGTCGATGCTCCTCAGCACCGTGTTGTGGTCGAACGATTTGCCGAGCCCGGCGACCTGGATCGCCGGCTCGCACGGGGGCGTGGACGTGGTAGCTGTCATGACGACAGCGTGCGAGGTTGACGCTGGGTCAACGTCAAGCGATTCTCTCGAACACACATATCGGGCCGGGTTCTCGAGGCGACGCGGCGCTTTCCGTGTGGCAGACGGCGTCTCTCCGTGCGTTCCCTCGCGACCTCAGTCCGCCATGCACCGGCCACCCTCACCAGCAGCATCATGCCGTAGAACTCCAGGTCAGCTGCGACCTGTCCCGGACGTTCGCTGTGCGGACCGCACCTTGCCGTCCATGAACCGTCGAAGCAGCGGACCCATGGCACCGCCCCACGTCGCGAGAATTCGACTGGTGTTGTCCAGGAAGACCAACGGTCTGCCCCGGTCGAGGCCGCGCATCACTCCATCGGCGACCGCCTGCGGCTTCAGCGGCTTGATCGCCCCTGTGATCGCCGACGTCTCAACGGGCTTCCAGCTGTTCTCCTCCGCGAGCTGCGGTGTGTCCACATCCGGCGGGAAAACTCCTGTCACCTGGACACCGTGCGGCGCCAGTTCCATTCGCAATGCCTCCGTGAACCCACGTACGGCGAACTTGGCCGAGCCGTACGCCGTGTAGCCGAACACTCCGGCGAGGCCCGCGGTCGAGGCGATGGTGACAATGGTCCCGCGGCCTCGTTCCACCATTCCGGGTGCCACCGCACGAACCGCCCACAACGTCCCGAAGTAGTCGACGTCCATCATCGAGCGGAAAACATCATCGGTCAGTTCCAGAAAGCGACCCGGACGCGCCTGACCAGCCGAACTCACAAGGAGCTGGCATGGCCCCGCCTGGGCCTCGAGATCCTTGACGGCTTGTGCCACATCCTCAGTGACCGTCACGTCCACCGCGCGGAAGTGGACTTCACCGCCAGCCGCCCGCAACTCCTCAGCCGCCGCGGACAACCGTTCCTCGCCGCGCGCGAGAAGCGAGACCACGGCGCCCCTTGAGATGCATTTCTGGGCGATCGCAAAACCGATTCCGCTGGAGCCTCCGGTAACGATCACGTGGTCACCGCCCTGCACACAGCCTTGCTTGCGCGCCATATCCACTCCTCTCCTCACGATGTGTTCGGGGACCTGTCCGTACGGAACCAGCGAGCGGACGAACTAACATCAGCGCATCCTCTCCCGGGGTCGCCAGCGTTACGACCGGTCCTGCAGGTCACCGGTCAGTCCGAGTTGGGCGGCCCACGCCCCAATCTGAAAGCGGGATCGCGCGTTCGCGTCCCGCATGAGATCAGCGACATACCGACGGTACGTGCGAACCGACATCCCGATCTGACGCGCCGCGACATCGTCCTTATAGCCTTGTGCCAACATCTCTATGATCTGTTTCGTCTGCTTGCACTGGTAGACACGCCATACCCGCTGATACACGCGATGGTCCAACGAAGACCTCCACGCCTCCCCGTAGAAGGCGTGCAAGAGCTTCACCATCTCCGGGCTCCGAACGTGCAGGGCGTCCGTATCCGCGGCGGAGAGTCGAACGAGCGCCCACCGGCCGTCGATGAGCAGCATGTCCGGCAGATCGCGGGTACCGACTCGGACTTCCTGCCCGGAGGTTTGCACAAGCTCGTTGACGATACCGTGGTTGGCCAGCGAAACCTCGCAGATAACGGATACCGACACATGTTTGCCGATGTGACCAAGGTCAAGATCCGCGAGCGCCTGCTCGAGTTCATCGAGAAACAACGCGGACGCGACCACGCACTTGATATCCTGCTGTGCGTTCTCCACGAGTTCACTTACGAGACGACGTCTCTCTTCCAATCCCGGAACGCTGTAGATCAGATCGGCTCCGCAGCTGGACATCGCCGAATCGATCAGCTGACGGGCATGTGTCAGAGCTGTGAACAGATCGGCATCCCCGTCGCCGGAAACACAGGCAGCTGGTTTCGGATTCATTCGTTGCTTTCCCCCTAGCAGCAACTCTCCACCGACTCCGTATCTGCGCGACTATCTGCCACCAATGTTTATGGTGGCGACTCGCGACACATACTCATGCGGGCATCTAATTGTTCCCATTTCTAGCTTCGCAGGAAGACAAAATATCCTGGCTGCACTGGCTACTGCGTCCGGGAGTGTCTCCCACCGAAGTGTCACCCCAACACCCCGGTAGGAGACGACCCGGACTCACTGTCATCACGTGTTGCGTACGGCCGCGGGCTCCTCAGAAGAATCGGCGGACCGTTCCGAATGAAGCGGTTCCTGTTCAGCGGAATCCACAACCCCTTCGAAGGAACTCCCTTCCGCTTCCGCCGGGCGCACGTCCCGGAGGAAGCGGAAGCTCGCCACGGCGACTACCGCGACGACTACTCCGCATACGATCGACGCAACGTTGAAACCGTCCGTGAACGCGTCGAAAGCGAGATTCGACAACGGCTGGGCAATCTCCGGTGGCGACTGCCCAGCGACCGCCAACGCCCCCGCCAGCGTCTCGCTCGCGTCATGCGCGGCCCCGGTCGGCAACGCGCTTACCGGATCCGAGCCAACCAACGCGCCACGGAACACTGACGCGCCGACGCTACCGAGGATCGACACGCCCAGCGCGAGCCCGAGCTCGAGCGCTGTCTCCGACATGGCCGCCGCGGACCCCGCACGTTCGGGTGGTGCAGCACCCACAACCAGGTCGGTACCGAGAGCGAACACCGGACCGAGACCACCGAAGATCACCGACATCGCCACGACCACGGGAACCATGCCCGAGTCGGGATGCAGGGTCATGAGCGGGATGTAGCCCAGAGCGGACATAAGCAGACCCGCGCCAACGAGATACCCGGGACGTACCCACTTCGTCAGTGGAGGTGACGACCCTGCAGTGATCATCAACGCCACGGCCGAGGGCAACAGCCACAGCCCCGCATACATCGGCTCCTTGCCTTCAACGAGCTGTAGGTGTTGGGAGAGGTATAGATAGGCGCCACCGCTGACTCCCACGCCGATCAAGAGCACCACGAGGGCAGCGCTGAACGAACGATCACTGAACAACCTGATGTCCAACAGCGGATCAGCCAGGCGGCGCTGCCGGAACACGAACAGGGCGCCGAACACGAACCCGACGACCACGGCGGCCATGGGCTGCCAAGACACTCCGTCTTCGGCGAGCCGCTTGATCCCCCAGATCACCGGTATCACCGCGACCAGCGAGAACAGAACGCTCAACACATCGAGCCGACGTGGATTCGGATCACGGTACTCGGGCAGGAGAAGCGGCGCCGCGACCAGAAGCAACAGCATGACCGGCACGGCGATCAAGAAGACGGAGCCCCACCAGAACCACTCCAGCAGCACTCCACCGACGACCGGGCCGATCGCCACTCCGGACGCGAAGCAGCCGGCCCACACGGCGATCGCCTGCGCACGCTGTCTCGGATCCGTGAACATGTTGCTGATCAACGCGAGCGTCGCGGGCATGAGCGTCGCCCCGAAGAATCCAAGCAACGCCCGTGCGAAGATCAACATTTCCGGGGTACTGGAGTACGCCGCGAGTACCGACGCGGCGGCGAAGCCCAGGGCCCCGATCATCATCAACCGACGACGACCGATACGATCACCGAGGTTCCCCATAGTCACCAGGAAACCAGCGACGATGAAGCCGTACACGTCGATGAACCACAATGCCTCGCTGGAACTCGCGTCCAGGTCAGCGGCCAGGCTGGGTTGAGCGAGGTTCAGGACGGTGACATCGATCGACAGTAGGAGCGTGGGCAAGGCGAGCACAGCAAGACCCAGCCACTCGCGTATCCCAGCTTTCCGCGGAGTGTCCCTTCCCGCGGTGTTGACATTCATTCAGTACTCCCCTTAATGCCGCCTCAGAAGACAGCATCGCAGCGGTCGCACCTTCCACTCATGCCTGCCGGCCCGAAACCAGCCCATGTGCGAACGCCGCTGTGTACCTGTACAAGGTTCAAGTTCTGGCACGTCGACTTCTCAACTCCCGACTGCGTGACTGAATCCCCTCCGAGTGTCATCCAGTGCTCGGGCAGTGACTGGCGAACGACAGGAGCTGAGCAGCGCCAAAATCCCACCCCGCCTACCGCTGCGATAGCCACTCCGAACGAAGCGCGATATCACTGCTCGCGATGTCTTCCATCCGGCGTAGACCCCGAAATTCGCAGCAGCCCTGAGGCACACAGTATCCACGACCGCGCTCAACACGGTGTGGTTGCAGGATTTTGGCAAGAAACTGCACCCGTGGCCGACACCCGTACCGCAGCGCTTCCAGATTGCCCGGTCGCGCCTGCCGCGCAGCATGCGGTGCGGCAACTTTCTGTCACCCGCGACGGGAACCGCCAGAACATGCGACAGCACGCCATTGGATGAGCACGTAGAGTGCGCTGTCGTCCGTGATCCAGCAGGTCACATATGTCACCAATTGACGGTTTCCCAGGATGATTGTTCAATCCTTAACCATAGCCGCTTTACGTCAGAAGGTAAGGGCTACGACTGTTGACCGACTGTCAGCCCAATCACCTGGCGGGCTTCCGCTCCGCGCCGCCAAGAACCTGAAGCGGCTTACGTCCTGCGTGGAACCGGAACCACGTATCGTCCGAATACGAGCTCTCGCAGAACGTCGTCCCCGCCTTCGACGACGGACACGTACCGGATGTCACGAAGCAACTTTCCGATGGGATGATCGTTGGTGTAGCCGAGGCCACCGAACATCTCAGAGCCAACGCTGGCGACATCCCAGCCAGCCTGGCCACAGAACATCTTCGCAGTGAGTGCTGACTTGAGCGTACCCTGCTTGCGAAACACCTCCGCGGGTTCATCGCCTTCCATGACAGCATCGAAGTCCTGAGCCGACCGGAGCAGGTGGCTCTTCATGACGTCGATCTGCATCTCCATCTGGCCGAGCCGCTGTGCGAAGACCGGACTGTCCAGCAAGGTTCCGTCCCGGAAGGGCTTGGTCTTCGCGAAGACCATGCAGTGGTCCCGTACACGCCGGGCGATGCCGAGCGCGGTTGCGGCGATGAGGATGCGGCTGGCGTTCAACCCGATCTCGAGCAGGCGCAGGCCCGAGCCCTCGAGACGATTCTCCGCGGGCACACGTACCTGGTCGAGCGAGACCTGGTACGTGTGCGACGCGCGCAGCCCAATGACGTCCCAGCGCTTGACGATCTCAACCCCGGGAGTGTCCCTCGGTACCACGACCGCGAGATAATCCTCGGGGTTGTCCGCCGAGCGCGCGAGAACGACGAGAAAGTCGGCGAAGTCCGTGTTGGTGGAGAAGAACTTCTCACCCGTCAGGACAAGGTCCCCGCCCTCCTTGGTGGCGACGGTTTCGATCTTGCTCAGTTCGCTGCCCGAGGCTCGCTCGCTTCCGAGTGTCGCGCAGAAGCCGCCGTTCGCCGTCATGGGGGCGAGATATCGCTGCTTGAGTTCGTCGGATCCGTAGAGCTGGACCATGGTGGTCCCGAGGATCGAGATGAACAGCGTGAACGCCACGCCAGCGTCGCCGTAGGAGAGTTCGTTGACGATCTCCACACTGTCCTCGAGGTCGGCCCCGTGACCGCCGAGTTCCTCGGGCAACCACCAGTTGGCCAGTCCGGTACCGCGGAACTTCTCATAGACGTCGTGCGGCTTCTCCGCCAAGGTGTCCATCGTGCCGTCCGCTGCGAGTTCTTCGCGCACAAAGCGGCGAACCGTCTTCAGGTCCTCTGACTTCATCAGATCCTCCAATCACTGAGAGAGGGTTCGTTGGATGAGAGCATCGACGTCGAGACCGTCGATCTCCTCATCAAGCCCATCGGTCATCGTGCTGTCCGGTTGTTCCGCTGCCGGTTCATCGGCGCCGAAGGCCCGCTCCACCAGGTGGTGTGCCAGGGCATCCGGGGTCGGATAGTTGAAGATGATCGTGGCTGGGAGGTCCACGCCGGTGTCCTGCTTGACCTGGTTCCGGAACTCAACGCCGCTCAGCGAGTCGAAGCCGATCTCCTGGAACGTCATGGCACTGTCGATGTCCTCGATCGACGGATAGCCGAGCACGACCGCCGTGGTCGTCATCAGCAGCGCCAGCATTTCCTCCACCCGCTCTTCGGGAACGCGTTCCGCCAGCCTGCGCACGATCGGCGGTACGTCATCACACTGCTCCCGCGGTGTGGTGGGGACGGCTCGAGGAACGGCCAGGTCGCGGAACAGCAGGGGCACGGTGTCCTGCTCCAGCAACGCGGCCCGATCCATGACCGCCGGCACGGCCAACGGCCGGCCCAGGTTAAGTGCGGCATCGAACAGCGTGGTGCCCTCGGCCTCGGATACCGGTGCGAGCCCGCTCCGTCGAAACCGTCGCAACTCGGCCTCACCAAGCGCGCCAGCCATGCCCAGTTCCCAGGGGCCCCACGCCAGGGAGACAGCGGTCAGACCGGTAGCGCGCCGGTGCGCCGCGAGTCCGTCGAGGAACGCGTTGGCGGCGGCGTAGTTCGCCTGCCCGGGAGTACCGAACGTGCCGGCGACCGAGGAGTACAGCACGAACTGCGAGAGGTTCAGGCCCTTCGTCAGTTCGTGTAGATGCCAAGCCGCGTCGACCTTCGGCTGGAACACCCGGTCAACCATCTCGGGAGTCAGGTTCTCGACACTGGCGTCCGCCACGACCCCGGCCAGATGTACCACTGCGCTCAGTGGAGCTTCGAGCTGGATACGCTCCAGCTGTGCCGCAAGAGCCGTCCGGTCGGAGACGTCGCAGGCCTCGTGGATCACCTCGGCACCGAACGCGGCCAGCTCCACGGAGAGTTCCCGAGCCCCCGGGGCGGATACCCCACGCCGACTGAGCATCAGCAGCCGGCGAGCACCGTGCTCGACCACCAGATGGCGAGCGGTCAACGACCCCAGCGCACCAGTGGCACCCGTGACCAGCACCGTCCCCTCCGCCCATGCGGGTGTAACCGGCGCGGGCTCGGCGGGGGCCAGGCGAGGCACGTACATTCGGCCATCGCGGATAGCGACCTGCGGCTCGGAGACGTCCAGCCTCTCCAGCGCCGCAGGCGAGGCGTCATCGGTATCCACCAGAAGGAACCGCCCCGGGTGCTCCGCCTGCACGGATCGCAGCAGTCCCCAGACGGACGCGAGCGCCAAGTCGGGCTGCTCATCCGCACTGATCGCGACGGCGCCGCGCGTCACGAGCACACGGCGAGTGTCGTCCTCGAGCCAGGTACGCACCTGGCCGAGTACCTCGTGCACGGTCGCTCGGGCTACCTCCGCCGCGTCCTCACCCCCGCTCGCGGCGACATGAGTCACGGCGAAGTCCCCGCTCCCGGCGCCCTCAGACTCCTCGGCCACCTTCCAGTCGAGGAGGAACAACGAGTCCTCCGTGGATTGCCTCGTCAGCTGGCCCGCTGACGCCGGTAGGAACGCCAGTGAAGTCACCGACAGCACCGGCGTGCCATCCGTGGCGGTGATCGACAGCGACGCCTCATTGATTCCGATACGCGTCGCGCTGACCCGCACGTCTGTGCCCGCGGGGCCGCCGTGGAAGGTGACGCCGGACCAGGAGTAGGGCAGCAGGACGCGGCCCGGATCATCCGCTTGGCCAAACAGCTCCAGGAGCGGGTGCAGCGCGGCGTCGAACAGCACCGGATGCAGGGCAAACCCGGATGACGGTCCTGCGTGTGGCACGTCGTCAGCGAGCCGCACGTCCCCGTGGACCGTGTCACCCTCCCGCCACAGTCTCTGGAGGCCCTGGAAAGCGCGGCCGTACTCGTACCCGCGCTTGACGAGGTTCGGGTAGAAGTCCTCCGGCATCGCCGGTTCGGCGTCCGTCCGTGGTTCCGCCGCTTCGGGCACGCACGGCTCGACGCCGAGGACGCCTGAGGCGTGGCGCGTCCAGGAGCGTTCTCCCGCCCCCCGCGAATGGATGTCGAGGGACCTCCTGCCGGAGTCGTCGGGCGTGCCAACGGTGACCTGCAGCCGTACGTCCGGCGCACCCGCGCCGGTCGGCAACGACTCGTGCAGGGTGAGCTCGTCGATTCGCCCCAGCTCAGCGGCTCCGGCGGCCTGCCACGCCATCTCGACGTACGCGGTACCGGGAATCACCGCGTGGCCCAACACCCGGTGATCGCTCAGCCAGGGCTCGACCACCGGACTGACACCGCCGGTGAACACGATCCGGTCATCGACGGCGAGTTCGGCCATCGACGCGAGGAACGGATGCTCCACGACGGTCAGACCTCCGGCGCTGGCGTCGGCCCCCCGGGGCGCTTCCGCCGCCGCCCAGTAACGCTGCCGTTCGAAGGGGTAGGTCGGCAGGTCCACGAGTCCGCCATCAGCACCAACCGCTGTCAGGTAGGCAGCCCAGTCCACCTGGACACCCGTGACGTGCAGGCGTGCCAGCGCTTCGACGAACGAACGCTCCTCCGACCGCCCCTTACGGGCAACGGGCACCACGACGGTGTCGGCAGCGATCTCGGCGAGCGTCTCCTGTGCCATGGCGGCCAGCACCCCGTCCGGCCCGACCTCGACGAGCACCTCGGCTCCCGCCGACACCGCCGTACGTACTCCGTCCGCGAATCGCACGCCAGCAAGGACATGCTGGACCCAGTACTCCGGGCAGTCGATCTCTCCGGGAGCGGCCACCGTGCCCCTGATGTTGGAGACAACCGGCAGTGCGGGTGCCGCGTACTCCACCGAGTTCGCCACCTTCTCGAACTCGGCGAGCATCGGCTGCATCAACGGCGAATGGAAGGCGTGCGAGACGCGGAGCCATTGGGTCTTGTGCCCCGCTCCCGCGAACATCGCCTCGACCTCGGCCACCTCGTCGCTGTCGCCAGATATCACCGTGGAGTAGGGGCCGTTGACGGCCGCCACTGACACCGAGTCCGCGCATTCCTCGAGCGCGGCGTGTACGTCTTCCTCGTCGGCCTGGATCGCCACCATCGCACCACCGGGAGGCAACTCCTGCATGAGGCGTCCGCGGGCGGCGACGAGCCGAGCCGCGTCGGAGAGCGTGAACACCCCGGCTACGTGCGCTGCCGCAAGCTCGCCGATCGAGTGCCCGACGAGCACGGACGGCCGGACACCGAGTGATTCGAGCAACCGGAACGCCGCCACCTCGAAGGCGAACAAGGCCGGTTGCGTGAACGCCGTCTCGTCCAGCACCGCCGCGAGTTCGGAACCCTCCTCCGCGGCCACCACGGCTTCGATGGGGTGCGCCAACAACGGCTCGAACTCTGCGCACACCTCATTCCAGGCGGCCGCGAAGGTGTCGAATCGCAGCGCCAGTTCACGACTCATCCCCAGGCGCTGACTGCCCTGACCGGTGAACAGAAAGCCGACGTCCGGCGTACGGGACGCCGTGCCCGTGACCAGACCGTGCGCGCGTCCGCCGGCCACTAGCGCGTCCAGGCCCGAGGCCAGTTCCGTCCGCTCCGCGCCAAGTACCACCGCGCGCTGGTCGAACGCCGCCCGTCCGGTGGCCAACGTCGCCGCGACATCCGCGACTCCGGGCTCTGGTTCCTGACACACCACCGCCCGCAGCCGTCGCGCCTGTGCGGCCAGGGCCGAGTCCGTACGCGCCGACACGAGCCAGGGCACGATCGGCCCGCCATTCTCAGCGGCCGGCTCTTCGGGGGTCTCCCGTGCGACGTGCTCGAGGACGACGTGCGCGTTGGTACCGCTGATACCGAACGAGGACACCGCTGCTCTCCTCGGCCTGTCCTGCTCAGGCCACTCGCGTTGCTCGGTCAGCAACTCCAGCGCGCCCGCTGACCAGTCGACGTGCGGTGTCGCCTCGTCAACGTGCAACGTACGAGGCAGTACACCGGTGCGCATCGCGGCCACCATCTTGATCACGCCGGCCACGCCAGCAGCGGCCTGAGTGTGCCCGATGTTGGACTTTATCGACCCCAGCAGAAGGGGATCGGTCCGGTCCCTGCCGTAAGTGGCCAGCAGGGCCTGCGCCTCTATCGGGTCCCCGAGTTGAGTACCCGTGCCGTGCGCCTCCACCGCGTCGACGTCCCGTGTGGAGAGACCGGCGTTGGCAAGGCTCTGTCGAATCACGCGTTCCTGCGCCGGGCCGTTCGGCGCCGTGAGCCCGTTGCTCGCGCCGTCCTGGTTGACCGCGCTTCCGCGGAGCACCGCGAGTACGTTATGGCCGTTACGCCGGGCCGCGGACAATCGCTCGAGTACGATCACGCCGACGCCTTCCGACCACCCGGTACCGTCGGCATCGCTGGAGAACGCTTTGCATCGGCCGTCAGTGGCGATCCCACCCTGCCTGGAGAACTCCACGAAGATGCCGGGCGTCGACATGACGGTGACGCCGCCCGCCAGTGCCAGGTCGCTGTCTCCGGAACGCAACGACTGAGCCGCCAGGTGCAGTGCCACCAATGACGACGAGCATGCGGTGTCGACGGTCAGGGCAGGCCCCTCCAGGCCCAGCGTGTAGGCCACCCGACCGGAGATGACACTGGAGGCGCTACCGGTCAAGGCGTGTCCGGCCAGGTCGTGCGGGACCTCGGCCATACGTGGCAGGTAGTCCTGACTCATCGCACCGAGGAAGACACCGGTTCGGTGACCGCGCATCGAGGCGGGGTCCAGTCCGGCACGCTCGAACGCCTCCCAGACCACCTCGAGCACCAGCCGCTGCTGCGGGTCCATGGCCAGCGCCTCACGTGGGCTGATGTGGAAGAAGCCCGCGTCGAACCCACCCGCTTCGGACAGGAACCCGCCGACGGTGGGGTAGTCCGCATCCGCCGTGGACCAACCCCGGTCGTCGGGGAACGGCGTGATCGCGTCGGTACTGTCGGCGACCAGCCGCCACAGGTCCTCAGGCGACGTGACACCACCTGGGTACCGGCAGCCCATGCCGACGATCGCGATCGGCTCGTCGGAGTTGGTGGCGGAGGGTGGTGTCCACGCGCGGTCATCGGGACCCGCACCGGACAGCAGGCCGCTGAGGTGCCGTACGACCGCGGCCGGCGTCGGGTGATCGTAAACCAGTGAGGTTGGCACGCGTACGCCGAGCGCGGTGTTGAGCCGAGTGCTCAGCTCGACAGCCGTCACGGAGTCGACACCGAGATCCTTGAAGGTGCTGGCCTCATCGACCTCATGAGGGCCGGCCAGTCCGAGTACCACCGCCGCGTGAGCGCTCACGACGGTCGACAGTTCCCGATCGGTGAGCGTGTCCGCGCGCTGCTCCTCCACCGGGGAGCCGGTCGTCGCTGGGAACGCGGGGGGATCGGCGATGGCGCCGTCGACCCAGTACCGCTTGCGCTGGAAGGCATAGGTCGGCAACGGCACCCGCGTGGCGTTCTCGAACATCGGCCGCCAGTCGATCGGCACACCCTGGGTGAACAGCTCGGCCATGGACAGCAACAGGCGGCGGACCTGGTCCTCCCCCCTGCGCAACGTGCCCTGTACGAGCACGCCCTGCGCGATGTCCGAGATCGGAGCGGTCAGCACCGGGTGTGGGCTGATCTCGAGGAACACCGTGTGCCCCAGCTCCGTGAGTACGGCGATCGCGTCGGCGTAACGTACCGGCTCGCGCAGGTTCCGGTACCAGTACTCCGCGTCGATGTCGGCGGGTTCCATCCGGGTACCACTCACGGTCGAGTAGAATGCGACGCCGCTGTCGGTCGTCGCGACCTCCGAGGCCACGGCGAGGACCTCGTCCCGGACGCGCTCGACGTGGCTGGAGTGGGACGCGTAGTCGACCCGGATCACTCTGGCGCGGATGCCCCGTGCCTCGTGCTCGGCCACGACCTCGCGAACGGCGTCCACCTCACCCGAGATCACGACCGCCTCCGGACCGTTCACCGCCGCGAGCGCGACACGGTCCGTGTCGACATCCGCCGCCGGCACCGCCAGCGACGCCATGGCCCCCTCGCCCGACAGACCCGCGCGAACAGCCCGGCTTCGTCCGACCACCAGGCGCAGACCATCAGTCAGCGAGATGATGCCCGCGGCGCAGGCCGCCGCGATCTCTCCCTGCGAGTGCCCCACGACAGCCTGGGGCTCAAGGCCGGCCGAACGCCACACCTCCGCGAGCGACACCATCACGGCGAACAAGCTCGGTTGGACGACGTCGACGCGTGCCAGCGCCTCCTCATCGCCCAGTACCTCCCGCAGGGACCAGTCGACGAGACCGCGCAACACCTCTTCGCACTCGGCCATCCGGGCGGCGAAGACCGCTGAGGAATCCCATAGTTCGAGCGCCATGCCGACCCACTGAGAGCCCTGCCCGGGGAACACCCACACCACTCCGGGACCAGCGGTGTCTGCGCCTTCGACGACATTGGCGGCGGGTAGACCGGCGGCCAGGGCATCGAGTCCCTCGGCCAGTTCGGCGTGATGGGCGGCCAGCACCACACCGCGATGCTTCAAACTGCTCCGTGTCGTCACGGTGGAGAAACCAACATCGTTAACCGCCAGGTCCTCGCCCGCGCCCAGCCAGTCGCGCAGACGTGCCGCCTGCGCGCGCAACGCGCCAGCGGACTTTCCGGATACCAGCACCGGTACGGGACATCGTGCGTCGGGTACCACGTCGCTCGACCGCTCGCGGGGCGGGGCCCCGACCACCAGGTGGCAGTTCGCGCCGCCAACGCCAAAGGAGCTGACGCCGGCGATGCCGGGTCCGTCGTCCGGCCATGGGCCCGCGGCGGCGTTCACGTCGAGGTTCCACTGCTCAAGGGGGATCGACGGGTTCGGTTCGGCGAAGTTGAGGCTCGCTGGAAGCAGCCCCTTCTTGATCGACAAGGCGACCTTCATCAGGCCCGCCACTCCGGCGGCGGCGTCGAGGTGCCCGATGTTCGTCTTCACGGACCCCACGAGCAGGGGTCGTTGGCCTTCCCTGGCCGAACCCAGCACCTCACCCAGGGCGGTCGCCTCCACGGGGTCGCCGACGGGCGTACCCGTGCCGTGCAGTTCGACATACTGCACCCACCGGGGATCGACCTCGGCCCGTTCGTACGCGTCCCGTAGCAGAGCCAGTTGGGCACCACGGTCCGGAACCGTCAGCTCCTGGCTGTCGCCGTCGTGATTGACGGAACCGCCCAGCAGCACGCAGTAGACCGGGTTACCGTCCGCGACGGCGTCCCCCAGTCGCTTGAGCACTACGACTCCGCCGCCCTCACCCCGCACGAAGCCGTTCGCCCGGGCGTCGAAGGTGTGGCTGCGGCCATCCGGGGACAGTGCGCCTGCACGTGCGAGCGCCAACGTGCTGCCGGGCACCAGGTTCAGGTGCACTCCTCCGGCCAGAGCCAGCCGCGTCGCACCCGAGCGTACGTTCTCAGCTGCCAGGTGGATCGCGACCAGAGAGGAGGACTGCACGGTGTCCACGGACAGACTCGGGCCGTTGAGTCCGAACCGGTGCGAGACACGGTTCGCGATCAGCCCCCGGCTTAGACCGGCCAGGGAGTGATGCGACACCGCGTCTGCCCCGTACTGCTGAACCAACGACGCGTAGTCGTCGCCGGAGGCGCCGAGAAAGACCGCCGTGTCGGTACCACGCAGCTCCTCGGGTGGTACACCAGCGTCCTCCAAGGCCTCCCAGCTCAACTCCAGCGCCATCCGCTGCCGCGGGTCCATCGCCGCGGCCTCGCGCGGGGAGATCCCGAAGAACTCCGCGTCGAAGTCGGCGACGCGTTCGACGAATCCACCCCTGCGGTACCGCGCCAGGTCTGGAATGTCGTACCACCGGTCCTCGGGCGCCTCCGTCAGTGCATCCTCACCGGAAGCCAGCATTCTCCAGAACGCCTGGAGAGTCTCGGCACCAGGGACACGGCATGACATTCCCACCACCGCGACGGCCTCTTCCGGCCAGCCGTCCGCCGGGCCTTCGACGTCGTTCATCTGCATCAGTTCCCAACCCCTCCCTGCCGACGCCGAACATGCGCGCCCGGCACACATCTCTGGCCCACTGGGCCACGGGCCGGCTCCGTTTACGGCCAGCCATCTCGATCAAACTTGCTGTGTCGCCCGACCGGCGGCTTTACGACGGCGATGGTGATGGCGACGGCGGCGTACCTTCCGGACGACGCGGTCGACGTACCAATGAAGCGCGCTGGGGATCAGGCCGAAGGTGGCGACGGCCACGCGGTTCGCCGTTCCGAGCACCATCCGCGTCTTGCGGCGTTCGATACTCCGTACGACCGCGGTCGCGACGCGCTCGGGCGGCAGCACCGCCATGGCACTCGCGAACTCCTTGTATTCATCAGGCAGTAGCGGCTGTTCGTAGGCGAAGTGCGGTGTGTCCACGTCTGGTGGGCAGATGTACCCCACATGCACGCCGTACGGAGTCAACTCGTCCCGCAGCGATTCGAACAGCCCACGAATCGCGAACTTCGCTGGGCTGACTGCGGTGTAGCCGAATGTCCCGTACATTCCGATGATCGACGAAATTCCGATGACCCGACCGTTCCCCCGTTCGATCATCGACGGCACCACGGACCGGATCGGCCACAGTGTGCCGAAGTAGTTCGTGTCCATGACCTCGCGGAATGGCTCGTCCGCCAGTTCCCGGAAATATCCTGGATGGGTTATCCCCGCCGCGGTCACCAGGACGTCACACACACCCTGTCTGCTGACGAGTTCCGCGACCGCCCCATCCACCGCGATCCGGTCGGACACGTCTACCGCGGCCGTCACCACGGTGGCACCGTGTGACTCGAGCTCAGCCGCCGCTCTGTCCAACCCGGACTTCGTGCGCGCGATCAGCGACACCCGTGCGCCACGTCGAGCGAGTTGCCGCGCGGTGGCCAGACCAATGCCACTCGAACCCCCGGTGATGATCGCGTGCGTGTCCGGGCCGACATACCTGGCCGACCGCTTTCTACGGTGCAGGTTCATCGGTTTCAGACTCTCCCCCGGAAACCCGTACTACCCCGTCAGAGCATCTTCTGGTCGCGGAAGTTCTTCGATACCTCGATGAAATGCTCGATCTGTTCCTCGGTATGCCCTGCGTTGAGAATGATGCGGAGTACCGCACCGCCGCGCCGCGCCGCGGGATAGAGGTACGGCGGCACACGTATTCCCTGCTCCAGGTACGCGTTGTACAGCTCGACGCACTTGGCCTCGTCACCCACGACGACCGAGGTGAAGCATGTCGCGGTGTCGGTGATCGGCAGCTCAACGTCGAGCAGGCGGCTTCGGAAGTCCGCTACCTTGGCCAGGTAGTCGTCGACGATCTGCGGCTCCTCGTACGCCAGCAGCCGGGTGATATACGCGGTTCCGGCCGCGGCCGGCGCCAACACACCCGCGGTGAACGAACTGGCTCCGGAGATGAGTTCGAAGGAGTCGATCGCGTCCTTCGGACCTGCGATGAGGCCGCCCTCAAGGCCGACTGCCTTCTTCATCGACACCATGATGAAGGTCGCCCGGAGCATGCCCTCGTACTCGACATGGAAATTCCGGTTCGGCGGTCCGTAGACCAGGAAACCGTTCGCATCATCGACGTAGGACAGTGCGCCGTACCGTTCGCACAGGTCGACCAGTTCGTGCATCGGGGCGACCGTGCCATCAATCGAGTACACCGATTCGAACACGACGACGACGCGCTTGCCACGCAGCTTCCTGAGAACCTCCTCGAGGCTCTCCACTGAGTTGTGCTGGAACGAGAACAAGCGCTCGCCGAACTTCAGACCTTCGGCCGCCTTCCACAGCGACCAATGCGCATCCCGGTCGTACACGAAGACGACATCGCGATTCACCATCGCGAGCCCCTGCATGAACTGCTGCGTACCCGCCATCGCGTTGATGAAGCCGATGTTGGCCACCGTTCCGGTCGCGAAACTGATCGCCGCTTCCTTGTTCAGGTAGCGCGCGACCGTCTGTTCCATATCGACGTGGGCCGGTGTGATGCCCTGGATGACACGCGTGCCACCGCTTCCGAGCCCGTACTGCCGAGTCGCGTCGACAAGACAGTCCATGACGTCGGCGCGGCGCTGGAGGTTCAGGAAGTTCACCGAAGCGAAATTCGTGATCAATTCGTCCGTGCCATGCACAGCCCCCGGGATCACCCCAGAGAGTGGCACGTCATTGACGCCCATCGCCCTGATTCCTTCAGCGAACTTGTCGAAGTTCCAACCTGGCATCGCTGTCATTGCGGACGACCTCGTTCCTCATGCGGGAAGTTCATGTGTACTCAAAGGGATGCGCACCGGCCACCGTCAGGTGTATTGTGGCCAGCTCTTTCCGATCGACCGGATCAACTGCGGATACACGATGGAGGATCGAAGTGGCTTGATCGCAGCCATGTAGAATTTCCCGAGCTTTCCGTTAGGTTTCACCAGCACCGCCATCTGGCCGTGGTATTTTCCGTCTCCGTCGGAAACCCAGCCGATGTGCATCAACCCGTGCACGGTATTGTTTGCGATCTCGGATACCCACTCGGTGTCCGTCAGATAGACCGAGTGGAACGGCACTGAGGCGAAGTCTGGCCCGCGTGGCCCGTCACGCAGATCTTCTGGCAATCGGTCGCGCAAGGTAACGACGCGCTTCTTCAGGCCCTTGTCATCCTGGTCCCACCCGAGCAGCTTCCCAAGCCGCCAACGGATCGCGAACAGCGTCTTCGTGGCGAAGTTCGAGATCTCATTCGTGTCGGGAGCGGTGAACCCTCGGGCGAACCGCTCGAGATCGTCGGGGCCCCCGGGCGTCGGCAAGGACCAGACGTCCTCCAGCTCGAAGTCCTTGACAAAATCGTGAACTCGCCAGGGACGCTCGACGAACTCGGAGTTTGGGATTCTCATTTTTCGGCGACTCCTCACCGCGGTGGAACTGCTCCTACGGATGGCAACTATACGGGCACCATAAGAGTTTCCGGTACTAGTTACCGCGCCCGGGCGCCGACTGTACGCCCCTGCTGTGCACGTGACTTGAGAGTAAGTCGGGCACCATGCTTCGGCGTCATGGTGACAGTTCTACTCGTCGCAGGATCCGGTTTAGCGTCAGGCCGACTCAGTTCGCAGGTCAAGAGCACTTCACGGAGCACCGCCTTGGATTCCAGAATGGCGATCCGGTCTCCGAGACAACGAGTATGCCCGCCACCGAAGGGTATCCAGGTGTAGGCGCCGGGTTTTACACCGAGGAAGCGCTCGGGGCGGAACACGTCGGGATCGGGATACACATCCGGATCGGTATGCAGCAGGTAACCACTGGCCCACAACTGGTCCCCCGGATCGTAGCGGACCCCACCGATCTCGATCGGCTTCATCACCTCACGCGGGATGATCTGCGGATTCGGCGGGCACAGCCTGAGCACCTCATGCACGGTGGCGGTGAGAAAGGCGTCGTCAGCTCCCTCATCGATCTCGTCCAGGAGGCGCTCGAGGATGGCCGGGGCGCGTGTGAGGTGTTCCAGCGCCCAGCAGATTCCACCCGCTGTGGTCTCCGTACCGGCGACGAACATCGTCATGATCTCGTCCCGCAACTCGACACCGCTGAGGGGTGATCCGTCCTCACGAGTGATGCCGAGCATCACCGCGAGCATGTCGTCGCCCTGCTCTCCCGACTCCATACGCTCGGCGACCGCCCGCGCGATCAGCGCGTCCGCGCGCGCACGATCTTTGAAGAACCGGTCGAGCCCGAGCGGTCGAATCGCCCTGAGCATGCGCACGCCGAACGGCGACATGTTGTGGGTCTCGATCATGGTCGTCACACGCTCATTGAGCTTCAGCATGTCCCATATGGCGTCGAACAACTCGTCCCAACACGACGGTACGAACTTGCCGAAGACGACCTCGCGGATCACCTCGATCGTGAAGCGATGAACGTAAGGGCGCAGCTGCACGACCCTGTCGCGGGGCCAGGACGCCACCGCTTCCCTTGCCATCTCTCCGATCTGTTCCTCGGTCCTGCGGAGGGCGCTGCCCTTGACCGAAGGCATCAGTTGCTTGCGGCGGGTCAGGTGTTCCTTCTCATCCAGCCAGGCCAGACCGGTCTGACCGAAGAACTTCTCGAGAGCCGCGCTGCCCCTTCCAGTATGCAGAGAAGACCGAGGCGCCAGGAACATCTCCTTAATGTCGTCAGGGTCCGACAGCACATAGAGATTCGCCTGGGGAAAGATCTTCAGCGCGAACCGCTTGCCGTACGCGTCCCGGCACTGGCGCATGTACTTCGTCGGCCATACGAACAGCTGCATGCCCTGGACGGTGCCGGGCGTACGCGGGCCCCGGATACGGGAAGCCGGCGTGCTCGAACGCGCTGGTTCGGGCTCGCTCCTGTCGTCGAGGATGTCCATGATGACTCACTCCTTGCGGGTCGATGTCGTATCCCGGCGTTCCCAGCCGGCACGCGGTGCGGCCGGCTCCGGGCGTGCTCGGAGCTTGCGGTCCGGTCAGTTGGTTGTCGGCGGTACCTTTGCCAGCTCGCGGATGGTGTCCAGCGCTCCGCTCACGCGTAGGTCTTCGATCGGGACGCTGGCCAGCAGGGCACGTATCTCCTGCTCTTCGTTCTCGCCGTCGACGTCATGCGGCGACGGGCTGTCAGTGCTCTCCGGTGTCGCCACCATCGTGAGCAGGTGCGAGGAAATGGCGTACGGCGTTGGATGGTCGAAGACGAGAGTTCCCTCGAGCTGCAGCGCGGTCAGGCGATTGAGCCGATTACTGAGTTCCACCGCGCTCAGGGAGTCGAACCCCAACTCCTGGAGCTCCCTCTCTGGTTCGATCGACTCCGGCGAGCCGTACCCGAGAACGCCGGCAACCTGTTCGCGTACGAGCCGGAGCACCACGTCGAACCAACCGTCCTCGGCGACGCCGGCAAGCCGTTGGGCCAGCGACCGCGCTGCCTGGGTGGGGCTGGTCGAGCCGGCCAGCCCCCGCAACAGCGGAGGCAGCATGCCCGCACTGGCCTGCCGGCGCAGTGCCTGCGTATCCAGCCGAACCGGAGCGATCAAAGCCCGGTTCAGTCCAAGAGCGTGGTCGAAGAGGTCCAGGGCGTCGTCGGCCGGCATCGCGGCCACACCCATCCGCTCCAGCCGCGCGACCTCCTCCACACCCAACTCACCAGTCATCCCGGTCGCCTCCGCCCACAAACCCCAAGCCAACGACGTCCCCGACAACCCCTCAGCCCGACGCCTCGCCACCAACGCATCCAACGCCGCGTTCGCCGCCGCGTAATTCGCCTGCCCCGGACTACCCACCAACGCCGCCACCGACGAGAACACCACAAACGCCGACAGATCCATCCCCGCCGTCAGCTCATGCAGATACCACGCCCCATCCACCTTCGGACGCAACACCCGCTCCACCTGCTCCGCCGACAACATCTCCACCACGCCGTCATCCAACACACCCGCCGCATGCACCACCCCACCCAACGAACCCACCGACGCCACAACCTCAGCCACCTCAACCCGATCAGACACATCACACGCCACCACCCGAACCTCCGCACCCAACTCACCCAACTCCGCCACCAACGCACCCACACCCGGCGCCTCCCCACCACGCCGACTCACCAACACCAACTCCCGCACACCCCGCACCGCCAACCTCCGCGCCACCAACGCACCCACACCACCAGTCCCACCCGTCACCAACACCGGGCGCTCGGTGTCCAGCTGTTCCGGCCACGCGCGCTCCGTGGGTTCCTTCTCAGGCACGCGAGCGAGCCGCGGGGCCCTCAGCTCGCCGTCGCGCAGCGCCAGTTGCGGTTCGTCCAGGTCGAGCATCGCCGCCCAGGCCGGTGCGTCGTCACCGTCCACATCCACGAGCACGAAGCGACCGGGACGCTCGGACTGTGCACTGTGGACCAGCCCCCACACAGCGGCCTGGGGCATGTCCGCCGTCTCCGCGCCGATCGCCACCGCATTACGGGTCACGACCACCAGTCGCGAGTCCGCGAGAAAGTCGCTGATCAGCCACTGCCGCACCAACTCAAGCGCCGTGTGCGCGGCCGCCCGTGCCGCCTCGTTCGGCTCGCCCGCGGGGGTCTCGACCGAGGCCACGACCACCTCCGGCGCCGGTAGGCCGTCGTACGCCGTCTCCTCAAGCATGAGCAGGTCGGGATAACGCCTACCGGACATCGCGAGGTCACCGATGATCGCGACATCGACATCTCGATGCCCCGTCTTCCCGGCCTCCACCCAGTCCAGGTCGAACAGCCAACGTCGTGCGAGCCCGTTCGCACGGTTGAGCTGTGCCGCCTCGACAGGACGCAACGAAAGCTTGTCCACACCGAGCACCGGCTCGTTGGCCTCGGTGGTGACGAGGAGCTTCACCGCGTTGTCACCCTTCGCGATGATGCGGGCCCGTCCGCTCGTTATGGCGCGCTGTTCGAGACGGACACCGGACCACAGGAACGGCAGCAACACGGGCTCTTCCGGCTGCCGATCAATCAGTCCGATGTGGAGCGCGGCATCGAACAGCCCGGGGTGTATACCGAATCCGGCGCTCGTCGTGTCACCGGGGAGCGCGATCTCGGCGTACAGGTCTTGTCCGATCCGCCATACCGCCCGCGCGTCACGGAAGGTCGCACCATAGTCGTAGCCGAGGTCGGCCAGCCGTTCGTACCATCCATCGACCGGGATCTCCTCCGCACCAGCTGGGGGCCACTCCTGCGTGACCTCGGGCAGCCCGGCGGAGTCAACGGCCAACCAGCCACGGGCATGGCACGTGGCGGCCCGCTCCGTCTCCCCGTCGTCCTCGGCGCGGGTGAACATGGTGATCTCCCTGCGACCATCCGTGTCCGGCTCGCCTACGGTGACCTGCACGAAGTAGACGGTGTGCTCGTCGAGCAGCAGGGGCGACTCCATGAGCAGCTCGTCCACCACCGGGGATCCCACGTGTGCGCCGGCGGCGAGCGCCATCTCGACGAACGCGCTACCGGGAACGACGCTGGCGCCGAGTACGACGTGATCGTTGGTCCAGGGTTGTGTCCTGACCGAGATTTGGCCCGTGAAGAGCCATTCCTGGCGGTCGCCGAGTTGGACGGCCCCGGTCAGGATCGGATTCCCCACGGGGGTCAGTCCCACGTCGGCCGGAGCTGCGGCCCCTCCGCCGGAGGACAGCCAGTACCGTTCGCTCTGGAACGCGTAAGTCGGCAGCGTGACCCGTCGTGCTCCGGTGTCGGCATAGAACCGCGACCAGTCGACGGCGATGCCGGTCAGCTGTGCCTGACCGAGGAAACCGGCGAACCTCTCGTCCTCGGCGTCACGTGCACGCAGAGTCGGCAGGACGACGGCGGCGTGATCATCGAGGGCGTCAAGGCACTGGCGTGCCATGGAGCTCAGGGCCGCGTCCGGGCCCAGTTCGACGAACCGACGAACACCAGCACCATGCAAGGTGGTCATACCATCCGCGAACTTGACCGACTGCCGCACGTGACGCACCCAGTACTCCGGATCCGCCACTTCGTCCGGAACCAGCTTTCCGGACACGTTGGAGACGATCGGGATCGTCGCCGTTCCGTACGTGAGGCTCTCCGTGATCTTGCGGAAGTCGTCGAGCATGGGTTCCATCCGCGGCGAATGGAACGCGTGCGACACACGGAGTCGGGACGTCTTGCGACCATCCCACTGGGGCAACCACGCATCGATGGCCGCGGCGTCACCGGAGACCACGACGGCACGCGGTCCGTTGACTGCTGCGATCTCCAGCCGCCCGGAGAACTGAGCCAGTGTCTCGGTGACCTCGGCCTCCTCCGCCTGCACGGCCACCATCGCGCCCCCGGAGGGCAACGCTCCCATCAGCTTGCCGCGCGCGACGACGAGTTCGCACGCGTCCGACAACGACAGCACGCCCGCGACATGCGCGGCGACGATCTCGCCGACCGAATGTCCCATCAGGTAGTCCGCGCCAATGCCGAGTGACTCGACCAGCCGGAACAGCGCGACCTCTACCGCGAACAACCCCACCTGGGTGAACGTCGTGTCGTTCAACAACTCGGCTTCCGCCGATCCTTCGGCGGCCATCAGCAGCGCGCGCACCGAGCGATCGACGCGGAGGTCCAGCTCCGCGCACACCTCGTCCAACGCTCGGTCGAACACCGGAAACACCTCGGCGAGCCCCGCGCCCATCCGCGCACGCTGGGAGCCCTGACCAGAGAAAAGGAACGCCGTCTTGCCCCCCACCGTGCTGCCTTCGAACAGGCCTGCCACGATCTCTCCCGCAGCCACCGCGGACAGACGCTCCGCCAACTGCGGACGGTCCTTCGCCACCACCGCAACGGAATGGTCGAGTTGAGCGCGGGTGGATACCTCTGAAAGGCCGACGTCCGCCACCGACACATCCGGACGCCCCGCCAGATGCTCACCCAGCCGCGCGGCCTGCGCCCGAAGCGCCACCTCACTACGCGCCGAAAGCACCACCGGCACCACACCCACCTCACCCCCAACAACAACCCCCTCCACAGCAGCCCCCTCCACAACAGAAGCCCCCTCAACCGCGGGAGCCCCCTCCACAGCGGGAGCCTCCTCAATAATCACGTGCGCGTTCGTCCCACTGACCCCAAACGACGACACACCCGCCCGACGAGGACCATCCACCCCCACCAACCACTCCCGCGACTCCCGCAACAACGCCACCCCACCCGCATCCCAATCCACATGCGGCGACGCCTCCTCCACATGCAACGTCGGCGGCAACACCCCATACCGCAACGCCTGCACCATCTTGATCACACCCGCCACACCCGCAGCCGCCGAACTATGCCCAATATTCGACTTCACCGACCCCAACCACAACGGCTCACCCACCCGCTCACGCCCATACGTCGCCAACAACGCCCCCGCCTCAATCGGATCCCCCAACACCGTCCCCGTCCCATGCCCCTCCACCACATCAACCCCACCCGGCCCCACACCCGCACTCAACAACGCCGCCCGAATCACCCGCTCCTGCGACGGACCATTCGGCGCCGTCAACCCATTCGACGCACCATCCTGATTCACCGCAGAACCCGCCACCACCGCCAACACCTCATGCCCACGACGCCGCGCCTCCGACAACCGCTCCACCACCAACACACCCACACCATCCGAGAACCCCGTCCCATCCGCACCCGCCGAATACGCCTTACACCGACCATCCCGCGCCAACCCCCGCTGCCGACTAAACTCCACAAAGAGAAACGGACCAGACAGCACCGTCACACCACCCACCAACGCCATCGAGCACTCACCCGACCGCAACGCCCGCGACGCCATGTGCAACGCCACCAACGACGACGAACACGCCGTATCCACCGACACCGCCGGCCCCTCAAAACCAAAGCTGTACGCCACCCGCCCCGACACCACACTTGTCGATTTGCCCGTGAGCCGATAACCCTCCAACTCCGGCGCAGGCTCCCCGCCGTAGTCCGAGGTGATCACACCGCAGAACACGCCGGTATCCGTACCGCGCAACGAGGTCGGATCAATACCCGCGTTCTCCAACGCCTCCCACGAGGACTCCAACATCAACCGCTGCTGCGGGTCCATCGCCATCGCCTCACGCGGACTGATCCCGAAGAACTCCGCGTCGAAATCCGCGACACCCTCCACGAACCCACCAGCACGAGCATTGACCGTGCCGGCCTGTTCCGGGTCCGGGTCGTACATCCCCTCCGGATCCCAGCCGCGGTCCGTGGGCATCGGTGTGATGCCGTC
The DNA here is from genome assembly GCF_001751245.1 of Streptomyces oceani. Classification (GTDB taxonomy): domain Bacteria; phylum Actinomycetota; class Actinomycetes; order Streptomycetales; family Streptomycetaceae; genus Streptomyces; species Streptomyces oceani. Next base: position 479,084 of record NZ_LJGU01000127.1, read on the forward strand.
GCGGCCCTCCGCGACCAACTCCCACAGCTCCTCTGGTGACGTGACACCACCTGGATAGCGGCACGCCATCCCCACGATCGCCAACGGCTCACTCGACTTGGCTCGCAGCTGGCGGTTCTCCTGACGGAGCCGGTCAGTCTCCTTGAGCGACTTTCGCAAGGCCTCGACGAAGTCGTTCTCTTCACTCGGCATATCTCGCGTTACCTCCGTGTCGAGCGCCTTGAGCGCAGACGTTCCTGTTGGTCATGCCGCCGAGCGCCGCCCTCACCGGGGCAGTTGTCACGGCCTCGATCAGCGCCACGCCGTACGGTTCCGAGCGGCGCGGTCCGTCCGTACGTCATGCGGAACCCTCCTGTGCCATGCGCAGCAGCGCCGAGGCGTCCATATCGTCGATCGACGAGCCCTCATCGGTCTGCTCGGTCACGGCGAGGTCTCCCTGTGCCAGCTGCCGCAAGGTGTCGATCAGCCCGGCCTGCCGCATTCGCGCGACCGGGATGGTGGCCAACAGCGCACGGACCTCGTCTTCCTCCGTGCCAGCCGCGGCCGATGTCTCCCCCGGAGCCATCAGTGTCAGGAGGTAGCTGGCGACCGCCGTCGCCGTCGGATAGTCGAAGACCAGAGTGGCCGGTAGTCGTACGCCCGTGACCTCGCCAAGCCGGTTACGCAACTCCACCGCGGACAGCGAGTCGAAACCGAGATCCTTGAAGGGCTGCCCCGCGTCAATCGAGTCCGCCGAGCCGTGGCCCAGCACCGTCGCGACTTCGGCGCGTACGAGATCCAGCGCGACCTGGTCCCGGTCGGCTTCCGGGACACCGGCAAGCCGCTCAGCCAACGACCGCGTATGTGCGGCGCGGCGCTCCCGCGTGTACGCCAGTCCGCGCAGCAGCGCGGGAAGTCCACCCGTACGCGTGTGTTCCCGCAACACGGCCGTGTCCAGGCGCACCGGTGCGAGCACGGAACTGCCCAGGCCGAGCGCGTGGTCGAAAAGCCCCAGCCCGAGATCGGTGTCGATTGCCCCGATCCCCAAACGCTCCAGCCGCCCACGGCCGTCATCGGCCAACCCCGCGGACATCCCGCCGGCTTCCGACCACATGCCCCAGGCCAACGAGGTGGCGGGCAACCCAGCTGCGTGCCTGCGGTGCGCCAGCGCGTCCAGGGCCGCGTTCGCGGCACCGTAGTTCGCCTGTCCAGGACTGCCGATCATGGCTGCGGCGGAGGAGAACAGCACGAACGCCGACAGGTCCATCCCCATGGTCAGTTCGTGCAGGTGCCAGGCGGCAGCAATCTTCGGACGCATCACCCGCGCCAGCTGTTCCGGGGTCAGTGTCGTGGCCAAGGCGTCGTCCAGTACGCCCGCCGCGTGCACGACGCCCGTCAACGGCCGATCCAGCGCTGCCAGCACGCCGGCGAGCTGATCCCGGTCGGCGACATCGCACGCCTCCAGCCGTACCTCCGTACCGTGCGCCTCCAGCTCTGCCACCAGTTCGGCGGCACCAACCGCTGCCGCGCCGCTACGGCTGACCAGCAGCAACTGTCGTACGGCGTGCCGAGACGCCAGGTGCCTCGCGAACTCCGCTCCCAGGCCGCTGGTTCCGCCCGTGATCAGGACTGTCCCGTTCAACGCGGACGGCACCTCGGGAACGGATGTCGTCCGGGCCAGGCGAGGCGCGAGCACGTGATCGCCCCGCACGGCCAAGCACGGCTCATCGACCATCGCCAGGGCTGCCCAGTCCGGTTCCGTGCCGTCGGTGTCGTCGACGTCCACGACCAGAAATCGGCCCGGATACTCCGCCTGCACCCCGTGGACGAGCCCGGCCACCGCGGCCTGGGCCGTGTCCGGCGCCTCGTCACGCACCGCGAAGCCCCGGCGGGTGGCCACGATCAGCCGCGTGTCGCCGAAGCCGTCCACGGCGAGCCACTGTTGCGCCACTTCCAGTACCGCGGCAGCCGTCTCGGTCTCCTGGCCGTCGGCGGGCGTGGGCACCGTGACGACGACCGCGTCCGGCGCGTCCGCGCCGTCCGCTAGTTCGCGTTCAAGCGCGTCGAGGCAGGGCGTGTCCCGTCCCAGCACGATGACCCGTGCCGCTGCGGGAGGGGTGGACACGTCCACCCACTCGACATGGAACAGGGAGTTCCGCCTCGCCCGCTGTCCGGCCTCCAGCTGAGCCGCTTCCACCGGACGCATGTCCAGCCGTGCCATGCTCAGCACCGGTTCGCCGTCCTCGCTCACGATGTCGACCTGGAGCGCCGTGCCGTCGGCTGGCCTGATGCGTGCCCGCACCCGCGACAGCCCGGTCACACCGAGCCGAACACCGGACCAGGAGAACGGCAGCACCGCGGAAACGTCTTCGCCCTGCTGCAACAAGCCACCGTGCATGGCCGCGTCGAACAACGCGGGATGGACGCCGAATCCGGTACCGCTGGTGGTCTCCGGCAAAGCCACATCGGCGTACACCTCATCCTCGGTGCGCCACAGCGCGCGGACGCTCCGGAAAGCCGGACCGTAGTCGTAACCCAGATCCGCCATCCCTCCGTAGAGGGCATCCACCGGCGTCTCCACGGCTCCCGCTGGTGGCCACTGACCGGACCACGCGGACAGCGGCTCCCCATCAACAGCGAGCACCCCGCGTGCGTGGCAGACGGTCTCCTGCGGTGACTCACCGTGCGTACGAGCCGCCTCCCGGCTGTACACGGCAACGCTCCGGCAGCCGTCGTCGTCAGCGGTACCAACCGTCACCTGAACCTGCCGGGTGACACCCTCTTCCAGCAACAGCGGTGCCTCCAGCACCAGCTCGTTCAGTGCCGGGCAGCCGGTCCGTTCACCCGCCGCGAGTGACAGCTCTACGAGCGCCGTGCCGGGAACGATCGTCGTGCCCAGCACGACGTGGTCCCGCGTCCATGGCTGAGTCGCCGTGGACAGACGGCCACTGAACAACCATTCATCACGATCACCGATCTGCGCGACGGCGGCGAGCACCGGGTGCTCAGCCCGCGCCAGGCCGGCCGCGGTCGCGTCGCCTGGCGTGGCGCCGCTGGCGAGCCAGTAGCGCTCGCGTTGGAAGGCGTAGGTCGGGAACGGGACTCGGCGTGCCCCGGTACCGGCGTAGAACCTCGGCCAGTCCACCGAGACGCCTGAGAGGTGGGCTTGCCCGAGGAACTCGGCGAAAGCCTCCCGCTCCGGACGACGGGCCCGTAGTGCCGTGACAAACAGCGCGTCGGTGTCGGCGTCCGTGCTCTGTCTGGCCATCGCAGCCAACACCGCGTCCGGGCCCAGCTCAAGGAAGTGTCGTACACCGAGCTCCCACAGGGTGGTCACACCGTCGGAGAACCGCACGGCATGTCGCACATGACGTACCCAGTACTCCGGGTCGGCCAGTTCGGCTGTGGTCAGCGCGCCGGAAACGTTCGACACGACGGGGATCGCCGGCTCTGCGTACGTCAAACGCTCGGCCACACGTCGGAAGTCGTCCAACATCGGCTCCACCCGTGGCGAGTGGAACGCGTGCGACACGCGCAGCCTGGATGTCCGGCGGCCTTCCCAGAGTGGCAACCATTCCTCGATGGCATCCGCGTCGCCCGAGACGACGACGGCACGCGGCCCGTTCACTGCGGCTATCTCGATCCGGCCGGCGAATCCCGCCAGGGATTCGGAAACCTCCACCTCATGAGCCTCCACAGCCGCCATCGCTCCGCCAGCGGGCAGCGTTCCCATCAGCTCTCCGCGCGCGACGACCAGTTCAGAAGCGTCGCCCAGGGAAAGCACGCCTGCCACGTGCGCGGCCGCGATCTCGCCGACGGAGTGGCCGATGAGGTAGTCGGGGCGCACACCGAACGACTCCAGCAGCCGGAACAGGGCGACTTCCACGGCGAACAGCGCCACCTGCGTATACGTGGTGTCATCCAGCAATGCCGCTTCGGCGGTTCCCGACTCGGCTTCCAGCAATCCGCGGAGGGGCCGGCCGAGTCTCGAATCCAGCTCGGCACACACCTTGTCCAAGGCACGACCGAAAGTCGGATAGGAGGCCGCCAGTTCCATCCCCATGCCTGCCCGCTGGGAGCCCTGACCGGTGAAGAGGAAAGCGGTCTTCCCGGTGACGACAGGGCCTCGCAACACGCCAGGTGCGGAGTCGGCGTTGGCGAGCGCCGTCAGTCGCGTGACCAACTCCTCTCGGTCGGACGCGACCACGGCCGCCGGGCGATCGAACACGGCCCGCGCTGTCGCGGCCGTGTAGGCGACGTCACCGAGGGACAGCTCAGGATGCGACCGGACGTGCTCACGCAGCCGCGCGGCCTGCGCCCGAAGCGCCACCTCACTACGCGCCGAAAGCACCACCGGCACCACACCCACCTCACCCCGAACAACAACCCCCTCCACAGGAGCCCCCTCCACAACAGGAGCCCCCTCCACAGCGGGAGCCTCCTCCACAGCGGGAGCCTCCTCGACCGCGGGAGCCTCCTCAATAATCACGTGCGCGTTCGTCCCACTGACCCCAAACGACGACACACCCGCCCGACGAGGACCATCCACCCCCACCAACCACTCCCGCGACTCCCGCAACAACGCCACCCCACCCGCATCCCAATCCACATGCGGCGACGCCTCCTCCACATGCAACGTCGGCGGCAACACCCCATACCGCAACGCCTGCACCATCTTGATCACACCCGCCACACCCGCAGCCGCCGAACTATGCCCAATATTCGACTTCACCGACCCCAACCACAACGGCTCACCCACCCGCTCACGCCCATACGTCGCCAACAACGCCCCCGCCTCAATCGGATCCCCCAACACCGTCCCCGTCCCATGCCCCTCCACCACATCAACCCCACCCGGCCCCACACCCGCACTCAACAACGCCGCCCGAATCACCCGCTCCTGCGACGGACCATTCGGCGCCGTCAACCCATTCGACGCACCATCCTGATTCACCGCAGAACCCGCCACCACCGCCAACACCTCATGCCCACGACGCCGCGCCTCCGACAACCGCTCCACCACCAACACACCCACACCATCCGAGAACCCCGTCCCATCCGCACCCGCCGAATACGCCTTACACCGACCATCCCGCGCCAACCCCCGCTGCCGACTGAAGTCGACGAGAAGATCCGGGGTGGTCAGTACCGACACACCGGCGACCAAGGCCATCGAGCACTCACCCGACCGCAGGGCCGCGGCCGCCTGGTGCAACGCCACCAACGACGACGAACACGCCGTATCCACCGACACCGCCGGCCCCTCAAAACCAAAGCTGTACGCCACCCGCCCCGACACCACACTCGACGTCGTACCCGTCAGGAAGTAGCCGTCCATCTCAGGCAGGCTGGCGTCGCCGTAATCCGAGGTGACGGCACCGCAGAACACGCCGGTATCCGTACCGCGCAACGAGGTCGGATCAATACCCGCGTTCTCCAACGCCTCCCACGAGGACTCCAACATCAACCGCTGCTGCGGGTCCATCGCCATCGCCTCACGCGGACTGATCCCGAAGAACTCCGCGTCGAAATCCGCGACACCCTCCACAAACCCACCACCACGCGTGTACACCGTCCCCGGCCGATCCGGATCCGGGTCATACAAACCCTCCAGATCCCACCCACGATCAGCCGGCAGACCCGAGATCGCGTCCCGCCCCGACACCACCAGATCCCACAACTCCCCAGGCGACGAAACCCCACCCGGATAACGACACCCCATACCCACGATCACCAGCGGATCGCCGGCACTGTCCTGCGCCACGGGGCCCGCCGGCGTCACTGGTTGCGCCACCTCGACCGAACCCATCTCGGTGAGCAGCATGCGCGCTACCATCACGGGGTTCGGGTGGTCGAACACCAACGTCGCGGGCAGCCGGAGCCCGGTCAGCTGACTCAGTCGATTGCGTAGTTCGACAGCGCTCAGCGAGTCGAACCCGATCTCCTTGAACGCCCTGGCACCGTCCACCGCTTCCGCGGAATCGTGTCCCAGCACGGACGCGACCTGAGCACGTACGAGGTCGAGTACAACCTGCTCACGGTCAGCCTCCGCGACGCCAGCGAGCCTCCGCGCCAGCGAACCGCCGACGTCGGCACGGCGCCCGGGTTCCCGTACGAGCCCGCGGAGCAGCGTCGGCAGCGTTCCGTTACGCGCGTGGGAGCGTAGGGCGGCCGTGTCCAGTTGTACGGGTGCGAGCAGACTCGCACGCGAGGCTAGGCCCTCTTCGAAGAGGTCCAGGGCGTCGTCGGCCGGCATCGCGGCCACACCCATCCGCTCCAGCCGCGCGACCTCCTCCACACCCAACTCACCAGTCATCCCGGTCGCCTCCGCCCACAAACCCCAAGCCAACGACGTCCCCGACAACCCCTCAGCCCGACGCCTCGCCACCAACGCATCCAACGCCGCGTTCGCCGCCGCGTAATTCGCCTGCCCCGGACTACCCACCAACGCCGCCACCGACGAGAACACCACAAACGCCGACAGATCCATCCCCGCCGTCAGCTCATGCAGATACCACGCCCCATCCACCTTCGGACGCAACACCCGCTCCACCTGCTCCGCCGACAACATCTCCACCACGCCGTCATCCAACACACCCGCCGCATGCACCACCCCACCCAACGAACCCACCGACGCCACAACCTCAGCCACCTCAACCCGATCAGACACATCACACGCCACCACCCGAACCTCCGCACCCAACTCACCCAACTCCGCCACCAACGCACCCACACCCGGCGCCTCCCCACCACGCCGACTCACCAACACCAACTCCCGCACACCCCGCACCGCCAACCTCCGCGCCACCAACGCACCCACACCACCAGTCCCACCCGTCACCAACACCGGGCGCTCGGTGTCCAACTCGGCGGGGACGGTGAGTACGACCTTGCCGACGTTGTGGCCCTCGCGCAGGTACCGGAATGCTTCGGCACCCTGACGCACGTCCCAGCACCGGGTCGGGGAGTGGCTGAGCACGCCCTGTTCGAACAGGGCGGTGACCTCGCGCAACATCTCCTGCAACAGATCCGTGTCTGCGGAGGACAGCGAGTCCACCGGCAGATAGCGGACCCCGGATCGCGCCACGTCCCGGACATCGGTCCTGCCCAGCTCGACGAACCGACCTCCCCGCGGCAGCAGCTGCATCGACGCCTCTACGAAATCGCCGGCAAGCGAGTTGAGTACGACATCCACTCCCGCGTCACCGGTCTCCCGCAGGAACGACTCCCGGAAGCCGATGTCACGTGAGGACGCGATCCGCTCCTCCGGCACGCCCAGGGCACGTACCGCGTCCCACTTGTGCGGGCTCGCTGTGGCGAAGACCTCCGCTCCGAGATGCCGCGCGATTCGCACCGCTGCCATACCGACACCGCCAGCGGCCGCGTGCACGAGGACACGCTCGCCCGCCTGGACCTCGGCGAGGTGGACCAGACCGTGGTACGCGGTCAGGTACGCGACCGGTACCGACGCCGCCTGAGCGAACGTCCAGCCCTGTGGCATGGGCACGAGCGTCCCGTGATCGGCGACGGCCAGCGGCCCGAGACTCTCCGGGACACAGCCGAACACCCGGTCTCCCGGTACCAGATCGGTAGCCGCGCCGGCTTCGACCACGACGCCCGCCGCCTCGCTGCCCAGTGGTGCCTCATCGGGGTACATGCCGAGGGTGATCAGCACGTCGCGGAAATTCAGTCCCGCCGCGCGGACGGCTACACGGACCTCCGACGGGCCCAGTTCGCGAGCTCCCCTCGACGGAACGACTTCCAGGTCCTCCAACGATCCCGGCTTGTCGATCGAGAGTCGCCATTCCCGGTCGTCCGGCTCCTGAGGAGCGAAACCGAGACGCGGTGCGAGCAACCGGCCACCGCGTACGGCGAGCTGGGGCTCCCCAGATCCCACGAGCGCGCTCCAGTCCGTCGTCTCACAGCCTGGCTCCAGATCAACCAGTACGAATCGGCCCGGATGTTCGGACTGGGCGCTGCGCATCAAGCCCCACACCGATGCCTGCGCGATATCGGCGGAGTCTCCGTCGACCGAAATCGCCTGACGAGTTGCGATAACCAGGCAGGCATCGGCGAAGCGGTCCGCGGCGAGCCACCGCTGCACTGTCTCCAGCTTCTGCTGCGCGGAATCCCGCGCGCTGCCGGGAAGGTCACCTGCGGGTGTCTCTCCCGACAGCACGACGATGTTCGGTGTCTCCTGGACCGAGTCCTCATCCAATGCCGACTCGAGTTCCGTGAGGTCGGCGAACCGCTCGCCGATCACCTCCACTCGAGGCGACGTCGTGGGTGTCGATGTGACCTCTGTCCAGGCGACCTGGTACAGCCCGTTGGGAACGCCCTGCGAGCTCTTGAGTTGACGGGGGTCGACGGGGCGGAACACAAGCTTGTCTATCTGTAGCAACGGCTCACCGCCATCGCCGACCACGTCGACCCGCAACGTGGAATCGCCAAGCGACGTGATCCGTACCCGGGCACTCGTCGGCGCGCCGCCGCCGATCCGCACTCCGGACCAGGAGAACGGCAGCACGACCGCGTCGTCCGATCCCTTCTCCAGGAGTCCGCCATGCATGGCGGCATCGAGCAGTCCGGGATGCACGCGATATCCGGCGGTGTCCGTGCCGTCCGGCAAGGCGATGTCCGCGTAGATGTCCTGCCCACACCGCCAGACCGAGTGCACGCACTGAAAAGTAGGGCCGTAGTCGTAGCCGAGATCCGCCATGGCCGTGTACAGCTCGTCCACCGAGACCGACTCGGCTTCGTGCGGCGGCCATTCCCGGGGCATGTCGGCGATGGACACGGTCTCCGCTGTGAGTCGCCCACGACCGTGGCAGGTGGCCTCGGAGTCGTCGTCGCGGGTGGTCTCCGGCTGACTGTAGATGGCGACCTCACGGTGCCCGTCGTCGTCGACCGCACCGATGGTGACCTGAATCTGCAGTGCCGCTTCGTCAAGGATGAGTGGTGACTCCAGGACCAACTCCCCGACGATCGGGCAGCCGACCTCCTGGCCGGCGCTGAGCGCCATCTCTACCAAAGCGACGCCAGGCACGACCACCGTGTCGAAGACGATGTGGTCACGGGTCCAGGGCTGACTGTCCTGGGAGATACGACCCGTGAACACCCACTCATCACGATCACCAATCCGCACAGCCGCGGACAACACCCCATGCCCAACAGACCGCTGCCCCGCCGGAACACCACTACCAACCCCCGACTCCAACCAAAACCGCTGACGCTGAAACGCATACGTAGGCAACGAAACACGCCGAGCACCAGTCCCGGCATAAAAAGCCGACCAATCAACCCCCACTCCCGCCACATACGCCTCAGCCAACGACGTGACAAACCTCCCCCACCCACCATCATCACGACGCAACGAACCAACAACCCCCACCCCATCCACACCACACCCAGCCACCGTCTCCTCAACAGCCATACCCAACACCGGATGCGGCGACATCTCCAAAAAACACCCCACACCCTGCCCCACCAAATCCCGAACAGCAGACTCAAAACCAACACAACCACGCAAATTCCGATACCAATAACCAGCATCCAAACTAGCCGTATCCACAAACCCACCAACAACCGTCGAATAAAACGGCACCTCACCACCAACCGGCTCCACCTCAGCCAACACCCGCACCAACTCATCCTCAACAGACTCCACCTGAACCGAATGCGACGCATAATCCACATTCACCCGCCGCACCCACACACCATCCCGCTCACACAACCCAACAACCTCATCCAACGCCCCCGACTCACCCGCAACCACCACACTCCCAGGACCATTCACCGCCGCCACCGACACCCGATCCCCAAACGGCACCAACAACTCCTCAACCAACCCCACCGACAACCCCACCGAAACCATCCCACCCAACCCAGCCAACCGCTCAAGAACAATCCTGCTCCGCAACGCCACCACCCGCGCACCATCCACCAAAGACAACCCACCCGCCACACACGCCGCAGCAATCTCACCCTGCGAATGCCCCACCACCGCCGACGGCACCACACCACACGCACGCCACAACCCCGCCAACGACACCATCACCCCCCACAACGCAGGCTGCACCACATCCACCCGCTCCAACCCCGGAGCACCCTCCACCCCCCGCAACACATCCAACAACCTCCACCCCACAAACGGCTCCAACGCCGCCTCACACTCCCCCAACAACCCAGCAAACACCGACGACGACGCACACAACTCCACCGCCATCCCCGCCCACTGCGCACCCTGACCCGGAAACACCAACACAGGCCCACCAGCCACCACACGCCCCGACACCACACCCTCCAACGGCTCACCCGAAACCACCGCACCCAACCCCGACAACAACCCCTCCCGCTCACCAGCCACCACCACAGCCCGACACTCCAACTGCGCCCGCGAAACCACACTCGACAACCCCACATCAACCACCGACACATCCGAACACCCCGCCAAATACTCACCCAACCGCGCCGCCTGCGCCCGAAGCGCCACCTCACTACGCGCCGAAAGCACCACCGGCACCACACCCACCTCACCCCCAACAACAACCCCCTCCACAGGAGCCCCCTCCACAACAGGAGCCCCCTCCACAGCGGGAGCCCCCTCAACCGCGGGAGCCTCCTCGACCGCGGGAGCCTCCTCAATAATCACGTGCGCGTTCGTCCCACTGACCCCAAACGACGACACACCCGCCCGACGAGGACCATCCACCCCCACCAACCACTCCCGCGACTCCCGCAACAACGCCACCCCACCCGCATCCCAATCCACATGCGGCGACGCCTCCTCCACATGCAACGTCGGCGGCAACACCCCATACCGCAACGCCTGCACCATCTTGATCACACCCGCCACACCCGCAGCCGCCGAACTATGCCCAATATTCGACTTCACCGACCCCAACCACAACGGCTCACCCACCCGCTCACGCCCATACGTCGCCAACAACGCCCCCGCCTCAATCGGATCCCCCAACACCGTCCCCGTCCCATGCCCCTCCACCACATCAACCCCACCCGGCCCCACACCCGCACTCAACAACGCCGCCCGAATCACCCGCTCCTGCGACGGACCATTCGGCGCCGTCAACCCATTCGACGCACCATCCTGATTCACCGCAGAACCCGCCACCACCGCCAACACCTCATGCCCACGACGCCGCGCCTCCGACAACCGCTCCACCACCAACACACCCACACCATCCGAGAACCCCGTCCCATCCGCACCCGCCGAATACGCCTTACACCGACCATCCCGCGCCAACCCCCGCTGCCGACTAAACTCCACAAAGAGAAACGGACCAGACAGCACCGTCACACCACCCACCAACGCCATCGAGCACTCACCCGACCGCAACGCCCGCGACGCCATGTGCAACGCCACCAACGACGACGAACACGCCGTATCCACCGACACCGCCGGCCCCTCAAAACCAAAGCTGTACGCCACCCGCCCCGACACCACACTCGACGTCGTACCCGTCAGCCGGTAACCCTCGAATTCGGACGACATCATGCCGCCGTAATCCGTCGTCACCGCTCCGAAGAACACGCCGGTATCCGTACCGCGCAACGAGGTCGGATCAATACCCGCGTTCTCCAACGCCTCCCACGAGGACTCCAACATCAACCGCTGCTGCGGGTCCATCGACGTCGCCTCACGCGGACTGATCCCGAAGAACTCCGCGTCGAAATCCGCGACACCCTCCACGAAACCGCCAACGCGGGCGTATGCCTTGCCCAACTGGTCCGGATCCGGGTCATACAAACCCTCCAGATCCCACCCACGATCGGTGGGCATCGACGACATCCCATCCCGGCCAGCGGCCACGAGTTCCCACAGCTCATCAGCGGAGGTCACCCCGCCCGGGTAGCGACATCCCATTCCGACGATCGCCAACGGCTCACTCGCCTGGTCCTCGTACTCGCGCAGTTTGGCCTTGGCTTCGTTGAGGTCAACGGCCGTGCGCTTCAAGTAGCGGAGCAGCTTCTCCTGCTCGTCCTCGGTGCTGCCAGCGCTCATATTCCCGTCCTTCGTCATGCGTCACCGAACTCGGCTTCGATCAGTTTGAAGACCTCGTCGGCGCTGGTGGCCGCCTCGATCCGCTCGCTCGTGTGGTTTCCGTTCTCAGAAAGACTGGCCAGCAGCGCGCGCAACCGCTCAGTCACGTGCTGCCGTTCCTCACGGGTTACTCCGGCGACCAGTCCCTCAAGTTTGGTCAGCTCCGCATCGACCGGTGACTCCGTATCGCTCCCCCCGAACTCCGCGAGCAGAACGGTCGCAATCGCCGCCGGCGTCGGGTGGTCGAACACCAAGGTCGCTGGCAGCCGTACCCCAGTCGCCTGAGCGAGTCGATTTCGCAGGTTGACGGCGCCCAGGGAGTCGAAGCCGAGCTCCTGGAAGGCTCGATGAGGTTCGATGGCGCTCGCCGACTGGTGTCCGAGAACGGCAGCGACCTGCGTTCGCACGACTTCGAGCACCCGTTGTTCGCGCTCTGTCCCCGATACTCCGACGAGCCGTTCAGCCAGTGAGCCCCCGACAGGCTCGACCGCCTGTTCCGCGATCCGCACCAGAGCACGCAGCAGCGCTGGCAGCATGCCGGAATACGCCTGCGCACGCAGCGCTGCCGTATCCAGCTGCACTGGCGCCAGCAACGCCGGGGCGGCGGCAGAAAGGCAGCGGTCGAACAACTCCAGCCCGGCCTCCGCCGACAAGGGAACGGCACCCATCTGTCGCAGGCGCGCCAAACTGGTCTCGTCCAGCGAACCACCCATGCCACCGGGCTCCGCCCACAGTCCCCACGCCAGGGAGGTGGCCGGCAGACCCTCCGCCCGGCGCTGGGCCGCCAGCGCGTCGAGCGCCGCATTGGCCGCGGAATAGTTCGCCTGACCAGGACTCCCGATCAACGACGCCACCGACGAGAACAACACGAACGCCGACAGATCCATGCCCGCGGTCAACTCGTGCAGATGCCACGCCGCAGCGACCTTCGGCCGGAACACCCGCTCCAACTGCTCGGGCGTCAACGACTCGACCACGCCGTCATCCAACACACCCGCCGCATGCACGACCGCCGTCAACGGACGCTCCAACGACGCCAACACCTCCGCCAACCGACCCCGATCACCCACATCACACGCCTCAACCCGCACCGACGCGCCCGCCGACTCCAGCGTGCCGCGCAGCTCGCCCACACCCTCCGCATCCGGGCCACTCCGACTCAGCAGCAGCACGTGCCCCGCACGGTGTTGGGTTACCAGGTGCTCAGCGATCAGGGCCCCCAGCCCGCCCGTACCACCGGTGATCACAACAGTTCCGTCCGGATCAATCGTGCTGCCCGCCCCATCGACGGCCGCGCGGTTGAGACGTGGCGCGAGTACCCGCCCGCCTCGCACCGCCAGCTGGGGCTCATCCAGGCCGGAAAGCGAATCCCAGTCTGGCTTGGTGCCATCGTGGTCCAGCAATACGAAGCGCCCGGGATGCTCGGTCTGTGCGCTGTGGACGAGGCCCCACACCGCGGCCTGGGCGAGGTTCGGTATCTCCTCATCGATCGCGACAGCATTGTGGGTAACCACCACGAGCCGTCCACCGGCGAGCCGTTCACTCGCGATCCAGCGCTGCACCAGACTCAGTGCGCGCTGTGCGCAGCTCTCCGCGGCCGGGAGGTCATCTGATTCAGAGGCGACGGAGGCGACAACGAGGTCGGGGCCATCCGTGCCCCCGGACAACGCTTCCTCGAGAGTCTCGAGGTCCTCGTAGCGCTCCCCTGGTACGGAGGTGTTTCCCAGCACAGCGACTGCCTGTGGGCCCGCGGATACCGCGGCGACGTCGACCCAGTCGACCTGGTACAGGGATCGAGGCCGGCCCCGCCGGGCGGACTCAAGCTGTTCCTGTTCGACCGGGCGCACGTCGAGCCGGTTCACGCCGCCGATCACCGCGCCGTCATCGGCGGCGATGTCGAGCCGCAGCGCTGACTCGCCGGCCAGCGAGATGCGTACCCGCAGACTCGTCAGTCCGAGCCGCCCCAACCGCACTCCGGACCAGGAGAACGGCAGACCGCCCGCGTCGTCGCCACCACGGTCCAGCATGCCGAGCCCACCATGCAGCGCCGCGTCGAACAACGCAGGATGCAGCCCAAACCCGTCCGCGGCACCAGCCGCCTCAGGAAGCTCCAGCTCCGTGTACACCTCGTCGCCCAAACGCCAGGCAGCAGTGACAGCGCGGAACGCGGGACCGTAGTCGAAGCCGATGTCGGTCAACCGACCGTGCTCGTGCACCCGTTCGTACAGAGCGTCGACAGTCATCGGTTCCGCACCCGCCGGTGGCCATTGGGGTGGGAACGGCTGAGGTGTCTCGGCGTCGGTGGTCAGCCATCCACGACCGTGGCAGGTGGCCTCGGAGTCGTCGTCGCGGGTGGTCTCCGGCTGACTGTAGATGGCGACCTCACGGTGCCCGTCGTCGTCGACCGCACCGATGGTGACCTGAATCTGCAGTGCCGCTTCGTCAAGGATGAGTGGTGACTCCAGGACCAACTCCCCGACGATCGGGCAGCCGACCTCCTGGCCGGCGCTGAGCGCCATCTCGACGAGCGCCGCACCGGGGACCAGAACCGTGTCGAAGACGATGTGGTCACGGGTCCAGGGCTGACTGTCCTGGGAGATACGACCCGTGAACACCCACTCATCACGATCACCAATCCGCACAGCCGCGGACAACACCCCATGCCCAACAGACCGCTGCCCCGCCGGAACACCACTACCAACCCCCGACTCCAACCAAAACCGCTGACGCTGAAACGCATACGTAGGCAACGAAACACGCCGAGCACCAGTCCCGGCATAAAAAGCCGACCAATCAACCCCCACTCCCGCCACATACGCCTCAGCCAACGACGTGACAAACCTCCCCCACCCACCATCATCACGACGCAACGAACCAACAACCCCCACCCCATCCACACCACACCCAGCCACCGTCTCCTCAACAGCCATACCCAACACCGGATGCGGCGACATCTCCAAAAAACACCCCACACCCTGCCCCACCAAATCCCGAACAGCAGACTCAAAACCAACACAACCACGCAAATTCCGATACCAATAACCAGCATCCAAACTAGCCGTATCCACAAACCCACCAACAACCGTCGAATAAAACGGCACCTCACCACCAACCGGCTCCACCTCAGCCAACACCCGCACCAACTCATCCTCAACAGACTCCACCTGAACCGAATGCGACGCATAATCCACATTCACCCGCCGCACCCACACACCATCCCGCTCACACAACCCAACAACCTCATCCAACGCCCCCGACTCACCCGCAACCACCACACTCCCAGGACCATTCACCGCCGCCACCGACACCCGATCCCCAAACGGCACCAACAACTCCTCAACCAACCCCACCGACAACCCCACCGAAACCATCCCACCCAACCCAGCCAACCGCTCAAGAACAATCCTGCTCCGCAACGCCACCACCCGCGCACCATCCACCAAAGACAACCCACCCGCCACACACGCCGCAGCAATCTCACCCTGCGAATGCCCCACCACCGCCGACGGCACCACACCACACGCACGCCACAACCCCGCCAACGACACCATCACCCCCCACAACGCAGGCTGCACCACATCCACCCGCTCCAACCCCGGAGCACCCTCCACCCCCCGCAACACATCCAACAACCTCCACCCCACAAACGGCTCCAACGCCGCCTCACACTCCCCCAACAACCCAGCAAACACCGACGACGACGCACACAACTCCACCGCCATCCCCGCCCACTGCGCACCCTGACCCGGAAACACCAACACAGGCCCACCAGCCACCACACGCCCCGACACCACACCCTCCAACGGCTCACCCGAAACCACCGCACCCAACCCCGACAACAACCCCTCCCGCTCACCAGCCACCACCACAGCCCGACACTCCAACTGCGCCCGCGAAACCACACTCGACAACCCCACATCAACCACCGACACATCCGAACACCCCGCCAAATACTCACCCAACCGCGCCGCCTGCGCCCGAAGCGCCACCTCACTACGCGCCGAAAGCACCACCGGCACCACACCCACCTCACCCCCAACAACAACCCCCTCCACAGGAGCCCCCTCCACAACAGGAGCCCCCTCAACCGCGGGAGCCCCCTCAACCGCGGGAGCCTCCTCCACAGCGGGAGCCTCCTCGACCGCGGGAGCCTCCTCAATAATCACGTGCGCGTTCGTCCCACTGACCCCAAACGACGACACACCCGCCCGACGAGGACCATCCACCCCCACCAACCACTCCCGCGACTCCCGCAACAACGCCACCCCACCCGCATCCCAATCCACATGCGGCGACGCCTCCTCCACATGCAACGTCGGCGGCAACACCCCATACCGCAACGCCTGCACCATCTTGATCACACCCGCCACACCCGCAGCCGCCGAACTATGCCCAATATTCGACTTCACCGACCCCAACCACAACGGCTCACCCACCCGCTCACGCCCATACGTCGCCAACAACGCCCCCGCCTCAATCGGATCCCCCAACACCGTCCCCGTCCCATGCCCCTCCACCACATCAACCCCACCCGGCCCCACACCCGCACTCAACAACGCCGCCCGAATCACCCGCTCCTGCGACGGACCATTCGGCGCCGTCAACCCATTCGACGCACCATCCTGATTCACCGCAGAACCCGCCACCACCGCCAACACCTCATGCCCACGACGCCGCGCCTCCGACAACCGCTCCACCACCAACACACCCACACCATCCGAGAACCCCGTCCCATCCGCACCCGCCGAATACGCCTTACACCGACCATCCCGCGCCAACCCCCGCTGCCGACTAAACTCGGTAAGCAGGTAGGGCCCCGCCAGCACGGTCACGCCACCCACCAACGCCATCGAGCACTCACCCGACCGCAGGGCCGCGGCCGCCTGGTGCAACGCCACCAACGACGACGAACACGCCGTATCCACCGACACCGCCGGCCCCTCAAAACCAAAGCTGTACGCCACCCGCCCCGACACCACACTCGACGTCGAACCCGTCAGCCGGTAACCCTCGAATTCGGACGACATCATGCCGCCGTAATCCGTCGTCACCGCTCCGAAGAACACGCCGGTATCCGTACCGCGCAACGAGGTCGGATCAATACCCGCGTTCTCCAACGCCTCCCACGAGGACTCCAACATCAACCGCTGCTGCGGGTCCATCGACGTCGCCTCACGCGGACTGATCCCGAAGAACTCCGCGTCGAAATCCGCGACACCCTCCACAAACCCACCACCACGCGTGTACACCGTCCCCGGCCGATCCGGATCCGGGTCATACAAACCCTCCAGATCCCACCCACGATCAGCCGGCAGACCCGAGATCGCGTCCCGCCCCGACACCACCAGATCCCACAACTCCCCAGGCGACGAAACCCCACCCGGATAACGACACCCCATACCCACGATCACCAGCGGATCGCCGGCACTGTCCTGCGCCANTTCCTCGTCGACCTGGCGACGCGGAACCGTCACGCGCGGCTGCTCATCAGCCTCGCCGATCTCCGCGAGCACGGCCCGAACGACAGCCGCCGGGCTCGGGTGGTCGAACACCAACGTCGCGGGCAGCCGTATCCCTGTGGCCTGGTTGAGGGTGTTGCGCAACTCAACAGCACTGAGCGAGTCGAATCCGAGATCCTTGAACGCGCGCTCGGCGTCGATCGCCTTCGCGGATCCGTGTCCCAGCACGGACGCGACCTTGGCGAGTACGAGTTCCCGGACGATCGTTTCCCGGTCCGACTCGGCCGCGCCCGCGAGTCGCTGCGCGAGCGAACCGCCAATCTCCGTACGGGCGGGCGCCGGCACCAGACCGCGGAACAGAGCGGGCAGCGAACCCGCGCGGGACCGGGCACGCAGCGCGGCCATCTCCAGCTTGACCGGAGCCAGCAGGGCGGTGTCGACCCCGAGAGCGTGCTCGAGCAACTCCAGCGCTTGGTCAACCGCCAGCTCACCGATACCCGTCCGCGCAAGGCGGGCGAGATCGGCTTCCCCAAGCTGTCCGGCCATACCGGCAGTCCCACCGAGGAGTCCCCACGCCAGGGAGGTGGCCGGCAGACCCTCCGCCCGGCGCTGGGCCGCCAGCGCGTCGAGCGCCGCATTGGCCGCGGAATAGTTCGCCTGACCAGGACTCCCGATCAACGACGCCACCGACGAGAACAACACGAACGCCGACAGATCCATGCCCGCGGTCAACTCGTGCAGATGCCACGCCGCAGCGACCTTCGGCCGGAACACCCGCTCCAACTGCTCGGGCGTCAACGACTCGACCACGCCGTCATCCAACACACCCGCCGCATGCACGACCGCCG
This sequence comes from Streptomyces oceani, assembly GCF_001751245.1. Taxonomy (GTDB): domain Bacteria; phylum Actinomycetota; class Actinomycetes; order Streptomycetales; family Streptomycetaceae; genus Streptomyces; species Streptomyces oceani. Next base: position 497,431 of record NZ_LJGU01000127.1, read on the forward strand.
TCAACGGACGCTCCAACGACGCCAACACCTCCGCCAACCGACCCCGATCACCCACATCACACGCCTCAACCCGCACCGACGCGCCCGCCGACTCCAGCGTGCCGCGCAGCTCGCCCACACCCTCCGCATCCGGGCCACTCCGACTCAGCAGCACCAGTTGCCGAACGCCTCGCTCCACGAGGTGCCTCGCGAGTGACGCACCCAGGCCGCCCGTACCGCCAGTGATCAGCACGACATCCTCGCCGCCCCACGACCTTGGGGCGCCAGGTTGGGCGCGAGTCAGCCGTGGCGCCAGTGGCTGCCCCTCGCGGACCGCGAGCTGCGGCTCATCCGTGGCGAGGACCGTCGTCCAGTCGACATCGCTGCCGTCCACATCGACAAGCACGAAACGACCGGGATGTTCCGCCTGCGCACTGCGCACCAGGCCCCAGACCGCTGCCTGTCCGCTCGACGGGGTCTCCGCGCCCACCGCGGCCCCGCCGTGGGTGACGATCGCCAACCGCGCCGTACCAGAGCGATCGTCGTCCAGCCACCACCGCACCAGGCCAAGGGCCTTCCGCGCGGCGTCGTACGCAGAGTCCTCGGAGGAGATTCCGACCTCCGTGCGAACGACCTCAGGCATCTCCGCTGTCAGAGCCGCATCAAGCTCCGTGAGTCTGGCGACCTCGACCGCTGGCCCCTCCTGGGTGACGGGCAGCCAGTCGAGGGTGTACAGCGAACGCCGGCCACCACCGTTCACACGGGACTGCTCGACAGGACGCACAGCGATCGACTCGATCGCCACCGCCGGGGTGCCCGACTCGTCAACGGCCTCCAGCCGCAACGCGTCCTCTCCCGTACGAACCGAGCGCACCCGCAGCCGGGTGGCACCCGGCTGGTCGAGACGCACGCCGTTCCAGCTGAACGGCATGCGCTGGCCGTGGTCCCCGTCGGTCAATAGGAAGACACCGCTCTGCAGCGCGGCGTCGAACAACGCGGGATGGATGCCGTAGGTGCCGGCCTCGACCACGTCCGGTAGGACGACCTCGGCATAGGTATGCCGATCATCCCGCCACGCGGCCTGGACGCCCTGAAACGCGGGGCCGTAGGTGTAGCCGATGTCGGACAGGCGGCCGTAGAGCTCCTCCACCGGTAGGGGCTCTACGCCGGCGGGTGGCCACTGCTCGGCCCACCGTGGCGTGGCGACCCTCGGCGGGCCGAGAACGCCACGGGCATGGCAGGTGGTTTCCCGCTCAGCGCCGGATTCCGGGTACGAGTAGATCACCACTTCGCGCCGGTCGTCGCGGTCGGGTGCGCCAACAGCCACCTGCACCTGGCGTCCGACGCCGCTCGCCAGCAGCAGCGGAGCCTCCATCACGAGCTCGTCCACCACCGGGGTGCTGGTCTGGGCGCCCGCGGTCAGGGCCAGCTCGATCAGACCCGTCCCGGGCACGACAACCGTGTCGAACAATTGGTGCTCAGTGGTCCACCCATGCTCCTCAGTGGAGATTCGTCCAGTAAACAGCCATTCGTCCCGGTCACCCACCTGCATCACACAGGACAGCGCCGGATGCTCCAACTGCTGCAGCCCTGGGGCGACTCTGTCTCCACTGTTCGGCGCCAGCCAGTAACGCTGACGTTGGAAGGCATACGTCGGCAGCGGGACCAGGCGTGCCGCGGTGTCAGCGTAGAAGACCGGCCAGTCCACCCGGCTGCCCGCAACGTACGCCTGCGCGACGAAGCCGGTGAACGCCTCGATGTCCGGACGCTTCGACCGCAGTGCCGGGGCGAACGTCACTTGTGCGTCATCGTCCAGGCACTGGCGTGCCATCGCGGTGAGCACCGCGTCCGGGCCCAGTTCGAAGAACCTGCGAACGCCTAGGTCGTACAGCGCGGACACACCGTCGGCGAACCGCACGGTCTCGCGCACGTGCCGCACCCAGTACTCCGGGTCATGGGTCGTCATGACCTCAGCGGTCACGTTGGACACGACGGGGAGGCGCGGTTCCTCGAAGCGCAGTCGCTCCACGACGCGGCGGAACTCGTCCAGCATCGGCTCCATCCGCGGCGAGTGGAACGCGTGCGAGGTGCGTAGCCGCGAGGTCCGGTGTCCCTCCCAGGCCGGCAGCCATTCCTCGACCGCCTCCATGTCACCCGACACGACCACCGCACGGGGGGCGTTCACGGCGGCTATCGAAAGCCTGCCCGCGAAGTCTCGCAGCGTGTCGAGAACCTCCTCCTCGCCAGCCTCCACGGCGACCATCGCCCCGCCGGCTGGCAGCTCCCCCATCAGCCGTCCGCGGGCCACGACCAGCTCACAGGCGTCTGGTAGTGACAGGGCACCGGCGACGTGAGTCGCGACGATCTCACCCACCGAATGCCCGATGACGTAGTCCACACCGATGCCGAGCGACTCCACCAGCCGGAACAACGCCGTCTCGACCGCGAACAACGCGACCTGTGTGAACTCCGTGGCGTCCAGGAGTTCCGCTTCAGCGGTGCCCTCCTCAGCCTCGAGCAGGTCCCGTACGGAGCGACCGACGCGCGGGTCCAGCTCGGCGCACACTTCGTCCAGTGCCTGCCCGTACACCGGGAAGGACGCCGCCAGTTCCACGCCCATGCGAGCGCGCTGCGTGCCCTGGCCGGAGAACAGCAGCGCTGTCTTCCCGCTGACCGCGGACGTACCGGACTCCACTGCCGTGAGGCCGTTCAGCAAGGTGTCACGATCGGACGCGACCACCACCGCCCGCTGGTCGAGCAACGCCCGCCCCGACACCGTCGACAGAGCGACGTCCGGCACGGACAGGTCGGATCGGCCCTCGACGTGCTTCCGTAGCCGCTCCGCCTGCGCGCGCAACGCGGCTTCAGTACGTGCCGAGAGCACCACCGGGGCCGTGTCCAACGAGCGCTTGGCCGGAGCGGGTTCCGGATCGCCTTGAGGTTCTTCCTCCAGGATGACGTGCGCGTTCGTGCCGCTGATCCCGAAGCCCGACACGCCAGCGCGCCGGATACGGTCGCTTCTGGCCCACTCCTGCGCTTCGGTCAGCAGGTGGACTCGGCCGTCTTCCCAATCCACGTATGGCGACGGCTCGTCGACGTGCAGCGTGGCCGGCAGCACGCCGTGCCGCATCGCCATGACCATCTTGATGACGCCCGCGGCACCCGCCGCGGCCGACGTATGCCCGATGTTGGACTTGATCGAGCCCAGCCACAGCGGCCCGCCCGCACGTTCCACGCCGTACGTGGCCAGCAGGCTTCGGGCCTCGATCGGGTCGCCGAGCTGAGTCCCCGTACCGTGTCCCTCCACAGCGTCGACATCGGCGGCGCACAGGCCCGCGTTCGCCAGCGCGGCCCGGATCACCCGCTCTTGTGACGGGCCGCTCGGCGCGGTCAGCCCGTTGCTCGCGCCGTCCTGGTTCATGGCGCTGCCGCGCACCAGTCCGAGCACGCGGTGGCCGAGCCGCCGGGCGTCCGAGAGACGCTCCAGGACCAGCAGGCCCACGCCGTCGGAGAATCCCGTACCGTCCGCCGAGGCTGCGTAGGCCTTGCACCGCCCGTCCGGTGCCAGTCCACGCTGACGGCTGAACTCAAGGAACAGGAAGGGGCCCGCGAGGATCGTCACGCCGCCCACCAGCGCGAGAGAACACTCACCCGACCTCAGCGCCTGCCCTGCCAGGTGGATGGCGGCCAGTGACGAAGAACACGCGGTGTCCACCGTGACGGCTGGCCCCTCCAACCCCAGGTGATAGGCGATCCGCCCGGACACCACACTGCTCTGGGTCCCGGTGAGCCGGTAGCCCTCCAGTTCCCGCGGCATCGTCCCCCCGTAGTCCGAGGTGACTGTGCCGCAGAAGACCCCGGTGTCGGTGCCGCGTAGCGAGTTGGGAGCTATCCCCGCGTCCTCGAAGGCCTCCCACGCCGCTTCCAGCGCGATCCGTTGTGTCGGGTCGATAGCCAGCGCCTCACGCGGGCTGATCCCAAAGAAGTCGGCGTCGAAGTCGCCAGCCCCGTCGATGAACCCGCCCGCGTCGGTGGTGATGGCGCCTGGCTGGTCCGCTGCTCCGCCGGACAGCCGCTCCAGGTCCCAGCCACGGTCAGTGGGCAACGCGGTCATCGCGTCTGTGCCCGAGGCGACGAGCTCCCACAGGTCGTCCGGGGAGTTCACCCCGCCCGGGTAACGGCAGCTCATGCCGACGATGGCGAGTGGTTCCTCGTCGCGTTGCTCCAGTTCACGCACGCGGCGGTTCGCGCTCCGCAGCTCCGAGGTGACCTTCCGCAGGTAGGTACGAAGCTTCTGCTCGTCCATGTGTTCGCTCATGCGGACCCGATCTCCTTGTCGATCAGATCGAATATGTCGTCGTCGGACACCACGTCGAGCTCTTCCTCGGAACCGACGTCCAGGTCGGTTGCCGCGCCACCGGACCTGCCGAGCACGTCGCGCAACCGGTTGCTCAGATAGCGCAGACGCGGCTCGACCTCAGCCAGCTTTTGCTCGTCGTCGGCGACCGCGGCCAGCAGCCCCTGGAAGCGTCTGAACTCGTCGTCGTACGGCGGTGGAGCACCGTCCTCGGTAACCTCGGCCTCCTGAGCGAGCAGGCTGGCCACGTCGACCGGAGTCGGGTGGTCGAACACCAGCGTCGCGGGTAGCCGAAGGCCGGTGACCCGGTTGAGCCGGTTACGCAGCTCGACAGCGGCAAGTGAGTCGAACCCGAGTTCCTTGAAGGCGCGTTCCGCGTCGACCTCGGAGCCCGAAGCGTTGCCCCGTACGGCGGCGACCTGTGCGAGCACCAGGTCCAGCACGACCTGTTGGGCGTCGGCCGTGGCCACTCCGGCGAGCCGTTCCCGCAGGGACCCCGCTGTCCGGTCACGGCGCGACGGCGCCCTGACGAGTCCGCGCAGCAGGGCGGGTAGTGCGCCGTCGGCCGCCTGGTTTCGCAAGGCGGTCATGTCCAGCCGCACCGGCGCCAGGACCGGCACCTTCGACGTGAGACCCTGGTCGAAAAGCTCCAGGCCAAGCTCGGTTTCTATCGCCCCGATGCCGGTGCGCCGCATCCTCGCGAGGTCAGCCTCGCCGAGTTCGCCGGTCATGCCAGTGGCGTCCGCCCAGAGTCCCCACGCCAGCGAGATCGCTGGGAGTCCCTTCGCGCGGCGCAGTTGAGCGAGCGCGTCGATCGCCGCGTTGGCCGCACCGTAGTTCGCCTGTCCCGGGGTGCCCAGTTGACCGGCGGCCGATGAGAACAGTACGAACGCCGACAGGTCCATACCCGCCGTCTGCTCGTGGAGGTTCCACGCCGCGTCGATCTTGGGGCGCATGACACGCTCGAGTTGCTCGGGCGTGAGGGTTTCGATGAGACCGTCGTCGAGGACACCCGCGGCGTGCACGACCCCCGTCAGCGGCCGATCGAGCGTACTCAACAACTCTGCCAACCGCTGCCGGTCGGCAACGTCGCACGCCTCGACCTGGACCGTGGCGCCTGCCGCCTCCAGTTCGGCGACGAGGTCGTCCACCCCATCGACCGCGCGTCCGCGACGGCTGACCAGCACCAGGTTCCGTATGCCGTGTCGGGTCACGAGATGCCTGGCGAACAAGCCGCCAAGCCCCCCGGTACCGCCGGTGATCAGTACCGAGCCTTCAACGTCGAGTGGTGGCGGTATGGTCAGCACGATCTTGCCCACGTTGCGGCCCTCGCGCAGGAATCGGAACGCTTCGGCGCCCTCGCGCACGTCCCAGGAGCGGGTCGGCACTGGCGACAGCACTTCCCAGTCGAACAACGAGACGATGTCGCTGAGCATCTCCTGGATTCGGCTCGGCCCCGCCTCCATCAGGTCGTACGACCGATACCGCACTCCCGGGCGATCCCGGGCGACGGCTTCCGGGTCCCGGATATCGGTCTTGCCCATCTCGATGAAGCGCCCGCCGCGTGGCAGGAGGTCAAGCGAGGCATCCACAAACTCGCCGGCCAGTGAGTCCAGCACCACATCGACCCCAGCACCGTCGGTAGCGTCCAGGAATCTTTCCCGGAAGTTGAGGTCCCTGGAGGAGGCGATCCGCTGAGCTGGCACGCCAAGGCTCCGAATCGCTTCCCACTTGCGGGGGCTCCCGGTCGCGAAGACCTGCGCCTCAAAATGCCGAGCCAGCTGCACGGCGGCCATGCCGACACCGCCTGCGGCGGCGTGCACCAGAAGTCGCTCCCCCGCTCGAAGATCCGCAAGGTCGACCAGTCCGTAGTACGCGGTCAGGTAAACCACCGGCACCGCTGCCGCTTCCACGAAGGACAGCTTGGCCGGCATCGGAACGATCATCTGTCTGTCCGTCACGGCGACCGGTCCGAAGGCATCGGGGATCAAGCCCATCACCGAGTCACCGGGCTCCAGGTCGCTCACACTCGTGCCGACCTCCAGCACAACGCCCGCGGCCTCACTGCCCAGTGGCGCCTCGCCCGGATACATCCTGAGCGCGATCAGCACATCGCGGAAGTTCAACCCGGCGGCACGGACCGCGACGCGTACCTCGTCCGGTCCGAGCGGTCGGCGGCCTTCGGACCGGACGAGGGCCATATCGTCCAGCGAACCCGTACGCCCCGCGCCCAGCCGCCAATCGCCATCGACGGGTACCTGCTCCGCGACCGCCGCGAACCGCGGCGCGAGCAACCGGCCCTCCCGCAACGCGATCTGGGGCTCGTCCAACCTGGCCAGCGATTCCCAGGAAGGCTGGGCACCCACGTCGAGGTCCACCAGCACGAGACGGCCCGGATGCTCCGACTGCGCGCTGCGCACCAAGCCCCAGGCCGGGGCCTGCGTGACGTCGGGAGGCTCGGTACCGACGGCGATTCCGCCCCGGGTCACCACGAACAACCTGGCCTCTGCCAGCCGCTCGCTGGCCAGCCAGTGCTGCACCGTGGTCAGCGTCTCGGCGACGACCTCGCGTGCGCCCAACGCCGATTCCTCGGATGCCGTGCCGACCTCCAGTACGACGATGTCCGGTGTCGCCAGCGAACCCTCAGCCAGCGCCTGCTCCACCGCGGCCAGATCCTGGTACTGCTCGCCGAGCTGGACGACCGCCGCCGGTTCCGCCGTCGGCGCGGCGACCTCGGTCCAGTCCACGTGGAACAGTGGCCGCACACCGCCCTGGGCACGTTCGACCTGCCCACGGTCCAAGGGACGGAGGCCGAGAGAGGTCACGGTCGCGACCGATTGCCCCGTGTCGTCGGCTACGTCGGCCCGAAACCCGGACGAGCTCTCGGGCGTGATACGGACTCGCGCCCGTGTGACATCCGTTTTCGGGTTCAGCCACACGCCCGACCAGGCGAACGGCAGGTTCACGACCTCGTCCTCGGTCGACAACAGGAAGCTGTGCACTGCGGCGTCGAGCAGCGCCGGATGTGGAGCGCCGCCGGCGACGTCTTCGTCAGAAGGCAACGCGACCTCCGTGTAGAGCACGTCGCCGACGCGCCATGCCGCACGCACGCCGCGGAAGAGCTGACCGTACTCGAGACCGATGTCAGCCAGTCGGCCGTAGAACTCCCCGAGCGGCAGCGCCTCACCGTCCGCCGGCGGCCATACGGCCGGCAGCGGTTGCGCCGCGGGCTCCCGTTCGGTCAGCCAGCCGCGACCGTGGCAGGCGGTGGCGCCTTCCATGCCCTCGTCGCCTGACTGCCTGCTGTAGATGGCCACCGCACGGCGTGCTTCCCCGTCCGCGGGGCCAACACTCACCTGGATATCGAGGGCTGCTTCGTCCGCCAAGAGCAGCGGCGACTCCAGCACCAGTTCGTCCAGTACGGGGCAACCCACCTCGCGTCCCGCGCTGAGCGCCCAGTCGACCAGCGCGGTACCCGGAACCATGACCGTCCCGAACACCATGTGATCCCGTGTCCACGGCAGCGTTTCCCGCGTCACCCTTCCGGTGAACAGCCACTCGTCCCGGTCGGTGACCCGAACGGCAGCCGCGAGCACGGACTGCTCGACCCGGCGCTGTCCCGCGGCCGTCACGTCCCCCGCCCGGGCCGCCTCCGTAGGCCAGAAGCGGTGCCGCTGGAAGGCGTACTTCGGAAGCGGCACGTAACGGCCCCCGGCGTGCAGCATGGACCAGTCCACGCCCACGCCGGCGACGTGGGCCTCACTCAGCGAGGTCACGAATCGCACCGGACCACCCTCATCCCGCCGCAACGAACCGACGGCGGTCGCCCTGCCGTTCGCTGTCTCCTCAACGGCCGTGGTCAGCACCGGATGCGGCGACATCTCCAGGAACGCCGTGGTGTCACGCTCGAGCAGCGCGCGCACCGCGGGCTCGAACCCAACTGGCTCCCGCAGATTGCGATACCAGTACGCACCATCCAACTCCCCACCCTCGACGAACCCGCCCAGGGTGGTGGAGTAGAACGGCACCTCAGCTCGGCTGGGCGAGACGGGCTTCAGTTCGAGGCGGAGCTGCTGCTCGATTGTCTCGACCTGCGCCGAATGCGAGGCGTAGTCCACATTCACGCGCCGCGCCCATATCTGGTCGCCATCGCATCGGGACCGCAGCTCGTCCAGAGCTTCCGGGTCGCCGGCCACGACGACGGTGGTGGGACCGTTCACCGCCGCGACCGCGACGCGACCCTCGTAGCCCAGGAGTAGCTTCTCGACCCGTTCGGCCGGCAACGAGATCGACAGCATCCCGCCTCGGCCGGCCAGTTGGTCCCGCACCAACCTGCTGCGCAGGGAGACGACGCGGGCGCCGTCCTCAAGGGTCAAGATCCCGGCAACGCAGGCTGCGGCGATCTCGCCCTGCGAGTGCCCGACGACCGCGGAGGGCCGTACTCCGTGGGACTGCCACAGCCGTGCGATCGACACCATGACGGCCCACAGGGCGGGCTGCACGACGTCCACGCGTTCCAAGGACGGCGCGCCGTCCACACCCCGAAGGACGTCCGTGAGCCTCCAGTCGACGAACGGTTCCAGGGCGGCACCGCACTCGGCCAGGCGCTCTGCGAAGACCGGCGAGGACTCGGCCAGTTCCGTGGCCATCCCCGCCCACTGCGCGCCCTGCCCGGGGAACACGAACACGGGCTTCCCGCTGGTCGGTCGGCCCTCGACCACGACGTCGGACTCATCCGCGGAGGTCAGCGCCCCCAGTCCGGTCAGCAGAGCGCCCCTGTCCGACGCGACGACAACGGCCCGGTGGTCGAGTAGCGATCGCGTAGTCGCCAGCGACGCCGCGAGGTCCGATGTCGTGATCTCCGGTCGGGCGATCAGCAACGCACGCAACCGGTCCGCCTGCGCACGAAGCGCCGCGTCGGAACGCGCGGACAGCGGTACGGGAACCACCGACGGCACGGGGCCGGGCTCTGCCACGTCCTCCGGCTCGTGGGGCGGCGGCTCCTCGATGATGACGTGCGCGTTCGTGCCGCTGACCCCGAACGAGGAAACGCCGGCCCGGCGGGGACGGTCCGTGGCGGGCCAGTCCTGGTTTTCGGTCAACAACCGCACAGCGCCCGATGACCAGTCGACGTGTGGAGAGGGCTCGGTGGAGTGCAGTGTTCGCGGCAGCGTGTTGTTCCGCATCGCCAGCACCATCTTGATCACGCCGGCGATACCCGCGGCGGCCTGGGTGTGCCCGATGTTCGACTTCACTGAGCCGAGCCAGAGCGGTCCCGCCGTCCGTTCGCTGCCATAGGTCGCTAGCAGGGCTTCGGCCTCGATCGGATCGCCGAGTCGTGTGCCCGTACCATGACCCTCGACCGCGTCCACATCAGAAGGCGAAAGACCCGCGTCGGCCAGTGCCGCGCGGACGACCCGTTCCTGCGAAGGACCGTTCGGCGCGGTCAGCCCGTTGCTCGCGCCGTCCTGGTTCACCGCGGCACCACGGATGACCCCGAGGACGCGCCGACCGTTGCGGCGCGCGTCGGAGAGCCGCTCCAACATCAGCAGGCCCATTCCCTCGGCCCAGCCCACTCCGTCGGCGGCGGCTCCATACGCCTTACACCGGCCGTCCGGCGAGATGGCGCGTTGCCGCGCGAACTCGATGAAGATGCTCGGCTGGGTGAGGATGGTGACGCCACCGGCGATCGCCAGCGAACATTCCTGGGACCGCAAGGCCGAGCAGGCCTGCGCGAGCGCCACGAGTGAGGCCGAACACGCGGTGTCCACCGAGACCGCGGGACCCTCGAGGCCGAAGGTGTAGCTGATACGGCCGGAGGCCACACTGGCCGCCGACGAGATCATCAGATGACCCTCGATCTCGTCACGGCGACTGCTCTTACCCGCGACATGCTGGTAGTCGGCGTACATCAGGCCGGTGAACACGCCTGTGTTGCTGCCACGCAGTGAGGCGGGGTCGATGCCGGCGTCCTCCATGGCCTCCCAGGTGCCCTCGAGCAGCATCCGCTGCTGCGGATCCATGGCGAAGGCTTCCCGGGGACTGATGTCGAAGAATTCCGCGTCGAACTCGCCGGCGTTCGCGACGAAGCCGCCTTCGCGGGTGTAGGCCGCACCGGGGTGGTCGGGATTGGGATGATAGATCCGGTCGAGATCCCAGCCTCGATCGTTCGGGAACTCCGTCACGGCATCCCGCCCACTGGAAAGCAGTTCCCATAGTTCATCCGGAGAGGAGGCCCCGCCCGGATACCGACAGCTCATTCCCACGATGGCGATCGGTTCGCTGAGCCGGCTGACGAGCTTCTCATTCTCCCGCCGCAGTCGCTCCGTCTCCTTTACGGAGTTCCGGAGTGCGCTCACGATGTCGCTCTCGTCGGAAGCCACCTAAATCCCCCCTGTCTCGGCGCGGGCGGCCGATTGCTATTCAGCTGCGGTCATGCCTCGCTGACGTTTGCGCACGCGAGCGCACCGAACACTCGGAGCTGAATATCGTGCTCAGTTCGCAGCAATGCGCAGCCTGTGCGAAAACTCTCGACCGCTACCTGCTGCACAGATATTGCAGGCGCTGCTGACTCGGGCCCCCGTGTCCGTATACCGGCCTCACGAATCTCTTATCGATGTGACGGTGCATGCAGTATTGCCACAAGCTGGCCCCGTCACCTAACGATTCTGGAGGTCCGTCATAAAGCTGACAGGCGAACGCTGGTTCATGGCAACTACATGACGTCACATCCAGCCCCTGAAGAGACCACACGAGCCTCCGAGGCACCCGCGTGGTGCGAGCTCAACACCGCATCGGGACGCTTTCCGCGAACCGAGAGATAGTGGAAAGCGACCGAACGTGACCGTCGGGCGGGCCCCTGGACCCGCCCGACGCGCCGCACCGCATGAGGGGCGGAGATGTCAGCTCGTCAGAGACGCACTCCGCGCTGCGTGAGATACGACATCGGGTCGATGTCCGACCCGTAGTCCCGCTCGGCTCGGGTCTCGAAGTGCAGGTGCGGCCCCGTCGAGTTGCCGGTGTTCCCGGACTTGCCCAGCGAGGTACCCGCCCGCACCTGGTCGCCCTTGTGCACGTCCCGCTCGGAGAGGTGGGCGAAGAGGGTGTACGTGCCGTCCCTCATCTGGACGACTATCAGCTCCCCGTACGCTCCCGAGTCCCCGGAGAAGACGACCGTGCCGTCGCCGACGCTGCGTACCGGGGTACCGGTCGGGACGGCGAAGTCCACGCCGGTGTGGTGGCCGGCGGCCCAGTCACCGCGCGCGCCGTAGGTTTCGGAGACCTCGGGGTTGGAGAGCGGCCGGGTCCAGGAGCCGGGCGAGCCGTACGGCCGGCCGCCGTAGAAGTGGATGAGTTCTCCCGGCCACAGGACGCCGAGTGGCCCGAAGCCGACACGACTCTGCTCACCGGCGGCCCGCGGCCCGGAGCGTGGCGGCTCGGAGTGCGGCTCGGAGTGCGCGGACGCGGGCGCGGCCCAGGTGGGGGACATGCCGAGGATCAGACCTGCCGTCAGCGTGCCGCAGACCAAGCGGGACACCGCGTTGATCGGTTGTCGATTCGCTGCGTTCATACCAGTGAGCCAAAACCGGTCACGCGACCCACGCATGCGGGAGCGGTCCACAGGGGTGACGGGCAGTCATGGGAACAGATCTGCGAGCGTACGCGGTCGAGGCTCCCGAGGTGGCCGACACTCCGCCTCGCCGGCCGCAACCGGACGCCGGGTCAGGCACATCGAGCGCGCTGCCGTGACAACTGCCGCATTCTCCTGACGAACAGCCGCCCCGTCAGGTCGAGGCGCAGCCGGCTACGCCGGGCCAGGAGGGACCTCGGACCACCAGTCCTTCGACAGCACCGGTCGCGAACTGGCTCTTTGCCGGGCCGCGGGTCGCGCCACCCAGCGTACGCACGCGTACCTCTCCGGAGCCAGGACGGCGTACGGCGGCGCGACGCCACGACGGCAACCCCCGGACCGTACGGATGAGTTGTCGCGTGATGTCTTGACACTCCACAGCTACTCGATGACTCTTCAACTCATCACGTCTGGGAGCGCTCCCAAGCCAGCTGAACCGTTCATGTCCCGTACGTTCCCGGGAGGATGCAATGCACGGAAGGCACCATCCCGCACCATTCCGCCGCCACCTCCGACCTCACTCGCGCCGGCTGGCCACGGCGCTGCTCGCCGGCCTGCTGGGCGCCGGGCTGCTCACGGGCTGTGCGTCGGACGAGTCTGGCTCGGGCAAGGGCGGGGAGGTCACGCTGTCCGTCGGCGTCTTCGGCGTCTTCGGCTACGAACAGGCCGGCCTCTACGACGAGTACGAGAAGCTGCATCCGAACGTCACCATCAAGGAGAACTCCACCGAGCGGAACGAGGACTACTACCCCGCGCTGCTCAACCACCTCTCCGCCGGCAGCGGACTGCAGGACATCCAGGCCGTGGAGGTCTCCAACATCCGTGAACTGGCCGAGCTCCAACCCGACAAGTTCACCGACCTGAAGAGTGCCGAGGGCGTACGCGAGGACGACTACCTGCCCTGGAAGTGGGACCAGGCCAGGACCGAGGACGGCAAGGTCATCGGACTGGGCACGGACATCGGGCCGATGGGCGTCTGCTATCGCAAGGACCTCTTCGAGAAGGCCGGGCTGCCCACAGATCGGGAGAAGGTGAGCGAACTCTGGTCGGGTGACTGGTCGAAGTACCTGGACGTGGGCGAGAAGTACACCGAGAACGCCCCGAGCGGCACCCACTTCACGGACGGCGCCGCGGGCGTCTACAACGGCTCCGTCTCCAGCTACGCCAAGAAGAACTACAGCGAGGACGGCGAGCTGATCTATCAGGAGAGCAAGGCCGTCCAGAAGTCCTGGGACCTCGCCATGCGCGCCGTCCAGGGAAAGATGACGGCGAAGCTCAAGCAGTTCGACACCGAGTGGGACCACGCCTTCGCCAACGGCGACTTCGCCAGCGTCGTGTGCCCGTCCTGGATGCTCGGCTACATCAAGGACAAGTCCGGCAAACAGGGCGCGGACAAGTGGGACATCGCCGCCGCACCGAAACCCGCCAACTGGGGCGGGTCCTTCCTCACCGTGCCGGCGTCCGGCCCGCACCAGGAGGAGGCCACGAAGCTCGCCACCTGGCTGACCGCCCCGGAGCAGCAGGCCAAGCTCTTCGCCGAGCAGGCGAGCTTCCCGAGTTCCTCGGCCGCGTACGAACTGCCCGAGGTGAAGGACGCCACACACGACTACTTCGGTGACGCGCCCATCGGGAAGATCTTCGCGAGGGCGGCGAAGGACATCCCCACCGCGATCCTGGGTCCCAAGGACCAGATCATCGGGGAGAACATCAGCAACGTCGGGATCCTCCAGGTCGAACAGCAGGGCAAGTCCCCGGAGCAGGGCTGGGACGCCGCGATGAAGGCCCTCGACAACGCACTCGACCGGTGACCGGGGCCGCCTGATGTCCTCCGAGCCGCATGGTGCCGCGCCCTCCACCCGGGACGGCGCGGTACCAGCCCAGCCGGGAGCAGCTCTGTCGGGGCCAGCTCCCGCGCCCAGCGACCCGGCACCCGGCCCGGCGGCGCCCACCGAGCGGGAGACGCGGCGGTCCGCCCGGCGCAGCCGGCGCTACCAGCGGGACGCCCGCTGGAGTCCGTACGCCTTCATCGCGCCGTTCTTCCTCTTCTTCGCCGCCTTCGGCCTCTTCCCACTGCTCTACACCGGCTGGGCGTCCCTGCACAAGGTCTCGCTGCACAGCCCCACCGAGATGGAATGGGCCGGGCTGCACAACTACTCGCGGCTGCTCTCGGACGACTTCTTCTGGAACGCCCTGCAGAACACCCTCACCATCGGCGTGATCTCAACCGTCCCGCAACTGCTCATGGCGCTCGGGCTGGCCCATCTGCTCAACTACCGGCTGCGCGGATCGACCTTCTTCCGAGTCGCCCTGCTGACGCCGTACGCCACCTCGGTCGCCGCGGCCACGCTCGTGTTCGCGATGCTCTACGGCCGGGACTACGGGATGATCAACTGGGCCCTGGAGCTCGTCGGCCTGAGCCCGGTGAACTGGGAGACCGGCACCTGGACCTCGCAGATCGCCGTGTCCAGCATCGTCATCTGGCGCTGGACCGGCTACAACACCCTGATCTATCTCGCCGCCATGCAGGCGGTGCCGAACGACCTGTACGAGTCGGCCGCGCTGGACGGCGCGTCCCGCTGGCAGCAGTTCGTCCACGTCACCATCCCCTCGCTGCGGCCGACGATCCTGTTCACGGTGGTCGTCTCGACCATCGGGGCCACCCAGCTCTTCGGCGAGCCCCTGCTGTTCGGCGGCTCGCAGACGGGCGGGGCCTCGCACCAGTACCAGACGCTCGGCCTCTATCTCTACGAGCAGGGCTGGTTCAACTTCCATCTCGGCCGGGCGTCCGCTATCGCCTGGGCGATGTTCCTGATCCTGGTGGTGATCGGGCTGTTGAACTGGCTGGTCGCCCGACGGCTCCAGAAGAGTCACTGAGGGGGTTACGTCATGGCACGACGCGCCGGTGGACAACTGCACGGCGGGTGGGTCAGTCACACCGTGCTGATCGTCTTCGCCCTCGGCTCGCTCCTGCCGTTGGTGTGGACGGCCATCGCGGCGTCCCGTACCAACGCGCGACTGGCCGAGACGCCGCCGCCGTTCTGGTTCGGCGGCAACCTGCTGGAGAACCTGGGCACCGCCTGGAGCGACGCGAACATGGGCCGCGCCCTCTTCAACACGGTCGTGGTGGCCGGCTCGATCGCGCTCAGCACGGTGCTGTTCGCGACGCTCGCCGGATTCGCCTTCGCCAAGCTGCGGTTCCGCGCCAAGAACCTGCTGCTCCTCCTGGTGATCGGCACGATGATGGTCCCACCGCAGCTCAGCGTGGTACCGCTGTTCATGGCGATCGCCGAACTCGAGTGGACCAACCAGCTCCAGGCCGTCATCCTGCCGATGATGGTGAGCGCCTTCGGGGTGTTCTTCATGCGGCAGTTCCTGATCACGGCGCTGCCGACCGAGCTGATCGAGGCCGCGCGGGTGGACGGCGCGCACAGCGTGCGGGTGGTCTGGCACGTGGTCTTCCCGGTGGCCCGGCCGGCGATGGCGGTGCTGGGCATGCTGACCTTCGTGATGGCCTGGAACGAGTTCTTCTGGCCGATCATCGCTCTCACCCAGGAGAACCCCACCGTCCAGGTCGCGTTGACCGGGCTCGGTCGGGGCTACATTCCCGACCAGTCGGTGATCATGGCGGGCGCCCTGCTCGGCACGCTGCCACTGTTGCTCGCCTTCGCGGTCTTCGGCAAGCAGATCGTCGGCGGAATCATGCAGGGGGCCGTCAAGGGCTGATACGTACTCACCCGACCTGTCTTTCCCGCGCTCCGTGCCCGTACACCCACGCCCCGTACGCCCGCCCCCGCGCGGAAGCGCCGTACTCCGTACCCCGCGAGCTGCGTGGGCACAAGGCGCGCCGTACCCCACGCCCCCGCGGTTCACGTCCATGTCCTACGTCCAACTCGGCCAGTGATGGGAGCGCTTCCATGCCCGATGACTCCGCCCGCACCTTCCCCGACCGGTTCGTCTGGGGCACCTCGACCGCCGCCTACCAGATCGAGGGAGCCGTCACCGAGGACGGACGTACGCCCTCCATCTGGGACACCTTCTCGCACACGCCCGGCACGGTGCACGCCGGCGACACCGGCGACACGGCCTGCGACCACTACCACCGCATGCCCGCGGACGTCGCCCTGATGTCCCAACTGGGGATGACCGGCTACCGGTTCTCCGTGTCGTGGCCGCGGGTCCAACCCACCGGGCGCGGTCCCGCCGTGCAACGCGGCCTGGACTTCTACCGCTCACTGGTCGACGAACTGCTGGCGCACGACATCACGCCGATGCTCACCCTCTACCACTGGGACCTCCCCCAGGAGTTGGAGGACACCGGAGGCTGGCCCGTACGGGACACGGCGTCCCGGTTCGCGGACTACGCCCGGCTGGTCGCCGACGCGCTGGGCGACCGCGTCGAGATGTGGACCACGCTCAACGAGCCCTGGTGCAGCGCCTTCCTCGGCTACGCCTCCGGCGTGCACGCCCCCGGCCGTACGGACCCGGTCGCCGCCCTGCGCGCCGCGCACCACCTGAACCTGGCGCACGGCCTGGCGACCCAGGCGCTGCGGGCCGCGCTGCCCTCCCGCGCGCGGCTGTCCGTGAGCCTCAACCCGGCGCTGGTACGGCCGCGTACGGACAGCGCCGCCGACCGGGACGCCGCTCGTCGGATCGACGCGCTGGCCAACCGGGTGTTCACCGGGCCGATGCTGCGGGCGCGCTACGACGACGACCTGCTGGCGGACACCGCCCGGCTCACCGACTGGTCCTTCGTCCAGGAGGGCGACACCGCGATCGCCGCACAACCGCTGGACGCGGTCTGCCTGAACTACTACACGCCGTCCGTGGTGTCCGCCGCACCGGAGGGCGAGGACGCCGAGCGCCGGGACGGCCACGGAGCCAGCAGCCACTCCCCCTGGCCCGCGGCCGAGCGAGTGGCCTTCCACCAACCGCCGGGCGAGCAGACCGCGATGGGTTGGACCGTCGACCCCTCCGGGCTCACCGAACTGCTGCTGCGCTTCTCCCGCGAGGCGCCCGACCTGGCGCTGTACGTCACCGAGAACGGGGCGGCGTACGAGGACAAGCCGGAGGAGGACGGCCGGGTGCACGACCCGGAACGGGTCTCCTACCTCCGGCAGCACCTCGCCGCGGTGCACGACGCGCTGCGTGCCGGCGTCGACGTGCGGGGCTACTTCCTGTGGTCCCTACTGGACAACTTCGAGTGGGCGTACGGCTACAGTCGGCGCTTCGGCATCGTACGCGTCGACTACGACACCCAGGCGCGCATCCCGAAGGCGAGCGCGGACTGGTACGCCCAGCTGGCCCGAACGGGGCGGCTGCCGGCGACACCGGAGCGGTAGCGCGTGCCGAGCGCCACCTCGCGGGCCACACCGAGGGGCGCACCAGAGGTTGGGCCGTGCCGGGAGCCGTACCGTGACTCAGGTCTACGTACCCCGCGGCCCCTCCTCCGGAGGCGCGGGTGAGGCGATCGCGGTGGCGTCGGTGACCGGGCGGGCGCCGGCTACGAAGTCGACGAGGCAGCCACCGTGTTCCAGCCGCCCGTGGTGCGGGTCCGTCGCGGTGCGTCGGGTCAGCTCGGCGAGCGGCAGCGGCGCGTTCGCGCCCAGCAGCACCGCGTTGCCGTACCGCCGGCCTCGCAACACGGCGGGATCGGCGAGCAGGCACAGCTGCTCGAACACCTCGCGGGCGGTGGCGATCTGCCCCCGGAGGTACGCCAACGGCACGCCGCCACCGCCCCGTACGGGACCGTCGGTGAGGTTGGCCGCGTACCACCCGCCCGGGCACAGCGTGCGACGGGCCTCGGTCAGGAACTCGACGCTGCTCAGCTGGGGCGGTGTGCGGGCACCCCGGAACACGTCGCAGATCAGCAGGTCAGCCCAGCCGTCCGGGACCCTGCTGAGACCGGCGCGCGCGTCCACGACGCGCACCCGGATGCGACTGCCACCGGGCAACGGCAGTTCGCGGCGTACGAACTCGACCAGTGCGCCGTCCAGTTCCAGCACCTGCTGGGTCGAACGCGGCCGGGTGGCGGCGGTGTAGCGGGCCAGAGTCAGCGCGCCCCCACCGAGGTGAAGGACACGCACGGGGCGTTGCTCGAGGGCGACCAGGTCGAGGATGTGCCCCAGCCGGCGCTGGTAGGCGAAGTCCAGATACCCCGGGTCGTCCAGGTCCACGTACGACTGCGGGGCTCCGTCCAGGAACAGCGTGTAGCCCCGTGCCCGCTCCGGGTCCGGCCACAGCTGAGCCGTACCGCCGTCGACCGGGGCGCTCGGCGCCTCCCGGCGCTGCCGGGTACGCCGCTGTGCCCGGCCCGCGGCCTCCGCTGCCCGGCCCGCGGCCTCTGAGCGCCTCCCCTTCTTCCTCGCCACGCGTCCGCCCCATGTCGCCGCCCTGTCGTCACCCGACCATTATCGGCCACGGCGGCGAGCCGCGACGCGGTGGTCGGCCCGATGACCAGTCCGGCGGTCAGCCGCAGCGGTCGACCGCCTCGATCGTACGAGCCGCCTCCCCCAGGGCCGCACGCAGTCGCGCGGGCTCGGTGGCCGAGACCCAGGCGCCCTCCGGAGGCACCAGCCAACGGGTGCCGGAGACCGGCGGCTCGATCCGGGGCCGGGCCGCCCACCCGTACGTCTCGGTGCACGCGCTGCCCGGCAGATCCCAGCCGACCGCGGTGCCAGCCGGCACCAGGAAACCGAGCGTGTCACAGGCGCCGTCATGCAGCACCGGCCCGACGCGCTCCCGCAACCGCAGGATGTCCACGGCCTCCAGGCCCTGCCGTGCCGGCACGGTCACCAGGTCGCAGGGCTCCCTGGCGGTTCGCGCGCTGCTGGCTCGCGGGCTGAACGGCGGACGGGTGGAAGGCCCGTGCCGGACAGGTGCGTTGTCGGTGTCCGGCATCAGGACGCCTCCCACCTTCTGGACAGTCGATGTATCGAGTACAACGCGGATCGGCGTCAACAGCTACGGCTGCGGAACGCTGCAAAGGATGGCACTTCATGGCGGATCGCGGGAGAGATTTCCGGTTTGTAGGCAATTTATGCGCGAACAGCACGTGCTGGGGTCATCACACCCGGTACGGTCCGGGCATGGCGTCGTCACCATCTACGTCACCGGGTCCCTCGCACGGACCCAACACGGCCTTCCGAGAGCTGCGTGGCGGGCTCTCGCCCGGCGAGTTCGCCTCAGCCGTGCGCAGATCGGCACGGGCGATCGGCGAACGAGTCTCCTGCGACGCCCGTTACATCGGGCGCGTGGAATCCGGCGAGATCCGGTGTCCCAACTACGCCTACGCGCGCGTCTTCCTGTACATGTTCCCGAACCACACGCTCGCCGACATGGGCTTCGCCCCCCGTGCGACCGTGCGCGGGCGCCCTGGCCCTGGCTCGGGCTCGGGTCCAAGCCAGGGCCAGGGCCAGGACCAGGGCCAGGGCCAGGGCCAGGGCCAGGGCCAGACGGAGCGTACGGAGGACGGCAGCCTGACCGGCGACACCGAGCCCGCCGGTCAGGCCGAAGGCCCGCCGCCCGTACGTCCGTTGACCACCCGATTCCGCTGTCCGGCAGCACACCCGCACACCGAACCACCCGCGAACCACGAGGAGAGCGACGTGCTACGTCGCGCGTTCATGACCGGCGGCCCGGCCGCCGCGTTCGCCACCGTCACGCTGCCGGAGAGCGCCGGAGCCGCGCCGGTCGACCCCGCCCCCACACGCACGTCACCGCACAGCGGGGCCGGACGGCACGAGGCGGCCGCCGTTGAGGAAGCCGTGCGGCGTATCCGACTGTTGGACGACCGGCACGGCGCGGACGACCTCTACCAGCACGCGGGAGATTCGCTGCGCGCCGCGTACGAGTTGCTGGACCGGGGTGCAAGCCGGCCCACCATCGACCGGCGTCTGCACGCCGGTGCCGGTGAACTCGCCATCTCGGTGGGCTGGCTGGCGCACGACTCCGGGCGCTTCTCGGACGCCCGCTCGCACTACGCCGAGGCGCTGGCCACCGCGCGTGTGGCGGGCGATACGGCCCTCGAGGCACACGCCTTCTGCAACACCGCCTTCCTCGCGCGGGACGCCGGCCGGCACCGGGAGGCCGTACGGGCCGCGCAGGCGGGACAGCACGCGGCGGCCTCGCTGGACTCGGCTCGGCTGCGGAGCCTGTTGATCCTGCGGGAGGCCGGTGGTTGGGCCGGCATGCAGGACCGCAACTGCTGTGCGGAGGCGCTCTCCAGGGCCCATGTGTGGTTCGCCCGCGGCGCCTCGGACACCGACCCCGCCTGGATGAGCTTCTTCGGCGAGGCGGAGCTCGAAGGACTGGAGGCTCAGTGCTGGGCGGCGCTACGGGACTGGGACCGGGCGACGGCTCACGCGCGCCGGGCGATCGACCTACAGGAGTCGCAGTTCGTACGGAACCGCGCGCTGTTCACCGCCGAGTTGGCCGGTGAGCTGGCGGCGCGGGGGGAACCGGAGGAGGCGGCGACGACCGCTCGACAGGCACAGGACCTGCTGGGGCCGGTACGCTCCGCCCGGATTAGGGGGATGCTCGACGAGACGGCACGCCGACTCGAGGCGTACCGCGGAGAGCCCGGGGTGGCGGACTTCCTGGACCGGCGCCCACCGAGAACCTGACCACTGAACCGGCGTCCCCGATACCCCCGCTCGCACCGGCCGGGCACACGCGCGGTCAGCGACGCGCGTCTGCCCGGCCGGTGGTGCCTCTTCGGGTGAGGAACCGGGAGGGCGCGTAACGACCGTTCGGATACTCGGCGTGCAGGCCACGCAACACCCGAACCACCCAGTCGACCCCCAGCTCGGCCGCCCACTCCAGCGGGCCTCGCGGGTAGTTGGCACCGGACCGCAACGCGGTGTCGATGTCCTCCGCCGTCGCCACCTGCCGCCCTTCGGCATCCGCCGCGAGGTCCGCGAGCATGGCCACGGTACGGGCGACGATCATCCCGGGCAGCGGGCCCAGCACGCTGACCTGTTTTCCCAGCGCCTGGAACAGGCCCGCCGCTTCCCTCAGAGCGCCCTCCGACACCCCTTCGGCCGGGGCCAACGCGATCCGGGTGGCCTGTCGATAGTCCAGCGCCAGGTCGAAGTGGACGTACGGTGACTCCGGCACGCTGCCGTCGGCCAGCCGCAGCCACGCGCCGCCTGGCAGCTCCAGCACGCCCCCGCCGGGCAGGGTTTCCTCGGCCCCGACCTGCCCGGGCCCGACGTCCCCGCGCCCTGCTATGCCCCGCGATCCTGCTCCGGGCGGCCCCGGATGTGTCGCCGCTCCGTGCCTCGCCACCTCGGAGGTGCTGCCACACGCGGCGGAGTACCTCACCGGGAGCCCGGCCTCGGCCATCAAGGCGGGCAGGACGGCGGCAGGTCCGAGGTCGCCGCGAACCGTCACGCTCCGCGGGGCCGGCGCGCTCGGCACGGTGTCCGGTATCGACGACGCCGCGGCGGCTCCGGCCGGCCCGGCCGTCTCGCCGTGGTCGTACCAGCCGTGACCGGACTTGCGGCCGAGCCGCCCCGACTGCACCAACCGGCACTGCGCGAGCGAGGGGGTGAACTTCGGGTCCTGGAAGAACGCCTCCCAGACCGAGCGGGTCACCGCCTCGTTGACGTCCTGACCGATGAGGTCGGTCAGTTCGAAGGGCCCCATGCGGAAGCCACCGCTCTCCCGAAGCACCGCGTCGAGGGTGGCCGGGGTGGCGGCCCGCTCCTCGTACGCCCGGAACGCCTCGGCGTAGAACGGCCGCGCCACCCTGTTCACCAGGAAGCCCGGGGTGTCGGCACACCGCACCGCCGTCTTGCCCAGGCTGGTGACCAAGCCCCGCGCGCGCTCCGTCACCACCGGATCGGTGCGGAAGCCGCTCACCACCTCCACCAGCGGCAGAAGCGGCGCGGGATTGAAGAAGTGCAGGCCGAGACAACGGCCGGGGTGGCGCAGCCCGCCGGCGACTGCGGTGACGGACAGCGAGGAGGTGTTGGTGGCCAGCAGGCAGTCCGCCGCGACGATGTCCTCCAGAGCGGCGAACAGCCGCTCCTTGGCCTCCGCGCGCTCCACGATCGCTTCCACGACCAGCCGCACGTCGGCCAGTTCGACCAGCTCACGGGCCGGCGTGAGCCGTCCCACGGCGGCCGCGCGCTCCGCCTCACTCAGCCGCCCCTTCTCCACCAGCCGCTCCAGGCGCTTGCCGACCGCCTGCACCGCCCGTTCGACGGCGGCGAACTCCGCGTCGTACCACAGCACTTCGTGGCCCGCACCGACAAGCACCTGGGCGATGCCCTGGCCCATGGTGCCGGCCCCGACAACGGCCACGCCGCGCACGGCGTCCTCCATCGCGACTCCCGCCTCTCGCCTCCGCGTCGTACGCCGGTCGCGGGAGAGCGCCCACCGCGAAACCGACCGATCGTTCGGTCAACGCACTCTAGCCGTCCGGGGTTCCCGCGGACCAGGGCCCGCGGTCCGCTCGTACGGCCAGCGGTCGACTCGTACGCCTACCGTCACTCCGCACCGCTGCGTCACGCCGGATCACTCCAAATGG
This sequence comes from Streptomyces oceani, assembly GCF_001751245.1. Classification (GTDB taxonomy): domain Bacteria; phylum Actinomycetota; class Actinomycetes; order Streptomycetales; family Streptomycetaceae; genus Streptomyces; species Streptomyces oceani. The sequence continues at coordinate 519,928 of NZ_LJGU01000127.1, forward strand.
CCGGTGTCGTTCCAGCGCGCCACGGCTGGTACGCCGTGCGCCCAGCCCAGCACCGAGAGCGAGGCGGGATCGAGCCGCAGGCAGGCGGCGAACCGCGGCTCCTGCCCCAGCCACCGCGCGCCGATCATCCGCAGCACGTGACCGTGCGCGAAGAGCACCGCGTCGGGTTCGCCCGCACGTGCCCACCGCACCACCTCGTCGGCGCGCCCGGCCAGCGACGCCATGCTCTCCCCGTCCTCGACACCGTCCCGCCACAGGAACCAGTCCCCGCCCGCGCGAGCCGCGATCTCCTCGGCGGTCAGACCCTCGTACGCGCCGTAGTCCCACTCCCGCAGTGCGCCCCACACCCGCGCGCGGTCGCCGAAGCCCGCCAACTCGCAGGTCTCCCGGGCGCGTACGAGCGGACTGGTGCGCACCCGTGCCGCCGGCAGGCCCCGCCACGGTGTCCGGCGCAGCCGGTCGCCCAGCAGTTCGGCGGCGCGCCGGCCCGCCTCCTCCAAGGGGATGTCGGTGGTGCCGGTGTGCCGTCCGGTCCGGGACCATTCCGTCCTGCCGTGCCGGACCAGCAGTAGCCGTGCCGGGCTGGAACTCGCCGCCGATGCCATGCGCCCATCCTGACCCGGCGCCCGGTGTCGGATCGTCAGCGACCCGGGGCCGACCCACACCCGTGTCCCACACGGTCCGCCGGCCCCGAGCGCGGTCCGCCGGGCCCCGACGTCGGGTCGCACCTCGGCGAATGTCGGTGTCGGATGCAAGACTTCCGCGCGTACGCACAACCCCCGTGAGGCGCGCGAGGCCCATCCCATGACAGCAGCCCGAAGCAGCACAGCCGTACGGTCAGCTCCCTCGGACAACACGTCCGCACGCCTGAGAGAGCGACTCACCGCGCTGCGCGGCGGACCGGACGTGCCGTCCCGCCCGATGGACGCCCGTGCCCTCGCGGCGCTCGCGGCGAACCCCGGTTGTGACCGCCGGGCGCTGCTGGACGGCGCCGGGGTGGACAAGGGGGCGCTCGCCACCGCCCTGGGCGCCCCGGCGGCGTTCGGGCAGTCCCAGTTCGCTTTCGTGCGGGGCAACGCCTTCGAGGCGCGGGTGAAGGCGGAGGGCGGTGCCGAGTTGATCCGGCTGCTGTGTGCCCGTACGGGTGAGACACCGCCGGAGGCCGGCCAGGTAAGCGTGCCGGACCTCACCGCGGACGGGCCGGCGGGGCGTACGGCCCGCACCGGGATCGCCCTGCGCGAGGCGCCGGTCGGCGGCTGGACGCTGCTGGACCATCCGATGCTCAGCCTGCGGATCGCTGGCTCCCCCGCCTGGTTGGAGCCGGACGCGGTGGCGGTGCACCCGGACGGCAGTTGGAGCGTTGTCGAGATCAAGTCGTTCCCGATCCTGGACGGCGGTGCGGACCCCGCGAAGGTGGGTGCCGCCGCCCGGCAGGCGGCGGTCTACGCCTTGGCGCTCGAGGAGTGCCTGGCCGAACCGCCGCCGGACATGCCGACCGAGCCGGACGCGCCGCGGGCGGTACGGGACAGCGCGCTGTTGGTCTGCCCGGTGGACTTCTCCAACCTGCCCACGTCCGCGCTGATCGACCTGCGCAAGCAACGGGCCGCCACCCGACGCCAACTCTCCCGGCTCACCCGCGTCTCGGAGATCGCCGAGCGAGTGCCGGAGGGCACGAGTTTTGACCCGACCGGCCAGTCGGCGATGCAGCTGAGCGCCTCGGTCGACACGGTGCCGGCGGCGTACGCCCCGGAGTGTCTGGCCAGCTGCGAACTGGCCTTCCACTGCCGGTCCCAGGCCCGCGCCACGGGTGCCGTGACGACGCTGGGTCGTGCCGTACGAGGCGAACTCGGCGGGCTGACCACCGTCGAGACGGTGCTGGCCGCGGCCAACGACACCGGGCACGAGACTCCGGACGGCGCCGAGAGCGCCGAGAGCGCTGGGAGCGGGGACACGGGAGGAAGCACGGAACCGAACACGGAAGTAGGCGGGGAAGACCAGCGGGCGGACCCGGCCGCGGCGGCCCTGCGCCGTGCGGCCAGCCTGCGTGCCGAGGCCCTGCGGCAGGGCCCGTCCACGGTTACCGCGCCGACACCCGCCGACGAGACCCCCGGGGCGGGGGAAGCATGTCGCTGATCGTCACGCTCGCCCGGATGGAAGCCCTCGCCAGTGGCCGAAGTCAGCCGCTCGCCACCGTGCGGCACCGGCACCTGTCCGAGCGGCCCATGGTCTTCGTGCCGCTCACCACGGCAGGGGAGGCGGGCGCGCCGCTGGGGGCACTGCTCGGGACGGACCGCGCTGAGCCACGGTTGCTCGTGGTGCCGCAGCCACGAAACCGCGATCTACGCTTCGCGTTCCTCGCCGAGTTGGCCGCGCGGCTGCTCCCGCACCTGGAGTCCGCGCTGGACGACGTGGAGCATGAGCAGCACGGCGACGAGGAGAGCGAACTGTGCGCGGACGCCCCGCAGTTGCTCGTGCCCAACCAGCCGGGAGTGGAGTTCGTACGCCTGTTGGGCCGCTCCATGCGGTTCCGGCGCACGGCCCAGGACGATCCGGACGCCCCGCATCCCGTCCCCACCCAGGTTCCACTGCTGGGCCGTTGGCTCACGCACTACGGCGAACGCTCCCGGGTGCCCGGCTCGGCGCTGCTGCTGTCGATGACCGAGCTGCTCGGCCGACACTGGGCCACCGGCCAGAGCCAGCTGGAGGACCAGCACCTGGGTGCGCTGCTGGGCTGGGTCGCCGCGAGCGACCGCGACGTGGAGGCCCGCGATCCGGCGGGGCAGCTGCGCTGGCCACCGGCCGGACCGGCCACCGATCCCGCCTTCGACAACCACCTCCTCGCGCCGGCCGTCGAGCGGTACGACGCCGACGTCCCCGGTGCCGAGCGGCAGGTCCGCGAACTGATCGCCGGGCAGCTGCGGCCCGCGTGGGAGGACATGTGGGACGGCGTCGAGCTGCTGCGGGCGCTCCCGGAGGGCCGCCGCGTGGGCGAGCGCTGGAAGCGGGACCGCTATTCCTACACCCATCACCGGGACCGCGTACGCGCCGGGGAACCACCCCAACCCAGGCGGGACGACGCGGTGACCGCCGCGGCGAAGCTGGCCTCGCGGGAGCAGGCACAGGCCCGGCTGGACGCTCAGGAGGCGCTGGACGATCCCCTCGCCATGGCGGCCCGGCGGCTGACCGGTGAGGCGTTCGCCGGCGAGGTCGTGGAGGTGACACCCGCCTGGTCCGAGGGCAAGCGACCACGGCCTCGTCCACTGGTCACCGTACGCAGCACGGACCTGCCGTATCTGGCGGTCGGCGGCAGGGCGCACCGGGAGCTGCCGGACGGTGGCCGGCAGAGCGCTGAGCTGGCGGCGGCACCGGAGTCGGGCCTGTTCCTGCTTCGGCTGGTCAGCGGCATGGGCCGAGGCAAGGAGCCGGCGCCCGGCAGCGTGCCGGCAGCGGGCGACCGGGTGTGCTGGACGCTCTTCGAGCACAGCCCCCGCGGCGGACCGGGCCTGCCGGACCCCGAGGACACCCCGTGGACCCACGGCGGTCCGCCGGTGCTCGGCGGTGAGGCCGATTCGGAAGCCAGCGGCGGCACGGGCACCACCGGCGGTGCCGAACCGCACGGCCGCCGGTTGCCGGCGGCTCGGGAGGCGGCGGCCACGGACCCGGCCGCCGGACAAGCCGACACCGCGCCCGACCGTGTGACGACGGAGGACTACCTGTGACGCGCCCGCATCCCGGCACGCACCCCGGCGTACCGGAGCAGCCCACTCCGGTGGCCGGCGGCACCGATCACCGGCAGGATCCCGGCGGTTCGCACCACCCTGAGCATCCGCACGCCCCCGAAACCTCGCGCGCCCCCGGCCACCCGGTCCTGGACGAGTTCGACCCCTCCGCGGCCGCTGACCGTGCCACCACCGCGATCCTCCGGGACACCCTGTACGGCGAGCAGCGCGGAGTGATCGTCGACTCGCCGCCGGGTGCCGGCAAGTCGACCCTCGTCGTACGGGCGGCACGGGAGCTGGCCGCGGCCGGCCGGCCGCTGATGGTGATCGCGCAGACCAACGCCCAGGTGGACGACCTGGTCGACCGGCTCGCCCGAGCCGACCCCGAGCTGCCCGTGGGGCGCCTGCACAGCAGCGACCCGGAGCCGTACGACCCGATGCTCGACCAGCATCCGGCCGTACGCACCGCCGCCCGGATCGACGACCTCGCCGGTCTGGACATCGTCGTCTCCACAGCGGCCAAGTGGGCCTGGGTGCGGACCGACACCCGGTGGCCGCAGGCGATCGTGGATGAGGCGTACCAGATGCGTTCGGACGCCCTGCTGGCGGTGGCCGGCCTCTTCGAGCGGGCGCTGTTCGTCGGTGATCCCGGCCAGCTCGACCCCTTCAGCCAGGTGGTCGCGGAGCAGTGGGCGGGTTTGTCGTACGACCCCTCGGCGAGCGCCGTCAGCACACTGCTGGCGCACAATCCGGAGCTTCCCCAGCACCGGCTGCCGGTCTCCTGGCGACTGCCGGCCTCCGCCGCGCCCCTGGTGTCCGCCGCGTTCTATCCGTACACGCCGTTCCGCAGCGGGACCGGCCCAGGGGATCGCCGGCTCACCTTCGGCGTGCCGGCGGACGGCTCGGCGGCCGACGCGGTGATCGACGAGGCGGCCACCGGCGGCTGGGGGCTGCTGGAGCTGCCGGCGCGTCACACGCCCCGCACGGACCCGGAAGCGGTCGGCGCGGTCGCCGAGGTGGTGCGTGGGCTGGTCACCCGGCGGGGGGCGACGACCAGCGAGCGGGACACCGTCGCCGTGCCGCTCACCCCGGAACGGGTGGCGGTCGGCACCGCACACCGGGACCAGGCCGCGGCCGTGCGGTCCGCGCTCGCGGATCTGGAGGTGCCCGGCGCGGCCGAGGTCACGGTGGACACGGCCAACCGGCTGCAGGGGCGGGAGTTCGACGTCACGGTCGTCCTGCATCCGCTGTCCGGCCGCCCGGACGCGACGGCCTTCCACCTGGAGACGGGACGACTGTGCGTGCTGGCCTCTCGGCACCGGCACGCCTGTGTCGTGGTGTGCCGGGCGGGCGTGCCGGAGTTGCTGGACGCGCATCCCTCGACCGAGCCGGTCCAGCTCGGGGTCACGGTGAAGTTTCCGGACGGCTGGGAGGCCAACCACGCGATCCTGGCCCATCTGGCGACCCACCGCGTGCGGTGCTGAGCCGCATGCGGCTGACCAGCATGCGGGGCGGGTTGCCGTACGAGCCGACCCTCGCGCGGACGGGCCGCCGCTGCGGCCCTGCCGGGCGCGGTCACGCCTCGTACGAATCGAGGCCGCCGGCCCGCGGCACCGGCGTATCCACCCCCTTGCGGGAGCGCGCGACAATGGAGCGCGGCACACCGTCCGGCCACCGAAAGTGGAGGTCCTGCTATGCCAGAGCCGCACGCGGCTCCCGATCCACGAGGCGGCACCCCGCGCTTCCACCGCCCCGCTCCTCTGCTCTTCGAACCAGCGGCGGCGGCCGGGGAGGACGAGCACTTCTTCGACCTGGAATCGATCAGCGACCCACGCCAGTTGCTCTCACGGTCGACGGAGTTGACCCTCGCGTTCCGGGCGGCGGCCGATCGTGCGATGGAGTTCCAGGCGATGGCGGCGGCGCAGCTGGCCGACCCGAAGCGCTTCGACCGGTTGTCCGACGAGGCGATCGCGCAGCGCGCGGACTGGACGCCGGACTACGCGCGGAAGATGATCGAGTTCGGCCGGGAGCTGCTGCACGGCCGCGCCGAGGAAAGCTGATCCCTCCGGCACCCGATCTGCCCGGGGGTACGCCGGACAGCCACTCGCCATTACCTGTGGCGCACGGCCGAGCGCGGAGGGTATCCGAAGCCCACCATCATGTTCGGGTTTCCGGCGATTCGCCGCACAAGATCCGTCGAGTCGGCGAGTCTGTGCTCATGAGCAAGCAGACCGACCCCGCCCGCTTCTCCCACTCCGACTCGGTCACGCCCGCCGGCGCCGACTGGCTCGCCTCGGCCAGCCGGTTCCCGCGCAGCGTCCACGCCCTGTGGGCGCTCCGCCCCACCGAGCCCAGCGTGCTGCCGTGCGGCAGCGCCTTCGACGTGGTGAGCGCGCCGTTGGCGTGGGGTCGTCTACTGCTCGACCAGTTGACGTCCGCCGGACCCGGCAGCGGCCCCACGGCCGTCCACCGTGGGCGGGTGCTCCTCCTCACCGCCGTGGGCACCGCGGACCGGCTACCGATGTTGCTGACCTGGGACGAGTGGCGAGCTGTCCCGTACGAGCGAGCGCACCGGCCAGACCACGTCCCGTACGAGCAGCCACCCCCGGATCCCGAGGCCGGGGGAGACGGCGCCGCTCCCTTCCGTCCCTTCGCCTGGCTGCTCTGCCATGGTCTGGGCGAGTCGGTCAGCGTGCCGGCGTTGGCTCCCGCCTCCAGGCCATACGACTCCGAACCGCGCGGCACGGGGGCTCACGGTGCGTCCCGGTGGCTGGTCGCGCCGCGCCGTCGGCATCCGTGGCTGCCCACGGCGGGAGACCTGCTGCACGCGGCACTCGGCACACGAGCGGCACAGCGGCGCGCCAGCGCGGACGCGGGCCCGAGCCCCGGGGGCGGTGCCGAATCAGTTTTCACTCCGCAGGAGCCTGGTGCTAGAGTCTACGACGTCAGCAGGCGCCGCTAGCTCAGTTGGTTAGAGCAACTGACTCTTAATCAGTGGGTCCGGGGTTCGAGTCCCTGGCGGCGCACAGACGGTCGAAGGCCCTCTCGCTCCGGCGAGGGGGCCTTCGACGTGCGCTCGCCAAACCGGTATCCCGGGGCCGATGCCGGCCCGCCACCCGACCCGGCCCTTCAGCCGGACCAGGACTGCGGAGCCTCCCGGGTGACCCGCACCCGCCAGCCACCGTCGTCGACCGCGGACACCACCTCCACCCGTACGCCTCCGCGCTCCCCCACGGTGTGACTCTGCCCCGCCCGCAGCGCCGCGTCCGCGAGCGGCGGATAGACCGAGCTGGACTGACACGCACCGCTGTCCGGATGGCCGTCGATGACCTCGACCGGCCCGTCTGCGGAGGCGGCGTCGGCCCGCACCCGGTAGAGCAGGACACCGCCACGGCAGAGTCCCGCGTCGTTGCCGACCCGGGTCCGCGCCTCAATGGCCACCGCCTCGAAGGGGCCCGTACGCACCACCACCAGCCTGGTGCCCGTCGGGCCGCGGGCGGCGGCGGGCGCGCCCAGCGGACGGAGGATGTGCCCGCTCTCCCCAGGATCGCTGGGCACACAGTCGATGTTCCGCGGCCCGAGCCAGCCGAGCTTCCACTTGTGCCAGCCGAAGAGATCCGGGGCGAGTCCGAACTGGCTGCCCATCAGGTCCCAGTCGCCGACGTAGGTGTCCCAGTCGCCCGAGTCGCCCTCCGGCCGGTGGTAGAGGTCCGGGAGGTCGAAGACGTGACCCGTCTCGTGGGCCAGCACGTGCTGGTCCGGGGGGTGCTGCTCGAACACCGTGACGATACGCGGCACGCTGGTCCCGTCCACCGTCATCGGCTCGTCGAAGTTGACGACCTTGGTCGCGTCCGAGTCGACCCCGGGGGCGTCCGGGTCAGCCACCAGGTACACCACGTCGTACGCGCCGAAGTTTGCCCGCCGATTCGCCGCCGCCATGGCGTCGCTCAGGAAGTCACCGCGCAGCTCGGGCTCCCAGTCGCGCTCTATGCCGTACGCCACCGAGTCGGCCGGCATCTGAACCCACCGCTCCATGGGGTGGACGCGCAAGTCGAACCTGCTGTAGGAGGCACGCTCGAAGAAGTCGGAGGTGATCGGGAAATGATCGGCGACCAGTGCCTCCGTGGTCACCTGCGGGCGGTGATCCGGAAAGGAAAGGAAGACCATCAACGCGTCCCGGGTGCCGAGTGGTCGGGGGTAGCTGGTATTCCAGCTGTCCGTTCCCTCGGAGTGGTGGGCGTCGGTGCGTGGGAGCACGCAGGGGCCCTGGGTGAGGGCGACTGCCGGCCCCGCGGCCAGGCTCGTACCGATGACGGCGGTCAGACAGCTGAGCACCGACGCCGTACGGGACATCGGGGGGCGTCCGACCACCGCCTCGGATATGAGTGCAGCCACGTGTCGACCTCACGGGTTGAGGGCAAGGAAGTACCTTCCAAAACCGTGGCGGGAAATAGCAGATCTGTCGCATTTCACTCACCTGTTGGAGCGATACGCGGTACTACTACTCTGCGTGATATCCGCTCGAGCGAGATCATTGTCTTTCGACTATGCCGCAGAAACGATCGTCCACCCGGCTCACCGACCACCCGATGTACGTACGGGCCGCCCGGCCCCCGCAGGGACGCTGGCCGGGCCGCCCGGCAAGCCTCTATGATCGGCACATTTCCAGCGCGGACCCGCCCCCGGTGGTTTCGGCACGACCGACGGGGCGGTCCGCAGGCGACGAGTCACGCGGGAGCGATCGGTGAACGGACCCTCCACAGGACGTGACGAAGATCCCGACGGTTCCCCAATCCGGCCTCGGGAGCCCACTACCGACAGTGCTCACCAGCGGCCCCGGGACAGCGATTTCCGGGCCGCGTTCCACGCCGCCCGGATCGCGATGGCCGTGGTCGACCGCGAGGGTCGGGTGCGTACGGCCAACCGCGCGCTGGAGGCGCTCTTGGGTGCCGTGCCGGACGGCCTGGTCGCCGCCCCGGTGACCGGCCTGGGCGGCATGGAGCTGGCCGACACCGACCTGCTGCGCGGAGTACGGGGCGGCGCGCGCGACGACGGCGCTAGGGAAGCCAGCACGCGCGACGTGGGGCACGCCCGCTCGGCCGCGGGCCAGGCGGCGCCGCACGAACGCGCCCGGCACTCCTGCACCCGCCGGCTCAAGCACGCCGACGGACACGCGTTGTGGGTGGAGATCACCCTGACCCCGACCGGGGAGGAGCACGGCGGCGCGCCCGGCGAGGCGCTGCTGTCGGTGGTGGACATCACCGAGGAGCGGGCGCTGCGCCAGCGGCTGCGCCATCTCGAGATGCACGACCCGGTGACCCGGCTGCCCAATCGCGCGTTGTTCTTCGAGCGGCTCGGCAGCTCGCTCACGGAGTCCAGCACCGGACGCGTCGGCCTGTGCTATCTGGACCTGGACGGTTTCAAGGCCATCAACGACACCCTCGGCCACCGGGTCGGCGACGAGCTGCTCGCCGAGGTGGCGCAGCGGCTCACCGCGCAGTGCGACAAACGCACGCTGGTGGCCCGGCTCGGCGGGGACGAGTTCGCGCTGCTGATGGAGAACACCTCCGGACCCGAGCAGCTCACCGGCCTCGCGCAGGCCGTGCTGCGCAGCCTCCAGAAACCCTTCGAACTGGACGGCAACCGGGTGGCGGTGTCAGCCAGCATCGGGGTGGTGGAACGGGAGATCGAGGGCACCAGCGCCACGGCGCTCATGCAGGCCGCCGACACCACGCTGTACTGGGCCAAGGCGGACGGGAAGGCACGCTGGACGCTCTTCGACCCGGAGCGTAACGCCCACCGCATGACCCGCCAGGCGCTGTCCAGCACCCTGCGGCCCGCCGTGGAGCGCGGCGAGTTCGTGCTGGAGTACCAGCCCATCGTGGGACTCGAGAGCGAGGTCCCGGAGGGCGTGGAGGCCCTGGTGCGTTGGCGGCATCCGCAGTTCGGCACCCTGGGGCCGGACCGTTTCATCGGACTGGCGGAGGAGAACGGCGCGATCGTGCCGCTGGGCCGGTGGGTGCTCGCCGAGGCGTGCCGGCAGACCCGCGAGTGGCTCGACGCGCACCCCGAACGCCCGATCTTCGTGAGCGTGAACGTCGCCGTGCGGCAGGCATGGGACTCCGACCTGGTATCGGACGTCGAACAGATCCTGGCGGACTCCGGGGTGCCCGCCGCGTTGTTGCAGCTGGAACTCACCGAGTCGGCCGTGATGGGCTCGGCCGGCCGACCGCTACGGGCGCTGCAGGCGCTGAGCGAGATGGGGGTCCGGATCGCCATCGACGACTTCGGCACCGGCTACTCCAACCTCGCCTACCTCAGCCGGCTGCCCGTGCACACCCTGAAACTGGACGGCACCTTCGTACGCGGCTTCCAGACCGCGCGCGGCCCCAACCCGGCGGACGAGACGATCGTGACGGCACTCGTCCAACTCGCTCACCAGCTGGGCCTGACAGTGACGGCGGAGTGTGTGGAGAGCCGCCAGCAGGCCGAGCGGCTGCGCGGCATCGGCTGCGACTCCGGGCAGGGCTGGTACTTCGCCCGACCCATGACGCCGGGGCAGGTCCACCAGCGGCTGGCACCGGGCGCGCGCTGAGCAGCGGCCGACCAGCGGGAGTACGCCGACTGGCCCCTGCCGGAAGCGAGCCGCCGGCAGAGGTCAGCCAGAAGGGTCAACCGGCGGAGGGCAGCGCGTAGGAATCGGCGATGAGTGCGTAGCTGCGCACCCGCGCGGCCGGGGTGTGCGCGTTCGCGGTGATCATCAGTTCCTGTGCCCCGGTCCGCTTGACGAGCTCGTCCAGGCCGTCCCGTACGGTCTCGGGGGTGCCGTGGATGACGTTGCTCAGCCAGCCGTCCACGAACTCCCGCTCGGCCGCGCTGAAGGCGTACGCCTCGGCCTCCTCGGGAGCGGGCACCAGGCCGGGGCGCCCGGTGCGCAGCCGCAGCATGGCAAGCGCGCCACTGAGCACCTGCCGGCGGGCCTCCCGCTCCTCCTCGGCGGCCAGCGCCGACGCGCCGATCAGCGCGTACGGCTCGGTGAGCACCTCGGAGGGCCGGAAGGACTCCCGATACAACTCCAGAGCGGGGATGGTGTTGCTGGCCGAGAAGTGGTGGGCGAAGGCGAACGGCAGACCGAGCGTGCCGGCCAGCTGAGCGCTGAAGCCGGAGGAGCCCAGCAGCCAGATCGGCGGTCGGCCGCCCGTACCGCCCTGCACCGGGCCTGGTACGGCGTGGATACGGGCGTAGCGGTGTCCCTCGGGGAAGTCGTCGTCCAGGAACCGGGTCAGTTCGGCGAGTTGCTGCGGGAAGTCGTCCGCACCCTCGCGCAGGCGTTCCGTACGCCGCAGGGCCGCCGCCGTGGCGCCGTCCGTGCCGGGTGCGCGACCGAGGCCCAGGTCGATCCGGCCCGGGGCGAGCGCCTCCAGCGTCCCGAACTGCTCGGCGATCACGAGCGGCGCGTGGTTGGGCAGCATCACGCCGCCGGAACCGAGCCGTATCCGCCGGGTGTGCGCGGCGAGATGGGCGAGCAGCACGGCGGGCGAGCTGCTGGCCACCCCGGGCATTGAATGGTGCTCGGCGACCCAGAACCGGGTGAAACCACGGTCCTCGGCGAGCCGCGCGATCCGCGTGGTGGCCTCCAGCGACTCCGTGCTGCTGCCGCCCGCCCCGACCGTGGCCAGGTCAAGCACCGAGAGCGGTACCGGGGCCGTGCCCCCGGCCTCGCCACGGATGGGGTCGTTGCGGTCATCGGCCACGGCTGGCCCGCCTCCCTGCTCGTTGTGCACGTACCACCGTGCCCAACCAGGCCCCGCGGCCGGCTATTCCCCAGCGAAGGCCACGTCAGGCGAAGAGCGCGCCCAGCTCCGGCGTACGGACCCGCTGCCCCAGGAGTCGCAGTCCCTCCCGCACCGTGACCTGGTTGGCGGTCAGCACCGGCTTGCCGAGCGCGTCCTCGATCTCCGGAATCCAGGCGGCGGTGTGCAGCGCGGTGTCCGGCAGTAGTACGGCCTGTGCCTCCGGATGGTCCCCGCCCCGGGCGAGCGCCAGCACCTCGTCCCGGCCCCAGGTACCGACCTCGGCCGCGGTGATGATGCCGCTACCCCGCATGGCGACGACCTCGCTGCCCGCCGCCTTCAGGAAGTCCCGGAAGAGTTCGGCCACGTCCTCCGGGTAGGTGGCGGCGATCGCGACCCGGTCCAGCTCCAAGTCCGCCACCGCGTGCGCGAAGGCGAACGAGGTGGAGGAGGCCGGCAGTCCGGACGTGCCGCCCAGCTCCCGCACCTGCTCCTGGGCCCCCTCCCAGCCGAAGACGAAGCTGGCGCTGGTGCACGCCCACACGACCGCCTCGGCGCCGAGCCCCTTCACCTCCTCGACCTTCGCCGCCAGGCGAGCCGCCGAGCCCATCTCCAACAACGCGTCGACGCGGTGCGCGTCCTCGCCGATGTCCGTGTGCACGAGCGGCAGTCGCACGTCCGCCCCGGCCGCCCCGAGGATTCCTTCGAGCCGCGGGAAGTCGTCCTCCGCGGAGTAGCCGGGGTAGAGGAACCCCACCGCCTGTGCCATGTACGCCTCCAAACGCGTGGTTGGATCGGCCCGGAGCCGGGCCGGATCAGGGCGTGCCGTATCACCGGCACGCGTGAGCTGGCTTCGAGAACAGTCGTGGAGGCCGGGCACACGGCCCGGCCTCGGGAGCTACGAACGGTCAGGCGGGTGGCTGTGCGCCGCCGCCCCCGTCGTCCGGCATGGCTGGCGGGTGCGGCTGGTCGTACGCCTCCAGCGACTCGCCACCCTCCAGGTCGGCGCCGGCCAGCGCGGCCGGCGGTGGCGCACCGTGGTCGGCCGGACCACCGGGCTCGCGCGGGTGCTGGGCGACCGATCCGCCGAACGGCTCGTGCGGACCGTACGCCTCACCCGCCTCGTAGGGCTCGGCCGGGCCGTACGAGGCGCTCGGCTCGTGGTTCGGCTCCGGGTCCATCGCGGCCGGTCCGCGCCGGGCGACCGGGTCGAGCAGCGCCTGGTAGGGGCCCACGGCCTGCTTGCCCATCCGCTGCAGGGCGGCCCACATGGTGACCTGGTTGGCGGAGATCACGGGCATCCGCAACTCCGCTTCCAGCTGCGGAATCACGTCGAAGGTCGGGAGGTTGGTGCAGCTGATGAACAGCACGTCCGGCGAGTCGACGACGGCCGCCCTGGCCATGTCGACCACGTCCCGGTACGGCACCCGCCAGATGTGCCGGGTCAGTCCGAGATAGCTGCGCCCGGTCACCACCATGCCGGCCTCCCGGAGGTAGTCCTCCAGCGAGTCGGTCACGGACTTGGTGTACGGAGTCACGACCGCCACGCGCCGCGCGTCCAACTCCTGCAGGGCTTCGAGCAGCGCTCCGGAGGTGGTCACGGCGGGCACCTCGCCGGCCTGTTCCATCGCCGCTGTCATGGCCTGCTCGCCGGCGGACCCGCCGACGAAACTGCCGGACGTGCAGGCGTATGCCACCGTTTCCGGCGACACCGCGGTCAGCGCGAGCACCGCTTCGTGCAGCGTCTCGTGCTCGCTTACCAGCCGCGCGAGGTCGAGACTCGTCTCGACCGGCACGAACGGCGTACGTGTGAGGTGCAGCGACACGTCGTCGGGCACCCAGCGCCACAGCTCGCGATCCAACGCGAAGTCGAACGGCGCAACGATGCCGACGCCGCGCTGCGGCTGCGGTCCACCTAGGAAGGAGACATCCATTTCGAGCCCCAATGAGACGGAGGGGTGGCACAGGCCAGAAAGAGAGTGAAAAGAGACCCGGGCAGATGCCGGGAACGCCGGGACAGATGCCTTCGTTGACGAAGGTAGTTCGCCGTCCCTACCGTGGTCAATCCTCGCACCCGCGCCAAGATCCCGCGCCATCGCGAGCATTCCAGCAGCCCTTCGTTTCGAAACGGTTTCCTGCCTATGTCCGAAACATGCGTCCTCGTCCTGGACGATGATCCGCCACCGCGGCTCGACCGGCTCTCCGGGCGCGCCCGCGTCGTGCACGCGGACGAGAAGTCGCTGGCCGAGCGCCTCCCGGAGGCGGACGTGCTCCTCGTGTGGGACTTCCTGTCCAGCGCCGTACGGGACGCGTGGCCCGGGTCGGGCGCCCGACCCGGTTGGGTGCACACCCCGAGCGCCGGCGTGGACAAGCTACTGCCCGAACTGGCCGACTCGGATGTCCTTATCACGAATGCGCGCGGCGTGTTCGACCAGCCGATCGCGGAGTACGTCGCGGGTCTCGTGCTAGCCATGGCCAAGGATTTTCCCGGCAGTTGGGAATTGCAGCGCGAAAGGCACTGGCGGCACCGGGAGACACTCCGAGTCGGCGGCACTCGAGCCGTGGTGGTCGGGTCCGGCCCCATTGGCCGGAGAATTGGCCGCACGCTTATGGCACTCGGTGTCAGCGTCGACCTGGTGGGTCGTACGGAGCGGAATACCGATCCGGAATTCGGCCGAGTGCACGGGAACGGCGCGTTGGACACGCTGCTCGGCGAGGCTGACTGGGTGGTCTGCGTCGCGCCACTCACCGAGGCGTCCCGCGGGATGTTCGATTCCGCCGCTTTCTCCCGGATGAAGCCCTCCGCCCGGTTCATCAACGTCGGGCGTGGCCAGCACGTCGTCGAGGAGGACCTGGTCGCCGCCCTGCGGGAACAGCGGATCGGCGGCGCCGCCCTGGACGTCTTCCGCGAGGAGCCGCTCCCGAGTGACAGCGAGCTGTGGCAGGTGCCCGGACTGCTCGTCTCACCGCACATGAGCGGGGACACCATCGGCTGGCGTGACGACCTGGCCGAACAGTTCCTGGACAACTTCGACCGCTGGAGCGCCGGTGAGCCCCTGATGAACGTGGTCGACAAGACCCTGGGTTACGTCCCCGCCTCCTGACCGGCCCGGACCGACCCGCGGGCGGACGGGGCCGAGCCATACCCGCGGGGCGCC
>NZ_LJGU01000127.1:534682-578064 GCF_001751245.1 Streptomyces oceani
GAGCCATACCCGCGGGTCGCCGCCCTCCCCGGGGCGCGCCCCCATGCCCTGAGCGCCTCGCCCGTCCGTGGGTCGCCAGCCCTCGTACGTACGCCGCCGGTTGACCGGATGACCGAACGGGTCTGCCGGTCGGCCGCCGGGTCAGCCAGACTGTCCCCGCCCACCCCTCGTCGGGGTCCCGGGCCGGGCCCGCCCGCGGCCCCGGCCACGGTGCCCGGCCGGGCCGGCACGGAACACCACCGCGCGTGTGAACCTCCAGGAGGATGCGTTGTCCGATCTCGCCACTCTGACCGCGACCCAGTTGCTCGCCGGATATGCCGCCGGGGACTTCACCCCGCTCGACGCCACCCGTGCCGCGCTCGCCCGCGCCGAGGCCGCGCAGCCCGTGCTGAACGCCTTCGTCCGGATCAACCACGAGGAAGCCCTCCAGCAGGCCGAGGCCAGCACCGAGCGGTGGCACCGTGGCGCGCCCGAGGGACTGCTGGACGGCGTGCCGGTCACGGTGAAGGACATCCTGCTGCAGCGTGGCGTGCCCACGCTCAAGGGCTCCTGGTCCGTGGCGGAGCAACAGGACTGGCGTGAGGACGCCCCCTCGGTCGCACGGGTGCGCGAGCACGGCGCGGTGCTGCTGGCCCGTACGACCACCCCGGAGTTCGGCTGGAAGGGCGTCACCGACAGCCCACGGCACGGAGCGACGGGCAATCCGTACGATCCAGCGCGCACCTCGGGCGGCTCCAGCGGGGGTGGCGCGGCGGCCGTCGCGGTCGGCGCCGGACCGCTCAGCCTGGGCACCGACGCGGGCGGCTCGGTGCGCATCCCCGCGTCGTTCAGCGGGATCTTCGCGTTGAAGCCGACCTACGGGCGCGTGCCGATGTATCCGGCCAGTGCCTTCGGCACCCTGGCACACGTGGGACCGATGTCCCGGGACGCGGCGGACAGCGCGCTGCTGCTCGATGTGATCTCCGGAGCGGACGCGCGGGACTGGTCCCAACTCGGCCCGGTGCGTGGCAGCTTCCGGGACGGGCTGGACGAGGGGGTGGCGGGGCTGCGGGTGGCGTACTCGCCCACTCTCGGCGGACAGGTGGACGTGGCGCCGCAGGTTGCCGCCTCGGTGCGCCGCGCGGTGGACCGTCTCACGGCCCTCGGGGCCCGAGTGGAGGAGGTCGATCCGGATCTGCCGGACCCGGTCGAGGCGTTCCACACGCTGTGGTTCAGCGGAGCGGCCAGGATCACCGAGGACTTCACCGCCGAGCAGCGGGAGTCGATGGACCCGAGGCTGCGTGCCGTGTGCGAGGAGGGCGCGCGGGCCAGCGCGCTGGACTATCTGGCCGCGGTGGACGTGCGGATGGCCCTCGGCAAGCGGATGGGCGACTTCCACCAGACGTACGACCTGTTGGTGACCCCGACCATGCCGCTGACCGCCTTCGAGAAGGGCCTCGAGGTGCCGGCCGGCTCCGCACCGCCGCGCTGGACGAGTTGGACACCCTTCACGTACCCGTTCAACCTCACCCAGCAGCCCGCCTGTTCGTTGCCCTGTGGAGTGGACTCCGACGGCCTGCCGATCGGCGTCCAGTTGGTCGGCGCCCGGCACGCGGACGCCCTCGTCCTGCGGGCGGCGCACGCGCTCTACGGGGCGGGCGCCGCCGACATCCCCGACCCGCCGGAGCTTACGCTCGCCGGTAGTTGAGGGTTTCGCCGATCGCGCCGGCGCGCCAGAGGTCCTGGCAGGCGTCGGCCATCCGGTCCAGGCCGTCCACGACGGTGCCCCAGACGATGCCGGGCACCCAGCCGGCGTCGCCGTTGATCAGCAGGTTGTTGCGTTCGTAGAAGAGCGCCAGGTCGACCACCGTCTTACGGCCCTGGTGCGCGGCCTCGGTCTCGTAGCCGTACGAGGCCGTGGCCAACTGCGTCTCAGTGAAGGTGAAATAGCACAGATCCCCCGGAATGGGCGTGATGGTGGGATTCTCCAGAGGCGGCTCCTCCGGTGCGAACGGCGGGACCAGGGCGTAGATCTCGTTCCGGGCGTACTTCGCGTGATAGACGTCGCCGCCAAGCGGCAGCGCGTCCCACACGGCCGCGCAGGTGACCGGCGCGCGGTCGTCCAGCAGCTTCGCGGTGCAACTCACGCCACGCTTGTCCAGGGACACTTCGATGAATCGGTCCGGCATCATGCCTCCCAGGGCTGGTCGCCTACGTGTCACGCGCTCCGGCACACGACGCACGGTGCCGTACGCAAGGCGCGGCCGGACGATGTCCGACCCCGGGACGCCTTCCACCGCCGAAGCGCTTTACGGACTCTCGGCCAGCACCGACGGCCGCCCGCGAGTCCGTTCTCCCATGCGGCGGCCAGCGTATTGCATCACGCGCGGCCACACGCTGAACTGCTCGTCGATCAGCGGATTTCCGGGAGCCGTTGGCCCAGGAACGAGAGGAGCGGAAGCCGGCCGCTCGCGCTGGGGGCGCGGCATTCTTCGCTGTCGGTGACGCCCGAACAACAATGCGCTCGCACACGAACGGAACGTGTCAGTCCACACCTGCGGGATGCCAAATGTGCCGAGTTGGACATAGGCGCGCTTGTCCGGATGGATTGCGGAAGGTTTCCTCGCCCGAGATCGGTGGTCAATACCGTGACGACTGGATCAAGTGCTAGAAACGACCCGCATAACTCCGTCCGGTCTGGGTAGCCGCGCGGCTATGGCTCCACCACTGAGGGCGAGTACGCCATTCAACGGAAGAGGAATCAGTCGCCGCTCGCTGTTCGCGGGTGCGGCGGCGCTGGGTGCGTTCGGTGTCGTCGGATGCAGCAGGGCGCCGGAGGAGGGAAAGGTAGAGGGGGGCGATCTCCTGGAGCGGCTTCGAGATAAGGGAACCGTCCGCGTCGGCATCGCCAGTGAGCCTCCGTTCGGCTACATCAACGACGAGGGTGAGGCGACCGGAGAAGCTCCGGAGATCGCCAAGGTCATCTTCAAGCGTCTCGGGATCTCCGAAGTGAAGGCGATTCCCGTGGAGTTCGGTGCGCTCATCCCCGGGCTCAAGGCACAGCAGTTCGATGTGGTATCCGCGGGAATGTACATCAACCCGACGCGGTGCGCACAGGTGCTCTTCGCCGATCCGGAATACATCATGAAGGACGCCTTCATCGTGAAGAAGGGCAATCCGCATGGCATCAAGACATACAAGGACGTGAAGAAGAAGGGTCTGCGGATCGGTTCCGGCGAGGCGTACGCGGAAATCGCCTACGCCGAGTCGTACGGCCTGGACGTGAAGATCTACCCAGACCAGGTCGCCGGTCTGAGCGCGGTGAAAACCGGCCGGATCGACGCCTTCGCGGGCACCAACGTCACGGTCGAGACCGTGGTGAAGGGCAAGGCGGCGGTCGACGCCACCGAGGCGTTCCAGCCCATCGTGGACGGCGAACCGGCCTACGGGGCCGGAGGCTTCGCGTTCCGACTCTCCGAGAAGAACTTCCGTGACGAGTTCAACAAGGAGCTGCACAAGCTCAAGCGGAACAACTACGAAGAGTTGCTGGAAATCGTGAAGCCCTTCGGGTTCGGCATGACGGAGATGACCGACATGACGGCGAAGGAGCTGTGCGGCTGATGATGACATCAGGCATGTTCTGGACGTGGTTCCTTCCGGGAATCTGGGTCACCATCCAGGTGACCATCTACAGCGCGGCGCTCGCCGCCGCCGTCGCCTTCATCGTCGGCCCTCTGCGGACCTCCAGGTTCTGGATCGTGCGCTTCCTCGCCGGCACCTACTTCGAGATCTTCCGCGGCACCTCGGCTCTGGTGCTGATGTTCTGGATGTTCTTCGCCCTGCCGCTCTTCGGCTGGCAGCTCGTGCCGATGTGGGCCGGCGTGAGTGCCCTGGGCCTCACCTACGGGGCGTACGGCTCGGAGATCGTGCGCGGCGCGCTCGCCGCGGTGGATCCGGCACAACGCGAGGCCGGCATCGCCCTGAGCTTCACCCGGTTCCAGCGGCTGCGCCGGATCGAACTCCCGCAGGCCTGGCCGGAGATGATCCCGCCGTTCAACAACCTGCTGATCGAACTGCTGAAGGGCACGGCCCTGGTCTCGGTCATCACGGTGGCCGACATGACCTTCGCCGGAAACCTCGTACGGCTGGGCAGCAACGAGAGCGCCCCCATCTACACCCTGCTGCTGGTGCTCTACTTCGTCATCGCCTTCGTCCTCACCCGCGGCATGCGGGTCGTCGAACGGCACGCCAAGGCCAACATCGGCCAGGCGCCGGAGAAGCAGCCCGGCTTCCTGAGCCGCAAGCTCAGCGCACGCGGTGAGAGCGCGCAGGCCGGCACCCAGTCCGCGGGAGGTATCGGATGAACAGCTGGGATTGGTCGAACGTCGACACCTTCATGCCCCGGTTCTGGGACGGACTGCTGGTCACCCTGCAGGCCCTGGTCCTGGGCACGCTCATCGCCTTCAGCCTCGGGCTGGTCTGGGCCATCGCCCAGCGCTCCGAGAACACGTGGATTCGCTGGCCGGTGACCGCGGTCACCGAGTTCATCCGGAACACGCCCCTGCTGGTGCAGCTCTTCTTCCTGTTCTACGTGCTCCCCGAGTGGGGCCCGGCGATGAGCCCGCTGACCACCGGCATCATCGGCCTGGGGCTGCACTACTCGACGTACACCGCCGAGGTGTACCGCGCGGGCATCAACGGCGTGCCGATCGGCCAGTGGGAGGCCGCCACGGCCCTCAACCTGCCGAAAACGCGCACCTGGACGGCGGTCATCCTGCCGCAGGCCATCCGCCGGGTGGTGCCCGCCCTGGGCAACTACGTCGTGTCGATGCTCAAGGACTCGCCGATGATCGCGGTCATCGGCGCCTTCGAGATGCTCGGCGAGGCCCAGGCCTACAGCAACGAGACCTTCACCACCGAGGCCATCACCATCGTCGGGGTCGCCTTCATCTGCATCGCCTACCCGGCTTCTCTTCTGATCCGAGTCCTGGAGCGTCGTCTTGTCCAGTGAGAACAGCCTCTCGAAAGAGGACCAGAACCCCGCTGTCGACGGCAGCGAACTCATCCGGTTCGACTCCGTGACCAAGCGCTTCGGCAGCAACGTCGTCCTGGACGAGATGGACTTCACCGTCTCCTCCGGGAAGCACGTCACCCTGATCGGGCCGTCCGGCTCCGGCAAGACGACCATCCTGCGGCTACTGATGACGCTGCTGAAACCGGACGATGGCACCATCAAGGTGGCCGGCGACTACCTCACGCACGAGGAGCGCGGCGGCCAGCTCGTCCCCGCCAGTGAGAACCACGTGCGCGAGGTGCGCAAGAAGATCGGGATGATCTTCCAGCAGTTCAACCTCTTCCCCAACATGCGGGTGCTGCGGAACGTCACCGAGGCCCCGGTGCACGTGCTCGGCGTGCCCAAGGAGCAGGCCGAGGAGCGGGCCCTGGAACTCCTGGAGATGGTCGGGCTCAGCGAGCACGTCAACAAGTATCCGACCCAGCTCTCCGGCGGCCAGCAGCAACGGGTCGCGATCGCCCGCGCGTTGGCCATGAAGCCGCAGGTGCTGCTGATGGACGAGGTCACCTCTGCCCTGGACCCGGAGCTGGTGGCGGGCGTGCTCGACGTCCTCCGGGACATCGCGCACACCACGGACATCACGATGCTGTGCGTCACGCACGAGATGAACTTCGCCCGGGACATCTCGGACGACGTGCTGATGTTCGACGCGGGTCGGGTGATCGAGTCCGGCGCCCCGGAGAAGATCTTCTCCGATCCGGAACACGAGCGGACCCGCGAGTTCCTCAGCGCCGTGCTGTGAGTACGAGCCGCCCGCGGCGCTGAGCCGCCGGGGGCGCCACCGGAACACCCGGGACACCCTGGGCGTACGGAATCGGGAGCCCTGCCGTACGCCCGCACCGGTCCCTCGTGGCCCGGTCACCCACGAACGGGTGACCGGGCCACATCCGTCAGTGGCATATGCCGATGAGGCCAACACCCGGCCACCGGACCCCGCCTGACCGCTATGGTGAGAAGCGAGCACGTGTGACCCACGGGTCACGAGGCAGCGGGTCACGACGAAACGGTCACAACCTCCAGGGGGACACCGTGGCGCTCAAGCCGGAATCCACGGCGCCGTTCCACTCGGTGCGGTACGCACTGCGCGCACTCGAGGCGGTCGCCGGACACCGGGACGGCGTGTCCGAGGCACGGCTCGCCCAGGTCACCGAACTACCGCCCGGACAGCTGTCCAGGCTGCTGCTGATGCTGCGCCGGGAGGGCTACGTGACGCAGCTGGCCGACGGCAGCTACACGGTGGGCGAGACACTCCTGCTGCTGGGCAGCAGCGGCGACCGCGATCGGGCGCTGCGGGAGCGGCTCGATCACACCCTGGCCGAGCTGCGGGACACCCTGGGCGCCGCCGTCTATCTCAGCCGGTACACGGACGGCGAGATGGAGGTCATGCACTATTCGGACAGCCCCAGCACACCCGTGGTGAACGAGTGGGTGGACTTCCGTTCCGCCGTGCACGCCACCGCGATCGGCAAGTGCCTGCTCGGCCAGCTGGACCACGACGGCCGCAAGGACCACCTCACCCGGCACCGTACGGCCCGGCTCACCTCGCGCACGATCACGGACGAGCGCCTCCTGCTGAACTCCCTGGACCAGCAGCCGGCCACGGTGCCGGTGCTGGACCTCCAGGAGTACGCCGTCGGCACGGTCTGCGCGGCCGTCCCGGTCACCGCGGGCTCCGCCGTGGGCTGTCTGGCGCTGTCCCTCCCGTTGGAGGCGGCGCACCGGCTGCGGAGCGCCGCCGAGACGCTCAACCAGCAGGCCGCGCCCGTGATGCTCTCGCTGGCGATCTGACGAGGCACGCCGCCGCTCCCGCCGGTACGCACCCGCGCCGGGCCGGTACCGGTGGCTGGTACGGCTGGACGGTACGGCTGGCTGGTGGTCGGGAGCACTCCTCACCGGCCGGTAGCATGGAGGGGCAGCGGGCGCCGCTAGCTCAGTTGGTTAGAGCAACTGACTCTTAATCAGTGGGTCCGGGGTTCGAGTCCCTGGCGGCGCACCGAGACGGAAGGCCCTCGCGTGGGTTCACGCGAGGGCCTTCCGTACGCACGCGCCCGTACCTCCGCGTGCCGCCGCGAGCGCGGGCTCAGTCCGGGACGATGCTCTGGACGAAGGTGTGCCGGGTGACGGTGCTGGCCTTCAGCCCGGGGAAGTTCTGCACCCGTTCCCACTCGTCTGTGGGCGAGCCGCCGTCGCCCGGTCCGGCCAACCACTCGACGTGCGCCTGCTCACTCTCCCACTCCGCGTAGTTGAGGACGCGGGTCCCGTCCGTACTGACGTGGAACTGCGCTCAGATACCGCCAGGATGCGGCTTCGGGTCGCTGTCCAGTGCCGTGTACACGGCATCCACCCAGGCGCGCTGGCGCTCCGCGTCGGAGTCCACGAACTCCACCTCGACGGTGACGATACAACCGGCATGGCGTGCCGGGTCGTTCGCCGACTCCGGGGCGCCGCCCCGGTAACGGGTGTAGAGGCCCAGCCCCAGCCGTTCGGCCTCCGGCACCGCGGCGAAGATCTCCTCAAGGCGCTCGTCCCGCTGGTCTCGCTGGAAGTCGCGCAGCGCCCGCTCGTCGGCCCACTGTGAGTAGTGCATCAGGGTCCGGCCGTCGTTGCTGGCGTAGAGGTTGTACGAGCGCAGGTCGGGCGTCGGCCAGGGCCGCGAGCGCCAGGCCCGCGCGATGGCCTCGAGCGTCGCGGACTGCCGCTCCGGACTGCCCACGTGCCAGCGACTGAAGGCCGCGAGGCCCACGTCCGTACGGTTCGGGCGGGGCAGGGTGTGCACAACGGCGGTCATGAGGACTCCTTGAGGAGACGGTCTCTGCTGTCGCCCCTCATCCTGCTTCTTCAAGTCTGGTTGAAGTCAACGGTCGTCGAGTGACCGGTGCCGCGCGAGCACGGCTCGTGCCGCGAGGTGCCGTGCCGGGCGCCTCGCCGATGCGGCCTTCCCCCGCCTGCCGCGGACCCCCGGGACCATCGGCCACCGGGGGTCCGGACCGCTCAGAACTCCACGTCGGCGCAGGAGTAGAAGGCGTTACCGGTGTCGTCGACGTTCCACACCGCGAAGATGAGGTGGCGTCCCGACTTGTCCGGAAGGGTGCCCGTGTGGCTCTCCTCGGGCTGAGGCCGCTCGCCGTTCATGGGCACCGTCAGGAAGGGCTTCGCCTCCAGGTCGGCGCGAGTGAGCTTGCTGCTCGGGTCCCAGCCGTCCTTGGTGACGTAGTACTGGTAGTCGGTGGTCGAGTGCATGGCGGTGTTGGTCCAGGTGAAGGTGTGCTCCGCGCCCGCGGTCAGCTTGGTGGTCGGCCACTCGCCGTTCCGGGGGTCGTCCAGCTCGGCAAAGCCCTCGTTGCCGCCGGCGCACAGCAGGCCGTCCTTCGGCCCCGCGGCCGGGAAGCCCTTGGGGCCCTCGACGCTCTGCGGTTCGTGCTGGATGGCCCCGCAGCCGCTCACGGTGCCGTCGGCACAGTAAGCCTGGCGGCTCGTCGGCGAGGAGGCGTAGCCGTGTGCCTGGGCGGTGCCGGTGGTGGCGAGGATGCTCGCCCCGGCGACTCCGAGCACGGCCAGCGTGGTGCTGATTCTCTTCCGCATTCCTGCTCCAGGTGAGAGTGGGGGTGTCAGCGCGCGAAACATGAAGACAGCCCGGCCGGTTGGACCAGGCTGGCCAGTTGGTCCAGACCAGTTACGAAGCTAGCTCGCCACTCTGGTCATGTCCAGACCAATGACGAACCGACAGGCGACCGTGCCGGCACGCCGCTCACCACGCAGCCCGGACGGCTGAATCCGCACCGCCAGACGGGCCGTACACGGCCGCACTTCCGCGAACCGCCTCCACATATCGACAACACTTCCCGCACAACCATGAATCCAGAACAACCCAAAACCGGGTCAAACCTCCCTGTGCACCCTTGCGATCACGCCCTTTCCCGGAGACCGTGCCGTAGAGTTGGCACGTCCCGACGAGATGCGGGAGCAGCGGCAGCACCCCACACATGCACAGCGAGTCGGCACGGCATGGAACCAGGCCCGGTGTTCTCTCGTCTCGGCGGGTATCGGCGTGGAACACCGTCGTTCCACTGCCGAGGGGGAGACGGCGTGGGTGAGAGCGAGACGCGTGTAGCACGCGTGGGGGGATGAAGCATGACCTCGATGCCCGACGGCACCGAACGGCCACCGGACGCCCAGGACCCGGCCCAGACCACACGGCTGCGAGTGCCTCGTGTCCAGCGCCAGGGCGGCGGGCCGTCGCTCGGTCGTGGGCTACGCTGGCCGCGCAAGGCTCTGCCTCGCTACGACTACGAGCACTACAGCCGACTCGCCGGGCCGCTCAGCCAGCCCGAGCCGAACAAGCCCTATCGGGTGGCGTACCGAAGCCTGCTCGCCGACGAACCGCACCGGTTCCGCGCGGCGTTCCTCCTCTGCCTGGCCCCCCTGCTCTCCGCCGGCCTGTTGATCTGGCTGATGCAGCCGCAGCACTGGACCGAGCGGGACAGCGGCGAGGTCTCCGACCTGGTGCTGAAGCTCGACATCGTGATGCTGGTCGCCATCGGCCTGATCGAGCTGTTCCGCACGATGAACGTCATCTCCAACTCGCACGCCACGCTGGTCGCCAGGGACCCGATCCCGGTGGTGCCGGAGGCCGACACCAAGGTGGCCTTCCTCACCTCGTTCGTCCCCGGCAAGGAACCGATCGAGATGGTCACCAAGACCCTCGAGGCGGCCGTACGCATCCGGCACCGCGGTCTGCTGCACGTCTGGCTGTTGGACGAGGGCGACGACCCGGAGGTGAAGGAGGTCTGCCGCCGGCTGGGCGTGCACCACTTCAGCCGTAAGGGCGTGCCGCACTGGAACCAGTCGAAGGGCGCCTTCCGGGCCAAGACCAAGCACGGGAACTACAACTCCTGGCTGGACGCGCACGGCGACGACTACGACTACTTCGCCTCCGTCGACACCGACCACGTGCCGCTGCCCAACTACCTCGAGCGCATGCTCGGATATTTCCGGGACCCGGACGTCGGCTTCGTCATCGGCCCTCAGGTGTACGGGAACTACGACAACTTCGTCACCAAGGCGGCCGAGAGCCAGCAGTTCCTCTTCCACGCGCTGATCCAGCGCGCCGGCAACCGGTACGACGCGCCCATGTTCGTCGGCACCAGCAACGCCGTGCGCATCAAGGCGGTCAAGGGCATCGGCGGCCTGTACGACTCCATCACGGAGGACATGGCCACCGGCTTCGAGATGCACCGCGCGAAGAACCCGGTGACGGGGAAGAGGTGGCGTTCCGTCTACACCCCGGACGTGCTCGCCGTCGGCGAGGGGCCGAACGCCTGGACGGACTTCTTCACCCAGCAACTGCGCTGGTCCCGGGGTACCTACGAGACCATCTTCAAGCAGTACTGGCGCGGGATCTTCACCCTGGGTCCGGGCAAGCTCTTCAACTACACGATGTTGATGATCTTCTACCCGATCTCCGCGATGAACTGGATTCTCGCCGCTGTCAGCTGTGCCCTCTTCCTCGGACTCGGCGCCTCGGGCGTGCAGATCGACCCGACCGTCTGGATGATGCTGTACGGCAACGCGACTGCCCTGCAGATCGGCCTGTACGTCTGGAACCGCCGGCACAACGTCTCACCGCACGAGCCGGAGGGCTCCGGGGGGCTGGCCGGAATGCTGATGTCCGCCCTGTCCGCGCCGATCTACGCGCGCTCGCTCTTCGACACGGTGCTGCGACGTAAGAGCAAGTTCGTCGTCACCCCGAAGGGGGACTCGGCCAGCCCGGACACGCTCTTCGGGACCTTCCGGGTGCATCTGCTGTTCATCGTGATCTTCGGTGGCTCGCTGGGCGGGTCCTTCTATTTCGGCCACGATCACCCGGCGATGCTGACCTGGGCGACCCTCGCCATGCTCATCACCGCCGCGCCCATCATCGGCTGGCGCGTCACGCTCAGACACGAACGCAAGAAGCGCAAGCATGGCCGAAGCGGATCAGCGGGGGCAACGGGCCCACACCCGGACGTGGAGCGGCTCCAGGAGCTGGACGCCTCGAAGGAACCTGCCGGACCACCACCACAGCCCGGCACCGGCGCGCACCGCCCTAGCTGGTCCACCACCGCAGATTCGACCATGCACTCCGCATTTGGGGGACGCGAAAGATGAAGTACCGCCCGAGCCGTCGCACCCGCCGCCTGGCGATCGGTGCGGCGGCGGTTCTCGTGCTGGCGGGTTTCAATGGCCCGGCGTTGTACAACTTCGCCTCGGAGGAGTACCACGACTACAAGATCAACCAGCCCGAGTACAAGGCCGAGAACGGCCAGTGGGAGATCGTGGACATCCCCGAGGAGTTCCGGATCAACACGATCCACGCGGCTCTGCTACACACCGGCAAGGTGCTGCTGGTGGCCGGGTCCGGGAACGACGCCAAGATGTTCGACGCGGGCACGTTCCGTACGGTGTTGTGGGACCCGAAGAAGAACACCTTCAAGAACATCCCCACTCCGGCCGACCTCTTCTGTGCCGGCCACACCCAGCTCCCGGACGGCAAGCTGCTGGTCGCCGGCGGCACCCAGCGCTACGAGACCCTCGAGGGTGACGTGGAGAAGGCAGGCGGTCTGATGATCGTCTACAACGAGAATCCGGACAAGGCGAAGACCCTCAAGAAGGGCACCCGCTTCACCGGCAAGAAGAACGGCAAGACCTTCGTCGCGCAGAACAACATCCTGGTGCCGCGGGCGGAGAAGAAGATCGACCCGCAGACTGGCGAGGCCACCGTCACGCCGAGCAGTTCCCGGGTGTACGTCGAGGCGCCGAAGAAGGGCAAGAAGCACCAGACGGGTGCCCAGGACCAGTACCAGGTCAGCGGCCTGAAGGGCCAGGAGAAGGAGAACATCTACGGCATCGCGCAGAAGTTGTCCTTCGACAAGAAGGACTTCCAGGGCATCAAGGACGCCTACGAGTTCGACCCGGTGGCCGAGCGCTACATCACGGTCGACCCCATGGGCGAGGCACGCTGGTATCCGACCCTCACCACGCTCGAGGACGGATCGGTGCTGTCGGTCTCCGGGCTGGACGAGATCGGCCAGGTCGTGCCGGGCAAGAACGAGATCTACGATCCGCGGACGAAGAAGTGGGAGTACCTGCCCAAGACCCGCTTCTTCCCCACCTACCCGGCGCTCTTCCTGGCCCGGGAAGGCAAGATCTTCTACACCGGCTCGAACGCCGGCTACGGTCCCGCGAACAAGGGCCGTACCCCCGGGATCTGGGATCTCAGCACGAACGAGTTCACCAAGGTGCCCGGGATGAGCGACCCGGACATCCTGGAGACCTCCATGTCGGTGCTGCTCCCCCCGGCCCAGGAGCAGAAGTACATGGTGCTCGGTGGCGGCGGCATCGGCGAGAGTCGCAAGTCGACGAACAAGACCCGCATCGTGGACCTCAACGACAAGAACCCGCGGTTCAAGGACGGCCCCGAGCTGTACGCCGACGCCCGCTACCCGACCAGCGTCATCCTGCCCAACGACAAGGTGCTGACCACCAACGGCTCGGACGACTACCGCGGACGCAGCGACAGCAACATCCTCAAGGCCAGCATGTATGACCCGGAGAAGCGGGAGTTCGAGGATGTCGCGGACCCGCTGGTGGGCCGCAACTACCACTCCGGCGGCCTGCTGCTGCCGGACGGCAGGGTCATGACCTTCGGCTCCGACTCGTTGTACGCCGACGAGGCCAACACCAAGCCCGGCGAGTTCGAGCAGCGCATCGAGATCTACACGCCGCCGTACCTCCACCAGGACGGCGAGCGGCCGCAGCTGAAGGACACCGGGAAGACCCGGGAGACGGTGAAGCTGGGTGGCAAGGCGAAGTTCAGCTCCAAGGACGCGAAGTCCATCGAGAAGATGCGACTGATCCGCCCCGGTTCCTTCACCCACGTCACCAACGTCGAACAGCGCTCCATCGCGCTGGACTACAAGACGACGAAGGACGGAGACATCACGGTCACCCTCCCGGACGACCCCTCGCTGGTCCCCCCGGGCTGGTACATGGTCAACGCCGTGGACGACAAGGGCGTCCCGTCCAAGGCCGCGTGGGTGAAGGTCCCGGTCGATCCCTCGGCGGATAAGCACCAGACCACGGAGGAGCCGCCAGCGGTCCAGCCCGGCGCCTGAGTGTGCGGTGCGCGCCCGCCCCGGGCGCGTACCGCCACCGTCAGTGCCCCCGAGCCCCGGAGTGCTTACCGGGTTCGGGGGCACTGACGCGCTGTTCGCCCGCTCTCGTACGTACGAGGAGCCGACCGCGTCCCCACGGGGCCGCGGTCCAGGGCGACTCGGCGGTCGGGTACGCCTTACCAGGCGGCGTTACGCGCCAGCTCCAGGGCGTACTCCGGATACCAGGCGCCCGCCTTCGGTCCGCCCTTGCACTCGCCGTCCGACTCCCCCGGGCGCTTGATCCAGAGGAAGGCGTCCACGGACTTCTCGCCGGTCTTGCTCGTCGGCTTCTCTCCCAGCCCGCGCCCGGGCGGGTTGCACCAGGACTCCTCGCCGGTGCCCTTCGCCGGGCCCTTGCCGTTCCGGCTGGTGTCGATCACGAACGATTTGTTGCCCACCATCGCGGAGAGCTTGCGGCCGTAGGCGATGTTCGACTCGGTGGACTGGTAGTTGGAGACGTTCAGCGCGAAACCGTCCGCCTTGCCGATGCCCGCGCGGTTCAGCGGCTCGACCAGGCCCCCGGGATCGCGAACCCAGTCCGGGTTGCCGGCGTCCAGGTACACCTTCGTGTTCGGCATCGAGCTGAGCTTGCCCACGGTCTCGTTGAGCAGGGTGTAGCGCTCGTCGTGGAACTGCTGGGGGGTGCAGCCCTCCTGCAGGAGGTGCGGCAGCGAGTCCGGTTCGACGATGAACGTCGCCTCGCGGTCCCCGACGCCCTGGACGATCTTGTCGACCCAGGCACGGTACGCGTCCGCGCTCTCGGCCCCACCCTGGGAGTACTGCCCGCAGTCCCGGTGCGGCAGGTTGTAGAGCACCAGCAGCGCGCTGCGGTCGGCCTTCTCGGCGGCCTTGGTGATAGAGCGGGTCTCCTGCTCGGGCGTCTCCACCCCGATCCAGTCGGCGGTCGGCTGGTTCGCGATCTTCTCGATCAGCTTCGCCGACTTGTCGTCGCCCTGCTCGCGGTACTCCGCGACCTGCTTGGCCGCGCTACCCTTCGGGTTGACCCAGTACGGCGTGTTGTTCGACTGCGGGACTTCCTTGTCCCGGTCACCCTCGCCTCCTGAGGAGTCGTCTGAGGAGGACGAGAAGCACCCGGAGAGCACCATGATGGTGGTCACCATCGCGCCGCTCATCGTGAGACGGGCGCGTGCGGATCGGCGTGCGCGAACGGTGCTGGTGGTGCCGTGCATCCACTCCCCCTTGGAGACGACCTCGGGCCCGGACTTGACCATCGTTACACAGTCCGGCCCGCCGCCGGAAAACTTGTCGTTCACCTGTTACTCCGGTTGTCGGTGACCTTGGGGGCAGAAGTACGGCCATTCCCGAGTCTGTTGCGAAGTCCCCGCCCCGGTTACCGTACCGGGCCCGGGTGCCGAGGATCATGCCTGCCGAGTGCCGGTGAGGTACGCCGAGACCAGCACGTAGGAGGAGTACGCGTGCCGCCGCCGATCGTAGTCACCACCGGGCGAGACGAGCAGCAACTCGGCGCGTCCCTCCTCCTCGGCCGCCGACCGGTATCGCCGGGCGTCGAACCGCGCACGTCGCACCACCTCCGTGGACTCGACCATGAACTCGGTGACCACGCCGTCGGAGCCGGTGACCTCGACCGCCGTGCCGGGCCGCGCCCTGCTCAACGGGAAGAACACGGCGTGCCGCCGTGCGGTGTCCACCCGGCCCGCCAACATCGCCACGCCACGCGCCCCGGGGACCGTACCGCCGCGCCGCCAGCTCACCTCGTCCGCGTCGGGGGGCGGCCTGGGCGGACTGGCGTCCTCCGCCCCGGCTTTCCCGGGCACGACGGGAGCGCGCACTCCGAGCGCGTCGATCGCCAACCGTACGGGGCGGGTCGAGGAGTTCACCGGGTCGTGCGCGTACGGCATCGGCCGGTCGTCGGCCGACCGGTCGTCGGCCGACGCCGCGGTCGCCGGTGATCCGGTCGCCGGTGAGCGGACGGACTCGCCGCGGCCCGCACCGCTGAACGAGGTGATTTCCCACCCCCACAACCACAGCGTCAACAACACCACCGCCCATACCAGGCCGGTGACCAGCCACCGGCGCTCCCGCGACCCCGGGTCGCGCCCAAACCGCTCAGCTGCCACGGCGTCGGCCGGCCGCCGCGGCGAAGAGGACCGCGCCCAGGGCGAGGGTCAACCCCGCCTCGCCCGCCACCCCGTCGCGCTGCCGCCGCTGGTCCGTGCGGGGTGCGGGGCTGTGCTGGCCGGCTGGCGTGGCGTGGACGAGGTCCGCCGCCAGCGTGCCGGCCTCCGCGCCCGGCACCGTTGCCCAGGCCCCCGGCCCGGTGCGCTGCCCCGCGTGCCCCGACCCCGCTACCTGCGCCGCCTGGGCCGCCTGGGCCGGCAGCGCGCACATCCCCAGCAGGACCGAGACCGCGCAGGCGCACCCGACGGCCCGCGTCGCGCGCCTGAGGGGGCCGCGGGCCGGTTCCACGGCGCGGGAGGAGGGCCGTACGACATGCTGCTGTGCTGGACGGGACATGGGTACCTCCGGGTCGCTCCACCGAAGATCCCGCAGGCGCTCCGCCCCACGGAGCGGGACAGCCCGGAATGCTCCATTCGGCCCGTCCGCGCGACCCGGACGGCTGACCATCGGCGACGGGCCACCGGCGACGCGCTGACCAACCGGCCCGAACACCCCACTCCCTGACCGACCTACACCCGGTCGACCAGGTCAGCGATGGAGTCCACCACCGTCGAGGGACGGAAGGGATGCCGGTCGACCTCCTCGGGCCGGGTGAGCCCGGTCAGCACGAGGAAGGTCTCCATGCCGGCCTCGAGTCCGGCGAGCACGTCGGTGTCCATCCGGTCCCCGATCATGGCGCTGGTCTCGGAGTGCGCTCCGATGGCGTTCAGTCCGGCGCGCATCATCAACGGGTTCGGCTTGCCGACGAAGTACGGCTCGCGCCCCGTCGCCTTGGTGATCAGCGCGGCCACCGACCCGGTCGCCGGCAGCGCGCCCTCGGTCGACGGACCGGTCTCGTCCGGGTTGGTGGCGATGAACCGGGAGCCGTTGTTGATCAGCCGGATGGCCTTCGTCAGCGCCTCGAAGCTGTACGTGCGCGTCTCGCCCAGCACCACGTAGTCCGGCGCGTGGTCGGTCAGCACATACCCGATGTCGTGCAGCGCCGTCGTCAGGCCGGCCTCGCCGATGACGTACGCGGTGCCGCCCGGGCGCTGCTCGTCCAGGAACTGGGCGGTGGCCAGCGCGGAGGTCCAGATGTTCTCCAGGGGGACCTCGATGCCCATCCTGGCCAGCCGCGCGTGCAGGTCCCGGGGGGTGTACATGGAGTTGTTGGTCAGCACGAGGAAGGGTCGGGCGGACTCCCGCAGACGCTGGATGAATGCCTCCGCACCGGGGACCGGAACCCCCTCGTGCATCAGCACACCGTCCATGTCGGTGAGCCAGGACTCGATCGGCTTGCGCTCTGCCACGTGACGGCTCCTGACGCGTGTGGTGGTGACGAATCCGTTCCGGCGTGGGAACGTCCCGGCCCCGCGGTCCGCGACGTTCCCCGTTCAGCGTAGCCGGGCGTGCGGACAGCGCATCCACGGCTGCTCCGCTCGGCGTTGGGACGCGTACGGGCGCGGGCGTCGTACGGAGCGCCGGCGCGGGAGTCGGCCGAACGGGCCCGAGTGGGCCCGAGCGCGCGCCATGCCGTGTGCGAGAGTGGGCGCATGCACGCAGCGCCCAATGACCTGCGGGTCGGGTTGATCGGCTACGGCCTGGCTGGTTCCGTCTTCCACGCTCCCCTGATCGCGGCCACCGACGGCCTGACCCTCGACGCGGTGGTGACCTCCAGTCCGCACCGGCAGGAACAGGCCCGCGCCGAACACGGCCCGCGGCTCCGTACGCTGGCCAGCGCGAACGAACTCTGGGCGCGCGGCAGCGACCGGCCGGACCTGGTCGTCCTCGCCTCACCGAACCGTACGCACGTCCCGCTGGCCCGGCAGGCGCTGACCGCGGGCGTCCCGGTCGTCGTCGACAAGCCGCTGGCCGGCACCGCGGCCGAGGCGGCGGAGCTGGACGCGCTGGCCACCGACCGGGGGCTGCTGCTCTCCGTCTTCCAGAACCGCCGCTGGGACAACGACTTCCGTACCCTTCGGGCGCTCCTCGAACAGCGGGCCCTCGGCCGGGTGCTGCGCTTCGAGTCGCGTTTCGAGCGCTGGCGCCCGCAACCCAGGGGCGGCTGGCGCGAGTCGGGAGATCCGGCGGAGATCGGCGGGCTGCTCTACGACCTGGGCAGTCACCTGGTCGACCAGGCGTTGACGTTGTTCGGACCGGCGGAGTCGGTCTACGCGGAGTCGGACGTGCGGCGTACGGCCGCCGAGGCGGACGACGACACGTTCCTCGCGGTCACCCATCGCGGCGGGGTGCGCTCGCACCTGTGGATGAGCGCGACCGCGGCACAACTCGGCCCGCGCTTCCGGGTGCTGGGCAGCCGGGCGGCGTACGTGAAGCACGGGCTGGACCCGCAGGAGGCGGCCCTGCGGGCGGGCTCCCGCCCCGGACACGACGACGCGCCCTGGGGCGTGGAGCCGGAGTCCGCCTGGGGCACGCTCGGGACGCTGGAGGGCACCGAGCAGGTGCCCACCCTTCCCGGGGCCTATCCGGACTACTACGCCGGGATCGCGCGGGCGCTGCGCGAGGGTACGCCGCCGCCGGTCACCGCCGCCCAGGCGACGGCCGCGCTCCGGGTGATCGAGGGCGCGCGCCGCTCCGCCCGGGAGGGCCGGACGGTGCGACTGGCCCTCGGCGACGGCGGGTCGGACCGACCGGACCAGCCCGACCAACTGGCCCAGCCGGACCAGCCAGGTCAGGCGGCGCGTAGCTCCTGACGCTGCCGGCCGAGCCCGTCGATCTCCAGTTCCACGACGTCCCCGGCTCGCAGGTAGGGCTTCGGCTCGGGATGTCCCATCGCGACGCCGGCGGGCGTCCCGGTGTTGATGACGTCTCCGGGATAGAGGGTCATGAACCAGCTGAGGTAGCGCACCACCTCGGCCACCGGGAATATCTGCTCGGCCGTGCTGCCGTCCTGGCGCAGCGTGCCGTTGACCCACAGCCGGAGCCCGAGCGTCTGCGGGTCCGCGATCTCGTCCGGGGTGACCAGCCAGGGACCGAGGGGGTTGAAGGTCTCGCAGTTCTTCCCCTTGTCCCACTGGCCACCGCGCTCCAGTTGGAACTCACGCTCCGAGACGTCGTGCGCGACGGCGTAGCCGCCGACCGCGGCCAGCGCCTCTTCGTCCGTCTCCAATCGACGGCTGGTACGCCCGATCACGACGGCCAACTCCACCTCCCAGTCCGTACGCACGCTGCCGCGCGGCACGAGCACCGGGTCGTGGGGGCCGACCACCGTGTCCGGCGCCTTCATGAAGAGGATGGGCTCCGTAGGGATCGGAGCGCCGGTCTCCCGGGCGTGGTCGTGGTAGTTCAGGCCGATGCAGACGATCTTGCCGATCCGGGCGAGTGGCGGCCCGAGGCGCGTGCCCGGCTCCACCACCGGCAGGTCACCGGCCGCCGCCCGGGAGGCCGTACGCGCCAGTGCGGCGTCGTCCGCGAGCAACGCGCCGTCGACGTCCGGCAGTATCCCGGACAGATCGCGCAACGTACCCGTTTCGTCGAGCAGTGCCGGGCGCTCCGTCCCCGTCGTTCCGACACGCAACAGCTTCACCATGAGTCTCCAAAGAGCTGGCCCGCGATCCCCGGTGGATCAGCGAGCGGCGTTCAGTGCGGTGCGTCGCAAGGCGAAGAGTCGTCCGCATACCGGGCGTACGTGGGCGACTCGACAACGCAGCGAGGTGCCGTGCTGAGCGACGCGAGCCCGCCGGGGACTGCGGGACAGCCCTACGGTCGTGGGCTCGAGTCGGTACACGATGGGGACGGCCATCGAGCCTGCGTCGATCGATGCTCCAGGCTCGGTGATGGACGCGCAACGGGGTGTTCAGGAAGTGGGACGGCCGCCACCGGGCGGCGAGCGACCGTCCGACCGGTTCGGCCGCGCCCTACCGGCTCGGCCGACTCCGGTCAGGCGCCGAGCAGTTGGGCCAGGGTGTGGATGGTCAGGCCCGCCAGCGCACCCACCACCGTGCCGTTGATCCGGATGAACTGGAGGTCACGGCCGATGTTCGCCTCGATCTTGCGGGAGGTCTGCTCGGCGTCCCAGCCCGCCACGGTGTCCGTGATCAGACCGGTGATCTCGTGCCGGTAGGTGGTCACCACATACACGGCCGCGCCCTCGAGCCAGGAGTCGACCTTGCCCCGCAACCGGGCATCGTGGGACATCCGGTGGCCCAGTGAGAGAAGGGACGTACGGGCACGCACCCGCAGTTCGCTGCGCTCGTCCTCGGCCGCCGCCACGATCATGGCGCGCACCGAGGACCAGGCGGAGTCGATCAGCTCCTGCACCTCGGCCCGGCCCAACACCTCCCGCTTGAGCCGCTCGACGCGCTCCCGGGTCGCCGGGTCCGCGCGCAGGTCCTGTGCGAAGTCAGCGAGGAAGCGGTCCACCGCGCCGCGCGCCGGGTGGTCCGGCATGTCCCGCATCTCGGTGGCGAACCGCAGGAGTTCCCGGTACACCCGGTCGCCGACCTTCCGGTCCACGAAGCGCGGGGTCCAGCCCGGGGCCCCTCCGCTGACGGCCTCCATCACCGAGTCGCCGTGTGTCTCCAGCCACTCGCAGGCTCGTACGCACACGAGGTCCACGAGCCGACGGTGCCCGCCGTCGGCGACGATCTTCTCCAACATGGTGCCCAGTCCCGGTGCGATCTCCTGGGAGTTGGCGCGCCGGGTGATCGCCTCGCCCACCACGGCCTGCACGTCGGAGTCCCGCAGTACGGTCAAGGCACCGCGCAACGCGGTCGCCAGCTCGTCGGTCACCCGGTCCGCGTGTTCCGGCTCGGCCAGCCAGGCGCCCAGTCGGCTGCCGATGCCCACGCGCCGCAACCGCTCGCGTACGACCTGGCTGGACAGGAAGTTGTCACCGACGAAGTCGCCGAGGCTGCGGCCCAGTTGGTCCTTCTTCGTCGGGATGATCGCCGTGTGCGGGATGGGCAGCCCGAGTGGTCGCCGGAAGAGCGCGGTGACCGCGAACCAGTCAGCGAGCGCGCCGACCATCCCCGCCTCGGCCGCCGCGGCCACGTACCCGGCCCAGGAGCCGGCGCCGGCGTGCTCCGCCCAGGTGGCCAGCGTGAAGATCACGGCCATCGCCACCAACGCGGCGGTCGCGATGGACTTCATACGGCGAACGCCGCGCTGCTTGGCCTCATCGGCGGCGGTGAACGCCCCGGGGCCGCGTGTGAATGCGGTCACAGCACCTCCGCCCCCGGAGGCGATTTCGCCCGAATATTTCTGTTTCATCCTGCTCCACCTGGTCGACCCGCCTCTGCACATTGTCCCTGTAGGTCCCTGTAGGCGTGCCACACGGAACGGTTGACGGGGTCTCTGGCGTCTGTACGTGCGGGAGCCCGCGTCAACCGTGGGATCATGTCATTCGCCGACCGCCCGTAGCCCGGGCTTCGTCTGCCCGAGGGGATTCACCGAGCATGACCAGGAACATGGGTTATGCCCTGCTGGCCGGATTGGCCGCTGTCGTCGTGCTGGTCTCGACCGCGATATTCATCGGGGTCGGCGGCACCGGAAGCGGGGCCGAGAACACCTCGCATCCAGGCGGCGAGGCGGCGCCGGCCTCCTCCGCCGACTGGGTCGGCACCTGGTCCGCCCCGCCCGCCGCGGCGGAGCCGCACACCCGTAAGGGCTTCCCGGACACCTCGATCCGGAACGTCGTGCACACCTCGGTGGGGGGAAGCCGCGCCCGTATCCACTTCTCCAACCTCTTCGGCGAGGCACCGCTGACGATCTCGCACGCCACGGTCGCGCTCGCCGCGGCACCGAGCAGCCCGACCGCCGCCACCGGCAGTATGCGGACCCTCACCTTCGGCCAGAAGCGCTCCGTGACCATCCCGGCCGGCGGCAAGGTCGCCAGCGACGCCGTGTCGCTCAACGTGCCGGCCGCGGCCGACCTGCTGGTCACCTCGTACAGCCCGGACAAGTCGGGCCCGGTGACCTACCACCCCTTCGCCCGGCAGACCAGCTACCTCGCGCCCGGCGACCAGGCCGACTCGGTGCAGGGGCAGTCGTACACCCAGCAGAGCCCGTACTGGCGGTACATCACGGCGGTGGACGTCTGGAGCACCGAGGCGACCGGCGCGGTCGCGGTGCTCGGTGACTCCCTGACGGACGGCATCACCTCAAGCCCCGGCGCCAACCGGCGGATGACCGACTTCCTCGCCGAACGCCTGCGCACGGAGCGCGGCGCACCGCGCTACAGCGTGCTGAACGCCGGCATCAGCGGCAACCGCATCCTCTACGACGGCAACAAGTACGCCCCGAACAACGGTCCCAGCGCGATCAGACGCATCGACCGGGACGCGCTGTCCCGTACGGGCGTACGGACCGTGATCATCGAGTTGGGGCTCAACGACCTGCTGAAGCGACCTCGCCAACTGAACGCCGACCGAATCGTGTCGGGCCTGGAGAACCTCGTGCGGCAGGCACACGCGGCGGACGTACGCGTCATCGGCGGCACGCTCACCCCGCTGGGCAGCCACCAGGGCTTCAGCCAGCGGTTGAACGACGTACGGCAGGAGATCAACCAGCGAATACGCTCGGGCGAGATATTCGACGCGGTGGTGGACTTCGACGCCGCGCTGCGCGACCCCGCCCAGCCACAGCGGCTGCTTCCGGCGTACGACTCGGGCGACGGACTGCACCCCAACGACAACGGCTACCGCGCCATGGCGGAGGCCATCGACCTCAAGCGGTTGAAGGCGGACGCCCCGGCGGACCTCTGACCCGCACTCGCGCCCGCCGGCACGCGCCGTCCGCGCCAGCGCACGCTCTTCCGCTCCGGCGCCCGCGCTGCCACGCCGACACGCGCTCGCACCGCCACTCTCCGCTCCCACCGGGTCAGCCGGGCACGCTTCGCCACGACCTCCGCACGCCCCGCGACCGAGAGCCACCGGCTTCCGCGTCGCTCGACCTCCGGACCATCGACGCCGGCCGACTCCGCGGCACCAGGGGAATTAGGCTGTGCTCGGACGCATCCATTTGCCTCGCTCACCCGTCTTGCTTGTAGCACTGCCGTGTGAAGCCGGTCGGCGAGACTCCCGTGTGTGCTTTCCCTTGGCCGCGGTCACCACGGGCAGGTGACCGCGACTCCCGGGAGTCGCATCCGATACGCCGCGCGTTCGGACGGGTGTGCCCGTGCGCCGGCGGGCGGCACGGACGATGTGACAGTAGTTTTGTGGGCGTACGACACGAATCGCCCGGCGGTGGACGAGGAGTGCCAACAGATGAGCGACTCGATGGACGACGACACGACAGGGCCCCCGCCGGCACAGTCGCCCGCCGCGGGCGGTTCCGGACGACGACGCACCGGCTGGCGACGGCTGATCCCGACCTGGCGTATCACGCTGGGCTCCGCCCTCTTCGTCGTACTGGTCCTGTCCGGTGGCCTGGTGGTCGGATATCTCCTGGTGGACATCCCGGAGCCGAACAAGGCCGCGGCCGCCCAGAACAACGTGTACCTCTATTCCGACGGCACCCAGATCGCCCGGGACGGCGAGATCAACCGGGAGAACATCCCGCTCCAACAGATTCCGAAGACCACCCAGCGCGCCGTGCTCGCGGCGGAGGACCGGGAGTTCTACAACGAGTCCGCCGTCGACCTCACCGCCATGGCCCGCGCCGGCTGGAACATGCTCACCGGCGGCGACAAGCAGTCCGGGTCCACCATCACCCAGCAGTACGTCAAGAACTACTACCTGACCCAGGACCAGACGCTCACCCGCAAGGCCAAGGAATTCTTCATCGCGCTGAAGCTGGACAACGAGGTCAGCAAGGACGAGATTCTCAGCGGCTATCTCAACACCAGCTACTTCGGCCGCAATGCCTACGGCATCCAGGCGGCGGCGCACGCGTACTACGGCAAGTCGGCCAAGGAACTGACCACGGCGGAGAGCGCCTATCTCGCCGCCGTGGTCAACGCACCCAGTTCGTACGACACCGAGGTCGCCCCGGAGAACAAACCGCGCGCCATAGCCCGCTGGAACTACGTGCTGGACGGGATGGTCGAACAGGGCTGGCTCACGGAGACCAAGCGGCGGCAGATGGACTTCCCGGAGCCCGGGCCGATCAAGCCGCCGAACGCGCTCTCCGGCCAGCGCGGCTATCTCGTCGAGGCGGTCAAGAACTACCTCACGGAAAACGACATCATCGACGAGCAGCGGTTGCGCGCCGGTGGTTTCCGTATCACCACCACCATCGACAAGGAGCAACAGCAGCACCTCGTGGACGCGGTGGACGAGCAGCTCATGTCGCAGCTCAGCGACGACCGCGAGGTGGACTCGTACGTCCGGGCGGGCGGCAGCTCCATCGACCCGAAGAGCGGCGAGGTGCGGGCGCTGTACGGCGGCAAGGACTTCGTCCAGCAGTACGTCAACAACGCCACCCGCCGCGACTACCAGGTCGGCTCCACCTTCAAGCCGTTCATCTTCACCTCCGCCCTGGCCAACAACTCCACCACCCAGAGCGGCGAGCC
Source organism: Streptomyces oceani (assembly GCF_001751245.1). GTDB lineage: Bacteria > Actinomycetota > Actinomycetes > Streptomycetales > Streptomycetaceae > Streptomyces > Streptomyces oceani. The sequence continues at coordinate 558,540 of NZ_LJGU01000127.1, forward strand.
CATCCACTCGGACACCGTCTACGACGGCACGAGCGGACGCGAGGTGATCAGCGACGGTCAGCCCACGGACTACTCCCCGGACAACGAGGACCACAAGGACTACGGCCGGATTCCCGTGAGCACCGCCATGGACAAGTCGGTGAACGCCGTCTTCGCCCAGATGGGAGTCGACGTCGGCCCGCAGAAGGTCAAGGACACCGCCATCGACCTGGGCCTCCCCAAGGAGACCCCGAACATGCCCGCGGACGGCTCGATCGCGCTCGGCGTCTCCACCGCCTCCACCCTGGACATGGCCGAGGCATACGCCACCCTCGCCCGGCACGGCTCCCAGCGTGATCACACGCTGGTCAAGAAGGCCACCCGCGGCGGCGAGGTGATCAAGCTGCCCGAGCGGGAGGCGGAACGCGCCGTGCCACGTGAGGCGGCGGACGCGACCACCGCCATGCTGAAGGGTGTCGTCGAGCAGGGCACCGGCACGGCCGCGCAGTCCGCCGGACGGCCCGCGGCCGGCAAGACCGGCACGGCCGAGGAGGACCGTGCCGCCTGGTTCGCCGGCTACACCCCGGACATGGCGACGGTGATCAGCGTGATGGGTCAGAACCCCGAGGGCGGGCACGAGCCGCTCTACGGCGCGGCCGGCCTGCCCCGGATCAACGGTGGTGGCTTTCCCGCGGAGATCTGGGGCGCGTACACCGCGGCGGCCCTGGAGGGTGAGCCCGTCAAGGAGTTCGACCTCGATGTCAGCCCCTCGGAACCAACCGTCCCCCCGTCCGCGCCGCCCACCGAGGCGCCCTCGGACACGCCGCCCGACAGTGGGGAACCGCCGCCTGGGCCGCCCACCGACGAGGAGCCCAGCATTCCGGAGGAGCCCAGCCCGCCGGACGAGCCCACCGAGGAGCCCAGTGGTCCGGGCATCCCGCCCACCGGCGGCATGGAGGGCGGCACGACGGACGGCCCCACCGGTGGCACGGACGGCGGCACCATAGGCGGGCCGGGCGGCGACACCGGTACGGGCGGCACCGACGGCGGTACGGACGGGGGCACCACAGGCGGGCCCGGCGGAAACACCAACGGCACCGGCGGCACCACGACGGGCATCGACGGCGGCACCACGATGGGACGGCGCGGCAGCTGACCCCTGGGTCGCGTCGAGGGCCCGGCCGAGCCGGTCCGGGTTGGCCCGGCCGGCGGGTCAGGCCCGGCAGGTCAGGCCGAGAGGCTTTGCTACCCTTCAGGAGACCCGACGAGACGCGCCGTACCGGGCCGAGAAAAGACGACGCACCCCGCAAGTGCTCACTCACGGAGGTGCCGTCATGGCCTGGATTCTGCTCACCATAGCCGGTCTGCTCGAGGTCGGCTGGGCGATCGGACTCAAGTTCACCGAGGGTTTCACCCGCCTGTGGCCCAGCGTCTTCACCGTCCTCGGCTTCGCCTCCAGCATGTACCTGCTCGCGCTCGCCACCCGTACGCTGCCGATCGGCACCGCGTACGGCGTGTGGGTCGGCATCGGCGCGGTCGGCGCGGCGGTCATCGGCATGCTGGTGCTCAACGAGCCCGCCACCGCCGCGCGGATCTTCTTCATCTGCCTGCTGCTGGTCGCGCTCGTCGGGCTCAAGATGACCTCCGGTCACTGAGCCGACGCCAGGGCTCGGAAGGCCGACGGGCCCCACCGTTTCGGATACCCGGAGGCGTCCAAGGGTCCCCGGAGGCGCCGAGGGTGTCCAGCGACGTCTAGAGGTACAGGCCCGTCGAGTCCTCCGAGCCCTGCAGTCGCTCCGCCGCCACCGCGTGCAGGTCCCGCTCCCGCATGAGGACGTACGCGACACCCCGCACCTCGACCTCGGCCGTCTCCTCGGGGTCGAACAGCACCCGGTCCGCCGGCTCCACGGTGCGTACGTTCTGCCCGACCGCGACCACCTCGGCCCAGGCCAGCCGGCGCCCGACCGCGGCGGTCGCCGGGATGACGATGCCGCCGGAGGACCGCCGCTCGCCGTCCGGGGTGTCCGTACGCACCAGCACCCGGTCGTGCAGCATCCGGATCGGCAGCTTGTCGTGCGGGGGCGAATCACGCGCGGGGGTCTGAGAGCTCACCGCACGACCGTATCTCAGCCCGGCCACCAGGCGGACCGCGGCGGGAGCGGAACGGCGTCCCGCGTACGGCCGGGTAAACCGGGTCAGCCGGGAGCGCGCCCCGGCCCGGGGTGTCAGCCGCGCCGCCGCCGTGCGCTGAGCAGCGCCACGCCGCCGACCGCCACCACGGCCACCGCCGCCAGCGGCACGACCCGGTCCATCCGCACGGCGCCGCTCTCGTCGACGAACCGCGCCCGTGCGTCCGAGACCGCGCCGTTGGCCGAGACGTACGCCCGGCCCAGGGTCCGGTCCACGCTCGCGGCGACCCGGGCCTTGGCATCTCCCATGATCGTCTTGGGGTGCACCCGGACGGCGATCTCATCCAGCGCTACGGCGAGTTCCTGCCGCCTGCGGACGATGTCCGCCTCGATGTCCACGGGAGTCCTGGCATCCGACACCGCGCGCCTCCGTCACTGTTCCGCGTCATCCTGCGATCTGGGGCTGGTTCTGGGTCCAACCGCTGCACAGTCTGTCAGCTCGGGCCCTCTCGTGTGCCACGGCACCCCCGAGAGAGCGGTCCGCCGGGGCCCGTAGGCTCGATCCCTACCGCCCGATCACCCCTCAGGAGCGATGATGAGCGAACGACTGACACCCGGCGACACCGCGCCGGCCTTCACCCTGCCCGACGCCGACGGCGAGCCGGTCTCGCTGTCCGGTTACGCCGGGCGGAAGGTCATCGTCTACTTCTACCCCGCCGCGCTGACGCCGGGCTGCACCAAGCAGGCATGCGACTTCACCGACAACATCGAGCTGCTCGCCAAGGCGGGTTACGCCGTCGTGGGCGTCTCGCCGGACAAGCCGGAGAAGCTCGCGAAGTTCCGGCAGCGGGAGAACCTCGACATCACGCTCGTCAGTGACCCCGACAAGGGGGTCATGACGGAGTACGGCGCCTTCGGCGAGAAGAAGCTGTACGGCAAGACGGTGACGGGCGTCATCCGTTCGACCGTCGTGGTGGACGAGCAGGGCACGGTCGAACGCGCCCTGTACAACGTCAAGGCGACCGGCCATGTCGCCAAGCTCATCCGGGATCTGGACATCTGACTCCGCTCGCGGGCGAGCTCGCGGCCAGTACGCCTGGCGGCCTCACGGCACGGAATCACCGTACGGGTGGGCCCACCCTGATTCGGGAGCCTCGTTCGCGGTACACATCTGCCATGCAGAGCGAGGCCCCCGACCCGGCCGCATTCAACAGGCACCGCAATCTGTTCCGAGCCGTCCAACGCCGTCTCCAGCCCAAGGTCCGCCGTAGCGACATCACCGTCACCGACGAACGGACCGTCAAACGCGCCGTCACGGCGGCGGCAATCGGCAACGCGATGGAATGGTTCGACTTCGGCATCTACGCCTATCTCGCCGTCACCATCGGCAAGGTCTTCTACTCCGGCGCGAGCGACGGCGTGCAGACCCTCGCGTCCTTCGGCACCTTCGCCGTGTCCTTCCTCGTACGCCCCCTCGGCGGCCTCTTCTTCGGGCCGCTCGGCGACCGGGTCGGCCGGAAGAAGGTCCTCGCTCTCACCATGATGCTGATGGCCGCCGGCACCTTCGCCATCGGGCTCATCCCCAGCTACGCGGCCATCGGCGTCTGGGCGCCGATCCTGCTGATCGTGTGCCGCCTCGTACAGGGCTTCTCCACCGGAGGCGAGTACGGCGGCGCCGCCACCTTCATCGCCGAGTACTCCCCGGACAAGCGCCGTGGCTTCTACGGCAGCTTCCTGGAGCTCGGCACTCTCTCCGGCTACACGATGGCGGCCGGCATCGTACTGATCCTCAGCACGCTGCTGGGCGACGCCGGCATGGAGTCCTGGGGATGGCGGGTGCCGTTCCTCGTCGGTGGGCCGATCGGGGTCATCGGTCTGTACCTCCGAGTGAAGCTCGACGAGACTCCGGCGTTCAAGAAGCAGGAGGCCGAGCGGACGCAACCACGTCGTCCGGAGGCCCGCGGCGACCGGGAGTCGACGTCCCAAACGGCCGAGGGCGAGGGCCCCCACCTGTCCGAGGAGGTGCCGCAGAAGGAGCTGAAGGAGATCTTCGGCACGCACTGGCGCACCATGCTGCAGTGCATCGGTTTGGTGGCGGCGTACAACGTCGGCCACTACATGCTGCTGACCTACATGCCGACGTACGTGAAGGAGAACCTCGGCCGGGAGGAGTCGCTGGAACTGGTCTCCGCGATCATCACCATGCTCGCGATGATGACGGTCATCATCCAGATCGGGCGCCGTAGTGACCGGGTGGGCCGGAAACCGATCCTGATGACCGGAATGATCGGCTTCCTGGTGGTCACCATGCCCGCGTTCCTGCTCTTCCAGCTGGGCGGCAACCTCACCATCCTGCTCGGGATGCTCCTGATCGGGGCGTGCCTGGTCTGTCTGCTCGGCACCATGTCCGCCACGCTGCCCGCGCTGTTCTCCACGGAGGTGCGCTACGGCTCGCTGGCGATCGGCTACAACCTCTCCGCCTCCCTCTTCGGCGGTACGACCCCGCTGGTGATGGAGGCGCTCGTGGACGCCACGGGCAGCAGCCTGGCACCCGCCTTCTACACGTCCGGGTTCGCCGTCATCGGGATCATCTCGGTCGCCAGCCTCCGGGAGACGGCCCGTAAGCCGCTGGACGGTTCGCCGCCGTCCGTCGCCACGCAGGCGGAGGCGGAGGAGCTGGCCCGGGAACAGGCGCCCACACCCAGGTTCTGAGCGTTCCGATAGGCTCACCCGGCCGGCTGAGGACGGTTAGTATGGCGGCGGCATGCGGCCGTGATGGAACAGGTAGACATGCCGGGTTTAGGTCCCGGTGGGGTTGATCCCCCGTGAGGGTTCGAATCCCTCCGGCCGCACCACGCGAGTTCGTGGGTCGGGCGCGGTCGTGTGCCGGCTCGGCCCCGTACGGACGCGGTTACCCGCGGCGGCTCAGTCCAGCAGCTCGCGCAGATGCGGCACGAGCGCGCGGAAGGCACGGCCACGGTGGCTGATGGCGTTCTTCTCCTCCGCACTCAACTCCGCGCAGGTGCGCCCCCGTACGAACTCCGGCGAACCATCCGGCTGCAGGATCGGGTCGTAGCCGAATCCGCCGTCCCCGGCCGGAGAGTGCCGCAGCGTGCCGGTGAGCCGCCCCTCCGCGACGCGCTCTGTCCCGTCCGGCAGGGCGAGTGCGGCGGCGCAGGCGAAGTGGGCGGCGCGGTGCGCGTCGTCGATGTTCGCGAGCTGGCCCAGCAACAGGTCCAGGTTCGCCCGGTCGTCCCCGTGCCGGCCCGCCCAGCGGGCGGAGAAGATGCCGGGGGCGCCGCCCAGTACGTCCACGCAGAGCCCGGAGTCGTCCGCGATCGCCGGGAGACCGGTCGCCGCCGCGAGGGCGCGCGCCTTCAGCAGAGCGTTCTCGGCGAAGGTCACGCCGGTCTCCCGGACGTCCGGCACCTCGGGGTAGGCGTCCGCTCCCACGAGTTCACGGTCGAGCGACTCCGCGCTGAGGACGGCACGGAGTTCGGTGACCTTGTGGGCGTTGCGGGTGGCGAGGATCAGGCGCTGGCTCATGGCGCACGATTCTCGCAGGCGGCGGCTCGAGCCGGCTGGCTCGGGTACTCAAGCGCTCGGGCGTGCGAACGCCCGGGGGCCCGGTTCGCTCCCGGTCAACGGGGGGCGGCTTCCGGTCAACCCGGCTTGCAGACCTTTGTGATCTCGTCGGCGGCGTCCACCACGGGCCCCACGTCCGGGTCTCGGCCCTGGTCAAGGTCCTGGTGCACCGAGTCGACAGCCTTGTTCAGTTTGCCCACCGAGGCGCTGAGGTCGCCCTCGTCCGTCTCCTTCTCCAGCTTGTTGAGGTTCTTCTCGATCTGGTCCAGGGCGTCCCTGGCCGCGGCGGGGTCCTCGGACGAGCCTGAGACGGCCTCCTGTAGGTCGTTCACCGTCTCCGATATCGTCACGGCGGTGTTGGCGCAGTCCAGCGCCTTGTCCAGGGCTCCGCAGCCGGCCGTGAGTCCGACCGTGAGCGTGACGGTGGCGGCGGCGGCTGTACTGACCAGGATGCGACGCACGAGAAGGTCCCTTCGGATGCGGACGGACATACGGACGTGGAGCTGGGTGCCCGGTCAACTCCTCCCCGAGCACGGGCGGTTGCGCGTGCCGGGCCGACCGGGCCGCCGGACGGGCCGCACGGCGTGACGCGTGCGGCCCGCACTTCCTCAGACGCGTGGAGTGCGAGCAGAGTTGCCGGTGCGGGTCCGACCGGACGCGCGGGCACCCCCACTCGCCCCGCCGAGCGCGCGTGCGGGCTTGACCGGCCTGATACCCCGCCTACTCGGCGGCAAGCGCCGCGCGTTGGGCGTCGTCCAGCCGCGCACAGCCCTGGACGGCCAGGTCCAGCAGCTCGTTCAGTTCCGTACGGGCGAACGGCACCCCCTCCGCCGTGCCCTGCACCTCGACGAAACGACCGTCGTCGGTGCAGACGACGTTCATGTCGGTCTCGGCCCGTACGTCCTCCTCGTAGCACAGGTCGAGCATCGGCACCCCGCCGATGATGCCGACGCTGACCGCCGAGACCGCGCCGGTGAGCGGCTGCGCCTTGGCCCTGACGAGCTTCTTGCGCTGTGCCCAGTCGATGGCGTCAGCCAGCGCGGCGTACGCGCCGGTGATCGCGGCGGTACGGGTGCCCCCGTCGGCCTGCAGGACGTCGCAGTCCAGCACGATGGTGTTCTCGCCCAGAGCCTTGAAGTCCACGACCGCGCGCAGCGAGCGCCCGATGAGGCGGGAGATCTCGTGCGTCCGTCCGCCGATCTTGCCGCGTACGGCCTCCCGGTCGCCGCGGGTGTTGGTGGAGCGCGGCAGCATGGAGTACTCCGCGGTCACCCAGCCCGTACCGCTGCCCTTGCGCCAGCGTGGCACTCCCTCCGTGACGCTGGCGGTGCAGAGGACTCTGGTGTCACCGAAGGAGACCAGGACGGAGCCTTCGGCGTGCTTGCTCCAGCCGCGTTCGAGCGTGACGGGACGCAGCTGGTCTGGTGTCCGCCCGTCGATGCGGGGAACCTCGGATTCTGACATGAGGAGGAGCCTAGACGAGCGGGCCGTCCGTCGTCCTCCCGCGCTGCGCGGCTTCGCCGGCGGGCGGCTGCGAGCGCCGGGAGGCGACGGCGGGGCCAACGGCCCGTCGGTCACCTCCGGTTCGGGACGTGGATCCGTTCGGCGGCCGGCCCGGCCCCGACGGCCACGGCTGAATCCCCGTCAGAGCATGTCCTCGATCTCGGCGGCGACGGGGTCCGCGTCCGTCCCGATCACAACCTGGATCGCCGTGCCCATCCTCACCACGCCGTGTGCCCCGGCGGCCTTGAGCGCGGCCTCGTCGACGAGCGCGGCGTCGCCGACCTCCGTACGCAGCCGGGTGATGCAGCCTTCCACCTCTTCGATGTTGTCGATGCCGCCGAGCCCGGCGACGATCTTCTCAGCCTTGCTGGCCATGTACTTCTCCCGGTCTGGAACGCTTCGGCGCTGACGGTGGCCAGAGCCCGGACAACGGTAGTCGACCCGCGTACGGCGTGCGCGCCGCACCCGCGGCCACCCCACGCGCGCCCGGCCGGTGGAGCAGGCACCACCGGCCGACTCGTGTGGTCCACACCACTTGAGAGGATGGGACGGCGCATTCCGTAGACCACCGTGATCGTGCTAGGAATGGTCTAAACCACTTAGTGGATTAGACCATTATGCCACGGCCACGTCCCACACCCGGCGGGGGCCCAAGCGTCATCAGGAGGGAAGTCGTGTCCAGCACCAATCCTTCGGCGAGTGCCGACGGAAAGAAGCGCGGCGCGGGCGCCATGGCGGTCGCCCAGCGGATCGGCCGCAGCCTGATGCTGCCGATCGCCACACTGCCGGCCGCCGCCCTGATGCTCCGGCTGGGCGAACCGGACATGCTCGGGCGGGACAACTTCCCGGGCTTCCTGAACCGTATCGCCGAGTTCCTGGGCGCCGGCGGCAGCGCGCTGCTGGACAACCTGCCGCTGCTGTTCGCCGTCGGTATCGCGGTGGGCTTCGCCAAGAAGTCGGACGGCTCCACCGGGCTCGCCGCGGTGGTGGGCTACCTGGTCTTCAAGAACGTCCTCGAGGTGTTCACCGACGACAGCCTGCCCAAGGAGGAGCAGGTGGTGGACGGCAAGATCGTCGAAGTGGCGCCACCCGTGGACGCCGGCGTACTCGGCGGTATTGTCATGGGCATCGTCGTCGCGCTGCTGTATCAGCGCTACCACCGCAAGAAGCTGCCCGACTGGCTGGGCTTCTTCGGCGGTCGGCGCCTGGTGCCGATCCTCTCCTCCTTCGCCGGCCTGCTGATCGGCGTCGCCTTCGGCTACGTCTGGCCGGTCCTCGGCACCGGTCTGCACAACTTCGGCGAGTGGCTCGTCGGCTCCGGCGCGACCGGCGCGGGCATCTACGGAGTCGCCAACCGCGCGCTCATCCCGGTCGGCATGCACCACCTGCTGAACTCCTTCCCCTGGTTCCAGGCCGGCTCCTTCGAGGGCGAGAAGGGCGACATCGCCCGCTTCCTCGCCGGAGACCCGGAGGCCGGGCAGTTCATGACCGGCTTCTTCCCGATCATGATGTTCGCCCTGCCCGCCGCCTGCCTCGCGATGTACCACTGCGCCCGTCCCGAACGGCGCAAGGCCGTGGGCGGCATGATGTTCTCGATCGGGCTCACCGCGTTCGTGACCGGTGTGACCGAGCCGATCGAGTTCACCTTCATGTTCATCGCGCCCGTTCTGTACGGTATCCACGCGATCCTGACCGGTGTCTCCATGGCGCTGACCTGGGCGCTGGGCATGAAGGACGGCTTCGGCTTCTCAGCCGGCGCGATCGACTTCCTGTTGAACCTGGGCATCGCCACCAAGCCCTGGCTGCTCATGCTGGTGGGCCTGTGCTTCGCGGTGGTCTACTACGCGATCTTCCGCTTCGCGATCACCCGGTTCAACATCCCGACCCCGGGCAGAGAGAGCGACGAGGAGATCGCGGAGGAGGACAAGGCCCAGTACAAGGCGTGATCCGACGTACGACCGCGGCCGCACGCGCCGCGCCCGAGCGGCCGCGGGCTGCTGTACNTCCCCTGGTTCCAGGCCGGCTCCTTCGAGGGCGAGAAGGGCGACATCGCCCGCTTCCTCGCCGGAGACCCGGAGGCCGGGCAGTTCATGACCGGCTTCTTCCCGATCATGATGTTCGCCCTGCCCGCCGCCTGCCTCGCGATGTACCACTGCGCCCGTCCCGAACGGCGCAAGGCCGTGGGCGGCATGATGTTCTCGATCGGGCTCACCGCGTTCGTGACCGGTGTGACCGAGCCGATCGAGTTCACCTTCATGTTCATCGCGCCCGTTCTGTACGGTATCCACGCGATCCTGACCGGTGTCTCCATGGCGCTGACCTGGGCGCTGGGCATGAAGGACGGCTTCGGCTTCTCAGCCGGCGCGATCGACTTCCTGTTGAACCTGGGCATCGCCACCAAGCCCTGGCTGCTCATGCTGGTGGGCCTGTGCTTCGCGGTGGTCTACTACGCGATCTTCCGCTTCGCGATCACCCGGTTCAACATCCCGACCCCGGGCAGAGAGAGCGACGAGGAGATCGCGGAGGAGGACAAGGCCCAGTACAAGGCGTGATCCGACGTACGACCGCGGCCGCACGCGCCGCGCCCGAGCGGCCGCGGGCCGATGGACGGGCGGCCGGCGGCCGGCGTACGAACCGCCGACCCGCCAGCTCACCACTCGTACACGGCTCCCGGGCGGGCCAGTTCGGTCGGCCCGCCGAAGACCGCCTTGGCGTCCCGTAGGTTCACCTGACCGTCCGTCCAGGGCGGGACATGGGTCAGCACCAGCCGACCGACCCGGGCACGCTCGGCGCACTCGCCGGCCTGACGTCCGTTCAGGTGCAGCTCGGGCACGTCCTCCTTGCCGTGCGTGAAGGACGCCTCGCACAGGAAGAGGTCCGCGTCCACGGACAACGTGTCCAGCCTGGAACAGGGACCGGTGTCACCGGAGTAGACGAGCGTCGCGCCCGTGGCCCGCTCGGTGACCCGGAAGGCGTAGGCGGTCACCGGATGCACGACGCGTTTCGTACGGATGTCGAACGGGCCCAGCGGGAAGTCCGGCTCGGCGGCCAGACTCCGGAAGTCGAAGACCTCGCTCATGGCGCGCTCCGAGGGCACGTCGTCATAGGCCGTGGTCAGCCGTTTCTCCGTGCCCTCCGGCCCGTACACCGGAATGGCCGGGCAACGGCCGCCCTCGTGCCGGTAGTAGCGCGCGACGAAGTAGCCGCACATGTCGATGCAGTGGTCGGCGTGCAGGTGACTGAGGGCGACGGCGTCCAGGTCGTACAGGCCACAGTGGCGCTGCAGCTCGCCGAGGGCGCCGTTGCCCATGTCCAGCAGCAGTCGGAAGTCGTCGGCCTCGACGAGGTAACTCGAACAGGCCGATTCCGCGGAGGGAAACGATCCGGAACAGCCGACGACGGTGAGCTTCATCGAGCGGGGACCTCCGTGGACAGCGACCGATGGGGCTTCCCCGCCGGGCGATGGCTGGGGTTTTTCGAGCGTAAGCGGCGGGCGGCGCCGTGGCTCGCCCTGAGGCCGTGGTGTGGGCGGAATCACCAGCGCGAGGTACGGTCGGCAGCCGGGAACACTCGCACTGTCATCCGGTAGCGAGCCGTGTGCTCGTGGGACGTGGGTGAAGGAGGGTCCCCGGGCCGAGGGGAGCGCGGTGTGCTGCGCCGACGATCGGCAACGCGGCGGGGGCGGGCGTGCCGCACGCTCCGGAACAGACAGGGCTTCTCACACGCGCCATGGGAGCTGGCTTGGACACCTGGTGGTGGATCGCGCTGGGCGCGGTGATGCTGCTCGCCCTGACGGCGACGCTGGTGGACGGCGCCGGACGGCTCGCCCGTCGCCGGGACCGGGGCGATGGGCGGGTGCGCGCCGCCCGTACGGTACGCCGCCCGCCCGGGGAGGCCGAGGGAGCCGGGCAGGCCGAGGGGGCCGCACCGCCGCGCACAGGGGAGGTGCCCTGCCCGGGCGAGATCTGGACCGGTGTACTGCCGACGGGCTCGGCGCCGGCGGCAGATTCGCCGGCGGCCGGTGCCGCGCCGGCGGCGCGCGGGGACGGCGCCTGCCTGGTACTGGCGGTGGGCGCGGACGCGGTGCGCGCCGTGGTCGTGCTGACTCCCGGCGGTGGCGCCGCCCTGGACACCTCCGCGAAACCGGACGGGGTCGCCGAGCTCGCCGGACTCGACGGCCTGGCGCGCGCGGAGCGGCTGGCGAGCGACACCGTGCTCACGGTGCCCTGGGCCGACCTGCGACAGCGGGTGGGCGTGGTGGACCCGGCGCTGTGGGACCGGGTGCGGTACCTCGCCGGTTGAGCCGGCCCGGCACCCCGTGGAGGTCGCCGGGCCGTCGGTGCACCGCTGGCACCGGTCAGGCCCGGGACCCGTGGACTCCGATGCCCGAGCCAGTCAGGCCCAGAGCTGCCCCTGCAGGGCCTCGACCGCGGCATCCGTCGTGGGCGCGGTGTAGGCGCCGGTGGAGAGGTACTTCCAGCCGCCGTCCGCCACGACGAAGACGATGTCCGCCTGCTGCTCCGCCCGTTGGGCGCGCCGGCCCACGCCCAGCGCGGCGTGCAGCGCTGCGCCGGTGGAGATCCCCGCGAAGATGCCCTCCTCCGCCAGGAGTTGCCGGGTACGGGTCACCGCGTCCTCGGAGCCGACGGAGAACCGCCCGGTCAGCACGGACTCGTCGTACAGCTCGGGCACGAAGCCCTCGTCGAGGTTGCGCAGCCCGTAGACCAGGTCGTCGTAACGCGGCTCGGCCGCGACGATCCGCACCTGCGGCGACTGCTCGCGCAGATACCTCCCGACGCCCATCAGGGTGCCGGTGGTGCCGAGACCGGCCACGAAGTGGGTGACGGAGGGCAGGTCCGCCAGGATCTCCGGGCCGGTGCCGAGGTAGTGCGCGCGAGCGTTGTCCGGATTGCCGTACTGGTAGAGCATCACCCAGTCGGGGTGCTCGGCGGACAGCTCCTTGGCGACCCGCACGGCGGTGTTGGAACCGCCCGCCGCCGGCGACGGGATGATCTCGGCGCCCCACATCGCCAGCAGTTGGCGGCGTTCCTCGCTGGTGTTCTCCGGCATCACGCAGACGATCCGGTAGCCCTTGAGCCGGGCTGCCATGGCGAGGGAGATGCCGGTGTTTCCCGAGGTGGGCTCGAGGATCGTACGCCCCGGAGCGAGCCGTCCGTCCTTCTCCGCCTGCTCGATCATGTGCAGCGCGGGCCGGTCCTTGACCGAGCCCGTCGGGTTCCGGTCCTCCAGCTTGGCCCAGAGGCGCACGTCCTCGGAGGGGGACAGCCGCGGCAGGCGGACCAGCGGGGTGTTGCCGACGGCCGCCAGCGGGGAGTCGTAGCGCATCAGCGCTGGCTCACGCGTGCTGCTTCGCCCCGGGTGGCGTGCTGGGCGGAGCCCTGGGTGGATCCCTCAGCGGAGCCCGAACCACCGGCCACGGCGGGCAGGATGGTGATGCTGTCGCCGTCGCTGAGCTCGGTGGAGATGCCGTCCAGGAAGCGGACGTCCTCGTCGTTGAGGTAGACGTTCACGAAGCGGCGGATCTGCCCGTCGTCGACCAGCCGCTCCTGGATGCCCGCGTGCCGGGACTCGAGGTCGGAGAACAGCTCGGCGACGGTGCCGCCGTTCCCGGAGACGGACTTCGCGCCGTCGGTGTACGTACGCAGGATGGTCGGGACGCGGACATCGATGGCCATGGGAGTACTCCTGTGGGAAAGAAGGCGGGCGGAACCGGGACGTACGCCGCGGCTCAGACGCGGTCGGCAGGGACTGCCCCGCGGGGACACGTCGCGCCAGCGATGCGGCAGAGGTCGACGTGCAGCCGCTCCGCTCCGCGTCCGAAGGCTCCGAGGAACCCCGAGGCGGAGCGCGGCGAAGCGGGCCGGACGCCCGGGTGCTTCTCGGAGGCGCTCACGTCAGGGACAACCATGAGCGCATCGTATCGATTCCCGCGAGGCGAAATCCGCCGGCATCCCAGGATGCGGACATCACCGTCTCATCCACGCCCCCAGCGCCGGCGGACACCGGCCTCAGCTGTCGTAGGACGGCACGATACGGACGTCCTCCTCCGTGACCACACCGTCCACGATGCGGTACGAACGGAACGGCGCGGGCCCCTCCTCGCCGCCGCACTCCGCCGTGGAGACCAGGACATAGTGCGCGCCCGGCTCCATGGCCAGCGAGATGTCCGTACGGGAGGGGTACGCCTCGGTGGCGGTGTGCGAGTGGTAGATGACGATCGGCTCCTCGTCCCGGTCGTCCATCTCGCGGTAGAGCCGCAGCAGGTCGCTCGAGTCGAACTCGTAGAAGGTCGGCGAGCGGGCGGCGTTCAGCATCGGCACGAAGCGCTCCGGCCGGTCGCTGCCGGCCGGGCCGGCGACCACCCCGCACGCCTCGTCCGGGTGGTCCTGGCGGGCGTGCGCGACGATCCGGTCGTGCAGCTCCTGGGTGAGAGTCAGCATGCCCAGAGCATAAGCCGGGCCCGGCCCGGGACCCGAGAGTGTTCGGATCGCGGACCGGGCCCCGGACAGGACCGTTCGGCTCGGGCGTCAGGCGGTTCCGGCGGACGACGCGTCGCCGTCGGTCGTACCGACCTTGCCGCTGGCCGACTGCTCCGTGCCCTGGGCGGCCCAGCTGGCCTCGATCGCCTCCTCCGACTCACCGGCGTCCCGGCGCCGGGTGTACTCGATGACCTTCTTCAGCTCCTTCTTGACGACCGGCATCAGGAAGTAGAGGCCGATGATGTTGAACAACGCCGCCGCGAAGAGCGTCGCGTCCGAGAGGGACACCAGCGTGCCGAGCGACAGCATGGCGCCCATGATGACGATGAAGCAGAAGCAGACCTTGTAGATCGTCTCGGAGGTCTTGCCCCCGCCGAAGAGGTAGGTCCAGCTCTTCATCCCGTAGTAGCTCCACGTGATGAGCGTGGAGAAGGCGAAGAGGATGACCGCCACCGTCAGGACGGACGGGAACCACGGCAGCGCGGTCTCGAACGCGTCGGAGGTCACCGAGATGCCGTTGCTGGTGCTGTCGTCCACCGCCTTGCCGGCCGCCGCGTCGTCGCGCAGCTGCTCGTACATGGGGCCGCCGGCGATGACGATGGTCAGGGCGGTCATGGTGCAGACGATCACCGTGTCGACGAACGGCTCGATGGTCGCCACCAGGCCCTCGGTCGCCGGGTGCTTCGTCTTGACCGCCGCGTGCGCGGTGGGGGCGGAGCCGATGCCCGCCTCGTTGGAGAACGCGGCACGCTGGAAGCCGACGATGAGCGCGCCGATCATGCCGCCGGCGACGCCCTCGGGGTTGAACGCCTCGCCGACGATCGTGCCGAGCGCGCTGGGTACGTCGCCGATGTTGAAGCCGATGACCGCCAGACAGGCGGTGACGTAGATGACGCCCATGGCCGGGACCAACCGACTGGTCACGTTTCCGATCGCGCGGATGCCGCCGAGGAGAACGAGCGCCACCATCACGGCGGCGATGACCCCGAAGAGGAGCGAGCCCCCGGAGCTGCTGAAGAAGCTGTCCTCGTCACCCGTCACGGTGGTGAGCTGCTCCAGCGACTGGTTCACCTGGAAGAGGTTGCCGCCGAAGAACGTGAATCCCAGGATCATGATGCAGGAGCAGTACGACAGCACCTTGCCCAGTCCGGCGTACCCACGCTCGGCCATGCCCTTGCGGAGGTAGTGCATCGGACCGCCGGACACCGTGCCGTCCGCGTGCACTTCCCGGTATTTGACCCCGAGGGTGCATTCGACGAACTTGGTGGCCATACCGAGGACTCCGCAGAGAACCATCCAGAACGTCGCGCCGGGACCGCCGATGGAGACGGCGATGGCGACACCCGCGATGTTGCCCAGCCCAACCGTCCCGGAGACAGCCGAAGTAAGGGCCTGGAAGTGCGTGATCTCGCCGGGTGCGTCCTTCTGCTCGTACTTGCCACGCACGAGTTTCAGTGCTGTCTTGACGTATCTGAACTGGACGAATCCGAAATACGCGGACAGAATAATACCGGCGGCGACCAGCCAGCCGACAATCAACGGGAAGTCTGTGCCGAAAAGCGGCACGGCGTAGAAGACCACATCACTCAGGAACGTCGAGATCGGTTCGACGAACTCGTTGATGCTCTCGTCTACCTGGTCTGTCCAGGAGTCATTTGCCATGAATACCTCAGGCTAGGTGGCCGCGGGAACGGATTGACACATTCCCGTTCGTTCAGCGGACGCTTCAGTTCAGTTATCTTGATCGTGGTGCAGGATTCTTGCACGGGGATCTACGGGCGTCAGGTGTCAGGGGCCGCACGTTAGCGTCACAGCAAGGTAACGGGCCCATTTTTCCGGACAATTGAGACAGTCATCCCGGCACATCACGACCTCTGGCACCACATGCGCATATCTCCCCGTTCAGCGCACGCGGACCGCCCACCGCGGAACGACGCGTCCCGCGACGGCGCGGCGGTCCAGCGGCGGTCGGCTCAGACCGACAGCGTCTCGATCAGGGTCTCCTGCAGCGCGCCCAGCCAGAGGTAGGCCATCACCATGGGCTTACGCGGATCGTCGTCCGGCAGCGCGTACAACCCGCCGCCGTCGTCCTCGTCGGTGACCTCCAGCCGGCTGCCGATCGCCAGCCGTAGGTCGTTCAACGCGCCGAGCCACTGCCGGGACTCGTCGCCGTCCAGGGTGAGCACCGCGCCACCGTGCGCGCCCACGTCCAGCCCGTCCAGCTTCCGTACGACCACGAGGGCGTCCGCGCGCTTACGGGCGCGCAGGTCGTTCTCCGTGTACCGGCGGAAATCGGCGGAGGCGGCGTGTGTCTCCTCGTCCACCCGGCCCGGGTCGACGTCCGGCCCCTGGTAGGCGTCCGGGAGCAGCCGTGCGAGCGCCGGGTCCGAGGGCGGCTCACTGGGGCCCTCTGTGAAGAGCGCCGCCAGCGGGTCCTCGCCGTGCGCGGGCTCCTCCCCCGGGCCGAGCAGTTCCAGCAGCTGGACGGCGAGGCTGCGCAGGATGGAGATCTCCACCTCGTCCAGTGGTACGGCCGCCCCTCCGTCGCCCGTCGCGGTGAACTCGGCCGCCATCAGCGCTCCTGGGTCAGGGTCGCCCACAGCCCGTAACCGTGCATCGCCTGCACGTCACGCTCCATCTCCTCGCGGCTGCCGGTGGACACCACCGCGCGACCCTTGTGATGGACGTCCCGCATCAGCTTCTTGGCCTTCTCCTTCGGATAGCCGAAATAGCTCTGGAAGACGTAGGTCACGTAACTCATGAGGTTCACCGGGTCGTTGTGCACGACCGTCGCCCAGGGGACGTCCGGTTCGGGCACCTCGACCGGTACCTCGCTGGACTCCGGACGCTCGATCTCCGTGGGTGCGACACTCACGCCTCCCATGCTGCCACCCCGGGGGTGCCAGCGCGCAATCGGCCGCCGTACGGCACCCCGACCGGCCGAGATCCGACGCATATCGTCACCCTGACGAAATCTGGGATAGGATGACCGCATGAACACAGCGGATCTGGAACTGCCGGTGTCCGTGCCGTCCACGGCGCTCTTCACCGACCAGTACGAGCTCACGATGCTGCAGGCGGCGCTGCGCGGCGGCACGGCCGGACGACGCTCCGTCTTCGAGGTCTTCACCCGACGCCTCCCGGAGGGCCGCCGGTACGGCGTCGTGGCCGGCACCGGGAGGGTGCTGGACGCCGTGGAGAACTTCCGCTTCGACCCGGAGATCCTGGAGTTCCTGCGCACGCAGCGGGTGGTGGACGAGACCACGCTGGACTGGCTCGCCGACTTCCGCTTCCGTGGCGACATCCACGGCTACCCGGAGGGCGAGGTCTACTTCCCCGGCTCCCCGATCATGCGGGTCACCGGCACCTTCGCCGAGTGCGTGGTGCTGGAGACGGTGATCCTCTCCATCCTCAACCACGACTCCGCCGTCGCCGCCGCCGCGTCCCGGATGGCGGTGGCCGCCGGCGGCCGGCCACTGGTCGAGATGGGCGCCCGACGCACGCACGAACTCGCCGCGGTCGCCGCCTCCCGCGCCGCGTACGTCGGCGGGTTCGCCAAGACCTCCGACCTGGCAGCCGGCTTCCGATACGGCATCCCCACCTCCGGGACCAGCGCGCACGCCTTCACCTTGCTGCACGACACCGAGCGAGACGCCTTCCAGGCCCAGGTCGACTCCCTGGGCAGCGACACCACGCTGCTGGTCGACACGTACGACATCGCCGAGGCCGTCCGAACGGCCGTCCAGGTCGCCGGGCCGGAGTTGGGCGCGGTGCGGATCGACTCCGGTGACCTGCTACTGATCGCCCACCGGGTACGGCAGCAGCTCGACGAGTTGGGCGCGCGCCAGACCCGGATCGTGGTGACCAGCGACCTGGACGAGTACGCCATCGCCTCGCTGGCCGCCGCGCCGGTCGACTCGTACGGCGTGGGCACCCGGTTGGTGACCGGCAGTGGGCACCCGACCTGTTCGATGGTCTACAAGCTGGTCGCGCGCGCGGACAGCGACGCGCCGGACGCCCCGCTGCGGCCGGTCGCCAAGAAGGGGCTGGGCGGCAAGTCCACCATCGGCGGGGCGAAGTGGGCCGCCCGGGGGCGGGACGCCGAGGGCATCGCGGAGACCGAGGTGGTGGGCGGTGGCGAGGTGCCCGAGCATCTCCTCGACGCCCAACTGCAGGTCCCGCTGGTACGCCAGGGGGCGGCCGTCGCCCGGGAACCGCTGGACGCCGCGCGTGACCGGCACCGGGCCGCGCTCGCCGGGCTGCCGCTGTCGGCGGCACAACTCTCCCGTGGCGAGCCGGTGCTGCCGACGGAGCACCGGTGACCTGACGACGACCTGACGACGACCTGACGACGACTGCCGAGGGATGGCCACCGGCGCCCCGGTACGGGACTGGACCGGCGCTGGACCGGCGCTGCCGTACGGGACGGTTCGGTACTGACGTACGGGCGCGCCGTCGGAGCACGTCGTCTAGTCTCGGCCGTGGTGGCTGGTACGCCGCCACGCGCCGGCCGCACGCCTGGTGCTGTGGCCCACCAGCGTCCACGGCTGTCCGTACCGCCGAGCCGGAGCGTACGACGCGGAGCGCGCGTGGCTCCCGCACACGCCCCCGCACCGCGCCTCCGCACCGCACCGCAGCACCAACCGCCCAACCCCCAACCCCCCAACCCGCTTCCAGCCGAAAGGTGTGCACCATGCACCGGGCACTGATCGTCGTTGACCTGCAGAACGACTTCTGCGAGGGCGGCAGCCTCGCGGTCGCGGGCGGCGCCGACGTCGCCGCCGCCATCACCGAACTCATCGGCAACGCCACCGCCGGCTACCGCTATGTCGTCGCGACCCGGGACCGCCACATCGATCCGGGCGCGCACTTCTCCCGGCAGCCGGACTTCGAGCACTCCTGGCCCGCCCACTGTGTGGCCGGCACCGAGGGCGTCGGCTTCCATCCGAACTTCACCCCGGCCGTGGCCTCCGGGGCGCTGGACGCCGTCTTCGACAAGGGCGCGTACACCGCGGCGTACAGCGGCTTCGAGGGCGAGGACGAGAACGGTCGCTTGCTCGCCGACTGGCTGCGGGCACACGAGGTGCGCGAGGTCGACGTGGTGGGCGTCGCCACCGACCACTGTGTACGGGCCACCGCGAGGGACGCCGCGCGGGAGGGGTTCCGGACCCGGGTGCTGCTTGACCTGACCGCGGGAGTCGCCCGGGACAGCACCGAGCGCGCGCTGGAGCAGCTGCGGGAGACGGGCGTGACGCTGACAGGCGAGCCGGTGCTACGGGCCGCCACCGGCTGAGCCCGCGCGACGCTTCCGCCCCTCTGCCGCTACGGGCGACATGTCCGCGGCCCGCGCCGTACGGTCCAGGAGCCCCGTACGATCCACCGGCCGCGTACGGTCCAGGAGCGCCGTCGTCAGGCGGTACGCCGCGACCGTGGCCGGTGTCGCAGCAGCGCGGCGATCGGATGCCAGGACTCGGTGTCGTCTCCCGGCGAGGCCCGCCAGACCAGCCCCTCCGGGTGATGCAGCACCGCCGTGATCTCGTCCGGGGTCGGCGGCTCGGCGTTGCCCCGGAGGTAGACCGCGCGCAGCCCGAGATTCCGCAGCCGGGTCAACGCGCGAGCGCGGTTCGCGGAGTGCACGAGCACTCGCACCCGGGGCTCCACCCGACCGTCCGCGCCGGCGCGTGCCGCGCCACCGGTACTCGCGGCCCGTACGGTGTGCGGCTCGTCGGCGTGCGCGGACCAGCGGTGCCGCTCCGGCTCCTGGCGCCCCACGGCAGCCAAGGACCGGCGTCTCCCGGGTGCGGCCCCGCCCGGACCCGGGCCGGCGGG
>NZ_LJGU01000127.1:578131-609676 GCF_001751245.1 Streptomyces oceani
GCGCCTCCACCACGGTGGGCCTGGACGCGCTCTGCGGACGGGCGGCCACCTGCGCGCGCGGCCCGGCGGCGGCGCGTGGCGCGGTCGGGCGTGGCAGTGACAACGCGACGATCACGCTGCCGTCCGGCAACTGGACGAAACCGCCTCCAGTCATGATCAACATCTCCCCCGTGGACCGGTGTCAGAAGAACCTTGTGCAGGCATCTATAACGCGATCGGCCGCTGCCCGCTAGGGGGCAGCGGCCGATCATGTTTTGACCTGCAACGATGCAAATCAGTTTGTGGAGGGTCCCACTCCGACGGTGATCGTCTTCCCGCTCGCGGGCTGTCGGAGGATGGAGATCCGCGTGTTGGTGTCCGGCACCTTCACCCCGGCGGTGGGGTTGTCCTCATCCCAGTACGTCCCCTTCCGGTCGTCGAACACCGGCTTCCCGAACTTCGGCATGACCTGCCGCGCCTCGCCGTCCTTGTGCAGCTTCATCCCGCCGGACGGGTACCAGCTGAAGGTCGAGTCGTACGCCTGCACCCGGTTGCGCATCAGGCTGTCGTCCTCCCAGCGCTCCGGCTCGGGATGCGCGTCGACCGGCAGCAGAAGGCCCTCACCAGGATGAACGCCGACGTTGTTGTCCTTCTGCGAGGTGTCCCAGAGCCAGATGAGCAGCCCGGTCTGGTAGCCGTACCGCTCCACCCAGTCAGGCTTCGTGGACGTCCAGCCGAAGTTGTACGGGCCGTGCGCGAGCGCCTTGTCGTACGACACGTGCTGGCGGTTCGCGGCGACGTAGAACTGCTCGTAGTCCTTGGTGAAGGACTCCTCGATGCGCGAGAAGCCGTCCTTCGTCCAGCCGTTGTCATCGGCCTCGGCGCCGTCCTCGAAGAGCTTCTCGCCGTCCGCCGTGATCGAGATGGCGTCCGCCGCGAAACCCTTCTGCGCCACTCCACCGTCCGTCAGATAGCGGAAGCGAATGTCGAACTTCTCGCCCGCGTAGTCGTCCAGGGGGAAGGAGAGGTCCCGGTAACTCTCCGAGGAGCCGTGCAGCGCGGGCCGGTCGCCACCGTCCCGAGGCAGCGGCTCGCCGTCCACCGTGCCGTCCAGTGGCACCCAACTGGCGCCGCCGTCCGTGGAGACCTCGGTGTAGAGGAAGTCGTAGTTCTCCTCGATGTCCCACCAGCCCTGGAGATCCAGCGTGGCACCGGACTTGCCGGTCAGGTCGACCGAGCGGGTGAGGGTGTTGCGCAGATCGTCGCCACTGCCGCTCCACCACTGCTTGGTGCCCTCGGCTGGCTTGGTGATGGTGGTGGTGACTCGCTTCTTCGGCAACTCAACGAGCAGCGCCTGCGGGTTCTTCGTCTGGTAGTTCTGATAGCCGAGCTTGTGCCGGGACTTGGTGGCCGCCTCGGCGGTCTCGTAGTCCAGCCAGCCCAACTGGAACTTGTCCCAGGCGCTCAGGTCACCGGCCGAGTCGCCGATGGCGTCCTTGCCCTTGTTCAGCCAGGAGCCGGAGGCCATCAGGGACCAGAAGCCCACCGAGTTCTCGCCCTTGCCCGAGGTGTCGTAGTGGTCGGGCAACCCGAGGTCGTGACCGTACTCGTGGGCGAAGACGCCGAGTCCGCCGTTCTCCGGCTGTGCGGTGTAGTCACCGACCCAGATGCCGGTGTTCCCGATCTCGGTGCCGCCGGCCTTGTTGTCCTCCGGTCCGGTGTGCCCCGCGTCGGTGCCGTAGGCGTACCAGCGGTGTGCCCAGATCGCGTTCTCGCCCTGCTCGCCTCCGCCGGCGGACTCGTCCTCGCCGGCGTGAATGAACTGGAAGTGGTCGATGTAGCCGTCCGGCTCGTTGAACTCGCCGTCCTCGTCGAAGTCGTAACGGTCCCACTTGTCGTACTCCGCCAGCAGCTTGGCGATCTCGGCGTCGCTCTTGCCGTCCGCCTTCTGCTCCTCCACCCAGACGGTCACACCGTCCCGGATGGCGTCCCAGACGGTGGGGCAGTTGGTGTCGCCGCAGTAGTTGGAGCCGTACCGGGCCTCGTTGTAGTCGACCTTGACCCAGTCGGAGACGGTGCCCTCGACGGAGTAGCGACCGGAGGACTGCTTCTCGTAGTAGCTCTTGAGCGAGTCCTCGGTGTCCTCGCCGAAGTACAGCTGCTCGAAGTGCTCCTTGCTGAAGTCCTTCTTCCAGTACGTCGAGTTGTCCTTCTCCCGGTCCGGCTTCTCGATCTCGTTGTGCGCGGGACCGGGCTTGCCGCCGTACTCGGGATCCACCTTGTCCCCGAACTCGACCAGGATCGTGAAGATCTTGTCGGTCTTCTCCCGGGCCAGTTCGACGTACTTGCCCTCGCCGAGCTTCATCACCTTGGAGCCGTCCCGCGACAGCGTCTTCGCGCCGTCCTGGTTGCCCTCGCCCGCTGCCAGCTTCTTCAACGCGGCCTGGCGTTCCGCGCGCTGTTTGGCGCTGAACGGTCCGTCGAGGTTGTCGGCGGACCCGCCGGCCTTCCCCTGCTGCGCCTGCCCGGCGTCGGCCCCGCGCGCGCCCTCCGCGGCCTTCGCGCCCTCCCCGGCCTGGGGGCCGGCTGTACTGGCAGGGCTGCCAGGGCTGCCAGGGCTGGCTGAGGGCTGCGGCTGCGCCTCCGCGGCCGTGACGGGCAGCAGCATCGCCGCTCCGAGCGCCGCGGCGGCCGTGGCCACCACCGCCGGTCTGGGTCTCCTGGATCTCCGTCTGTTCTTCACCTGTTGGTGTCTCCCTGCGAACGCGGTGACATGACGGGACGTATTCGACCGGAGTGACGCCGGAAAAGACAGACCTCTGTCGACTCGGACCACAACGATGTGGTTGCGCGCCCGTTTCTGCCTGAGTGCCGGTCAGTCATGCGCCCGTGCGCCCCCCGTGCAACCGTGGCGTGGCCCGCCTCACGCTTACGCCGCTACCGAGCGGGCAGTTCGCACCGTAGAGTCGTTCGACGGCACGCCGATTCAGGCCTCGCAGCGACTCCATATCCCGACAGCCTCCCCAGGACGGATTCCGCCATGCCGCGTCCGACCCCCGCTCAACTCGCCTATGGTTCGGTCACCGTCGTCTGCTCCACCCTCGCCCTGCTGTTGGTCACCGGCGCCACCTCCGGCCCGGCGGTGACGCTGATCGCCGTACTGTCGCTGGCCCTCGGACTGCTGGTCGCCGTACGCGCCCCGCTGACCCGTGCCGTACGCCCGCGGCGCGCCGGCCATTCCGTCACCGGAGCCGCTCCGGCAGCGCAGACAGCGCGAACGACGCCAGCCTCTCCGACGATCGCCGCCACGAGCGTCACGGCCGGCTCGGAGAGCGGTGCCACCGCCGACCGCCTCGTGCCGGTAGCCCACGGGCGCTGAGTCACCGCCTGGCGCCACGTCGACCCGAGGTCATCTCTCCGTCGCCGGCCCCCGCCAACGGTGCGGCGGGCGATCGGACCCTCATCGCGTCATGCCACGACCACCACGGTCCGCGCCGCCTTGTCGTGCAGGCACTGGCGAAACGGCTGGTCCCAGGTGCAGTAGAGCACGTTGATCAGCCAGAAGATCGACCCGAAGCACGGCACGAGCGTCGGCAGTTGATAGACCGCCGCTCTGCTCCAGGCGGGAGAGCCGGCCGGCACGGCACCGTCCTGGAGCATCGCGACCCGGATGTTCATCGCCATCTTCCCGACCGTCTGGCCCGACCTGGACAGCATCAGGCCCTCGTAGACGAAGTACACCAGGGTGTAGAGACCGCCCTGCCAGAAGGTGCCGTTGGTGTCGTCGTAGTCGAAGCCGACGGCCAGTCCCGCGATGATCCCCAGCGGGATGCCGATCAGCAGCGCGTCGATGATCCGGGCCAGCAGCCGCTTGCCCCGCGCCGCCAGCGGCGCCATACCGGCGAGCGGATCGCCCGGACCCGTCGCCGAGCCGTAGGGGTTCTGGCCGTACGGCGAACCACCGCCGTAGCCACCCGCGCTGGGACCGGGACCGTAATCCCCCGCGCCCGGACTGTTGTAGCCTCCCGCGCCAGGGGCGGGCGGTGGCGGCGGATCTCCGTAGGGTGAACCGGGCGGTGGTTGGCCCGGTGAGTCACGGGGTGGCGGTTTCCGGAACGGGTCGTTGTCCGGATCGTCGGTACTCATGGGACGAGTGGACCGCGCGCCCGTACGGGTCGCATCCCGCACCGTCCATCAGGGGGACGCGCGGCACCGGGCGGTCGGCGTACCACGCCGGGCCGTGCGGATCACCGCGGCGTGGCGGACGCCGGCACCGCCCCCGCGAAGCCCGCACGGCACGGCTCGTCACGGCACGGCTCCTCCGCCGCTAATCGCGCGCCAGGAACGTCCGCGCCAGCTTGTCGTGCCAACACTGACGCCAGGGACGGTCGAACAGACACCACGCCGCGTTCACCACGCCGACCGCCAACAGGGCCAGCACGCTGAACGCCAACCAGCGCGAGAGCGCGGCCGAGGTCTCCACGGTGTCCTGCTGCTCGATGTCGAGCACCCGCACCCCGAACAGCCTCTTGCCGAGCGTACGTCCCCAGCGCGCGGTCGGCAGCGCCTCGTAGAGCAGGCCGACGAGCAGGAAGACACCGATCACCAGGGCCAGGTAGCCGCCCGTCGTGCCGTCCACGAGCCAGACCTGCCGGGTCTCGCCGGCCAGTTCGGCGGCGTCGATCTGCTCCCGCACATGGTCGGTGGCCTTGCCCACGAAGGGGAACGCGACCGCACCGGTCACCCCGAACACCACCAGGGCGTCCACCAATCGGGCACCCAGCCGGCGGCCCAACCCGGCGGGGCGGGCCTGTTGTTGCGCCGCGCGCAGGAACGGGTCGGAGACCGGCGGGCGCCAGGGTGTGACCCCTTCCGGAGCGCCGGGGCCACCCGGCAGCGGCTGCTCGGCCGGGTCGGGCGCCTGCGCTTCCCACGGCGGACGCGCGGCCCCCTGCTGCTCGGGCGGGCCGGCGTACGGCGGCTGGCCGGACAGGGGCGGCTGGGTCCCTGCGCTCCGCGCCGTCTGGTCGCCGCCGCCGAGGAGCTCGGAACGCCGCAGCCCGACGGTGTGTTCGGGGCGTGCGGGCGGTGCGGAGTCACCGGGAGCGGGCTGCTGCCCGCCCCGCGGCAGCCGGAAGCCCACGGTCTGGTCCGCGTTCGGCGCCGAGGCGCCCGCCTCCGCTTGGCCCCGCGGCAGCCGGAAGCCCACGGTGTCCGACGCGCCCGGTGGCACGCCCCCCTGGGGGTTCTGGGGGTTCTGGGGGTTCTGGGGGCCGTAGGGGTTCGGAGAGCTGCCGGGAAGCTCCGGGTCCGGCTGGGGCCCACCTCCGCCCGGGTCTCCGGGGAGGGCGGACGCCAGGTTCGGCTGCCAGCTCAGGTCCGTGGTGCCGCCGTCCGGCGTGCCGGTGTCGTCGTCCGTACGGCCCCAGGAGCCGCCGCGCGGATCGGCGGCCCCGGCCGGGCCAGCGGGGCCAGCACCAGCGGCACCAGCGTCTGGCTGCCAGGCGTTTGCGGCCTGCGGACGGTCGCCGTGCAGCCGGCGTGGATCGTCCCAGTCGGCCACCGGCTCATGCGGCAGCATCTCTCCGCTGGGACGCTGTTCCGGGAGAGCGTCGCCCGAGTCGTGAGCTTCCCCCAGGGATTCGGGCTGCCCGGCGGCTGCTGGCCCCTCCGGGGAGCCGCCGGGGGCGCCCGCCTCTCCGGTGCCCCCGACCGTCGCGGAGGTCGGATACCTACCGCCTGAGCCGCCACCGCCACTGGCCCGACGGGGCGCTTCGGGGAAGGGTTCGCCCTCCCCCGGCTCGGGACGACTGGTGCCCGGCACCCAGGACAAGCCGTCCCAGTACCGGATGTACCCAGGAATCGAGGGATCGGGGTAGTACCCCGAACGGGGCGTTTCTCCGCTGCTACCAGTGGAGACCACTGTCGCCAACTCCCATCACCAACACCACACTTGTCCTGGCCGCCGGGCTGCTGTCCCGAGGACCCCGGCACACGTCCGCGAGCGCGCCGGACCCCGACGCTGTCCGGGCGGTGTACCGCGCGTCGTATCTGCCGGGGCGAGCGGACGCGCGCCTCCGACTTTCCAAGGAGGACAGTAGCGAAAAACGCCGGAGCAGGGTGAAGAGGCCGGCGCGAGACCGGAAGCGTGACCGGCACCGCACCCCGCGCGTTCGCTAGGTGGCGCTACGTCACGCGGTGCGCGCTTGCCGCGCGGGCCATGTGGCAGTCGGCCGGGGGAGGTCGGTGCGGGAGGACCAGCGCGGCGCACCGGATGCGTTGACCTGTGCGCGTACTCGCCGCGCTCACTCGGTCGGGCACGGGCACGGGCATGGGCACGGGCTCGGGGCGGGCTGCCCGGATTCGAGCCGCCACGGCGCGCGGGAAAACGGACGCCGAAACCGCGTAAGGATGTCCGCCGCGGGCCCTCTCTCCCGTGCGCCCCCGAGCACGGGGACGTACCGACGAGCAGTGAGGGACATGCCATGCACACCACGATCGAACGGGAGCTGGAGCTTCGACTGATGCTGTCGCCGGAGCGCGGCGTCCCGGTCCCGGCCCGGCTCAGCTACCGCACCGACGACCCGTACGCGGTGCACTTCACCTTCCATACCGGCTCGGAGATCCCCGTGCACTGGACGTTCTCCCGGGAGTTGTTGATCGAGGGGGTGTTCCGGCCTTGCGGCCACGGGGACGTACGGGTGTGGCCGGCCACCGTGAACGCGCACAACGTCCTGTGTGTGGCGCTGTCCTCACCGGACGGCGACGCGTTGCTGGAGGCACCGACGGTGACGGTCGCCGCCTGGTTGGAGCGCATCACGAGGCTCGTGCCGCCCGGTAGCGAGGCGGAGACGGTCGACTTCGACGAGGAGCTGGCCACGCTGCTCTCCGACGCTCCGGACGATGCTCACCCGGGTGCCGACTCCCGCGCGGAGGACGCGTCCCACGGGGCCCGTGAGGCTTCCGGAACCCGTGAGCCGCACAAGTCCCACGCACCCCCCGAACTGCTCAAGCCCCGGGAGGCGCGCAAGCCCCGCCGGTCGCCCCGCGAGGCGCGCAAGCCCCGCCGCTCGCCCAGGTCCCCGAGGCCGGACGAGCGGGACAGTTGAGTGGGCGGTTCGGGACGGCGACCGGCCGCCGCGCTCCGCGCGGGATCCGGCTCCCGGCTCATCCTTCCGCAGCGGCCGCCTGACGCACCAGCGGGACGACACGCAGCGGCACCGGGTTCTCCATCACGATGGCCGTCGAGGCGCGCACGATGCCCTCGAAGCCCACCACCCGGTCGATCACCCGCTGCAGGTCGGCGTTCGACCGGGCGACCAGCCGGCAGAGCATGTCGCCGTGCCCGGTGGTGGTGTGCAGCTCCAGCACCTCCGGGACACCGGCGAGGTGGGTGCGTACGTCCGCGCCCTGGCCCTGCTTGATCTCCAGGGTGGCGAAGGCGGTCACCGGATAACCCAGGGCCTTCGGGTCGACATCCGGTCCGAACCCGCGGATGACGCCCGTCGACTGGAGCCGGTCCAGTCGCGCCTGCACCGTCCCGCGGGCGACCCCGAGCCGCCGGGACGCCTCGAGCACCCCGATGCGCGGCTGCTCCGCCAGCAGCCGCAGCAGCCGCCCGTCCAGCTGATCGATCGCCATCTCGGGTCCCTCCGTCTGCTTTCATTGAGCATCCTGCACAGATAGACCATGATTATCGCGCTTCCGTCATGCATATTGCCCAGTACAAACGCAAACTATTGCGCACCTTGTGAATGGGCGGGAACCTTCGAACATGACTGAGACCACGCACACAACGCCCGACACCGCCCGGCAGGCCGACCCCTTCCCGGTGCACGGGATGGACGCGGTCGTCTTCGCCGTGGGCAACGCCAAACAGGCCGCGCACTACTACTCCACCGCTTTCGGCATGCGGCTGGTGGCCTACTCCGGACCGGAGAACGGCAGCCGGGAGACCGCCAGTTACGTTCTCGAGTCCGGGTCCGCCCGTTTCGTCTTCACCTCCGTCGTCAAGCCCGCCACCGAGCACGGGCGATTCCTCCAGCAGCATGTCGCCGCCCACGGGGACGGCGTCGTCGACCTCGCGATCGAGGTGCCGGACGTACGCGCCGCGTACGCCTACGCCACCGAGCACGGCGCGACGGGCCTGGAGAAGCCGCACGAGGCGCGGGACGAGCACGGCACGGTGCTGCTCGCCGCCATCGCCACTTACGGCGAGGTGCGGCACACCCTCGTCCAACGCGACGGTTACTCGGGCGCCTACCTGCCCGGCTTCGTGCCGGCCGCTCCGATCGTCGAACCGCCGCGCAAGCGCTTCTTCCAGGCCATCGACCACTGCGTGGGCAATGTCGAGCTGGGCAGGATGAACGAGTGGGTGGCCTTCTACAACAAGGTCCTGGGCTTCACCAACATGAAGGAGTTCGTCGGTGACGACATCGCCACCGAGTACTCCGCGCTGATGTCCAAGGTGGTCGCGGACGGCACCAAGAAGGTGAAGTTCCCGATCAACGAGCCGGCGCTGGGCAAGAAGAAGTCCCAGATCGACGAGTACCTGGAGTTCTACGGCGGCCCGGGCGTCCAGCACATGGCACTGGCCACGAACGACATCGTGGCCACCGTGCAGGCCATGCGCGCGGCCGGGGTGCAGTTCCTGGACGTGCCGGACTCGTACTACGACACGCTCGGCGAGTGGGTCGGCGAGACCCGGGTGCCGATCGACGTGCTCCGGGAGAACAAGATCCTCGCCGACCGGGACGAGGACGGCTACCTCCTGCAGATCTTCACCAAGCCGGTGCAGGACCGGCCCACCGTCTTCTTCGAGATGATCGAGCGGCACGGCTCGATGGGCTTCGGCAAGGGCAACTTCAAGGCCCTGTTCGAGGCGATCGAGCGGGAACAGGACGCCCGCGGCAACCTCTGACGGCCAACGGCCCGCCCCGCCCGCGTAGGCGCCGCCCGCACGCCCGGTCCCGCCGGCAGCGGCGGGTGGCGCGTACGTCCGTGGCCGGCTCCGTGGCCGGCTCCGTGGCCGACTCCGTGGCCGACTCCGTGGCCGACTCCGTGGCCGACTCCGTGGCCGACAAACACAGTCTGTTGCCCAGCGCCCCGTCGAGTGCAAAGCTGCCGGGATGAGCACGCTCCTCGAACAGCTTCGGGCCGGACTGCCCGCCGACGCCGTCGTCACCGACCCGGACGTACTGCGGTCGTACGCGCAGGACATGGCGGGCTTCTGCGAAGCCGGGGCGGCGGCGGTGCTCGTGCTCCCGCGCACTGTCGAGGAGGTGCGGCACACGATGCGCACCGCCACCGAGCTGCGGGTGCCGGTCGTTCCGCAGGGGGCGCGTACGGGCCTGTCCGGCGGCGCGACCGCCACCGAGGGCTGCATCGTGCTGTCCATGCTGCGGATGAACCAGATCCTGGAGATCGACCCGGTGGAGCGGATCGCCGTCGTGGAACCAGGGGTGGTCAACGCGACGCTGTCCCGCGCGGTGGGCGAGCACGGCCTGTTCTACCCGCCGGACCCCTCCAGTTGGGAGGAGTGCACCATCGGCGGGAACATCGGCACCGCCTCCGGCGGCCTGTGCTGTGTGAAGTACGGCGTGACCGCGGAGTACGTCCTGGGCCTGGACGTGGTGCTCGCCGACGGCCGACTGATGTCCACCGGCCGACGCACCGTCAAGGGCGTCGCCGGCTACGACCTGACCCGGCTGCTGGTCGGTTCCGAGGGCAGCCTGGGCATCGTCGTACGGGCCACGCTGGCGCTACGTCCCCAGCCGCCGCAGCAGCTCGTGGTGGCCGCCGAGTTCCCCACGATGGCGAGCGCCGGCGAGGCGGTCTGCCGGATCATGGAGCGGGGACACGCGCCCTCCCTGCTGGAGATCATGGACCGCACCACGCTGCGCGCGGTCAACGACATGGCGCGGATGGGCCTGCCGGAGTCCACCGAGGCGCTGCTGCTCGCGGCCTTCGACTCCCCCGAACCAGCGGGCGAGCTGGCGGCCGTGGGGGAGCTGTGCGCCGCCGCCGGGGCGAGCGAGGTGCTGCCCGCGGATGATCCGGCGGAGTCCGAGATGCTCTTGCAGGCCCGACGGTTGGCGCTGGTGGCGCTGGAGAAGGTGACCGGCACCACGCTGATCGACGACGTGTGCGTGCCACGCGGGCAGTTGGCGGCGATGCTGGACGGCGCCCAGGCCATCGGCGAGAAGTACGGCCTCACGGTGGGTTCCTGCGCGCACGCGGGGGACGGCAACACGCACCCGATCGTCTGCTTCGACCCGACCGACGAGGACGAGGCCCGGCGTGCCCGGGAGTCCTTCGACGAGATCATGGCCCTGGGCCTGGAGCTGGGCGGCACCATCACCGGCGAGCACGGGGTCGGGGTGCTGAAGAAGGAGTGGCTGGCTCGGGAGATCGGCCCGGTGGGGCTGGAGTTGCAGCGCGGCATCAAGCAGGTCTTCGACCCGTTGGGGCTGCTCAACCCCGGCAAGTTGTTCTGACGGTCACCCACGGCCCGTACGGCTTCAACAACTCGGCACCTCGCCGCCGTCCTTCAGCGCCTTCAGCGAGTCCACCGCCCCGTCCAGGGTGCTGACCGGCACCAGCCGCAGCCCGTCCGGCTTCTCGGACCGGGCGTCCGCGCACTCCGCCTCCGGCACCAGGAACACGGTCGCGCCGTCCCGCTTGGCCGCCTTGGTCTTCAGCGGCACCCCGCCCACCGGACCTACCTCGCCGTTCGCCTCGATGGTGCCGGTGCCCGCGATCGTACGGCCGCCGGTGAGGTCACCGCCGGCGCCGTCGCCGTCCAGCTTGTCGATGATGCCGAGGCTGAACAGCAGCCCCGCGCTGGGGCCGCCGACCTCGCTGAGTCGCAGCTTGACCCGTACCTCCGAGGGCGACATGCCCAGTTGGCGCAGTGCGGCACGAATCGCGACATGCTGGCTCTCGTCCATCTCCGCGCGGTTGTGCTCGCGCACCTCCTCGGGAGTGTCGCCGACCGGATAGACCGAGTCCCGGGGCATCACGGCGCGGTCGCTGGCGAACCAGTCGTCGACGACGTCCGTCAGGCGTACGTCGGCGTCCGGTGGGGTGGCGGCGATCGTCGTCATGAGCAACTCGCCCTTCGTCGGCCGGGCCCGCTCTCCGCCGGAGACCGTGATGACCCGCTTCCCGCCCGCCTTGCCCAGTACGTCCGCCGTGAGTCCGGGCTGTGCGACGGAGAACGGCAGGGGCGCGACAGCGGTGACCGCGAACAGCGCGAGCACCGGCAGCGCGCAGACGAGGAGCCTACGGCGGCGCGGGCTCAGCGAGCGCGGCGTGGGAAGCGGGGGCAGCGAGCGCATGGGGCGAATCTAGTTCACCGGTGTGCCACAACGACTCACCGGTGTGCCACTGCGCCTCACCGGTAGGTGGTGCCGGTGCACCGGACCCGTTCGCCGGGAGCCCGCTCAACTGAGCGCGTCAGCGACCTCCCGGGCCGCGGCCACCACCCGGGGACCCACCGTGTCGGGCACCGATTCGGCGAGCATCACCACACCGACGCTGCCCTCGATGCCGAGCACGCCGAGCAGGGGCGCCGCCGCGCCGCTGGCGCCGGCCTCCAGCTCGCTGTGCGTGAGCACATAGCCGGGGCCGAGGTCCTCGTCGGGCCCCCGGCCCGCCAGGATGGCGCGGCCGGCGGCGCCGCGGTCGAGGGCGTGCCGGAAGCCCGTACGGTACGCCACGTGGTAGTCCGTCCAGCTCGGCTCCACGACGGCCACCGCCAGCGCGTCGGCACCGTCGACAAGGGTGAGGTGGGCGGTGGCGCCGACGTCCTCGGCGAGCGAACGCAGCGAGGGCAGGGCCGCTTCCCGTACGAGCGGATGCACCTGCCGGCCCAGCCGCAGCACGCCCAGGCCCACCCGGGAGCGACCGCCGAGGTCCCGGCGCACCAGCGAGTGCTGTTCCAGGGTGGCCAACAGCCGGTAGACGACGGTGCGGTTCACGCCCAGCTTGCTGGACAGCTCGGTGACGGTCAGCCCGTGATCGGTCTCGGCGAGCAGCTTGAGGACCCGCAGTCCCCGGTCAAGCGTCTGCGAGGTCTCGGCGGTCACGCTTCTCCTCGGGTCAGCGGCGACGGCACCCGGAGTGGGTACGCGTGGAGTGCCGGGGACGGCAGCGGACTCACCCACACAGCGTGCCGCCGGCCGAAAGGACACTGAACTCGCCCGTGTGCGGCCATCATCAGCCGCGCGCCGGGGACGGAACGTCGCCGGGCGTGTGCGTGAGCAAAACCTAGCGATCGTGACCGCTGACCGGAAGGGCTTGTCCAGAATCCGGTTGACGCTTGTCCGTTTCATACGGGATGTCCGACATATCGAGGATGGAGGTCGCTGGGGCGTCGTGGCGTCCGCAGCACCTCCCGCGTTCCCCGAGCCCGGCCTCCCGAGGCGCCCCCGTCCCGGCCCTCACCGCATCCGGGTCGCCCACTCCCGTACCTTGTCGATCCGCTGGCGCAGCTGACCGGCCGTGGCCTCCGCGCTGGGCGGGCCGCCACAGACCCGGCGCAGCTCGTTGTGGATCACACCGTGCGGCTTGCCGCTCTGGTGGACGTAGGCGCCGACCAGCGAGTTCAACTCGCGGCGCAGCTCCATGAGTTCCTTGTGGGTGACCACGGGCCGCCGATCGGCCGGCAGTTCCAGCAGGTCGACCTCGGTGTCCGGCTTCTTCCGGCTGTGCGAGATCTGTCGGGCCTGGCGCTTCTGGAGCAGCTGTTGCACCTGGTCCGGCTCCAGCAGCCCGGGGATGCCGAGGTAGTCCTGCTCCTCCTCGCTGCCCGGGTGCGCCTGCATGCCGAACTCCGCGCCGTCGTAGGTCACCCGGTCGAAGACCGCGTCCGACTCCAACGCCTCGAAGGGCAGTTGCTCCTCCCCGTCCGGCTCCGACTGCTCCCGCTCGGCCTCCGCCAGCAGCTCCTCCTCCACCGCGTACGGGTCCTCCTCGCCGCCCTTGGTCGGCTTGTCCAGGACGTGGTCCCGCTCGACCTCCATCTCGTGCGCGTACGTCAGCAGCGTCGGCACCGTCGGCAGGAACACCGAGGCCGTCTCACCACGTCGCCGGGACCGCACGAAGCGCCCCACCGCCTGGGCGAAGAACAACGGCGTGGAGACGGTGGTGGCGTAGACCCCGACCGCCAGCCGTGGCACGTCCACCCCCTCCGAGACCATGCGCACCGCGACCATCCAGCGGTCCTGGGAGTGCCGGAAGTCCTCGATCCGCTGCGAGGCGCCGGTGTCGTCGGAGAGCACCACGACAGCCGGGTGTCCGGTGATCTCCCGCAGCAGCTTGGCGTACTCCCGAGCGGTGTCCTGGTCACCGGCGATCACCAGCCCGCCGGCGTCCGGGACGGCTCGACGCACCTCGCCGAGCCGCTGGTCGGCGGCCCGGAGCACGGCCGGCACCCACTCGCCGCGCGCGTCCAGCGCGGTCCGCCACGCCTGGGAGACGGCGTCCTTGGTCATCGGCTCGCCGAGTTTCGCCTCGATCTCGTCGCCGGCCTTCGTACGCCACCGCATGTTGCCGCTGTAGGACAGGAAGATCACCGGGCGCACCACGCCGTCCTGCAGGGCGGTGCCGTAGCCGTAGGTGTAGTCGGCCCGGGAGCGCCGCACCCCGTCGTTGCCCTCGACGTACTCCACGAACGGGATGGGGTTGGTGTCCGAGCGGAAGGGCGTGCCGGTCAGCGCCAGCCGCCGGGTCGCCGGCTCGAACGCCTCCAGCACCGCCTCGCCCCAGGAGCGGCTGTCCCCGGCGTGGTGGATCTCGTCCAGGATGACGAGGGTCTTGCGCTGCTCCGAGCGGTTGCGGTGCAGCATGGGGCGCACGCCCACCCCGGCGTACGTCACCACGATCCCGTGGTACTCCCGGCCGACCGGCCCGCTGCTGTACTCCGGGTCGAGCTTGACGCCGATCCGCGCGGCGGCCTCGGCCCACTGCTTCTTCAGGTGCTCGGTCGGCGCGACGACGGTCACCTGCTGGACGACGTGGTGGTGCAGCAGCCAGGACGTGAGGGTCAGCGCGAAGGTCGTCTTACCGGCGCCGGGGGTGGCGACGGCCAGGAAGTCCCGGGGCTGTTGCTCCAGGTACGCGTCCATGGCGGCCTGCTGCCAGGCGCGCAGCTTGCCGGCCGTTCCCCAGGGCGCACGGCCGGGGAAGGCCGGGGAGAGGTGGGTGCTGGTAGTCACGGTCTCCGTCGCGGTCGCAGGGTCTCGTCCGGCCTCGCGTGCGATGCCCGAGGGCCGCAGGCCCGGGTCGGCCACCCGACTGCCGACGAGCGGGCAGCCGGGTCAGCGTACCCGCGCCGCCGGCCGTGCCCGGAGCCGGAGGTCGGGACTCGGCCACGGTGCGAGGCACACCACACGGCGGGTACGCGGCGGCTCACCGGTGCGTGGTGCTGGTTCGCCGGAGCCCGTCGCCGGAGCCCGTCCGCACCGCACCCGCGGGCCACTGGGTCAGGTGGTGGCCAGCACTCCCGCGTAGGACACCCCTGCGACCACGATCCAGGAGACCAGTCCGAGGGCGGCGACCTTCTTTCCGGTACGGGCCAGCGTCGGCAGGTGCACGGCGCTGCCGAGGCCGAAGAGGGCGGCGGCCAGCAGGAGTTCCTTGGCTTCGCTGGCGCCGTTCAACACCTGCGTGGGTACCCAGCCGGTGCTGCGGGCGGCGACGAGCGCGGCGAAGCCGAGGACGAACAGCGGCACCAGCGGCGGCCGTTTGGTCCCGTCGGTCGAGCCGTCCGCAGCGGTCGGGTCGGCGGTCGAGCCGTCGCCCGAGGTCGCGGCCCGTTTCCGTACGTTCAACACCACGGCGGCCACCAGCGGCGCGAGCAGCATCACCCGCATCAGCTTGACCAGCACGGCGTCCGCGAGCGCCGGGCCACCGGCGGTCTGCGCGGTCGCCACCACCTGCCCCACGTCATGCACCCCGGCGCCGATCCAGCGTCCGAACTGGATGTCGCTGAGGCCCAGGGGCTGGTGCAGCAGCGGGAGCACGGCGATCGCGAGCGTCCCGCACAGGGTGACCAGCGCGACGGAGGTGGCGACGTCCCGTTCGTCGCTCTTCCGCACCTCGCTGACGGCGCCGATCGCGGAGGCACCGCAGATCGAGTAGCCGGTGGCGATCAGTATCGGCTGGTCACCCCGCAGGTCGAGCTTCCGGCCGCACCAGAGGGTGCCGGCGAAGGTGACGGCGACGACGACGCACACCATCAGCACGGTGGCCCAGCCGAGGCCCAGCACGTCGTGCAGACTCAGCTGTAGACCGAGCAGCACGATACCCAGCCGCATCAGCCGTTTCCCGGCCAGCGAGAGACCGGGCCGCGCCAGGTCACGTACGAACCCGCGCACGCCCGGCAGGTGTGCGGCGGCGATGCCCAGCACCACGGCGGCGGTCAGCATCGGCACCCCGGGCAGCAGCAGGTGCACGCCCTCGGCGACCGCGACTCCGGCGGCGGCCAGGGCGAGACCGGGGAGGACGCCGCGCGCCCGGACCAGCAGGGGCGTCCGCGAGCGGCCCCGGCGCTGCCGAGCGGCGTCTGCGGCGGGCTCAGCGCCCGTTATGGCGGGGTCGGCGTCCGGGTCGGCGGATTCGACGGAGCCGGCGGCAGCCGCCGCTCCGGTGCTGTTGTCGGCACCGCCCGGCGCGGCACCGTCCGGCGTACGGGCCGAGGTTCGGGTGTCGGTGTGCCGTGTGCCGTCGGACGGCGCGCCCGGCGCGGGCATCAGCGGTCGACCGGGAGGTCGTAGACCCGCCGGACGCTCGAACCCAAGCGCGCGATGTTGGCGCCGTAGAGGTGGAGGGACACCGCCTTGCCGGAACAGGCGTTCCACACCCGGTGGATGTCCCCGGGCGGGGCGAAGCCGCACACCGAGCCCTGCGGGTTCACCACGTCCTCGGTGGCCACCAGCCGCGCCGGTGCGCCGGAGCCCTCGGCGGGCAGCAGGCGATAGCGGCGTTCCCGCTCCTCGCCCTGGTGCACGCCGGTGACGCACCAGGACACGTGATCGTGTACGGCGGTCTCCTGACCGGGCAGCCAGACCAGCCCCACGATGGAGAAGCTGCCGTCGCTCTCCGCGTGCAGCAGGTGCTGGCGGTACTGCGCCGGGTCGCCCTCGTACTGTTCGGGAGTGAGCAGGTCGGAGGCGCCCAGGTGGGGCGCCAGCTTCTCGCCGACGAGGTAGGCGGTGAGGTCGGGGGCCAGTCCGCGACCGACAGCTTCCCGGACCTCGGCGACGAGGGCGGAGAGGCGCTCGGTCGTACGGGGAACAGCGGCTTCGGTGGAGGTGGCCATGCCCTCAGGGTGGATCGCCCGCACTCTCGCGTCCAACGACGGTTTGTTGGCCGTATTCCAAGCCCCGCTTATGACCGGCTGTGCTGTTACGGTCCGGGCCCGCCCGGCGGCCGTACCGCGCCGTGGAGAAACGCCGGCTTGGCGGCTCAGCAGCCGACCCGGTTCGCGGCGCCCTCCCGCAGCGCGTCCAGCAGCAGGGCGGTGGCCGGGATCTCCAGGTGCTCCCGCAGCACGTACGCGGACACCTGCCGGCGGGACGCCGGGTCGAGCGCGCGGCCGGTGATCCGCTCGTGCACCAGGAAGGACAGCACCAGCCCGGGCATCATCGCGATGCCCAGCCCCTCGGCGACCAGGCTCTGCACCACCAGGATGTCGTCGGTGGTGAAGACGATGTCCGGGGCGAAGCCCAACTCAGCGCACTCGTGCAGGAAGTTGCTGCGGCAGCGCAGACACCCCGCGATCCAGCGCTCCCCGGACAGGTCCGCCAGCCGCGCCGCGCGCCGTCGGGCCATCGGGTGCTCGTTCGGCAGCAACACCGTGAGCTGGTCCTCCATGAGCGGGATCTCCACCAGCTCCTCGGGCACCTGCTCTCGCAGTCCCGGGTAGGTGAAGGCGAGCGTGATGTCGCACTCCCCGCGCACCACCCGCTCCAGGGACTCCGGCGGCTCGCTCTCCTGCAGTTCGACCCGTACGCCCGGATGCTCGACGGCCAGTCGGGACAGCGCCTCCGGCACCAGCGTCGCGCCCGCGCTGGGGAAGGCGCACATCCGCACCCGGCCCGCGCGCAGCCCGGTGATCGCCGTCATCTGCTGCTGCGCGGCCGCGATGCTGCCCAGGATCACCTCGGCATGCCGGGACAGCGCCTCGCCCGCCTCCGTCAGCCGCATCCGCCGACCCGCCCGGATGAACAGCGGGGTGCCCACGGCCCGTTCCAGGGCCTTCATCTGCTGGGTGATCGCCGGCTGGGTGTAGCCGAGCGCCCGGGCAGCCGCGGAGTACGAGCCGGAGCGCACCACCTCGTCGAAGGTCCGGATGTGCCGCGAGTCGAACATGACTGAAGCATAAGCAGAATTTGGAGTATGAGCATAATGCTCTCACTGGAGCTTGATCTCAGGGAAGCTCGCCCCCTTCGGTGACGCACCACCTCAGGCGTCCTGCCGAAGCTCCCGCAAGCTGTCGGCGATCTCCTTCACCTCTCGCATCTCTCCGGTCGCCACCCGCACGACGAGACGTTCAGCGGCGTCGATGTCCGGACGCAGTTCCACTCCGTTGATCGCCAAGAAGGTCACACAGGACAGCCAGGCCGTACGCCTGTTACCGTCCACGAACGGACGGTTGATCGCCAGCGACTGCAGCAGGGCCGCGCCCTTCTCGATCAGATCCGCGTACGCCTCCTCGCCGAACATCTCCGCAGCCGGACGGTGCACCGCGGACTCCAGCAGGCCGCCGTCCCGAAGCAGGACCTGCATGTCGTCACAGGCGTGCGCCGCGACCGCCAGGACCTCCTCAGCGGTCAGGTAGAACGGCGTCACTTCAGTCGATCCATCAGCTCACGCCACTTGGCGGCTTGACCGATGGCCGTGTCCCGCACCATGGCCTCACGGGCGTTCCTCACCAAGTAGTCGTCCACCGCCCGGAGCACTATGGCGTGCATGCTGCGCCCCTCCAGGTCAGCCTGGGCCTTCAGGGCTTCCGCTCGGTCATCGTCGAGACGTAGGTTCATCGCCATACCAGAACGGTACCAACCACGGGGTCACGACGGTACCGCGTGCTCGCCCCGCTGCCGCAGCCGTCCCGCCACCACGATCCCGACCGCCGCCACCACCGCCGCCAGGGCGTACACCGCGACGAAGGCCAACGGCTGCGCCCCGCCCTCCGTACCAGCCGCCGGGCCCGCGTGCGCCACGCTCACCTCTCCCCCGCCCAGCGCCGCGAAGGCCGCACCGGTGGCCGCCAGCAGCACGATGTTCGACAGACCGTCGGAGGTCTGCAACGCGGCCGAGTTGTCACCGGCCTCCCCCGGAGCGGAGAGCTGCAGCAACAGCACGCTCGTGGACGAGATGACCAGCCCCATCCCGAAGCAGCCGACCGCCATGGTGACGGCCAGCGTCCACACCGGCACGCTCGGGACGAGCACCATCGGTACGTACGCGATCGCCCCCGTGACCAGTACCATCCCGAGCCGCACCAGCCGCTCCCGGTACGGCTCCATCCGTGCCCGGGACTGGGTGAACGAACCCAGCGCCCAGGTGCCGCCGCCCGCCGCCAGGGTCAGCCCGGCCAGGGTCACCGAGAGTCCCCGCTGGGTGACCAGGGTGAGCGGTATGAAGCTCTCCGTCACGATGAACGAACCCGCGGCCATCCCCCGCAGCAACACCACCGCCGGCAACCCCCGCGCCGCCCGGAACGTACCCGGCGGCAACAGCCGCAGCGCCGCGGGCACGAGCAACACCACGCCAAGCACCGCCGGCACCGCCGCGAGCGGGGTCAACTCCTGCCCGGCGTACTGCAACAGACCCGCGCCCACCGCCACCGCCACCGCGAACCGCAGCCGGCGCCGGTCCAGCGGCGCCGAGGCGTCGCCACCCTCCGGCGGTCCGGACGCCCGGCTGCGCAACGCCGGCAGCATCACCGCCAGCGGCAGCACGACCAGCACCGGTATGCCCAGGAAAACCCAGCGCCAGCCGAGGGTTTCGGTCACCGTGCCGGCCAGCAACGGCCCCACGATGGACGGCACCACCCAGGACGCGGCGAACGCCGCCATCACCGCCGGACGCAGCCGCTCCGGATACGCCCGGCTCACCGTGACGTACAGCGCCACGATCACCAGCCCGCCGCCGATCCCCTGCACCGCTCGGCCCAGCACGAATACCCACATCGCGGTGGCCGTACCGGAGAGCACCAGACCCACGGCGAACGCCGCGATCCCGGTGGCCAGCGGCGGCAACGGCCCCCGCCGGTCGGCCCACTGGCCGGACACGGCGATACCGAGAAGGCTCGTGGTGAAGAACGCGGAGAACGCGAAGGCGTACAGCGAGACGCCGTTCAACTCGTCCGCCGCCACCGGCATAGCCGTGCCGACCGCGGTCGCCTCGAAGGCGATCAGCAGCACGACCGAGACGATCCCGAGAGTCAGCGCCCGGTAGGCGGCACTGAGCACGGTGCGTTCCGCGGCCGGCCACTCCCCCGGCGACGCCGCCCGTCCAGGCTCGAGCGCCCACCCGCCCTCGGCGTGCGCCGCCGGAGCGCCCGGTACGCGCCGCGCCTCCGGTCCGGTGGCGCCGGGCCGTTCCACCGCGGTCGGCGGGCCGTCGTAATCGTCCTGGAATGCCGTCACAGAGGACAACCGTACGGGTCGCCCCGCTCTCCGGTCCGCTGGCCCGGGGCCCGGCTCCCCTCAGCCTTTCGACCTACGATGCGCGGCCGGCGAGAGTCCGGTACGGGCGGGCGGCGCGCCCCACGCGACCGGCGATCGCCTCACGGGCCAAGCCGCCCCGCATACCTGGCTGTCGTGTCAGCCCTACTGCTTGACCTGCTTCTGGAACTCCTCCATCGAGATCCGCTGATCCTCCGGCGGCAGGGTGATGTCATAGCTCTCGCCGAAGCCCTCGTACGTGCTCTTGCTGCTCTGGCCGTTCCGCTTGGACTCCATCTGCAACACCCGGGCCTGACCCGAGGCGGCGATCCGGTAGACGTCGGCGCTCTTGCCACCCTTCACCGTCACGGCCTTGGTCTTCTCGCCGTCGACCGTGGTGTCCTTGCCGGGTGCCCGCTTGGCGGAATCCGGCACCTTGAAGTACATCTCGCAGCCCTGGCCTTGCTGCTCCACGAAGCTGGACCCAAGTTCATCCGGAATGGTGACCTTCTGGCCCTGCTTGCTGACGGATGCGGCGAGCAGGGAGGTGCTGATGTAGCTCGTACCCTCCTTGCAGTACGCCTCCCGCACCTCGTCCCCCTCGTCCCCCTCTACCTTCATGTGCATGCCCTGTTCCGGGTCCCAGCGCATGACCTGCCGCGCGCCCGGGAAGGCGGTGGTGCTGCCGGAAGCCCGGAAACTCGTCTCCGCCATCGCCTTGTTGGCCTTCTTGACCAGCACACTCGGCCCCTTGTCAGCCTGCTTCTCCTCCGAACCGGACGAGGACTTCGAGTCGTCCTCCTCCTCGGAGCCGCCACCACAGGCGCTGACCCCGACCACCAGCGCGGCCACCACGGCCGCCGTACGAACTCCGCGCGCTCCGCGCATCGGGACGCCTCCCACTGTCGTGTGTGCTGACTGTCCGAGCACGGTACCCACTACGGCAACCGCCCGAGGGCCACCCGCACCGGCCGGTACGGTGCGTTGGCACGGCGGGACCGAGCGACAGCACCCGGACGCACGCCCGCACGGACACCGGCGACGGACAATCGGGACCCGACGCGTACGCCTCGCGCTGTGCGACGATGACGCGCGACGAGGGGGAGGCGGTCATGGCGACCACATGGGGTCTGCTTGTCGAGGAGACCGGGGGGTTCGGGCGACAGCGGTGGGTCTGGGCGCCCCGCGTCATCGGACATCTCCGAGGAACCCGGGAGCAGGCCATGAAGGCACTGCGCGAGGAGGCTGCCCGCTACCGACCAGAGCATCCGACCTCGCCCAAGCGGCGCATGCTCTACGCCGACACCGACGGCTTCTTTCTGGTCGTCGAGGGCACGACCCGCTCCTTCCACTGCCGCTTCACCGTCGCCGAGTTGCTCGAGGACAGCGCGAAGTAGCGGCAGTGAGCGAGTAGGTGCGTGCCGGAACGGGAGCTGGGTAATCTTCAGCCCAGCGTCTCAGCTACCCGGACGAGCATCCCAGGTCCTGACGCGCAGCCGAGATAAACTCCTCAAACATCTTCCGCTCATCCTTGAGGAGCTTCCCGGCCAAGGCGTACTCATCCTCGTCGAGACCCTCGTCCGGATACTCCATCTGAACGAGCGTCTCGCTCTCTCCGCACTCCAGAAGCTTCGTCCACTCCCCCACGTCAGCGCCCTTCCGCTTCTCACGGGAGAACTCATCAATGAGTTGCGGATGTTGAGTTATGGAGAATCCTGCAAGGCTCTTGCGATCCCTTGTGAGGATGCAGCTCCACAACATCTTCTCATTCGACACCACGCGCTGCTTCACACCCTCAGCAGCCCCACTCGAGGAAAAGGGAGAAAATCCTTCCAGGCTACAAGTTTCTTGATTATCAAAATATGCCTCATTACTACCTTCAGACGGATTCAAGAACTGCTCCACCGAAAAACCCTCCGCCTTACACCCAAGATTATCCATAACCTTGCTAGCTAGCTTCCCAACCGCGCGGGCATGCCGAAACCTGACTTTCTCTTCTGCCACTGTATCCCACCGGCTCCCATCAAGACGAAGCGATAGCTGGATGGGTTTGCCGGACCCTGCTTTGTCATTGCACTTATCGGGCAGCCATACAGACGCCCCAGCATGGGATGTCCATCCATTCAGCCCATTCCCAAGTGGAGCATAATTCAAGTACTGATTAACCGTACCAAAGTATGCCTGAGCCCCATAGGGCCATTGATGACTCGGTGGACCTACTTCTACTTCTACGACTGGATAGGAGTCATCAAATGAGGGGTTGTAAACGAAGCACTTTCTTTCATATTCCGCCGAATCGGAGCTTCGTGTTGTTTGAGACAAATACCGATCCGCACTCTCATCAACGAGCAAATCAACATCATCTCCACTCAAGGCACCCCAACAGAATGGGCCACTCGACCCCTCGGATTCAGGAGAGTCAGAAGAAAACTTGCTCCATCCGATGGCCAATATGAACAAAAGGAAAGCTCCAGCCACCAGAAAGCTCTTGTGTTTCAATATCTGCGACATTAGTTGCGTTGCCCTACCTCTCCCGTGGCTTGCTTCTCATCTAGAAGGCCGAGATTATAGAACGATTTTCCTTCCTTGAGAAGTTCCTGCAGATTTCCATCCGTTGCAGCCTTCTCCTCCGACTGGAACCCAAGGGCATTCATTCTTTCGCTAGCCATTCTTACAACTCCGGGATCTCCATCATTAGAGAACAAATCAATCAGTTTTTCACGCGTCATACTTTCAATTTCATCAATATTCGCATTAGCCGCATCTGAGGTAATGACGTCGATCGAACGCTGTGCAACGTCTCCCACTCCAGGAATTGCAGTCACGGGTGTGCCCAGTATATGATAGTTCAGTTTTCCATCCCATTCTTCTCGCGATATTCTCTCATTTGCCATATCGTCAAGAACGTCTACTCTTACTCCGTCCAATGTCCCAAGGACTTGACCTCCTTCTTTAAGGGTTCCAAATGCGAGATCACTCCCTTGTGAAAAATCATCGCGTGAAAGTCTATCTAGATTCTTTGCAACTTCAATTGATTGGCTATCTTGCACTACTTTCATCGCTCCTTCATCTTCACCAACTCCACGAATAAAGCGAGTCATAACTTCCCGATCAATACTTACCTCGTTCTCCTGAGATTTCTCCATCCCATCTTTTCCAAGTATCTCGTATACATCTGTCGGGTAGTAGGCAAGCGCTGCGGCCATATTCTCACGTAGGTTATCCGGAATAGCACTTTGATCTACCCGCGCTTTTTCGGAGTATGTAGTGACCACTTCTTCCAAAATGGCCACTTGTGAGTCGTTGTGCTTGGGTATGGTGTCTGGAGCAGGGGTTCCAGGTACGTGACCAGTCATTGCTGCTTCTAGTGCATTACCCAATCCTTGTCTTGCGTAATTACCTACAGCATCCTGGCGAGCGATAGCGGGACCTGATTTTCCGTTGTCTGAAACATCGAGACGGTCTATCTGTTTCCAGTCCCGTTCATTTTGAAGATAATCCAGTCGATCCGCACCCTGTTTGGAACTCGGGTCAAGGTACTGCGTAGCTGCTTCGGGGTTTCTGCTCATAGCGTTAAGCACACCGTCTAGGGGATCGTTCTTAAACCATCCTCCTTCGCTGATATCGATCTGCTTACCGTCTGCATAAGTTCCATAGAGATTCCATATTTCTGGGTCACCACCCTTCGCAGGGTCCTCGACAGAGCGAATATCATCAGCCAACTCGTGGAGAAACTCCTTGTCGTAGGCTCCTCCCTGCTGCATAAGGGTGGCCAAGCTCTGATATCCCCGTGTCTGTTGAGATCCATTTGCCTGCGCATCATCAACGACATTCAGGTCGTACTCCTTGACTCCTACCTTTTTCATGTCCGCAAGAAATGACTTCAAGAATCTCTGATCTGAACTCCGAGCTTTTTCGTCCACTGTGGTTGCCGTTTTGACAACGCCAGCGAGCTGTTTCTCTAGGCCGCTGAACTCCTTCTTTCCGTCAGATCGGCCCCCATGTATACGGTCGTTTAGCTTGTTCGTCAGCTGAACCACACCGTCGGCTCCGAGTGAGTTCAGAAGGGTTCTGCTATAGGCCGTGTCCTCCTTGTTGTCACGCATTATTCTTCGGAACTCAGTCATTTCCTTCGGCTGCAGTTCATTTCCTGAGTTTATTTTGGTTCCCAACTCCGCGGCACGCTTTGCCTCATACTTTTCAACATC
Source organism: Streptomyces oceani (assembly GCF_001751245.1). GTDB lineage: Bacteria > Actinomycetota > Actinomycetes > Streptomycetales > Streptomycetaceae > Streptomyces > Streptomyces oceani. The sequence continues at coordinate 601,998 of NZ_LJGU01000127.1, forward strand.
GCCCATGGCTCTACTGTTGAATCCACGCGTCGCACCCTTGCCATCGTTGTCTTTGGTGACAGCCTCCAGCGCCAACCGGATTCCTGTATCTGCATCAGAAACAGCACGCACAGCCTTCGCTATAGCGTCCGTCCAACTTTGCTCAGCCATCTCTACGCTCAGAGCGTCTTTTGGATCAAAGTCAGGTTCCTTACTCGAAGTGCTGTAACCCTTGTAGAAGCACCGACCCGAGGAATTAACATGCATCCCCGCTGCCTGTGCCTCATCGCGGACTCCCTCGACAGCCTTCTTCAAACTGGACAATTGTCTATAAGCATCGTCCAGCAGATCTCCTACAGCGATTGCCTGCTTTTTGGCGCCGAACAGTTCGTGCGAGGTGGCCTTTGAAGAGGTATTGAAGAACATGTCAGCGGACTGCCCCTGCCATGTGTCTCCCTTGGCGATGCCGCGCACCTTCGTTTGGTAATCGTCTCGCAGATTTCCGAACTTGCGACCCATGTTCCGCCATGCGGTGGCAGCAGACTTGATCGTGGATAGGTCAGCATTCATGACATCATAGTAGGTGAGTGACATCGCCACATGCCGCCATTCAGAAATTGTCTATCGGACTGCGGTATCCGTCTCGCCCAGCCTTGAAACGGGCGGCATTGAAATCCTCGTTTCCGCGGAAGAGCACATTCGCTCCCTCGAGAGTCGATGCTTCAGTGAAAAGCCTGTTCACGAGCTGAGTCATCTGACGATCCCACTCGTCCGCGCAGTTCTGCAGTCCCTTCTTCGTGTCCCAGCCGTTTAGAGCGCCGACGGTGCACGACTCTTCTGAAACTCCACCTGATGCACCGCTGCTTCCGGCATTCGCCTTGGCTCCTGCCCTCTTCACTGCAGGACCGAAGGTGTGTCTGATATACAGAGCCGCTTGACTTTTCTCTTTCTCATCATGAGTCAGGTCACTGTTCGAGCCACGTCCTGGTGCGATGTGGTTTATTTGTGTCGACGCTTCATCGTTGCCCGTGCTGTCCTGATGATTTGAACCGCTCTGATCTGTGTCCACGGAAATAAACCTCAGATTCTGGCTTAATGATTATGGTACTGGCCGGGAGGCGGGGGACCGTAGGGAACGGTGGTGCGGCGGCGATGGCGTACGAACAGGCCCGTGGCACCACCGGCGGCCAGGATGCCTGCGGTGGCCAGGCCGTAGCCCAGCCAGTTCGACTCCGAACCGTCGTCCTCACCGGCAGCGGCCGGTTGCGTATCGTCCGCGCCCTCAGAACCACCAGGCTTCGCCGTCTTCTTCTCGCCCGAGGACGCCTTCTTCTCGCTGTACGGGCCCGGAAGCGGGTTGGTATTCGGGTCTCCCGGATCTCCGGGGTTCTTCAGCGCTATTCGGGGACGTACGGCTCCGTGGCCGATGAAGTCGTCCCGCTCGTCACCATTACGCGGACCACCGGCCGTGTTCACCAACACCCGGGTCACCTGATTCGCCGTCCAGTCCGGATGTTCCGCCCAGATCAACGCTGCCGAAGCCGAGGCAATTGCAGCAGCCGCACTCGTGCCACTTCCACCGCATATCCCAGCGGCACCGGCACACGCGAACACCATATTTTTTCCAGGTGCCGCCAAGTCAACCTGACTCCCGCTTTGCGCCTTCTCCATAGAACGCGCATCCTCATCTACCCCAGAGACGCCGATGACACCTGGTGTCGCCGCTGGATACATGAGGTCGTTACCACCCTGACCACTGTTGCCAACGGCAGCGAGTATCATTTTTCCCTTGGCGAGTGCATATTTGACAGATCTCTCCAACTCGGAAGATTTTTTGCTACCACCGAGGGATATACTTATAATTCTTGCTTCGGAGTCTGCAGCGTGACGAATTACCGGGGCGATATCAGCACCCAGTTCCTCCATCGCCTCTGCATGATTCTTGTATCCCTCACTGGTGTTTACCTTCAAGGGCAGGATTCTTGCCCCCGGGGCGAGGCCGTAGGAGCCACGGTCGGGGCCTGCTGCACCGGTAGCCGCGATGAGGGACGCCATCCCGGTGCCGTGACCGTCAGTGTCGGTGTGCGCGTCCCCTGGCTGTTCGGAGAAGTCTTTCCCCTTGAGTACCTGTCCCTGCAAATCGGGAGCAGAGCTATCCACACCTGAATCGATGACGGCGATGGTGATGCCTTCGCCTTGGCTGGTCTTCCACATCTCCTCTGCTTGCATGGCGTCCAGGTGCCACTGGCGCTCCCGGACGCTCTCCGCGTGTGCGGGCACCGCGCCGATGCACACCACGGTCAGGGCGAGTGCGGTTGTCGAGAGGTTCCTCAGTGCGGCCCGACCAGGACCGTAGCTACGCATGTGGTGTGTCTGCTCCCTGCCTCGGGTCACTCAACAACGGGCGGTGTGGTGCGCGGAGTAGACCGCGTCCAGGTCTCCGCATCCTCGGTGAGATAGTCCGGACGCTCCGAACCACCCTCCCGCTCCTCCCGACCACGAGCAGCAGCAGAGCCCGCCGCGCCAACTCGCCGACCAGCAGGTGGGTTCGAGCGCTGCGGCGACTCATTGCCGCTGTGCGCGCCCGGGCGTACCAGGCCCGTGCCGCCGGGTGTGAACGGTCGTCCTGGTGGTACGACTCCGGAGCGTGGGATACCGGCCGGGCCGCCGGGTTGGGAGGCCACGCGGCGCCCGCCACTACCTGTGCCCTGCTGCCCTACCGGCCCGCCAGCCCCGGGCATGCCCATCGGGGGGCGGTAGCCCGGTGGGCGTGACTGGTGGTTCTGGCCTGGCTGTTCACCGCCGACCACCGTGGGTCGAGGGATCGAACGTGGCTGCTGGCTGGGTGGGTTGATCGGCCGGCCCGCCTGAATCCCATCCCCGGGCGGACGCGTCCCCGGGCGAGGACCCATCGGAGAAGGGTTCGCCCCCGGCGGCCGACCCATCGAATCCGAGGGCCCGCCCGGCGGCTTGGCCACCGGCGGACCCGCAGAGATCGGCGGGCGAGGCCCTACAGGCGGACCTGATACCGGTGGTACACGCCCCGGCGGCACCGGACCCTCCGACACCGAACCCGAACCAAACCCAGGCCCCTGCTGAGCAGGACCCGATCCAGGAGGCGGAGACCCAGAAGGCCCCTCCGGAACCCTCACCCCACCCGCCACATCCACCCCAACATCTCGACCGGCCGATGAAGGTACTTCACCAGCCACCCCCGGCCATTCCGTATTCGCAGTGGACCGTGCAGGAGCGGCAGACACGGCAACCTCTTGTGACTCGCTTGCAGCGACTTGATCAAGTCGCTGCACAGGCGCAAGCTTTGGCTTCGGCGGCATCATGGCTTCGGGCATGGGTGGGAAGGTGGGTCGCTCCAGCTGTTGGAGTGTCACGGTGGTCTGTCCGTAGGACCGGGCCAGCTTCTCCATCTGGCGCACCGCCTCGCCATGCTGGTCGGCCAACTGCTCCTGTGCCGCGTACGCCTCCTCGTACGACGGCCCCGGACCGTTGGACTTGTGCGACGGCGCCAGCGGACTGCGCCCCTCCAAGCCACCCGGGTTCAGCACCTCGAACCCCTCGATCACCCCACGCGCCTCGGCTGACGGCGTCGGCATATCCCGCCGCACCTCACGCAACACCTGCGCCGCACCCTGCATCGCCTCACCCGCACCCCGACTCATCAACCCCAACCGCAACGCCGCACTCGCCATCTCGTTACTCCACACCCCACACTCCGCCGCGCCCTCCCCCTCCCAATCCACCCGCGGCACATGCCGCTTCAAGTCATCCCCGATCTTCTCGATCACCTTCGCCGCCCGCACCAGCTTCTCCCCCAACCGCTGCGACTCCTCCGGATCAGCCCCCTCCACCATCCCCAACAACTCCTCATGCGAATACCCCGCGAAATCCGTCACCGCATAGAAGTCGGTGAAGATCTCCCCCGCACCAGCGAACGGACCCTCCAACCCACCAGACCCAGCCACAGTCCCACCCCTCCCCACACACGTCACACGACAGACGGACAAGCCCTACGGAGAGCGCCGGCAACAGCCCTCAGTAACCCCCTTCACCCGTACCCTGCGGCTTNGCACCCTTCTTGGACTCCCGAGCCCCGCCACTACGGTCAGTAAGAATCAGTGACCATCCTAGTAACCAACAGCCCAGCGCACCACCGTGGAAAACAAGAAGCACACGTGGCGCCAACTATCCGGCACAGCATCACGGTCCGCCTGCGTGCTGGCCAGGGGCACAGCTCCGACCGGCCCTTCAGCACCCCCGTGCACGCCTCCGCGCCAGCACCCCCAGCACCCCCAGCACCCGCCGCGGCGCGGCGCCAGCGTCACCGTCCCGGCTGTCGCTGCCGTCCTGGCTCGCCGACCGCCGCCTGCGGCCGGATCGGCAGCCGTACGACCGGCCGCCCGGTGGCGGCCCGTACGGCGGAGGCGACCGCCGCGGGCGAGACGACCACCGGCACCGAGGACGCCGCCTTCGCCCCGAACGGCGCCACCACGTCCCGCTCCTCGATCAGCTTGACGATCCGGATGTCCGGCGCGTCCAGCGAGGTGGGCAACGCGTACGCGGTGAGGTCTGCGTGGCGTACGACCCCCTTGGCCACCCGCAGGTGTTCCGTCAGCGCGGCCCCGACGCCCTGGGTGACACCCGCCTCGATACGGGTACGCAGCTGCCGCGGGTTCAGCACCCGCCCGACGTCCTGCGCGATGGCCATCTCCACCACCCGCACCGAGCCCAGCTCGATGTCGACGTCCACCACGGCCCGCACGGCCGCGAAGGCCAAGCCCACGAAGGCGTCACCCTGTCCGGTGTCGTCCAGCGGCTCGGTGGGGTGCGGGCGGCACTGGGCGGTGGCCCACAGCTCCTGCCCCTCGAGCGTCTCGGCGACGGTCGTGGACAGCACTCCGTCGTACGAGGTGATCTTGCCGTCCGCGACCGTCAACAGCTCCGTGGACATTCCGAACTTCGCGGCCAGCGGCTGGAGGAGCTGCGTACGGACCATCTTCGCGGCCCGTTCCACCGCGCCGCCCGACACCCAGGTGTGGCGCCCGCGGGCGCCCGGCCCGGCCGTGGGCTGGTCGGTGTCGACGGAGGCGACGTGCACCTCCTCGATGCCGAGGGTCTCCTGCACGATCTGCCGGGCCAGGGTGGTGAAGCCCTGTCCGGTCTCCACCGCCGCGCACAGCACGGTGGCCACCGGCCCGTTCACCTTGACGGTGGCGGTGGAGACCTCGTCGGCGCCCTCCGTGCCCAGCATGTGCACCATGCCCAGCGCGTATCCGACGCCGCGGCGCACCGCGCCCGGCTCGCCCGCGCCCTCCGGGCCGCCGGGCAGCAGCCACTCGCTCTCCGGGCTGTCCTTCGGCAGCGGCGGCAACGGCTCCTCGCGTACGGCCGCCAACAGTTCCGCGACCGGCGCCGGGCAGGTCACTGTCTGGCCGGTGGGCAGCAGGTCGCCGGTGGCCAGGACGTTGCGCTTGCGCAGTTCGGCCGGGTCGACGCCCAGTTCGGCCGCGAGCTTGTCCATCTGCCCCTCGTACGCGGCGCACACCTGCATCGCGCCCTCGCCGCGCATATGGCCGGAGGGCGGGTTGTTGGTGCGTACGACCCAGCCGTCGATCACCGCGTGCGGTACGACGTACGGCCCGGCGGCGAACGACACGGCGGCGGCCAGCGCCTCGGAGGAGGTGTCGGCGTACGCGCCCGCGTCCAGCAGGATCTGCGCCTCCACCTTCAGCAGCTTGCCCTCGCGGTCGGCGTGGTGCCGGTAGCGCAGCAGCGTGGGATGGCGGTGCGCGTGGCCGAGGAAGGACTCCTCACGGGTCTCGGCCATCTTCACCGGGCATCCCGTACGCATCGCCAGCAGGCCCAGGGCCACCTGCATGCTGGTGTCCTCGCGGTCCCCGAGCGCGCCCGGGACGCCGGTGACCACGATCTTCACCTGGTCCGGCGGCAGGCCGAAGCAGGCGGCGGCCTGGTCCCGGTCGCTGTGCGGATCGGTGGAGGCGGTGTAGATCTCCACCCCGCTGCCCGGGCACGGCACGGCCAGTCCCGCCTCCGCTCCGATCGGCGCGGGGTCCTGGCGACCGATCCGGTACAGCCCCTCGACCACCACCTCACCGGTGATCTCCTGATCACCGTAGCGCAGGGGGATGTGTCGGATGAGGTTGCCGTCCGGGTGCAGTGAGTCGGCCTCGAAGGACTTCTCTGGGTCGGTGAGCGGCTCCAGCGGCTCGTACTCCACGACGACCGCCGCGGCGGCGAGCCGTGCGGTGTCCGGGTGGTCGGCGGCGACCGCGGCGATCGGCTCGCCGTGGTGGCGTACCAGGTCACGGGCGAAGGCCGGGCGGTCCGCCACCCAGCGCCCGTGCGCGCTGTCCCCGGGCACGTCCTCGTGCGTGATGACCGCCCGTACGCCCGGCATGGCGGCGGCCTGTTCGGTGTCGATGGCGTGGATACGGGCGTGCGGGTGCGGCGAGCGTACGAGCGCCGCCCACAGCAGACCCTCGGCCCACAGGTCCGCCGCGTACGCGAACGCGCCGGCGGCCTTCGCCGCGGCGTCCACCGGGATGAGGGAGGCGCCGACACCGTACGTCGCCTCGTCCGGCTCCGTCTCCGGGTCGAGTCGCGTGCCGCCGGCCGGGGTCACTGCCGTCGGGACGCTGCCAGGGCCGTTGGGCGTACCGGTCATGGCGCTGCCTTCGTCTTTCCGCGTCGTCCGATGGATTGTCGTACGGCCCGCTCCGGCCTCGCCCCGTGGCGTGTCACGCGTCGCCTCCCGGCGCCTGGTGTGGGATACCGCCCACGTTGTCGGAGTGCCGGTCCTCGGCCTCCTCCAGGGCGGCGAGCCGGTCGGCCCGCTCCTCGGTGACGGTGCGGACCACGTCCAGGACGCCGCGGTAGCCGGAGCAACGGCAGAGGTTGCCGCACAGCGCCCGCCGGGTCTCCAACTCGGTGGGCTCGTGGTTGCCTTCCAGCAGGTCGTGTACGGCCATCGCGAGCCCGGGTGCGCAGAAGCCGCACTGTACGGCCCCGCAGTCGGTCAACGCCCGCTGTACGTCCGAGGGCTCGCCGTCGACCGCGAGTCCCTCGACCGTACGGACCTCGCTGCCCGCGGTGGTCGCCGCCGGCACGAGGCAGGCGGCCACCAGGCGGCCGTCGACCTGTACGGAGCACGCGCCGCACTCGCCCTGCGCACAGCCGTCCTTGGCGCCGGCCAGGCCGAGCCGCTCCCGCAGGACGTAGAGCAGCGACTCGCCGATCCAGGCGTCGGTGACCGGTCGGTCCACGCCGTTGACGCGCAGGACGTAGGAGGTGTGCGGGTGTTCGCTGGGGGCCTCGGCCCGCTCCACTGGGGACGGGAGCCCGGTGGCGGCGGCGGGCGTCGGCTGGGCGTCCGGAGCTACCGCGAGGTCCGGGTGGGCCGTGGACGGCTGCGCTGGGAACAGGTGATCCGTCGACGGGTGGTTCCGTGGCTCCGTGAGGTCGGGGGACGGCACCGGCTCAGCGGACTCGGCCGGTTCCGCGGACTCCCCGGGCGCGGGCCGCTCCGGCGGAAGCACCGTGGCACTCGCCGAGGTGCCGGGCCCCTGGACCCCCTGCCCCGCCTGGTCTTCCTGGTCCGCTGCGAACCCGGAGTCCGGGAAGCCGCGGGTCAGTTCGTCGGCGAGCGCGGGGCCCTCGCCGCGCTC
>NZ_LJGU01000128.1 GCF_001751245.1 Streptomyces oceani
GCCAGGTGGCCGCGCTCGCCGGCCGCTGCGCCGGCGGCGGCTGGCTGGACCGGGAGGGTCGGCTGCTCGCCCTGGACCGCACCGCGCGCGGCAGCGGGCGGCAGCCCACCAAGACGGTAGCGGTGGATCTCACCCTGGGCAGGACGAGCCCGCTACTGCAGATCACCGAACGAAGCGACGACGAGCTGCTGCTCGCCGACCCGGACAGCGGACTCCTGCTCGTCCGCTCCGACGCAGCCGGGGAAACGCGGCTGGGCTGGGGCGTGTTGGGCAGCCAGCGGCCGGTGCGCTTCCCGGAGGCGCTGCATCCGGAGGGGGTGCGACTCACCCCGTTCGCCGTGCAGTCCGGACAGTTGCTGGAGCCGGAGAACTGCGCGGTCGCGCTCCGAGCGGACGGGCCGAACGGCACGTGGATCGCGGTGTGGCGGCCGGTGGACCGCTCGCTGACGCACGTGACGGCGCCGGAGGGCTGGCTGCCGGACTGCGGGGTGTGGACGACGGACGGCGTGCTGCGACTGCCGTACGCCACCACGCGGAGGCCGTGCGGGGTCGCGGAGCTGCGCTGGTGTCCCGGGGAGGCCGGACAGGCGCCCCCGACGCCGGCGGAGTCCGGGTCGCCTGGTCCACGGGGTGCCGTGGACCAGGCGACCCGGCGATCGCAGGAACGATTCGGCCCGTTGCCCGACGAACAGCCCTCGGACACACCGCGGTTGCCACCGCTCCCGATCCGTCCCAGGCGGTGTCATCCGACCGACCAACCGACGGACTGGACGCCCGTCGCGGACGGTCCCGCGCCGGGCGCGACACACGCACCGCCGTACGGCCGCCCGCCCGATACGACGGCCGGGAGCGCGGAGCCGGACCGTGCGACCCGCGCGGACAAGCCCGCGGCCCCACCACACCCCGCACAGGCCATGACGGAGCACAGACAGGCGGACCCGCCGGACGCAGAGCCGGCGGAGGGCCCGGCGGCACGGCCCGTACCACTGCGAGAGGCGCCCCTCGCGCGGTAGTGAGAGCACGTCAGACGTGTTCCACCAGCATGTCCGCCAGCACGGGCGCGCCCGACCGCCCGACCTCGTCCCCGCCGACGGTCCCCGGCTCGACGGTCGCCTCGAGGCGCACCGCCTGGTCGGTCTCCCGCCACAACGCCATACGCAGCGTCTCACCGGGGAAGACGACACCCGAGAAACGCGTGGCACAGCTGCGTACCCGCGTCACGTCACCCGCCAGCACGGTGTCCACGACGGCCTTCAGCGCGATGCCGTACGAACACAGTCCGTGCAGGATCGGCCGGTCGAAGCCCGCGCGCCGCGCGAACCGGGGATCGGCGTGCAGCGGGTTCCGGTCTCCGGACAGCCGGTAGAGCAGCGCCTGTTCCGGCCGAGTGTGCCGCGACACCCGGTGGTCCGGCTCCCGCTGCGGCGGGGGCCGCCCGCCGGCGGAGGGTCCGCGCTCTCCGCCGAAGCCGCCCCCGCCGCGTACGAACAGCCTCGACTCGCAGCTCCACAGCGGCCCTTGGGCGTCCGCCGCCTCCGTACGCAGCACGAGCACCGCCGCCGACGTCTTGTCGTACACCGCCGTGACGGCCTGGGTCCGGGTGGCGCTCCCGATCGGCGGGATCGGCCGGTGGGAGGTGACGGACTGGCCGGCGTGCAGTACGTCCGCCCAGTCGACGTCGATACCCGGGAAGTCGAGTGCCGCCATCACTCCGGGCCCGCCACCGGCGACCGTCGCGAAGCTGGGCAGCACCCGCAGTTCGGACTCCAGCGCGTAGCGCAGCTCACCGAGGTCGGTCGGCGGGTCGCCGGCGCCCAGGCCGAGGTGGTAGAGCAGCACGTCCTGGTGCTGCCAGCTGATCTCGGTGGCGCGCGGTGCGCTGGCGAGTGCGCGCTCGGCGTCGACGGGCATGGCTGCGGACTCCTTCCGGCGGTGTGCTCCAGTGTCCGTGAGCTCGCTCGGTGTCCCACGGCCCGGGACCGGTTTCCCCGGGGCCGGGCCCCCGGAGCGGGCCGCACGGAAAAGCGGCCACCCCCGCACGACAGCGGTCAGCTGCGCAGGTGGGAGGCGCCGTTCAGGTCCAGCACCGTGCCCGAGCTCCACTCCGCCTCAGGAGCCGCCAGCCACAGCACCGCCCGCGCGATCTCCTCCGGTCGCGCGACCCGGCCGTACGGGCTCTGGGCCCGAAGTGCCGCTCCCTCCGCGCCGGTCAGCCGGTGGGCGACCCTTTCCGTCTCGATGAAGCCGGGCGCCACGGAGGCCACCGCGATACCGTACGGCGCCAGCGCCACGGCCAACGACTGGCCGAGCGCGTGCACCGCGGCCTTCGTCGCGCCGTAGGCCGGATGCTCCGGTTCGCCACGGAAGGCGCCGCGCGAGCCGATGTTGACGATCCGGCCGCCCGTGCCCTGCTCGATCATCCGCTGGGCCGCGCCGTGCGAGAGGTGAGCCGTGCCGAGGAGGTTCACGGCGGTGTGCTGCTGCCAGGCCGCCACCCAGTCCGCGTACCCGGTACGGGCGGGCGGATGCGGGGTGTTCACGGCGGCGTTGTTGACCAGCACGTCGATCCCGCCGAGCGCCTCCGTGGTGTCCGTCACCAGCCGGGCAGCCGCCGTGGGGTCGGCCAGGTCGGCTCCGAGGAGGACGTGCCCCCGCCCAGGCAGCCCGGCCAGCGTCGCCTCGGCGTCCGTACGCCGCGTGCCGTAGTGCACGGCGACCCGGTCGCCGTTGCGCGCGAAGACCTGGGCCAGCGCCCGGCCCAGGCCACGCGCGGCACCACTGACCAGGACCCGGCGGCCGGTACCGGGGAACAATCCGGACTCCGGGGACTCAGCCATGCTGCTCTCCCACCCGCTCCCGGGGCAGCGCGAAGAACATGAACAGCGCGCTGCCCAGCAGAATCCACCCGCCGGTACGGAACGCCAGCGCGTACCCCTCGGTCTGGCTCACCCGCCCGGCAGCCTCGCCGATCCGGCTGGCGGCCACCGTGGAGAGCACCGCCAGACCGAGTGCGCCGCCCATCGTGCGGGAGGTGTTGATGAGCCCGGAGACCAGCCCGGCGTCCCGGGCGGCGGCACGGGACGTCGCCACCGCGGCGAGCGGGGTGGCGGACAGTCCGGCGCCGAGCGCCATCAGTATCCCGGGACCGAGGACGCTGACCGGATAGCTGCCGTGCGCCTGCATCGCGCTCTGCCAGAGGTAGCCGGCGACGGCGATGAGGGTCCCGAGCATCGCCACTCTCCGGGCGCCGATCCGGGCCATGAGCAGGGGCGCGAGCTTCGATCCGAGGACGATGCTGAGGGACTGCGGGATGAAGGCGAGCCCGGTCTGGATGGGCGTGTAGCCCAGCACGTTCTGCATGTACAGCGACATGAAGTACCACATGCTGAACGTCGCCGCGCCATTGACGAACATCGCCACGTTCGCCGCGGAGACCGACCGCAACCGGAAGAGCGTCAAGGGCATCAACGGCGTGGCCGAGCGGGCCTCGACGGCGACAAAGCCCGCCAGCAGCACCAGCCCGGCGGCCAGTGGGAGCAGCGCCTCGGCCGCGGTCCATCCTCTCGACTCGGTCTGCACGACGCCGTACGCGAGTGCCACCAGGCCGGAGGTGACCAGCAACGCGCCCGGCGTGTCCAGGTTGCGGCTCGTACGCTCCCGGCTCTCGGTCAGCCACCAGGCGGCGCCAAGCAACACCACCGCGCCGATCGGCACGTTGATCAGCAGTACCCATCGCCAGGACAACACGTCCGTCAGCACGCCGCCGACGAGTCCACCGGCGGCACCGCCGGCAGCGCCCACCGCGGTCCAGGTGCCGATCGCGCGGGTGCGCGCGGGACCGTCCGGGAAGGTGGTGGTCAGGATGGTCAGGGTGGCCGGCGCGAGCACAGCCGCGCCCATGCCCTGTACGGCGCGCGCGGCGACCAGTTGCCAGCTCTCCTGCGCCAGCCCGCCGGCCAGGCTGGCGGCGACGAACAGGCCGAGCCCGGCCAGGAACATCCGCTTGCGGCCGAACAGATCGCCGGCCCGGCCGCCCAGCAGCATGAGTCCCGCGAAAGTCAGCGTGTACGCGTTCAGCACCCACTGCAGGCCGGAGGCACTCATCCCCAGCTCGGCGCGCATCGACGGCAACGCCACGTTGACCACCGAGACGTCCAGCACCACCAGGAACTGCCCGGCACAGGCGGCGAGCACCACGGCCCAGGTACGCGTACGGGTCGGGCGGGCGCTCGAGGCGGCATCGGTGGCGGAAGACGTCTGGACCATACCGGCTATGCTGCCAGCCCAGCCTCGGCGGACACACCAGCAAGCTCCCCGAGCTGGCGGCGGCCCCGCAGCCGGTAGCGGGGCGGCAGCGGGTAGCGGACGGCAGCGGCTCTCGACCGCCCTGCCGAGCGTGCGCGGGTGGACGTCCGTCAACTCCCGGTCGCCGATGAGCTGTCGCCCGCCGGCTCGTGTACGACGGTCAGCGGGTCGAAGGCGATCCGGGTCAGTGCCCCGTCCGCGGTCCACCGCACCCGGAGGGAGCCGGTGTCGGCGTACTCCACGGTCAGCGCTGAGGCCGGCTCGACGCCCGCCGGTTCGCCCTCCGGTTCGGGTACGACGGTCAGCGTGGCCACCGCCGCGTACAACCCCGTCCCCGTCGCGCCGGCCGTCAGTCGCGGGACGAGCGCCCAGCGGGTGTACGCGGTACCCCGCGGCGCCCGTACGGTCTCCCGGCCCGTCCAGCCATGCAGTCCGTACAGCCCGGAACGTACGGTCTCCTCCGGGCCGGTGGCCCAGCCGGTCTGGCTGACGGTCGCGCCCGGGGGCGCCCCGATCACCCGGTGCACCCGCAGTTCGTGGTGGCCCCGGACGAAGGTCACGCTCTCCACACGCAGTCCCGGCACCGTCGGCGGCCCGCCAGCGAAGACCGGCAGGTGTGCGGAGGCGGCCCAGCCCCAGTCCGTACCGGGCTCCCCGGAGCCGCCCTGTCCGGCACCCAGTGGGCGGATGCGCCGGCGGACGCTGCCCGCTCCGTCGAGGTGTACGGCGAGGTGGTTGTCCGCGATGTTGCCGGGCGCGCAGGGGCCCGTACGGGTGGAGTACGCCTGGCGGCCGTAGTGCGGGTCTTCGGCACCCGCCGACTCGCCCTCGTGTGGGGAGACGTGGTCGCTGCCGTGGTTGTGCAGCCGTACGATCCCGTCCGCGCCGGTCGACTGGAGCAGCAGTCCCGGCGCGGTCAGGGCGATCGCCCGGTCGGGACCCTCGCTGGGAGCGGCCCGCTCGGTCGCCGTCCACAGCGGGTGGTCGGCGGGCGCGAGCAGCGCCACGAACGCCTTGGACGCCCAGTACGGAGAGCCGGGCCCGGAGTAGCCCTGGAGGCTCGCCTCGTGCGGGCCGTGCCAGCCGAGACTCAGCAGCCCGTCGGGGGTGGTGGCGCCTCGGTCGAGGAAGTAGCGCAGGGTGCCGCTGAGCAGCCGCCGGGAGGTGCCCGGAGCGAGCGGGGTGTGGCCGGTCACCGCGCCCAGCGCCACCGCCGTGCCGGCGGCGAAGCGGTACGTCAGGGAGCGGCCGAAGTGCAGTGGCGCGCCGTCGGAGCCGAAGAACAGGCCGAAGCTGTCGAGGTGTTCGCGCAGCCGGGGGCCGTGGTCGCTGACGGCCGGGCCCTCGGTGAGGTGTTCGTCCAGCACGGGATAGAGGTGCAGGGCCCAGCCGTTGTAGTGGTCGAAGGCGCGGCCGTCGCCGTCGGAGTACCAGCCCTGGCCGTGGTGCCAGCCCTCCAGCAGCTCGAGCGCCCGTTCCCGGGCGCGCGCGGTCTCGGCGTCGCCGCGGCCGACCGACTCGAGGAAGCCGGCGACGGAGTAGGGGAAGAGGTACCAGTTGTTGGGTGCCGGGGTGTGCCGCAGGGCGCCGCGCAGCCACCCCTCCACGCGGTCCCGTACGTCCGGCTCCAGCCGGTCCCACAGCCAGGGGCGGGTCAGACGCAGGCCGAGCGCCACGGAGGCCGACTCGACCATGGGCTGTCCCCGCACGTGCTGGTCCAGGATGCGCGGCCAGGACTCGGCGTCATCCCGGTCGGGAGTACGGGTGCCCGCCGCCAGCCCGGACGCGTACCGTTCGATCCAGCCGTGCGGGTCGGCGCCGCCCGCGCCGGCCACCCGGAACGCGGCGGCGAGGAAGGTACGGGCGTAGCCTTCCAACCCGTCCGACCGCACGCCGGACACGGACGGCCGGCCCGGCAGGTCGAGCAGGGCGCCACCGGGGGTGGCCCAGCGCCAGGCCGTACGGAGCAGGCCGTCGGCGACGGCCTCCCAGTGAGCCCGGGTGTATCCGGTGTACGGGCTCGACCGGCGGTCCTCGACGGGTAGTTCCAGCCATGCTGAGGTGTCTGACGTGGCTGGAGTGCCTGACGTGGCTGGGGGGCCAGCTGAGGTGCCGGCTGGAGTGCCTGTCCCGCCCGTGACGCCCCTCACGCCTGCGCCGCCAGCTGGTCACGGCGTACGGGATGGGCGAAGCTCTCGCCGGCCACCCAGCGTCCGACCTCCGCCACGGCGGACTCGGCGAGCCGCTGCCACTCGTTGCCCTGCGAGCCCGCGAGGTGCGGGGTGATCAGCGCGTCCTCGCAGTCCCACAGCGGATGGTCCGTCGGCAGCGGGTCGGGGTCGGTGACGTCCAACACCGCCCGGATACGCCGCTGCCGTACGGCGTCGGTGAGCGCGTCCTGGTCGACCACGGCGCCGCGCGCGGTGTTGATCAGCGTGGCGCCCCGGGGCATCGCGTCGAGCAGTTCGCGGTCGACGAGTCCGCGGGTCTCGGGCAGCAGCGGGGTGTGCACGCTCACCGTGTCGCTCTGAGCGAAGAGTTCGCGGGAACTGACCGCCCGTGCGCCCAGTTCGGACGCCTCCGCCGCCGACACGTACGGATCGTGCAGCAGCAACCGCAGGTCGTACGGGCGCAGCAGCTCGATCACCCGGCGGCCGATGAGCGAGGCGGAGAGGATGCCGATGGTGCGCTGGTAGTTGCCGACGCTGTCCGGGACGTCGAAGGGGCTCGCGGGCACCCGCTCCGTACGCAGTCGACGCGCCCGTTCCAGCACGTGTTTGCCGGAGAGGAGGATCATCGCGACGGTGTACTCCGCGACCGGCAGGGCGTTCGCGCGGGCCGCGGAGGAGACCTGGATGCCGCGCTCCCAGCACGCCTCGGTGACATGGCCGCGCACTGAGCCCGCGGTGTGCACGAGTGCCCGTAGGCGGGGCGCCGTGGCCAGCACCTCGGCGGTGATCGGCGGGCAACCCCAGCCGGTGACGAGCAGTTCGGCCTCGACGAGCGCGGCCCGGGCCCGTTCGCTGCCGAACTCGTCGAGCACCGGCGGCTCGGTGAGCGCGCAGTGTTCGGCGAGGGCCGCGCGCGCCGTCGGGGTGAGGACGCTGCGCGCAGCCTCGGAGGACATCGCCAGTGCGGCGCGGGGTCGGAAGCGTGCGGCGGATTCGGTGGGCATGGGGCTCCTGGGGTCGGCCGGGGACGGGGACGGCTGTCGGTGCGGTGCTCGGGCGGGTGCCGCTCCACCCTTCTCACCGCACCCATTTCACCGCACCGGGCCAGCCCGCACCGTGGGAGTTCAGTCCCCGCCGGCCTCCGTCTCCATCCGGGGTGGGGCGCAGCCGATGCTCTCAGCCTGGGCATCCGCGTACCGCGCCAACATGCCACGCATGTCGGTGGGAAGATCTGAGTACGAGTCGTCCCTCCGCTGGGCGAAGAACCCCACTTGACCGGACTGGCAGTCGGAGACGAAGGCCGCTTCGCTGTCGCTACCGGAACCTCTGCCGTTGGCGCCCTCGAACTCCCCGCCGGGCTGTCTCACCGACGCGTTGAGCAGCGGCACCAGCAACGGGTCGGTGATGGTGACCAGCTTCGTGCCGACCCGACTACCACCCAGTTCGCATATCCGCGCGGGGCCGGCATCCGGGCTCATCCAACCCTCATCCGCGGAGTCCCGCATCGTGGCGGGCAGAGTGAAGTCATCCAGACCACAGAGTTTCACCGAGGGCAGTCCGCCACGACTCGGGCGAACATCCGGAGAACGCCTCCTCCGGGCGGCTCCGACAAATGGGGTGCCGGAAGATCCTCTGCGGCGCCCTGGCCCTGGCCGTCGGAGTCGGCACCACGCTCGCGTACCACACGAACAGCTGGCCCTTCCAGGACGACTACTGCTGGGGAGCCTTGTCCAAGGGCGCTGGGCCCCTTCTTCTGAGCGACGACGCCTTGGAAGGGGGCCACGAACGAACCGGGACCCGCCACTGTGGCACCGTCGCCCGAGCGTCCGCGTGGGAAGTGCAGCATACGGCTGACCGAGGAGGAAGCGGGCGTATCCATAGTGGACGTAGCTGAGATTCGGTACGGGCCGGTGCCGAAAAGTGCGCGGGAGCGCGGCAGTTGGTTGGTCGACCACGTCTCCGCCTCGACCGTGCCCCTGGCCGATGGTCTTCCCGGGGGTAGTGGGCAACGGAGGCGGCATGGTCGTGTTGCCCAGGTCCTGCGATGTGGACGGCCGTCCCCCTCCGTCGTGACCGTAAACGGGAAAAGCACCGGAGAGTACGGTCCGTTTCTCTTCCGCACTGAACGGGACGCTCTCGACGTGCTGTTGGCGGTCGCCAACAAGGGGATGGCCACGGCGGACTGTGCGCCCGAGCAGCCGTACGAGGCGTCCTCGCCGATCACCGGGTCCGATCAGGACCCCGTCTGGAAGTACCGTCTTCGCCTCGACATCCGATAGGTCGAACCGCATGCCCGGAATCCTGCACGCGCGGAACGAACTGGGGGCGCCGGGGGTCACTCGTTGTGGCGTGCTGCTCACAGCGCAGTTCGTGACCATGGGAAGGCATGTGTGGCGACATGGCATCCTGCCGGAGGACCTCTCGTACACCCCGCGCGCCTCGTACGCCCCGATACCGATGTGAGCCCGCCGTGACCCAGCAGCCCGACCCGACCCGGACCCGAGCCGCCTCGAACACCGCGGCGAGCGAGCGAGGTCGGCCGGAACGGCCGCCCGAGCCGGTGACGCTGGCCGCCTTCGAAGCTGCCAGGGGCTTCATGCCGGCGGACGAGGGGCTGGCGCTGCACGAGGCCGCCGCCGAAGCCGCGCGGCTGGGCCTGCCGTTGCTGGAGATCGGCACCTACTGCGGGCGTTCCACCCTGCTGTTGGCGGACGCCGCCCGGGCGGCCGGTGTGAACGTTCTCACCCTCGACCATCATCGAGGCAGCGAGGAGCAGCAGCCGGGATGGGAGTACCACGATCCGGAGCTCGTCGATCCGGTGACCGGTCGGATGGACACGCTGCCCGCCTTCCGTCGCACGCTGTACGCGGCCGGGCTGGAGGACCAGGTGGTGGCGCTCGTCGGGCGCTCTCCCCAGGTCGCGGCCCTGTGGCGGGGGGAGGTGGGGCTGGTGTTCGTGGACGGCGGCCATACCGACGAGCACGCGCGGGCGGACTACGAAGGCTGGGCCCCGCACCTGGCGCATGGGGGCCTGCTGGTCATCCACGACGTGTTCCCGGACCCGGCGGACGGCGGCCAGGCGCCGTACCGGGTGTACCAACGGGCGTTGGCTTCGGGCGGCTTCGCGGAGATCTCGGTCACCGGATCGCTTCGCGTTCTTCGCCGCATCGGCCCCGGCCGGTGAGCCACCCGGATACGATCGCGAACCGTGTCGAATGGAATGCCGTCCCGCCGCGGCGGAACCCTGGTGATCGTGCTGGCGACGTTGGTGCCCCTGTGCTTCGCCGGATGGTTGGTGTGGCGGTCAGCGCAGGGTTCCGATGAGGGGGCCTCCGCGACCCCGAGTGTGTCCGGATCATCCGAGTCCGACCGTGGGAGCCCCACGACCCCGGAAAGATCCGGGAAGCCGACGCCCTCTCCAGAGAGCGGCGACAAAGGCGAAAAGGATGAATCCGACGAAGAGGGCGCGAAGCAGCGAAACCGATCCCTCCGCGGAATGACGGTCGTTATCGATCCCGGACACAACCCAAAGAACAAAAACCATCCGGACAAGATCAACCAGACGGTGGATATCGGCACCAACGAGAAGGCGTGCGACACCACCGGCACGGCCACCAACTCCGGCTATCCAGAGGCGGAGTTCACCCTGGATATCGCCCAACGAGCCAGTAAGCAGCTGCGTGCTCGCGGGGCGACGGTCAAGCTGACCCAGGACGGCGACCGCGCGTGGGGCCCGTGCATCGACGAACGGGCACTGATTGGCAACAAGGCCGAGGCGGACGCCGTGGTTTCGATCCACGCCGACGGGTCAACGCAGGGTAATCAGGGATTCCATGTGATTCTTCCCGCGTCCGTCCACGAGGGGAAGGCGGACACCAGCGCCATAACGGGCCCTTCCCGGCGGCTCGGTGAGGCACTGGCGGACGGCTATCACGCGGCCACGGACGTGCCCACCGCCAACTACCTGGGCGACTCAGACGGCTTGGTGACCCGGGACGACCTGGGCGGACTCAACCTCAGTAAGGTCCCCAAGGTGTTCCTCGAATGCGGCAACATGCGCAACCCGCGGGAAGCCGCCCGGTTCACCGATCCGCAATGGCGCGCACGCGCCGCCGACGGAATCGTACGGGGGATCACCGACTTCCTCGCCGGGGAGAGGTGAGGACCCTGTGTAAACGGACAAGACGGCCGCTCACTTCGGGCCATACTGTGATCCGTACGATGGGGCTCTCACCCCCGGCAGACAGCACAGACAGATACGAAACCGACTAAGGACCCCACGTTGAACATCCGCTCGCTCACTCGAGGCGACGTCGCTCTGATCGGAGTGGCGGTTCTCCTCCTGATCGCATCTTTCCTGCCGTTCTTCGCTCCTGAAGAGGACTGCCCGGACCAGGTCGACTGCAAGGTCGTCAACGGTTGGTCACTGGGTACGCTGCCGCTGCTGCCGACGGTCTACCTCCTCGCTGTCGTCGCTGCCGTGCTGATCCTGGTCTCGCGCTCGATGCCGGCTGGCCGGCAGATCGCCGGTCTGTCGCTGGACCAGTGGGGCACCGCGTTCGGCGTCGTCGTCGGCTGGTCGGCGCTGTGGTCCGTCTTCTCCACGGCGAACAGCGAGATCATCGACGGTCAGGACGCGAACGAGGGCCTTGAACTCGCCTTCGGTGCGTTCCTGACCGTGCCGCTCGGCCTCGCCTTCGCCGCGGTGGCCGTGCTGAACAACTCGCTTCCGGCGCTCAAGGCGCCGCTCTCCGGTGGCGGCGGTGCCGGTGCCGGCATGCCCGGTCCGTACGGCGGCCAGCCGCAGCCGGGCGGCTACGGCTACCCGGGCGGTCAGCCGGGACAGCCCCAGCCCGGCCAGCCGCAGCCGTACGGCGCTCAGCAGCAGCCCGGTCAGCCCTTCGGCGGTCAGCCGGGACAGCCGCAGCCGGGCGGTCAGCCGGGACAGCCTCAGCCGGGCGGCCAGCCGCAGCCGGGCGGTGGCGCCGACTTCCAGCCGTTCTGGTTCGCCGTCCCGGTCGCGCGTCCGCTCTTCGGCGAGGACGGCTCGCCGAACCCGGTGGCCGAACTGGCGCCCGGCACCTGGTACCTCGCCGTGGAGCAGCGCGGTCAGGCGCTCGTCGCGCAGACCCAGGACGGTCGTCGTGGCGTGCTCCAGGACAGCTCCGGCATCCAGCGTGGCTGACGCGTAGGTCGGCCCCACACGCGAAGGACCGCGGTCCCCGTCCGAACTCGGGCGGGGACCGCGGTCCTTCGCGTACGGCCCAGCGCGCGTCAGAGCGTCCGGCGCATGGCGCTGGTCGAGCCCAGCTCACACGTGACCCGCACGTCAGACCCCACCGGGGGGCGCGGCACGAGCGTCCCAGACACCGGTTGCGGCCGTCTCGTGTGCGTACTCCGCGAAGTCGCGAGGCGGCCGGCCGAGGATGCGCTCGACGGTGTCGGTCACGTGTGACCTGCGCCCGTCGAAAACCTCGACCATCAGACCGGCCAGTTGCCCCGCGTACTCAGCCGACACGCCTCTTCCGATCAGGGATGACACGAACTGCTCGGGCGTGACCGGCAGATAACGAACCTCCCCACGGGTCGTCCTCGCGATCTCGCCGACGGCATCGGCGAAGGTGAACAGCCGTGGTCCGGTCACGTCGTGAATCCGACCGGCATGGCCGTTCTCGGTCAACGCCGCAAGGGCGACGTCCGCGATGTCCCGCGCGTCGGTGAACGGTTCCGTGACCTCGCCGGCCGGAAGGGCGACCACCCCGGCCCGGACCAGCTCCACGAGGAACGCCTCGCTGAAGTTCTGTGTGATGAATCCCGCCCGTACGACGGTCCACTCCGCGCCCGAGTCCCGCACCGCCTGTTCGCACCGCTCGGCCTCCTCGGCACCCCGGTCAGCGAGCAGCACGAGGCGGCGGACGCCGCAGGACACGGCCAGATTCGCGAAGGAACCCACGACCCTGGCCGCTCCGGGGAACGCCGCGTCCGGGTAGAAGGCCACGTACGCCGCGTCCGTGCCTCGCAACGCGGGTTCCCACGTGGTGTCGTCCTGCCAGTCGAAGGGCGGATCGGCGCGTCGTGAACCGATCCGTACCGGACGGTCACACGCTGCCAGCCCGGACGCGACACGGCGTCCGGTCTTCCCTGTCCCCGCGAGGACCAATGTCGTTCGCGCAGTCGATGTCATGATCCACAGCTCACCGGAAGGTCTGGCTGCGGGCCATACTCGAGGCTCGCGGGTCCATAAGAGCGCGTCTTAGACTGTCCCGGTGGACCCCCTGTCCCTCCTGCTTGACGGAGTCCGGGCCAGAGGCGCGTTCGTGCTGCGGACCGTCCAGAACTCACCCTGGTCGGTGCGGGTACGGGACAGGGCACCGCTCAGCGTGGTGGCGATCCTGCACGGGAGGCCCTGGGTGG
This sequence comes from Streptomyces oceani, assembly GCF_001751245.1. Taxonomy (GTDB): domain Bacteria; phylum Actinomycetota; class Actinomycetes; order Streptomycetales; family Streptomycetaceae; genus Streptomyces; species Streptomyces oceani. The sequence goes on from NZ_LJGU01000128.1 coordinate 12,891, forward strand.
TTCCCCAGGCCGGCGAGGCGGTCCGACTGGGTCCGGGCGATATCGCGATGCTGCGTGGCCCCGACGCGTTCACCTTCGCCGACGATCCCCGTACTCCGACCCAGGTGGTCGTGCGGCCCGGCCCCCGACGGACGACCCCGGCGGGCGCGAAGCCACCCGAGGTCCCGGACACGGGGGCGCGCACCTGGGCCAACGGCTCGCGGCCCCGTGATGACGGCGCGGAGGACACGTCAGTACTGCTGATCGGCAAGTACCGGCGCCCAGGGGAAATCGCCACACGACTGCTCAACGCGCTGCCCCCACTTCTGGTCGTCCCGAGCGCCGCACACGGCGAATCCGCGCTGGTGTCACTGTTCGCCGAGGAGACCGTGCGAAACGAGCCGGGTCAGGATCTCCTGCTCGAGCGACTCCTGGATCTCCTGCTGGTCGCCACCCTCCGCGCATGGTTCATCAGGGCCGACGCCGACGCGCCGCCCTGGTACCGGGCCGACGAGGATTCGGTCGTCGGCCCGGTACTGCGTCTCGTACACACCCACCCGGACCGTGCCTGGACAGTGACCACGCTGGCCGAGCGGACGGGGGTCTCCCGAGCGACGTTGGCCCGCCGCTTCACCGAACTCGTCGGCGTGCCGCCCATGGCGTACCTCACCGAGTTCCGGATCGACCTGGCCGCCGACCTCCTCACGAACTCGGACAGCACGCTTGACGCCATAGCCCGCCGGGTTGGTTACGGCAGCGCGTTCGCGTTCAGCACCGCCTTCAAACGAGCCCGCGGGGTCAGTCCACAGCGCCACCGCAACCGGGCGTGACGCTTCGGCCGCTGTCCACCACGCTGCCAGGCACGTTCAGTTCCGAGCGAGCGTACGGGTCACGCCGGCGAGCACGGCGGTCGTCAGCAGCCAGCCCAGCCCGATCAGCGCGTACGCCAGCCACTGCGCGCCGCCGCTCGCCCAGTGCCACGCCTCCCGCTGCCCCAGGCCGCCGATGGGGACCAGCAGGTCGAGGGTGTACACGAAGGCGTTGAACCTCGGCTCCTCCCCCGGTTTCACCGCGGTCGGCTCCCGGGTGCCGAAGACCAGCGTGCCCAGCAGGGTCAGCGCCAGCAGCCACAAGCCCGCCAGCCACGGCCGGTACCCGTAACCGACGGTCACGTCCAGCAGGCGTCCCCAGACCCGCCCGGCCGGGCGAAGGATGCGCCTGCGGTGCCGCTGCTTGGCCAGCAGCACCTGCCGTGCGTCGTCGTCGTGACCGATCCGACGGTAGGCGCCGGCCAGTTGCTCGTACGGCTGCGGGGCGTACCCGGGGCTGCGGCGCAGCCAGTCGAGCCGCCGGCGCACCTCGTCGCGTGGACGTGCCCCGCCCGCGCGCGAGTCGTCGTCCACGGGTACCGCGTCGTAGCCGAAGCCCTCCAGCCGCAGCTCTCGGGGCCAGCTGCCGTGCCAGTCCCGCACCCATGTCGCGTACGCGTTCCGCAGGTCCACCGTGCCCTCGGGCGGCACGGCGAACCGTAGGTCGAGGTCGGCCGCCTGGACGCCCACGGCCAACAGGACGGTGCCTCCGCCGCGTAGCGTGGCGCCCTCGAAGCTCATCAGGTCGGCGACCTGCGCGCCACGGAGCCGGATCTTGCCCTCGCTCTCGAATCCCCGGGAGCAGCGGAGGGTTGAGGCGTTGATGGCGTCCGCGAGCAACGCGTTGCCGCCGGGGTTCTCCAGGCGCGCCCCACGCAGAAGCAGCCCGCCGGGGAACTGCCCGCCCGCGAAGGACACTTCACCGTTGGCGTAGAAGCCCTGTTCGCAGATGACGGCGCCGGTCATCTGGATGCCGCCGGCGGAGAGCGCCAGGCCACCGGGTGCGAGCAGTTGGGCTCCGTCCAGCCGCAGGCCCCCGGCTATCTGGGTGTGCACGAGCACCAGGGCGTTGCCGTGGTCCTCCACCAGGAGGGAACTTCGCAGGTTCAGTCTCCCGCCGATGTGCGCGGCGGAGGCCCAGATGCCGGGGATACGGCAGCGCTGGGCGGCGAAGGCCAGGGTGGACGCTCCCTCGAGGCTGATCCGCTCGTCGAACCAGCAGCTCTCCAGCTCCACGAGGCACCGCACTTCGGCCCCGTCCAGGGTGAGCCGGCCGGTGATTCGGGCGCCGGCGAGGGACAGCGCCGCGGTGGCCCCGGGCCGTTCGTCCTGGCCGCCGAGCAGCAGGGCGGTGAGTACGGCGGCGCGTACGGTGCGTTCCGGACCCCAGTCGGGGCCGTTCACCGGGACATCGTCCGGTTCGGGATCGTCCGGGGAGCCCGTACGCAGGTCGACTGCCGCTCCAACGGGAAAGGCATCCCACAACTGGCGCTCAGGCGGGGTCAGTTCCTCACGCGTCAGCATGGGTGCAGGGTATGTGCCGGCGATCCGCGACCCGGACGTGCTGGCGCTGTGCAAGCTCTACGGCGCGGAAGAGCACATCCTGGACATGCTGCTGCGGTTGGCACGAGCCGATCGGGAACGTCGCAAGGCGCAAGGCTGGTGGAACGACTATCCGGAGCTGCGCAGCCAGGTCGAGTACGTGGCTCTGGAGGAGGTGGCGACACCGGTCAGAACCCATCAACTCACCGTCCTGCCAGGACTCTTCCAGACACCCGACCACGCACGGGCACTCGCGGTCGGTTGCGGTACCTGGGAGGACCCGGACGAGATCGAGCGGTTCGTGGAGGCACGGGTGGCCCGCCAGGACAGACTCACGTCTTCCGATCCGATCCACGTGTGGGCGGTGATCGGCGAGGCGACACTCCACCAGGAGGTGGGCGACCGGGACGTCTTGCGGGATCAGCTGACCCACCTGCTGGCTCTGACCCACCGCCCAACGTCAAGCTTCAGGTGCTGCCCTTCCGAGCCGGTGCGCACGCCGGCATGGCAGGCGCGTTCAACATCGTCTCGTTCGCGGAGCCAGGAGCGATGGACGTCGTATACCTCGATACGACGTCCGCTACCGTGTGGCTTGGAAAGCGAGAAGGACTCCACACGGCACAGCGTGATCTTCGACCGTGTTGTGCGGCGAGCACTCGCTCAAGCCGACTCACGTGCGCTGATCAGCCGTGCTATCGAGGGGATCTGAGACCTTGTCCACGTTCGAGTTCCACAAGTCCAGCTACAGCACCGGTGACGGGGAGTGCGTCGAGGTGCGGTCAACGTGCCCGGCACGGTCGCCGTACGGGACTCCAAGGCACCGACCGGCCGCCACATACGCTGTGCCCCCGCCCCGTGGGCGGCGTTCGCCGAGGCCCTGGTACGCGGGCGGCTGACCGGCTCGTAAGACCAGCCGTACGGACGGACGGCCGAACACGTCTCAGCAGCAGCGCGGCTCGAGCCCCCGGGGCAGCGACTCGCCGCCGAACACCGTCCCGGTCGGCTCGTCGCCCCCCAGCGCGGCAACCGCCAACAGCAGCGATCCGGCGGTCCACGCGGTGCGTTCCCGGGGCCAGATGGCCTGGTCCTCGAAGACGTATCCGGTCCAGTACATCCCGTCCTCCGCGCGCAGGTGCTGTATCCAGCGCAGGATGTCCAGCGCGCGGTCGGACTGGCCGGACGCCCACAGCGCGAGGGCGAGTTCGGCGCTCTCGCCGCCAGTCACCCACGGGTTGGGATGGACGCACCGCACCCCGAGCCCCGGCACCACGAAGCGGTCCCAGCCGCCCCTGATCCGGGCCGCGGCCGCCGCGCCGCGCACGGCGCCGCCGAGCACCGGGTAGTACCAGTCCATCGAGTAGCGGCTCTTGTCCAGGAAGCGCTCCGGGTGCTGGCGGATGGCGTGTCCGAGCCAGCCGAGGGCGAGTTCCCAGCCCGGCTGGGACTCCTCGCGGTGTTCCGCCAGCGCCAGGGCGCAGCGGAGCGACTGGTAGTTCGAGGCGGACCCGGTGAGCAGCGCCTCCGGACAGGCCCTGCCGTCCGGTTCGCGTTTCCAGCCGATCTGGCCGCCGGGCTGCTGGAGTTCCAGCACGAAGCCGGTGGCCGCGGCGACGACCGGCCACATCCGTTCGGCGAAGGTGTCGTCCCCGGTGGTGAGGTAGTGGTGCCAGACGCCGACCGCGACGTATCCGCAGAAGTTGCTCTCCCGGCCCAGGTCGGCGGGTGCCGCCGCGTCCCCGTCGGCGTACGCCGCGTACCACGAACCGTCCGGCAACTGGTGCTCGGCCAGCCAGTCGTAGGCGGCCTCGGCACGCTCGTGCAAGCCGGCGGTGTCCAGCGCCATCGCCGCCTCGACGTGGTCCCACGGGTCCAGGTGGTGCCCTCGGAACCACGGGATGGCGCCATCCGTACGCTGGACACGGGCGATGCCGCGTACGGTCTCGGCGGCCTGTCCGGCAGTCAACACCCCCGGGAGGACGAGCCGTTCGGTGCGCTCCGGGCTGGTCACACCCGCTCCCCGGCGGACTCGCCGGCGGCCGGCTCGGCGGCTGACCCGTCTGTCGCGGGCAGGTGCGGCTTGGTGGCGTACGCGACGAAGCTCTTGCCGATCAGCGGGTCCAGCGCACGCTCGGCGAGCCGGGTGGCCAGCGGCTTGCGCATGATGTCCCAGACGAGCAGTTGGTGGTAGGCCCGCACCGGGAGCGCCTTCTCGTTGTCCACCCCGAAGGCGCACTTCAGCCACCAGTAGGGCGCGTGCAGCGCGTGCGCGTGGTGACTGCCGTACGGGCGGAGGCCGGCCTCCCGTACCCGTGCCAGCAGTTGGTCCGAACGGTAGATCCGGATGTGGCCGCCCTCCACCTCGTGGTAGGCGTCGCTGAGTGCCCAGCAGACCCGCTCCGGACCGTAGCGGGGCACGGTCACCGCGAACCGACCACCCGGCCGCAGCACCCGCGCCAGTTCGGCGAGCACGCTCTTGTCCTCGTGGATGTGCTCCAGCACCTCGGAGACGATGACGGCGTCGAAGCTGTCCGTGGGGAACGGCAGCGCGTGCGCGTCGCCCTCCAGCGCGGTCGCGCTCGCCCCCGGGGGCGCCTCGCCGGCCTCCCGCATCGCCTCGAACCACTCGGCGACCTCACGTATCTCCGAGGCGTTCCGGTCCAGGGCCACCACGCGGGCGCCCCGGCGGTAGCACTCGAAGGCGTGGCGTCCGGCACCGCATCCGAGGTCGAGCACCCGGTCCCCGGGGGCCAGTGGGAAGCGGGAGAAGTCAACGGTCAGCACGTGTCAGCCTTATCTGTCGGAAGGGCGGAGGGCTTCGCGGCACGCCGGGCCGGCGGGCTTTCGGCCGTTCGGTACGGCTCTCGCGGGGCGCGTGGCGGCCGCTCGTACGGCGCGGGTCGCCGGGGTGGCGGTGCCGACTCAGCCGCTCGCCCCGGTGGGCTCGTCGCGGCTCGGGGTGGTCATGGACGCGCCGGTACGGCCCGCCGTGGCGGTGGCGACCGGCGGATGAGCGGCGGCTGGTGCGGCGACCAGCGGCGCCTCGGTCGGTGGAGCCTCGGCCCGCTCCGGCTCCGCCGGCGCTTGCCCCTCCGTGCGGGGACCCGTACCCCGGTCCGTACGGTCCCCGCCCGCCGGGCCGCGGCGCCGCGACGGACCGGTGACGGGTGGCCGGTCGCCGGGCTCTGCGCTGGTCGCGAGCGCCGCACGGTACCGCTCGACCGTCCCACGTGCCGCCGCCGCCCAGGTGAAGCGGGCGAGCACCCGCTCGCGTCCGGCGGCGCCCAGCCGAGTCCGCAGTTCCGCGTCTCCCAGCAGCCTGCCCAGGGCGGTCGCGAGCGGGCCGGACTCGCCGGGTGGTACGGCCAGGCAGGTCTCGCCGTCGGCGCCGGCCACCTCGGGAATCGCCCCGCCGGTGGTGGCGACCAGCGGGGTGCCGGTCGCCATCGCCTCCGCGGCCGGCAGCGAGAAACCCTCGTACAACGAGGGCACGCAGGCGATCTGGGCGCCGCACAGCAGCGCGGCCAGTTCGGTGTCGGTGAGGCCGCGTACGAACTCGACCGCGTGCGCCAGCCCGTGTCGTTCGAGGGCCTCGGCGACCGGACCCTCCTCTGGGCGCTTGCCGACCACCACCAGATGGGCCCGCGGGTGCTCGGTCCGCAGCCGGGCGAGCGCCTCCACCAGGTGGACCAGTCCCTTGAGCGGGACGTCCGCGCTGGCGGTAGTCACGATCCGGCCCGGCACCTCCGGGACGCCCGGATCAGGCGCGAACACCCGGGTGTCGGCCCCGATGGGCACCACCTGCACCCGCTCGCGCGGTACGCCGAGGTGTTCGCTGATCTCGCGGCGCGAGGATCCGGAGACCGTCAGCACCGACGGCAGCCGGCGGGCCACCCGCCGCTGCATACGCGTGAAGGAGTACCAACGGCGTACGGACAGTCGGGCCCCGCGGCTCCCGGCCGTGTCCAGTTCGAGTCGCCGGTCCACGGTGATCGGGTGGTGCACGGTGGTCACCAGCGGAGTGCCGGTGACCCGTGGCAGGCCCAGGAGCCCGTAGCCCAGCGTCTGGTTGTCGTGCACGATGTCGAAGTCGCCCCGCCGGGCGCGCAGATGACGGCGGGCACGCAGCGAGAAGGTCAACGGCTCGGGGAATCCGCCGGTCCACATCGTGCCGACCTCGAGCAGGTCGATCCAGTCGCGGTACTCGCCGCGCCCCGGCGTGCGGAACGGGTCCGGCTGCCGGTACAGATCCAGGCTGGGCAGCCGCGTGAGGCTCAGCCCCGGCACCTCGGTGTCCAACTCCGGGTAGGGCTGGGCCCCGATCACCTCCACGGAGTGCCCGAGTCGGGCCAGCTCCCGGGAAAGGTGCCGCACGTACACGCCCTGACCGCCGCAGAACGGGTTTCCCTTGTACGTCAGCAGCGCGATGCGCAGCGGATGATCCCCGCGCTCCACGCCGGCCTCGCCGCGGGCGGCGGACTTCGGTGAAGTGCCGGACGCCGTGTCCCGTACGGCCTCTGCGGTCACGCGCCGCCTCCTTCTTCCCGCACCTCGCGCGGAGCGTGGCCGTGGTGCGCTCGTGACGGGATGGACTTCGGGATCGATCTGAATCGTGCCTGATGTACGCACAAGAATCTACCGGCCAGTCACTTCCGGCGAGCTGGCGGTACGGGTGATTCCCGCCACCCGGGTCACGGCGGGGACACGTCCGCCCGCGACGGCATGACCTGCGGGCTCGAGGACCGTGGAACCGGGTGACGATGACCCGGGAGAGGCCAACGGCCAGCGACGGCAGGGGGCTTTCGGGCGCGAGAAGCGACAGGGCGGGGCGATTGGTGTCTTTTCGGTGTGGATCGCGACAAATACGATGATTCGCCCTCCTCCCGGTGCACCTTACGAGTTCGTGGTCCGTCCGCGAGGGAGCGCACCGGACGGCCGGGCGGCATCGGCTCGCCCGCGCTCCTCTACAGTGGACGGAAAGTGAACGCCTTCGATCGGGGGAAGCCGGTGCGAGCCCGGCGCTGACCCGCAACCGTGATCGGGCCGTTGCACCGGCGCGCGAGACCGCGCGTCGACGGCGACAGCCCGGAGCCGGAGTACCTGGTCGCAGGCAAGGCTCGCAAGGCCGGGACGTCCCGCTCCGTGGGTCGGCCCGGTCCTGGCACCGTCGAGGTATACGGAGCCGAGCCCGGTGTCACCACGGCGGGTGCGCTGGTGGGACGGCCGTGGACGGCTGCGTTCCGCTCAGTGAAAGGCACCTGTCATGTCTCTGCGTCGCAACGCCGCCGTCCTTGCCGCCGGCACTCTGCTCTGTACGGTCGTCACGCCACTGGCGTACGCCTCCACCAGCGCCTCAACCACCGTCGCCTCCTCGGACACCGGGCTGTACGGCGAGCACGATCCCCAGTACGACGGGGTGTGGAGGCAGTCACTCGCCCTGCTCGCACAGGACGCCGCGGGTGTCAGACCCGCCGACGAGGCCACCGAGTGGCTGGTCGGACAGCAGTGCGCGGACGGTTCGTTCGCCGCGTACCGGGACACCACGAAGCAGGACGGGTGCGGCGAGAAGACCGTCCGGGACAGCAACGCCACCGGCGCCGCCGTACAGGCCCTCGCCGCACTGGGCGGGCACAGCGACGCGGTGACGAAGGCGGTCGACTGGCTGAGGTCCGTGCAGAACGATGACGGCGGCTGGGGCTACAACCCCGGCAGCCCCTCCGACGCCAACTCCACCTCCGTGGCCGTCGGAGCACTCGCGGCCACCGACGAGAACCCGGCGAAGGTCCACTCCGACAAGGGCGACCACTCGCCGTACGACGCGCTGCGCGGGCTCCAACTGGACTGTTCCGCGAAGCCGGAGGAGCGCGGTGCGTTCGCCTACCAACCGGACAAGCGGGGCGAGCTGGTCGCGAACGCCGACGCCACCGCCGCCGCGACGTTGGCGGGACATGGCGAGGGTCTGGTCGTGGAACCGGTAGAGAAGGACGACACGGCGGCTCCGGAGCCTCTGTCCTGCGGCGATGGCAAGGACGGCGGCACCGGGCAGAACCGTGAGCCCCAGGACTCGGCGGAGGCCGGAGCGGCTCAACTGGCCCGGACGCTGGAGAAGAACGACCAGCACCTCCCCTCGGTCGCCCCGGACGCGAAGAAGGGCGAGGCGGACTACGCCAACACCGCGGACGCCGTGCTCGCGCTGGCCGCCGGCGAACACGGCGATCAGGCCCGTACGACCCTCGCGTGGCTAGAGAAGCACGCCAGGGACTGGGACAAGTTCAAGGCCGACCCGGCGGCGCTCGGCGGTCTGGTGCTGGCGAGCCGCGCGGCCGGCGGCGATCCGCGTGACTTCGGCGGCACCAACCTGGTGAAACGGCTGAACGCGACCGGTCCGAAGCCTGCCGAAATCACGGACACGAAGACCGAGTCGACGGAGGAGGACGACGACAGCAGCACGGTGGTCACCGCCTCGCTGGTGGTCGCCGGGCTCGCCGCCGGAGCCGGCGTCGGCTTCCTGCTCAGTGGCCGCCGGAAGGGCCAGAACCCGTGAGCGCCCGCAGGTCGCCCAGGCGCGACACCCAGGCCCGGTCGGCCGCGGGAAGCGGCACTCGGGCCTCGAGCAGCCGGATACGCGCCGCCGGCGGTCGCCGCGCGGCAACCGTAGTGGCACTCGTCGGCGCCCTGCTCGGCGGGCTGTTGACGCTCGGCGCGGCACCCGCGCAGGCCGGTGAGTACCGCTACTGGGCGTTCTGGGAGCGCGACGGCGACTCCTGGTCGTACGCCCGACAGGGCCCCGCGATGGTCCAGCCGGAGGACGGCAGCGTGCTCGGCTTCCGTTTCACCGTCGGCGCCGACGCCGGCGAGGCGGGCAAGCCGCGCGGCGACGCCGACTTCGCCGAGATCTGCGCCGACGAGCCCGAGGAGTCCGGCTCCGCGCGCGTCGCGCTGGTCATCGACTTCGGTACGGCCAAGGACGCGGCCTCGGACGGGAAACCGCCCGAACCACGCCGCGTGTGCGCCCGCGTCGATGACGGCGGCACCGCGTCCGACGCACTGGCCGCCAGTACGGACTCGCTGCGCTACAGTTCCGCCGGCCTGCTGTGCTCGATCGAGCGCTACCCGAGGTCAGGCTGCGGCGAGCAGGTGTCCGGAGAGGGAACGGACGGCGCCACGGGCGACGGCGATTCCGAGACGGCCGGGTCCGCTGAGGGGTTCGGGTCGGCGGACGGTGACCGTGGCGGCTCGGACACCGCCAGCTCCGAGCAGGACGACGGGCTGCCCGCCGGAGTGGGCTTGGGACTCGGTGTCGGCGCGGTGCTCGTCCTCGGGGCGGCGGCGTACTGGCAGGCCCGCCGACGCCGCGCATGACGGGCCGCTCGACGCTCCGCCCGCCCGAGGCGGCGCGGAGCAACGCCCTGCACGCCGGGGCCTGGTGGCTATGGGCACTCGGGTTGGCCACCGCCGCGTCCCGCACCACCAACCCGCTGGTGCTCGCGCTGTTGATCGCGGTGGCGGGCTATGTGGTCGCCACCCGGCGTACGGACGCGCCGTGGGCCCGATCGTATGCCGCGTTCCTGAAGCTCGGGCTGCTGGTGCTGGCGATCCGGCTGGTGTTCGCCTTCTTCCTGGGCTCGCCCATCCCCGGCACGCACGTCCTGGTCACACTGCCCCAGGTACCGCTGCCGGACTGGGCACAGGGCGTACGGATCGGGGGACGGGTGACGGCCGAGGGCATGCTGTTCGCGTTCTACGACGGCCTGCGACTGGCCACCCTGCTGATCTGCGTGGGCGCGGCGAACGCGCTGGCCAGCCCGGCGCGGCTACTCAAGTCGCTCCCCGGGGCGCTGTACGAGGCGGGGGTCGCGGTCGTCGTCGCCATGACCTTCGCGCCCAACCTGGTCGCCGACGTGCGACGGCTGCGTACCGCCCGCCGGCTGCGAGGGCGGGCGGACAGCGGGATTCGTTCCCTGTTCCAGGTGGGACTTCCGGTGCTGGAGGGCGCGTTGGAGCGTTCGGTGGCGCTGGCCGCCGCGATGGATGCCCGGGGTTACGGACGTACGGCACGGGTGTCCGCCCGGGTGCGTCGTACCACCGCGGTGCTCACCCTCGGCGGGCTGCTGGGCGTGTGCGCCGGCACGTACGCGCTGCTGGCCGCACGGGGGGCGGCGTACGGCATGCCGGTGCTGCTCGGTGGACTGTCCGCGGCGCTGGGCGGGTTGTGGCTGGGCGGCCGGCGCGGCGTACGCAGTCGGTACCGGCCGGACGTGTGGGGGCCGCGCACCTGGCTGGTCGCCGGCTCCGGGGCCGCGGTGGCGGCGGTGCTGATCTCGGCCGGTGACCTGCCGGCGCTGCACCCGCCGGCCGTACCGCTGGCCGCGCCGGAGTTGCCGCTGGGACCGACCGCGGCCGTGCTGTTGGGGCTGCTGCCGGCGTTCGTCGCCCCGGTGCCGCCGGACGCACAGCGGCCGGGAGCCGTACCGGCGCGGGAGGAGACGTCGACGGGGCGCCCGCCGGAGGCGGCCGACTCCGGGACCGCCCGCTACGGAACGGCGGCCGTGTCCACGTCGCTATCGAAGGAGCCGAAGTGATCCGGTTCGAACAGGTCTCGGTGACCTACGACGGCAGGGCCACGCCCGCGCTGCACGGCGTGGACCTCAGCGTCCCGGAGGGCGAACTCTGCCTGCTGGTGGGCCCGTCCGGAGTGGGCAAGTCCACGCTGCTGGGCGCCGTGTCCGGGCTGGTACCGCACTTCACCGGCGGCACCCTGCACGGCAGGGTGACCGTCGCCGGCCGGGACACCAGAGAGCACAAACCGCGCGAACTGGCCGATGTGGTGGGCAGCGTCGGTCAGGACCCACTGGCGCACTTCGTCACCGACACCGTGGAGGACGAACTGGCCTACGGCATGGAGTCCATCGGCCTGCCGCCGGACGTCATGCGCCGCCGCGTCGAGGAGACCCTCGACCTGCTGGGCCTGGCCACCCTGCGCGACCGGCCGATCAGCACCCTCTCCGGCGGTCAGCAACAACGCGTCGCGATCGGCTCCGTGCTCACCCCGCACCCACGGGTGCTGGTGCTCGACGAGCCGACCTCCGCACTCGACCCGGGCGCCGCCGAGGAGGTGCTGGCCGTGCTGCAACGCCTCGTCCACGACCTGGGCACCACCGTCCTGATGGCCGAGCACCGGCTCGAGCGGGTGGTGCAGTACGCCGACCAGGTGTTGCTGCTGCCGGCGCCCGGTGTCCCGCCCCGACTGGGGCCGCCGCAGGAGGTGATGGCCCAGTCCCCGGTACGCCCGCCGGTGGTCGCGCTGGGCGCGCTGGCCGGCTGGTCGCCGCTGCCGCTGTCCGTACGGGACGCGCGCCGGCGGGCGGCCGGACTGCGCGAGCGGCTGGCGTCCCGTGACGGGCCCCCGACCGTGGCCGGCGGCTCCGCGGGCGCGCGCTGGGCCGGGCGGGCGGATGGTCTCACGGTGCGCCGGGGGCGTACCGACGTGCTGCGGCGGG
>NZ_LJGU01000129.1:0-20091 GCF_001751245.1 Streptomyces oceani
TCGCTGGGGCTGATGTACGCCACGCTGCCGCTCGGCTCGCTGCTGGTGAGCGCCACCAGCGGCTGGACTCGGCGCGTCCACCGGCACGGCCGGACGGTCGTCCTCGCCGCGCTGGGCTGGGGCGCCGCGATGGCGCTGGCGGGCATGATGCGGCAAGTCTGGCTGGTGCTGCTGTTCCTGACCGTGGCCGGCGCCTTCGACATGGTGAGCGGGATCTTCCGTAGCACGCTGTGGCACCAGACCATCCCGGACGAGCTGCGCGGCCGACTGGCCGGCATCGAGATGCTGTCGTACGCCGCCGGGCCGCAGCTCGGCCAGCTGCGTTCGGGGGGCATGGCGGCGCTGACCTCGGTGCGTACGTCGATCTGGGGCGGCGGCCTGGCCTGTGTGGCGGCCGTCGGACTGCTCGCGCTGGCCCTGCCACGGCTGCTGTCGTACGACGCGCGGACGGATCCGCACGCCCGCGCGGTGCGCGAGCAGCGTGCCGCTCTCGCCGAGGCCGATGCCGCCGACGACGAGGGCCGGGGAACCGGCCGCGCGGGCCCGGCACCGGCGCCGAGCGGCTGAACGGCGGCGTCCCCGCCACGCCGTCGTACGACCCGCCGGGGCGGCCCCTCGTGGTTCGGTCAGTCGGCGGGGTCCGAGCCGGTGTCCCTTGGCGTGTTCCGCCAGCGGGGGTCGTTCTCCCATTCCAGGTCGCGCTGCCGTGCCGTCTCCATGGCGTGCGCCGCCTCCGCCGCGCTCGGGTACGGACCGAGCCGGTCCTTGCCGGGGCACTCGGGTCCCTCCTCCACCTTCCGGTGCTCGATGCAGTAGAACCACTCGCCCGGCTGGCCGGCCGTCTTGCGCTTGAAGAGTGCCATGCACGCCATGCTCCCGCAGCGTCCGGCCGGGCACCACAGCACGGACCGGGCGCCCCCTGCCCGCGTCGACGGCCGGCGGGCCAGTCGCCCCGCCGGTGGGTCGTAGAATCGGGCCCCATGTCTGGCCAGTCGCAACTCGTCCCCGGCACGCTCTCGCCCCAGCGGCCCGTGCCCTCCTCGATCCCGCGCCCCGAGTACGTCGGAAAACCCGCCCCCACCCCGTACACGGGCTCCGAGGTGCAGTCGGCCGAGACCATCGAACGGATGCGGCTCGCGGGTCGTATCGCCGCCCAGGCGATGGAGGAGGCGGCGCGGCACATCGCGCCGGGCGTCACGACGGACCGGTTGGACGAGGTCGCGCACGAGTTCATGTGCGACCACGGTGCGTACCCCTCGACGCTCGGCTACCGCAAGTTCCCCAAGTCGCTGTGCTCCTCACTGAACGAGGTCATCTGCCACGGCATCCCGGACTCCACGGTGCTGCGGGACGGCGACATCGTGAACCTCGACGTCACGGCCTTCATCGGCGGTGTACACGGCGACAACAACGCCACCTACCTGGTCGGCGAAGTCGACGAGGAGTCGCGTTTGTTGGTGGAGCGGACCCGGGAGGCGCTGAACCGCGCGATCCGGGCGGTGCGTCCGGGCCGGCGGATCAACGTGATCGGCCGGGTTATCCAGTCCTACGCCAAGCGCTTCGGCTACGGCGTGGTGCGGGACTTCACGGGGCACGGCGTGCACAGCGCCTTCCACTCCGGGCTGATCGTGCCGCACTACGACGACGAGCGGGCGACCACCGTGATCGAGCCGGGGATGACCTTCACCATCGAGCCGATGCTGACGCTGGGCACCTACGAGTGGGAGATGTGGGACGACGGCTGGACCGTGGTCACGAAGGACCGCCGACGGTCCGCTCAGTTCGAGCACACGCTGGTGGTCACGGACACCGGCGCGGAGGTCCTCACCCTGCCCTGAGCGCGCCGTCGGCCGGCGTCGGACGGGGATCAGCGGGTGCGGGGCAGGGAGTTGGGCCCACCGGAACACCGATAGGGTTTCCTCCTCCGGAAGGCTGTGGGAGGGCAAAGATGAGGGGCCGGTTGCTGGCTGCCACCACGACCGCGACGGTGCTGGCCGTCACGCTGTCGGGGTGCATCACCGTGCATGGTGAGGACGCCGTGATACCCGCGGTCAGTAAGGCCGAGGCGAGGAAGGCGCTGGACAACTTCACCGAACAGAACAACCAGTCCAACAGGAACTACGACGCGAAGCTCAACGCCACCATCGAGTCCGGCGCGCTCGGCGCGATCGACCAGGCCGGGCTGCGGGCACGTAAGGAAGTGCACCAGGGGCGGAACGCGGACTACACGCCGCTGAAGCTCACAGACCCGAAGTTCCTCATACCGAAGCAGGCCGGCTGGCCGAAGTTCTTCGTCGCGAACGCCGCCAGCAATCAGGGCAGCGGCGACCGTTGGCTGCTGGTGTTCCAGCGCGACGACGTGGACGCCAAGTGGAAGGCGAGCTATCTGGCGGTGCTGGACTCCTCCGAGGTGCCGGAGTTCGCGAAGGACGAGGACGGCCACGTGAAGGCCGTACCAGCCGGGAAGGAGTCCGGCCTGACCGTGCCGCCGGACAAGGTGAGCAAGGCGTACACCCGCTACCTCAAGCAGGGCAGCGGGGACTTCGCGGCCGGCGAGCACACCAGCGCCCTGCGCGAGCAGCGGAAGAAGAAGGCAGACCAGCCGCGGGTGCGTACCGAGTGGGCCGACCTGCCCGCCTCACCACCGCAGTTCGCGCCGTTCGGCCTACGCACCACGGACGGCGGGGCCATGGTCTTCTTCGCCTCGCACCACCACACCAAGCAGACCCTGGCCGAGGGATACACGCCGGAGGTCAAGGACCCGTACGCCCGCGCGCTGATGACCGGGACGCCGACCGAGTCGGTGACGTACGTACGCGTGTCCGCGCAGGCGGTCAGCGTGCCGGCGGCCAAGGGGGGCGGCGAGATCGACTTCCTGGCCCGGATCAGCGGCCTCACCACGGTCAAGGCCAATTGACGCGCACGCCGGGTGCATTCGGGGTGTGTACGCCCACGGCGCGGGCCGCTGAGCGGTCGGGCGACGGCGCCCGCGGTGGCACGGACGCCGTGGCACGGACGCGGGTGTCCGCGTCTCAGCGCGTCGGCCAGGGCGCCGTGGCCTCCTGATCGGCCGCGTCGTCCGCGTGTGCCGCGCAGGCGTCCGTCAACGCCTCGAGCAGGATCAGTGGCTCGGGCAGGGTCGCCCCGGGCACCGGCTCACGCAACCAACGCACCACCGCCTCCCGCCCCTCGCCGGGCAGCCGGGCCGGTGGTACGAGGACGTAGCTGCCCCGGCAGTGCCAGCGCAGCCCGGGATGCTCGGCCATGGTCTCCGGGTGACAGTCCAACTCGCAGGGCCACCACTCGTCCTCGTCCTCGGGTGTCCCCCTGGTGGCGGTGAAGAAGAGCATGCGGTCGCCGCCGGAGAGGGCCACCGGGCCGGTGGCGACGCCCTCCGCGTCCAGCCGGTCCAGCGCCATTCGACCGGCGGGCTCGGGCACGTCCAGGACGTCGTGGTTCTGTCCGGTGGCGGTGACGAAGTTGGCCAGTGGTTGACTCGTCACCCAGCGGTTGACCTGTTCGGGCTCGGTGGTGGCCTGCGTCTGCCAGGCGAAGGAGACCGGATGGTGGCCGGGCGTCGGACAGCCGATCCGTACGCAGGAACAGCCGTATCCCTCCGGATACGCGGCGGGGGCGAGCGGGAAGCCTGACTCGGCAGCCGCCAGCAGCAGATCCTCGCGGGCTCGCGCAGCGTCCCGTTCCGCGGTACCGCCGCCCGCGCCGGCACGAACCCGTCGGCGCAGCCACTGGGAGAATCCGCCGTTGCGTTCCATCTACCGCCTCACTCTCGCGACCGGGGTGCCGGGCACCCGTCCGACTGCCCGGGGGCACGCGCCGACTCCGTCGACTCTGTCGAGGGTACGCAGCCGAGCGCCGGCGCATGACCGAATCCGGGATCACGGATGACTGACGCCCATCTTCCTCCCCCGTGCGGGTGAACGAACACCGGGGGCGGCGGCGCGTGCGCGGACCGGGTCGACGGTGTACGGCGGCGGGGGGTCACGGCCCGGTCGAACCCGTAGGCTCTCCCCGGTGGACGACAGCCACACCCGTACACGGCAATCCCGTGAGGAGACCTCGTTGTTCAGTGCGCGCCGCTATCTGATGTGCCCACCCGAGCACTTCAGCGTGACGTATTCCATCAACCCCTGGATGGACCCCGGAAAGCCCGTCGACCTGTCGCTCGCACTCACCCAGTGGGAGCACCTACGGGACCACTACCGGGCCCTCGGTCACACGGTCGAGGAGTTGACACCGCAGCCGGACCTGCCCGACATGGTCTTCGCCGCGAACGGCGCGACCGTCGTCGACGGCCGGGTGCTGGGGGCCCGGTTCGCGTATCCCGAGCGGACCGGGGAGGCCGCGGCACACCAGGACTGGTACCGCGCACACGGTTTCACGGACATCGGTGAACCGCAGCATGTCAATGAGGGCGAGGGGGACTTCACGGTCACCGCGTCCTGGCTGCTGGCCGGGCGGGGTTTCCGCAGCAGTCCGCTCGCGCACGGCGAGGCGCAGGAGTTCTTCGGCCGGCCGGTGATCGGCCTGGACCTGGTCGACCCGCACTACTACCACCTGGACACCGCACTGTGCGTGCTCGACGACACCCGGGACGACGCGGTGATGTACTTCCCGGAGGCGTTCTCTCCGGGTAGCCGCGCCGTGCTCGCGCGGCTCTTCCCGGACGCGGTGCTGGCCACCCGGGCGGACGCCGAGGCGTTCGGGATGAACGCGGTCAGCGACGGGCACCACGTGCTGCTGCCACAGGCGGCGCACGGGCTCTTCGAACCGTTGCGTGCCCGAGGCTACGAGCCGCTCAGCGTCGATCTGAGCGAGTTGCTCAAGGGCGGCGGCAGCGTGAAGTGCTGCACGGCGGAGCTGCGCGGCTGATCCGGCCGCGCTGGTGGGGGGACCGCGGAGCGGCAGCGCCGTTGAGCCGCCGAGCCGCGGAACGGGCCGACCACCGAACCCCGCCGGGGGCGGTCCCGCGGTCTCCCTACCCGCCCGGCGGCTCGTGGATCGGCTCGGTCTAGGGCTCCGGCTCCGGCTCCGGCGGCCAGCTGTCCCCCCACCGGGCGGCGCGAGCGGCCCGGTAGTCCGCTCCTCGCCGCTTGCTCACGGTGCTACGGCTCAGCCCGTCGTCCTCCCCGCACAGGTCCAACAACACCTGGCCCTTGCGCAACTGCGGTTTCCGTACGATCCGGGTCGTCGCGGCGACGCCGCCGACCCGGGGACGGGCAGCGGCGACATAGCTGAACTTCTCGTCCTCGTACGCCAGTGAGCCGCCCTTGACCTGACGATGCAGCGAGGAGCGGCTGACCCGCTCGCTGAAGTGGCACCAGTCCTCGCCCGGGGTGATCGGGCACCGGGCACTGTGTGGGCACGGGGCGAGCACCCGGAGGCCGGCACGGACCAGTGCGTCCCGCGCCTCGCGGACGCGCAGGTAGCCGTCCGGGGTGCCCGGTTCGACCAGCACCACCACCCGTCCCGTCCGTGCCGCGTCCGCGACGAGTGCCGCGCGGTCCTCGGGGGTGAGTTCGCCGAGTACGTACGACACGGTGACCAGGTCGAAGGTGTCCGGTACGGCGTCGGGGCGCGGGCCGGGCAGCCGGCCGGGGCGCCAGAGGGTGTCGCGCAGAGCGGGGGCGGCGGACCGGTCGACGAGTTCCCGACCGAGTTCGAGCGCGGGCTCGGCCCAGTCCAGCACGGTGGTGGTACGCGCCGGCTGCCCGCCGGTCCGGCCCGGTTCCGCGGTGGCCGGCTGCCGTACCGCACCGGCCGGTGGCGGGTCGCCCCAGGTCAGTTCGGCGGCCCAGGCGGCGGCGCCCGTACCGCCGCCGAGGTCCAGGTGCGAGGCGGGGGCCCAGCCCGGGAGACGGCGGGCGAGCGCGGCGAGCGCCGCTGCGACCGCGGCGAAGGTGGCAGGCATGCGGTAGGCGGCGTACGCCACCACATCGGCGCGGTCGCGCAACACCGGGGTGTGGGTCGGGGTGTCCCCGCGGTAGTGGGCGATCAGCCGCTCGACCGCGGTCGTCGCCTGCCGGGGTGGGAGCCCGTCCAGCTGTGCCGCGAGCGCCGTGCGCAGCTGCTGGTCTGTGGAGGGGGCGCTGGGTTGGTGCACCCGGCCAGTCTATGGACCCTGGCTCCCGTACGGCCTCCCGTACCGGGCAGCTCGTACGGGACGCCCCCGCCGCCGGGCTCAGCGGATGGCCCGGGCCAGGCGGGTGCCGGCGGCCGCCCGTGGGCGGGAGTCGCCCGGCCGTCGTACCGGGTGCACCGTGTTCGCCAGCAGCACCAGGAAGGTGTCCGTGACCGGGTCCAGCACCAGACTGGTGCCGGTGAAGCCGGTGTGGCCGGCGGCCCGCCCCTCACTCAGGGGTCCCGCCAACTCGCCCATGAACCATGGCTGGTTCACCCCGAAGCCCAGTCCGGGCGGGGCCAGCAGTTGGGCCACGGACGAGGGCGCGAGGACCCGTGCCGGACCGTACGCGCCTCCGCTGAGCAGCGTCCGGCACAGCACGGCCAGGTCGGCCGCCGTGCTGAACAGGCCCGCGTGGCCGGCGACACCGTTCATGGCGTGCGCGTTCTCGTCGTGCACGCGGCCGTGCAGCATGCCGCGGTCCAGCTTCGCCCAGGGCCGACGCTGATCCTCGGTGGCCGCGATCCGCGCGCGCCAGCCGCGCGGCGGCCGGTAGGCCGTGTCCTTCATGCCCAACGGCCCGGTGATGCTCTCCCGTACGAGCACGTCCAGCGTCGCGCCGGTCACCCGCTCCAGGACGCTCTGCGCCAGCAGCAGGTTCAGGTCCGAGTAGCGGTAGCCGCTGCCGGGCGGGTCGAGCGGCTCCTCGGCCCACAGCCGTTCGGCGCGGGCCTTCGGACCGTAGTCGTAGAGCGGGAGTTCGGGCCGGAGGCCGGAGGTGTGGGTCAGCAGGTGCCGCAGGGTGAGGCCGTGCTCCGGCACCGACCGGGACGCGGAGGGCGGCCCCGACGTGCGCGCGTACCGCGCGATCTCCCGGTCCATGCTGACGGTGCCCCGCTCGACCTGCTGGAGTACCAACAGCGCGGTGAACAGCTTGGTCAGCGAGGCGAGGTCGAAGACCGTGTCGGTGCGGGCCGGCACCCAACGCGCCGGCGGCAGCTCCAGGCCACGACTCGCTTCCGGGTCCCAGCCCGCGTACCGCACCGCCCAGCCCGCCGCGTGCTCGAGCGCCACGTACGGACCACGCCCGGCCAACACGACCGCCCCGGAGCACCACGCGCCGGGCAGCGCGTCGATGTCCGAGGCGAGCGCGGCCAGCTCCGGGGCACGCAGACCGGCGCGGTCCGCCGTGTGGGCTCGCCTCAGCCTCGTGTACGCCATGGCCGGCAGAGTCCCAGAAATCCGGCGGCGGCGATCAACAACGCGCTGACTTGCACGAGGGCCATGGGTACTGCCGTCTGCTCGCCGGCTATCCCGACCAGCGGGGAAGCGAGGGCGCCCACCAGAAACTGTGAGGTACCCAACAGCGCGGAGGCGGATCCGGCCGCGTGACTGGCGCGCATCAGGCCCTGCGAGTTGGCGTTCGGCATCACCAGGCCCATGCCGGACATCAGGACGAACAGCCCGGCGGCGACCGGGAACAGGCCGGCCTTCCCGAACACGCCGCTGGTCAGCACCACCAGCGTGAGCGCCGCGAGCAACGTCACCGCCAGCCCGAAGGCGAGCACCTTGTCCAGGGAGACCCTGCCGACGAGGATCTTCCCGTTGATCTGGCCGAATGCCACCAGACCGATGGAGTTGGCCATGAAGAGCAGGCTGAAGGTCTGCGGCGAGGCACCGTAGATCTCCTGCATCACGAACGGCGACGCGGAGACGTACGCGAACAGCCCGGCGAAGCCGAAGCTGCCGGCGAGCAGGTAGCCCGTGAACACCCGGTCGGCGAGCAGCGTGCGCATGGCACGCAGCGCCTGCGGGATGCCGCCGCCGTGCCGACGGCTCGGCGGGAGCGTCTCGGGCAGCTTCCGCAGCACCACCAGGGTCATCAGCACCCCGAGCACGGTGAGCACCAGGAAGACGCCGCGCCAGTCGGTGAAGCGCAGCACCTGTCCGCCCAGTACGGGCGCCAGCACCGGCGCCACTCCGGAGACCAGCATCAGGGTGGAGAAGAAGCGGGCCATGGCCAGGCCGTCGTACAGGTCGCGCACCACGGCCCGGGCGATGACCACCCCGGCGGCGCCGGCGAGGCCCTGGATCAGCCGGAAGCCCAGCAGTGTCCCGATGGTCGGGGCGAACGCGCAGGCGGCGCTGGCCAGCACGTAGACCATCAGGCCGACCAGCAGCGGCTTGCGGCGTCCGAACTGGTCACTCATCGGCCCGACGATGAGCTGCCCCACCGCCAGACCCAGCAGGCAGGAGGTGAGGGTGAGTTGCACCGTCGCGGCCTCGGTGCCCAGCGTGCCGCTGACGTCGGGCAGCGCCGGGAGGTACATGTCCATGGCCAGCGCCGGCATCGCCGTGAGGCTGCCGAGGATGAGGGTGACGAGGAGACCGGCCCGCTGACGTGCGGTGAGCTGCGGCGCGGCGTCGGTGACGCCGTCGTTGCCGGGTGCCTCCGACGCCGAACGTACTGCCGGCTGTGCTGCCGGTGTCCTCGGGGTGGCTGGCGGCACCGGTGGGGCGGCGTGGTCGGCGGTGGCAGGGGCGTCGGTAGACGGGGAGTTTCCGTTGGCGGCCGGTATGACGGCCGAGGTAGACGGGCCGGGGTCGGTCATGCACCTCTCCAGGAGATTGTTAACGACTGTCACATTCTCCCAGGCGATCCCGCCCCGGCCCACCGGATAACGCCCCTACGGTCAGACGGAGCTGAGACCTGCGTCACCCGCGCGCGAGACGAAGGAGGCGGCGGTGCTGACCGTGCCGCCGGGGGTGGTCACCTTCGACACCGTGCGATAGTCCGCCCGCAGTTGCTCACGATCCACCGTGACCAGTACGTATCCCCGCAGCCCGGTGTAGAAGTGGAGATGCGGGTTGGCCGCGCGCATCCGCTCCCAGTCGTCCGGCCGTTCGGCGCCGTCCTTGCCGCTGCTGATGGAGGACGTGACGAGTTCCACTCCGAGCGTGCGGCTGGCCGGGTCGTCGTAGTCCTCCTTCAGGTCGAGTGCGTAGTGCACGTGTACGTCTCCGGTGAGGACGACCAGGTTGTCCACGCCGGCCTTCCGCGCGCCCTCCAGCACCCGCTGTCGGGAGCCCGGGTAGCCGTCCCAGGCATCCATCGAGACCGGGAAGGGGCCGTCCACCCGGTTTCGCCGGCGGGCGAAGATGACCTGCTGCGGCACGATGTTCCACAACGCCGTGGAACCCTGCCAGCCATCGAGCAGCCAGCGTTCCTGCGCCGCCCCGGTGATGGTGCGGGACGGGTCCTCCGACTCGGGGGTGGGCACCTGCCACCCGTCGCCGTTGGCCTGGTCGTCGCGGTACTGCCGGGTGTCGAGTACGTCGAACTGCGCCAGGTTGCCGTAGCTCAGCCGCCGGTACAGCCTCAGGTCGGGGCCGTCCGGTCGCTGCGCCTTACGCAGCGGGGTGTTCTCGTAGTACGCGCGATAGGCCGCCGTCCGGCGCACCAGGAACTCCTCGCTGGGCACCTCGTCCTGCGAGGTGTCGGCCGCGTAGTTGTTCTCGGTCTCGTGGTCGTCCCAGGTGAGGACCCACGGGTGGGCCTGGTGCGCGGCCCGCAGGTCGGGGTCGAGATGGTAGAGCGAGTAGCGCAGCCGGTAGTCCTCCAGGGAGACGGTCTCCCGGTTGAAGGCCTCGGGCAGTTGCCTGTCGGTGTACTGCCGTTCGCCACCCGCCGAGTCCACGGCGTACTCGTACAGGTAGTCGCCGAGGTGGAAGACCACGTCGACGTCCTCCTCGGCGAGGTGCCGATAGGCCGTGAAGTAGCCCTGGTGGTACGCCTGGCAGGCGACCATGGCGAAGCGCAGTGACGCCAGCTCGGCGTCGGATGCGGGTGCGGTGCGGGTGCGCCCCACCGGGCTGGTCCATTTCCCGACGCGGAAGCGGTACCAGTAGCGCTGGTTCGGTTCGAGGCCGTCCGGTTCGACGTGGACGGCGTGGTGGAAGTCCGGATGCGCGGTCGCCTCGCCGCTCTTCACCGGCCGGGTGAACTCCTTGTCCCGCGCCACCTCCCAGGTGACGGTCACGGGTTCGGCCGGCAGTCCGCTGTCCGCCTGGTACGGCTCCGGAGCCAGTCTGGTCCAGAGCACTACGGAATCGGGCAAGGGGTCACCAGAGGCCACGCCCAGGGTGAATGGTTCCTTTTCGATTCTCATAGGATCGAAAGTGTGCACCGCGTGTGCGGTGTTGGGAAGATTTGTGCCGAAACTCAGTGCGACCGCGGCTCCGGTGGCGGTCAGAAATCGGCGGCGGCCCAACTGCGGGACGGCGGCTCGGACTTCTCGCTCTGCGCTCGCTGAGTGCGTCATGAGACCGAGTGCACCGGTCTCGGACGGCCTGCCCCTGAGCGGGACACGACAGCCGGGTGTCCATCGGATGGCGTCCCACCACCGGCGGTCGAGGGCGCTTGGAGGCCACGGTCAACCAGTTCGGACGAACCGGACGTTGCGACCGACGGTTCCACTATCGGGCGGGCCCCGTCCGGCACGGACGCCGCTCCGTACCGCTCGCTCGCCCGGACCGTACGACGTGGAACCTGACCGGCGCGGGCCGCTGTGTCCAGCGGCGACGGCGCCCCGAGGGAAGTGATGCGCAGTGTGGTCACCGAGCCAGATTCGAGCAAGCCGCCCGCACCCGCAGGGCGACGGCGACACGCCCGTCCTCTCGGCGCTGGACGGTGGTACGACCCCTCCCGGCCGGCCCGACCAGCGAATTCCCGGCTCGTACGTCCGCTCCCGGAGCACCGGGGTCGCGGCACGCCGGGCGGCCGTACCACCAACGGCCCCGGTGTTTCCACTCGTCTGCCCCAACCCCCGTATGCCCCACACGGCCGGCGGCCCGTGCCGCCACGACCACGCGTCCGTGTCCCCGGTACGGCGGTCCTGAACGGCTGACCACATCGGCGGCCCGGGTCGGCTGACCCGCCAGCGGTGACGTACGGCCGTCCGTAGGACAGAGTGGCCGGCACGGCAGGCACACAGCTGGCACCTGACAGGCACGCGGCGAAGGGCACGGAATGAGCGGACCCGGCTTCGGCAACTACCAGAACGAGATCTACCTGCACGGTCTGGAGGGCCGGATACCGCCCTTCACCACCGACCCCACCGCGCTCGAGGCGTCCGCGCGGGAGCGCATGGAGCCGGGCCCCTTCTGGTACGTCGCCGGGTCCGCCGGCAGCGGCGCCACCGACCGGGCCAACCGGGCCGCCTTCGACCAACGGCGCCTCGTGCCCCGGATGCTGACGGACGCCACCGAGCGGTCGCTGCGTACGACCGTGCTCGGCACCGAACTGCCCGCGCCCGTGCTCCTCGCCCCCGTGGGAGTGCAGTCGATCCTGCACCCGGACGGTGAACTCGCCACCGCTCGGGCCGCCGCCGAACTCGGCGTCCCGATCGTGTTGTCCACCGCCTCCTCCTACACCCTGGAGCAGGTGGCCGAGGCGAGCGGCGCCGGCCCACGCTGGTTCCAGCTGTACTGGCCGAACGACGACGCCGTCTGTGTCAGCATCCTCGAACGTGCCCGGGCGGCCGGGTACACCACCCTGGTCGTCACCCTCGACACCTGGACGCTCGCCTGGCGCCCACACGACCTCGACCAGTCCTACCTGCCCTTCATCCGTGGCGTCGGCACCGCCATCCCCCTCTCCGACCCAGCCTTCCGGGCCGGTCTGGCGCGGTCGCCGGAGGACGACCCGGGCTCGGCCGTACTGCACTGGGTGTCGATGTTCACAGGCACCGACCGCGGCTGGGACCGGCTGTCGTTCCTCCGCGCGCACTGGGACGGGCCGATCCTGCTCAAGGGCGTGCTGCACCCGGAGGACGCCCGGCGCGCGGTGGACGCCGGGATGGACGGCGTGATCGTCTCCAACCACGGCGGACGCCAGGTCGACGGCGCCATCGCGGCACTCGACGCCCTGCCCGCGATCGCCGAGGAAGTGGGCGCGGAGGCCGAGGTGTTGTTCGACTCGGGCGTACGCGGCGGCGCGGACGTCCTGAAGGCCCTCGCGCTGGGCGCCGGGGCGGTGCTGCTCGGCCGTCCGTACGCCTACGGGCTGGCGCACGACGGCGCGGACGGCGTACGCCATGTGCTGCGCGGGCTGCTGGCCGATCTGGAGCTCACCCTCGGGCTCTCCGGGCACCGCTCACCGGCGGACCTCTCCCCGGCCGCACTCACGCGACAGCCGTGAACGGCCGGGGCCGTGGGGCCACCAACCGGGGGCCTGCGCCCTCCGCCGGTGTTCCCGGGGCCGGCCCGGGTCAGTGGAACGGCCGAGGTCAGTCGGAACGGCTCGGCACCACGCACTCCGCGGGCTGCGGCTTCCCCTCCGGCCAGGCCAGCCCCACATAGCTCAGCCCACGACTTCGGGGGTCGAGTTCGACCACCGCCACCGGCTTGTCGTACGGGTTCCCACCATTGGTCAGGCAGATCCAGCCACTCGCGCCGACCACCCGGTGCGCGGACTCCAGCCGTGACCACATCGCCGCGACCCGGTTGCGGGACGGGATGTCCTCCGAGGTCTGCGCGTTCGCCAGGAAGACCGCCTCGGCGATGGTGCGCACACCGTCGTAGACCAGGATGGTCCGGGAGTCCTCGAGCTGCACCGGGCCGATGTCCCCCCGAGTGGTGTCGACCACCGCCCGCAGCTCCCGCAGTTCCCGCTCCCAGGCGTCCGGATGGGCCGGGGCGACGTACTGCACCCGGACGGTGGACTGCCGCGAACCGCCGCGCGCCAGCTTCTCCCAGTCCCGCTCGCTCATGTACTGGTCGAGCGTCGCCACACCCGAACCGCTGACCACCGTGTACCGCTTGCCCTCGCACGGGACTTCCGCCAACTTCAGCGCGAACAGTCGCAGATGCGTCGGTCGGCCGGCGAAGTAGACCGTCTCGGCTTCCGAGTTGCAGATGTTGTGGCTGATCAACGAGAAGTCGTTCCCGGTGTCGCCCTTCTCCGTCACCCCGGGCGATCGGAACTCCTGGTCCTTGGCTCCCGGCGGGCCCGACTCGTCCCGACCGAACGCCTCCGCCTACGACTTCACGTAGATGTCGCGCGGGCGCGTGTCCTTGACCAGCACGGTTTCCCGATCCTTCAGGTCACCGTAGAAGTCCGCGAGCGCGGCGGCCTGCTGCCGGTTGGTGGGGATGACCCGCGCCAGGCCGTCGAACCGCTGCCCGCCGCCTTCCGGATTCGCCAGCGCGTCGGCACTGACCCGGCTGGCGAGCACGGGGATCTCCAGCTCGTTCGTCAGCCGTTCCATGGCGTCCTTCGTCGACGCGAGGCTCAGATTGAAACCCGTGACGGCACGCAGGTTGGCCTCCGGCGAGTCCGCCAACTCGGCGAGCCGGTCGACCACCTTCTCCTGCTGCTCGTATCCGCTGCCCGGGTTGGCCAACACGAGCCGCAGCCGTGGTGACTTCTCCTGGCGGTTCGCCCGGTACTGCGCGAGATAGGCCCCCTGCACGTCGCTGCGCAGCTGCTGCCGCCCGGCCTCGTGTGCCGGCTGCAGGGGCAGCATCAGGGCGACGGTGATATGCGGCTGCTTCGCCACCCGGTCGTTCTCCTCGGCGATCGCCCGGCTCACCGCGCTGATCTCCGAGGTTCCGAAGTCATATCCGGAGCCGTTGACGCCGACGCACTCGCCCTCGCTGCGCTCCACCCCGGCGGCACACCGGTCGAGCGTCTCCAGCACCTGGGTGACGGCGAACACGGCGCCACCCAGGACCACCGCCGCGCCGCAGACCGTCAGCGCCTTCCGCAGCACATTGGCCCAGAACGTCCGGTATAACCAGTCCAGCATTGCCAGCACCTCCTATCCGATGTGTCTGGTGCACGCGCAGGGGCGCAGCGGTTGCCGCTCGCCGGCCCGTTCAGTCCAGTCCCGAGCCAGCCGGGTCAGCGTCTCGGCGCCCCGGGCCGACTCGTCGCTGAGGCGTTCCAGCAGTTGGCGCAGCGTCCCGATGACGGCCTCGTCCACCGCCTGGGTACGGTCCTCACAGAGCCGTACGACATGCAGCAGCCGGTCCACGCGCCGTTGTTGGGGGTCCCCGCTCAGCTGGATCGCCCCGAGCGCGCGGGCCCGCCGGTCATCCGCCGGCTCCAGCGCGGGAGCCTCCGCGATGGCCAGCAGCTCGTCGCACCACTCCCGGGTGTCCCGTAAGGCGAAGCTGCGGTACAGGTAGTCGACCACCGCCTCCGCTCCCAGCGAGGCGAGATGGTGATGCATCGCGTGCGCGGCGGCCGTGCCGAACAGCGGGTCCGGCGTGCCGCTGTCGAGGGCGGCGTAGTGTTCCCGCAGCCACTCATGGTCCGCGTGCCAGCAGGTACCCTCCGACTGGAGCCGGTACAGCCGGCGCATCAGCAACTGGCGCAGGCCGAGGTCCCCGATGAAGTGCCGGGGGCAGGGCGGCCAGCCACTGTCCCACAGCAACTCCTCGATCCGGTAGGCCGAAAGCCGCTCGTCCTCCTCGGCCTGGCGTCTTCGCATCAACACCTGGGCGCACTCCACGTCGTGCGCCACGGACAGGTGGCTCAACGTGTCCAGCCAACCGCTGTGGTGCTCGGCCGGCAGTTCCTCCGGAAGCTGGTTGACGAGCAGTTCGTCCAGCAGCACCTCCGCCACGGCGGGTCTCTCCGTCGGGCGTTCCGTGGCGTCGGCGGCCTCGGCCCGGATCGGCGCGCTGAGCAGGTCCCAGTCCACGGTGTTCCCCGCGGGCCGCAGCGCGGAGGTGGCCGTCCCGAGCCGGGTCACCACCAGCGGTCGTCCCGCGCTCAGTCGATGCACGCCGCCCTCAAGCCGCGTACGGGACGCGTTGCCTTCCGTCCTCCCCTGGTCCCGCAGCCGGGCCAGCTCCTGCCGCTGTTCCTCCCGGGTCAGCGTCGGCATCCCTACGAGCAGCGCGCCCCGCGCGAGCGGCACGAGACCCGGCGTCCCCCCCGCTGGCCCGGCTCCACTCGGGCAGGCCACCCTCTGCGGGCGCCCAACTGGCCGGCTGTTCGGCCTCGTCCGCGCGATACAGGAAGCGACCCCCGTCGGCACGTCGGGCGGTGGCCAGAAGGACGATCCGGTCGTGGACTCCGCCCTCCCGGTCCTCCAGGACGGGCCGCAACAGCCGTCTGCCCAGGGCGTTGTCGGCTCGGTCGAGCAGCACCGCCGGCCGTCCCACCCGGGACAGGCGCCCGCGCAGGGAGACGTACGCCGCCTCGACGTCCTCCCGCAGCGCGCGGAAGAGGAAGTTCTCCGCGAACGCCCGTGCTTCGCCGCCCTGTTGGAAGTCGGAGGCCAGCGAGTGCAGGCCCAGTCGCGGATGGCCGCCCGCGCCGTGGTACTGGCCGTAGCACCCCTCCAGTACGGTCCGGCCCTCCGCGGAGGTCCGCAGGAACAGTTCCTCGAGTACGGCGTTGACGAACGGTACCGCCCCCGCGTGCATGACCAGCCCGGCCAGCGCCCCGAGGTAGCCGCGTACGGCCCTGCTCAGTACGCCGCGCCAGAAGGGGCCCGGCGGCAGCAGATCGTCGTGCCGACGCACCTCGTCCACCAGGGTGGCGGGACTGGCGTCCGGGGCGCTGGCCGCCACCGCGGCCAGCCCGGCGTACAGCCTCGGGGTGGCGATCGTCCCGCCGTCGCCCCGCCAGGCACCGAGCTGCACCGCGATCTCCCGCTGTGCCTCGGTGACTTCGGATCGGGTGCCGGGGTGTGGCTGGGCCCGCTCCCGGTACACGGTCAGTCCACAGTCGAGGTGCGCGGTGGGCACGTACCTGCCGAACTCGCCGCGCACGCAGTTCAGCAGCCGACCCTTGCCCATGCCGGGCCCGCCGACCAGGAAGACCACGGGCAGGTCCGGGCCGTAGAGCGGTTTCCGACTCCTCCCGGAGCGCGTACGGCCCAGCAGGCCGGCGATCAGTCCGTCATCGGCCAGCAGCCTGTCGAATCCGAGATCATCAGCCACGTCCCCCTCCGAGCCATCGTGGTCGGGAAAATGATGGCACCTCAGTTCCGGTCCCGCCGCCCCTTTGTCGGCCTGCGTCACGGCTTCGTTATCGGCGCCGCGCGCTTGGCCGCGGCGGCGCCGGGTGGCCGTCCACAACGACCGAGGGTCCCGTACGCCCTGGGCCTCGCCGAACGGCGCCCAGAGGCCGATCGATCCCATGGGTTTCCCCGCCGGAGCGGGTGAGCCCTCCCGCGAGACGGAAACCCGGGAGCTTGGGTATCCGGCTCGGGCGATCCGTCCGCTTGTCCACGGTGACCGTGGGTCGAGTTCAGCCGATTCCCCGCAGAACGCGGAACGGACGTTGGAGGCGTTCCTCACCAGCTTGCTGAAGTACACGAGGCCGCCACGTCGAGCACTCACCACCAATTCCTCGCGCTCGCTCCGCAACCGGTGGCAGGGCAGAGGCGACGGGTGACAGACGAGTCGCGCTCTACGCCGGGTTCTGTCTCGGGTGGACCTCGCGGTCCGCCCGGAGGCGGCCATCCATCTAGGGTCGCCGTCACCGGCGACCTCCAGCGGTCTACCCGCGGACTCGGGCGGGCAGCCCTCAAGCATCCGCGCGAGTCGCCGCCCGCGAGGGGCGACGACCTCTCTTGACCTTGCTCCGGGTGGGGTTTACCGAGCCGACCAGGTCACCCTGGCCGCTGGTGGTCTCTTACACCACCGTTTCACCCTTACCGGGCGCCGTACGGCCCCGGCGGTCTGCTTTCTGTGGCACTTTCCCGTGGGTCGCCCCAGGTAGGCGTTACCTACCACCCTGCCCTGTGGAGCCCGGACGTTCCTCGGCGGTGCCCTCTCGGGACCGACGCGACCGCCCGCACGACTCGTCTGCCGTACGCCCCATCGTACCCGTACGGTCAGACGAACTCGGACGTGTCCAGCTCGAAGGCGAACGGCTCGGGCAGTGGCAGCGGCTTGCCGAACGGGAGGGTGCGTACGTCCCGGTAGTCGGAGCTGGACGGGTCGCTGAACAGGGTCACCGAGCCGTCGCCCCGGTCCACCAGCAGATACAGGGGGATGCCGCCCTGCGCGTAGCAGCGGCGCTTGGCCTCCCGGTCCCCGGCCGGCCGGGTGGAGGTCACCGCGGCCACCATCTCCACCCCCTCGGCAGGCATCCAGGAGTCCGCGCCCCGGAAGAGGCGGTGCTTCGTCGGGGCCCAGGTGCCGTCCGGGATCAGGCGGTGCGTCGGATGGTGCGCGCTCCGGGGGACGATGAGGCCCTTGTTGCCGGAGAAATCCATGTCCGTCACTGATCTCCGTACCACCTGCTTGAGGACCAGATTGATGTAGTCCTCGTGATCCCCGTCCGGCGGTGGCGTCACAACAACGTCTCCCTCGATCAACTCGGCCCGGAAACCCTCCGGTGTGTCCAGAGCCAAGAAACCCTGCTGCAGAACCTCCTCCTGCGAAAGCGGCTCATATGCCATGACGGCCATGTCACGCCCTTTCCTTGGTCGCGACCATGCTCGGGTGTCGAGGGAGTCCGCACCACACGAAGCAGGGTCTGTCACTCCATCGTGGCACGCCCGCCAGCGCCGCGTCCGGCTCGGACACGGAGCCCGGGCGTCGCCCCGTGGCCCGTAGGCTGCGGGCGGGAACACCGCGCGGAGTACGCGGCGCCCCACCCACGCCCGTAGACGCGAAGGAGAGACAGGTGCTCGTGCTGCTGCCGCCGTCCGAGGGGAAGGCCGAGGCGCGTTCCCGGACCGCCCTGAGGCTGGACGCGTTGTCGCTTCCCGGGCTGAACGAGGCGCGCGAGGCCGTGCTCTCGGAAGTGGTCGCGCTGTGCGCCGAGCAGCCGGAGCGGGCGCGCGAGGTGCTGGGCCTGAGCCTGGGGCAGCGCGACGAGGTCGTGCGCGACGCGGAGCTGCGGACCGCGCCCGTACGTCCCGCCGGGGAGATCTACACCGGTGTGCTGTACGACGCACTGGGGCTGTCGACGCTGAGCACGGCGGCGAAACGGCGGGCCACCCGCTCGCTGTTGATCTTCTCCGGGCTGTGGGGCGCCGTACGGATCAAGGACCCGATTCCGGCTTATCGTCTCTCCGGCGGGGTGAAGCTGCCCGGTCTGGGTTCGCTGGCCGGGCACTGGCGGGAGCCGTTGGGCCGGACGCTGCCGGAGGTGGCGGGCGGCGGGATGGTGCTGGACCTGCGGTCCACGGCGTACGCGGCGATGTGGCGGCCCTCGGGGGAGCTGGCGGAACGTACGGCCACGGTGCGGGTGTTGCAGTCGAGGATCGTGGCCGGCGTGGAGAAGCGGAGTGTGGTGTCGCACTTCAACAAGGCCACCAAGGGCCGGCTGGTGCGGGAGTTGCTGGAGGCGGGCGCGGCACCCCGTGATCCGGCCGCGCTGGCGCAGGCGCTGAAGGAACTTGGTTACGCGGTGGAGAGCGCGCCTCCGGAGCGTGCTGGCGCGCCGTGGCGGTTGGACGTGGTGGTCACCGAGCTGTAGCCATTGCATAATACGCAACCTCCGTTGCACATCACGCCCGCGTGGCGGCAGGATGGCCCCATGTCGTCTTCACCCTCGCCGCTCGACCACGCCCCCGTGCTTCCCGTCGTCGTGGTCGACGATCCGGCCGACGCGGTGCCGCTGGCGCGCGCGTTGGTGGCCGGCGGCTTGCCCGCCGTCGAGGTGACACTGCGTACGGACACCGCGCTGGAGTCGATCCGGGCGATCACGGCCGAGGTGCCGGAGGCCGTGGTCGGCGCCGGCACCGTGTGCACGCCCGAACAGGCACGGGAGGCCGCCGAGGCGGGCGCGACCTTCCTGGTGAGCCCCGGTTGCACGACCCGGCTGGCCGACGGCCTGGCGGAGACCGGGTTGCCGTACCTGCCGGGGACGTCGACGGTCTCCGAGGTGCTGGCGATGCTGGAGCGCGGCGTGACCGAGATGAAGTTCTTCCCGGCGGCGGCCTCCGGGGGCGTCGACTTCCTCAAGTCCCTGCTGTCGCCCCTGCCGCGGGCACGCTTCTGCCCGACCGGCGGCATCGATCCGACGGTGGCCCCGGACTATCTGGCACTGCCCAACGTCGGCTGTGTCGGCGGTACCTGGATGCTCCCGGCCGACGCGCTGGCCGCGAAGGACTGGGCGCGGGTGACCCGACTGGCCGGCACCGCGGCGGCGCTCCGAGACCACTGACCCGGCTTGACCCGGCTGGTCCGACTGGCCCGGCCGACGGTTATCGGCGCGTACGAGGCCGCGACCGGCACGCGCCCGCCGGCCCGCGTCTCGTACGTACGCACGCGCGGGACGAGCGGGCGCGCGGATCAGCGGGGCAGCGACCGGGTGTCGTTGAGGAGTCGCAGCGAGGCGTTCCCGTCGGCGAAGTACGCGACCGAGGACAGCGACGCCGCCGACAGCTCCATCCGGAACAACGACTCCGGGGGCGCGTCGAGCGCCAGCCGGACCAGCGTCTTGATCGGCGTGACATGCGTGACCACCAGCACCGTCCGTCCCGGATACCGGGCGAGCAGCTTGTCCCGGGAGACCGCCACCCGGCGGGCGACCGCCGTGAAGCTCTCCCCGCCACCGGTGGGTTGAGCCTCCGCGGAGGCGAGCCAGGCCGTCAGGTCCTCCGGGTGCCGCTCCCGCACCTCGGCGAAGGTCAACCCCTCCCATGCGCCGAAGTCCGTCTCCCGCAGGCCCTCGTCCGTACGCACCGGGAGTCCGAGGCGTTCGCCGATCGTGTCAGCGGTTTCCCGGCAGCGCAGCAGGGGCGAGCTGACGATGGCCTCCACGGCGCCCCGCTCCGCGAGGTCGGCGGCGACCGCGGCGGCCTGTCGCCGCCCCACAACGGAGAGTTCGGGGTCCGAGCCGCCGCTGCCCGAGAAGCGCTTCTGGGGCGTCAGGACGGTCTCGCCGTGTCGCAGCAACAAGCAGGTCGTGGGCGGCCCGAGGTCCGGGCCCCAGCCGGCTGCGGAGCCGGCTCCGGCGGCCGGCTCCGCAGCCG
>NZ_LJGU01000129.1:20243-23084 GCF_001751245.1 Streptomyces oceani
GCCGGCTCCGCAGCCGGCTGGGGCTCCGGCTGCGGCGTGGCCGCCAACTCCGCCGTGGAGGCGCCCGGTGACCACTGCTCGCCGCGTCGCCCCGCGTCCATCGCCTCGTTGGCCAGTCGGTCGGCGTGCTTGTTCCGCTCCCGCGGAATCCACTCGTAGCTGACCGCGTCCGCCGGATAGACCCGCTGAGCCTGCGCCGCCAACGGGCGCATGTCCGGGTGCTTGATCTTCCAGCGCCCGGACATCTGCTCCACGACCAGCTTGCTGTCCATCCGCACCCGCACCCTGGCCGTCGGGTCCAGGTCGTACGCCGCACGCAGTCCGGCCACCAGGCCGCGGTACTCCGCGACGTTGTTGGTCGCCTTCCCGATGAACTCGGCGACCTCCGCCAGCGTGTCTCCCCGCGCGTCCTTCACCACCGCGCCGTATCCCGCGGGGCCCGGATTGCCCCGGGACCCGCCGTCGGCCTCCACGACGAGCGACCGGACGTCCGCCGCCATCAGAGACCGGACTCCGGCGTGCGGACGAGGATGCGGCGGCAGTTCTCGCACCGCAGCACGGCGTCCGCGGCCGCCTCCCGCACCTCGTTCAGCTCGGTGATGTTCAGCTCCAACCGGCAGCCCTCGCAGCGCCGTTGGTACAGCCGGGCCGCGCCGACACCGCCCTGCTGCTCGCGGATCTTCTCGTACAGCTTCAGCAGTTCCGCGGGCAGCGCGCCCGACACCACCTCGCGCTCCTTGGTGGCCATCAGTACGTTGTGGTCGACCGCCTCCAGCTCCCGGGCCAGCCGCTCCTCGGCCTCGCGGGCACGCGCCTGCACCGACTCCAGCCGGTCCGACAGCTCCGTGCTGCGCTCCTGCGCCGACTCGCGCCGCTCCATCACCTCCAGTACGACCTCCTCCAGGTCACCCTGGCGCTTCGCGAGCGAGGCGATCTCGCTCTGCAGGCTCTCCAGGTCCTTGGGGCTGGTGACGGCGCCGGAGTCGAGGCGCTGCTGGTTCCGAGCGGCCCGCTGACGCACCTGGTCGACGTCCGCCTCCGCCTTGGTCTGTTCGCGGGAGGTGTCGCTCTCCTCGGTCTGCGCGGCGACCAGCAGGTCACGCAGCTGGTTCAGATCGGTCTCCAGGGTCCGCACCTCCTCGTGCTCCGGAAGGCTCTTGCGCTTGTGCGCGAGCTGGGACAGCCGGGTGTCGAGGTCCTGCAGGTCTAGGAGGCGGATCTGGTCGGCGGGGGCGGCGTTCAGTTGGGGGCTCCAGTGTTCGTCGAGTCGGTGCTGGACGCCGCGTGGGCGGTCCAGGGGTCGGTGACGGTACGCGAGACATGCGTGCGCAGATCCCAGCCGTACCGGTCGGAGAGTGCGTCGAGCTGTGCAGCCGCCTGCTCGCACCACGGCCACTCGGTGGCGAAGTGGGCGGCGTCCAGGAGAGCCAGCGGAGAGTGTTCCCGAGCCTCGGAGGCAGGGTGGTGACGAAGATCGGCGGTGACGTACGCGTCCACGTCAGCGGCCCGTACGGCGTCGAACAGTCCGTCCCCGGAGCCGCCGCAGACCGCGACCGTACGGATCGTGCCGGCCGGATCGCCGGCCGTACGGACGCCCTGCGCGGTGATCGGCAGGGCCGCGGCGGCCTGTCGGGCGAACTCCCCGAGCGTCAGCGGCCGGTCGAGCGCGCAGACCCGGCCCAGCCCCCGACGGCCCTCCGGGTCGTCCGGATCGGGCACCAGGGGGCCGAGCACCCGGAGGCCCAGGGCGCCCGCCAGGGCGTCGGAGACCCCGGGGTCCGCCCGGTCCGCGTTGGTGTGCGCGACGTGCAGCGCGATGTCGTGCTTGATGAGGGTGTGGACGACACGGCCCTTGAAGGTGTCCGCGGCGACCGTGGTGGTACCGCGCAGATAGAGCGGGTGATGGGTGACCAACAGTTGAGCGCCGAGCGACACGGCTTCCTCTGCGATCTGCCGCACCGGGTCGACGGCGAAGAGGACCCGACTCACGTCGGCGTCCGGGTCGCCGCAGACCGTACCGACCGCGTCCCACTGCTCGGCGCGCTCACGAGGCCACAGGGAGTCGAGCGCGGTGATGACTTCGGAGAGTGCTGGCACGGGGCAAAGGCTACCTGCCCGCCGCGGGCACGCGTCGAGCCGTGGGATGGCGACGGCCGAGCGACGCGACCTCCGGCTCCGCCCGGGGCTTCCGGGGCCGTCCCTACCGGATGTGGGACGTGCCGGAGTGGGACCGAGAACGCCCCCGACCGGATCCGACCGACCTACCGGCACGGGGCACACGGGTGGCAGGGGCACGGGGGCACGGGTGCCCGGGACGGCAGCACACCGACGGCCCTGACCTCAGGGGAACCGTTCCCCCACCACCCGTACGTGTGAAGGCGCTCAACTCGCATTGTTCGCCTGGCCGTACGAGCCGTAGGTTCGTCGCCGGAGGTGATCGATTCATGACCGTCTGTGCTGCCGAGAGCGCCGCACACGCGGGCGGAGCCGCGACTCCCCCGAGCTGCGTGCTCTCGGCCGACGG
The DNA here is from genome assembly GCF_001751245.1 of Streptomyces oceani. Classification (GTDB taxonomy): domain Bacteria; phylum Actinomycetota; class Actinomycetes; order Streptomycetales; family Streptomycetaceae; genus Streptomyces; species Streptomyces oceani. Next base: position 22,768 of record NZ_LJGU01000129.1, read on the forward strand.
TTCGTACGCGGCCCGGCTCGCCTGGTCCGCCGGCCCGAAGGGACCGCTTCCGGAGGGCCGTTGCCCGACGGAGGACTGGCCCGCCGGCTGGTTCCCGGAGCGCTGGACGCTCGGCGGACCGGAGCCGTACGCGGTGCCGCTGCCCGGCGAGCGGCCGGAGGAGGCGGGCAGCCAACTGCTACCGATGGCGGACGGCCGGGTGCTCATCGCCCGGCGGGTGGAGCGGCGACACGAGCTGAGCCTGCTCTACCCCACCGGCCCCGACACCGGCGAAGTGCGGCTGGGCGCCATCGACTCGGAGCGACTCGTGCTGCTCC
>NZ_LJGU01000130.1 GCF_001751245.1 Streptomyces oceani
GTGGCCGGCGACGGACCGGGCGCCGCGCTGTGGTGCGCCGTCGACCAGCAGCGCCGCCCCGACGCCGGTGCCCACGGCGAGGAACAGCACCGGACTGCGGCCGGCCGCGCCACCCTGCCACGCCTCGCCGAGAGCGTGCGCGCGTACGTCGTTGTCGACGGCGACCGGGAGTCCGGTCCGCTGGCGCAGTTCGGCGGTCAGCCGGGTGCCCGTCCAGCCCGGCAGCGCGTCCGTGGCGGAGAGCACCGTGCCCGTACGAGCGTCGATGGCTCCGGCACCGCCCACCCCGACGGCCCGTACGTCATCCCCCGTCAGCTCGGCCACCGCGGAGGCGACCGCGTCCAGCACCGCGCCGGGCCCCTGGAGCGCCGGTGTGGGGGCACTGACGGAGTGCCGAATCCGGCCGTCCGTACCGACCAGGCCGGCGGCGATCTTGGTACCGCCGAGGTCCACGCCGACGACCGAACCAGTGCTGCCCGCGCCCCCACCGCTGCCGCCGCCCTGTTCGGCACGGGTCACAGCAGGCCCGCCCGTACGAGGTGCGCGCGGACCGTCTCGGTCTCCCGCTCGTCCAGTGGCCGCATGGGCGGGCTGACGACCTGGGTGTCGATGATGCCGCGTAGCATCAGCGCCGTCTTGAAGGAGCCGAGGCCGGCGGCGGTGCCGGACGCCGTGGCGGTGTCGGCGGCCAGCACGATGTCGAACAGCCGGGCCAGCCGGTCCTGTTCGGTCCGGGCGGTCCGCCAGTCGCCGGCCCGGGCGGCGGCGTCCAGCCGGGCGTACCCGTGCGGGTCGACGTTGCCGAGGCCGGGCACGGAGCCGTCCGCGCCGCCCAGCAGCATCGCGTCCACCACCGCCTCGTGGCCGGTGAGCAGCGCGAAGCGGGGCACCTCCGCCCCCGCGAGCGCCAGCCTGCGGAAGCTGACATCGTCCCCGCTGGAGTCCTTGACGCCGGCGAGTACGCCATCGGCCGCGAGGCTGAGCAGTTGGTCCACCGCGAGCTTGCTGTGCACGCACACCGGGATGTCGTAGGCGAGCAGCGGCAGCGGCACGGCGCTCGCGACGGTACGGAAGTGCCGTTCGATCTCGCTCTCGTGCGTGCGGGCGTAGAACGGCGCGGTGGTGACGATGGCGTCCGCACCACGTTTGGCGGCCATCTCGGCCCGCTCGATGACCCGGTTGGTGGTCGGCTCGATCGCGCCGACCAGTACCGGCACCTGGCCGCCCGCGGCGCCCACGATGACGTCGATGACGGCGTCCTGCTGACGGGGCGTGAGGTAGGCCATCTCGCCGGAGCTGCCCAGCGCGAACAGGCCGGTCACACCGCCCTCGAGCAGGAATCCGACCAGTCTCTCCAGAGACTTGGTGTCGAGTTCGCCGTCGGTGGTCAGCGGGGTGACGACCGGCGGAATGACCCCGGAGAAGGAAGGGTTGCGGGGGCTCACTGTGTGCTCCTTGCGGACGTGTCCGGTGTTTCGGTTTCTGGGTTCTCGGGGGTCTCTGGGGTCTCGGCGGTCTCCGGGGTCTCCGGGCCGTGCCCGGACTCGCTCGCCGGGGACGGCGTGCTCCCGGCCGAGGACACCTCGGTACGCGCCCGTCCCCCTCCGGCCGGCGCCTGCTCGGCGCCGTTCTCCGGATGGACGCAGTGCCAGCGGTGCTCCCCGTCACCCTGTCCGTCGCCCTCGCCGCCATCGGCCCCGAGGCTCGCGGCGGGGAACACGGTGGCGCACTCCTCGTCCGCCTTCCAGCAGCGCGTACGGAAGGGACAGCCGCTCGGCGGATTCGTCGCGGAGGGCACGGGCCCCGTGAGGATGATGCGTTCGGTCTTCTCCAGCAGGCTGGGGGTGGCCGAGAGCAGCGCCTGGGTGTACGGGTGCGCGGGCGCGGCGGTCACCCTGGCCGCCGGCCCCTCCTCGACGACGCGGCCGAGGTAGAGCACCGCGAGCCGGTCTGCGAGATAGCGCACGGTCTGGATGTCGTGCGAGATGAACACCATCCCGAGGTCGAGTCGTTCCCGCAGCTCGACGAGCAGGTTGAGGACCTGTGCGCGGACGGACACGTCCAGCGCGCTGGTCGGCTCGTCCGCGACGATCAGCTGCGGTTCCAGGGCGAGCGCGCGTGCGATGGCCACTCGCTGTCGCTGGCCGCCGGAGAGCCGTCCGGGCAGTGAGCGCGCGGTGTGCGGGGGAAGGCCGACGAGGTCGAGCAACTCCTCGACCCGCGCGGTTCGTTCCGCTTCGGTGCCACGACGGTGTACGTCGAGCGGGTCGCGCAGGATACGGCCGACGGGCATCCGGGGATTGAGCGCCGTCGACGGGTCCTGGAAGACCACGCCGACCGAGGAGCCGAACTCGACGCGGCGACGCGCCCGCGGCATGTTCCACAGGTCCTCGCCGCGGAAGCTGACCGAGCCCTCGGTCGGCCGCTGCAGCCCGGTCAGCATCCGGGCCAGCGTGGACTTGCCGCAGCCCGACTCGCCCACCAGGCCGAGGATCTCGCCCCGACGCACCTCCAGGGAGGCCGCGGTCAGCGCGTGCACGGCGGCGTGCCGGAAGAACCCGGTGCCGCGGATGCGATGGCGTACGTGTACCTGGTCCAGCCGGATCATCGGGCGCTCTTCTCCAACGGGGCGGAAACCGCCGGGTGGTGGCAGGCGAAGCTGTGTCCCGCGTCGCGTTCGCCGTGCTCGGGCGGGGTCGTACGGCAGAGTTCGGTGGCCGCGGGGCAGCGAGAGGCGAAGCGGCAGCCCGTGCCGAAGTGTTGGGGCGGTGGGACGATGCCCGGTATCTGGTGCAGTCGCCCCGCGCCGGTCTCCAGCGACACCACGGAGCCGAGCAGCCCGCGGCTGTAGTGGTGTGCCGGGTCGGTGAGGACCGAACGGGTGCCGCCGGTCTCGGATATCTGACCGGCGTACATCACCGCGACCCGGTGTGCGAGATCCCCGACGAGCGCCAGGTCGTGCGAGACCAGCACCATGGCGAAGCCGAGTTCGTCACGCAGTCGGGTCAGCAGTTCCACGATCTGGGCCTGCACGGTGACGTCCAGCGCGGTGGTCGGCTCGTCGGCGATCAGCAACCGCGGGTTGCGGGAGAGCGCCATGGCGATCAGTACGCGCTGCCGCTGGCCGCCGGACAGCTCGTGCGGATAGCTGCGCAGAATCCGATCCGGGGCGAGACCGACCAGTTCCAGCAGTTCGGCCGGGGACTTGTCGCCGCCCCTGGAGGTGAGTTGGCCGAGTTGGCGGCCGATGAGTACCGAGGGGTTCAGGGAGGACAGGGCGTCCTGGTAGACCATCGCGATCTGCGGCCCGAGCAGCTTGCGGCGTTCCTGGGAGCTGAGCGTGAGCAGATCCTTCCCGTCGTAGCGGACGCTGCCGCGCACCTCGGCGTTCTCGGCGAGCAGGCCCATCAAGGCGAGGCTGGTGATGCTCTTGCCACAGCCCGACTCGCCCACCAGGCCGAGGGTCTCGCCTTCGCGTACGGAGAAGGACACGCCGTCCACGACAGGCACGTCGCCGTACCGGTCGGGGAAACGGATGCTCAGGTCGCGGACGGTGAGGAGTTCGGACGCCTCAGCGGACACGGGGGGCACCCGTGGCGAGCTGTCGCGTACGCGCTCGGCGAGTTGACCCAGTGCCTCGTCCACGTCCGTCCGGGCGGGCGCGGTGGTCTTGGCGAGCGGGGGCTGCTGGGCGGCGGTGTTGTCGGTGGCGGTACCGGCGGTCTCGACGGTGCCGGCGATCTCGGCGCCGGTGCCGCCGGGGGAGGCGGAGGCGTCGGACATGCCCTCGGAGAGCACGTTCAGCGCCAGCACCGTGATCAGCAGCGCCAGCCCGGGGAAGACGGAGGCCCACCAGCCGCCGGCCAGCAGGATCTGCCGGCCGTACGACAGCACGCTGCCCCAACTCGGGTCGGGGTCCTGCACGCCGGCGCCGATGAACGACAGTCCGGCCTCGAAGATGATCGCCTCTGCGACCAGCACGGTCGCGAAGACCAGCACCGGCGCGGCGCAGTTGACAGCGACGTGGCGGGCGATGATGTGGCCGCGGCGAGCGCCGATGACCTGTTCCGCGGCGACGTAGTCCTCGCCGTACTGCGCCAGCACGTTGGCCCGTACGACACGGGACAGCGAGGGCACGTAGACCACCGCGATGGTGCAGACGAGCACGGGGACGCTGGTGCCGAACACCGCGACCAGCACCGCCGCGAGCGCGATCGGCGGGAAGGACATCACGACGTCGAGGGAGCGCATCACCGTCTCGTCGGCCCACTTGCGGGAGGTGGCGGCGAGTGAGCCCAGCACCGCGCCCAGCGCGACCGCGACGGCGGTGGCGCCGAGACCGATCACCAGCGAGTAGCGGGCACCGTGCAGGACACGGGAGAACACGTCGCGGCCGAGCCGGTCGGTGCCGAACAGGTGCTCGCTGCCGGGCCCCACCACCGGCTCTCCCGTACGCAGCGGGTCCTGTGCCAGCAGCGGCGCGAACACCGCGCCCAACACGATGAGCAGCAGCACGCCGAGCGCGACGCGGGAGGAGGGGGGCAGGGAGCGGAGGCGGACACCGGGGCGGGACAGCTTCCGGGTCAGGCTGAGGCGGCCAGTGAACATCTCACACCGTCCTGATACGGGGGTTGACCAGCAGGCAGAGCAGGTCGACGACGACATTGACGGCCAGGAAGGTGAGAGCGATGGTGATCACCGTGCCCTGGACGAGACCGGTGTCACTGCCGGTGACGCCTTCGAGGATGAGCTTCCCCATGCCGGGCAGATCGAAGATCGCCTCGATGACCACTGCGCCGCTGAGGAGGTAGCCGACCCGCACGCCCAACACCGTCAGCGGCGTGATCAGGGAGTTGCGCAGGACGGAGCGGATGACCAGTGACTCGGGCAGGCCGTTGCCGCGCGCGGTGCGTACGTAGTCGCGGTCCAGCTCGGCGACCATGGACGTACGGATCAGCCGCGCCAGGGAGGTCGCCAGCGGGATGGCGAGGGAGACGGCGGGCAGCGCCATGGACTTCAGCCAGTCGGAGAACGAGTCCGCCGGGTTGGTGTAGCCGCCGGTGGGCAGCAGATCGATGTTGAGGGAGAACTGCTGGATCAGCAGCACCCCCAGCCAGAACGGCGGGATGGCGACGCCGGCCATCGACAACAGCCGGGTCAGCTGGTCCGGCCAGCGGTCCCGGTAGACGGCACCGGCGATACCGAGGACCAGCGCGAGCACCAACCCGAGGCTCAGGGCCAGCAGGGTCAGTTGGATGGTGAGGGGAAGCGCGGTGACGATCCGGTCGGTGACCGGCTGACCCGGCGGCAGCGTCATGCCGAGATCCCCCTTGAGGAGGTCCGCGACGAACGCGACGTACCGCATCGGCAGCGGATCGTTGAGTCCCTGCTCCTCCTCGAACGCGGCCCGGGCTTCCGGGCTGGCGCTGTCACCGAGGGCGTTGTACGCCGGATCGACCGGCGAGAACTGCATGACCAGGAAGACCAGCAGAGCGATCCCGAGGACCATCACCGGCAGCATCGCGATACGACGCAGCGCGAGCCGGAGGAATGCGACCATCGTGAGTTTCCTTGTGAGTGGTGGGCGGTACGGTCCGGTCAGGCGCGACCCACGCCCAGGAAGGACAGTCCGGTCATGGGCAGCGGCTGGAAGCCGTCCAGTGCCTCGTCGTCCCAGGCGGTGGGTAGTTCGCGGTGGAGGATCGGATAGAGGGGCACCTCGTCTGCGATCAGGTCGGTCACCTGTGCCCAGAGCTTCCTCCGGTGCTTCTCCTCGTCGGACCGGGCGGCCTCGTCGAGCAGCGACCGCACCTTCCGGTCCTGCGGCGAGTCCTTCCAGCGGAACCGCTTCTCGGGCCACACGCCCTCGTAGTACCAGCGGAGCAGCAGGTCGACGTCGTTCCCGAAGACGGACGGGTCACCGGGCGCGATCAGCACGTCGTAGTCGCCCTTGTCGACCTTCGAGTACTGCGCGGCGGACTGCGCGATGTTCAGGGTGGTACGCAGTCCGACCGCGTCCAGGCTCTCCTTGATCACCGGGGCGCTGTCCTTGACCCAGCCGGTGTCGGTGGTCAGGATCTCGATCCGGAGGTTCTCCACGCCGGCCTCGGCGAGTAGTTCGCGGGCCCGGTCCGGGTCGTGCCGGTAGACGGTGGCGGCACGGTGGTAGTCGGCGTGCGCTTCCTGGAGGTAGCCGGTGGCCGCGTTGCCGTTGCCGAGCAGCGCCGTGCCGATGACCTTCTCGGTGTCCAGGGCGTAGTGCAGAGCCTGCCGGACCCGCTTGTCGTCGAAGGGCTGGCGAGCGCAGTTGAACATCATGAAGAGCAGGCCGAAGGTCGAGACCGATTCGATCTCGGCCTTCTTCCCCAGCCCCTTGACGTCGACGTACGGCACGTCCTCGATGGCCTGGATGCGTCCGGAGTACATGGCGCTCACCCGCGCGGACGGGTCGACCATCAGCCGCCAGACCAGGTTGTCGGCCCGGGCCGGGTGTGGTCCGTTGTAGTCCTCGTACTTCGTCATGACGATCTTGTCCTGACGAAGCGCGCGCGTAAGCCGGTACGGTCCGGAGCCGACCGGTTTCGCGTCGAAGCCCTTGGAGTCCGCTTCCACGAGCTTCTTCGGGACGATCTTGGCGACACATATCCGGGACGGGAAGAGGGGGAACTCGTAGCCGAGACTGAACTCCACCGTCCGCTCGTCGACCGAGCGCACCTCGTCGATGAACGGCAGGAACTGCGCGAACAGCGAGGCGCTCGCCGGGTCCAGGATGCGTTCGAAGCTGAACACCACGTCCTCGGAGGTCACCGGCGACCCGTCGTGGAAGGTGGCTCCCTTCCGCAGGGTCGCCCGGTAGGTGGTGGCGTCCACCCGTCGAGGCATGTCGGTGGCCAGTGCCGGACGCGAGGTCATGTCGACCGGGTCGAGGTCGACGAGTCCTTCGAAGATGTGCATGTTCGCGGCGACCGGGGTGGCGCCGGAGGCGAGCATCGGGTCGAATCCGGTGGAGAGGGCGTACGAGATGCCCGCCTCGATGGCGCTGGCGCCCCTGCCCGCGCCACCAGCGGTCGAGGCGGGCCCGCCGCACGCCGCGAGCCCGCCGGTGAGGGTGGTGACGGCACCGAGGGCGCCGACCCCGCGCAGTAGGCTACGGCGGTCGACTCCGCGAGTCGTACAGTCCGACACTGATCCTCCAAGACGGGGTCCGCAGCAGTTTACGAGAGAGTTCAGACGTCAGATGTCTGATGCTTGATAGCGTGTGAACGTAGCTCTCGCAGGGAGAAGGGTCAAGAGGTGGGGAACCAATCCATGCCGGAAATCCGCGGCGGTCGATCACCACTGCGCGAGGAAGTGACCGAAGGCATCAAGCAGTACATCCTGCAGAACAGACTGCGACCAGGAGACTCCCTGCCCACGGAGAGCGCGCTCTGCGAGGCGCTGGGCGCCAGCCGATCCAGCGTGCGCGAGGCGGTCAAGAAGCTGCACGCACTGGACATCGTCGAAGTGCGCCACGGCCACGGCACGTTCGTCGGTCGGCTCAGCCTCTCCGCGCTGGTGGAGAGCCTCACCTTCCGCGGACTGCTCAGCCCCAAGGACGACTTCCAGGTGCTGTCCGACCTGGTGGACGCCCGCGAACTCTTCGAGCGCGGCATGGTCGAGCGGATGACCGAGGACTTCGACCCGGAGTACCTCACCGGGCTGGACCTGCTCGTGGAGGAGATGCACGAGCAGACCGAGAAGGGCACTAACCGCCTCGTGTCCGCCGACCGCGCCTTCCACACCCTGCTCGTGGAGCCGATGGGCAACGAGCTGATCGGTCAACTCTCCCGCGCCTTCTGGGACGTGTACTCGATCGTCGCCCCCCATCTGAACATGATCACGGCCGAGGACGAGGCGGCCACCCTCGCGGCCCACCACCGGATCGTGACGGCGCTCGCCGAGCGGGACCGCGAGGGCTACCTCGCCGCCATCACGGACCACTACGCGCCGGTGCGCCGCCGGATAGCCGCCGCTCGCCGGGAGACATCCGAGAGCTGAGCACGCCCTGCGCCCACGGTCCGTACGCCGCGCGAGTTCGCCTCGCACGCGGGCGTACGGACCGTGGGGACCCCGAGACGGCCCGCGCTCCGGAGCCGGGAGCGCCGGGAGTGCCGACACCACGTCCGCACCCGCACCCCCGCACCCCCGCACCCGAGATCGCGGGGACACACACGGATTCAACACCTCAGGCTGTCCAGACCCTTGACCGGTGGTCAGGGGCTTCTTATCGTTCCTGACCCATAAGACGTCTGACGTCTTCCGTCCGTGTCCCTCTTGGCGGCCGGGGCCGCCCAAGGAGCGTGTAGTCCTGTGAGCTTCATGACCCGAAAAAGAGTCCACGCCTGGCTGGGCGGTGGCGCGACGGTCGCGGTCGTGGTGACCGCCCTGACCTCGACGGCGCAGGCCGACACCCGTGGCCTGTCCGCCCGGGTGAGCGCGGACTGCACGAACGGCAAGCTCCAAGTCATCCTGTCGAACCGGTCCGACGCCGAGCACACCTTCAAGGTGGCCGGGCCGGAGGACGGCACCACGGCGTCGCGTACCCTCGCCGCCGGGGACGCCACCACACTGGAGTGGACCCGGGACCAGGGAAGCGCGTACACCATCAAGGCCACCACCGACAGTGGCTTCAGCAAGTCCGAGTCCGGCGAGCTCGGTTGCGGGCTCGGCGCGAACCAGCCCGGCATGAACACCACCGAACTGTTCAGCACCAAGACCCGGTTCAAGGGCCTCGTCGACGAGAACGGCCAGGAGTACACCGGCACCGCCAAGTCGGTTCGTATCCCCTCCATGGCCGTCACGAACAACGGCACCGTGCTCGCCGCCACCGACGCGCGGGTGGAGAGTTCCGGCGACCTGGGCGGCGACAACAACATCCAGATCGGGCTGCGCCGCAGCACCGACCAGGGAAAGACCTGGAGCGACCCCACCATCGCCGCGCACGGCGAGAACAACTCGATCGGCACCGCCGACAGCAGCCTGCTGGTCGACCGGCAGACGAACCGGGTGTTCCTCTTCTACAACGAGGCGAAGGAGGGAGTGGGTTACTGGACGCCGGAGGAGGGCTCCGGGTCGAACGACAAGGACGATCCGAAGAGCATCCACGTCAAGTACGTCACCAGTGACGACAACGGCGCCTCCTGGAGCGAGCCCCGCGACCTCAACCCGGACGTGAAGGACCCGAAGTGGAAGGGCCTCTTCGCCTCCTCCGGGCACGGCATCCAGACGAGCGGCGGCCGGTTGATCCAGCCGCTGGTCTATCGGAGCGACGCCGGCGGCAACGCGGTCAACATCTACAGCGACGACAACGGCAAGACCTGGAAGACCGGTTCGACCGCCGGGTCGGGCTTCAACGAGCACAAGGCCATCGAGCGCGGCAACGGCGACATCGAGCAGAACATGCGCTCCGACACCGAGTCCAAGCGGTACTACGCCGAGTCCAAGGACGGCAGTAGCGAGTTCAGCGAGCCGTGGGCGAGCTCGTTGATCGACCCGAAGGTCAACGCCGACGAGATCTCCTACCTCCAGCCCGACGCGGAGGGCGTGGACCCGTCGACGAAGGCGCCCCGTCGCACGGGCACCGCGCTGTTCAGCAATCCGGCGAGCACGAGCGCACGCGAGGACCTGACCGTACGCCTGAGCGAGGACGACGGGAGGAGCTACCCGGACTCGGCACTGCTGCGCACCGGCGAGGCCGGCTACTCCACGATGGCGGTGCTCGACGACGGCTCGGTCGGCAACCTCTACGAGCGTGGTAACGACGGCGGCATCTACTTCTCCCGCTTCACGCTCGACTGGCTGCGCGGCTCCTGACACCCCACGCACGGGAACGGGCGGGCGTACACCGGAACCGACCGGTGTACGCCCGTCTTCGCTGGTCACCCGTTTTGTCAGACCCGGCTGCAAGCATGAGGAGTACGAAGGCAGCCACTCCGACTGCTCCTGGCGAGAAGGGCGACAGCATGACAGACACCCAGGTCAGCGAGGACTTCCCGCGGCTGGCCGACCCGTTTCGGCGCGAGCTGCTGGCGCACTGCTATCGCATGCTGGGCTCGGTGCACGACGCAGAGGACCTGGTGCAGGAGACGTATCTGCGTGCCTGGCGGGCGTACGACAAGTTCGAGGGCCGCTCCTCCATGCGTACCTGGCTGCACCGCATCGCCACCAACACCTGCCTGGACGCCCTGGAGAGCCGCGGCAAGCGACCGCTGCCGACGGGACTGGGAGCCCCCAGCGCGGACCCCGCCGAGGACCTCGAGCAGTCGGAGGTCCCCTGGCTGGAGCCCGTGCCGGACGCCATGGTGGGCGCGGACGGCGCCGACCCGGCAGCCATCGTCACCTCACGGGAGAGCGTGCGGCTCGCCTTCATCGCCGTGCTCCAGCACCTGCCGCCCAGACAGCGGGCCGTGCTCCTGCTGCGTGACGTGCTGAAGTGGCGGGCGGCCGAGGTCGCGGAGCTCATGAACACCTCGACCGCCTCCGTGAACAGCGCCCTGCAGCGCGCCCGGGCGCAACTGGGCAGCGCGCGGGCCACCGAAGAGGGCGTGGCCGAGCCGGTGACCGCCGAGCAGCGCGCGCTGCTGGAGCGGTACGTCACCGCCTTCCAGGACAAGGACATCCAGGCCATCGTCGAGCTGTTCACTCAGGACGCCGTCTGGGAGATGCCGCCGTTCACCAGCTGGTATCAGGGGCCGGAGGACATCGGCAGGCTCATATCCACCTGGTGCCCGGTCGCTCCCGGAGACCTGCGGCTGCTGCCGACGGCGATGAACGGCCAGCCGGCGTTCGCGACGTACGCCCGCGGAGAGGACGGCGTCTTCCGGCCGTTCAATCTCATGGTGCTCGCCCTCGCCGGCGCGCGCGTCTCGCACGTGGTGGCGTTCTTCGAGCTGAGCCTCTTCGAGAGGTTCGGCCTGCCCGGGACCGTGCGGGGCGACTGAGCGCTGCGTCGTACTACGGGAAGCGATCCGGACGGGCCGGATCCGCGATCCCGGATAGGCTGTGGACATGGAGATCTGGGTCAATCCCGCATGCTCGAAGTGCCGTGCCGCCACCCGTCTGCTGGACGAGGAGGGCAGCGAGTACACGGTGCGCCGGTACCTCGACGACCCTCCCTCGGAGGAGGAGTTGCGGGCGGTGCTGGACCGACTCGGCCTGGAGCCCTGGGAGATCGTCCGTACCCAGGAGACCGAGGCCAAGGAGCTGGGCCTCAAGGACTGGCCCCGTGAGCCGCAGCACCGCACCCGCTGGATCACGGCACTGGCCCGGCACCCGAAGCTGATCCAGCGGCCGATCATCACCGCGGACGACGGTTCGGCCGTGGTGGCCCGCACCGACGAGGCCGTACGCGACGCCCTGTCCCGCTGACCGCGGACGAGCGAGGGCACGTCGGCGGCGGCGTACCGCCGTCGCGGTAGTGGCCTCCTCGGAGGATAATCACCTGCCGCCCGGACCGGTGCTCCGTACAATCCAGTCATGTCGCCAGGCACACCCGGTTACCCGCCCAAGCCACGCCCCGGCGACCGGATCGCCGTCGTGTCCCCCTCCGGCGGCCTGCCCGAGCTCCTGCCCATGCCGTACGAACTGGGTCTGCGCCGGCTCCGTGAGGAGTTCGCGCTGGAGCCGGTGGAGTACCCGGGCACCCGGAAGCTGCACAGCACGCCAGCGGAGCGAGCGGCCGACCTGCACGCCGCGTTCGCCGACCCGAGCGTCCGGGCGGTGATCGCCAGCATCGGCGGGGACGACCAGATCACGCTGCTGCCGTGGCTGGACGAGGAGATCATCCGGGCCGATCCCAAGCCGTTCTTCGGATACAGCGACTGCACCAACCTGCTGTCCTGGCTCAGCGCTTCGGCTGGCGTCGTCGGCTGGCACGGTGGCACCGTCATGGTGGAGTTCGGCAGGCCACAGGCCATGCACCCGACCACCAGGGACTCGCTGCACGCCGCGCTCTTCTCCTCCGGTGACTACGAACTGACGGAATCCCGTTCGTACGGCGATGTGACCCGCCCCTGGGACGATCCGGCGTCCTTCGAGCAGGAGCCCCTGCTCGAGCCCTGCGAGGGCTGGCACTGGCACCGCCCCGACCAGGTGGTGGAGGGCACGAGCTGGGGCGGCTGCCTGGAGATCGTGTCCTGGCTCCTGATGGCCGACCGGACCATCCGCCCGGTCGAGGAGTACGCCGGCCAGATCCTCTTCCTGGAGACCTCCGAGGAACTGATCCGGCCCAGCGACGTCTACCGCATCCTGCGGAACATGGGCGAACGCGGCCTGCTGCGCCAGTTCCCCGCCCTGCTCATGGGCCGCGCCAAGACCACCCGGGTCTTCGACCCACGCACCGACGACCAACGCGACACCTACCGGCGGGAGCAGCGCGCGGCGGTTCTTCGGGCGCTGGAGGAGTACGCCCCGGACACCATGGCGGTGTTCGACGTGGATCTGGGGCACACCGATCCGCAACAGGTCATCCCGTACGGCGGCACGGTGCGGGTGAATGGCCCCGAACGCCGTATCACGGTCCGGTACTGAACCCGCGCGGCCCCGTCGTTCGGGTCGGCCGCGGGGATCACTCTGGTGACGCTTGCCCGGCACGCGCATCCGCCGCGTCGTCGTCTCAACACGCAGCGCCGCCGCACTCGTTCCCCTCGGCCGCCGGCCTGGAGAGACCCCAACACCAAACCCGCTCCCCGATCCACGAAGTCCGAACGACACGACCTCGCTAGGACAACTGCTCGGCCGCCCGTGTCAGGACGTCGGTCACCTCCGCCCCGAAGCGCACGTCGCACTCGTGTGCCCGTCCCGTTCGCACCGCCTCCAGCAGCGCGTCGATGGCCCGCCCGAAGGCGTCCGCCGGTTCCTCCTCACGCAGCGGCAGCGTCGCCACCCCGGGTGCGCCGCGTACCTCTGCGGAGACCCCCGCGGCCTGCGGCGGAACGGTGTGGCTGACGGTGACGGTGCTGGCCGCGCCGCCCTCGTGCCGCAGCGCCAACTGGACGGTGTCCCCCGGCCCGGCCGTGGCCCGCACCTGGCTGACCTCCCCCAGCAGCGGCAGCAGCACGGACAGCGCGTGCGGCCCGACGTCCCAGAGCGCGCCCTTCTCCCTTCGCCAGGGCGAGTCGCCGTACGGGGTGTCGCCCCCGCCGAACACCGGCGACAGCCAGTCCGCCCGGCCCAGCAGCCACTCGCCGTCCTGCCGCTGGCGGCGTATCCAGGAGCCGGTCGGCTCGCTGAAGTGCAGCGTGAAGAAGACCACCGAGGCGATCCCGACGCGCTCCGCGGACGTGCGGACCTGCTCCGCGCCCGCCCGGGTGGTCGCGAGCGGCTTGTCGAGGAGCAGGTGGCAGCCGGATTCCGCCGCCTGCACCGCCAGCGGCGCCTGTACGTCGGGGGGAAGGGCGATCGCCACGGCGTCGCAGTCCGACAGCAGCTCGGTGACCTCCCCGTACGGCCGGCACCCCAGGTCCGTCGCCAGTTCCCGCGCCGCCTCCGGGCGCCGGCCCCACACCCCCACCAGTTCCGCCTCCGGGTGCGTGCGCAGCGCGGGCCCGTGCGTACGAGCCGCCCACGGGCCGCTGCCCAGCAGTCCGACCCTCATGCGCCCACCGTCCTCGGCTCCGGCTCCGCGGGGCCCTCCGTATGGCTCGAGTAGCAGCCGCGGTCCAGATCGGTGACGTCCACGGAGGTGTGCAGAGCCCGCCCCGGCGCCGTGCCGACGTAGGAGCGCAGCAGTTGGAGCACTGCCCGGGAGAGGCCCTCCTTGATCTCCGGGGTGCGTCCGGAAAGCAGGGCGACCTGGACGTGCACCATCGCGATGTCGCTCTCCCCGTCGGCGATCACGCACTCGTCCGCTCTGCGGAACTGCGTCTTGCAGGTGTGCGGAGTGCCCTCCACGGTCTGGGCGATCAACGGGTGCAGGGCCCGGCCGAAGCCGCGGCGGTCGAAGGTGTCGGCGAGTACATCGGAGTAGTCGACGGTGATGTGCGGCATGGGGGCAGGGTAAACCGAACCGTCCTGTCGTCCCCGGAGCAGTCCGCCCGAGGGTTCGAGGCGTACGGACGCGATGGGGTCGTACGGTGGGCCGAGCGCCGGCGTGCGCGCCGGATCACGGGGCGCGGGTCACCGGGGTACGGAACCTCGGACCGGACGGGTCCGCGCGATCCGGGCGAGCGGTTAGCTTGTCACCTTCGCGCGGCTGGGGGTCGGCACGGGAACGCTCCGGGGAACAGCGCCGGGGACGACGCCCAGGTCGGAGGTCGCGGTGGGGCCAGGTACACCCCGTTCGGGGTGCCGATCCCCCTGGGCCGGCTCGGCAGCCCGCGCGAGACTGGGCCTGAGCCCGGGTGCGCGTCAAGGCACGACGGGTCGTGGTGGAGAAGGAGCGGTTCAGGTGAGCAAGGTGGACATGTCGACCCGTTGGCGACCGCTGGTCCGCGACTCGCTGCTGGCCGGCGCCCGCGGTCTGGCGCTGTGCCTGCTGTCGATCGGCGCCTCGCTCGCGCTGTTCGTCCTCAGCGTGCTGTCCATGCTGCTGATCCTGCTCGGGGTGGGCGTGTTCACCACCCCGCTGGTGATGACCTGGGTACGTATGCACGCCAACCAGCGGCGCCTGCTGGCCGCCCAGTGGTCGGGCGTCTCCATCCCACCGCCCTACCGTCCGCTGCCTCGGGACCTGCGGCCGGGTGTGACCGGCATGGTGGAGCGTACGACCGTGTTGATCAAGGACCCGGCCACCTGGCGGGACATCCTGTGGCTGCTCGTCGACGCGATCGCCGGATTCGTCACCGCGCTGCTCGCGCTGGCCCCGCTGGTTTACGGCCTGGAGGGTCTCCTCATCATGGCGGGCCTGTGGGTACCGCTGAGCGGCGGCTACTGGTACGCGGTCGTCCCGGTGGACGGTTTCGGCAGTGCCCTGCTGTGCGGGCTGTTCGGCGTGCTGTTCCTAAGCCTCGGTCTCGCCGCCAACCGCTATCCGTTGCAGGCGCACTTCCTGATGGCCAAGAGCCTGCTCGCGCCCACCCGCGGCGCGCAGCTCTCCCAACGGGTGGAGCAGTTGTACGAGACGCGGCACGACGCCGTCGACTCCTCCGCGGCCGAACTGCGGCGGATCGAACGGGACCTGCACGACGGGGCACAGGCGCGTCTGGTCGCCATGGGCATGAGCCTGGGCACCGTCGAGTCGCTGATCGAGAAGGACCCGGCCAAGGCCAAGGAGGTGCTGGCGCACGCCCGTTCCGCCTCCGCGGAGGCGCTGACCGAGCTCCGCGACCTCGTACGCGGCATCCACCCGCCGGTGCTGGCCGAGCGCGGCCTGGGGGACGCCACCAGGGCGTTGGCCCTGCGGATGCAGGTGCCCGTCGAGGTGGACGTGGAGCTGCCCGGGAGGTTCGAGGAGCCCGTGGAGTCGGCGGCGTACTTCTCGGTGAGCGAGGTGTTGACGAACGCGGCCAAGCACTCCGACGCGACCCAGGTCTGGCTGGACATCCACTACAGCAAGGCGGCCGGCGGCATGCTGCGCATCGCGGTCACCGACAACGGCAACGGCGGCGCCTCCCTCCACAAGGGCAGCGGCATGCGCGGGATCGAGCGCCGACTCGGCGCGCTGGACGGGGTCCTCGCGGTCAGCAGTCCCTCGGGCGGGCCCACGCTGGTGACGATGGAGATCCCGTGCGAGGTAAGCCGCGCCCGCGGCTGAGTCGTATGGCGGGCGTACGCGTACGACCGTGCCCGTACGGGACCGGGGGCGAGGACCTCCACGAAGCGCTGGCATATCAGGCGTAAACCCCATCTTCTGTTTAGGGCAGAACCAGCAGGATGACCGATGACGCTCCGGTCCACGACGGCGAGAATGACTACCAAGCGGAACGGAGCCGCTCCGGAGAGCGGTCACGGGGCACGAAACGAAGGCGCGCGTCAGCACCGGTGGGAGCCCGACCCACGGCTGCCGCGCCTTCCGGGGGGGGTCGTCCGACGCGTCCTTCAGGCTCTCTCCGGGGGCCGACCGTGCCCGACTGCGTCAACCGTCTAGGCACACTGGGAGCTTCTGTGCAGATCGACATCCTCGGGTCGGTGACCGTCACGGTGGGGGAACAGACCCGGGAAGTGCGTGCCGCCAAGGTCCGCACCATGCTCGCCACGCTCGCCCTGGAGGCTCGGCGCGCGATCTCCTGTCCCGAACTGGCCGACGAGCTCTGGGCTGACCACGAGATCAGCAACACCGCGAACGCCCTGCAAGCGCACGCGACCCGGGTGCGAAAGGTGCTGGACGGGCCCAGCCGTACGAGAAGCGCCTCGTTGCTGCGCTCGGTGCCGGGCGGATACCTCCTGGACATCCCCGCGGACCGGGTGGACAGCCACCGGTTCCTGCAACTCGCCTCCGACGGCGCCGCCGCGTTGACGGCCAACCCGGAACGCGCACGCGTGCTCTTCGAGTCGGCCCTGGGCATCTGGCGCGGCCCCGCCCTGCTCGACGCGGGGGACGGGCTCCGGTGCCGTAGCGCCGCCACTCTGTTCGAGGAACGCCGGCTGACCGTACGGGAGTTACTCGCCAGCGCCCGGCTGGCACTCGGCGACGAGGCGCGCGCCATCGCGGAGTTGCAGCGCCTGGTGGCCCAACACCCGCTGAGCGAGCGGTTCTGCGAGCTTCTGATGCTGGCCCTGTACCGCGCCGGGCGGCAGAGCGACGCGCTCTACCTCTTCCGGAGCACGCAGCGGCGACTGGACGAGGAGCTCGGCGTCCGCCCCGGAGACTCGCTACAACGCCGGTACAGCGAGATCCTCACACAGGACCCCGCGCTCGTACGATCCGACGCGCTCTGGGCCCGTCACCGCCCATCCGGCCGCGACGGGCTTGTGGCGATCCGATGAGAGACGCCGTCACGTCGGACGAGGAGACCCCGGAGAACCAACCGCCTCCCACGCCGCAGGGCCCTCCGGAGCCCATCGCCATCGTCGGTGTCGCCGCGCTCTACCCCGGGGCCCACACCGTGGGCGACTACTGGCGACTACTCACCGACGAAGCCCGCCTCCCTCCTACGGACCAACCGCCGAGCACCCGCGGGCTCGACGATCTTGAGGTCGACCTCGCCTCGTTCGGCATCCCGCCTGCGCAGGCCCGATCGATCGCCCGGATGCAGCTGCTGATGCTGGAGGGAGCCCGTCGGTGCCTGGCGGACGCGGGACACCCGGAGCGCCCGCTGCCGACGGACCGTACGGACGTCGTCGTGGGGACCTGCTTCGGCTTGGACCGGCAGTACGCCAACGCCCTTCGTATCGAGGGCGCTCGATACGCCCGGCACCTGGCGGAGGTGGCGGCGGCGCACGAGTTCGGCGGCTGCTCGGAAGCGGACGCCGCGGAGGCCGCTCACGAGTTCCGCGCGGAGCTACGCCGTCGCCTGGGAGCCTCGCCCCACGACCGGGTCGGCGAGATGGCGAGCACGATTCCCGCACGTATCGCGACAGCCTGCAAGCTGCGCGGTCGCACCCTCGCCCTCGAGTCCCAGGACGCGACGTCCTACCTCGGTGTCGCACACGCCATCGACAGCCTGCGCGGCCGGCTGTCCGACGCCGTGCTGGTGCTCGCCGGCCAGCAGGAGGAGGGGCCCTTTCTCGGTCACGCGCTGGCCGGCAAGGGCCTCTCGGCGGCCGAGACCCGCCCCTTCGACCCGGACGGGACTGGCTTCTCGCTGGGAGCCGGTGTCGGTGGCCTCCTGCTCAAGCGACTGTCCACGGCGGTCCGGGACGGAGACCGGATCTACGCGACGGTGCTGGACGGCTCCCTGGGCCATGACGCGCGGCCGGGCGTCTTCCGATACTCGACATCCGCCGCCCGCCGCCACGAGGTGGCCGCCGAGGCCTACGCCAGGTCGGGCGTCGCGGCGTCCTCCGTACGGTATGTCGAGTGCGCCGGCCACGGAGTCGGTCCGGACGCCCGTGCCGAACTCGAGGCCCTCTCGACGCTGTTCACCGATCCGGACAGCGCCGCGGAGCAGTCCCCGCCGGTGGTGCTGGGCAGCGCACGCGACCGACTCGGGCACACCTTCGCCAACGCCGGCCTGGCGAGCGTCAGCAAGGTCGCCCTGGCGCTGCATCACCGGACGCTGCCCCCGCACCGCGATACCGGCGGAGGACCGCGGACGGCCCTGTCCGGCACGCCGTTTCGGCTCGCCCGGCACGTCGAGCCCTGGCCAGACCCCGAGGACGGGGCTCCGCGACGGGCCGCGGTGAGCGGTTCCTCACTGACCGGCACGCTCTGCCATCTCGTGCTCCAGGAGCACGCCCCCACACTCGGGTCCACGGTGCGCAGCGGCGCGGCTGTCCGTACGGTGGCGGGGCGTACCGCGTCCCGCGAACCGATCGCCATCGTCGGGTACGGCGGCAGCTTCGCCGACTCCACGGACGCGGACGGCTTCTGGACAGCCATGCTGTCGGGCCGGGACCGGATCGGCCCGCTTCCTGAGGTAATCCTCGATCGACGGCTCTACCACTCGCCCGGGCAACTGAGCCCGGACCGGAGCTACACCGACCTGGGCGCACCCGTGCGGGTGCCGACCCGGCCCCCCGAGGGGTTGCGCGTCACCCCCCGGCGCTACGCCGCGATGGACCCGGCCCAGCGGCTGGGACTGATGGTGGCGGAGGAGATGTTCACGCGCCGCGGCACCGCCGCGGGGCCGCTCACCGGTCCGGGTGTGGTCGCCGTCGGGAGCAACCTCGGCCTCACCCGGGAACGCCGTCTCAACGCCGGACTCTGCCGCGACACCCTCGAGGCCACGGTCCGGGAGACGGCTGTCTTCGCCAAGCTCTCCGCCGGCGGCATGGACCCGGACGCACTGCTCAAACTCGTCCGCGAGCGCTTCGGCGACCCGGAGAGCGCCGACTCTCCCTCCGCGCTGGACGGCGCGCTCGCCAGTGGCGTGCCAGCCCTGATCGCCAACGAGCACCGACTGGCGGCGGTACCAGTCGCCGTGGAGGCGGCATGTGCCTCCACCCTGGCCGCCATCGATCTCGCTGTCAGTCGCCTCCGCTCGGGCAGCGTGCGTTACGCCATCGCCGGAGGCGTGGAACTCCCGTGCAATGCGCGGGACATGGCGCTGTGCTCGGCGCTGGGCCTGCTGTCCCACGACCGCATCACCCCGTTCGACACGGAAGCCGACGGATTCACCCCGGGCGACGGCTGCTCGCTCTTCCTCCTGAAGCGATACGCGGACGCCCGTCGGGACGGGGAGCCGATCTACGGTCTGTTGCGCGGCGTGGGCGCCTCCAACGACGCCAAGTCACTCATCGCCCCGGACGCCTCCGGCCAGGCACGGGCCATGCGGCGGAGCTTCGAACAGGTCGACTTCGGCCCGGCGGCGGTCGACTACCTGGAGGCGCACGGCACCGGCACCCGGGTCGGGGACCGTGTGGAGATCGACGCGACCTCCCAGGTCTACGCCGATCACGAGCGGGATCGTCCGCTGGAGATCGGCTCGGCCAAGTCCTTCGTCGGTCACACCTTCGCCGCGGCGGGCGGCGCCGGACTGCTTCGCGCCCTGCTCGCCCTACGTACGGGAACCATTCCGCCCAACGCCAACCTGCGTACGGTCAACCCCCAACTCCACCTGGCCGGTATCCCGGCGCGGATCTCCACCGAGGGCAGGGAGTGGGAAAGGGCGGACGGCCGGCCACGTCGGGCCGCCGTCAGCTCTTTCGGCACCGGCGGCATCAACTACCACCTGCTCGTCGAGGAACCCATGGACGGAGCACGATGAACTTCGACCTGCCCGAGGAGACCCGCGAGATGTGCGACATGGTCGTGCGGTTCGCCTCTCGCGATCTCCAGACTTCCGACACCTTCGACGCGGACGACTTCCGGCGTCGTTGGCAACTCGCCGGCAAACAGGGGATCGTCGGTGCCAGCGTCCCCAGCGCCTACGGCGGCAGCGGGCTGGACGCCGTCGCCACGGCCGCCGTCATGGAGGCACTCGGCTACGGCTGCCGGGACACCGGTTTCGCCTTCTCCGCGGCCGCCCACCTGTTCGCGGCCGTCATGCCGATCGTCGAGTTCGGCACCGAGGAGCAGAAGCACCGCCTGCTGCCGGGCCTGTCCTCGGGGGAGCACATCGCCGCGCATTGCGTCACCGAACCGGAGGCCGGCTCGAACGCTCTCCAGCTCCAGACCCGTGCCACCCGTAGCGGCGAGCACTACCTGCTGAACGGCTCCAAGTGCTTCACCACGAACGCACCCGTCGCCGACGTGTTCGTGGTGCAGGCCGCGACCACACCCGGTGGCGGCTTCTTCGGACTCACCACCTTCCTCGTGGCGGCCGGCACTCCGGGGCTGACGGTGGGCCAGCGATACGACAAGCTCGGCCTGCGCGGCTCGCCGATGGCGGACGTGTACTTCGACCAGTGCGCCGTCCCGGTCACCGACGTCCTCGACGGGGAGGGCTCCGGCGCGGGCATCTTCGCGACCTCGATGCGCTGGGAGCGCACCTGTCTGTTCGCGGCGTACCTCGGCGCGATGAAACGGGTGCTGGACTCGACGATCGACCATGTGCGCCAGCGGGAGCAGTTCGGCACGCCCATCGGCGGCTTCCAGTCCGTCAGCCACCGAGTCGTCGACATGATGGCGCGTCACGAGTCGGCACGTCTCATGCTCTACAAGGCGGCACAGGGCCTGGCTGACGGACGCGACGACGAGATCGGGCCCGCGCTCGCGAAGATCATGGTCAGCGAGGCCGCGGTCCAGCTCGGTCTCGACGCCGTCCAACTACGGGGCGCGCTGGGCGTCCTCGGCGGCGAGGCCGAGACGCTGCTGCGCGACGCGGTGCCCTCACGCATTCTCTCCGGCACCAACGAGATTCAGAAGAACAACGCCGCGAGGGCTCTGGGACTGGGTTCCCGGGCCGCCGCCCGGCGCTGACCGCCGCTGACCGCCGCTGACCGCCGCTGACCGCCGCTGACTGAGGATTCGAGGACCCATGGACGTCGTTGTGCATCGCATCCGGCTACACGAGAGTACGGACCCCGCCCGTTTCGAGCAGTGGGTGCGGGACGTGGACTACGCCACCTGCCCGGACATTCCCAGCATCCGGGCATTCGGCGTCCATCGGGTATCCACCGAGGCCGCCGCACCGTTTCACTATTTCGAGGTCATCTCGTTGACGAGCGCTGACGAATTCGCCAGGGACATGAAGACGGAGGCTTTCCGTGGGTTGGAGGCGGAGTTCGACAGCATGGCTTCGGTGATTGACGAGGTCGCCGGCACGCGTGTCGAACCGGGATACTCGGCGATCTGATGTCCGCCCGGCGGTGCCGGAGGTCGTCGATGGCGCCGATCAGCGTGTCACCGACGACCTCCGGCACGGCGGATTTCCGTTCACCTGCTCGATACGGCACCCCCGCGGACGGCTCCGGACGCGATTCGCTTCACGACCGTCCGAGCACTGTCCCCATATCCCCGACAAGCCGCGACTTGTAGGCGATAGCGACGGCCTGGGCTCGGGAACCGGCGCCAAGCTTACGCAGAATATGGTGCACATGAGTGCGGACCGTCGCGTTCGATATGGAGAGCTCCCGCGCGATCTCCGCGTTCGATCTGCCCTCGGCGAGGAGGAGCAGCACCTCGGCCTCGCGACCGGTGAGCGTGTCCGCCGCGGACCGGCCGCGTGCGGACGCCGAGGGACTCGGGAACTGCCCCAGACACCCCCGGGCGATCTCCGGCACGACCATCACGTCGACCCGGACGACCGTTCTGATGATGTGCACCAGTTCCTCGACGGAACTCTCCACCGACAGCACGGCACGGACGCCCACCTGCAACGCCTCGAACGCCCGCTGAACGCTCTCGCAGGTGGCGAGGAGCACGACCTTGGTGTGCCGGGCCAGCTCGGCGAGCTCGTCCTTGTCGTCAATGGTGAGGACCGGAGCGACCACCAGAAGGACGTCGGGTGCGGTCTCCAGGGTGATCGAGAGGGCCTCCCTCGCGGAGGACTCGACGCGTATGTCCGAGTCGTACTGTCGCAGCAGCGCGCTCACGCCCGCGGCCATGATCGCCTTGTCGCTGCACACGAGAATATGGAGGCTCATGACGGGCTCCGACGGAGCACAGCCGCCCGAAGGGCCGCGACACCGGCCGCCGCGTGGAGATCGGAATCACGACGAAGGACCACCCAGAACCCCGACTTCACCACCAAGATTTCACAACCCAGCCACATAGCGACGAGGAGAACAGAACACGTCGGCGGTCCACCAATTCATCCCCCCAAACACCCACGACGGGGCGTGGGTCCGCATCAGAACATCATCGCGTCTGAATCGACTGGCGCCCAGGCAGCAGCCATCGCTTGCCCATAGCACATTCTGAACTCTCCCCGCACGGAAAACGACCGAAGCAACCACGACCGTCTTCCGCAGCCACTTCGCCAGAACCTCAGAATTCCCACCTGATACGCACGGCCAGACAACTGAGCAGCCATCAATTCACAGTCACCGGAAGCGTAACACACACTCTCCATTATTGCGCGTGTACACAACGTGCTCGAAGACTGCGATAGAGTTCACCCACGCACGCGAACTGGCGAGTAGCGTTACCGCCAAGTACTCGTGAGTCTGGCATTCGATTTCCGCTATTCATGGTACGAACAAGGAACTCCGCCGGGTCATTGATAGCCGCTCGGTCCCTCTTACCCCCGCCGAATCGGCCCCACGGAACCGGAGCCCGAGTCCGCGTCCGTGCCCACCGTTCGGTAGCCGCCACCGGATCTGCGCGGCGAGGGCAGGGCGGTCCGGAGAGGGCGGCCGAGACGGGCGAGGAAGAACGTCCGACCCGGCAGTTCCAGCTCCCTCTGCACGGCCCGGCGCAGGTCCTCGTGTTGCAGCACGATACTGAGCGGGTGCAGGACGAGCCCGGCGCGAGTGACCGCCAACCAGTAGTCGGCCAGGCGCTCCCCGCCACGCAGCGCGTCGTCCAGTCCAGGCAGCTTCGCAGCCATCCCCAGCGCGACAAGAGCCGGGCTGCGCCGTGCCGTTGTGGCGAGCCCGATCGCGAGAAAGCGGTGGAAGCCCACCAGGCACAGCAGCCTCATGACCGGCGGCCACAACACCAGCCGGGCGCCCAGGCGGAACGGGCCGCGCATCGGCCCGAAGAGATGGGTCAGGGTGAACCCGTCCGCTCGGGCACGCTCCTCCCGTTCGCTGAAGCGGAGGTACGAGTGGGTCTCCCGCCACGCGTCGCGGTTCTTGAAGTCCCGGCCAGCGTGTCGCGCGAGGAAGGAGACGAAACGCTCCCTTTCCCGCGCGCCCGTCAGGTGTCGTGTCGTCACCGCCGTCCGCGGATCGCCCTGGTTGACCCGTCCTGGCAGTTGGTCCTGTCCTGTCGGCCCGGTCCGTTCGGCCAGTTCAGCCAGCAGCCCGGGCTCCAGCGGAGCGCTGTCGTACGGGTAGCGGTTGGTGTGACGCCCGCGGGCGAGCGTGAGCAGTTCCGTCGGGTCCTCCCCGGAAGCCGGGCCCCTCGCCAGCCGCGCCACGCTCAGCGGCGTCCAATGTTCCGGCCACCGCGGCCCGAACTCCGGCCGATCGCCGTCCTCCACCGTATGGACGTGCGTCGCCACCCAACCGCGCGCCGCGAGGGACCGCAGCAGCATGCGCCAGTACGCGCCGCAACTCACGTGCATCTCCACCGTGTGCGCCGCGAGGGAGTCCAGTTCGCGTCGGCGGTCCAGGGCGAGCACCAGGTACTCGGCCTCCGTGCCGGCCTCCACGTCGGCTTCCGTGCCGAGCCAGGCGTGTGCCACCTCTCGGGCGTCACCGGCGAGACGCGCCAACGCCCACGGCTGGCAGTTGTGTGACGAGGGGGCGAGCACAGCGCAGTCCACCGCCGCGTCCAACGCGGTCGCGAAGGCCGCCCGAGCCGTCCGTGCCTCGTTCTCGCGCTCCATCCGTTCCTCCCACACGATGTGTTCGGTGTTCAGTACTGCCACACGAGAGCGAGCGAGTATCCGTCGACCCTGCCCGCCCAAGTCGTCAGCGGGCGATACCCGTCGGCCGGCGCCTGCCGGAGCAGTTCGGGCCCGGCACGCCAGTGGAAGCGTCCGTCCGGTTCCCAACGGGTGAGTACGACCTCCCGG
Organism: Streptomyces oceani; assembly: GCF_001751245.1. GTDB lineage: Bacteria > Actinomycetota > Actinomycetes > Streptomycetales > Streptomycetaceae > Streptomyces > Streptomyces oceani. The sequence goes on from NZ_LJGU01000130.1 coordinate 24,144, forward strand.
ACGTTCACGCGTAAGCCCACGGCGTAGTGCTTGAGCACCGCTTCCCGGCAGGCCCAGCGCAGTGCCTCCGGCATCGACGCCAGCCGCCGGACGCCGGAATGCCAGGAGGAGGGGTCGCCGTCCCCGTCGAGCAGTTCGCGCACCAACGGCGGCAGCTCCGTACGGTGTTCCACGTCGACGCCGATGGCGTGCGGCCCGCAGGCCGCGACGGCAAAGTCGCCCGAGTGCGAGAGTCCGACCTCGACCGGCACGTCCACGACCGGCTTGCCGGACCGCATGCCGGCGACGAGGCGATCGACCCGCACCTCGCGGGTGGCGGCGGTCACGCCCCGGTGCCTTCGCTGGTGGGCGGTCACGCAGTGCTTGATGGCGAACCGTCCGGCGAGCCACTCGTCCCGCCGTCTGCGTACGGGCAGCGCGGTGGCGTACGCGGCCTCCTGCGGCGACAGGTGCCGGCGCTCCAGGCCGGCCCGCGTCGCGTCACTCTGCTTCCGCAGCCAGGCGATGGACACGACCGCGAGGGTGAGCCGCTCGGTGAGATGCCGAACGGTCAACGGACGGGCGGTATTCAGCCGGACCGGCGGCTCTCCGCTGGTCGGCGCGAACCGTCCCGGCGGGCAGTCAGCGATCGACATCGGGCGGCAACAGAAACGGATACGGGCGCCGTCGGATGCCGCGGTGCCAGTACCGGTCGGCCTTCCGCAACCGCTGGATCAGCTCCCACATGCGCGCGTCGTCCCGGTAGTACGCGGCCACCTCGCCGACGGTGAGCGCGGGATTCACACGCGCGGCAGCCTGGTCGAGAAAGCCCGGGACGAGTTTCTCCAGGCGCTCCTTGTGCAGGTTCCCCAGGAAGTCGAGCAACACGCCGCGGGTCGAGTAGAACTTGTCGAAGATCGATCTCGTCATCGACAGCCGCACCACGTCACGTAGTGCCCACGGCAGCGAGCTGAAGAACAGCCGCACGTCGAGCCGTTCCCGCCCCCGCTCGTCCCGCAGCATCGGCGTGGTCACGTCCAGATAGACCAACTCGCCGTCCAAGTCCACCCAGTTGGCTGCCTGGCCGTCGATGCCCAGACACGGGCCGACCGCACCGTCCACGACAGCGAGGAGCCGACCGAAGAACTGCTCGGCCCACGCGTCGCCCTCGGTGTGCAGCAGTCGTGAGCAGAGCCGGTCCGCGGGCAGGGCTCGCTGCACGCAGTAGGCCACGACCTTCCCGGAGGGCAGCGGCATGGTCCACAGTACGGTCGGGGCGACCCGTACCCCGGCGTCCGCCAGCCTCGTGAGGTACTCCTCCAGCGACCGTGCGTACCGGGCGAAGCGCTCCCGTGTGGGAAAGACCGGCAGCCGTTTGCACGCGAAGGACCCCGTCTCGGTGTCCAGGCGCAGTACGAGCGTGACCTCGCCGTAGCCGAGGACGGTCAGCTCTCGGTCGTCGGCTGTGCGCAGTGCCGCCCGCACCTGCTCCTCCAGGGCTGCCAGCTCGGGTTCGGGGACGGTGAACGTCATGGGGAGTCGTCGCCTGCTTCCTTCGGTACGGGTGCTGTCGGCGCCCACGGCCGGAGCCACCGCCGCAGGTGCCACCGGTAGCGCAGCGATGGCGGACGCTGACGGTGCGCCAAGCCGCTGGGGCGCTCGCGGCGCTCGGGGGCTGTGGTGCTCAGGCAGCGGTGATGATCAGCACGGCGTTCTGTCCCCCGAAGCCGAACGAGTTGCTCATGGCCACCTCGGTCTTCTCCGTACGGGGCTCCCCCGCGACCACGTCCAACTCGAGCGCGGGGTCCTGCGCTCGGAGGTTCGCGGTGGGCGGGATGGTCGAACGCTCGATGGCCAGCACGGTCAGGGCCGCCTCGATCGCTCCGGCCGCCCCGAGCGAGTGGCCGAGCACGCCCTTCGCGGAGGTGACCGCCGCGTGGTCGCCCAGGAGTCGGCTCAGCACCCGCGCTTCCACCGCGTCGTTGAGAGGCGTGGACGTGCCGTGCGCGTTGACGTGGGTGACATCCCTCGGCGTCACGTCGGCCTGCGCCATGGCGGTTCGCATCGCGCCGAGTACGGCTCCCCCCTCGGGGTCCGGCGCCGTGAGGTGATGGGCGTCGGCGCTGGCGCCGTAACCGGCGAGCCGAGCGCGTACCGGGGCATGGCGAGCACGCGCGTCCGCCTCCCGCTCCAGGACCAGCACTCCGCTGCCCTCGCCGATCACGAAGCCGTCCCGATCCCGGTCGAACGGCCGGGAGGCGGCGGCCGGTTCGTCCGTACGGCGGGAGAGCGCGCCCATCTGCGTGAAGCCGGTCACCAGCGTGGGATTGACCGCGGCCTCGGCACCACCTGTGACCACCACGTCGCAGGCGTCCTCGCGCAGCAGTTGCGCGGCCGTGCCGATCGCGGTGGCGCCGGAGGCGCAGGCCGTGGCGGTGACCAGGTTCGGACCGGTCGCCCGTAGGTCCATCGCCAGGTTTCCCGCCACCATGTTCGGCACGAGCATCGGGACCATCAGGGCGGACACCGACTCCGGGCCGGTCTCCACGAGCCTGCGATGCTGGCTTTCCCAGGTCGACACCCCGCCGACTCCGCAGCCGATGACGACACCGACCCGGCTCCCGTCCCAGGCGTGTGGGTCGAGGCCACTGTCCGCCACGGCCTCGCGGGCAGCCACGACGCCGAGCTGGACGAATCGGTCCTGGGTCAGCGCGCTGCGCCGGCCGATGTGCCGGGCCGGCTCCAGGTCCGGCACCGTACACGAGATGTCCACGGGCAGGCCGTCGAGGGAGGATGTCCGCGCCCCGGTCGACTCGCCCCGACACACCCCCTGCCAGGTGCTGTCCGTGCCGATACCGGCGGCCGTGACCAGGCCCAGACCGGTGATGGCCACCACGGGGGCGGGGCTCACGACGTCGTCGCCGGTGCCTGGTCGTCGATCAGGCCGACCGCGTGCTCGATGGTGTCCGTCGGCGAAGCCGCGTCCTCGCTGATCTGCACGTCGAACTCGGACCGCATCACGAGTAGCAGCTCGACGAGGAACAGCGAGTCCATCTCGAGCTCCTCGAAGGTGACATCCGGTCGGATCTCGGCGCGGTCCACCGCGAAGCGGTCGACAAGCAGATCGACGAGCTTGTCGTACGTAGCGCTCATAGCTGTGCTCTGCCTTTCCGGAAGGGGGATCGCGTGCGCACAGCGGCCGGTGACCGCTGGGGCGACACGTTGCCGTAAGTCTGACCGTTCCGGCTGACCACCCGCTGACGAGTCGCTGACCCGCGGCTGGTCAGCGCCTCGTCAGCGCCTCGTCAGGTGCCGGCGGCAGACTCGTCCGAGATCCGGCAACCCCGGCCGCAAGCAAGCGAGGAGCGTTCGCGTGGTTCCCTGTTGTCGTAGTAGCACGCCCTCTCCGAGATCGGGTCCCGCACCCCGTCGCTGGAGCAGCGCCCGATGAGTCCCGTGGCCGTACTGGCCGGCATCGGCAGCCGACTGCCGCCCCGACTGGTCACCAACGACGAACTGGCGGCCCGCCTCGACACCTCCGACGAGTGGATTCGCTCCCGGACCGGCATCGCTCGTCGCTACTTCGCCCCGGATGACATGCAGACCTCCGACCTGGCAGCTGCCGCCGGTGCCGAGGCACTCAAGTCGTCCGGCGAGTCGCAGGTCGACACCGTCGTGGTGGCGACGACCACGCCGGACCGGCCGTGCCCCGGCACCGCGCCGACCGTGGCCAGCAAGCTGGGCCTGGGACAGCCCGCGGCGTTCGACGTCTCGGCCGTCTGCACCGGCTTCCTGTACGCCCTCGCCAACGCCGCCGGCCTGATCGCCTCGGGCGTTTCCGAGCGGGCGCTGGTGGTCGGGGTGGAAACGTTCTCCCGGATTCTCGACCCGACCGACCGCGGCACCTCGACCATCTTCGGTGACGGGGCTGGCGCGGTCGTGCTGCGCGCTGGCCGTCCTGACGAGCTGGGTGCCCTGGGCCCCTGCACGCTGGGCAGTGACGGCGAGGGCGTGGACCTCATCACCGTTCCGGCCGGACCCGAGGCGCGGTACTTCACCATGCAGGGCAAGCGCGTCTTCTGGCTCGCCGTCCAGCGTATGAGCCAGTGCGCGCAGGAGGTTCTGCGCCAGGCCGAGTGGCGTACGACGGACGTCGACCATCTGGTCAGCCACCAGGCCAATCAGCGCATCACCTGGCAACTCGCCGACGAGATCGGCATCCCGCGGGAGCGCAGCGTCAGCAACATCGCGGAGGTCGGCAACACCGCCGCCGCGTCGATACCGCTCGCCCTCGACCACGCTCGGGCCGAGGGTCTGATCAAGGCCGGAGACCGACTCCTGCTCACCGCGTTCGGCGGCGGCCTCACCTGGGGAGCCGCGGCGCTGCGCTGGCCCGCCGTGGGCCGGGGATGAGGACACAGGTCGCCGCGCGTCGCCGCAACGAGCCATCGCGTACGGGCTCAAGGACCGAACCGAGGACACCCATGTCTCCAACGAAGCTCATCACCGACTACATCGCCGACGCCTGGATGGACGGCGATGCGGACGGACTCGAGCCGCACACACCGATCGCGGAACTCAACATCATCGACTCGGCGGGCATCTTCGACCTCGTCCAGTACCTGCAGGACGAGTTCCGGATCACCGTCCCGCTGCGCGAGGTCTCACTGAGGAACTTCCGGTCCGTGCAGACCATCTGTGACCTGGTCGAGCGACTGCGGAAGGACGAGGGAGGCACCGCGGCATGACCGACGTGGTCAGCAACCAACAGCCGGCGTCCGTTCAGCAGCAGATCGTGGAGATCATCGCCTCCCGCACGCTCTACGACGAGTCCCACCTCCGGCCGGACAGCCACTTCGAGGGCGAGTTGGGCATCGACTCAGTCATCCTCGAGTCGATCCTGACCTCCGTCCAGGAACAGTTCGCCATGGAACGCCCCCTTCCGGGAGACCTCACGACCGTCCGGGACCTGGTCGACGCCGTCGTGGACGTCACCGGCGGAGCGTCCGGGGCGCCGGCCGGTACAGCCGAGTCCGTGGAGCGGGCTGAGCCGACGCCCGCACCGCGGCCGGCCCGGGACGCGGAGGCGACGGAGGGCGCCGACCGGGTGCTGGAAGCCGTCGTCTCCAGCACGCTCCGGCATACCCAGTACCAGCGCCACCAGCTCGATCTGGACGCCGACTTCGAGGGGGAGCTGGGCATCGACTCGGTGCTCCTCACCGCGATCCTCACCGAGGCGGCACAGACCCTGGGCAGGGCCCATCCCGTAGCGGACGGGGACACCACGGAGGTCACGACGCTGCGCGCGCTCGCCGCCCGACTCGCCGCCGTTCCCGCACCGGGCAGCAGCACTCCGGGCGGCACACCGGACTCCGTGTCGGACGACGCTCCGGGGCGGGAGTCGCCATCCCGGCGGAAGGACACCGAGGAGGGCTGGGACGGCCGCTCGATGAAGGACTTCGTCGAGCAGCGCGACGCGGACCTCTTCACCAAGACCCGCAGCTTCGGCGTCTACCTTCGCGGACGCGAACGGGAACGGCTCTACTGGTACGGAATGCCGCTGCACTCCCGGTGTGCCAACCGCGCGCTCATCTTCGACGAGTTGGCCGGTCGAAAGCGCGAGTTCCTCATGTTCGCGTCCAACAACTACCTCGGCCTGGCCAACCATCCCGACGTCGTGCAGGCGGTCTGTGACGCGACTCGTGCGTACGGCGCCACGCACACCGGTTCCCGGTTCATCGGCGGCACCAACATGCTGCACAAGGAGCTGGAGCGGCGCCTGGCGGCCTTCAAGCAGCGCCCGGCGTGCATCGTCTACCCAGGCGGCTACTCGGCGAACCTCGGCTCCATCTCCGCCCTGGTCAAGAGCTACGACACACTGGTGGTCGACAAGCTCAACCACATGAGCATCGCGGACGGGGCCAAGCTCTCCGGCGCCACACGCCGGATCTACCAGCACAACGACATGCGGGACCTGGAGCGGGTTCTGCGCCGCAACGCCGAACAGACCAGGGGCGGCACGCTCGTCGTCGCGGACGGTGTGTTCAGCATGCACGGCGACCTCTGCGACCTCCCCGAGATCGTCCGACTGGCCAAGGAGTACGGCGCCCGCGTGATGATCGACGACGCGCACGCCACCGGAGTCCTGGGGGCCCATGGCGCCGGTACGGCCGAACACTTCGGTCTCAAGGGCGAGGTGGACCTCGAACTGGGGACCATGAGCAAGGCTCTCGCCGGGATGGGTGGCTTCGTCGTCGGCGAGGAGGAGGTCGTCGAGTACCTGCGCTTCTACTCCAACTCCTACGTCTTCGCCGCCAACGTGCCGGCGGGCGTCGCAGCCGGGCTCATCGCCTCCATCGACGTGCTGGAGGCCGAACCGGAACGCCTTGAGTCGCTGTGGACGAACATCCGCGTCCTGCGCGGCCTGCTGCGGGACGCCGGATTCGACCTGGAGAGGTCCGACAGCGCCATCCTGCCCCTGGTCATCGGTGACGAACGCAGGGCGATGGAGATGGGGCGGGCGGTACGCGCCCGCGGCCTCTTCTGCCAGACGGTCGTCTACCCCGGGGTGCCGATCGGCGACGCGCGCCTGCGGGTCAGCGTGACCAGCGAACACACTCCCGAGGACCTGGCCCTGGCCGCGGAGATCTTCGTGGACGCCGCGCGGGAGACCGGTGTCCTGCTGTCCGACGGTCGAGCGAGCGGAAGTTGACCAGCATGATCTCCTGGACCTCGACCACCCAGCCGTCCCGAGCGGTCGTCCACCTGTCCTCGACGGTCGTGGAGGCCCACGCCGACCGGCCCGCGTTCGTCGGCACCGACCCCGTGACGTACGGGGAGTTCAGCCAGCGGGTGGACCTGCTGGCCGCGCGACTGCTCGACCTCGAGGTGCGGCTCGGGGACCGGTTGGCCATCTGGATGGAAAAGAAGCCTCGATACGCCGAGGCCATCCTCGCCGCCCTGCACGCCGGTTGCGCCTACGTACCGCTCTACGGTGCTCAGCCGATCGGCCGGGTCACGGGCATCCTGGCGGATTCCGAGCCCACGGTGTTGTTCACCGAACCCACCCGGCTGGACGCGCTGGGACGGAGCGAGTTGCCCGCGTCCCTGCGGGCGATCGTGGTCGACGGGACCGAAGCACCCGACCAGGTCAGCGGTGTACGGGTGTGGAGGTGGGCGGACTTCGTGCGCCTCGCGGCCGGACGCGTCACCCTGATGCCCACGCCGGCACCGGCAGACCTCGCGGCCGTGCTCTACACCTCCGGCTCGACCGGTGCCCCCAAGGGCGTACGACTCTCACACCGCAACCTCACCAACTTCGTCGACTGGGCCCGTACGGAACTCGATGTCGGAGCTGACGACGTCTTCGCCAACCACGCCTCCTTCAACTTCGACCTCTCCACCTTCGACCTCTTCACGGCCCTGGCCGTGGGAGCCGCCGTCTGGATCGTCGGTGACGACCAGGTACGGGACGTGTCAGCGCTCTCCGAAGGCATCCGGGAGCACGGCGTCACCGTGTGGTACTCCGTGCCCTCTGTCCTCAACCTGCTGTCGTCCTCGGGCTGCCTCACCGCCGACACCGTACGAAGCCTGCGGTACGTCCTCTTCGCCGGTGAGGAGTTCCCCGTGCCGCAACTGAGGGAACTCGTCGGGCGGCTGAGTTCGGCCACGGTCCTCTACAACCTCTACGGACCGACGGAAACCAACGTCTGCACCTTCCACCGGGTGCGCGACGCGGACCTGCGGCGCGAGGCGCCCGTACCCATGGGAACCGCCATCACGGGCGCGCGGGTGCGAGTGGTGGACCACAACGGACACACGGTGACGGACTCCGACACCATCGGCGAACTGATCGTCGAGGGCGAGTGCGTGACCCCCGGCTACTGGCGGCGGGACGGCGAACCGGCCGCCGAAGGCCATGCCCAGGGGCGGCACCACACCGGCGACCTGGTGAGCTACGACCAGGAGGGCCTGCTCGTCTATCGCGGACGCCGGGACCGGATGGTCAAACTGTCCGGCTACCGCGTCGAACTCGGGGAGATCGAGGCCGCCGTGCTCGAGCACCCGGACATCACCGACGCCGCCGTGGTGGTCGAGGGCAGTGGGACACAGGCCCGCCTGGTGCTCTACCACACCGTGCGTACGGGAGCCGACGGCCCGAAGCTGCTGCAGATAAAGCAGCACTGCGCCGACCGACTCCCCCACTACATGTTGCCGCACCTGGCAACCCGCCTCGACCAGCTGCCGCGGAACGCCAACGGGAAGACCGATTACCGCCGTTTGCACCGCGGCCTGGCCCACTCCACCTCAGACCCCGCGGGCACTGCCCGGTAACCCGACGGAGACGATCTTGACTGCACTCCCGATCGAGAGGCTCTGGCAGGGAACCGAACCCACGACGGTCGCCGCCCTGCTGCGGCGTCGGCGGGAACTGGCGCCGGACGCGCTCGCCTACCGCTTCCTGCGGTCGGCCGAGGACACCGGTGCCACCCTCACGTACCGCGAGCTGGACCTCCGCGCCCGCACCATCGCCGCGTACCTGCAACAGCGGGGGCTCGGCGGCCAACCCGTCCTGCTGCTGCACCCGCCCGGGCTCGACTACATCTCCGCGTTCTTCGGCTGTCTGTACGCCGGAGCCCTCGCCGTGCCCGCCTACCCGCCGCATCGCGCACGGTTCGGGCAGAGCCTCGCCCGACTCTCCGCCGTGGCCCGGGACTCCGGCGCCACCCACGCGCTCACCACCCGCGACGTACGGGATACGGCCGAGGCCAAACGCGGCGAACTCGCCACCAGCGGCCTCGACCAGTTGCACTGGGTGGCCAGCGAGCAACTGGACACCGCCCAGGCCGAGGCGTGGGAGGCCCCGGGCAGCGATCCCGACGCGCTCGCCTTCCTGCAGTACACCTCCGGCTCGACGGCCGCTCCCAAGGGAGTGATGGTCAGCAACGGGAACCTGGTGCGCAACCTGCGGGCGATCCACCTGCGGCTGGGTCACGACGAGGAGTCGGGGGTGGTCTCCTGGCTTCCGCCCTACCACGACATGGGCCTCATCGGTGGCGTCCTCACTCCGCTCTACGGCGGGATCCCCGCCCACCTCCTGGCTCCGCTGACCTTCGTGCAACGGCCGCTGACCTGGCTGGAGACGCTGTCCAGCACGGGCGCCTCGACCAGCATCGCGCCCAACTTCGGCTTCGAGCAGTGCCTGTGGCGCGTCACCGAGGAGCAACGAAACGGACTCGACCTGAGCCGGTGGCGGGTGGCGGTCAACGGCGCCGAGCCCGTCCGTGCCGACACCCTCGAGCGCTTCGCCGAGACCTTCGCCTCCTGTGGCTTCGCTCCGGACGCGCTGCTGCCGTGCTACGGCCTCGCCGAGGCCACCCTGATGGTTTCCGGCATCGGAGCGGACCAGCGCTGCACCATCGGTGACTTCGACGCCGGCGCGCTGGAGACCGGCACCGCCGAACCGCCGCAGACCAGCACCTCCCGCACCACGCGGGCGGTGAGCTGCGGGACCGCCGTCGACGGCGTCGAGGTGGCCGTCGTGGACTCCCGCACCCAACGTCGTACCCCGGGGGGGACGGTGGGCGAGATCTGGGTATCCGGCCCCGCGGTCGCGTACGGCTACTGGCGGCGACCGGAAGCGACGGCGGAGACCTTCGGCGCCCGGCTGCACGGCGATTCGGAGAACGACTGGCTACGCACGGGCGATCTCGGTTTCCAACGGGACGGCGAGCTGTTCGTGACCGGCCGTACGAAGGACGTCGTGATCGTTCAGGGTCGCAATCTCTACCCGCAGGACGTCGAGCTCACCGCCGAGAAGACCACCGACGGCATCCGCCCCGGTAACGGCGCGGCCTTCGGCGTGCCCACCGAGGCAGGCGAACAGCTGGGCCTGGCCTACGAGCTCAGCGCCCGGCACACCGGCGACCCCGCGGACCTCCTTGCGGCCCTGCGTACGCGCCTCGCCGAGGAGCACGAGACGACGCCGCACACGATCGTCCTCCTCAAGCCGTCCACCGTACCGGTGACCACCAGCGGCAAGATCCAGCGCCAGGCCACCCGGCAGGGCCTGCTCGACCTGGAACTCACCGTCGTGGCGGCGAGCGTCGTACGAGACGTGGCCCCGGCGGACACGCGCTCACAGGACGCCCGCCGGGAGGACGCTCCCTCGGCCCCGTCGGCTCTCCCGGCCGCGGAACGACGCTCGCACGTCACCAGGAGCGTGCTGTCGGCCGTGGCCGAGCAGTGCACAGGCGACGGTCCGCGAGAGGACGAGGAGCGGTCCTTCGCGGAGTTGGGCCTGGACTACGCCGCCCTGCTGGACGTCCTGCGCACGGTGGAGCGACGCCTCGGTGTACGGCTGCCGGCCGGTGACCTGCTCGTCCGCCCGTACGTGGGTACTCTCGTGGAGCTGTGCCTGCCACCCGAGGAACCCGCCGGTTCCCCGCCCGGGAGCGAGGAGATCGAGTCCTGGCTGGCCTCCCGGGTCGCCGCCCGGCTCGGCCTGCCGACCTCGACCGTCGACACCACCGCACCGTTCGTCTCCCTCGGACTGGACTCCAAGCAGGCCGTGGCACTCGCGGGCGAACTGGGCTGCTGGCTGGGGTCGGATCTCTCGCCCGGGCTGGTCTTCGACCACCCGACCGTCCGACAGGTGGCCGAGCACCTTGGGCACATCGCGGCGGCGCCCGGGCCCGGTGCCGACGCTCCGTCACCCGAGGCGGCGTCGGCCGGTTATGCCATACCGGCCGCTCAGGATGCGCTGGCGGCCGGAGCCCGGCCGGCCGACGCCAGCGGGCACGTCGACGCCGCCGAGCCGATCGCCATCGTCGGAATCGGCTGCCGGTTCCCCGGCGCTCCGGAGGTCAACGGCTACTGGCGGCTGCTGCTCGACGGCCGTGACACCGTGACGGAGACCCCGCTGGACCGTTGGGACGTCAATGAGGTGAACGCCCCGGCGTACGGCGGATTCCTCGACCATGTCGACGAGTTCGACGCCCGCTTCTTCGGAGTCTCCGCACGCGAGGCCCAGCGGATGGACCCGCAGCAGCGGCTGCTTCTCGAGGTCGCCTGGCAGACCCTCGAGGACGCCGGGATCGCGCCCGCCCGGCTCGCCGGGACCAACACCGGCGTCTTCGTCGGCATCAGCAGCCACGACTACGGAGAGCTGCAACTGCCCTATCCGGACAACGTGGACGTCTACTCCGCGACCGGCAACGCCCAGTCGGTCGCGGCCAACCGGCTCTCCTACTTCTTCGACCTGCACGGTCCGAGCCTCACCGTCGACACCGCCTGTTCCTCCTCGCTCGTCGCCGTGCACGCCGCCTGCCAGGGAATCCGTAACGGGGAATGCGACGTCGCCCTCGTCGGCGGGGTGAACCTCATGCTCGCCCCGGGGCTGTCCGCGGCCTTCGCGGACGGCCGCATGCTCAGCCCCAGCGGGCGCTGCCGCACCTTCGACGACGCCGCCGACGGTTACGTACGCGGCGAGGGCGCCGGGCTGCTGTGCCTCAAGCCGCTCTCCGCGGCCCGTGCCGAGGGCGACCGGATCTACGCCACCATCCGGGGCTCCGCCGTGGGGCACGGTGGTCGCAGCAACGGCCTCACCGCGCCCAGGGGCACGGCCCAGCGCGCCGTGATGGCCGGCGCGCTCGCCCGCTCCGGGCTGCTGGCCAATGAGATCGACTACGTCGAGGCGCACGGCACCGGCACGACCCTGGGTGATCCTGTCGAGTGGGAGGCACTCGCCGACCTGTACGGCCGTGACCGGCCGGCGGACCAGCCCTGTCTGGTCGGTTCGGTGAAGACCAACCTCGGCCATCTCGAAGCCGCGGCGGGCATCGCGGGGCTCATCAAGGCGGCCCTGGTCGTCCGGCACCGTGAGGTGCCGCCGCTGCTCCACCTCACGACCCCCAACCGCCATCTGGACTGGGACGGCGCCGGCCTCGCCGTACCCGTACAGCCCTGCGGGCTGCCCAGATCCGCCGGGGAGTCGGCGCGAGCGGGAGTCAGTTCCTTCGGCTTCGGCGGCACCAACGCGCACGTGATCGTCGAGTCTCCCCCCGCGTCGACCGAAGAGGTGCCATCCGTGACCACGCCACGCCCAGCGCACACGCTGTGCCTGTCGGCCCGCACCCCGACGGCCCTCACCGCGCTGGCCCAGCAGTACCGTACGCATCTCGCCGCGCACCCCGGCACGTCCCTGGCCGACCTGAGCCACTCGGCGAACACCGGCCGGTCGCATCTGCCGCATCGTGCCGCCCTCACCGTGAGCACCCGGGAGGAACTCGACACCGCACTGGACCGGTTGGCCCACGACGAGCCGTCCACCGCCGCGGTGCGCGACCACGTGGTGCGGACGTCGCCGCCCAGGGTCGGCTTCCTCTTCAGCGGCCAGGGCACGCAGTACGCCGGTATGGGCCGGGAGTTGTACGAAGCGCACCCCTCGTTCGCCCGGGCCCTGGACCAGGCGGACGAGACGCTGCGCCCGCTGCTGGGCACCTCGCTCACCGACGTGCTCTTCGACCCGGCACAGGCCGAGCGGCTACAACGCACACGATGCTGTCAACCGGCCCTGGTGGCGCTCGAGATGGCCCTGGCCGAACTCTGGATGTCCCTCGGAGTACGCCCCACCGCGCTGCTCGGTCACAGTGTCGGGGCGTTCAGCGCGGCGTACGTCGCCGGCGTGCTCTCCCAGGAGGACGCGCTGCTGCTGGCCGCCGAGCGCGGGCGCCACATGGACGCGCAGCCAGGCGAGGGCACGATGATCGCGTGCGTCGGCGACCCGGACATCGTCCGCTCGGCCGCCGCCGACTACGCCTCGGTCAGTGTCGCCGCCATCAACACACCAACTCACGTGGTGCTTTCCGGAGCGGCCGAGGAGATCGCCGAGCTTCGTTCGAGCCTGCCGGAGCGGCAGGTCAGCGTACGCCCGCTCGCGGTGTCGCATGCCTTCCACTCCAAGCTGATGGCCTCGGCGGCGGCCCCACTGCTGGACGTCGCGGCGGGAGTGCGCTTCCAGAAGCCCCACACACCGTGGATCTCGGATGCCACGGGGCGACTGGTCACCCAGGTCGACGCCGACTACTGGGTGGAGCACATGCTGGGCACGGTGCGGTTCGCCGACGGCTTCGACGAGATGATGCGGATGGGCTGCACCGCCTTCGTCGAGATCGGACCACATCCCACGCTGCTCAACCTAGGTCGCTCGACGGCTGCCGCCCGTACCGAGACGCGGGCCGGGGACGTCGAGCACGCCGTCCCCGAGGAGGCGCGCGAACCGGCGGCCCTGTGGCTGCCCTCGCTGCGCCGGGGCAAGGACGAGTGGGTAACGCTGCTGCAGTCCCTGGGCCGCCTCCACTGTGCGGGCGGCGAGGTGGACTGGACGGCGCTCGACCGGGAGCACCATCGCAGCCGCGTGCCGCTCCCGCACACGGTGTTCGAGCGTCAGCGGTACTGGCTGGCGGCCCCGGAAGGGGCTCCGGCGCGCCCGGCCCCGGTGCCCGTGGGTCCGACCGCCCCACCAGCCGCGGTCAACGCTCCGCCCACACCACGGTCCGTACGCTCCGTGGTACTCGACGGTGTCTCACTCATCTGTGGATTCCCCGTCGAGCAGATCGCTCCGGAGGCCAGGATCGGCATGGACCTGGGCTTCGACTCGTTGATGCGTACCGACCTGCAGCGGCGCCTCCAGACGCACTACCCGCACGAGGCGGAGCAACTGCGGGAGGGACTACCCGAGGACCCCACCGTGTCGGACCTCGTCGAGCGGCTCGAGGCGGCCGGTGCCGCACCAGCGGCCCCTCGGGCCACCGCCCCGCCGGAGCCCGTCCCGTCCGTGGCCAACGCACCGGCCCCTCCCAGCACTCCGGCGGCTCCGGAGACGGCGCCGCCGCCGGTGAAGCAGGAGAACGCGATTGAGGAGTGGGCCGAGTACGCCGTCCATCTGGACCGGCTCCAACAGATCGGCAGCAGCGGCGCCAACCCCTACGGCCGGGTTCATGAGGGCTTCAACTCGGGCTCCACCACCATTGAGGGACGGCGGGTGATCAACTTCGCGTCCTTCAACTACCTCGCCTTGTCCAACCACCCACGGGTGCGCCAGGCGGCCAAGGACGCCATCGACCGGTACGGCACCTCCAGTTCCGCGACCCCACTGCTGTTCGGCGAGACACCGCTGCATCACGAGCTGGACGCCGAGATCGCCGCGTTCCTCGGAGTCGACAGGGCGATCGTGTTCGCCGGGGGCCATGCCACCAACGTCGCCGCGGTGGGACATCTCTTCGGTCCCGAAGACCTGGTGGTGCACGACGAGTGGATTCACGACAGCACGGTGCGCGGCTGCATCCTCTCCGGCGCCCGTCGAAGGCCCTTCCCGCACAACGACTGGGAGGCGCTGGATCGCATCCTGCGAGCCGCACGCGCCCGACACCGGCGTGCGCTGGTCGTCATCGAAGGCGCCTACAGCCAGGACGGCGACATCCCCGAACTCCCACGGTTCATCGAGGTCAAACAGCGCCACAACGCGATGCTGATGATCGACGAGGCGCATTCCATCGGCGTGCTCGGGGCCACCGGTCGTGGCCTCGGCGAACACTTCGACACCGACCCCGCCGACGTGGACCTGTGGATGGGCACCCTCAGCAAGGGCATCGGCAGCCTCGGCGGCTACATCGCCGCTCGTGGCCCGATCATCGAGTACCTCAAATACACCACTCCCCTGCACATCTTCTCCACCGGGATCTCGCCGGCGAACACCGCCGCCGCCCTCGAGGCCTTCCGGGTCATTCGGGACGAGCCGGAGCGGGTGCGCAGGGTGCGGGAGTTGGCCGAGTTCTTCCGTACGAGCGCCCGCGCACGGGGCTTCGACATCGGCGTCTCCCGTGCCTCCGCGGTCATCCCGGTCATCACCGGTGACTGGGAGAAGACCATGGCGCGCTCCAACGCGCTGCTCGAGCAGGGCGTGAACGTCATGCCGATCGGCTATCCGGCCGTGGCCGCCGACGCCTGCCGCCTCCGATTCTTCGTCAACGCCGACCACAGCGAAGCCGATCTCGAACGCTCCCTCGACCTGCTTGGTGAGACTCATGGTTAAGCACAGCGACAACTCCCCCACCGACGAAGGGGCCACCACACCCGGCGGCGGCAGGCCCGGCAGTGACGGTCCCGACGTCCTGGTGACCGGCGCCAGTGGCTTCATCGGAGGGCATCTGACCCGTCGCCTGAGCGAACTCGGGCACCGGGTCCGTGTGTTGGTCCGGGAGGGCAGCGACCGCTCGGCCTTCGGCGACGCGGCGGCCGAGATCACGGTCGGCACGATGTGCGACCCGGACAGCGTCCGCCGCGCCGTGCGGGGCGTCGCACGGGTGTACAACTGCGCCGGCATGTCCGCCGACTGGGGTCGCTGGGAGGACTTCCACCGCGCCAACGTGGACGGGCCGAGAAACATCGTGGAGGCCGCGGGGGCGGCCGGCACGGTGCGCCGAGTCCTGCACCTGAGCACCACCGACGTCTACGGTTATCCGACCCGTCCCGGTGCCGAGGACACCCCGCCCAAGGACATCGGTCTGCCGTACAACCGCAGCAAGCTGCTGGGGGAGCGCGCCGTGTGGAAGGCCGCCGCGGACACCGGGGTGCCGGTCACGGTCATCCGGCCGGTGACCGTCTACGGCCCGGGCAGCAAGGACTTCGTGATCGAGGTCGGCAACCTGTTGGTGCGGAAGCAGATGATCCACATCCGCGGGGGCGAGGTGCCCGCCGGTCTCCTCTACGTCGACAACGCCGTCGAAGCAATGATCAACGCGGCGAGCACCGAGGAGACGGCCGGCAGGACGTACAACCTGCGCGATCCCGAGCTGACGACCTGGCGCGAGTACGTCTCCGCTCTCGCCTCGGGCATCGGTGCACAACCGCCCGCCATCAACCTGCCCGCCTCGCTGGCCACCGTCGTGGCCACGGTCTCCGAGAAGCTGTACGGCGCCCTGCGCGTCAGTTCCCGGCCGGTACTCACCCGGCACACCGTCCACCTCTTCAACCGCGACCAGTCGTACGCCATCGACCGCGCCCAACGGGACTTCGGCTTCAAGAGCGCGGTCGACTTCCCCGAGGGGATGCGGCGTACTATCGCCTGGCTCGACTCCGCGGAGGGACGCGAACGTGTCCCCCGCTGAGGTGTGGGACACCGCGGCCACGTGGTTCCCGTACCTCGGCTCCGCCGGTACCGCCGGCCAATCCGGCCAGTCCAGCGAGGCCGAGGTGGTGCTGCTGTGCCTGCACTACGCCGGCGGCACGGCCGCCACGTACCGCCAGTGGGGGCAGGCGCTGGGTGACCGGGTGCGGGTGGTGCCCGTACAGCTTCCGGGGCGAGGCACGCGACTGGGTGAGGAGCCGTACGACTCGGTCGCCCCCTTGGCGGCGGACCTCGCCACCAGCCTCGCCACGCACGGACTCACCCGCGACTACGCGCTCTTCGGCCACAGCATGGGGGCTCTCCTCGCGTACGAGCTGGCCTGTGAGCTGCGGGACCGCGGCACGGAGGAGCCTCGGCACCTCTTCGTCTCCGGCAGCCGGGCGCCGCACCTGTACGGCGACCGCACGGACCACCGGCTCTCCGATCCCGAGCTACGGGCACTGATCCAGGAACTCGGCGGCCTCGGCCACGTGGAGGAGACCATCGGCACCGCCTACTTCCGTCGCCGGCTGCCGATTCTGCGAGCCGACCTGCGGATGTGCGACACGTACCGCTGGCGCCCCCGTCCTCCGCTGGGGTGCCGCATGACGGCGTACTCGGCGACCGAGGACCCCATCGCCTCGACGACCGAGGTCGAGGCATGGCGCGCCTACACGTCGAGTTCGTTCGTGCGCCGCCACTTCCCGGGCGGCCACTTCTTCCTGTCCGACGACCCCGCCAGAGCCCGGCTGTTGCGGGACCTGCGCGGTGAACTGAACCGGCCGCACGGCGTCCCGGTCACCCACACCCAGCCCGCCACCACCTAGGGACACGTATCGATGGACATGCAGAGTCTCGCCAGGAGCATCACCGGCCGCGCCCCGGGGCCGATCCCCGACGTGGCCACCATGGGACGGATCTTCAGCAACCCTCGTATGCCGTTGCTGTTGGCCCTCTCGAAGGGCGTCGTCGAGCCGACCTACCGGGCGGCGTTCCTCTCCTCCGCCGCTGGTTCCGGCGTCCTGCGCTGGCTCTCGACGCGTCCGTGCGACGTGGCGAGCCTCGCCGAGAAACTCGAGGTACCGCACGAGGACAGGAGCCGACTGCGCGACTGGCTGGAAGTCGGCGTCCGGCTGGGCGACCTCCGCCGCCGCGAGGGCTGTTACACGCTCCGGAGCCTCTCGGCCAAGGCCCTCGCGAAGGCCGACAACGACGCCCTCGCCGCCGCCCTCGAGGAGGTCATGCGCTTCCACCTGCCGGTATTGCTGAACGGACCCCGCATGCTGCGGGAAGGCCGACGGTTCTCCCTCAGCGACCAGGACGGCGCGGTCATCGCCCGTGCCAGCCTGGTGGTGCGGCCGCTGGTGGAGGAGGCGATCTCAAGCGTCCTGGATCGCGGTACTCCGCTGCGCCTTCTGGAGGTCGGGTGCGGCAGTGGCGTCTACGTCAAGCACGCGGCCGAACTCAACCCGAGGCTCACAGCGCTGGCCGTGGACCTGCAGGCGGAGGTCGCTGACGAGGCCGCCAAGAACATGGTCGAGTGGGGCCTCACCGACCGTGTGGAGACCCGGCAGGCCGATCTCCGCGATCTCTCGCTGCAGCCGCAGTTCGACCTCGTCACCCTGCACAACAACATCTACTACTTTCCGGAGAGCGAGCGGGTGGCCGTACTGCGGAAGGCCCGTTCCCTGCTCACGCCCGGCGGAAGGCTCCTGCTCACCAGCGCCTGCCGGGGCGGCAACATCGGGATGGAGGTCCTGAACCTCTGGTTCCGGCATGCCGACTTCGGTGGCGCGCTGCCACGCGAGGACGAGCTCGTGGCGCAGCTAGAGCGTGCCGGCTTCTCCGACGTACGGACGAACCGGGTCGTTCCGGGCGAGCAGTTCCGTGCTTTCACGGCCAGCAACACCCACCCCACTCAGGTCTGAGCGTCCAGGAGACGAACCATGCAGAGCACCGAATCGGCGAGGCGCGAGTCCTCCGCCACCAGTCACGTCGTCGTCCTCGACGGCAAACGGCAGCCGGGCCTCAGCAAGCTGGGCGGCAAGGCGTCCCAACTCGCCGAGATGACCGGAGCGGGGCTCCCCGTACCACCCGCCTTCTGCCTCACCACAGAGCTGTTCGACGCGTTCCTCCGGGAAACCGGTCTGGAGGGGAAGGCACGGGACGCCGACAGCCGTACCGTCCGGGAGTTGCTGCTCGCCACCGAGATCCCGAAGAAGCTGGCCGAGCCCGTCCTGAGCGCCTACGCGGAGCTGGGTCGTCCGCGGGTCGCGGTGCGCTCCTCGGCGATCCGCGAGGACTCCGCCGACCAGTCCTTCGCCGGCCAGCACGACACCGTCCTCGACGTCTCCGGCGACACGGACCTGCTCGACGCCGTACGCCGCTGCTGGGCGTCTTTGTGGTCCGACCGGGCGACGGCCTACCGGAACGACGACGAACCCCACGGGTCGATCGCCGTCGTGGTGCAGCAAATGATCCACGCCGAGGTCAGCGGAGTGCTGTTCACCGTCGACCCGGTGAGCGCGCGACCGAGCCGCCTTGTCGTCGAAGCGTGCCAGGGCCTCGGTGAGGGGCTGGTATCCGGGCGCGTCTCCAGCGACTTCTTCGTCGTCGACGACCGCACGATGGAGGTCGTGGACGAGCGCGTCCGACACAAGGTCACCAAGTGCGCGCCCCTGGAGCCGGGAAAGATCGGCATGACCAAGGTGGACGCGGCCTCCCGTAACGTACCGTGCCTGTCGCACGAACAGCTCGGCGAGCTGGCCCGCCTCGCCACCCGGGTCCGGGAACACTACGGCGCCGAGCAGGACATCGAATGGGGCTGGCTGGACGGCGCCTTCCACCTCTTCCAGACCCGCCCGATCACCACACGACCCCCGACCGACCCGGCCGCGGTGACCACCGGCAGCAACACCCCGTACACCAGTCCGCAGAAGGACACCATCCGGAAGGGCACCCTCTGGTCCCGGATGGACATCGGCGAGATCTTCGTCGGCCTGATGACCCCGCTGGGGCTGAGCTTCGCGCGTTACTACCGGGAAAACGTGCACCGCGACTGCGCGACGGCCGTGGGCGTGCGCGACACCGGCGAGCCGGAGCAGCACATGGGCTTCCTCCAGGGGCACGTCTACCTCAACATCTCCTTCACCTCGTACATGCTGGGTCAGTGCCTGCCCACCCGTGACCAGCGCCGCTTCACCGCACGGTTCACCAGTGAGGAGACGGACCTCGGCACCTACGAGAATCCGTTCGGCACCTTCCCCGGCGGGGTCGAGGAGGCACTGTCCACCGCCTACTGGCTGCGCAGCACCGTCGCCGAGATGACGCGGATGCAGGCACGCTCCCGAGAGATGTCCCGCTCCCGGCTCTACGAGTTCGACCGTGCCCGTCAGCTGGACCTGACCGCGATGAGCCAGACCGAGTTGCGCACCGAACTGAACCGCTATCTCGGCTATTTCCACGACATGCACGTCGGCTACATGCCCTATTACATCAACGCCTTCGGCTTCTACGGCGTACTGAGCGAACTGTGCGCGCGATGGCTGGGCGACGAGGGCGCCAACCTGCAGAACCGCATCAAGACGGACATGTCGAGCCTGCGCACCGTGGAGTCCGCCAAGGACGTCTGGGCGGTCGCCCAGGCGGCCAAGGAACGTCCACGGGTGCTGCGGATCATCAACGAGGAGCCACTGGAGCACATCACCCGGGCACTGCGCGACGACGAGGAGGGGCGTGCCTTCTGGGACGCCCACGTCGAGCCCTTCCTACGCGCCAACGGCGCCCGTGGCCACCAGGAGATGGAGATCAGCCACCCGCGCTGGATCGACGACCCCTCGTACATCTTCCAGATGATCAGGAGGTACGCCGCCGACGGCTTCTCGGTGGACGACATCCTCCAGCGCGGCAGCAGCTACCACGACGCCTCCCGCGACGCGCTGGCCAAGCTCTCGCTGCCGAAGCGCAAGACCATCGAGACCGTCATCTCCCTCTACGGGCTGTGCAGCGAACTTCGGGAGAACACCAGGATGTCGATGGTGACCTCGATCTGGCTGGTGCGGAACGTTGTCTACGAGGTGGGCCGACGACTGGTGGAGCGCGGCGTCCTGCACTCCCTGGACGAGGTGTCCTACCTCGACTTCGAGGACGTACGGTCCTACCTCGCCGGAAACGCCGAGGAGCTCGCCGCTTTCGACCGGAGGAGCATCGACGAGGCACGTCGGCTGCACGAGTACCACAAGCGCCTGCCGGAGCCGCCGCTCACCTTCGTCGGGGAGCACGACGTCAACCGTGCCGTCCGCGCCCCGGTGGACGGCACGAAGCTGCACGGCCTCGGCTCCAGCCCGGGAAGGATCGTCGGGCGGGCCCGCATCGTGGAGGACCTCGTCTGGCAGGCCGACGAGTTCCAGGCCGGCGAGATCCTCGTCACCCGCTACACGGACGCTTCATGGACGCCGCTGTTCGCGATCGCGGGCGGGGTCGTCACGGACATCGGCTCCATGCTCTCGCACAGCTCGATCGTGTCACGCGAGTTCAACGTGCCCTCGGTGGTGAACACCAAGCACGCGACACAGGTCGTCAACACCGGAGACATGGTCGTGGTGGACGGCGACACCGGCACCGTCGAGGTCGTCGAGGGATGAGGAGCCCCCAAACCGAGCACCCGCAAGCCCGGTCATGGAAGGTGAGGAGACACGAAATGATTTCCCATCAGTAGTAGCCCATCTGCGGGTCGAGGACTTACGGAGCGACAAGCCCACCGAGGCTCGCAGGCTGGGGAAGAACATCATCGTGTGGCGCGACCTGGACGGCCGACTCGTCTGCCAGGACGCCCGCTGCCCGCACAAGGGAGCGCACCTCGGAGACGGTCGGCTCAGAGGCGCCTCGGTCGAGTGCCCGTACCACGGTTTCCGCTTCGAGACGGACGGTGCGTGCGTGTCCCGGCCGTCGGGAGCCAGGGCCGCATCCCGAAGTCGCTGCGAATGGCGAACTATCCCGTCCGGGAACGCTGTGGCCCGGTCTGGATGTGGTGGGGAGACGACCGGGACGAGGCCAGTCTGTCCGAGGTCGACGTCCCGCCCGAGGTCGCCGACCTGCCGATGCTCTACGAGACGGACTCGTGGACCCAACCGGTGCACTACACCCGTTACATCGAGAGTCTGTTGGAGTTCTACCACATCCCCTGGGTGCACCGGGGTCACTGGTTCAACTACATGAACTACGTCGGCCTAGCCGGTACGCTGCGCAATCTCGGGCTGGACGGCCGGAGAGGCACGTGGCCGCCACGATGGTCGACAACCGCCGCCTGTCGGTGGACGGCACCACCCTGTGAGCGTCCTTTGACCAGGTGGAAGAAGGCGACCCGTCGAACTGCACGCATTTCGAGGTGGTCTTCTCCTTCCCCTGCATGGTGCACATCGTCAGCAACCAGTTCGGGACCACGATCTGGATGCCGTCCATCGACGAGGGGGACACGCGGGTGTTCTTCCGGTGGTACGAGAGCCGTTCGCTCAAGCCCGTCCTCCGGTCAAAGACGCTGCGACGGGCCCTGCCGAAGGCGGCGCTCTTCGTGCGGAAGCGGGTCCAGGAGCGCATGCGCATGGTCTATCGGCGGGAACCGGAGATCAGCGCTCGGGGCGTCGACAAGTTCGTCTCCGCGGACGAGATGAACGCCAAGTATCTCGCGATCCGCGACAAGTTGCTCCGGGAAGCGGCCGCGGGCGACGCTGAGGAGGCCAGTGGCACCAACCCCGCCCGACGACGCCGAAGTAGCCGCCACCGAGGAGGAGGTCAGCGGCGGTGCGGAGCCGGTCAGCCACGGCAACGGCAACCAGGGCTCGTCGAACGGCCGGCGTCCGAAGGGCTCTGACGAGGACCTGGGTCCCGTACCAGCCAGCGACGAGGTCGCACAGTGGTCCGGATCCCGCGTGGAGGCACGCCCCTGATCCCGTGTCGCTGGTCTCCCTGTCGCTGGTCTCAGGGTGCCGCTGAACCACTGCCGCGCACCGACGGGACCTGAACGGCGCTGCGGCGCGGCGAGTACGGCTCGCCCGCCGCAGCGCCGTGGCATGTCCGGGGCGACCACGTCGGGGTATTCACGACCCGTACTGAGCGGCAGGCACGCCGTCGACACAGGCCTACCGTGCTCGTGGACGGCACCGCCCGTGGACGGCACCGTACGGACAGCGGCCCTGTGGCCTACGAGCTGCGGGCCGGGTGAAAGGTGTCCGCGTGCGGATAAGGACCGATACGCACCGCCCCACAGACGTGACCACGCCGGCACTTCACCGAGGTGAAGTGCCGGCCAGCCGAGCACCCGCGCCGCGTCGCCACGGGGCAGCCGTCACTGGGCCCGTTCGCGCACCACCTTCGCGATGTCCAGGCGCTGCACCACGCGTGCCATCGGGATCTGGGACAGCAGCGAGGCGGCGATCACGGCCAGCGTGGCGGACAGGAGCGTCCAGAAGCCGAGGCTCAACTCCATGGAGAACATGTCGCTGTTGAAGGACTGCAGCGCCTGCCACGCGCCGAAGGTGCCGGCCGCCAGTCCCAATGGGACCGCGAGCAGCGTCGCCGTGAGGTTCTCGACCGCCAGGATTCCCGCGACTCTGCGCAACGACACACCCGCGGCCCGCAGGGTGGCCAACTCCGAGGTGCGTTCGGCGACGTTGACGGTCATCGTGACGTAGATGACCGTCAGGGCCATCACCCCTCCGAGGATCAGCATCACCCCGATGAAGATCCAGAACAGGCTGAGGAACTGGTCCAACTGACGTTGCAACGCCTGCTCGTCGGTGTACGCGACGACGCCGTCGAGGCTGGTGGCGGTGGTACGCACCTCCTGGCGCTGGTCGCCGTCCAGGCCGTCCGCGAAGCGCAGTTGATAGGCGTTTCCCGCCACCCCGGTGATCTTCCGTACCGTGTCGTGGGTGCCGTACAGCGAGGTGCCGAGCGGCTCGTCCACCAGCCCCGCGAGGCGTACCCGCTGCTGCCCCTCGGACGAGTGCACGATGATGGTGTCACCCACGGCCACCTGCAACCGGTCAGCGAGGGCCTTGCCCGCCAGCACGCCCCGCGCCGGCAGGTTCTTGTCGCCGCCGCCGTCGCCGCGGAATCCGTGCATGCTCGTACCGCTACGGAAACCGGTGACGGAGGTGCTGTAGGAGTGGCTGCCCGCCGAGACGGTGGTGGGCACCGTGGTGACCCGCTCGACCTCGGTGACGCCCCGCACATCCGCCAGGTCCTTCTTCAGATCGGGCGCCTTCGGGCCCACGTTGACCGTGGCGTCCTGCCTCTGCACGTCATCGAACTGGACGTTCATCATCGACCGCATGCTGGTGATCATGCCGGCGGACACGAGGATGAGGACCAGGGCCAGGAAGGTGCCGGTCATGGTGGCCAGTGTCCGCCGCTTGCTGCGGGTCAACTCCCGCAGCGCCAGGCGTGCGATGACGGGAATCTTGCGGGTCCTCGCCAGCGCACGACTCCACGGCCCCGGCGGCCGTAGCGTGCCCACGTCCCCACGCATCGCCTCCGCGGGCGCTGCCCGGGAGGCGGAGAGAGCGGGAGCGAGGCCCCCCACCAGCCCCACGACCAGCCCGAAGAGCAGGCCGATCACGATGACCATGGGACGCTGCTCCACGACGGTGTCCGGAATCCCCAGGGCCGAGGTATAGGCCCGGGTCACACCGGAGGTGGCGACCGTGCCCAGCACCACGCCCAGCACGGCGCCCAACGTGCCGGCGATGAGGCCGTGCCCGAGGTAGTGACGTACGACGACGCCGCGCGAGGCACCCGAAGCGAGGAAAGTCGCGATCACCTTGCGCTCCGAGAGCACGAGCCGGGTGATCAGAACGTACGCCGCGATGGCCGCCGCCGACAGGAAGAGGGCGGGGAAGCCGACGGCGAGTTGTTCGAGACCCTTGAGATCCTGACGCAGTGTGGCGTCGGACGGATGGTCCTCGCGCGCCATGATGTCGACGGCTCCGGCCGCCCGCATCCGGTCGGCGACCCCATCCTCCGCGCCGGCGTCCCGGGCCTGGTCGGTGAGGTGCACCAGGGTCTGGGTGGGGGCGTTCGGGCCGGCCAGTGCCTGGGCGGTCTTCTCCGGGGCGAACACGACGGCGAAGGAGTGCGGATCGGCCAGTACCTCCTGCCGGTTGCGTGCGGGCCAGAGGTACTCGGGGGAGTCCGCGACGCCGCGGATGGTGAGGGTACGCCAGTCGGCACCGTCGAACCCCCTCAGCTGGTCCCCGGGGGAGAGCCCGAAGGTGTCGGCGGCGTGCTGCTCCACGACGACGCCGTTCGGAGAGTCGGCGTCAAGCCCCTTTCCGGAGGTCACATCGATCTGGTTGACGGCGGGTTGTCCGTCGCCGGGCATTCCCGTGACCCGACCGAGAAGCTTGTTGTCGTCGATGCGCAGCGGGACTTGGGCCTCCGTGCGGGTGGTGACGCCGTCGACCCCTTCAGCCGTGCGGGCCGCCTCGGCGGTCTTCTCCGGAGCTTCGCCGGTGACCGTCAGATCGGCGAAGTTCAGCCGCTCGTAGGTGCTGCCGTACGACGCTGAGAGGTTGCGGTAGGCGTCATAACTGGCCACGAAGAGCATCACGCCGACGAGCACGGTGACCGCGATCGCGGCGAACTGCGGCAGCCTTCGACGCAGGTCGCGACGGGTCTTGGTGAGAAGGATGCGAGACACTGGGGCTCACCAGCTCACGGAGACGGCGTCGGCCTGCGTCGCGTTCTGCACCACGGACTCCACGCTTCCGTCTCGCATGGTGACCACCCGGTGGGCCATCGAGGCGATCGAGGCGTTGTGCGTGACCATCAGCACGCCGCGGCCCTGCTCGTTGGTGTCCTGGAGCAGCTTCAGCACCGACTGGCCCGTCGTCTGGTCCAGGGCGCCGGTCGGTTCGTCGGCGAGCAGCAGATCCGGGTCGCTGGCCAACGAGCGGGCAAGCGAGACCCGTTGCTGCTGGCCGCCGGAGAGCTGGGCCGGGAAGTGGTCCATGCGTTCCGTCAGACCCACGGCGTCCAACAGTTCGGGCACCCGCCGGCGCTCGCCGCGTCCAGTGAGCTCGACCATCACCTCGACGTTCTCCCGGGCCGTCAGTGTCGGCACCAGGTTGAAGAACTGGAAGACGAAGCCCACCCGGTCGCGCCGGAAGGCCACCAGGTCCTTCGGCGACCGTCCGGTCAGGTCCGTACCCGCGACCCGGATGTCCCCGCCGTCGGCGGCCTCGATGCCGCCGATCACGTTCAGCAGGGTCGTCTTGCCGGAGCCGCTGGGTCCCAACACCACGACCATCTCACCCGGTTCGACGTCCAGGTCCACATCCTGGAGGGCCGCGACGGTGGTCTCCCCCGCGCCGTAGGTCTTGGTGGCACCACGCAGCCGAACGCCTCCACGCGGTGCCGTCGTCTCAGTCATGAGGTCCCTCCTCGGGATATCCAAACGAGCGCACTGTCTTACGATGCTGTCGTCGGTTCGGTCACGGGCGATGGTCAACCGTCAGCCGCTTCAGCGACTGGCCGGCTGTCCAGTCCGACCAACCGCTCGAGCGGGTCGGTCAGTGGCGCGGTCCGCAGTTGGGGATCAAGCAGGCAGTGCAGCACCAGCCCGTCCAGGGCGGCACCCAGGACCGTCGCGGTGGCTTCCGGATCGGGCGCGCCCTGGGCTTCCAGCCACCCAGCCGTCATCGCACGCCACTCCCTCATCAGCTCGGAGAGCTGCTCCCGCAGTTTCTCGATACGTGTCGCGGCCAGGAGCGTCTCGCTCAGCAGCACGGCTATCGGGTCGTCGGAGGAGTAGGACCCCACCGTGTGCAGCACTTCCTCCAGGCCCGCGGGGCCCTCTTGCTGCTGGAGCGCGTCCAGTGCCTTGCCCAGCTCCCGCCGGGTGGCGTCGAGGGACGCCTCGACGAGCAGGTCGGTGACGGTGTCGAAGTGATAGTGCACCACCCCGGGGCGTACGCCGGCGCGCTCCGCCATCTTCCGGGTGGTCACCGCCCCCCAGCCCTCCTCCACGATGAGCTGCACCGCGGCGTCGAGCAGGCGGTCACGCGTCTGCTGGCCGCGCGTCGCGGAATCCATAGCCATGGCTCTGTCCTCTGTGAACGATCAACTTGGACTATCGCCCAGGTCACTCGTCCAAAAACTACCACGCGACGTACCGCACGTCACAGGGCGCACAGTGGACGAAACCGCGGAGGGCCCCGTGCCGCCGAGGGGTCAGCGCCTCGTCAGTCCCCGGTCAGAGGGACCGGACAGACTGCGACGCGAAGGGCCGGCGTGAGGGGAACGTGCCAGGTACCGGGAAACGCCAGTCAGGCGCCACCGCCGTGCTGGTCGAAGTCGCCGCCGGCAGGCGGCGAAGGACACCACCGCGCGGTGGCTTCGCCCGCACCACCGTCCCCTCGACAACCTGAGGAGATGGGCGTGCCACACCCTGAGATACCTCTCAGAGACGGGCAGTCTCTGGCGTCACAGATCGTGCAGGACGTCTTCGCGAGCGTGGTCGACCTCTACGCCCGCCTCTCCGCCGAAGACACGGCCGTAGACGAGTTCGGCTTCGATCCGGAACTGGTCGACGACACGCTGATGCCCGCACTACGTCCGCTGTACCGGAAGTACTTCCGGGTCGAGGTCGAGGGGCTGGAGCACGTGCCGTCCGAGGGCTCCGGGCTGGTGGTTGCCAACCACTCGGGCACCCTCCCGATGGACGCGCTCATGCTGCAGCTCTGTCTGCACGATGACCACGCCGCACACCGCAACCTCCGGATGCTCGCCGCCGACCTCGCCTTCTCCGTGCCCATGATCCGCGACCTGGCCCGCAAGCTGGGCCACGTCCGCGCCTGCCCGGAGAACGCCGAACGCCTGCTGCGGGAGGGCGCCCTCGTCGGGGTGATGCCGGAGGGGTACGGCGGCCTCGGCAAACCCTTCGACGAGCGCTACCGGCTGCGGCGATTCGGGCGCGGCGGCTTCGCCAGCCTGGCGCTACGCACCGGCCGGCCCATGGTGCCGTGCTCGATCGTGGGAGCGGAGGAGATCTATCCCATGATCGGCGAATCCCCCACCCTCGCTCGCATGCTCAAGCTGCCCTACTTCCCCATCACTCCCACCTTTCCGCTGCTCGGTGTCCTCGGGTTGATGCCGCTCCCGACGAGATGGAAGATCCGGTTCGATCCGCCCGTGCGCACCGACGGCTTCGCACCGGGCGCCGCTGAGGACCCGAAGGTGGTGGAGAAGCTCGCGGGCGAGGTGAAGGACACCATCCAGCACCGGCTCAGCGGGATGGTGCGGGAACGCGACTCGCTTTTCTGAGCCGGCGCCGGCACATGCCGGTCACGGCGGCGCTGGTAGGCGCGACCGCCTTCCCAACGACTGCCCGCTGAACCGGGGCTGGTGTCCGGACCGGTTTCCCACATCCTCGCCACGTCCTCGTACGGTGCGCGGAACCGTCGTACGGTGCGGAGACGACGAGGTGGCGCGAGCCTGCACGATCCGGCGCGCGGGCGTCCCGGAGCAGCGCGGGCCCGAAGGGTGCTGTCGGTAAGCCCGCCGGGTAGCGGCACGCGTGACGCACAGACGGTAGATTCCTGGTGTCCGGCGGTCAGGCGCGGGCCTCGTCCCGTTCCCGACCGCCGGACACGCCGTACCGTCGATGAACTCGTACTCCGACTCCCACCTGGAGATTCCGTTGCGCGTTGTCCTGGCAGAAGACCTGTTTCTCCTGAGGGACGGCCTCGTGCGGATGCTGGAGGCGCACGGGTTCGAGATCGCCGCCGCGGTGGACAACGGCCCGGAACTGGCGCGGGCGCTCGAGGAGTTGCAGCCGGATGTCGCGGTCGTGGACGTGCGGCTGCCGCCGTCCTTCAGCGATGAGGGCCTGCAGTGCGCGCTGGAGGCACGCAGCAAACGTCCGGGGCTGCCCGTGCTGGTGCTGTCCCAGCACGTGGAGCAGTTGTACGCGCGCGAACTGCTCGCCGACGGGAACGGCGGGGTCGGCTACCTGCTCAAGGACCGGGTCTTCGAGGTGGAGCAGTTCATCGACGGGGTGCGGCGGGTCGCCGCCGGTGGTACGACCATGGACCCCCAGGTGATTCACCAACTGCTATCCCGCCGTGCGCAGGACCGGCCCATGGTGAACCTCACCGGCCGGGAGAAGGAGGTGATGGAGCTGATGGCACAGGGCCGCTCCAACGCGGCGATCGCACAACACCTGTTCATCACCGAGCGGGCGGTCGCGAAACACACCTCCAACATCTTCGGGAAGCTGCAGCTGCCCCCCTCGGACGACGACAACCGCCGGGTGCTCGCCGTCCTCGCTTATCTCGACCAGGACTGACCACGCACGCCGTACGGGCGTCGCGGGCGGGTCCGGCGCACCCGTGCACCAGGGCGCCGCGCGCTGGTTAGAGTGTCGTCATGTCGACCACCACGAGCAGCGGCACGCGGCGCAGGATGGCCGTCGAGGAGCGGCGCGAGCAGCTGATCGCCGTCGCGTTAGAGATGTTCAGCCAGCGCTCGCCGGAACGGGTCTCCATCGATGACATCGCGGTCGCGGCCGGCATCTCCCGACCTCTCGTGTACCACTACTTCCCCGGTAAGCACAGCCTGTACGAGGCCGCGGTGCGGCGCGCCGCGGACGGTCTGACGGCCCGGTTCGTCGAGCCGCACGAGGGCCCCCTGGGCGCGCGCCTCCTGCGAGTCATGCAGCGGTACTTCGACTTCGTCGCCGAGCACGGGCCCGGTTTCGCGGCGCTCTTGCGCGGCGGTGCGACGGTCGGCTCCTCCCACACGGGCGCGATGGTGGACGAGGTGCGGCAGGCCGCGTACGACCAGGTGCTCGCGCACCTCGGGGTCAGCAGCCCCGGTCCGCGGTTGGCCCTGGTGGTGCGCTCCTGGGTGGGGCTGGCCGAGACCACGGCCCTGACCTGGCAGGACGGCCGGAAGATCCCCCGCCAGGAGTTGGAACGACAGTTGGTACACGGCTTCCTGGCACTGGCGGCGGTGAGCGCGGCGTACGACGAGCAGACCGCTTCGGTGGTGCGCGACATCCTCGAACAGGAGCCGAGCGACGGCGTGTTCGAGGAGCTGCGGAAGCGGCTGAACGGGCTGTTGCCCGGCGATCCGGCACCGCCGGGCAACAGCGAGTCGGCGACCGGATAACCGCTGTCGGTCCGGTCGGGGCTGGGCGGCGGGCCGAGCCGCGCGCCGGGTGTCCCGACGCCCGTGCCCGTACCCCCACCCGCGCCGCCGGCTACCGCCCGGAGCGGAACACCGCGACCGTGCGTGCCGGCACCTCGAAGACGCCGTCCGCGGAGTCGTAGCGGGCGGCCTTGACCACCTCGTCGGAACCGGAACGCTGGACGGGGTGCAGGGCGTAGTCCCCTCCCACCAGCTCCTCCACCGGCTGTCGCCGCGCCTCGGGGGTCGCGTTGATGACCACGACCAGATCTCCCGCGGTCATCACCATGACTCCGGGTGTCTGCTGTTCGCCGCCGGAGATCGGGAATCCCACCTCGCGTTGCACCTCGGCGGCGGTGTCCAGGGACAGCGCCTCTTCGCTCGTACGGATACGCAGCAGGTCCCGATAGGCGGCCGAGGCGGCGGTCGTTTCCGAGCAGGACGGGGTGAGGTTGTCCCTGGCCAACAGGGGTTTCGCGTACGGCCACTTGTCCTTGTTGTCCCAGGAGGGTGGCAGGCCGCGCCCGAAACCGTTGCCGTCGCGGCAGTCCCAGTGGATGGCGTTGAACCAGTCGCCGGACTCGTAGGAGTTGCGGTCCAGGGACTTCGACCGGAGCCGGTCGCTGCCAGCCTGACTGAGCGCGGGTCCCTGAGAGAGGGCGGCCGTGCCCATCGCCAGCACCTGCATCCTCGCCCGGTCGGCCGCGGAGGTGTCGGCCGGGAGTTTGTAGGCGAGGGCGTCGTACAACGACTCGTTGTCGTGCGCGTCCGCGTAGGCGACGGCGTCCCGCGGCGATTTGGCGTATCCGGCCGGGGCGCCGTTGTAGTCCACCTCGGAGCCACGCACCCGCTCGCCGGTGGAGTCGGTGAAGGTGTAGTCCGCGAGGTTGCCGGTCAGTCCGACCTTGATGAGGTCCTGGTAATGCAGCAGTCGTCGCTTCTGCTCCTCGCGGGTGCCGTTGCTCCCGGAGCCGTTCGAGTCGGTGTAGAGGCCGCTGCCGAAGCCCTGGACGCGCGGGTCCTCATCGAACGGCGCCCCGCCGCGCACCGCGTCCCGAGCACGGTCGGAGAAGGTGGCGACTCCGGTGCCGGCCATGTTCGCCTGGGTCGCCTGCTCGAAGCGCGCGTCATCGGCGACCTCGCCGAAGTTCCACCCCTCGCCGTACATGATGATGTCCTCGCCGTTGACCCCGTCCTCCGCCAGCGTCAACTCGTCAAGGGCCTCACGGACCGCGAGGATGTTGGCCTTCGGATGGTGCCCCATCAGGTCGAAGCGGAAGCCGTCGACCTTGTACTCCCTCGCCCAGGTGACCACCGAGTCCACCACCAGCTTGCCCATCATGGTGTGTTCGGGGGCGGTGTTGGCGCAGCAGGTGGAGTCGGCCACCGAGCCGTCCTTGAGCAGCCGCTGGTAGTAGCCCGGCACGATCCGGTCCAACACGGACCTCTCGTCCTGGCCGGCGGCGAACGTGTGGTTGTAGACGACGTCGAGCACCACACGCAGCCCCGCCCGATTCAGCCCCTGAACCATCTCCCGGTATTCCAGGGTGCGTCGTGGCCCGTCCGGGTCGCTGGCGTACGAGCCCTCCGGCACGGTGTAGTGCAGCGGGTCGTACCCCCAGTTGTAGGCGTCCTGGTCCCGCACCTCGCCGACGCACTTCTGCTGCTCGACCGAGGCGGCGGGCAGTGCCGCGAGATCGCAGTCCGGCTGCCGCTGGTCCTTCTCGCGCTCCGGGATGCTGGCGATGTCGTAGGTCGGCAGCAGATGGACGTACGAGGTGCCCGCTTTCGCGAGCTTGCGCAGGTGTCGCATGCCGTCCGAGTCCCGCTCGGTGAAAGCGCGATACTCGCCTCGGTGCCGGGCCGATTCGTCAGCGACGGAGAAGTCCCGCACGTGCAGCTCCTGAATCCGCGCGTCACTCAGCGCGGTCGCTTCCGGTTTCGCCCCGCTCTCCCAACCCGGGGGCTTGAGGCGTGCGGCGTCCAGATCCGTGACCACGCTCCGCTTGGAGTTCGCGGTGAGCGCGGTGGAGTACGGGTCGGTGACCTTGTTGGTGACGTTCTTTCGCACGCTGGGCGCCCAGACCCGCACCTGATAGCGGTACTCCTTGCCCCGCCAGGCGCGATCGCCCCGTACGCTCCACACCCCGGTGCTGTCGTCCCGTCGCATACGAACCGGCTCCCCGTCGAGTTCCAGGGTGACCCGCTGCGCGGTGGGCGCCCACACCGACAGCGTGGGCCGGCCGTGACGGTCGAACACCGGGCCGAGTTCCGCCTCGGCGGCCTCGGTGCCGTACAGGTCGTCGAGCACGCCGGGAATCTGCACCCCGGTGGACTCCAACACCTCGCCGCTCGTGTCCCGCTGGGTGACGACGAGCCGTCCGCGCAGTGCCTGCCGCACCTGGTCACGGTCGCTCGGGTGGACGGTGAAGGCGGTGTAGTCCGCCAGGTGCGGGTACTCCTCCCGCTGTTGGCGGGTGAGGCCGCCCTCGACCGGGTTCAGACGCAGCCGCTCCTGCCTCGCGTAGTCGAGCTGGGCGTGCCGGTCCTCAGGGGTCTTGACGTCCCAGGCGATGGTTTCGCGGTCGATCCACTGGGCCCTGGCGCTCGGTTTCGGCTCGTCCCCGGGGGCGGTGTCCTCCGAGGCCGCCGCGCTCAGCAACGGCGAGAGCAACAGGGCCGCGAGGGTCGCGGTGAACCCACGACGCACGGACTTTCTTGGCACGGAAGGCTCTCCTTCTGGCGATGTCCGGGAAGCGGCCGGGCCGCCCGGCGGGGCGGGGATCTGGACAGGCGCCGGGCGACCCGTGTCGGGGCGGGCTGGGATCGGGGGCGGGCGGCCCGGCGGTAGCGCCCGCCCCCGTGGGGCGGGCAACGTGCCAGGTCCGTGGGCTGGTTGAGCCGATCCGGCCGGCCGGGCGCGTGAGCCCTGTGGACAGGGACTCCGACCGGCCGGACCGGAACGCTTGAGAACGTAACAGCTTGCAGAAAGTTGCGGAAGGAGTTGCGCGGAAATCTCCGCTCAAGCGCTATCTGGGCGACTGCGCCGTGGACCCGCGCACGACCAGCTCCGGCTGAAAGACGAACTCCGTCCGCGGCACCGGGCTTCCACCGGTCTCCTCCAGCAGCGCGTTCACCGCGGCGTTGGCCATGGCGCGTACGGGCTGGCGTACCGTCGTCAGCGGCGGATCGGTGAAGGCGTTCAGCTCCGAGTCGTCGTAGCCGATGACCGACAGTTCGCCGGGCACTCGCAGACCCCGCTGTCGCGCGGCCCGCACCACGCCCAGTGCCATCAGGTCGCTGCCGCACACCACGCCCGTGCACCCCTGGTCCAGCAACGGGCCCGCCGCGGCGTGGCCCCCCTCCACCGTGAACAGGGTGTGCTGGGTGGCCCCGGTGACCACGTCACCGGTCTCCCGAAGCCCCTCCGCGAACCCCTCGGCCTTGCGCCGGGACGGCACGAACCGCTCCGGCCCCACGGCGAGTCCGATGCGTCGATGGCCCAGGTCCGTCAGGTGCCGCAGCGCCATGCGGGCCGCGGCACGGTCGTCCGGCGAGACGAACGGGGCGCTGATGCGCTCGTTGAAACCGTTTATCAGGACGAACGGGACACCACGGCCCGCGAGTTTGTCGTATCTCCCCGGGTCGGCGGACAGGTCGGCGTGCAGCCCGGACAGGAAGATGATCCCGGTGACTCCGCGCGCGACCAGCTGGTCCACCAGCTCGTCCTCGGTAGCGCCACCAGGCATCTGGGTGCCCAGCACCGGCGTGTAGCCGTACCCACTGAGGGCCTGCTCGATCACCTGCGCGAACGCCGGGAATATCGGGTTGGTCAGCTCCGGGATCACCAGGCCGACCAGGCCGGCACTGCGCTGCTTGAGCCGCACCGGCCGGTCGTAACCCAGGATGTCCAGTGCGGCGAGCACCCGCTGCCGAGTGGCCGCCGCCACGCCCGCCTTGCCGTTCAGCACCCGACTGACCGTGGCCTCGCTGACCTGGGCCTGCTGGGCGATGTCGGCGAGCCGGGCGGTGGGCAGCGTGGTCATTCGGCGGTCCACCAGGCCGTAGTGTCGCCCGGTAGCACGTCGCCACCGTCGTACGAGCCACTGGCCAGCAGCAGCCGCCCCGGATCGACCGGCAACCGGGCAGGACCGTCGGTGGTGTTGGCGACGCACAGCAACGCGCCGCGGCGGAAGGCCAACACTCCCTCGGACGCGTCCAGCCACCGCACCGCGTCACCCGCCCCCAGGTCGGGATGCTCGCGGCGGATACGCAGCGCCGCACGATACAGCTCCAGGGTGGAGCCCGGGTCACCGGTCTGCGCCGCCACGCTGAGGGCGCCCCACTCGGGCGGCTGCGGCAGCCAACTGCCCGCGCTTCCGAAACCGTACGACGGTCCCTGCGTGCTCCACGGCAGGGGAACCCGGCAACCGTCCCGCAGTCCGTCCTGACCGTCCTGCTTGAAGAACGACGGGTCCTGGCGCACCTCGTCCGGCAGCTCTGTCACCTCGGGCAGGCCGAGTTCCTCGCCCTGGTAGACGTACGCGCTGCCGGGCAGTGCGAGCATCAGCAGGGTCGCCGCGCGGGCCCGGTCGAGACCGCCGAAGCGGGTGCGGTGGCGCACGACGTCGTGGTTGGACAGCACCCAGGTGCTGGGGGCGGCCACCGGGCGCGTGGTCTCCAGCGACTCGTCGATGACCTGACGCAGCGCGCCAGCGTCCCACGGGGTGTCGAGGTAGTGGAAGTTGAACGCCTGGTGCAACTCGTCCTGGCGCAGATAGAGCGCCGTACGCTCCGCGTTGGGTGTCCATGCCTCGGCGACGGCGATCCGGTCGCTGTCGTACTCCTCGAGGACCTGCCGCCAGGAGCGGTAGATCTCGTGCACTCCGTCCTGGTCGAAGAACGGCAGCCGTTGCTTGCCGAGCAGCCGCAGCTGCTCGCCGTGGCCCATGTTCGGCAGGCCCGCCGCCTTGACAAGACCGTGCGCGACGTCCACGCGGAAGCCGTCGACGCCCTTGTCCAGCCAGAAGCGCAGCACCGTGCGGAACTCGTCCCGCACGGCCGGACTGTCCCAGTTGAAGTCAGGCTGCTCGGGTGCGAACAGGTGGAGATACCACTCGCCGTGCGTGCCGTCGGGGTTCTTACTGCGGGTCCAGGCCGGCCCGCCGAACACGGACTCCCAGTCGTTGGGGGGCTCCTCACCATGCTCGCCCAGGCCGGCGCGGAAGTGGAAGCGTTCGCGGCACGGAGAACCAGGCCCTTCCAGCAGCGCGCGCTGGAACCATTCGTGCTGCTCGGAGGCGTGGTTCGGCACGACGTCCACGATCACCCGCAGCCCCAGCTCATGGGCGTCGAGAAGGAGTTGCTCGGCGTCCTCGATCGCTCCGAACATCGGGTCGATGGTCCGATAGTCGGCCACATCATATCCGGCGTCGGCCTGTGGCGAGGCGTAGAACGGACTCAGCCAGACCGCGTCGACACCCAACTCGGCGAGATGGGGTAGTCGCGCGCGAACACCCGCGAGGTCTCCCATGCCGTCGCCGTTGCCGTCCGCGAAGGAGCGAGGGTAGATCTGGTAGATGACGGCGTCACGCCACCACTGTGCCCCGGTGTCCGAGAGTCGCTCGGGCTCGGAGGAGGAGTGCCGGCCTGTGTGGTGCTGGGTCATGGTTTCCCTGTGGTCGAGGACTGTGGGCTGTCCTGCCGGACCAGGTGTGGCCCGGGGGCGTGGCGAGCGCGAGGTCGTATCGGGGGTGTGGCGGGGCTGGGTTGGTGGTGGTCATGACTTGACCGCGCCGGCGGTCATACCGGACACCAGATGTCGCTGGGCGAAGCCGAAGACAATCGCTGCCGGCACCGCGATGATCACGGCGGCGGCGGTCATCGAACCCCAGTCGGCGCCATAGCGGTTGACGAAGGTCTGTAGGCCACCGGCGAGGGTGAGGTTCTCCTCCCCCGTCATGAAGGCGGTGGCGTACGCGACCTCGGCCCAGGCGGTGACGAAGGTGTAGAAGCCCGTGACCGCCAGGCCGGGCTTCGCCAACGGCATGATGAGCCGCCAGAAGGTGCCGAACGGACTGAGTCCATCGACCCGCCCCGACTCGTCGATGGATATCGGGACGGTGTCGAAGAAGCCCTTCATCATCCAGGCGCAGAAGGGCACCGCCACCGTGAGGTATGTGACGATCAACCCGACTGGCTGGTTGAGCAACCCGAGCCGCGCCATGGTGTTGTACAGCGGCACGATCAGCACCGCCATGGGAAACATCTGGGTGATCAGCAGCACCCACATGAGGGGACGCATGCCCGGGAACCGGAAGCGACTGAGTGCGTACCCCGTGGTGGAGGCGATGAACACGCCGATGAGGGTGGTTCCCAGCACGACGATCAGCGAATTGCCGAACCAGTCCAGGAAGTGTGTGTCCGCCAGCACGTGATCGTAGTTGCTGAGCGTGAACTCCCGGACCAGCGCCGTGGAGAAAGCCTCGCTGTCCGGCTTGAAGGAGGTCACCAGCAACCACAGTGGCGGGAACAGCGCCACGACCGTGCCGAGCAGCAGGCCGGTGTGCAGGCCGACGGACGCGGCCCTGCCACGCTTCTGGGTACGCATCGTCACCACACCTCTCCCTGCTTGCGCAGTGCGCGTCGGTAGATCAACGTGAACAGCGAGAGCAGCAGCAGGATGAGCACGCCCCAGGCCGCGGACGTGGCGAAGTCACGTGGGCTGTTCACGAACGAGAGTCGGAAGGCGTACGTCACCAGGATCTCGGTGGAGTCGCCCGGACCGCCCCTGGTGAGGAGGTAGATCACCGGGAACATGTTGAAGGTCCAGATGGTGCTGAGCAGGATCACCGTGCTGCTGACCGAACGAACCCCGGGCAGCGTGATGTTGACGAACCGCTGCCAGGCGTTCGCGCCGTCCATCTCGGCGGCCTCGTGCAGCTCGTCCGGTATGGACTGCAGTGCACCGAGCATGGCGACGATCATGAACGGCACGCCCAGCCACACGTTCACGATGATGACCGCGAGCTTCGCCCAGGTCGGGTCGCTCAGCCAGGAGACGCCCTCGACTCCGCCACCGTCGAGCACCTTGTTGAGGATGCCGTACTTCTCGTTGAAGAGCATCTTCCAGGCGAAGACGGAGACGAACGCCGGAATCCCCCACGGCACGATCATCGCGATCCGGTAGAAGGAGCGGCCCTTGACCTGGCGGTTGAGCATGTTGGCCAGCGTCAGGCCGATCAGGAAGGTGACGCTGACACAACCGACCGTCCAGAGCGCCGTCCAGCCGAGCCGGTCCCAGAAGACACTGTCGCCGAGGATGTCGGCGTAGTTCTCCAGTCCGACGAACTGGTACGTCGCCGGTATCTCGTTGACCCCGATGGTCCGGGACACGTTGGACTCGTCGGCGTCGGTGAGCGACAGGAAAATGCCGCGCCCCAGCGGATATCCGATGATCACGGCGATGACCAGCACCACCGGGGCGATCATGGCCCAGGCGTACCAGTGCCGACTGAACAGCGTGGTCAGGCCACGGGCCGAGCGTCGGCTCGGCCGTCCGTCACGGGGGTCTCCCTGCTTCGCCAACCGGCGCCGGCCGCGGGCGGAGTTGTCGTCTCCGCCCACGGCCTCGGCTACCGGCTGGCCGGTGTCCACAGACATGCCTCGGCAACCCTTACCTGTAGTCCTCAAGCAGCTTGCGGAACTCGGCACCGACCTTGCCGGCGGCCTTCTCCGGGTCCTTTCCGTTGAAGAGCACCTCGTTCATCTCAACCCGGATGGGCTCGAAGAGCGAGTTGGTCTCCGGGATCCACGGGCGCGGGTGGGCCTTCTCCACCGCGGGCTTGAAGAACTGCACCATCTTGTTGTCCTTGACCGCCGGCTCCTCGTAGACCGACTTCCGGGTCGGCAGCAGGCTCAGCTCCTCGGTGGTCCGCTTCTGCACCTCGGGCGAACTCATGTACCGAGCGAAGGCGTGGGAGGCGTCGAGGTTGTCGGAACCGGCGAACACCGAGAGGTTCCAGCCGCCCTGGGGCGCCGCCTGCGCCTTGCTCCCGGCTGGCACGGGTGCGACGCCCAGGTTGTTCTCGTCCTTGAACGCCTTGCCCTCCAGGGCACCCGCGATGTCCCAGGGTCCGTCCACGATCATGGCGACATCGCCGTCCTTGAACGCCTTGAGGCCGTTCTCCTGGCCGTTGGTGGCGTCGCTGACGGCGGCCTTGGAGTCGAGCAGGTCCTTCATCGCGGCGAACGCCTTGGCGCCGGGGCCGTCGTCGACGGTGACCTTCTTGGACTTGACGTCCACCATCGTGCCGCCCTCACCGTAGAGATACGGCAGGAACCAGTACGGATCGTCGCCACGCAGGTAGAGGCCGGTGGCGCCGCTCTTCTGCTTGATCTTCTTAGCGGCGGTCTTCATCTCCCCGAGGGTGCTCGGCACCTCGACGCCGGCCTCCTTGAGCAGTCGTTTGTTGTAGAAGAGCGCGAGCGTGTCGGTCACCTGCGGCACCGCGTAGGTCTTGCCCTCGAACTTCGTGCTGCTCGCGGCGGCCTTGAGGTAGTCGTCCTGGTTCTGCAGCGCTGGCGTGCCGTCCAGCGGAGCGAGATAGCCGAGATTGGCGAAGTCGGCGACCCAGGCCACCTCGGTGCGCATCACGTCAGGTGCGCCACCCGACTCTCCACCGCCGGCGGCGTTCTTGAACTTGGCGTTGGCATCGCCGAAGTTGACGTGCTGGTACTTCACGTCGACCTTCGGATGCTTCTTCTCGAAGTCCTCGGCGATCTTCTTGTAGGTGCCCTTCTCCGCGTCGTTCGAAGTGTCCCAGTACGTGACGGTGCCGCTGATCTCACCGTCCGAGCCCTGGCCTCCACCGCCGTCGTCGCCGCCACAAGCCGTCGCCGCCAGCGCGAGCGCCGCCACCAGCGAAGTGACCCCTATGCCACGCCGCATGTCTGATCCTCCTGAAATGGTCCGCGGCACCAGCGAGGCGCCCGATTGCCGAGGAACGTAGCAACGATGCAAGGAAGAAGAAAGACCTTGCGGCAACTTTCAGCAATTCGAGGGCGCTGGCAGTCGAAGGC
Source organism: Streptomyces oceani (assembly GCF_001751245.1). Lineage (GTDB taxonomy): Bacteria > Actinomycetota > Actinomycetes > Streptomycetales > Streptomycetaceae > Streptomyces > Streptomyces oceani. The sequence goes on from NZ_LJGU01000130.1 coordinate 62,560, forward strand.
TTCCGCAACTCCTTGCCGCGCGCTAGGTTTCCGGCCATGAAGCGAGCCACGTCGGCCATCGCGCTGGCGCTCGGCGTCGTCCTGACGGTCTCCGCCTGCGGGGCCTTTCGCGACGACACGTCCGGGCCCACGGCCGTGTCCGGCACCGTCACCTGGTGGGACACCGCGAACGAGAGTGAGGAGCCGGTCTTCAAGGAGTTGGTCGCGGCGTTCGAGAGCGAGTACCGGAACGTCGACGTCAAGCGTCGGAGCGTGCCGTTCTCCGAAGCCCAACAGCGGTACAGCGATGCGGCGCGCGGAGGGGACGCGCCGGATGTGCTGCGTGCGGACGTGGGATGGGTCACGGGCCTGGCAGAACGGGGCTGGCTCGCCGACCTCTCCGATACCCCCGCGGTGCGGGACAAGGACGACTTCCTGTCACACACCACCGGTGCGAGCTTCCAGGGCGCCAGGGTGTACGGCGTACCACAGGTCACCGACACCCTGGCGCTGATGTACAACCGGAAGTTGTTCCGTGCCGCCGGCGTCCGGCAGGCGCCCTCCGACTGGGGGGAACTCAGGAAGGCCGCCCTCCGGGTCAGCGCGCACACGGACGCGAGGGGCATCGCGCTCAACACGGATCCGTACTACGCACTTCCGTTCCTTTACGGTGAACGCAGCGCCATGGTCGACCACCGCTCCGAGAGCGTCACGGTCGCTGCCGACGCATCCGTACAAGGGGCCGCCACCGCCGCCGAGTTGGTCACCTCCGGTGCCGCCCTTCGTCCCCCGGCGGACGGCACGGCGTACGCCGCGATGCAGGACGCGTTCAAGAACGGCGAGGTGGCGATGATGATCAACGGCCCCTGGTCGACCGCCGACACCTTCTCCGGCAGCGCCTTCCGGGAGCGCGAGAACCTGGGTATCGCCCCGATACCAGCGGGCTCCACGGGCAGCGCGGGCGCGCCCGCCGGCGGTCACAGTCTCGTGGTGTCCGAGGACGCTCAAGACCCGGAGGCTGCCCAGCACTTCGTGCGCTTCATGACGGAGACCGGACAGCAGGAACGGGTCGCGAAGAAGCTCGGGCTGTTGCCCACGCGGAAGAGCGCGTACAGCGAGCAGGTCCTCGCCGATCCGGTACGCAGCGCCTTCCATCTCGCCCTCACCAAGGCGAAGCCACGCCGGCCACTACCCCGAAGCGCCGCCATGTTCACCGCGTTCGAGCCCTCCTGGGAGGCCATCCTGCGCGGCGAGACCAGCCCTCGCGCCGGGCTGCGCGACACCGCGCGCGAGTGGCGGCGGGAGAGGCTACTGCCCGGGTACCACTTCCCCGGCTGACCACCCGCCGTGTTGGCGCACGGTGCCCGCCGCTACGCGCTGTGCAGCCAGCCCGGCTACCGGTAGGCTTGCCGAGCGTGACCGCACGACTAACCGACATAGCGGCTCAGGCTGGCGTCAGTGAGGCCACCGTCAGCCGGGTGCTGAACGGTCGGCCCGGTGTCTCCGCCAACACCCGCGAGTCCGTCCTCGCCGCGCTCGACGTGCTCGGATACGAGCGGCCCGTTCGCCTGCGGCAGCGCAGCGCCGGCCTGATCGGACTGATCACTCCCGAGCTGGAGAACCCGATCTTCCCCGCCTTCGCCCAGGTCATCGCCCAGGGGTTGACCCGGCAGGGCTACACCCCGGTGCTGGCCACGCAGACTCCCGGCGGCTCCACCGAGGACGAACTGACGGAGATGCTGGTGGAGCGTTCGGTCACCGGCATCATCTACGTCTCGGGGCTGCACGCCGACACCACGGCGGACACCGCGCGCTACGACCGGCTGCGCACCCAGGGCGTGCCGTTCGTCCTGGTGGGCGGCTACTCGCCACATGTGAGTGCGCCGTTCGTGTCCCCCGACGACCGAGCGGCGATGCGACTGGCCATCACCCACCTGGCCTCGCTGGGCCACCGCGCGATCGGCCTGGCGCTGGGCCCCGAGCGCTTCGTCCCGGTGCGACGGAAGACCGAGGGCTTTTTGGAGTCCATGACGGAGGAACTGGAGATGCCAGAGGAGGAGGCCCGGCAACTCGTACAGCACTCGCTCTTCACCCTGGAAGGGGGCCAGGCCGCCACCGCGGAACTCCTCGCCCGGGGCTGTACGGCCGTGATCTGCGCCAGCGACATGATGGCTCTCGGCGCGATCCGCGCGGCCCGCGAGCGCGGTCTGTCCGTGCCCCGCGACATGTCCGTCGTCGGCTTCGACGACTCACCCCTGATCGCCTTCACGGACCCGCCGCTGTCCACCATCCGACAGCCGGTGACGGCGATGGGGCAGGCGGCGGTTCGTACGTTGCTGGAGGAGTTGGCTGGCACCCCGGCGCCGCACAGCGAGTTCGTGTTCGTGCCGGAACTGGTCGTGCGCGGTTCCACCGCCTCCGCACCACGCCAGGACTAGGCCGTGTCGTTCGGACCTTCGTGGATCAGGGAGTCGGGTCGGGTGTCGGGGCTTACCCAGGCCGGAGGCCGGGGGGACACAACCGACGACGCGGCCTAGGGGTTCGGTCCTCCGGAGGGGGTACGGGACCTACCGAGGGACCCGACCCGGGGATGATCGTGCGGGCGCTGACGTCTGGCAGACTATCCCTTCATGGGGGCACCGACTGCGAGGACGAAGACCACCAGCTCGCCGCCCGCGGCCACCCCGCATCGGGGGGAAACGCGCGGGACCGACCTGGCGAGCCGGTTCAGCGCCCTGCTCGAAAGCGGGAAGCGCACTCCTCGCAAGCCGCGCATCTGGTTCGAGATCATCCTGATTGCGGTCAGCTACTGGGTCTACTCCATGATCCGGAACGCCGTGCCCGAACAGCGGCGCTCCGCGCTTCGTAACGCGGACTGGATCTGGGACATCGAGCAGGCGCTCGGCATCGCCGTGGAGCAGTCCATCAACCACACGATCAACAGCGTGACCTGGCTGATCATGTCGTTGAACTACTACTACGCCACGCTGCACTTCGTCGTCACCATCGGCGTGTTCGTCTGGCTCTACCGCAGCCACCCGGGACGGTACGGCGCGGCGCGGACCGTCCTCTTCACGACCACCGGCGCGGCCCTCCTCGGCTACTACCTCTTCCCGCTCGCTCCGCCTCGCCTGATGCAGGGCGTCGACTTCATCGACACCGTGCAGGTGCACCAGACTCTCGGATCGACGGCCTCGGGCAACCTCGCCGACATGTCGAACCAGTACGCCGCGATGCCGTCCATGCATGTCGGCTGGTCGGTGTGGTGCGGCATCGTCATCGCCACCATGGCCAAGCCGTTGTGGGGCAAACTGCTCGGCGCGCTCTACCCGCTGGCCACCCTGTTCGTCATCGTGGCGACGGCCAACCACTTCTGGCTGGACGCGGTGGGCGGCCTGCTCTGTCTCGGGTTCGGCTTCGGCGTGGTGCGGTGGTGGTACGGGCGGTGGCCGCACCGGATGCCCCGCCAGGTGAGCGCGAGTTCGACTTCGGAGAGTTCCGCCCAGCAGCCCTCGGACGTCCACACGCCGAAGGTCGAGCCGGGCGAGCAGTCGCCGGCCGAGCGAGCGGACCGTACGGCCACCACCCATGGCACGGGCACGGCGGCCACCCTGACGTCGATGGCCACCGCGACCGGCACGGCCACCATCGAGCGCGCGGCATCGTCGGAACCCACTCCCAAGACGGAACCCACTCCCAAGACGGAGGCCGGAACCGAGACAACCAGACCAGCCGCGCCAACCGGACCAGCGCACTCCACGGCCAAGCCGGCCACCCCGGCACCTCAGGAGCCGTAGAACACCCGCTCCATCACCCCCCGCGCGCGCCGTGTCATGCGTCGGTAGTCGTCCAGCATCTCGCCGGTCCCCGCCCCGGACTCCGCGTCCTCTCGTCCCGGTCCGGCGTCGTACCCGAGGTAACGCGCCACCGCCGCCAACTCCCGCGGTTCGGAGGGGAAAGTGTCGCCCGGCCGCCCGCGCACCAACATCGCGGCGTTACGCACCCGGGTAGCCAGCAACCACGCCTCGTCCAGGGTGTGTGCGTCCTCCTCGTCCAGCAGACCCGCCGCGCGCGCCGCGGACATCGCGCCCCGGGTGCGGGTCGTCCTCAGCTCCGGGATCTCCTCGGCGTGCCGCAGCTGGATCAGCTGCACCGTCCATTCCACGTCGGAGAGACCGCCCCGACCCAGCTTCGCGTGCAGGGTACGGTCAGCGCCACGCGGCAGCCGCTCGCTCTCCATCCGCGCCTTCAACCGGCGAATCTCCCGCACCGCGTCCTCCGCCAAACCACCGGCCGGATAGCGCAGCGGGTCGATCAACTCGACGAACCGCTCCCCCACCTCCGGATCCCCGGCCACCGGCTCCGCCCGCAACAGCGCCTGGCTCTCCCACACCTGGGCCCAACGCCGGTAGTACGCCGCGTACGAGGCCAACGAACGCACCAGCGGGCCGGACTTGCCCTCCGGACGCAGATCCGTGTCGATCACCAGGGGCGGGTCGGAGGACGGCAGTTGCAGCAGCCGACGCATCTCACCGGCCACCTCCCGGGCCGCGGCGGCGGCCTCCTTGTCACTCACGCCCGAACGGGGCTCGTGTACGAACAGCACGTCCGCGTCCGAGCCGTATCCCAACTCGTGACCGCCGAACCGGCCCATCCCGATCACCGCGAACCGGGTGGGCAGCTCGTCGCCCCAGCGAGCGCGGACGGCGGCGCGCAGCGCGCCGGCGAGAGTCGCCGCGTTGATGTCGGTCAGCGCGCCGCCGAGTCGGCTTACCGACACGGCCGGGTCGTCCGGGACGGGGCTGTCCTCGGTGCCGTACGCCCCGACGATGTCCGCGGCGACCGTACGCAGCAGCTCCCGGCGGCGCACGCTACGGGCGGCGGCCACGGCCTGTTCCGGACCGTCGGCGCGGCCGACGGCCGCCAACACCTCCTGGACGAGCGCGGTCGGGCTGCGCGGCTGCAACTGGCTCGTCGAACCGAGCAACGCCACCGCCTCCGGCGCCCGCATCAGCAGGTCGGGAGCCAGCCGCCCGGCGGAGAGCACCCGGGCCAGGTTCTCCGGCGCGGCCCCCTCATCCCGCAACAGCCGCAGATACCAGGGGGTCGTGCCGAGGGCGTCGGACACCTTACGGAAGCCGAGCAGCCCGGCGTCCGGGTCGGCGGAGTCCGCGAACCAGCCCAGCAGCACCGGCAGCAGCGTGCGCTGGATCGCCGCCTTCCGGCTGACCCCACTGGCCAGGGCCTCCAGGTGGCGCAGCGCGGTGGCCGGGTCGGCGTAGCCCAACGCCTCCAGCCGCTGCCGGGCGGCGACCGCGGACAGGCGGATCTCGCCGGGCGCCAGCTGCGCCACCGCGTCCAGCAGCGGCCGGTAGAAGAGCTTCTCGTGCAGCCGGCGTACGGACGCGGCGTGCCGGCGCCATGCCTGCTGCAGCTCCGTGACGGGCTCGACCCGGAAACCCAGTGACCGGCCCAACCGGCGCTGGTCGGCCTCCTCCTGCGGCATCAGGTGGGTGCGCCGCATCCTGTGCAGCTGGATGTGGTGCTCCAGAGTGCGCAGGAAACGGTACGACGCGTCCAGCGCCGCGGCGTCCTGCCGCCCGACGTACCCGCCGGCCGCGAGCGCGTCGAGCGCGGCCAGGGTGGTCGGACTGCGCAGCGAGGCGTCGGAGCGGCCGTGCACCAGTTGCAGCAGCTGTACGGCGAACTCGACGTCCCGCAGACCGCCGGGTCCCAGCTTCAGCTCCCGGTCAAGCTGGGCCGCGGGGATGTTGTCCACCACCCGTCGCCGCATGCGCTGCACGTCGGGGACGAAGTTCTCGCGCTCGGACGCCTGCCACACCAGCGGCTCGACCGCCGACAGGTACGCCTCCCCCAGCGCCGGATCGCCGGCCACCGGGCGCGCCTTCAGCAGGGCCTGGAACTCCCAGGTCTTCGCCCAGCGTTGGTAGTACGCCAGGTGGCTGCTGAGGGTGCGTACGAGCGGCCCGTTCCGTCCCTCGGGCCGCAGGTTGGCGTCCACCGGCCAGATGGTGCCCTCGGCGGTGGTGTCCGAGCAGATCCGCATCATGCGGGCGGCGATCCGGCCGGCGGCCTGGATCGCCATGGCCTCCTGGACACCGGTTTCCTCGTCGGACTCGGCGGGGGTCGCTGGTTCTCCCACGAAGATCACGTCGACGTCCGAGACGTAGTTCAGCTCCCGGCCACCGCACTTACCCATCGCGATCACGGCCAGCCGACAGGCGGCGGCGTCCTCGGGCGACTCGGCCTGAGCCAGCCGCAGGGCCGTACGCAGTGTGACGGTCGCCAGGTCGGCGAGCTCGGCCGCGATGTCGGCCACCCCGGTGGTGCCGCACACGTCCCGCGCGGCGATGGACAGCAGACAGCACCGGTAGCCGAGGCGCAGTGCGTCCGGGTCCCGGACCTCGGACAGCGCCGCCTCGAACTCCTCGATGCCCGGGTGCAGGTCAGCCGCCTCGTACGTGATCAGCGCCTGCCAGTCAACGGGGTGCCGGGCGAGGTGGTCGCCCAGGGCCTCCGAAGCGCCCAGCACCCCGAGCAGCCGGTCCCGTAGGGGTTTCGCGGTCAGCAGGGTGTCCAGGAGGGTCCGCGCGCCGCCGCCCGTGGCGTCCGGGCCCGGGTCGGGGCGCCCGTCCGAGTCGTCGGGGTGATCCGGCTCGTCCGCGTCCAGCGCCTCCACCAACCGCACCAGGCCGAGCAGTGCCTGGTCCGGGTCAGCGGTGGAACCGAGGGCGTCCAGCAGCTGCGGATCGTCCCGTACGCCGGCGAGTACGGGGGTGTCCAGCAGCCGACCGGAGGTCGCCGGGTCGGTGAAACCGTGCCGCAGCAACCGTCCGAACCGACTGTCCCGTCTCCCGCCGTGTCGCACCTTTCCGCCTCTCGCTGTACGGGTCGCCGCCCGGCCGTGTCGTTCGGAGCCGCGCCGGCCCCGCGATCACCACGCGGCCGCGCGTAGCCCCGCGTGGCCGCGTGTGATCGTGGAGCCTCACAACACCGGTAGGGACTTGCGCAGTTCGTACGCCGTGACCTCGGAGCGGTACTCCTCCCACTCCTGCTTCTTGTTGCGCAGGAAGAAGTCGAAGACGTGCTCGCCCAGCGTCTCGGCGACCAGTTCGCTGCGCTCCATCAGTGTGATGGCCTCGCCGAGGTTCTGCGGCAGCGGTTCGATGCCCATCGCCCGGCGCTCCGAGTCGGACAGCGCCCACACGTCGTCATCGGCGCCCGCCGGCAACTCGTACCCCTTCTCGATGCCCCGCAACCCGGCGGCGAGCAGCACGGCGTACGCCAGGTACGGATTCGCCCCGGAGTCCAGGGACCGCACCTCGACCCGGGTGGAGCCGGTCTTCCCCGGCTTGTACATCGGCACCCGGATGAGCGCGGAGCGGTTGTTGTGCCCCCAGCAGATGTACGAGGGCGACTCGCCGCCCTCGCCTGCGGTGCGCTGGGAGCCGCCCCAGATGCGCTTGTACGAGTTCACCCACTGGTTGGTCACCGCGGAGATCTCGTCCGCGTGCCGCAGCAGTCCCGCGATGAAGGAACGTCCCACCTTGGAGAGTTGGTATTCGGCGCCCGACTCGTGGAAGGCGTTACGGTCGCCCTCGAAGAGTGAGAGGTGGGTGTGCATGCCGGAGCCCGGATACTCCGAGAAGGGCTTGGGCATGAAGGTGGCCTGCACCCCCTGCTCGAGCGCGACCTGCTTCATGACCAGCCGGAAGGTCATGATGTTGTCGGCCGTGGACAGCGCGTCGGCGTACCGCAGATCGATCTCCTGCTGACCCGGCGCCCCCTCGTGGTGGGAGAACTCCACGGAGATGCCCATGAACTCCAGCATGGTGATCGCCTGCCGCCGGAAGTCCTGCCCGACCTGCTGGGGGGTGTGGTCGAAGTAGCCGGAGGAGTCCGCCGGCACCGGCCGGCGGCCGTCCATCGGCTTGTCCTTGAGCAGGAAGAACTCGATCTCGGGGTGCGTGTAGAAGGTGAATCCCAGATCCGAGGCCTTGGCCAGGGTTCGTTTCAGCACGTATCGCGGGTCGGCGTACGACGGGGCGCCGTCCGGCATCAGGATGTCGCAGAACATCCGCGCGGTGCCTGGTGCCTCCGCGCGCCAGGGCAGGATCTGGAAGGTGCTGGGATCCGGCTTGGCGATCATGTCCGACTCGTAGACCCGGGCGAAGCCCTCGATGGCCGAGCCGTCGAATCCCATGCCCTCGTCGAAGGCTTGTTCCAGCTCGGCCGGCGCGACGGCGACGGACTTCAGGAAGCCGAGGACGTCGGTGAACCAGAGTCGGACGAACCGGATGTCGCGCTCCTCGAGCGTCCGGAGCACGAATTCCTGCTGCTTGTCCATAATCACCCATCCTCCCTGGTCAGGCTGCGCGGCGCGGCCCTGAGACGCACCGGGTCAACCCGAGCATCCCACCACACGGTTTCCCCCGTGTTGCGCACCCGCCGCCGGACGTCCGCCCGACGGCGACAGACGCGTACGGTCGCCTGACCGTACGCGTATGAGTGCGCCCCGGGATACGGGAGTACGGCCGACCGCTCAGCGCAACGGGTCGAAGTGCCGCAGCAGCGGCGACCGGCTTTCCCCGGTCATGGAGTCGGCGAGCAGCCTGCCGGTGAGCGGCCCCAGGACCATGCCCCACATCCCGTGTCCCCCGGCGATCTGCACCCGGGGGGAACGGCTGGGGCCGACCAGCGGGAGCCCGTCCGGGGTGCAGGGGCGGGAGCCCACCCACTCCTCGTGCCGGTCGTTCCAGTCGATCCCGGAGAACATCGGGCGCGCGGAGTCGATGATGGTGCGAATCCGTCGCCGGTCCAACGGCGCGTCCGGTGACCGGAACTCCATGCTCCCGGTGACCCGGAAGCGGTCCCCCAGCGGGTTGCAGGCGATCCGCTGGCCCGGCAGGTAGATGGGGTGGGTGGGCATCTCGCGGGGCCGTACGGTGAAGCTGTAGCCCCGGCCCGCCTGCACCCGCATCCGTACGCCGTAGGGCTGGGCCAGGGCGTTCAGCCAGGCGCCGCCCGCCAGCACGACCGCGTCGGCCCGTACGGTGTCGGCCGCGGGGGTGGCGCTGGACGGGACCAGTTCGACGCCGCCGCCCGACCGGCCGGCGCCGAGGTCCCGGACCTGGGACACCGCGAAGCCCTCGACGATCTCCCCGCCTCGCTCGCGCACCTGCTCGGCGAGTGTCCGCAGGAACTCCGGCGGGTTGATGAAGTACTGTCCGTGCACCCGTACGCCGGTGCGTACCTCGGCGCTGAGCACCGGCTCGAGGGCACGGAGTTCCTCCCCGGAGACGATGTCGTAGTCGGTCTCGTCGCCGCCACCCGCGCGCATGTGCGTGAACTCCTCCAGCACGTGGTCCCGGTCCTGGCTGTCGCGGCAGGCGATGACCAGCGGGTCGGCACTCTTCACCGGCGCGCTGACGCCACCGGTGGCGAGTTGGTCGTACGCCTCCATGCAGCGACGATTCAACTCGGCGAACACGCCCATCGCGCGCAGCCACTGGCTGGCGGTGCAGTTACGCGCGAACGCCAGGAGGAACGACCAGAGTTGCCGGTCGACCGCCGGCGGGATGGACACCGGCGAGGAGCGGTCCAGGAGCGAGCGCAGGCCGTACCGCAGCACGGAGGGCTCCGGCAGCGGCACCGTGAACGCGGGGTTGAGCATCCCCGCGTTTCCCCAGGACGAGCCAGCGGCGACGCCGGTGCGGTCCAGCACTGTCACCCGCACACCGCGCTCCTGGAGGAACCATGCGGTGGCCAGTCCGGCCATGCCGGCACCGACGACGGCGACATGCTCGGGGGCGGTACGGTCGTGGTTCGCGTTCACCTCAGGGACCTCCCGGGACGGGGTATGTGAGACGGGGTGCGGTACGGGGAGCGGGGATGCGGTGCGGGGGCTTCGGACGAGGGTGCGGTCAGTCGAGGGGTTCTCGGGCGGTCTCCGGCATCAGCAGCACCGGCAGCAGCGTGATCAGGGCCACCAACATGAGGTAGAAGGCCGGCATGCTCAGGTTTCCCGTCCGCTCCACGACGAAGGTCATCAGCAGGGGTGCCGTACCGCCGAAGAGGGCGAAGGAGACGTTGTAGCCGATGGCGACGCCGGTGCCGCGCACCCGGGCGGGGAAGAGCGCGGGCAGGGTGGCGGTGGTGGTCCCGAGGATCGGGATGTGGCACAGGGTCAGGATCAGGATGCCAGCGAGCGCGCTGGGCCAGCTGGCCCGCTGGATCAGCTGGAAGGCCGGATACGCCAGCACGACGTAAGCGAGGGCGGAACCCGCCAGCATGGTTCGGCGCCCCACCCGGTCGGAGAGCATGCCGCCGAACGGGATACCCACGGTGAGCAGCGCCCCCGCGACGAACACCAGCAGCTGCGCGGTCGCCGAGGACATGTCCAGGTCCTCGGCGAGATAGCTGGGCAGGTACGTGAGCAGCACGTAGGTGCCGATGCTGGAGCAGATGACGATGCCGCCGCAGATGAGCACCCGTATCCGGTGGCCGCTCAGCGCTTCGCGTACGGGCGCGCCGGGCTCGGCGTCCTCCTCGGCGAGGGCATTGAAGCTCGGTGTGTCCGTCAACCGCATTCGCAGGTAGAGGCCGATGGTGCCGAGCGGCAGCGCGACCAGGAAGGGAATGCGCCAGCCCCAGGACTCCATCGCCGCGTCCGAGAGGGCGTACGTCAGCGCGGTGGTGAAGCCGGACGCCAGCAGGAAGCCGCCGATCGCCCCGCACTCCAGCCAGCTGGCCCAGAAGCCACGCCGCCGGTCCGGGGCGTACTCCACGACGAAGGTGGAAGCTCCGCCGTACTCTCCGCCCACGGCGAAGCCCTGCACCAACCGGGCCAGGATCAGGGCGATGGGCGCGAACACCCCGATCGTGTCGTAGCCGGGCAGCAGTCCGATGGCGCAGGTGGCCACGGCCATGGTGAGGATGGTCAACGAGAGGGTCTTCTTGCGCCCGATCGTGTCGTTCAGCGGCCCCAGGACGAAGGCGCCCAGCGGGCGGACGGCGAAGGCCAGCGCGAAGGTCGCGAAAGAGGCGAGCAGCGAGAGGCCGGGCTCCGACTGCGGGAAGAACACCTCTCCCAGCACCACGGCGAGATAGCCGTAGGTGGCGTAGTCGTACCACTCGGTGGCGTTGCCGATCATCGCGGCCGTGACCGCGCGGCGCTGTGTGGCGTGGTCGACGTCCCGTGTCGGGGTGGTCTCCTGAAGTTGACTCATCCTGATCGTTTCCTGTCCGTCCGCCTCGCCGCGGTGGCCGGTCGCGTGAGCGGGCCCGGCCACCGCGGGGGCTCAGGTCGTACGTGTGCGCCGGGGCGCCCGGTGGGCCGAATCGCCCGCAGCCGCGGGCGACTCCGGGATGGCCGTCCCGTGCCCGGGCGACCCGTGTCCGGGGGTCACGCCTCGATGATGTCCGCGGGTCCGTGGGTGAGCGCGCGGGTGCCGCGCTCCTCCACCACGAAGGTCTGGCTCAGTCCCACGACGGCCTTGCCGAAGGAGCGGAAGGAACCAGGGATGTGGAAGACCATCCCGCTGACCAGCGGTTCATGGTTGTCAGGGGTGAGGTAGAACGGCGCGCCGTCCATCCAGTGCGGCTTGTGCGCCAAGCCGACGGGGTAGCCGAAGAGTTGGTGGAACATGACGTCGTCGGGGAGCGGGCCGAGCGCCTTGCCCGCCTCGACGGCCACCTGGGAGGCGGGGACGCCACCCGCGGCGGTCTCCAGCACGGCGGCGACGGCCGTACGTGACAGCTCGGCCAGTCGTCGGTCCGCGGCGCTCAGCGGCCCTTCCCGCACGACGGTCCGCATCACCGGCGCGTGGTAGCGCGCGCGGGTGCCGGCGAACTCCATGAAGGTGGGCCCGCTGGCCAGTTCGCGCCCGACCCAGCTGGAGTGCGGGATGCCGCCGCGCCGCCCGGTGGCGACGACCGGGCCCCAGGCGGAGGGCGAGTCGGCGCCGGTGTAGAGCGCCGCGGCGATCGCGGCTCCCACCGAGGAGTCCGTCGCTCCGGGCTCCCGAGTGGCGGCGACGCCAGCTTCCACGCCCCGCTGGGTCAGTACGGCCGCCTCCTCGACGCAGCGGATCTCCGCCGGCGAGAGGACCAGCCGGGCCCGTTCGACCAGGTAGTCCGGGTGCACGGGCACGAGTCCGTGTTCGCGCAGGAGGTCCAGCGCGCGCGGCGGTGTCGAGGGGTGACCGACCTCGACGCCCACCCGCGCACCCGAGGGCAGCACGGAGGCCGCGTGAGCGAGGAAGAGTTCCAGGCCGCGCAGCGCGTCCGCGTAACCGCAGAAGTGCAGGTTGTCCGCGAGGGAGCTGGCCAGCGCCCTGCCGACCTCCAGGTCCGGGATGTACAGGTGCGTCTCGGACGGGGTGACCAGCAGCGGCTGGGGCGCGGTCTCCGCCGTGTGGAAACCGCAGAGGTACTCCACGCTGGAGGGTCGGAACACCAGCATGGCGTCGAGCGGCAGCTGGGACATGCGACCGCGCAGCTCGTCCAGTCGCGCCGTGTACTCGGCCTCCTCGAAGGCGGGGCCCTCGAGGGCCCGCACCGACGCGGAGCTCTCGTCGGTGAGCCAGCTCGGGGCCGGAGCGCTGCCGAGCTGGGTGACGTTGGGGGAGTATCCGCCGTGCTGTGTGTTGCCCATGTGACCCTCTTTCTGGTGACTGTCTGGTGACTGACTGCTGACAGACTTCCCGTGGACAGGTCTGATCGTCGTTCACCGACGCGCCGCGGTTCCTTCCCACCACGGGTCGGACGTCCGGTGCTCGGATGGGGCTGCTGGGGACTCGTGCGAGCGATGCCGCTGGGGGCCATCGCGTGCCGCCGGGGACCGCCGTGGCTGTCGTGTGGCTTCGTGCCGCCGCCCGCGGACCTGCCGACATGGTGGACGTACGCGCTGAACCGGAGTGACCGCTGGGACAGATGGGGTGACTGACTTCGGTGCCGAGGCGACGGAACCGGCCGGTTCCGCTCTTGCTGTGCAGGCAGTCTCGTCCGCCGAATTCCTTCACGTCTATTGGAAAATCCTTCAGCGATCGTTTTAGTTTCGGTTAATGGAACTCTCCCTGAACCGACTCCGGATGCTGCGCGAGCTCTCCCGGTGCGGCACCGTCACCGAAGCCGCCTCGGCGCTGCACTACACGCCCTCAGCGGTGTCCCAGCAGTTGGCCGCGCTGGAGCGCGAGGTCGGCGTGGCGCTGCTGGAGCAGGTCGGGCGGCGCGTACGGCTCACGGAGATCGGGCGGGTCCTCGCGCAGCACGCCGAGGAGGTACTGGCCGCCGAGGAGCGGGCCCGGATAGCGCTGGAGAGGGCGCGGGAAACCCTCACCGCCGACCTGACCGTGGGCGTGCTCGCGACCCTCGCGGGCACCCTCGTGCCGCCCATCCTGGCCGCCCTCAGCGAGCGACATCCGGGAGTACGGGTCAAGACCAGGGAGGTCGTACCAGAGGAGACGCAGACGGCCGTACGCGACGGTGACCTCGACTTGGCGTTCATGCTGGACTATCCCGACGCGCCCAGCTCCGGGTCACGGGACAGCGCGATGGAGTTCACGCTCGTCGGGGTGGAGCAGCTGCATCTCGTCGCTCCGCGCGGACACCTCGGTGGCCACCCGGCGGGTACGGCGGCGGGTACGGCTGCCAACGTGGCACCGGACACGGCGCTGCGTACGGACCGCCCGGTGCTGGGCCCCCCGGTGGCGCTGTCGGAGCTGGCCACGTGTTCCTGGATCGCCTCCGGTACCAACACCGAGTTCGGGCGAGCGCTGTGGTCCGTGTGCCGGGCCGCCGGCTTCACCCCGCACATCGCGCACCAGGTGGACGAGCAGGCGACGGCGATGGCGATGGTGGCGGCGGGTCTCGGCGTCACGCTGGTCGCCGAGTTGGCGCTTCCGCTGCGGCCCGCCGGGGTGGAGGTCTTCCCGTTCCGGCATCCCATCCGGCGCCGGATCACCGTCCTGCGGCGAGCCTCGACCCGGGACCGCCCCTCGGAACAGGCGTTCCTGAGAGCCGCCCTGGACACGGCGTCGGCGTTCCGGCTGCTCGCCGAGCCCTCGGGGGCGGGCGGCGACGCGACGGCCTGAGCAGGGTGGCTGAGCGTCGGGAACAGCGGCGGTCAGGGGCCGGCCCGGCGTCCCGTGGGTGCCCCAACGCACCGACCGCGGCCCGGCTTTCGCCGGACCGCGGTCGGTCCTGGAGTGTCGGCGGAGTGGCCGGGGCGAACGTACGTGCTGTGCTCGACCCGCCCGTGTCCGTCTGCCGACGGCCCCGGGTCAGCTCACTGTCGTCACTTGACGATGTTGAGCAGCAGGTTCGGGGAACCCTGGCCCGGGTTGCCGACGACGTCCTTCGAGGCACCGTCGGTGAGCGCCTTGGAGACGTCCGCCGGAGCGGCGTCCTGGTTGGCACCCAGGTAGAGAGCGGCGGCACCCACTACGTGCGGGGTGGCCATGGACGTGCCGGAGATGGTCTCGGTGGCGTCGTCTCCGGTGTTCCAGCCCGCGGTGATGTCCACGCCGGGGGCGTAGATGTCCAGCACCTCACCGTAGTTGGAGAACTCGGCCTGGGCGTCCTTGTTGTCGGTCGCGCCGACCGTGATGGCCTCCTTGACCCGGGCGGGCGAGGAGTTGCCGGCGTCGGTGCTCTCGTTACCCGCGGCCACGCCGTAGGTCACGCCGGCCTTGATCGAGTTCTGCACCGCGGTGTCCAGCGCCTCGTCGGCGCCGCCACCCAGCGACATGTTGGCGACCGAGGGGCCCTTGGCGTTCTCGGTCACCCAGTCGATGCCCTCGACGACCTGGGCGGTGGTGCCGGAGCCCTGGTCGTCCAGCACCCGGACGCCGACGACGTTGGCCTTCTTGGCCACGCCGTACTTCTCACCCGCGACGGTCGTCGCCACGTGCGTGCCGTGGCCGTTGCCGTCGTCCGGCTTCTCGTCACCGTCGACAGCGTCGAAGCCCGGCTGCACCCGGTCGGCGATGTCCGTGTGAGTGCCGAGGATGCCGGTGTCGATGATGTAAGCGGTGACGCCCTCACCACCCGCGTCTGGGTAGGTGTACTTCTCGTCCAGCGGAAGCTCCGGCTGGTCGATCCGGTCCAGGCCCCAGTTCTCCGGGTTGGCCTGCTCACCGGATATGCTGTGCTGCTGGTTGGCGTAGACCTTGGCGACCGCCGGGTCGGCGGCGAGTTCCTTGGCCTCCTGCTCGGACATGGAAGCGGAGTAACCGTTCAGAGCGTGGGTGAAGGTCTCCTTCACCTTGCCCCCGTGGTCGGCCACGACCGACTTGCCATCCGCGGAGTTGGCCTTGAAGGCGGACTTCTTCAGGGTGACGATGTAGCTGCCCTTGACAGCGGTGTCGGACTTCGCGCCGACAACCGTTCCCTCGGGCGGAGCCGCGTTCGCCGGCAGGGCGACGACCGTGCCGATGGCCGCAGCGGCGACCGCCGCGGAGAACCCAACGGTGAGCTTCCTGCGCTTCGCTGCCATGTATACGTCCTTCTTCTGTGAGGGTTGCCCTGTGGGGGGGCGTGTGCCGAGAAGCCAACAGCATGGTCACGATCAGGACAAGCCCCCGGAGAAAAAGGGCGATTGGGATTTCAGACGGCAAGTCCGGGCGACTCGCCTGGGCTTCGGCCCGTTCGGTGACGGCCGGTCAGGAACGCTCGTGAATCAACTGCTGGGGCCCTCCGGACCGCCCGTGATCCACCCCTGACTCGCCGCCCGCAGGCCCAGTTGAAACCGGGTGGTGGCGCCGAGCCGCTGCATCAGGTCCCGCAGCCTGCGCTGGAACGTCCGGTGACTGATTCCTAGCTGACGTGCCATCACCTGGTCGGTGAGACCGGTGGTCAGCACCGCCAGCATCCGCGCGTCATCCGACTCCGGGTCCGCGCCGGAGCCGCCCGCGCGCTCCGCGAGGTGGTCGCTGAGCGGCAACGCTCCCTTCCACAGCACCTCGAAGAACTCCCCCAGCGCCGCCAGCAACCCGGACGGATGCACCACCACGCTGCTGGCCACCTCGTACGGCGCGGCCCGCAGCGGCATCAGTCCGAGCTGGTCGTCGGCGATCATCATCTTGGTCGGCGTGCCGGCCATCACCCGAGCCTCTTCGCCGAGTTCGGCGCAGGCTTCGATGTCCTGGTCCAGGCTGTGGTAGGTCGCCAGACCCTCCATGTCGTAGATGACCCGGTAGGCCACTCCACGTCGCATGGTCTGTGCCTGCAACGGCATCATTCCGGTCTTCGGATCGCGCCTGTCCGGGCCGCCGTTGACGTACGGCGGGCGGTCGACACCACGGATCTCCCGGCGTGCGCTGCGCTGCAGTTGATCGACCTGCTGGATCACGGCTGCCCGACCGGTCACGACCTCCACCAGATCCATCGGGTCTCGGGCATCGCCCTTCGCCCGGAAACGGGCCGCCAGTTGCTGCACGTGCCGCCGAGCCCGCTGGAGCTCCTCCTCGCGGGCGGTCAGCATCTTGTCGAACGCGATGTCAGGCGCCACCGGGAGGTAGCGATCGGGCTCGCCACGCGAACCGCTGACCCGTTCCACCAGGTTCAGCTCCTCCAGCGAGACGAGGGCGGCTCTGACCCGGGTGGCCGCCAGCGCGCTGGCGGAACGCAGCTCAGGCACCGTGAGCGCGCCGTCCACCAGCGCTTCGTACGTCTGTTGCTGCACCGGGTCGAGGTCTAGCGGCTCGAGCATGAAGGCATCATGGCCACCGTGGCGAGTTCACGTCAATGTCGCATGGGCGCCAGCTACGCACCGGTAGCTCACGTTCTACGCACGGGTAGGCCACGTGCCACATCGCGTCAGGAAGACGATTAAAATGGCCCCGTGGCTCACCTACGTCTCGCCCTGAACCAGATCGACTCCACGGTCGGCGACCTCGACGGAAACGCCGAGGCCGTCGTCCACTGGAGCCAGCACGCCGCAGCGCAGGGAGCGCACCTCATCGCGTTCCCGGAGATGATGCTCACCGGATACCCGGTCGAGGACCTGGCGCTGCGCTCCTCCTTCGTCGAGGCCAGCCGGCGTACGCTCCGGTCCCTCGCCGCGCGGCTGGCGGACGAGGGCCTGGGCGAGACGCCCGTACTCGTCGGCTACCTCGACCGGGTGACACAAGCCCAGCCGGGCTACGGACAGCCCGCCGGTGCCCCACAGAACGCCGTCGCGGTACTGCACCAGGGACGGGTGGCACTCACCTTCGCCAAACACCATCTGCCCAACTACGGCGTCTTCGACGAGTTCCGCTACTTCGTGCCCGGGGAGACGCTGCCCGTCCTGCGGGTGCACGGCGTGGACGTGGCGCTGGCGATCTGCGAGGACCTGTGGCAGGACGGCGGCCGGGTGCCGGCGACTCGTACGGCCGGCGCGGGACTGCTGCTCTCGGTCAACGCCTCACCGTACGAGCGCGACAAGGACGACCGGCGACTCGACCTGGTGCGCGAGCGCGCGCGACAGGCCGGCTGCACCACCGCCTATCTCGCGATGATCGGCGGACAGGACGAGTTGGTCTTCGACGGTGACTCGATCGTGGTCGACGCACGGGGCGAGGTGCTGGCCCGCGCGCCGCAGTTCGAAGAGGGCTGCGTCGCCCTGGACCTGGAGCTGCCCGCCGCCGGTGAGGTACCCGCCGGCGTCGTCGACGACGGGCTGCGGATCGAGCACGTCACGCTGTCCGGGACGCCGCTGCCGCCGCGTCCCCTGGAGCTGACCGGGAGCGAGGCACCCCGGCTGGAAGACCTCGAGGAGATCTACACCGCGCTGGTCGTCGGGCTGCGCGCGTACGCCGCGAAGAACGGCTTCCGCTCCGTGCTGATCGGCCTCTCCGGGGGCATCGACTCCGCACTGGTCGCCGCGATCGCCTGTGACGCGATGGGCGCGGCGAACGTACACGGCGTCGCGATGCCGTCCCGCTACTCCTCGGAACACTCCCGAAGCGACGCTGAGGACCTCGCGCGGCGCACCGGGCTCAACCTGCGTACGGTCCCCATCGCCCCGATGTTCGACGCGTACATGGAGTCGCTCGTCCTCACCGGACTCGCCGAGGAGAACCTCCAGTCACGACTGCGCGGCACGCTCCTGATGGCGCTCTCCAACCAGGAGGGCCACATCGTGCTGGCCCCCGGCAACAAGTCCGAACTGGCCTGTGGATACAGCACGCTCTACGGCGACTCGGTGGGTGCGTACGGCCCCATCAAGGACGTGTACAAGAGCACGGTCTTCGCCCTGGCGAAGTGGCGCAACAAGGCCGCTGTCGAGCGTGGCCACACCCCGCCGATCCCGGAGAACTCGATCACGAAGCCGCCCAGCGCGGAACTGCGCCCGGGCCAGGTCGACAGTGACACCCTGCCGGACTACGAGGTGCTCGACCGCGTCCTCGAGCGGTACGTCGACCAGGACCGCGGGCACGACGAGATCGTCGCCGAGGGCTTCGACACCGAAGTGGTCACTCGCGTCCTGCGGATGACGGACCGGGCCGAGTACAAACGCCGGCAGTACCCACCCGGCACCAAGATCTCGGCCAAGGGCTTCGGCAAGGACCGGCGGCTGCCGCTCACCAACCGCTGGCGGGAGTCCGACGGCCGACGCTGAAGGGCCACCCCGTGACCGCACCTCGCGCCAAGCGGTCAGCAGCCGTCCCCCGGGCGCCTACGGGAAGTTCAGCGAGGCCGCCACCGGAAGATGGTCGCTGCCCGTACCCTTCATCGTCCAGGACGACTCGGGCTCGAGCCCCCGCACCATGATCTGGTCGATCCGTGCCATGGGGAAGTCGGCCGGCCAGCTGAAGCCCATCCCCTCGCCGCTCGCGCCCTGGGTGGAGCGCATCTGTGCGGTGATCGGCGCCAACGCCCGGTCGTTCATGGTGCCGTTGAGGTCGCCGAGCAGCACGACGTCGTGCACTGGTTCCGCGGCGATCCGCCGCCCGAGCATCTCCGCGCTCCGGTCCCGCTGCTCGGCGGTGAACCCGGAGCGGAACTGCACCCGCACCGAGGGCATGTGGGCGGCGTAGACCGCGACCTCGCCGTCCGGGGTACGCACCGTCGCCCGCAACGCCCGCTTCCAGCCCATGCCGATGTCCACGTGCTCGCTGTCCTCGAGCGGATAGGTGCTCCAGAGCCCGACGGTGCCCTGGACATCGTGGTACGGGTACGCCTTCGCGAGCTGCTTCTCGTACACCTCGACCCGGTCCGTCGCCACCTCCTCCAGGGCGATGACGTCGGCGTCCGAGGCTGCGAGCTGTCGAGCGGTGCCAACCGGGTCCGGATTGTCGGCGCTCACGTTGTGAGTGAGCACGGTGAGATCGCCCGTGCCGCCCGTGCGGTCCGAGAGCAGCCCGCCGAACAGGTTCAGCCAGGCGATCGCCGGCACCAGCAGCGCGACCAGGGCCACCACGGAGCGCCGGATCAGCGCACCCACCAGCAGCACCGGCACCAGCAGGCCGCCCCAGGGCAGGAACGTCTCCCAGAGGGAGCCGAGGTTCCCGACCGCGTTCGGCACCTCCGAATGCAGCAGCAGGGCGAGCGCCAGCGCCACCGCGACCACCGCGAGCAGCCACCCGCGCCGCCACCGGTCCTCACCGCCCCAGCCACGGGCCATCCGCCGCAGCCGGCCAGCCGAACGCTCGGGGCCCGGCTGGCCGTGATATGTCTCCCCCGCATCCGTCATGTGCACCCGCGACATCCGCCGTCCTCATTCACCGTGCTGCTGCGTGGGAAACGCTAGGCGATGGTGCCGCCCCGCCGGTACGTGCCGGCACGCGCCCCAACCTCCGCCCCGCCGTCGGCCAAACGGCGCGAGCCGATCCTGCCAGCAGCGCTCTGATGTTCCCAGCCGTGGATCTTCCCAGCCGTACCCAGACAGGACGAACGATGCCCTCGTCCAGTTCCGGGATCGCGGCGACCGTACACGTCAGGGCGACAGTGGTGCCGGCGAGCCCGGTCTGGGCGCGTGCCTGACACCCTTCCCAGGGCCACCGGCGACGTGCCAGCATGCAGGGAGATCCGGGGACGCCGTCAGGGCGCCTCGAGACGACAGTCAAGGAGCATGTGCGATGTCGCCTGCCCAGATACCCAACGCTGAGGCCGCCCAGACCCCCCAGGCCCCCGGGCCGCCCGGAGCCCCGGAAGGCACGACCGCCGGCACGGTCCGTTCGGGGAGCAGCGCCACCGGTTCACCGAGCACGCTGTACGGCGGCGCCCGCAACCGCCGCGTCACCGTGCGGGACCTGGCCGCCGCCAAGGAGCGCGGCGAGAAGTGGTCGATGCTCACCGCCTACGACGCCATGACCGCCTCCGTCTTCGACGAGTCCGGGATACCGGTGCTGCTGGTCGGCGACTCCATGGGCAACTGCCACCTCGGATACGAGACCACGGTCCCAGTCACCATGGACGAGATGGCCCTGCTCTCCGCCGCCGTCGTACGCGGCACCAAGCGCGCCCTCGTCGTCGCCGACCTCCCCTTCGGGGCGTACCAGGAAGGGCCCACGCAGGCACTGCGGAACGCCATGCGGCTGGTGAAGGAGTCGGGGGTGGGCGCGGTGAAGCTGGAGGGCGGCGAGCGTTCCCTGGCCCAGACCGAGCTGCTGGCCTCGGCGGGCATACCGGTGATGGCCCATCTCGGGCTCACCCCGCAGTCGGTGAACTCGATGGGCTACCGGGTGCAGGCCCGCAACGAGCAGGACGCGCACGAGCTGCTGCGGGACGCCAAGGCCGCGCAACAGGCGGGCGCCTTCGCCGTGGTACTGGAGATGGTGCCGGCCCAGCTGGCGGACGAGGTCAGCCAGGCGCTCCAGGTGCCCACCATCGGTATCGGCGCCGGCCCGCACTGTGACGCGCAGGTCCTGGTGTGGACGGACATGGCGGGGCTCACCCCGGGCAGGCTGCCACGGTTCACCAAGCAGTACGCCCAGCTGCGAGAGACCCTGGGCGGGGCGGCGCAGGCGTTCGCCGCGGAGGTGGCGGACGGCCGGTTCCCGCTCGCGGAGCACAGCTTCAACTGACCGGCCGAGCGGCCCGGCTGGCCGCGTACGTCCGGTGCGTACGTCCGGGTGCGCACTGGTACGTCCCGACCAGCCGGGTGCCACCGCCGGCGTGTGCGGCGGAGGCACGGCGGGCCGCACAGCACTCTGTCGGAGGGCTGTCGGAGGTCTGTCGGTGGCGCCTGACATATTGGGCGCATGATGCGACAAGACACCAGCGGCCACGGTCGCAACGCCGTCGAGGTTCGCGGGCTGGTGAAGCATTTCGGGGACACCAAGGCGGTCGACGGCGTCCACCTGAACGTGCGCGAGGGCACCGTCATGGGCGTGCTCGGGCCGAACGGCGCGGGCAAGACGACCCTCGTCCGGATGCTCTGCACACTCCAACTGCCCGACAGCGGCACCGCGACGGTGGCGGGTTACGACGTCGCGCGGCAGCCTCGACCGCTGCGCCGGAGGATCGGGCTGACCGGGCAGTACGCCTCCGTCGACGAACGGCTCTCGGGCTTCGAGAACCTGTACATGATCGGGCGCCTGCTGGACTTCTCCCGCTCCGGCGCGCGCCAGCGGGCGTACGAGATGCTGGAGCGCTTCTCGCTGACGGACGCGGCCAGCAAGCCGATCATGAAGTACTCCGGCGGTATGCGCCGCCGACTCGACCTGGCCGCCTCCATGATGGGCAACCCCGAGGTGCTCTTCCTGGACGAGCCGACCACCGGCCTGGACCCCCGCACCCGGCAGGAGGTCTGGGACCACACCCAGCAGATCGTCGCCGAGGGCAACACCGTGCTGCTCACCACGCAGTACATGGAGGAAGCGGAGTACCTCGCCGACGAGCTGACGGTCATCGACCACGGCAAGGTCATCGCGGAGGGTCGGATCGCCGATCTGAAGGCCCGGGTCGGGCAACGGATGCTGGTCATCCGCCCGGCGGTGCCGCAGCACCTCCAGCATCTGGTGGGCGTCCTCACGCACTACGGTCTGGCGGGCACGGTCGCCGACGAGGCACAGGGCGTGGCGACCGTGCCGATCGTCAGTGACGAGCAACTGTCCGGCATCGTCAGGGTGCTGGGCTACTACAACTATCCGATCGCGGACATCGCCACCCATCTGCCCAGCCTGGACGAGGTGTTCCTGGCGCTGACCGGCCAGAAGACAGACAGCCAGGACGCCGGGCCCCCAGGATCGGGGCCCCAGGGCGCGGGCTCCGGATACCAGGAGGCAGTGGCGTGACCACCCCGACCATGGCGCCGCAGACGCCGACGACCGCGGCGCCGCAGCGTTCCCGCGCGCGCGGGAACGACGGCGGGCGCATCGGCCTGCGCGCCAATCTGCGGCACACCGGTGCGCTGGCCCGCCGGAACGCCGTACAGATCAAGCAGCACCCCGAGTTGATGATGGACTCGCTGATGATTCCCATCGTCTTCACGCTGCTCTTCGTATACGTCTTCGGTGGCGCCATGGGCGGCGGGAGCCCGGAGTCCGCCAGCGAGAACCGGGACGCGTACACCAACTACCTCGTGCCCGGCATCATGGCCATGATGAGCCTCACGATGGCCATGTCCGTCGGCACCGGCATCAACGAGGACTCCCGCAAGGGCATCATGGACCGGTTTCGGGCCATGCCGATCGCCCGCGCCTCGGTGCTGGTCGCCAAGTGCCTGGTGGAGATGTGCCGGTTGCTGCTCTCGCTGGTCGTGCTGGTGATCGTGGGCTTCCTGGTCGGCATGGACATCGAGGGCCGGTGGATGGAGCTGGGCGCCGCGATGGGCCTGACGCTGTTCTTCGGCACCTCGCTGCTGTGGGTCTTCATGCTGATGGGCCTGACGATGCGTACGGCCCAGGCCGTCCAGGGCGTGTCCTTCCTGGTGACGACGCCGCTGCAGTTCGGTTCCTCGGTGTTCGTGCCGACCGACACGATGCCCGCGTGGATGGAGACGTTCACCAAGTTCAACCCGCTGACCCATGTGGCCGATGCCAACCGGGCCCTGACCATGGGGACCGGAGAGGTGGCGAACCCGGTGATGTGGGCGGTCATCTGGTCGGTAGGCATCATTGCGGTGATCATGCCGTTGGCGATCGTCCGCTTCCGCAAGCGGACCTGAGCTCCCGCGGGCGGACCGGGTCCATCCGGCGAAGCGTGCCCGCCGGCGTACGGCGGAGGTCAGTCGGCCAGGGCGGTGGCGTCCGTAAGGGACAGCCCACCGCCCTCGTCGTACAACCGCTGATAGTGCGCGTCCCCCAGCGCCGCCCGTACGGACCGCTCGGCACGACTCCGGCTCTCCCGGGCCACCACCGGTACGGTGCCGGCGCCGGTGCCGTGTGTGTCGTACGCACCGAGCAGCCGCGCGGCGGTCTCCGTCCGGCCGACGGTCGCCAGCGCCTCCGCCACGGAGGCCAGCCACCAGGCGGTGAGGTGCGGGGCGACGATCTGGGTCAGTGGGTCGTCCCGGGTCCGCGCGATCGCGCTGCGCAGCTTCACCAGGGCCCGCCGCGGGTTCTCGGCGCGTACCTCCATCCAGCCGTCCATACCGTCGATCATGCCGAGAATGAACGACGGAGCGGTCTCCCGGGAATGCTCCCGCAGCGCGTCGAGTTGTCTGCGCGCCTCGTCGAGCCGGCCGCTGCGGCCCAGACGGATGGCGAGGCCCACCCGCTCGAAGTGCCCCAGCTCGCCTCCGGAGCGCTCACCCATCTCGATGGCTTCGAAGAGCATGCGCTCGCCGTCCTCGCCTTCCTCCCCGATCGAGGCGTCCTCCGACTCCAACAGCACGCCCGCCAGCCGCGCCCGCAGCATGGGGACATGCGACTGCGCGCCCAACTCCTCCGCGATGACGGCGGCTTCGCGATAGTCCGCCGCCGCCCCCGCCAGGTCGCCGCGCCGCTCCCGGGTCTTCCCGCGACCCGTCAGCGCCTCCGCGACACCCCACTGGTCGCCGAGCCCGGTGAACAGCTCCAGGCTCTCCTCGGCGTCTCGTGCCGACTGCGCGAGCGCGTCGGGATGGTCGTTGAGCATCTTGCCGCGCAGTTGGAGCAGCATCGCCAGCTCCCAGGTGTCGCCCGACTCCCGACAGCCACGCACAGAGGCCGCCAGCACCTCGTCGAGCCTCTGGTGGTCGCCGAGCAGGACCATGGAGAAGAACCAGGAGGCGGCGGGGGGACGGCAGACCTGCGGCTGGCCCGGCCGGTAGCTCTCGGACAGGGCCCGCAACTGGTCCCGGGTCTGGGTGGAGTCGATACCGGCCCGGTCCGGCAGTACGGCGGCGAACTGGATGATCCAGACCTCTCGTCTGGCCTCCCACAGACACTCCGGCGTCATCGGCGGCGGGATCGCCGTGCACCGCTGCCGCAGCGAGGGCGCGGGCCGGATCGGCCGCTGGAACGGGTTCGGGCCCAGTGCCGCGGCGGCCTTCGCCCAAGCCGCCGAATCGGTGCGGTAGCCGCGGAGTTCACAGAACCAGTGAGTGGAGAGCACGAGGCACAGCGCCTCGTCCTCGTCCCCGGCGACCACCGAACGGCGCAGCGCGGTACGGATGTTGTCGTGGTCCCGCTCCAGCCGCGCCAGCAGTTCCCGCTGGCGCGGCCCGCGCAGCAGCGGGTCGGTCGTACGGGCCAGCTCCCGGTAGGCCACCAGGTGTCGTCGCTCGGTCACCTGCTTGTCCCCGGCCGCGACGAGGCGTTCGCGCGCGTACTCACCCACGGTCTCCAGCAGGTGGTAGCGCATCCCTCCGGCGGGCAGGGGGTTCGCCAGGACCAGCGACTTGTCGACAAGGGCCCCCAACAGCGCCGGCACGTCGCGCTGTTCGATGCCGCCGTCCCCGCTCTCGTCCAGGCCGTCGTCCGCGCAGACCAGCTCCGCCTGCTCCAGCTCGCAGCCGCCGGAGAAGACCGACAGGCGCCGCAACACCGCCCGCTCGGTCGCGTCCAGCAGTTCCCAGGACCAGTCCACGACCGCCCGCAGCGTCTGCTGCCGCGGCAGCACCGTCCGACTGCCGCCGGTCAACAGCCGGAACCGATCGTCGAGCCGATCGGCGAGCTGTCGGGGAGTGAGCGCCCGAAGCCGCGCCGCCGCCAGCTCGATGGCCAGCGGCAGACCGTCCAGCCGCCGGCAAATCTCCGCGCAGGCGTCCGGGTCGTCCGCGACACGGAACCCGGCGCGTGCGGCGGCGCCCCGGTCCGCGAGGAGCCGTAGCGCCACCGGATCGGGCAGCGGTTCGACCGGGCGGACGGCCTCGCCGGGCACGCCCAACGGCTCCCGACTGGTCGCCAGCACGGTGATCCCCGGACACTCCACCAACAGCGTCTCGACCAGGTTCGCCACCGCGTCGAGGACATGCTCGCAGTTGTCCAGCAGGAGCAGCAGCCGCCGGCCGGCGCAGCGCTGCGTGAGTTGCGTGAGCGGATCCGGCGCGCCAGTACCGGTGGCGCCGCTCAGCCCGGCCTCCGAAGTACCGCCGGGCGGCCAGGTCTCCCGACCCCCGAGCGCGGCGAGCACCGTCTCCGCGATGCTCTCCGAGTCCCGTACGGGTGCGAGTTCGGCCAGCCACACGCCATCCGGCCAAGCGGCGGGCGGCTGGCCCGTGCCGGACTGCTCGCCGTCTGCCCGGCGGGTGGCGAGGGAGTCAGCCGCCTCCTGGGACAGCCGGGTCTTGCCGGCGCCTCCCGGGCCCAGCAGCGTGACAAGTCGGGCGGCGGCCATATCGGCGCGGATCGCCGCCAGGTCGGCTTCCCGGCCGACGAAGGAGGTGAGCCGAGGGCGCAGTCCGCCGGCCGGGCCACGGCGCTGTTCGCTCCGGCGATGGCCGTCCTGGCTCAGCGGCTCGAGGCGGGGGGCGGGCGCACGCCCCGGCGGTACCGGCCCTCCGGGGACATGTGCCCGGGAAGCCGCGCACGGCTCGGGGGCTCGCTCCTCGGCGACACGCTCCCCGGCCGTACGTTCCTGCCCTACCTCGGGGGAGGAATCACCCGAAACGTCCGGATCGCCTGAAACGGGTGAATCACCCGTGCCCAGCAACTCGGCATGCAGCGCGCGGAGTTCCGCACCGGGCTCGGTGCCCAGCCGATCCGCCAGCACGCTACGGACTCCGGCATACGCCCCCAGCGCCTCGGCGCGCCGCCCGGTGTCCCGCAGAGCGCGCAGGTGCAACGCGTGCAAGGTCTCGTCCAGGGGGTACGCGGCGGCGTACGCGCGCAGCTCCGGCAGTGCCGCCTCCGCCAGCCCGCGCGCGCAGTCCGCCGCCAGCCGACTGCGGTCAGCGGCCAACCAGCGGTCCCTGGCGCGTACGGCCAGCCTGCCGCCACCCCCTGGCAGGTCAGCCAGGACCGGCTCCCGCCACAGTCCCAGCGCCTCTTCCAACAGTTCGGCCGCCCGGTCCGGTTCCCCCCCGGCGAGCGCCCTGGCGCCGTCGTCAGCCAGCCGCTCGAAGCGGAAGAGGTCGATCGCGTCCCGGTCCGCCGCCAGTCGGTAGCCCGCCGCGTCCGAGGCGATCACCTCCCGGCCGAGCACCCGCCGCAGTCGCCCGACCAGCGCCTGCACGGCGGCCGGCGGATCGCCCGGCTCCTCCTCGTCGCTCGCCCACACGTCTCGTACGAGCGCGTCCGTACGCACCGGGTCACCGCCCGCGAGCGCGAGCACGGTGAGCAGCGCCCGCAGCCGCGGCCCGCCGAGCGGCACGGCCGTGCCGTCCGGGCGGAGGGCCTGGGTGGTGCCGAACAGGCGGTAGCGGTAACGCACCTGGCCATCCTGCCAGCAGCCGCCGACGGACGACCCGGGCCGGGCCGGGGAGGGCCGCTCGGCGGGCGACCGCCGCCCCGCGGGCCGCCGCTCGGCGGACGGCGGCACAGCGGCGTCGGGGTCCGCGGTCACTCCGTCCGATCCGGTCCCACGCCGCTTCCGGCCCGACGGGTGTAGTACCAGGTCATGTTCGAGGTGAGGCCCGCCAACAGCACCCACACGACGCCCAGCCAACTGCCGTTGGCGAAGGCGACCACGGCCGCCACCACCGCGAGCAGACAGACGACGAGGGCGTAGAGCGCCAGACCGCGGGGCAGTCTGGGTGGGGTCAACGCGGGCATGGGGGCGCGCTCCAGTCGACGGTGGGGGCGGGCGTACGCAGGCCATTGTCCCTCATGCCGGTCGCCCGCCCGCCCCGTGCCCGTCGCCGGTGGGCAGCGGACCGCGGCCGTAGGCGGCCGGCTCAGACGTCGGTGAGCTGGATGCCGGCGTGCGCGCCGTATCGACGGTTCACCGAGATGAGGTTCGCCACGAGCGACTCCACCTGGTGCGCGTTCCGCAACCGACCGGCGAAGACACCCCGCATCCCGGGGATACGACCAGCCAGCGCCTGCACGACCTCGCAGTCGGCCCGTACCTCGCCGAGCACCATCACGTCTGTCTCGATCTCGTCGATCGCGGGATCGGCGAGCAGCACCGCCGACAGGTGGTGGAAGGCCGCGGTCACCCTGGACTCGGGCAGCAACGCCGCGGCCTGTTCGGCCGCGCTGCCCTCCTCCGGCTTGATCGGATAGGCGCCCTTCTTGTCGAAGCCGAGGGGGTTCACGCAGTCCACGACCAACTTGCCGGCGAGTTCCGCGCGCAGCGCCCCCAGAGTCCTGGCGTGCCCGTCCCACGGCACGGCGACCACCACCACGTCCGAGCGCTCGGCGCACTCCGCGTTCGCGGCGCCCTCGACGCCGTGCCCGATCTCGGTGGCCGCCTCGTGCGCCCGTTCCGCCGCCCGGGAGCCGATGATCACCCGCTGGCCGGCGAGTGCCAGCCGGTAGGCGAGACCGCGTCCCTGGTCCCCGGTACCGCCCAGCACGCCGACGGTGAGGCCGGAGACGTCCGGCAGGTCCCAGGGGTCCTTCTTCGGTGCAGCAGCTGAAGTCATACGCAGATCCTGCCAGTCCGGACGGCTGCGGGAGCGCATGGCGCCCGTGAACGTGATCACGTCCGGGCCGCCTCCGAGGATCCCGCCGGACCGCAAGCCACCGATGCCGCCGAACACCGCCGCCGACCACCAACCGGGAAATCCCTTGCCCCGGAGAAGCGCCCGCCGGAGCATGGCCGTTCGTGACCACGAAGCCCCGCACGCTCCTCCCCGACCTCTCCCCCTGGCGCTCCTCGCGGGATTTCCGGCTGCTGTGGTGTGCCGGGGCAGTCACCGTCCTGGGCAGCTTCCTCACGTTCGTCGCGCTGCCGCTGCAGCTCAAGGAGTTGACCGGTTCTCCGGTCGCGGTGGGGGCACTGGGCGCGGTGGAACTCGTGCCACTGATCGTCTTCGGCCTGTACGGCGGCGCTCTGGCGGACGCCGTGGACCGTCGGAAGCTGCTCCTGTGGAGCGAGGCCGCGCTGGGCCTGGTCGCGCTGGGCCTGCTGCTGAACACCGTGCTGGCCGAACCGATGACCTGGCCGCTGTACGTCGCCGGCGCGCTGAGCAGCGCCCTCACCGGCGTCCAACGCCCAGCGCTGGACGCGCTCGTCCCCCGTATCGTGCCGCACGAGCAGCTCTCCGCGGCCGTCGCGCTCAACGCCCTGCGCTGGCAGATCGGCGGGGTCGCGAGCCCCGCGCTGGCGGGGTTGCTGATCGCCGCGGCGGGGCTGGAGCTGGCGTACGTCCTGGACGCGCTGACCTCCGCGGTGTCGGTCCTGCTGGCCCGCGGCCTGCGACCCTCGCCCCCCTCGCACGACGCGCGCAAACCCTCGCTGAGCGGCATCTGGCAGGGCGCGCGCTACGCATGGAGCCGCAAGGAGCTGCTGGGGACGTACGCGATCGACCTCACCGCCATGCTCTTCGCGTTCCCGCTCGCCCTCTTCCCGTTCCTGGCCGACCGGCTGGACGCCGAGTGGTCGCTGGGGCTGATGTACGCCACGCTGCCGCTCGGCTCGCTGCTGGTGAGCGCCACCAGCGGCTGGACTCGGCGCGTCCACCGGCACGGCCGGACGGTCGTCCTCGCCGCGCTGGGCTGGGGCGCCGCGATGGCGCTGGCGGGCATGATGCGGCAAGTCTGGCTGGTGCTGCTGTTCCTGACCGTGGCCGGCGCCTTCGACATGGTGAGCGGGATCTTCCGTAGCACGCTGTGGCACCAGACCATCCCGGACGAGCTGCGCGGCCGACTGGCCGGCATCGAGATGCTGTCGTACGCCGCCGGGCCGCAGCTCGGCCAGCTGCGTTCGGGGGGCATGGCGGCGCTGACCTCGGTGCGTACGTCGATCTGGGGCGGCGGCCTGGCCTGTGTGGCGGCCGTCGGACTGCTCGCGCTGGCCCTGCCACGGCTGCTGTCGTACGACGCGCGGACGGATCCGCACGCCCGCGCGGTGCGCGAGCAGCGTGCCGCTCTCGCCGAGGCCGATGCCGCCGACGACGAGGGCCGGGGAACCGGCCGCGCGGGCCCGGCACCGGC